>JAWKZZ010000005.1:0-345156 GCA_041395785.1 Pseudomonadales bacterium
TGCCCGCAGTGCAGGTGAAGGGGACGCCGTCCAGCCAAGCATTGACGGTGAAAATGACAGGCACGGAAATCGGTACCACCCTGCCGGCGGAAATGCTGGAGAACGACACCATACTCGGCAGCAAAGGTTACGCGCTGAAAACTTTCCTCGATGAGAAGGGTAAGTACCTTGTGACTTCATCGGCGCGCAACGCCAGTTTTGTGGTGGCAACGGCCAGTGTGAAAGATGCAGGCAGCACGAAAGACAGCGCTGCACTGAGTATGTATCTGGCGGATCCATCGCTGCTGGCAGATTTTGTGTTTACTGATCCATGCCCAGATGACAATAAAAACTGCAATCATCCCACCGTAACGTTGACATTGTATGACGGCGTGACCGTGTTGCTGACAAAGGATTTGACCAGTTTGCTTGCAAGTACTCGTCTCGAAGACAAAGTAGGCAAGATCAGCTACAAAATGAAAAAAGTAGTAAAAACCGATCCAGCAACTGACAACATTTTGTCTGCCTTCAGTTTCGACAGCAAAAAAGGTTTGATGAAAGTCAGCCTGAAAAATCTGGTGCTCGCTTCTCCACTGGATGCGCAACAAGCGCATGTTGGTGTGGAGTTAAGAATAGGCAGCATGAGTTACTTCACTTCAATCACGCTGTTTGAAACCAAACAGAACAGCAATGCTTGGGGTAGTAAGGTCAGTACTTACGGCAAGCCGTATCCAATTTTGTAAAAGTGCTGTGTTCGGCAATAAAAAAGCGGCATTGCGCCGCTTTTTTATGGGTTGGTGATATTGAGTTGACGGTTACGCCATGTTCTCCAAAATGCGTTTGTAGTTTTGCAGCCAGCGCTTGAAAAAGAAATTCATAAAAAAGCGTGACACGGGGATAAACAGCGCGCCGATGCCGCCGATCTTGCAGGCGATGTTGCTATTCATTAGCACATTGCCGTTTAAGTAATTTCTAATAACTCGGTAGCTAGAGGTTAGCTTGGCGTGAGTGATATTTGTGCTTTCTTTCTGCCTACCAAAACATAGTAGTAGAGAGGGGTGCCATCAATCGATAGTCGGTGCCTGTAGCGTTCTAAATGATGAACTTCTAGGGTGTCTTCCAGTAATAGCCGCTTTACTAGTTGAGAAAACCCTGAAGAGCTACTTTCGTGTAAAAAAGAATCTCGCAGATTAAATGCAATCCACCCACCTGGTTTAATCAAATTGTAGGCATTGGCAAAAGCGGATTCGGGAATATCACCAAAGCCGAGTGCAGCAACACAAGTTAAGCAGTCTGGATGCCACGCCAGCAGCTCATTTTCTAAATGGGGATCTTGAGCACACAAGTCGCCGACATAGTAAGCGTCATAAATACCGGGGCGATCGCGCTGGCAGGCGTCCATTGCGTTAGGATCAATATCTATGCCGATTAGCCGTGAGACACCCATATTAAATAAGCGTTCTCCTACCATGCCATTTCCAGCGCCGACATCCAAAATACGCATCTCACTAAGTTCCGTGCCGCTTTGTTTCAGGGCTTTAGCGAGCACTTCGCTAATTTTTGTAGGAGAAGAGCACTTTAATCGGTCATAAAAAAGTTGCTCATATAGGCCTGGGCGTTTGTAAATTTCGCCATAATCGTGGAAACGCAAGTTGTGGGTTTCTCCATTTTCTTCAAGGATAAAACCCACTTCGTCTTGCCGGAGTTGATGAGATTCTGGTGCTGGAAATTTTAGGCTGTATCTGCGCTTGTTCATAAAAATAACACTGTTGACGAGACAAGGCGGTACTTTTTAGCATGTATCGTTATGCCAATGCAAACTTTTGTGTGTTTTGCTATACATATAAAGATGAATAATTTTAAGAAGTTCTCTCCAAAATGCGTTTGTAGTTTTGCAGCCAGCGCTTGAAAAAGAAATTCATAAAAAAGCGTGACACGGGGATAAATAGCGCGCCGATGCCCGTTACTTGAATGGCAACGGTCCATGTGAGGTGCGTGGTTTGGCCGTTGTTGGACACACGAATGTCGTAGTTCTCTGCAAAAGCCTCAATGCCGGCAATCGTGCCTTCTTCCACATAAAACGCGACTTGTTGATTGGGCTTCCAGATGAAAAAGTTTTCTCACCATTTGCCCGCCCGCTAGCGTGACGGTGCGTTTAGAGCCTTGTCCGTGCGGCGCAGCGGTAGTCCATTCCACTTTTTTCAGTGGCGGCGCCCACTCAGTCCACACCACATCACCGGCGAGTGTTTCCATTAAACGCTCGGGTGGGCAGTTGGCTGTCATGCTAGCACTGGCAATTAAATTGGCACTGCGAAAAAAATTTTCGTCGATGGCTTTCATCGGGTGAAAAGTGGCCATGTCTTTCTCCTTAAATGCGGTGTAAGTGGAAATTATTTTTCAGGATCAAACGCAATTTTCATGGATTTGATCGCGGGAATAAAATTAGAAACGAGGTAGTGCGGTTCGCCGACCAAACGCGGGTTGCGGATGCGCGGAATCATTTCTTCGAACATCACCAATAGTTCTTTGCGCGCCAAGTGCGAGCCAATGCAAAAATGCTGACCGATACCAAAAGTGCGGTGTTCGTTGCGCAAGTTAGGTAGGCGGCGTGCGCGTGTTACATCAAACACTTCAGCGTCTTCACCAAAAATATCGTCTTGATGGTTTGCAGAAGGGTAGTACATGCGCAGAATATCGCCTTTCTTCACATCCATCTCGCCCACTTGGATGTCTTGTTTGGCGGTGCGCTGCATAAAATTGAACGAAGGATAGAATCGCAAAATTTCTTCGATGGCATCGGGAATCAGCGTTGGGTCATCGACCAGTTTTTGCAGTTGCTCCGGATGTTTCATCAACAGGCGCATGCCTTGGCTGGTCGCAGTGCGGGTGGTTTCTACGCCGCCAGCAATCAAAATTAAGAAGAAAGTGCAGAATTCAAATTCATTCAAACTTTCGCCATCAACGGCACCGTTAAGTAGCGCATCCAGCACCGAGCCGGGCGTGGGGTTGATTTTGTGTTGCACGGCCAGGGTCATCGCAATTTCAAAGAGTTGTGCAGCAGCGGCTTGTCCCATTTCGGGTGTTTGGCCGATTTCTGGATCGTCCATGCCGATCATGATGTCCACCAAATCTGAAAACTTCTGCCTATCTTCTGACGGCATTTCCATCAAAGCGCAGATAACAAACAACGGCATCTCAGCGGCGACTTCACTGACGAATTCGCATTCACCTTTCGTAGCAATTTTGTCGATGATTTCTTTAGCATTTTTGCGCATCATCGGTTCCAGTGCATCCACGGCTTTGGCTGTGAAAGCGTTGCGCACTACGCGGCGGTATTTGATGTGATCCGGTGGATCCATATTGATGATGAGCTGACGCATGATTTCCATCGCTTTGGATCATCGCCACCCGGCTGAGGGTGGGCGAGATTTTCGCTGGAAGAAAACAGCTCGGGATTTTTGGAAACAAAATCAAGATCGTCGCGCTTGGTCACTGCCCAAAAATTTGCGTTGTGAATCGTGTCTTCTTGCCAAGACACGGGGCATTTTTCGCGCAGGGTTTTGAAATCTTCGAACGGCACGCTCGCCATGCGCTCGGCATTCATCAAATCAAACTGGAAGGGACATTTCTCAGTCATGGTGGCGCTCTCCTTAAATAGTGTTGCCGGTACGCTAAAGGGCGCGTCACCGGCAAACAAGTTAGCTATTGCGCTGACTGACCGGTAGTGACAGCTATTTCACTGCTGTTTTCTGGCAGTGTTTTGTAGGTAGTGGCGTGCGGCGCTGCGTGCGTGGGTGCATCCTCAGCAAACACGCTCTCCAAAAGCTGTAGGCCGCTAGCGTGGTAAATATGTGTTGCCTGGCGGCTTGCATGGTGCGAGGTGGAATCTCGCCTGTGCAGGGCAGTGGTCACTGAGGTCGATGCCATCTGCCGCTGCATCCAGCCCGGGCAGGAATTCAATTTCCTTTCATTGGCTGGTTTGTTTTTCAAACCTTTGATGACTTGTCGGCAGCCGAGCGTATCCGGGTTTGCCATGAAGGCATGAAGGTAGAGGCCGGTTGTGCAAAACCGGCGTGCGAGGCATTTTTCAGATTGACGAGAATACTTCCTGGTCTTTTTGCGAAATGGGTGCGGCATTTTATCGAAGGGAATAATGGCATCGCCGTCACCGGCAATCATCATAAATGGTGTGCCCGTGCTGGTGAAAAATCTGCGGTAAACATATTCGGCCCTGCAATCGAGATTGCAGCCGTGATGCGTGGGTCGCGCACCTTGCGATGGAACGTGACGAGGGTGGATGTCATGCCGCCGAGCGATACACCGGCCACCGCAATTTTTTTCTCGTCAATTGTGTTGTGCAGTACATCGCTGGCATCACTGTTGCGTTTGAGCAAGGCGGTGATGAGAAAGCTCACATCGCCGGGCTGGTTTACCACATCACTGCCCAGTGGTTTGCCCGGCGCAAAGAAATTCGTCAGTGGATAATTAACAGCCACTACGGTGTAGCCGTGACTGGCGAGAAAGCGCACTAAATAAGTTCCCTCTGTGTGAAAAGACATAAATCCGTGGCTGTACACCAAAAGCGGCCCCGGTTTTTGTAAACCTTGCGGCCGCCAAATTTTTCCTTTCAATACGCGCACATCGCGACCAGCAAAATCGTTGTTGGCTTGTGTTTTGCGCGCGGCATCGACTGCTTTGAAATCTTCAACTAAGACCGTGTACTTTCCCGCCGTAAACCACGCTTGGCTCTCTTTGCCTGCCGGTAAAACGGTGGCTGGCATGGCGGCGAACCAGTAAGCAAAGCCGGCTAATAAAAGTAAAACCAGTAGAGTGATTTGCCATTTGTTCACGCGATGTTCTCCTTTTAAAACAACATTAATCAAAAAATACATACGGATTTAGAAACTGCCGCTGCCATAAAAGTTCTCTGTCTACCGTGCTGAGGCGAGCTTCTTCGCAAACAGCTTTCCAATTATCTTTGATGCTCTGTATTTGCTTGTCGATAATGGTTTGCGCTGCATGGGGCGATAATAAAAACTGCGCTGCTGCATCCACGCAGACGGCCAATTGGCTCATGCGGTTATTGCCTTTGATCAACATGGCTTGTGAGGTTTCATTGCCTGTTCTGTTTTGTGGGCAAATGTCGTAGGCGGGTGTCAGCGATAGGTGCTGTCCATCCCAGAAGGCGGCATGGTTGCGTGCATGATCATCGTTGTTGCCGCACAAAATATTAAATGTCAGTCGTGAAAATAATTCTTCCAGTGTGGCAATGGGTTCAACAAAGCGATGGCGAATGATTTCAGCTAAATCTTCATAGCTGGCGTAACGCGCCATCAGCTCATCCAAGCCCAACAAGGTCAGTGCCGACACCATGGCTTTGCGCTGCCAACCTTGTGCCGTTTTTACGCGATCAAAACGCTCTATCAACAACACTTCTTTATTGGCGGCGCGCTCCAAGCACACGGGGGCAACGCGCAAACCCGCCAATGCCGCTAGGCGCATCGCCAGAAATTCGGCTTTCACTACGCTGTATAAATCTGAACTGCTAGAAAATTTGGCGATGTATTTTTTATCGTGCGTTTCAATCAATGCTTTGGGGCGGGCACCGCCAATGGAGCTGCCATGGTTCAACGCCTGATCCAGTTCTGGCGACAGGGGTAGACCTTTTTCTACTTTTTCTGCGGAAGCTAGTAGCTCCTCTAGTGCAATGCCTGCTGAATTTGCTTGGCTCGCTAGGCGCGGCACATAGTCGGTTGGAGAGCGCTGAAAATCCAAAGCGCCAATGCGGTCTGAGCCGGATTCCAGCCAATATGTCAGCTCATCCAAATCAATATTGTTCGCCCCAGTGCCTTTAACACCGAGTGTGCGGTTAATAATCACGCGCCTGCCCCAAGCATCCGGCGAAGCATCGCGCAAACAGCTCGGCATGGTCAGCCCATTCGGTAGCGGCAGTACGCCTGCCTGCAGTGGCAACTCTTTGTCATAAATAGCGATGGCATTGCTGCGTTCCAAGTAGCTTTTGCCGTAATTGAACAGCAGCAAGCCGTTCTGGTTGCTGACTCGACCAGCGACTACTGGCGTAGTCTCATTCGGCAGCCAAATCCAGACAAACGCTTCGTTGGCGGGGCTAGAAGTCATCATGAGCGACCGCTGTGCCTGCATGTACGGATTTGGGTAGTAGTGCCAACATGTCGTTGGCGCGCTTGCTGTGTACCGCTAGGTTGTTGATATCGCTCTCAAACAGTGTGACACCCACAATGGCCGCTGCCTCAAAGGTAGCGCCTATTTCGCATCTGGGGTCGCCTTTTTCAATGCGTTGTAGCAGGCCACGAGAGATGCCTGCGCGGTCTGCCACCCCCTGTACGGTCATGCGCTTCTCGATGCGTGACAGACGAATGAGCCTGCCTAGCAAGCCGAGGGCTTCCAAGGTATAGCGAGAGCGTGCTCGGGGGGTGCGCTCGAATATTTTCTGTTTTTGATCCATAAATAGATCTTTTGACCGATAAATGATTCATATATAGATCATTTTGCGATTTTTTAAGGGCGTGCGCAACTACCCCTGCATCCCTATCGTTCGTCTGCGTATCTGCATCCGAAAACGATTTGGCAAGCTGGGCCCTGGATTAAAAACCATCGGGTAGCGTTTATTGGGCTCCACAGCGCTGAATTCGTAGTGGCGCAATAAACACGCGGTGGTGGAGAGAAAAATGCTTTCTGCCAGCGCGGCGCCCAAGCAGATATGCGGGCCGCGACCGTAGGGAGAAAACGCATAGCGGGCGCGCTGTTCCATGCGCGGCTCCAAGAAGCGATCAATATCGAAGGCATCGGGGTTGTGAAAATATTGCGCATCAAAATGCGGAGCGGCATTAAAGAACAGAATTTGCTGCCCTTTTTTTACTTGATGCCCTTGGTAAGTGAAATCGCTGGCGGCATGGCGCAACGAGGCAAAGGCCACAGGGTAGCGGCGCAGCGTTTCTTGGCACAAGCCGAACAATGCGGGAAGCGTGCGCATGTTTTCTGGCAGCGGCAGCTGCCCGTTATTGGCGGCGCAGGCGGCATCAATTTCTGTGCGCACGCGCGCCAACAGCGCGGGGTTGTTCAGCAATTCTTGCAACAAAAAAGTCAGCGAGCTGGCGAGGGTGTCGAGTCCGGCGATAAACGGCGTGAGCAGTATGGGCAGCAGTTCAGCGTCGTTGCGCGTGGGGTCCGCATCCACGCGTTTGATTGCCATGGAAAACAGGCTGTCCTCGTGTAATTTTCCGCGCGCGCGGCGCAACAATTCTGCACCGAAGGCTTGCACGCGTTTTTCATGGCGTTGAAAAAAGGGAAAGCGCAAAACAAAAGCAGGCAGGCTCTTGTTGAGTTTAACCACCAGCAGCATTTTCAAATATTCGCCGATGGACTCTGAGAGATCATCGGGCAGTTGAAAAATTTCACCGGTGAACAAGTAAGACAATTCGCGCGTCACCAAGGCACGGCTGAATAAATTGACAGAGACACCGTCGCTGTTGGTATACGGATCCACAAATTGACGGATGACGGTGAACATTTGGTCTTGCTCGCCGTGCGCCACTTCGCGCGAAATGTAGCGCTTCCACTGTCGGCGCTCATCGATGTGTGGCTGCCCGTCCATCGCAATCAACATATTTGGACACTGCCAGTAGTCGCGCAAATCCTTCCACTGCTCCTCGGAGATGATGCAGTCCTTGCCCTCTTCACTGAGGAAGCGATTGACATCCGTCCCTCCCATGACCAGCAATTTTTTATGCAAAAGTTTGACGAAGAACATGGAGCCGTTGGTTTTCGTCATTACTATCAGGGCTGTCAGGGGGTTGCGGATAAACGGCAGCAGTGAGCCGAGCAGTGGCAAGCCTTTGGCAACGGGTATTGCGTTGTTCACGCCGATCTCCATGCATTGTTGTTGTATTGGAGTCTGGACTATACGCGGCGGCGTGTTCTGCGTCAGCCTGTTCAATGTTTCTGTGTTGAGTGATAAGAGGGTTTTGGTCGATGCGATTGAGCCGTTTTTCTGACTATGCCGTGCGCGTGCTGATCTATAGTGCCATGCAGCCTGGGCGTTTGGTCACGCTGCAGGAAATGTCGGATTTCTACGGCATTTCACTCGCGCACTTGCGCAAAGTGGTGCACAAACTCGGCAAGCTCGGCTATCTCAAAACGGCGCGCGGCAAGGGCGGCGGTCTGCGTTTGCAGCGCACCGCGAGCGAAATCAACATCGGTGAAGTGGTGGCTGCCTTTGAGGACAGAGAGTCGCTGATTGATTGCGCGGGCTTGGACTGTGTGGTGTTGCCGGCCTGTGGGTTACCGCGAGTGCTACGGCGCGCGCAGGCGGCTTTCTACAGTGAATTAGAGAGTTACACCTTGATGGATGTCATCAAGCAGGACAGATTTCCACGCGTGCTGGATGCAGTTGGTAAACGCAACCACACTCATCCAATTATCGCATTCGCGTAAAAAGATAATCCAAATCAATTTTTTAAAAATACTTTATAGATACATTTTCTCCTGCGTACCCAACCCCTCGGAGAATGTTGTATGTATTGTGTCCAGTGCGAACAAACCCTCGTCAATGAAAAAGTAACCGGATGCCAGTTCAAAAAAGGGAAGTGCGGTAAGGAGGCGGAAACCGCTGACTTGCAAGATATTCTGATTTACTTGCTGCAAGGTATCGCTCAATACGCGCACCGCGCACGCCAGTTCGGTGCGGTTGATCCTGCGGTCGATCGTTTTATTCCGCCGGCATTATTTTCTACGCTCACGAATGTCAATTTTGATAACCAACGCTTTGTAAAAATGATCGCCGATGCGGAAAAAGTACGCGATTGGGCGAAAGCGATGTACTTGGCTTCCTGCGAGAAAAAAGGTGTACAACCAGAAGTCTTGACGGGGCCGGCGCTGTTTCAGCCTGCAAAAACGCTGGAAGGTTTGTTGGAACAGGCGCCGGAAGCGACTATTCGTCGCGATGATCCCGATGTGCAAGGTCTGAATTGTTTGACGCTATACGGTTTGAAAGGCTGTGCGGCGTACTGCGAACACGCGATGATGCTAAATCACGAAAGTGAAGAAGTGTTTGGCTTGTTCCATCAATATTTGGATTTTCTTGCAACCAAGCCAGAAGACATTGGCGTAATGCTAGACACCTGTCTAAAAATTGGCGAATTGAATTTGAAAATCATGGGCATGTTGGATGCGGCACACCGCGACAACTTCGGCATTCCAGAGCCAACACAAGTGCGCGTTACGCCAGTAAAAGGCAAGGCGATACTGGTCAGTGGTCACGACATCATCGATCTGTACAACTTGCTGCAACAAACCGAAGGCAAGGGCATCAATATCTATACCCACGGTGAAATGTTGCCAGCGCACAGCTATCCGAAATTAAAACCGTTCAAACATTTGGCGGGCAATTACGGTACGGCGTGGCAGAACCAGCAGACAGAATTTGCTGCGTTCCCCGGTGCGATTTTGATGACATCGAATTGTTTGATTGACCCCAACATGAACGGTTACGGCGATCGCATTTTCACCACCGGCCCTGTCGGTTGGCAGGGTGTGACGCATATTGATGTCGGCAATGACGGCAAAAAAGATTACTCCGCGGTGATCGATTGCGCGTTGCAACAGCCAGGCTTTGCCGAAGAGCAAATCGAACAATTCATCACCGTCGGTTTTGGTCGCGAAGCCGTGTTGGGTGTCGCCGAAAAAGTGGTGGATGCAGTGAAATCTGGCGCCATTGAACAATTCTTTTTGATTGGCGGTTGCGATGGTGCAGCACCGGGGCGCAATTACTACACCGATTTTGCCACCGGTGCGCCAGACAGCAGCGTGGTGATGACTATCGGTTGCGGCAAATACCGTTTCAATCGTCATGACTTCGGTGATATCGGCGGCATTCCGCGTCTGTTGGATGTCGGTCAGTGCAATGACAGCTATTCCGCGATTCAAATTGCGCTGGCTTTATCGAAAGCATTTGATTGCGGCGTGAACGATTTGCCGCTGACTTTGATCGTGTCATGGTTTGAGCAAAAAGCCGTCGCCGCCTTGCTGACTTTGTTGGCACTCGGTGTGCGCAATATTCACCTCGGCCCAACGCTGCCGCACTACTTAACGCCAAACTTGCTCAATGTATTGGTGGAAAAGTTTGCGCTGCGTCCATTGGGTGATGTGCAGCAAGATATTGAACGCGCCATGACGCGCGCGGCGTAAGCGCCTCCATTGCTGCTGTGTTTGCCCTGCATGGGGCTTACACCGCAGGCTTGATATGTCGGACAATGGGCGCATTCCTACTCGTGGAGTGCACCATGTCCGACACTATTTTTGGCAAGATCATTCGCGGCGAAATTCCCGCCGAAAAACTGTACGAAGATGAGCACTGTATCGCCATTCGCGATATTCATCCGCGCGCGCCCGTGCATTTGTTAGTCATCCCTAAAAAAGCGATTGCGCGTTTGGTAGATGCCCAACCGGATGACCAGTTCTGCTCGGCCATTTGATGTTGGTGGCTGGCAAATTGGCCGAGCAGCACGGTGGGCAATTCTTTTCGCTTGCTGATCAATAACGGCGAAGGTGCGGGGCAGACGGTATTTCACCTGCATCTGCATACTCCCGGTAATGACAAATACAGCGAAGCGGATATGGCGCAGGCTTAATCTATAATTGCCTCCTTTCGCACACTCAAATGCTTGCCGCCATGACCACTGTTCGCACTCGTATTGCTCCTTCCCTACTGGTGATCCGCATGTCGGCACCGCCTACATCGCACTGTTTAATTTGTGTTTTGCGCGCCAGCACGGCGGACAATTTATTTTGCGTATTGAAGACACCGATCGGGCGCAGCACAGCGGAGTCCGAGCAGGCTATTTTTGATTCGTTGCGT
This sequence comes from Pseudomonadales bacterium, assembly GCA_041395785.1. Classification (GTDB taxonomy): domain Bacteria; phylum Pseudomonadota; class Gammaproteobacteria; order Pseudomonadales; family UBA7239; genus UBA7239. Next base: position 10,874 of record JAWKZZ010000005.1, read on the forward strand.
TGGTTGGGACTGAACTGGGACGAAGGCCCTGATGTCGGCGGCCCACACGGCCCGTACCGCCAAAGCGAGCGCATGGCGATTTACAAAGATTACGCGCTGCAACTGATCGAAAAAGGTCACGCGTTTTATTGTTTTGCCACGCCAGAAGAACTCGACCAAATGCGTGCCGAGCAGCAAGCGCGCGGTGAAACGCCTAAATACGATGGTCGCGGTTTGTTGTTGTCGTCAGAAGAAGTACAGCGCCGTTTGGCAGCGAACGAGCCGTATGTCATCCGCATGAAAATTCCAGCGGAAGGGCAATGCGAAATTGATGATTTGCTGCGCGGAAAAATTGTGATCGATTGGCAGCAAGTCGATATGCAAGTATTGATGAAAGCCGACGGCATGCCTACTTATCACTTAGCGAATGTGGTTGACGATCACTTGATGCAAATTTCGCATGTCATTCGCGGCGAAGAGTGGATCAACTCCGCACCAAAACATTTGCTGTTGTATGAATATTTTGGCTGGCAAGCGCCGGTGTTGTGCCATTTGCCGCTGTTGCGCAATCCTGATAAATCTAAACTCAGCAAGCGCAAAAACCCGACCAGTATCAATTACTACCGTCGCATGGGTTATCTGCCGGAAGCCTTACTGAATTATTTGGCGCGCATGGGTTGGTCCATGCCCAACGAAGCCGAAAAATTTACCTTGGCTGAAATGCTGCAGCATTTTGATTTGCACAACATCACGCTCGGCGGCCCCGTGTTTGATGTGGAAAAATTGGATTGGTTGAACGGCTGTTGGATACGCGAAAATTTGGATGTAGATGCCTTTGCCGTACGCGTACAACAGTGGGCGTTGAACAGCGATTATTTGAAAGCCATGATTCCCTTGATCCAAACGCGCATTGAACATTTCTCGCAATTGCCGGCGCTGCTCGGTTTCTTTTTTTCCGGCATGCCAGCGATCAGCAAGCAGGATTTTGATGCGCTGAAAATGGACGACGAGCAGCTGCGTCGCGTGTTGCAATACAGCAGTTGGATGTTGGATACACAGCGCAGCTGGCAGCGCGATGATCTGTACGCCGCCCTCAAAGGCTTGGCGGATGCTATGAATTTGAAGATCAAGGTTTTTTTGCCGCCGCTGTTTATCGCCCTGACCGGCTCTACCTCCGCGCCGCCGCTGTTTGATTCCATGGCGCTGCTCGGCGCAGATCTCGTGCGCGCCCGCCTGCGCGAGGCGCTGCAGCTCGCCGGTGGTGTGTCCAAGAAAGAGGGCAAGCAGTGGGAGAAAGATTACCGCGCACTGGGGCTGGTTGAGCGTTGATTGCGAGGCGGTTGCTCAGTAGAATGCCGCCTCCTAGATTTTGGGGGTATAGCTCAGCTGGGAGAGCGCTTGCATGGCATGCAAGAGGTCAGCGGTTCGATCCCGCTTACCTCCACCAAAATAAAAAAGCGACCATTAATGGTCGCTTTTTTATTGCCCATCAGTTGCCAATGACTCGATGCGACAATATGTCACATTCCAGTCGTCGTTTCGCTTGCCTAGAATCCGCGCCCGACATTTGCCATCGCGTTGCGCGGACACAAAACACCATGACATGCCGATTGAAAAACTGGGTTCTTGCGGGAATTGCCGCCTTTTGTACAACTGTTACACACGCCGAAAATGGCAAAGAGACAACACAAGACAGCACACAGCTGAACACGGTGGTGGTTACAGCCGAGAAAACCACCGAGCCGCTGACGGTAGTGACCGATCCCAAAGCACCGCGCCAACCGCTGCCAGCGCACGATGGTGCCGATTATCTAAAAGCGATTCCAGGTTTCAGTGTCATTCGTAAGGGGGGTACGGATGGCGATCCGGTATTTCGCGGTATGGCTGGGTCACGGTTGAATATTCTGCTGGATGGAGAAATGTTGTTTGGTGGCTGCGGCTCGCGCATGGATCCGCCAACAGCGTATGTATTTCCCGAGAGCTATGACCGCATCAGCATCATCAAAGGACCGCAGACCGTATTGAGCGGCCCAGGCAATTCAGCCGGCGCTGTGCGGTTTGAACGCGACCACGATCGTTTGCCGAATGCCGATGTCAAAGTACATGCCAGTGCGTTGGTCGGCAGTTTTGATCGCAATGATGCCATGCTCGATGTGTTGGCTGGCACGCCAGATTTTTATGTGCGCGGCACTGCCACCAATGCACACCAAGGCGACTACCGCGATGGCGATGGCAAGAAAGTGCATTCGCAATACCATCGTTGGAGTGCCAATGCTGCCGTAGGTTGGACACCAGACGATGACACCACCATTGAACTGTCCGCCGGTCACAGCGATGGCGAAGCAGCCTACGCTGATCGTGGTGTCGACGGCTCACTGTTCAAACGCGAGAACATGGGTCTGCGATTGATGAAGGAGAATCTCACCGAGCGCTGGAAAAAACTGGAAGCGCAGGCGTACTACAACTATGTGGATCATGTCATGGATAACTACAGTCTGCGCACACCAACCGGCATGATGGCGACACGCATGGCGATGAATCCGGATCGCGAAACAGTCGGCGCGCGCGTGGCCAATACCGTATTGCTCGGTGAGCGCACCGAGCTGGTGATCGGTGCTGATACACAGCAAAACCAGCACAGCAATCGCATGAGCATGAATCAGAACATGATGCGTTTTCAGGACAGGGATCGGGTCGATGACGCAGATTTCGAACAAGTAGGCGTGTTCGGTGAAGTGACCCATTACTACAGCGATAGCCAGCGTCTCATCGGTGGACTGCGCCATGATCACTGGCATGCAGAAGATGACCGCCAGACAGTGGCGCTGAACATGATGATGAGTGCGCCGAATCCAACAGCCGGTGACGAGCGCGTGGAAGAGCTGACCAGTGGCTTTATGCGCTATGAACACGACATTGCCGACGGCACGGCTTATGTTGGCTTGGGTCGCAGTGAACGCTTTCCCGATTACTGGGAGCTGATTGGGAAGGAGTCAGCCAATTCGGTCAGCGCATTCGATGCGGATCCAGAAAAAACCACCCAGCTTGATCTCGGCTACTTGTTTACCCGAGGGCAGTGGCAAGGCAGTGTCTCAGCGTTTTATAACCAGATCGACGACTACCTGCTGATCCAGTCCGGTGTCGTGAAACCGATGGGGATGATGGGCTCTCGCACCACCACCATCACGCGCAACATCGAAGCACACAGCTGGGGCGGCGAAGCGGAGCTTAGCTACGCAATCAATAATTACTGGACTGTGGATGCGAGTCTCGCCTATGTGCGTGGCGAGAACGATACCGACAACAAATCCTTGGCACAGCTGCCGCCGCTCGAAACGCGCTTCGGTGTGCGCTATGACGATGGCACTTGGTCCTATGGTGCCTTGTGGCGCGTGGTGGCAGAGCAGACACATGTCAGCGTGAATCAAGGCAACATTGCTGGGCAAGATATCGGCAACAGCAATGGCTTCGGCGTGTTCTCGTTGAACGCAGGCTGGAAGGCCATGCCGGATCTGCAGCTCACAGCCGGCATCGATAACCTATTCGACAAAACCTACGCCGAACACATCAGTCGCAGCGGTGACATGGTCGCGGGTTTTGATCAGTTGGATCGCGTCAATGAGCCGGGTCGCACCGTGTGGTTGAAAGCGCAATTCGCTCTGGATTGAATCGACACAGACAGCATTTGTCTGTGCCGGTCGGTTAGTGGTACAAAAGCAGTTTGTTTTTTTGGAGAGTCTACATGCTGCTCAAAGTCGCCAACCGCTGGCAAGCTTTCGGTATTCACATTCTGATCAGCCTGCTGATATTTATTGTGTTGGCTGCGGTAATCTATTTTTGGTGGTATCCCGGTTTTTTGTTTCGTTATGACGGCGGCTTGGAAGGCATCAAGTTAATCGCTGGCGTGGATTTTATTATCGGCCCCGTACTGACTTTATGCGTTTATAAACTGGGTAAAAAAAGTTTACCGTTTGATTTGGCCTGTATCGCTGTTCTGCAAGTGGTTTGTCTGGCGGGCGGGATGTGGACGGTGTGGCAAACGAGGCCGATTGCAGTGGTTTATGCTGCCACGCAGGTGTTGTCGATTCCGTACAGCGTTTATCGTGACTATGATGTCAATCCAGCCAATGTACCTTTGTTACAGGGAAAGTGGCCGGTGTGGATTGCGGTGGATTTGTCACCTGAAGAAGTGGCGAAAGCGCTACATCCTGTTTACAAACATGTATTGCGTGATCACTCCGTTTTTTTCCAAACAGATCGCTACCGTCCGTTGTCTTCGCGGTTAGATCAGCTATCAAGTGCAGGCATGTCTTTAGAAGAAATTCGTAAATTGCCGGATGTTGTAACCGCTCCCGATGCAACTTACGCACCTTCCGTACATTTCTATGCCGCTGGTCTCGGTTCGGGTTCCGGTTACATGGCAATTGATACGACTAACGGAGAAGTTGTGGATTTTGTGAGTGCAATTCGTCGCGAAAAGCCGCTCCTAGAGCGTGTGCGCCAAGCTGAGGTAATGTTGGTGAAGTTTGTCAACGGCTTGATGAAGTGATGCGAGATCGCCATCGTTGCCGATCACATCGTCTGCTTTGGCTAATCGCTGCTCGCGCGTGGCTTGTGTCGCCATAATCGCGCGCACTTGTTCGGCAGAGTTTTTATCGCGCACTGTAGCGCGGGCGAGTTGAGTGTCTTCCGTCGCATCAATCACGAGAACGCGTTGACAAATCGCCATCTGTCCCGCTTCAATCAGTAGAGGGGATTCCAAAATCGCGTAAGGACTTTGCGCTGCCTGTAACTGCGACCACATCTCTTCAAAAATCAGCGGGTGTAGCAAGGCTTCCAACCATTGGCGTTCCGCTGCGTTGGCGAAAATTTTTTGCCGCAGTGCGGCGCGATCTAACGAGCCGTCGGCTTGAAGAATTGCGGATCCAAAATGTTCTGCAATCGCTTGCAGCGCAGGTTTCCCTGGTTCCACCACAATGCGCGCACACACATCGGCATCAACCACTTGGATACCCAGTGCGCGAAAACGCTCAGCAGCGGCCGATTTGCCACTGCCGATGCCGCCAGTGAGCCCAACGATATAGGTCACTGAGTAATGCCGCTGAACTGCAAATACCAGCGCGTGAGATCATCGCCCCACAGCAGGCTGATCCACCCCGCCGTGGCGAGATAGGGGCCAAACGGGATAGGGATTTGTCGATCGCGGCCGCGAAACAGCATCATCGCAATGCCAAAAGCCGCGCCAGAAACAGCGGATAGCAAAATAATCTGCGGCAGCGCCTGCCAGCCCAGCCACGCGCCGAGCGCGGCCAGCAACTTGAAGTCGCCGTAGCCCATGCCCTCTTTGCCGGTGGCAAGTTTGAACAGCCAGTACACCGTCCACAGTGTGAGATAACCTGCCACTGCGCCGATCACAGCTGATTCGACCGAGACAAAGACATTGCCGAGGGATAGCAGCAAACCTGCCCATAACAATGGCAGCGTAATGTCATCGGGTAGTAGTTGGGTGTCAAAGTCGATGATAGCGAGCGTCAGCAATGCCCAAGTGAATACCAGCGCAGCAGCGCACTGCCAGGTCGCGCCGAAATGCCAAGTCACCACTGCGCTCAACAAGCCGCAGGTAGCTTCAACCACGGGATAGCGCGCAGAAATTTTAGTTTGGCAGCCTGCACAGCGACCTTTTAAAAAGAGATAGCTAACGACGGGAATGTTTTCCCACGCACGGATCACATGTTCACATTGCGGGCAGCGTGAAGGAGGAAAGGCGAGGTTAAGTGGCTCTTCTTCTGTAGCGGATATGCCAGAAATTTCAGCGCATTGCACACGCCATTCGCGCTCCATCATGCGCGGCAAACGCAAACACACCACATTTAAAAAACTGCCCACCACACAGCCCAGTAGGGTGGTGAGAGCAGTCAGTACCAGCAGATCCCCTGCGACAAAACTTGCCACTTCCACTGCTTAAACAACAGAACCGAGCTGGAAGATAGGTAGATACATGGCAATCATTAAGCCGCCAACCAGAATGCCCAGTACCGACATAATCATCGGTTCCAAGAGCGAGGTGAGGTTATCCACTTTGTTGTCGACTTCGGCTTCGTAGTGCGTAGCCACTTTTTCCAGCATCGTATCCAGTGCGCCGGATTCTTCACCAATGGCAGTCATCTGAATCAACAAAGTGGGGAATACGCCGGCACTGCGGAACGCGACATTGATCATGGTGCCGCCGGTTACTTCATCGCGCACGCGTTTGATCGCATCGCGGTAGAGCGCATTACCCGCAGCGCCAGAAACTGAATCCAGCGCTTCCACCAAAGGCACACCCGCCGAGAAAGTAGTCGATAGCGTGCGCGCCATCCGCGCTACCACAGCTTCGTTGATGATCATGCCAACAATAGGAATTTTGAGAGAAAAATGATCGACAGCATCAGAAAAAGCAGGGCTGCTTTCTCGTGCCTTGGAGAAGGCCATGAAGCCAGCAATGGCGCATGACAGAATGATGAACCAGTATTCCTGTGCCAGTTCCGATAGGTTCAGCACGAATAGGGTAAAAGCAGGCAAGTCTGCGCCAAAAGAGGAGAATGTGTTGGCAAACACAGGCACTACTTTTACCAACAAAATACCAGTAACGATGAACGCAACGCAGAGTACAGCGATAGGGTAAGTCAGGGCTTTTTTAATTTTTTTCTTCAGTGCTTCTGTTTTTTCTTTGTAAGTGGCCACGCGGTCTAGCATGGTTTCCAGCGAGCCAGATTGCTCGCCGGATTCCACCAAGCTGCAAAACAGATCATCAAAGTATTTGGGATATTTGCGCAACGCGCCACCAAAGCTGCCGCCGCCAGATACTTCATCGCGCACACCGATAACGATTTTTTTCATGTTGGCATTTTCTAAGCCGTCAGCCACGAGATCGAATGACTGCACCAGCGGCACACCGGCTTTCATCATAGTTGCTAGCTGACGCGTAAAAACGGCAATGTCAGCGGGTTTAATCGCTTTGCCGCCACCACCAAATAATGGTTTCGGCTTTTTCTTGATTTTGGGGTTGGTGTAACCCAGTTTGCGTACTTGCGCTTTAGCGTCTGTCAGCGTTTGCGCTTTCACTTCACCGCGCACCGTTTGTCCTTTAGGGTTTTTAAACTCCCAGAGGAAAATATCGGGTTCTTTGACTTTAGGTTTTTTAACAGCGGTTTTGGCTGCGGGTTTTTTTGTTGTCGTTGCAGTGGCCATGTTTTTTAATCCTTGGTAACACGGTTAATTTCTTCGAGGCTGGTTAAGCCCCATGCACATTTGCGCAAGCCGGAGCGGCGCAGATCAAAAAAGCCTTCTTCTTTGGCAGCTTGGGCAATCTGTAAGGAGTTGCCTTCTTCCATAATAATCTGAGAGATCTTAGGCGTAATGCGAACCACTTCATAAACACCCAAGCGCCCTTTGTAGCCGCCGTTGCACAATTCGCAACCCACGGGCTTGAATACGGTCACTTCGCTGCGTTCCAAGCCACAATCAAACAGCCCTTCTTCTTCCAGTACGGATTCTGGAATTTCAGTGGCAGGTTGCTTACAGGCGGAACACAAACGACGCGCCAAACGCTGGGCGATAATCAAGTTGACGGAGGTGGCCAAGTTGAACGAAGGCACACCCATGTTGAGCATCCGCGTCAAAGTTTCCGGTGCAGAGTTGGTGTGCAGGGTGGACATAACCATGTGACCGGTTTGTGCGGCCTTGATGGCGATGTTGGCAGTATCCAAATCACGAATCTCACCCACCATGATGATGTCCGGATCTTGGCGCAAAAAGGCGCGCAGGGCGGATGAGAAGTCGAGGCCGATTCTGGCGTTGACATTCACTTGGTTGATGCCTTCCAAGTTAATTTCTACCGGGTCTTCTGCCGTGGAAATATTGCGCTCTTCGGTGTTGAGAATATTCAAGCCGGTGTATAGCGAAACGGTCTTGCCGGAGCCGGTGGGGCCGGTTACCAAGATCATGCCCTGCGGCTGCATCAGCGCCTTCATGTACATTTCTTTTTGGTAATCTTCATAACCCAGTGCATCGATACCCATTTGCGCGCTGGTTGGGTCAAGAATACGCATAACCACTTTTTCACCCCACAAAGTGGGCAGGGTGTTGACACGGAAATCGATCGCTTTCGTTTTCGACAGCTTCATCTTGATACGACCGTCTTGCGGTACGCGGCGTTCGGAGATATCCATTTTGGACATAACTTTCAAACGCGCCGACAGTTTCGGCCCCAGCGCCAGTGGCGGGCGCGCCACTTCGTGCAATACGCCGTCGGTGCGAAAGCGGATGCGGTAGGCTTTTTCGTAAGGTTCAAAGTGCAAATCCGATGAGCCGCCTTTGATGGCGTCCAACAAAATTTTGTTCACAAAGCGCACAATCGGCGCGTCATCTACGCCGGATTCGCCGCCGTCGCCCTTGGGTGCATCTTCATCAACAGCCTCGACATCCAGATCAAAATCTTCATCCAGTCCTTTGAAGGCTTCGTTGGCATCCTCCTCGGTGTCGGTGAGAAATTTGTCGATGGCTTTGGCGAGCTGATCTTGCTGCACCAACACGGCTTCGGTAGTGAGGCCGGTTTGGAACTTAACTTCATCCAACGCGCGCAAGTCGGCGGGGTCGGTCATGCCTAAAAATAGGCGGTTGCCGCGTTTAAACAGCGGTAAAACATGGTGTTTGCTGATCAGTTCACGCTTCACCACATCTTTGGGCATTTGCGCTGCGTTGTGGCTGCTGATGTCGTACAGCGGCACGCCAAACTCGTCCATGGCTGCCAGTGCGATGGGTTTGGCCGCACACACTTTGTTGTCTACCAGCCACTGTGTTAACGGTATTTTGGCTTTGCGCGATTCCAGCAGCGCATTTTGCGCCTGCTCCATATTGATGAGGCCATCGTTGACGAGGCGTCTGGCAAGACCACTGACCGAAACTGTATTCATGGGCGCGTTGATGACGGATAGGGAAACGCCCTGAGTCTATCGGCAAAGTATTACAGGCGCAATAATTCAGATTTTACAATGTGATAGCCGTCGCAGTTGAAGTGAAATCACGCTGGCACTGTAGGAGCGCCGCCTCGGCGCGATGTTTTGTCTCGGCAACAGGCGCGATGTTTAGTCTCGGCAACAGGCGCGATGCTTTGTCTCGGCAACAGGCGCGATGCTTTGTCGCGGCAAGGTGCCGCTCCTACAACAACATAAAGCGACAACAAGTGACCATTTTTGTCACAATTTTGCGGTGCGTTCGGCGCGCAATGTGTGCGATTTTTGCATAACACATTGAATTTTAATGGTATTGCCAATACTGGCACGATGTTTGTATCTATATCCGCAGAGGCAATGGCTCCCGCTGGGTAGCTAAAGTTTCTGACCCATTTGGGCTACCAACTAAACTTTTCGAGGTATACACCATGAAAAAGCAACTGCAAAAGGGTTTCACCCTGATTGAATTGATGATCGTAGTAGCGATCATCGGTATTTTGGCTGCTATCGCGCTGCCTGCGTACCAAGACTACACCATCCGTACCAAAGTCTCTGAAGCGCTGATTGCCGGCTCTGCTTGGAAAAATGCGTACTCTGAAGCATTCCAGTCTGGTGGTGTTACCGGTTTGGATGCGGCAGCAGTGGCGATGACGGGCACCCCACAAACACAAAAAGCATCAAAATATGTGTTAGATATCACGGGCCCTGCTGGCACGCCTTGGAACATCAACATTCAAGTCGCGGGTAACGCCAACAACGGCATTCCTGCAACTTTGGACGGCACGACTATTGTTCTCAGCCCCAATGTACAAGGCGCCGCACCAGTTTCTACCTCACAAGGCGCGATTGACTGGGCTTGCACTAGCTCGACTTCTGTAACCGCAACTAACCGCTCTTTGGGCAACGCGGTAGTAGGTACTCTGGACGCGAAATACGCGCCTACCGAGTGCAAATAAGCAACCACTGCACGGAAAACCCCGCTCTGCGGGGTTTTTTTTGTGCTGACAATCCTGCAATATCCTCTGTTGTTGCTGTTAAGGAACTCGTGATAGATGAAGCTGTTTTTTTGGAAAGATAATTACAGGATCGACAGTTTTGCCAAGCAATTGGCCGACGATTTTTGTAATCAAGTACAGCCGGACGCGGCGCGTGTTTATTTCGGTAGTGGAGAGGCGATAGCATCGCTGCCAGCAACTAAAAATAATAACAGTGGCAAACGCAGCACACCGAATAAACAGGTGGGCGTGGAGCGCTGCGTGAATGAAGTGGCGCTCAAACTGGCGCAATTCAAAGTGCAGGAAAAACTAGGGATTTACGGCAAAGCGAGGGTGCACATGAGTTTCATGGAGCGTTTGAACGAGCTGGGATTTGGCGAGGAAACCGTGCAGCGGCTTAATCGTACGCTGTTGTTGAAAGCGCCTTGATAGCATCGGAAGTGGTGGGTTAATGAATTCTCTTTCCCTGAGCAAGACAGAACGCGACACCCTGTTGGGCGATATTGCGCACGCCAATCGTCTGCTGGATAAGCAGCAAACCGCAGAGGCGCAAATCATTGTTGATCGTCTGCTCAAGCAGCCCATCGCAACGGCGGATTTGCATGAAGCCATTGGGCATTTGTGCGCGCGGGTAGATGATTATGCGCACGCTATAGAGCACACAGCGCTGGCGTTAGAGTTAAATCCGGACAGTGTGCCGTGTATGACGCGCTTGGCGTTGTTGTTAACAGCCACCTCGCAGTTGGCCGGCGCGAGGGAATGGTGCTGCGCGCAACCGCGAAGGACCCAGATGGCTACGATGTTTGCCATGCGAAAGCGTGTTTGCACTGGTTTGTGATGATTACCAAGCACGGCAGAGTGGGCTGAAAAGGCGTTGAAGAAAAAGCCGCATTCACTCTATGCCCATCTCAATTTATCGGCAGCCACGGCGCAATTGGGCGAGCTGGATAAAGCGCTGCAGCACGCCGAGGCGGCTCGCCGTGCTGCACCGAAAGATGTGCAGCCCTATCTCAATCTGGCCAAGATTCTGATTTTCATGGGGCGCAAAGAAGAAGCGCAGAAGCAGGTGCAAAAGGCGCTTGATATCGATCCGCTGTGCGGGCCAGCGCTGGAGCAACTGGCATCGTTAAAAAAGTGGCAGAAAACAGATTTGCCATTGGTGGAAAAAATAGAGGCGTTGCAGCAGCAGCCCATGACGGTGCGCAACCGTGGTTATCTGCATTTTGCACTGGGTAAAATGCGAGATGATATGAAGGACTACGAGCGAGCTTTTGCACATTTCAGTAAGGCAAACATCTACGGCAAGCCATCGGTAGAAAAGCCGTTCGATAAGACGCTAATCGCACAAGAAAAAGCGTTGTGTACCCAAAAATATTTGGCATCGGTGCCTACTGATAACACATCGGATATCCCTGTATTTATTGTCGGTATGCCACGCAGCGGCACCTCGCTGGTCGAGCAGATTATTGCCAGCCATCCACAGGCAGCGGGCGCGGGTGAATTGCAGGAAATCGTACGGCTCACGCGTAAATTATTTGAATCCGCTGATTATCGTGCGGGCAAATTTCGCAACAAAGTGCCGGATCGGGCAACATTGGATGGTTTGCGTGACGAGTATTTATCGGTGTTGCGCCGCCACCGAGAAACGGCGATCCGTATAACCGACAAAATGCCTGAGAACTTCAACATGCTCGGCATGATTGCGCTGCTGTTTCCCAAAGCGCGCATTATCCATGTCCGCCGCCATCCGCTGGATACCTGTTTTTCGTGTTACTTTCAGATGTTTGAGCAAGTTTACTGGTCGTACGACTTGGAGTGGATTGCTAAGGCTTATCGGCGTTATCGCAAGACGATAGCCTATTGGCAGGAAACGCTACCCCCTGGCCGTATTATGGATGTCGATTACGAGACCTTGGTTCAAAATCATGAGCCGGAGGTGCGCCGCATTCTTGCGCACATTGGGTTGGAATGGGATCCAGCTTGTCTCGACTTTTTCAATGCAAAGAATGATGTGCGGACGGTCAGCGCGCTGCAGGTGCGACAGCCGATTTACCAAACATCGCGCCAACGCTGGGCGAACTACGCGCCGCATGTCGGTGAGCTGGCTAACCAACTGGCGGAATATTTGCAGGATGATAGGGAAGTGCTGGCGGCTCATGGTGTTGTGTTAAAAAAACGCGGATGGCTGGGGTGAGTGGCAGCGGTGCGGAGCTTGGTGAACTTTTAGCACAGGCTAATGGTTGTCTGGCTCGGCAGCAGTTAGCCGAGGCCACGCCATTATTGAATCTCGCCCTAAAGATCGCACCAGAGCATCCCGCTGTGATTGCCGCTGTCGGTGGGCTGTATCTGCTGGCGCGCCAGTTCGAACAGGCTCGTGACTGGTTGCAGAAAGCAGTCACGCTTCAGCCTGATGATGCTGCCAACCGTATCAATTTAGCGCAGGCACTGACTTTACTCGGCAGCCATGAGGACGCCATTGCCCATTTGCAGGCCGCGTTATTGTTGGATTCGCAGAATGCAAAATTGCACTTTGCCTTGGGGCGTGCGTTGATGGAGATCGGCAAAATTGCCGAGGCGATCGTGCATTTTGAGCAGGCGATTGCACTTAACCCAGAATACGGGTTGGTGTATCACCTGTTATCGCAAATCAAGAAATTTTCAGTCGATGATATCGCGTTTATTGAAATGGCAGAGGCGGCACTGACGCACGATTTGCGATCTGTCGATCGCTGTGCCTTGCACTTTGCGCTTGGAAAAATGCACGACGATATCGGCCATCCTGCACAGGCTTTTCCGCATTTTGAAATGGGCAACCAACTGTTGCAGTTTGATGTGGATTACAGCATCAATATGGATCATGTGCGCAATCAGCAAGCAGCGTGTACCGCTAGGGCATTGAAGAAAAAGCATTCGCGCAATGAATCAGCAAAACCCGTGTTTGTTGTGGGGATGCCTCGCAGTGGCACTACGCTGGTTGAACAGATTATTAGCAGCCATCCACTGGCGGCAGGCGCTGGAGAGTTGCGTGAAATTGCTAGGCTTTCTGGTGTTTTGTTCCCTCAGGCAAAGCGCCCATTGCTGCCTGGGTTGCCTGCACCTGCGCCACCCTTGGATTTGCTTGATCGCTGTGCAGAGGAATATCTGTCCGTGTTGGCAGAAGGGCGTGAATCCTCGCAGCGCATCGTCGACAAGATGCCGGAAAATTACCATTGGCTCGGCGCGATAGCCTTGCTTTTTCCAGCAGCCAAAATTATTCATATTTCGCGGCATCCGTTAGATGTCTGTCTCTCGTGCTACTTTCAAATGTTCACGGAAGTTCGGTGGGCTTCTGATCTCAATGAAATTGCAGCCGTGTACCGAAATTATCGCAACACGATGAATCACTGGCGCAAGGCGTTGCCGCCCGGCATGTTGGTGGAAATCCGTTATGAAGATTTGGTGGCAGACAGCGAAAAGTACAGCAGGCAGTTGATTGCGGAGTGTGAGTTGGAATGGGATGCGCGTTGTTTGGATTTCTTTCGGACCGAGCGCAAAGTCAGTACGGCTAGTGTTTGGCAAGTGCGCCAACCAATCTATCAGTCTTCGCGCAAACGCTGGCGTAATTACCAGCCGTTTATCCGTGACTTGGCAACTAGCTTGCGAGAATACTTGGATGAGGATGATGTCAAATTGTTCGGCGATCATGATGCGTTGACATGATGACGGGTAATTTATGCGATGAAAGGAGGCGGGTGTGTATTTGTTGATTGTGTCAGCGACGGCTCTGGTTTGTATGCTCTGGGGCTGGCGCGCCGGCCTGTTTCGGATGCTGCTGCGCCTGCTGGCGCTGTGTTTGGCGTATGGCTTGGCAATACGAGGCACGCCATCCGTGGCCGATTTCTTGGTGCAGAGAGAGTGGCTAAACGGTTTGCTGGCCTTGCCCGTGGTGGGCGTGGCATTATTGCTGTTGGGTTCGCTGCTGTTTGGTGCGGCAGCTAAGCCGATAGCGGCCGCAGCACCTGAGGAGTGGCGGCGCGGTGGAAAAAACGGGCGCCATCGCGGGAGGCGTGTTGGGCTGTGGCGCGGGCCTGCTGTTGGCTTGGGGTGTTGGCACGCTGCAAGACGCTTGGCAGTGGCGAACGGCGCAGCAGTCTGCGAACACTGCAGTGCCGGAGCAGTCGCCGGCTGCATCGCCTATGGATGCCGCACTGCGCCGCGCCGCGGGCGATTTGATGGCTGGCAGTATGGAAGCTGTACTGGGCGACAGTGCAGTGGCACCGATTGCAGCGCAATGGGTGCGTGAACCGCTGTCGGTAGGTTTGGCGCTCAAACACATCGCTGAATTGCCGAGGTTGCGCGCCTTGGTTGCCGATCCCAAACAGTACGCCGTATTGCTGCAAGGGGATATAAACGCTGTGCAGAGGCTGCCCGGCTTTCAGGCCTTGATTGCTGACCCGCAAGCCATGCAGTTACTGCAAACAGCGGGTTTACAGGGAAACTCGTCTGCCGAGCAGTCTGCGGCATTGGCAGCCATGCTGTCGAAGTACACGCGGCGCGTTGAAACGCTGCGCGCTACGCCTGAGTTTCAGGTGCTGGCAGCGGATCCGGTGTTGGCGCAGCGCCTACAAAAAGGCGAATGGTTGGGTTTGCTGGCAGACACCCGCGTGCGCCGCTTGGTAGCGGCGATAAATAGTGACAGCGATCCTGTAACTGCGCTGGCAGCAATGTCCGCAGCGCCCGATTCCAAGCAAAATACTGCGCTAGAGAGAGAGGTGCAGCCTGCACGGTCACCTGAGCCAGAACCTGTAAAACTGTTGTATCGCTGGAAAGACGAAAAAGGTCGCCTGCATATCACCGAAGACAAACCGCCCGAAGGTATACAGGCTGATGTCATCCAAACAGAATAATTGTTTGCACATGCGCGGCCCGTGGCAGCAGCTTGATACCACCACGGTGTACGACAACCCGTGGATACGCGTTACGCACGAGAATGTGCTCACGCCTGCTGGCACCGCCGGCATCTACGGTGTGGTGCATTTCAAAAGCCGCGCCGTGGGCGTGGTGCCGTTGGATGAGAGCGGCAATGTGTGGTTGGTGAAACAATTTCGCTACACCTTGAATCAATACAGCATTGAAATTCCGGAGGGCGGCTCGCCGCTGAGTGAAGACATGCTGACCACGGCACAGCGCGAGTTGAAAGAAGAAACGGGTTTAACGGCGGGTTCTTGGCAGCATTTACTGGATTTGCACACATCCAATTCCGTGACCGATGAAAGCGGCGCAATTTTCTTGGCGCGCGACTTGGTGCACGGGGAAATGGCGCTGGAGGTGACAGAAGATATTGAAGTGCTGTGCGTGCCGCTGGCGGAAGCTATCGATTGGATTTTTGCCGGAAAAATCACCGATTCTCTGACGGTAATGGGTTTGCTGGCCGCCGAGCGGATGATGCGTATTCAGCAAATTGTTCCGTAGGAGCGGCACCTTGCCGCTATAATCCCTCGCGGAGTTTATTCGCGGCAAGGTGCCGCTCCTACGGTGGTTTGTGCGCGCGCGGGCGTTTTGTAAAAAAATTACATATACTGGTTCGCTGTATCAATTGTGTTTTTGATTGTCGAGGCGAGAGGTGTAGGTCGTGGACGATATTGATGTGCAGGAAACCCGCGAGTGGCTGGATGCCATGGAGTCCTTGGTGCGGCACGGCGGCAAAGATCGCGCCGCTTTTATTCTCTATACCTTGGCGGCCAAAGCGTACGAACAGGGCTTAAAACTGCCCTCGGCGATCACCACGCCCTACCGCAACACCATTCATTTCACCGAAGAAAAACGCATGCCGGGCGATGTGTTCATCGAACGCCGCATTCGCTCGCTAATTCGCTGGAACGCAATGGCGATGGTGATGCGCGCCAATAAACGCGAGCACGGTTTGGGCGGGCATATCGCCACCTTTTCTTCGGCGGCGATGTTGTACGACATCGGCTTCAACTATTTTTTTCGCGGCGGCGAAAAGGCTGATTTGATTTATTACCAAGGTCACAGCGCACCGGGGATTTACGCGCGTTCATTTTTAGAGCGCCGTTTAAGCGAAGAGCAATTGGATAATTTCCGCCGTGAAGTGGGCGGCAAGGGTTTATCTTCGTATCCGCATCCGCGTTTGATGCCGGATTATTGGCAGTTTCCAACGGTTTCGATGGGCTTGGGGCCGATCCAAGCGATCTATCAAGCACATGTGATGAAGTATCAACACTTGCGCGGTTTGGTCGATCAATCCGATCGCAAAGTGTGGGCATTTTTGGGTGATGGCGAATGTGATGAGCCAGAATCCTTGGGTTCGATTTCGCTGGCTGGGCGTGAAAAACTCGACAACTTAATTTTCGTGATCAATTGCAATTTGCAGCGCCTCGACGGCCCTGTGCGCGGCAATGGAAAAATCGTGCAGGAATTGGAGGGCGCATTCCGCGGTGCTGGTTGGAATGTAATCAAGGTGTTGTGGGGCAGGCTCTGGGATCCGCTGCTAGAAAAAGATAAAACCGGTTTGTTGCAAAAACGCATGGACGAAGTGTGTGATGGTGAATTACAAAACTACAAAAATATGGGCGGCGCTTACACACGCGAACATTTCTTTGGCAAATATCCTGAGTTGTTAAAACTGGTGGAAGATTTATCGGATAACGATATCGCCGAATTGAATCGCGGCGGTCACGATCCATACAAAGTGTATGCCGCGTATTGGGAGGCGGTGAACAATAACGGTGGAAAACCGACAGTCATTCTTGCGCAGACTGTAAAAGGTTACGGTATGGGCACTTCGGGTGAAGCGACCAACGATACGCATTCGGTAAAAGAGCTGGATGAAAAAAATCTGCATTTATTTCGCGATCGTTTTGATATTCCGCTGTCGGATGATGAGCTCGATACGATTCCGTTTTATCGGCCGCCGACAGATAGTCCAGAAATGGAATACATGCGCGAACGGCGCGAGGCACTCGGTGGCGCATTGCCGGCGCGTCGTGCACAAGCGGATGCAGTGTTGAGCGTTCCGCCGTTGTCTGATTTTGAACCGATTTTGGCAGGCAGTGGCGGGCGCGAAATTTCCACCACCATGGCGTTTGTGCGACTGCTGTCTATTTTGGTGAAAGATAAAAATATCGGGCAGCGCGTTGTGCCCATCGTGCCGGATGAAGCGCGCACTTTTGGTATGGAGGGGATGTTTCGTCAACTGGGAATTTTTTCACCCGTTGGCCAAAAATACACGCCGGTCGATGCCAACCAAATGCTGTACTACAAAGAATCCGAACAGGGGCAAATTTTAGAAGAAGGTATCAACGAAGCCGGTGCGATGTCGGCGTGGATAGCTTGTGCCACTTCGTACAGTGCGCACAATTATCCACTGGTGCCGTTCTACATTTTCTATTCCATGTTTGGGTTTCAGCGCATCGGCGATTTGGCGTGGGCGGCGGGCGACAGCAGTTGTCGCGGTTTTTTAATCGGCGGCACGGCAGGCAGAACCACGCTCGCTGGCGAAGGTTTGCAGCATCAAGACGGCCACAGTTTGTTGTTGGCGGCGAGCATTCCCAATTGTGTGACTTACGATCCTTGCTACGGTTATGAAATGGCGGTGATTATTCAGCGCGGGATGCAAGAAATGGTAGTGGAGCAAAAAAATTGCTACTACTACATCACAGCAATGAATGAAAACTACGCGCAGCCTGCGATGCCGGCAGGCGTAGAAGAAGGCATTGTGCGCGGTATGTACTGCTTGCAACGCAGCGAAAACGCGCAAGTGCAGTTGCTCGGCTCCGGTACAATTTTGCGTGAAGTGGAAGCCGCGGCAGCGATTTTGCATGAGCAATTTCAATTGCGAGCCAATGTGTGGAGTGTGACCAGTTTTAATGAATTGCGTCGCGATGGTTTTGATGTGGAGCGCTGGAATCGTTTGCATCCCACAGAAAAACCGCAAGTGGCGTATGTCGAATCCCTGTTGGCAGATACACAAGGTCCGGTTGTCGCAGCGACTGATTATGTGAAGATGTATGCAGGGCAGATCGGCCCGTGGGTGCCGCGCCGCTATGAAGTGTTAGGCACGGACGGTTTTGGTCGCAGCGATACGCGCGCCAGCTTGCGCCAGCATTTTGAAGTGGATCGTTTTCACATTGTGTTGGCAGCATTGCACGCGTTGCAAAAAGAGGGCGTGCTTGCTGCTGATGTGGTTGAAAAAGCGCGCGTGCAATTCAATATTCCGGCGGACAATTTGCCGCCACTCTATAGCTGATAGGTGACGCCGTGGCAAAGGTATCGGTAGTAATTCCTGATCTCGGCAATGCCGATGATGTGGATGTGATAGAGTTGAGTGTAAAGCCAGGTGACAAGGTAGTTATAGATCAATCGTTAATCGTGCTGGAAAGCGCAAAAGCGACCATGGAAGTGCCGAGTTCCGCAGCGGGAACAGTGTTGGCGTTGACGGTAAAAGTAGGCGATAAAGTGGCCAGTGGCGCGGTAATCGCTGAGATTGAAACAGAAGCGAATGTTGCATCTGAAAAATCTGAACCGCCGGTGCAGAAAGCAGAAAAAATTGAAACGCCTGTTGCGGTGAAGCAGCCACCTGTTGCAGTGACACAGCCACCTGTTGCAGAAAACAAGCCTGTTGAAAAACAGTCTTCAGTGGAAAAATCCTCTGCAAAAAATGATGCTGAGATTTACGCTGGGCCCGCAGTGCGCCAATTGGCGCGCGAGCTGGGTGTGGAGTTGTGCGATGTGCAGGCCAGTGGCCCGCGCGGGCGTATGACACAAGACGATGTGCGCCGTTATGTCAAACATTTGGTCGGGAAAATGGCAACGGCGGGTGCTGCTGTGCAAAGCAGTGGCATCCCGCCGATTCCAGCGGTGGATTTCAGTAAATTTGGCGCAATTGAATTGCTGTCGATGACGCGCATCGACAAAATCACGCGCGACAATATGCATCGCTCTTGGGTCAACTTGCCGCATGTGACGCAGTGGGATGAGGCCGATGTCACTGACCTAGAAGAATTCCGTGCCGATATGAAAGCGGACATGGATAAACGCAAAATCAAACTCACCCCCGTTGCTTTTTTGTTGAAAGCGGCGGCGAATGCGTTGCGCGAATATCCGAAGTTCAACCGTTCGCTGCACGAAGATGGCGAACATTTTGTGCAGAAAAGTTATGTGCACATTGGCATTGCGGTAGATACGCCGATGGGTTTGATGGTGCCGGTGATTCGCGATGTAGACAAAAAAGGCTTGTGGGATTTGGGGCAGGAAGTGGCGCAATTGTCGGAAAAAGCGCGCAACGGCAAATTGATGCCAGCCGATATGCAAGGCGGCTGTTTCACCATTTCCAGCTTGGGCGCTATCGGTGGCAACGGCTTTACGCCGATTATCAACGCGCCGGAAGTGGCGATACTCGGTGTGTCCAAAACACAGATGAAACCCGTGTGGAATGGCAAAGACTTTTCGCCGCGTAAAATGTTGCCGCTGACGCTGTCTTACGATCACCGCGTCATCAACGGCGCCGACGCAGGGCGTTTCTTCACTTTCTTGGTGGAAGAAATTTCCGATATTCGGCGCTTGGTGTTGTAAGGGTTTTCCTGCGAGTGGTTTTTTATTTTCCAACCGCCCCAAATACTTTCTGCAAAATAGCACTCGATTGTTTAACTGGGTTCTGACGAATGGCTTTTTCTTCTTCTGCCACCATCAGAAACAAACCATCGAGTGCTTTCTGTGTGACATAACCATCAATGCTTGCTTGCTTCGAGTCGATCAAGCCAAAATTTGCTGCCGGTTTGGCCAGCTGGCTGTATTGTTGGGCTACGCCGAGTTGATCAGTGTGTTTTTTGACGATGGGCAAGAACCGTGTAGTGAGATCGGTTGAGGTGGTGCGACGAAAATATTCTGTGGCAGAAGTATTGCCGCCGGTGAGGATTTGTTTGGCATCGTTCACAGACATCTGTTTTATTGCATTAACAAGAACAGGTTTTGCTTCCACGACCGCCGCTTCGGCTGCTTTGTTCATCGTTACTTCCAGTTGATCCAGTTGAGGTCCCATTCCTACTCTGCGCAACATGCTGGCGCCTTTTTCGATCGAGCCAGGCAAAGGAATGCGTACTTTGGGATTGCCATAAAAACCGTTGTTTTTTCCCAACTGTGCAATGGCCACTTCTGCGCCTTGAGACAACGCTTGACGCAGGCCATCCGTTGCGTCTTGGTTTGACAATGCAGTCAGCAGGCCGCTGGCGAACGCGACAGTAACGATGGAAAGTGTCAGCACGCTGCTGATCGCTAGTTTTTGAGTGTAGGCAAGAATATTTGACATAACGACTCCCGTTCGAAGTGAGCTTGTATGTTGGTGTAAAAACGGTAAAGCGGATGCTGTTTATTCAACAACTATCGATCTAGCAACTGCGCGGCTTCTTTAGCAAAGTAAGTGAGGATTGCATCGGCACCAGCGCGTTTGAAGGCGAGCAGAGATTCCACAATCACGGCTTCGCGCGCCAGCCAGCCGTTTTCGAACGCGGCGCAATGCATCGCGTATTCGCCGCTGACTTGATACACAAAAGTTGGCACTTTTAGTTCATCTTTCACGCGCCGCACGACATCCAAATACGGCATGCCGGGCTTGACCATGATGATGTCAGCACCTTCGGCGAGATCCAGTGCGCATTCGTGCAGGGCTTCGTCAGTGTTGGCGGGATTCATCTGATAGCTGTATTTATTGCCTTTGCCGAGATTGCTGGCTGAGCCCACGGCATCGCGAAACGGGCCGTAATAACTGGACGCATATTTTGCGGAGTAAGCGAGGATGGCCGTGTTCACAAAGCCGTTCGTTTCTAACACGCGCCGCACCGCGCCGATGCGACCGTCCATCATGTCTGAGGGCGCGACAATATCGGCACCGGCAACGGCGTGCGACAGTGCTTGCTTAACCAGTGCTTCCACGGTGGCATCGTTCAATACATAGCCGTTCTTATCAATCAGCCCATCCTGACCGTGGGTGGTGAAGGGGTCGAGTGCGACATCAGTAATCACGCCCAATTCCGGCACGGCATTTTTCAGCGCTTGCACGGCGCGTTGTGCAAGGCCGTCTGGATTCCACGCTTCCTTGGCATCTAAGGATTTTGCCGATGCCGGTGTGACAGGAAACAGTGCGACGGCAGGGATGCCGAGTTTGTACAACAGCTTCGCTTCTTTCACCAACAGATCAATCGACAGGCGTTCAATGCCAGGCATGGATGCGATTGTTTCGCGCTGATTTTTTCCTTCCAACACAAACATCGGATAGATCAAGTCTTTCACACTTAACGAATTCTCACGCACTAAATCGCGCGCAAACGAATTGGCACGCAAACGGCGCAAACGCGTATGAGGAAAAGAAGCGCGGGCGAGTTGGAAAGTCATGGCTTACTCCTGCAAACTGGCAAAAACTTTTTCTGCAGCGATAATGGTTTTTTCTAAATCGTTTTCCGTATGCGCACTGGACATAAATGCCGCTTCATAACTGGCAGGAGCTAGATAAACACCTTCGCGCAGCATGCCGTGAAAAAATTGATTAAAGCGCTGCGTATTGCACGCCATCACTTGTTGGTAATTGCTTACGGTTTTTTCTTCTGTGAAGAATAATCCCCACATGCTGCCGACATGGTTGCTCGTCATCGGGATGCCAGCTTTTTCTGCTGCTGCGCGCAAACCTTTAACTAACATATCGGTTTTGGCAAACAGTGGCGGATAGAAATTGGGCTGCGAAATAATGTCCAGTGTGGCCAAACCTGCTGCCATCGCGACAGGATTACCTGACAAGGTGCCGGCTTGATACACAGGTCCCAGCGGCGCAATTTTTTCCATAATGGCACGCTTGCCGCCAAAAGCGCCGACCGGCATACCGCCGCCGATCACTTTGCCTAAGCAGGTGATATCCGCTTCGATATTGTAAAAACCTTGCGCGCCTTGCAGGCCGAGACGAAAGCCGGTCATCACTTCATCAATAATAAAAACACTGCCAAACTTTGTGCATTGCTCACGAATCGTTTCCAAAAAACCAGCAACAGGTGGAATGCAATTCATATTGCCTGCCACCGGCTCCACAATCACACAGGCAATTTGTTCGCCGTATTTTGCAAACGCTTCGCGCACACCGTCGGCGTCGTTATAGTTCAGCGTGAGGGTGTGGTCAGCGAGCGCAGCGGGCACACCAGGGGAACTGGGTACGCCGAGCGTCAAAGCGCCACTGCCCGCTTTCACTAACAGCGAATCCGAATGGCCGTGATAACAACCTTCAAATTTGATGATTTTGTCGCGACCGGTGTAACCGCGCGCCAGACGAATCGCGCTCATCGTCGCTTCGGTGCCGGAGCTGACCATGCGCACCAAATCCATGTTGGGCATGATGGAGCAAATTTTTTCTGCCAGTGTGATTTCAATTTCGGTGGGTGCGCCAAAACTTAAGCCATCGCGCATTTTTTTTTCAACAGCAGCTAAGACTTGTGGATGCGCGTGACCGGCAATCATCGGCCCCCAACTCAATACATAGTCGATGTATTGCTTGCCATCGGCATCCCATAAATACGCACCGTTGGCGCGTTCCACAAAAATCGGTGAACCGCCGACAGCGCGAAAGGCGCGCACGGGTGAATTCACGCCACCGGGAATGCTCTGTGCTGCGCGAGAAAATAATGCTTCAGAATGTGTCATGGTTTTACTCATCAAGTAAACAGCGCGGTATAGGCTTGTGCGCGCGCAGTTATGTTTTGCGCGGAAAATAAATCGCCCACCACAGCGAGCATGTCTGCGCCTGCTTGCAAAACAGAGGGTGCATTATCCAGCGTAATACCGCCTATCGCTACCACGGGGATAGCGAGTTGCGTTTTGGCGGCGCGCAGCACGGCGAGATCCGCTGGCGGCGCTGATTGTTTGGTTTGCGACGAAAAGAAACGCCCAAAGGCAACATAGTCTGCGCCGTTTTGTTGTGCGGTTTGTGCGAGTGCTAGCGAGTTGTGACAGGTGATGCCAATAATCGCCTGTGCGCCCAAAATGCGCCGCGCCTCCAACTGTGGCATATCCGTTTGGCCGAGATGCACGCCGGCAGCGCCTACCGCTTTTGCCAGCGCCACATCGTCATTGATCAACAGAGAGGCGTTGTGGGCGCGACAGAGTTCAACGAGTTGTGCTGCTTCATGGAGGCGTTGCTGCGCATCAGCGGATTTGCTGCGGTATTGCACCCAGCGGCAGCCGCCAGCTAGCGCGGCTTGCACTGCTGGCAGTAGACGCTCTGCAAGCAGCGCTTCGTCGGTAATGGCGTAAAGGCCGCGCCCATTTGTGATCATGGCGTGTTTCCCGTTCGGGCTATAATTCGTGCTTCATTCATTCGCGGCATTATCCTTCATGCAGAAAATAGTTACAGCCAGCCCGGAGAGCAATGCACAAGTGTATTGGCGCTTATTGCGCTATACCAAGCCGATGTTGGGCGTGTTTGCTATCAGTATCGTGGGGTTTGTCGCGTTTGGTTTATTGCAGCCGCTATTGCCTGAGTTGTTAAAGCAAATGGTGAAGGCGATCGAATTGAAAGATGTATCGCATCGCTGGCAGTTGCCACTGATGGCAGTCGGCATTTTTGCGGCACAAGGTGTTGCGTCATTTATTGGCAATTATTTTATGGCGCAGGTGACCGGCACGATTGTGCGCAATATCCAAAAAGATATTTTCAATAAATTGACGGTGTTGCCTTCGCGTTATTTTGACACCACGCCGACAGGGCAAAGTATCTCGCGTATTACCAGCAGCGTGGGCATGGTCACGGGCGCTATCACCAGCGCTGTGATTATTGTGATTCGTGAAGGCACGGTCGTGATTGGCATGATCGGCTAT
This sequence comes from Pseudomonadales bacterium, assembly GCA_041395785.1. Classification (GTDB taxonomy): domain Bacteria; phylum Pseudomonadota; class Gammaproteobacteria; order Pseudomonadales; family UBA7239; genus UBA7239. Next base: position 34,692 of record JAWKZZ010000005.1, read on the forward strand.
GTGTTTTATCAAAACTGGCAGTTGTCGATGGCGTTTGTAGTGATTGCCCCCGTTATTGGATTGATCGTGCGCTATGTCGGCGGGCGCTTTCACAAAATTAGCCACAAGATGCAGGATGTGGCAGGTGATACGCTGCAAGTGGCGGGAGAAATGATTCGCGGTTATCGCGTGATGCGCAGTTTCGGCGGGGAGGCGTATGAGAAATCGCGCTTTGTCGATGCCACGCATCGCAGTTTTTTGCTGTATATGAAGATGCAGAAAATTTCTGCTTTGAATACACCAATATTGCAGGTCATTGTGTCATTGGCCATCGCCGTGATTTTGTACATGGTGTTGAGCCCCGCGATGTTGGCGAAATACAGCACCGCTGATTTGGTGGCCTATATCACGGCGGTGGCGATGTTGCCTAAGCCGATACGCCAATTGAGCAGTATCAATGGCGCGATTCAAAAAGGCATCGCTGGTGCGCAAAAGATTTTTGAAATTTTGGATATGCAGCCCGAGCGCGACGACGGTGAGTTGGTGTGCCAGCGCGCGAAAGGCGATGTCGCTATCCGTGAGCTGAACTTTTCTTACGAAGGCTCGCAGGAAATTGTGCTGAAAAACATTCAAGTAGACATTGCTGCCGGAAAAACCGTTGCTTTAGTCGGGCGGTCTGGCAGCGGCAAATCAACCCTGGCGAGCTTGCTGCCGCGTTTCTATGATTACGAACAGGGCGAAATTTTGTTGGATGGTGTGCCGATCAAGCAGTACACGCTCGCTAGCTTGCGCCAGCAAATGGCCTTGGTGACGCAGCATGTGGTGTTATTTAACGACACGGTGGCCAACAACATTGCCTATGGTGATTTGGCTGGCGCACCGCGCGAAAAAATTCTCGCTGCGGCAGAGGCAGCGAATGCTATGGAATTTATTTCGCAACTGCCGAATGGCTTGGACACGGAAATTGGTGAAAACGGTTTGCAGTTATCTGGCGGACAGCGTCAGCGTTTGGCGATTGCGCGTGCCTTGCTAAAAGATGCGCCGGTATTGATTTTAGATGAAGCAACATCGGCATTGGATAACGAATCTGAAGCAAAAATTCAGCAGGCTCTGGAGCGCGTGATGGAAAACCGCACCACGCTGGTGATTGCGCACCGTCTATCTACCATCGAAAACGCCGATTTAATTTTGGTGATGGATCACGGCGATATCGTAGAACGCGGCACGCATGCAGAATTGTTGGCGCTAGATGGTTACTACGCGCGTTTGTATCGCTCTGGGTTTGATGAGGTGGGTTGAGTGGCGGTGGAGACGATTTCTATGGCTACAAAAACCCATAGTGCAATGGGCACAAGAAATTTGAGTTGTTCAAGTAAATAAAGCACCACCGTCAGTGGATAGTGGCGAAGAAATAGAAAAAAAGCCTGTGCTTCAAGCCCCTGAATATATGCGGCAGAAATTTTAGAGCCGATTGCGTCAAGGCGGTGGTTATCATTTAGCCATATTGGAGCCTGAAAATGCTGCCAAGTTTGGCTTTCTACAATAGTGACAATAACGCACAAAAAAAGAACTGCCGCTTCCATGGTTTGTTTGCGTGTAATGACACGCCGAATGGCAATGCAGAAAGCAGGGAATAGCATAATCCAATAACTGATCCAGTAATTGGGCAGGCAGATCAGCATTAATGTCATCAGCAGTGCAAAGAAAATCAAGTTTCTCCTAGGTGCTTGATACTTAACCAGTAAGAAAAAACTAATAATTATCAGCAGTGAGCGTAGTATCTGGAAAGCTATTCGTGAAAACTCTAGATTCTGAGTAAGGCGAAATAGCTCGCTGCCAAAGCTCAAGCTGAATTGCATGGGGGCAACTTTTTCTCGTGAAATTACGGGCAGTATGCTTTTTGCATAGTAGAGATTTTCTTGTAGGCCGAATGCCAAAAGTGCCATCAACGAAAAAAAGAGTATTGATACTATGAAGGCTGCGATGGCTTGCTTCTTGGATGGCGTTACCAAGAGCAGACTCGCCATAAAAACAGGATATATTTTTGTAATGGCAAGATAGCCAATAATTGCAGCGAAGAATGCCGTATTCTTTTCTAAGAGCAGTAATCCGAAGACTAAAAAGCAAAAAATAAGAATTTCATAGTTGGCATTGAGCACGCAGTCCCAGAAGCCTGGATTTAATACGGCGGGAATGGCGGCTAGTGATGAAAATAAAAAAATGTTTATCTTTGGTTGTTTTTCTTTAATCATTTCTGAGCTGCACTTTGCTATCAGTAATAAGCAGGACAAGAGATAGCCAATGATCATAGTGATTCGCAGTCTCTGAAGTGTTTCTGGAGACCAAGAATTTATAAAAGGGATAATTTGCAGCTGAAAAGCGGGAGGGAACTTGAAGATGGGGGCCATGGGATAGTATTTGTCGACAATGGTTTCATCGCCAGAAGGTCGTTCGTATATTTCTCCAGTTGTTTGGTATCGTTGGCCTGCATCTACATAAAATTTGAAATCGGTGTTGAGGTGTGGTGCGGATGATGTGTCCGCAAGAAACTTGATGTAGGCAATTTTTTTCGCGCAATGAATAATTGATAAAATCGCACAAGTTAAGGTAATCGCGCAAAAAATAATTCCAAGATATTTTTTTAATAGAGCCATCGGCGACGAAGCGTCATCCTTGCAAGTGGTTTCAAGTTGTAAAATTGGTGTTTTCTACGCCACCATCCACTTGCAAATCTTTTCCCGTCACCCAGCACGCAGCGGGCGATGCTAAGTAAAGCGCAGCCATAGCGATATCCTGCGGTTTGCCGAGGGCTTGCATCGGTGTCAGCTTGCGCATTTTTTCGCGATTGTCGGCGTCAATAAACTGCTCCAGTGCCTCGGTCATGATGGAGCCGGGGCTGATGACATTGACACGCACAGCGGGTGCTAATTCAGCCGCCATCATTTTTGTTAAATGAATCAATGCCGCTTTTACTGTGCCGTAAGCGGTAAAGAACGGCTGAACTAACCTGCCTGCGGCAGAGGCGATATTGATGATATTGCCGCGACTTTCGCGCAAATGTGGTAGTGCATACTGCGAGAGTAAAAATGCACTGGTGAGATTGAAATCCAGCGAACGCCGAAACGCTTCTGCGGAAATTTTTTCCATCGGTTTCGGCATGGTGCCGCCGGCGTTGTTCACCAGAATATCAATGCGTCCAAAGTGCTGCACGGTGGTTTCAACCAGTTGTTGCAGTTGTGCGTCGACCAATACATCACAGCACACGCCGAGCGCGTTGCCACCAAATGTTTTGGCTTGGGCAACGACGGCATCGAGATCGGTTTGTGTGCGTGCAGCAAACACCACTGTAGCGCCAGCCTCGGCAAAGGTGAGGCCGATGGCTTTGCCAATACCCTTGCCGCTACCGGTGACAATGGCAACTTTTCCAGTTAGAGAAAATTGAGAAGCGAGCATGGTTTATTCCTCGTGTTTAGAGCACCATTTCTGCAAATTGGCGGATGCGTTGCACATCTTGGTTGGGGTCATCGGTGCGACTGATCATGATGGTCGTCACTTGTGATTTTTTCCAATCGGCAATGCGTTCTTTAATGCGATCAATTGGGCCGGAGAGAGAAATTTCATCGGCTAAGGCATCAGGCACAGCTTCAAACGCGCCCATGTGATCGCCGGCGAGGTATTTGTCTTGCACTTCCTGTACATCAAAGCCCATGCGTTCCATCAAGTTTTTGTGGAAGTTTTCATCTTTCGCACCCATGCCGCCGACATACAACGCCAGCATCATTTTGGTAGGGAATAGTGCGTCTTTGAGGTTGTCGTTGACATTCACTTGCACCATCGCCGCAATTTCAAAATTGTCGGGTTTGTTTTTCAGTGACTCATCAAAAATATTCATGCGATACGGCGACACAAAAATCGGAAACCAGCCGTCGGCAATTTGTGTGGCGAGTTCGATATTTTTAGGGCCTTCAGCACCCATAAACACAGGAATGTGCGCGCGCAAAGGATGCGTGATGGATTTCAGTGGTTTGCCCAAACCGAGCGAGTTGGCACCTTGAAATGGCAACTGGTATTGATTGCCTTGAAATTGCAGTGGCTGTTCACGCTTGATCACTTGGCGAAAAATATTCATCCACTCTTTGGTGCGCTCCAGTGGTTTTTTGAAACCTTGACCGTACCAGCCTTCAACAACTTGTGGGCCGGAAACGCCGATGCCGAGTTGAAAGCGGCCGTTGGAGAGATGATCCATCGTCAATGCTGTCATCGCCGCACAAGTTGGTGTGCGCGCAGAAATTTGCATCACCGAAGTGCCGAGTTTGATTTTGCTGGTGTGCGAACCCAGCCACGCCAGTGGTGATACGCAGTCGGAACCGTAGGCTTCGGCGGTCCAGATGGAATCGTAGCCGAGGTTTTCTGCTTCTTTGGCAATTTCAATGCCAGGGTAGGGGTTGCGGTTCCAGTAACCGAGATGTAAACCTAGTTTCATGAGTTGCCTCTTGTATTAGCGTGAAAAGTTGAAAGTTAAAAAAATAAAAAAAGGGGCTCAAATCTAGCGCGCTGTTTTTTCTTCGTAGCCGTGTGCCAAATTATCAAAACGCGTGTACTGCCCTTGAAAGGACATTTTGCGTTTGCCGATGGGGCCGTTGCGCTGTTTGCCGATAATAAATTCGGCGATGCCTTTGTCGGGGCTGTCTTCGTTGTAGTACTCGTCGCGGTACAGGAAAATGATTAAATCAGCATCCTGTTCGATAGCGCCGGATTCGCGCAAATCGGAATTGTTCGGGCGTTTGTCGGTGCGGCTATCCACGGAGCGGTTTAACTGTGACAGTGCGATGACGGGGCATTTAAATTCGCGCGCAATGGATTTCAGTGAGCGCGAAATTTCAGAAACCTCTGCGGTGCGGCCATCTTTGGCGCCCGGAATATGCATCAGTTGCAGATAATCCACCACGATCAACGCGATATCGCCGTGCTCGCGTTGCATGCGCCGCGCGCGCGCGCGCATATCGGCGGGCGAGAGCCCTGTGGTGTCGTCGATAAACAGTGGGCTGTCCTTCAGTTTGGCCATAGCCATGCCCAATTTATCCCACTCGTCGTGTTCCAGTTTGCCGCTGCGGATACGCGTTTGGTCGATGCGCCCGACGGATGACAGCAACCTTAGCGTGACCGACTCGGCGGGCATTTCTAAGCTGAACACCAGCACCGGTTTTTGTTGATTGAGGGCGATGTGTTCAACGAGATTCATCGCAAATGCCGTTTTGCCCATCGAAGGGCGCGCGGCGAGAATCACCAACTCTGATGGCTGTAAGCCGCCAGTCATTTTGTTGAGTTCAAAAAAACCGGTATCGAGGCCGGTAATATCGCTATTTAGTTCACTCAAATAGGTAATGCGATCCAGTGTGTTTTTGAGCAGCGGCGAAATGCCTTCAAACCCGCTTTCACTGGGGCGACCTTCGGCAATATCCGCAATGATTTTTTCGGCACTGGCGAGCAATTCGGTGCTGTCGCGACCGTCTGGGGCGTACACATGATCGGCAATATTGTGCGTGGCGCGAATCAGCTGGCGCAGGGTGGCGCGTTCGCGCACGATTTGTGCGTAAGCGATCAAGTTGGCGGTGCCGGGCGTGTGTTGCGCCAGTTCCGCTAAGTGCGCGATGCCGCCGACAGTGTTCAGCTCGCCATCTTGGTCGAGCAACTCAGAAACGGTGATGATATCCAGCGGTTTAGCACGCTCAGACAATTTCGCCATCGCGCTGAAAATAAGACGATTTTCCGGCGCGTAAAAATCGCGCGCATGCAGAATTTCGGAGACTTGATCGAAGGTTTGGTGGTCCAGCAGCAGGCCGCCTAGCACCGCTTGTTCCGCTTCCAGCGAATGCGGTGGAACACGCAGGCGTGCATCAGCGCTGTTGCTGACGAGCGAGAGAGAGGCTGTGTCGCTGGCGGTTGTCATGCAGTCGATCCCGCGAAAAAAGGCTTCCCAGAAAATAAAACAGGCACCCGAGAGTGCCTGTCTTTATACCTCAAATTGCCGTCGGCAATCACTCGGCAATAACAACGACCTTCACGGCTTGAGTGACATCGCTGTGCAGCTGAATGTCGATCTCAAATTCACCAATTTCACGAATCGCACCGTTAGGCATGCGCACTTCGGTTTTGGTGGTGGCGTGGCCGGCGTTGGTCAGCGCATCGGCGATGTCGCGTGTGCCAATCGAGCCGAACAACTTGCCTTCGTCACCGGCATTAGCAGCGATAGTGATGCTAATGGTAGCCAGTGCGGCGGCGCGTTTTTCTGCTTCTGCCAGCTTGGCAGCGGCAGCGGCTTCTAACTCAGCGCGGCGGGTGTTGAACTCGGCGATGTTGGCTGCCGTAGCAGGCACCGCTTTGCCAAAAGGGAACAAAAAGTTGCGGGCAAAACCTGGCTTCACATTGACTTGTGTGCCTACGCCACCGAGGCGACCCACTTTATCCAGCAGAATAACTTGCATGTGTGTGTCTCCTTATTTGAAGTGCTGATCGGTGTAAGGCAACAGTGCCAAGTAGCGCGCGCGCTTGATGGCAGTGGCCAATTGGCGCTGGTATTTTGCGCTAGTGCCGGTGATGCGGCTCGGTACAATTTTGCCTGTTTCAGTGATGTAGGCTTTGAGTACATCGAGATCTTTGTAATCGATCTCAACGGTTTTCTCAGCAGTGAAACGGCAGAACTTGCGGCGACGGAATTGCTGTTGTTGGCGTGACATGATCAATCTCCCTTATTCAGCATCGTCGCTGCTGTCGTCAGCGGCGTCGTCTTGGCTAGATTCTTCGGCGCGTGGGGCGCGGGCAGGCTGCTCGGCTTTGCGGCGACGGTCTTCGTTTTCCGCTTTCATGATCAGCGATTCATCGGTGACAGCGTCGTCACGGCGCATCACCATGTTGCGCAATACAGCGTCGTTGTAGCGGAAGTTGGTGGTCAGTTCATCCAGTGCTGCTTGACCGCATTCGATGTTCATCAGGATGTAATGCGCTTTATGAATGTCTTCAATCGGGTAGGCCAGTTGGCGACGACCCCAATCTTCTAAGCGATGGATTTTTCCGCCGCTGGCTTCGATGGCGCTTTTGTAGCGATCCACCATGCCGGGCACTTGTTCGGATTGATCTGGATGAACCAGAAATACGACTTCGTAATGTCTCATGGATGACTCCTTGTGGGTTAAGCCCCCCAGCGTTGCCGGTGGAGCAAGGGACCGTTATGGCCTTGGCGGCTATAAACGGGGCGGCAATTTTAGGGGATGCCCATTGCCATTACAACGGTCTATCATGCCAACCTTGTTTTTGTGGCCACTTTTCATGCGCGTATTGGGGATAGAGACTTCTTGTGATGAGACGGGTGTAGCTGTCTACGACAGCGAGCGCGGTCTGCTCGCCGAAGCGCTGCACAGCCAGATCGCCATTCACAACGAGTACGGCGGCGTCGTGCCCGAGCTGGCCTCGCGCGACCATGTGCGCAAGCTGCTGCCGATGGTGGAAGATGTGCTGGCAAAGTCCAACTCCACGCGTGCTGATATTCACGGCATTGCCTACACCGCGGGGCCTGGCCTGCTGGGGGCGCTGTTGGTGGGCGCGACTTTTGGCCGAACCTTGGCGTGGAGCTGGGGTGTGCCGGCGGTGGGCGTGCATCACATGGAAGGGCATTTACTGGCGCCGATGTTGGAGTCGCCTGCGCCTGCATTTCCGTTTGTGGCGCTGTTGGTGTCCGGCGGTCACACGCAGTTGGTGGCGGTGCAGGGGATAGGTCGGTATCAACTGCTGGGTGAATCGCTCGATGACGCAGCGGGTGAAGCCTTTGATAAAACCGCCAAGCTGTTGGATCTCGATTACCCCGGCGGCCCGCAGATCAGCAAACTGGCCGAGCAGGGCGTGCCGGAGCGCTTTGTGTTTCCGCGTCCGATGACCGATCGCCCCGGTTTAGATTTCAGTTTTAGCGGCTTAAAAACATTCGCGCTCACCACTATTCGCCAACACGCCGGTGAAAACGGGTTGCCGGACGCACAAACATCGGCGGATATCGCGTGGGCATTTCAAGAAGCGGTAGTCGATACGCTGGTGATCAAATGTCGCCGCGCCATTGAACAAACCGGCATGCCGCGTTTGGTGATTGCCGGCGGTGTGAGTGCCAATCGCCGCCTGCGTGAAAAATTGCAGCAAGCGCTGGCGGGCAAGGCGGAAGTGTTTTATCCGCGCCCTGCGTTTTGCACCGATAACGGCGCGATGATTGCTTTTGCTGGTTGTCAGCGTTTGTTGGCTGGACAACAGGAATCGCTGACGATCAATGCGTTTCCGCGTTGGTCGCTGGAATCCCTGCCGGCTATTTGAGTGCGCATATTTTTGAATGAGCGTATTTTGAAAGAGCCTGTTTTTGAAAGAGAGAATTATGGATATTGTGTACATTCGCGATTTGCGCATCGAAACCATCATCGGCATTTTTGCGTGGGAGCGCGAAGTGTTGCAGGTGGTGAGTTTGGATTTAGAGATGGCAACCGATATTCGCGCAGCAGCAGAAAGCGATGACATTGTCGATGCGCTGGATTACAAAACCATTTCCAAACGCTTGATTCAGTTTATTGGCGAAAGCCGCTACCAATTGATTGAAGCCTTGGCGGAAGCCGTGGCGGATATTGTGCGCACAGAATTTGGCGTGCAGTGGTTGCGTTTGCGTATCAGCAAACCCGGTGCGTTGCGCGGCGCGCAAGATGTGGGCTTGGTGATTGAGCGCGGAGAAAAATCTGCGTGAACAGCGTGTATCTAGGGCTTGGTAGCAATGTAGATCGCGAACGCCATATTGCGTCCGCGTTGGATGCGTTGGCCGAAGCTTTTGGTGAACTGTGTATTTCGTCGGTGTATGAAAGTGAGGCAGTGGGCTTTGACGGCGATCATTTTTTGAATTTGGTTGTGGGCTGCAACACCGCGTTATCCATGGGTGCGTTGTCAGCGTGCTTGCGCAAAATAGAAGACGATAACGGGCGCGTGCGCGGCGGCGAGCGTTTTTCGGCGCGAACCTTGGATATCGATATTTTGCTGTACAGCGATGTCGCCGGCAAGGTGGATGGCATCACACTACCGCGCACAGAAATCCTGCGCAATGCCTTTGTATTGTTGCCGCTGGCGGAGATTGCTGGCAGTGAAAGGCATCCCATTGAAAACAAAACTTATGCAGAGTTATGGCGCGCTTACGATCGCCAACAAAAATTGTGGCCGATAGATTTCGTGTGGCGCGGCAAAGTGATTAGTTGTAGGAAAGTATCGTGAGTGAGGTTGTTTCGCTGCAGCAATTCAAAAAAGCAGTACTGAAGAAAAAAGGCAGGCAGTCCACGCTGTGCGGAAACGGGTTTCATAGTTGGGCGGTGGTAAAAGACAGTGTATTTGATGTGAAGCAGGGCAGGTTAGTGACACAGTATCGCTGCAAGCGCTGTGGTGCTGAAAAGAACGAAGCAAAATAATCAGGTGGGTGAATGTCGATAGTGGATTGGCAAGTGCTAACAGGGCAATCGCGTGCGCCCCTCATAGCAGTTGACGAGCACGCTGCGCACTATTTACATCAAGATGTATTGCCACATTGGACGCAGCTGGCAACCAGTGCTGCTGAAGCTGGTTTTGATCTGCAAATCGCAAGTGCGTGGCGAGGGTTTGAACGCCAGCAATGGATTTGGAATGGCAAGGCTTCTGGTCAGCGTCCGGTGTTGGATGCGCTTGGCCAGCCGCTCGATATCAGTGTGTTATCTGAAGATGAATTGCTGTTTGCGATTTTGCGCTGGTCGGCTATTCCAGGGTGTTCGCGCCATCACTGGGGCACGGATCTCGATGTATTTGATGCGGCGGCAGTGCCAACGGATTACCGCGTGCAACTCACCACGGAGGAATGTGTGGGCAACGGCGTGTTGCCAACTTCCACTGTTGGTTGGATGAAAAATTACAGGAACCGGATGCGGTTTTTTTTCGTCCTTATAGCAGGGATAATGGCGGCATTGCTCCAGAGCGTTGGCATTTGTCGTGCAAGTCTGTCGCGGATCATTACGAACACTTATTGCATGAAGAGAAAATGTTGGACTGGCTGATGACGCAAGATATTGCCTTAAAAGATCGCATTGCTCTGCACTGGCATGATATTTTCCAGCGCTTTGTGCGTGTTGCTGTGGCGAGTGCTTGATCATGCAACTCGACGCTCTGTGGCAGACCTTGCGCAGCGAGGCGCAGATTATTGTTGCCGGTGAGCCGGTGCTGGCGAGCTACATTCACAGTGTGGTGTTGCGCCACAACAATTTGACAGAAGCGATGAGTTTTCATCTGGCGCGCTTGCTGGATAGCCCTGCCGCCCCTGCGCTGTTGTTGCGCGAGGTTTGCGCCGAGGCGTTTCAAGCGCAGCCGAACATCATTCAGCAGGTGAGTCGCGACATCATCGCCTGCTACGAGCGCGATGCCGCTTGCGATCACTACTTGATGCCGCTGCTCTACTTCAAAGGGTTTCACGCATTGCAAAGCTATCGCATTGCTCATTGGCTGTGGCAGCAAGAGCGCCGCATGTTGGCGCTGCATATTCAGAGCCGCATGAGTGAAGTGTTCGCGGTGGATATTCATCCGGCGGCAGTGATTGGTTGCGGTATTTTGATGGATCACGCCACGGGCGTGGTGATCGGAGAAACAGCTGTGATTGAAGATGATGTCTCCATGCTGCACGAAGTCACCTTGGGTGGCAGCGGGCGCGCGCGCGGTTGCCGTCGCCATCCACTGATCCGGCGCGGCGTGTTGCTGGCGACGGGGGCCAAAATATTGGGGCCAGTGGAAATCGGTGAAGGCGCCAAAATTGGCGGTGGCAGTGTGGTGCTGACGGATATTCCCGCGCACAGCACGGCGGCCGGTGTGCCGGCAAAAATTGTCGGTAAACCCACCGAAGCGCAGCCGGCTTTGGATATGAATCAAAAATTGAATGAAGTACCAGATGAGGTAGATGGAAATGAATGAATCATGTAAGCCCGGTCGCACCGGTATCGCTCGCATCATCGCGGCGACAGGCTATTCTTGGGCGGGGTTTCGGCAAGCTTGGAAGAACGAGGCGGCTTTTCGTCAGGAGTTGGTATTAACGCTACTGCTGTTGCCAGTGGCTTGCTGGTTGGGTCAAGATGCCAAAGAAATAGCGCTGTTGATAGGCTGCTGTTTAATCGTGCTCATCACCGAGCTGCTGAACTCTGCTGTGGGAGCGGTGGTTGATCTGGCCAGCCCCACGCAGCACCCACTGGCTGGTATGGCGAAGGACATGGGCTCAGCGGCAGTATTTGTTTCATTGGCACTGGTCGCGCTAGTATGGGGCTCGGTCATTTGGTGTCGTTTTGTTGTCTAAATAGGAACACGAAAGGAGACTGATATGCCATCCCCTGTTGCATTAACGATTGCTGACTGGTGCATTTTGCTTGCCGGTCTTGTTGTGCCATTTATTTTCACCATCTACGCCAAAGCCACGAAAAGTTTTGATAACGCCAAGCCGCGCGAATACATGGAGCGTCTTGACGGCGCACGCAAACGAGCGCATTGGGCGGTGCAAAATGGCTACGAAACTTTTCCATTATTTGTGGCGGCTGTGTTGTTGGCAGAGCGCGCTGGGGTAGCACAGGCTACGGTCAATATGTTGGCGCTAGCATTTGTTGCGGCGCGTCTTGTATATGGAGTGATGTATGTGTGCGACAAGGCCACACTGCGCAGTTTGGTGTGGGTCGCTTCGATGGTGTGTGTGGTTAGCTTGTTTGTGTTGTCGGCTTGATAACGCGCTTTGTTTTTTCGATAGATTTTTTTGAAAGAGATTGATGAATATGGATGCTGCCAGCGGCGCTAAACATATCACGCCTTTGCAGAACATGACGCTGCAATTTGGTGACAAAGTTCATGAGATATTTTTCCATGCTGCGGAAAGTCGCTTGTTGGAAATGATGGATGCTGCAAAGAGCAGCGAAGAGCAGTGGCAGTTGATGCAGCTGTCCAGAGAGCTGCGCAAACACAAGGCAGCCATGCTGGCGAGATTCAAGTTAAGCCTGTCCGAAAGTTTTAATCTGTTTAGAAAAGATGAGTTGGGTGGCAAAGACACTAGCAAGGAAGATATGTCGCGCGATCTTTCGCTGTTGGCCGACGATGACTTAGAACAGGATATTGCGATTTCGTCGATTGCGCGCCGAGCGGATACACGCTTTTCTGAAGATCTTTTTGGTTTGATGCAGCGCTTGGCTGTGTTGCGCGGTGGTAAAAAACTGCCAGACGACGGCAACCCTTTGGGGGCCAATCAATTTGCGACTGCGCTGCAGGCAGAGTTGCAGTTACTGCACTTGAATATTCGCTACACGGTGATGTTTTTCCGCGTTTTTGAAAAAGCGCTGTTGGAGAATTTGGGTGATTTGTACAAGCAGGCCAACGACTATTTAAAGCAGCAAGGCGTGCTGCCCAATTTGCGTTTTGGCGTTGGGTTGTCGAAGCCGATGCCTGCGTCCGGCGCAGCCCAAAAAGCCACGCCAGATGCTGAAAAATCTGCTGAAGAAACAGCCGATAGTGAACAAGTGGCCGAGGTTGTTCCGCATCCTGCGCGAATTGAATTGACTAAGCGCGTCGAAATGGAAACGCTGCAAAATCCAGCTTTTCAACAATCGCTAGCAGCCGAGCGACAGTTGTATGCGGATATCAGCAAATTACAACAGGGTGTGTCTGACGACGGCTCTCCGCCGCCATCACCAAACTCGCCGCCACCGGTGGCGCGTCCACAATACTTCAGTCAGCCAGCCTTTGCTGGTCAATCAAGCGCAGCAGCTGTGTGTTCGCCTGGCGAGGTTGTTAGGGCGTTGTCGCAAGTTTCTACGCAGCAACATGCGGAGGTCATGGATTACATCGCTGTGCCGCCTTCGATGACGGTAGAGCAGTACCAAAATGTTACCCAACAGATGAAAAAACATCTCGGTGATGACAAGAGTATTGCGGAAGAAGATGCGCGTATTATTGATCTAGTGGGTATGATTTTTGAGTATATGTTGGGCGATGAGCAGTTGCCCGACGCAGTAAAGGCGGTGCTGAGTTATTTGCATACGCCTTACCTCAAAGTGGCATTTCTTGAACGGAAGTTGTTCGAAAAACCAGAGCACTCCTCGCGGCAATTGTTGGATTGTTTGGCAGATGCTGGGATGCGTTGGGTCAATACTGACGGCGACAGCCAGTTCAAAGTCTTTCCTAAAATTAAATCCATTATTCGCCGCGTGCTGACAGATTTCCACAACGACACTAGCTTGTTTGATGAGTTGTTATTGGAGATGCGTGAATTCAATCAAAAAGTGGCGCGCAGTGTTGAGATGATGGAAAAGCGCGCGCGTGAAAAAGCAGAAGGTGAAGATAGGCTGCGTGCGGTCAAGCGCCGCGTACTGCAAGAAGTGCGGCGCAACATGGATGGCCATGAACTGCCAGCGCATATCATCGTGTTGTTGCTGCATCCGTGGTCGGATTATTTGACTTTTGCGCTGCTGCGTTATGGTGAGGATTCGAGTCAGTGGTTGGAAGGTGTTGACACGATCAGTGAAATTATCTGGAGCGTGCAGGAAAAAACAGATATCAACGAGCGCAATCGTTTGGCCTTTGTGCAGGAGTCGCTGTTGCAGCGCGTGCGGTCTGGGTTGGAGACGATTGCGCACGATCAAGTAAAAAGTAACAAGTTATTGGAAGCCTTGTCGAAGTCGCAGATGTTGGTATTGCAAAACTTGATTGCAGAGCCAGCCTCGCAAGAACAGCGTGCGCAGATGGAGGCAGAAGTTAGTGCGGATTTAGATGAGGTTGTTATTGATGCGGCCTCTCTCAGTGCAGATGAGATCAATATTTTAGACACACTCAGTCATGTGCCGGTGGGAACTTGGCTAGAGTTTGATCATTTGCAAGATAGCAGCGATAAAGTCCGCTTGCGTATTGCGTGGTTTAATCAGCAGACATCCAATTTTATGTTGGTGGATCGCGGCGGAAAGAAAATTGCCATGAAAAGCAGTTTGGAAATTGCACAAATGATTCTTGCTAGTCAAGCAAGAATTTTGGTTGAGTCAGGAAAGCCATTCTTCGAAAGAGCGCTGGAGAGTATTCTCACTCGCTTGAAAACTTTAATGGTGCATTGATATGGAACAGGACATCGACTCTGCAAATCGCCGCAAACACCCGCGTCATAATTTGCGCGATGTTGTGCGGGTGGTGGATAAGGCAACAGGGCAGTCCATCGGTAGCGTGGCAAATTTGTCGCTAGAAGGATTGATGCTAGTTAATAATGCACCGTTGCATGTTGACTGTATTTATCAGTTGAGCGTCTGTGTGGACGGTAGCGTTTTAGGTGAGGCCGACAATAAAACGGTCGAGCTGCATCTGGGGGTGGATTGTTTGTGGAATAGTCCCGCATCTTCTGTAACGGCGGCGGCGTATTGGTCTGGTTGTCAGATCATTGATGTGGCCGATGAAGATTTGGTAGTGATACAACATTTAATTGATGCGCTGGCGTTAGATTAATGGTCTTTTTCCGATAGTTGCCAGCAAATTTCAGGGATGCCATTTTTTTGTAAGTATTGGTTGGTTTTTGAAAAGTGTGCACAGCCGATAAACCCCCGATAGGCAGAAAGGGGCGAGGGATGCGGCGCGGTCAACACCAAGTGTTTTTTTCGGTCAATCAATGCGCCTTTTTTCTGTGCGTAACTGCCCCATAACAAGAAAACGAGTTGCTCGCGCTGTGCATTGAGCAGCGCAATAATTTTGTCGGTAAATAATTCCCAGCCTTTGCCTTGATGTGCGCCGGCTTTGCCGTTTTCAACAGTTAGCACGGCATTGAGCAACAGCACACCTTGATCGGCCCACTCGGTAAGATTGCCGTGTGATGGCTGTTCTATGCTGAGGTCGCGTTTTAATTCGGCAAAAATATTCATCAGCGAGGGTGGTGGTGCAATCCCTTTGGGTACGGAAAAGCACAGGCCATGCGCTTGCTTGGGGCCGTGATACGGATCTTGGCCGAGGATAACAACTTTTACTTGTGAAAAAGGCGTGTGGTTCAGCGCGTTGAACCACAGCGGCCCTGGCGGATAAATGGTTTTCCCTGCGGCTTTTTCTGCAGCAAGAAAAGCGCGCAATTGCTGCATGTAAGGAGCATCAAACTCGGGCTGTAATTTTGTTAGCCATTCAGGATCGAGCTTGATGTCACTCACGGGCGTTTGCGTCAATGTTGTGGACGCATATGCGGGAACAACACCACATCGCGAATGGATGGCGAGTCAGTGAGTAGCATCACCAAACGGTCAATGCCAATGCCTTCACCGGCGGTGGGCGGCAGGCCGTATTCCAGCGCGGTGATGTAGTCCGCATCGTAGTGCATGGCTTCTTCATCGCCGGCATCTTTTTCTTCCACCTGTTTGCGAAAGCGTTCGGCTTGATCTTCTGCGTCATTTAACTCAGAAAAACCATTGGCAATTTCGCGCCCGCCGACAAAAAATTCAAAGCGATCCGTGATGAAAGGATTGTTGTCGTTGCGCCGCGCGAGTGGCGACACTTCTGTCGGGTATTCGGTGATAAAGGTTGGTTGAATCAGGCGGTGCTCAACAGTTTTTTCAAAAATTTCAATTTGCACTTTGCCAAGACCGTAAGCGTTTTTCAGTGGAATGCCGAGTTTGCTGGCGATGGCGCGCGCACCTTCTAGCGTGGCCAATTGATCGGCAGCGATGTCTGGATTGAAGTGCAAGATTGAGTCAAACACACTGAGGCGCGTGAAGGGTTTATCAAAGTCAAAGTCGTGTTGTTCCACCACTTCGCCCGCTTCGTTGCGAATAGTGTTGCTAAATTGTGCGCTGCCCAGTGCGCGGCGAGCGACATAGCGCAGCATGTCTTCGGTGCGATCCATCAAATCGCGGTAATCGGCATACGCTTCGTAAAACTCCAGCATGGTGAACTCTGGGTTGTGGCGTGTAGAAAGCCCTTCGTTGCGGAAGTTGCGGTTAATCTCGAACACTTTGTCGAAACCGCCCACCACTAAACGCTTCAAATACAACTCCGGTGCAATGCGCAGATACATGCGTTGATCCAGTGCATTGTGATGCGTGACAAACGGTTTCGCGGTTGCGCCGCCGGGGATGACTTGCATCATTGGGGTTTCTACTTCCAAGAAGTCGCGGTCGGTCAGGTAATCGCGAATCGCATCAATCACGACAGAGCGTGTGCGAAACGCGCGTTTCACATCATCATTGACGATCAGGTCCACATAGCGCTGGCGATAGCGCATTTCGGTGTCAGATAAACCGTGCCATTTGTCCGGCAGTGGGCGCAGAGATTTGGTGAGTAGTTGTGCGTTTTCAATCAGCACATACAAATCACCTTTGCCGGATTTGTGCACGGGGCCGGTGGCGCCGACGATATCGCCGATGTCCCAGCTCTTAATTTCGTCTGCTTTTGCGTGGATTTTGTCGATATACAGTTGAATGCGCCCGGCGACATCTTGCAGTACTAAAAAAGGACCGCGCTTGGCCATGATGCGCCCCGCAACAGAAGCAGTGCGATGCAGGGCTTCTAGTTCTTCCTTGGTTTTTTCTCCCAGCTCTTGTTGCAGTGCATCGGTGAGGCTGTCTGGACGAAAGTTGTTTGGAAAGGCATTGCCATGTTGACGAATGGCAGAAAGTTTTGCGCGTCTTTCGGCGATCAGATGGTTTTCTTCCGGCTGGATATTTTTTTCGTCGGTCATGGCTTTGTTATCCGTGATGAACTCGTGGAGAAACTTTACAGTCCGCTTTTTAAGCTGGCTTCGATAAATTTATCTAGATCGCCGTCCAATACAGCTTGTGTGTTGCGTGTTTCCACGCCGGTGCGCAGATCTTTAATGCGCGAATCATCCAGTACATAAGAGCGAATTTGACTGCCCCAGCTGACATCGGCTTTGCTGTCTTCCAATTTCTGTTGTTCAGCTTGCTGTTTTTTAATTTCCATTTCGTACAACTTTGCTTTCAATTGTTTCATGGCAAAGTCGCGGTTGGCGTGCTGCGAGCGCTGCGACTGACATTGCACCACAATGCCGCTGGGCATGTGGGTGATACGCACCGCCGATTCGGTTTTGTTGACATGCTGACCGCCTGCACCGGATGCGCGATACACATCGGTTTTCAAATCTGCAGGGTTGATGTCGATTTCAATATTGTCATCAATTTCAGGCGAGACAAATACGGAAGAAAATGAAGTGTGGCGACGGTTGCCGGAATCAAATGGCGATTTGCGCACGAGACGATGCACGCCCGTTTCGGTGCGCAACCAACCGTAAGCGTATTCGCCTTGAAAACTGATGGTGGCGGATTTAATGCCGGCGACATCGCCAGCGGATGCTTCCACCAATTCGGTTTTAAAACCTTTGGCATCGCCCCAGCGCAGATACATACGCAGCAACATTTCTGCCCAATCTTGCGCTTCGGTGCCGCCGGAGCCGGCTTGAATATCCAAGAAGCAGCTGTTGGCATCCATCTCGCCGGAAAACATGCGGCGAAATTCGAGCAGTTCTAATTTTTTGCACAGCGCATCCAAATCCGCTTCAACAGCTGTGACGGTATCGACATCGTCTTCGGCAGCTGCCATTTCCAATAAATCCGCAACATCGTTGAGTCCGGTCTCCATGTCGTCCAGCGTGCTGACAACAGCGCTGAGTGCTGCGCGTTCGCGCCCTAATTCTTGTGCGCGTTCTGGTTTGTCCCAAACGCCGGCATCGCCCAGCTCCAGTTCAACTTCCGTTAAGCGATCTTTCTTGTTGGCGTAGTCAAAGATACCCCCTCAGCGCACCGGAGCGCTCGCGCAAATCTTTGATCGTATTTAACAGCGGATTAATTTCTAACATGTTCTGTTCTCAAAAAAACGGCAGTGGCAGAAACGCAAAAGCCGACCTGAAGGCCGGCTTTTTGATGGTCAATCGCGTCAAGCTGCTTGCACAGGAATGGTGTTGGCGGTGCGAATGACTTTGTTTTCTTCGTTCAAGTAAACCAATTTAGGCGCGTGGTTCAGTAACTCTTGTTCGCTGTAACTGGCGTATGCGCAAATGATGACGCGGTCGCCGGGTTTGGCGCGATGCGCCGCCGAGCCGTTGACGGAGATGATGCCCGAGCCGGCGCCACCGGAAATGACATAGGTAGTGAAACGCTCGCCGTTGGTGATGTTGTAGATCTGAATTTGTTCGAATTCGCGCATCCCAGCGAGTTTGACCAAGTCGCTGTCGATCGCGCAGGAGCCGTCGTAATCCAACACAGAGTGCGTCACGCAGGCTTGGTGAAGTTTGCCTTTCAGCATCAGGGTTTGCATGGAGAATCTCCGCTAGAGCTAGGAGTGAAAAATACGGTGTATATCGTACCGTTAAATGGTCAGCGTTACATTATCTATCAGCCGCGTTTTCCCGAGATACACCGCGCCGAGCAGCACGAGATCGGTATCAACGGCAGAGGCAGGCTCCAATGTTTTGGCCTGCCGGATAGAGAAATAATCGGGGCGCATGCCGGCTTGTGACAGCTGCTGTTGCGCCGTCGCTTCAATGGCAGCGTAGTCGCGCGAGCCTGCTTGTATCGTATCGCGTGCTTGGTTCAGGGCTTGATATAACGCCACCGCGCGAGGGCGTTCCTCGGCGGTGAGATAGCTATTGCGTGAGCTGAGTGCCAAACCGTCATCGGCGCGCGCAATGGGGGCGGCGACGACCTGCACGGGGATACACAAGTCCTCCACCATGCGGCGGATTACGGTGAGCTGTTGGTAGTCCTTGATGCCGAAGATGGCGGTGTCTGGCTGCACCATGTTGAGCAGCTTGGCGACCACTGTGGTTACGCCCAAGAAGTGGCCGGGGCGGGACGCGCCGCACAGGATGTTGGTCATGGTGGGCACTTCCACCTTGGTTTGCGTCTCCATGCCGTTGGGGTACATGTCCACTTCGGTGGGGCAGAACAGTACATCGCAGCCTTCAGCGCTGAGCATGTTGCTGTCGCGCTCCAGGGTGCGCGGATACTGCTCCCAATCCTCATTCAAACCAAATTGCAGCGGGTTGACGAAAATGCTGGCTACCACGACATCGGTCAGTGTTTTGGCTAGGCGGATCAACTGCAAATGGCCTTCATGCAAGTTGCCCATGGTGGCAACCAGTGCGATTCGTTTACCGTTGTTGCGCGCTTGAGCGAGCTGTGCGCGCAAGTCGCTGACGCGTTGGCAAGTTTGCATGGGGGCTCCGGTCAGGTCGAAGGAGGGGTCAACAAATGGCCAAGCTTGGTGGTCTTGGTCGCCAAGTAGTGGCGGTTGTGCG
The DNA here is from genome assembly GCA_041395785.1 of Pseudomonadales bacterium. Lineage (GTDB taxonomy): Bacteria > Pseudomonadota > Gammaproteobacteria > Pseudomonadales > UBA7239 > UBA7239. The sequence continues at coordinate 53,992 of JAWKZZ010000005.1, forward strand.
GGTTTTCACCCACCTGCAGCGGCAGGCGTTCTTCGATATGAATGCCGGCGGATTCCAGTGCGGTCAGTTTGCGCGGGTTGTTGGTCATCAAGCGCAGCTTGCTGATATGCAAGTGTTTGAGCATGGTGGTCAGCATGTCGTACTGACGCAAATCGGCTTCAAAGCCCAGCTGTTGATTGGCTTCGACGGTGTCAGCCCCTTGGTCTTGCAGGTGATAGGCGCGAATTTTGTTCATCAAACCGATGCCGCGACCCTCTTGGCGCAAGTAGAGCAGCACCCCGCGCCCCTCTTCGGCAATGGCTTGCATGGCGGCATGTAGCTGTGCGCCGCAGTCGCAGCGCAGGCTGTGCAGCACATCGCCGGTCAGGCATTCGGAGTGGATACGCGCCAGCACAGGCTCACCATTGGCGACAGCGCCCATGGTCAATGCAATGTGTTCTTGCTGGGTGTCCGCATCTTCAAAGCCGTGGAGCGTGAATTCACCCCAAGTGGTCGGCAGGTGGGAAGAGGCGACGAAATGAAACGGCACGGAAGGAACCCTCAATCAAGGCCGCGCATTTTACGCATATTTGCCGCGTTCGCGCAGTGCAGTGGCCGGGTGGCAGTCAGTACTTTTTACGCAGCACGAGCGTGTTGTTTTCCTCGCGCATTTCGGTTTTTTCCAGAAAGCTCATGCCGAGCAGAATGTCGCCGGCGGAATCGGAGACGATAACGGCTGCTGCAATGTTGTGCAGGGTGATGCCACCTACGCTGACGCTATCGAGCGTGACTTTGTAGCTGGGAGTGCCGCCGCCAGCGGTGTTGGCGACAAAGCGCTCGCCCTGTCGCCAGTTCAGGCGCAGGCGGTCGGCTTCGGCGGGAGTCATGGCGATGGCAAATGCGCCGGTATCCACCATGAAGCTGACGGGCTGGCCGTTGATACTGCCTGCGGTAAAAAAGTGGTTGTCGCGCCCGCGTTGAATGCGTGCTTCTTCTTCGGCGCGATCGGTGTAGTTGGAGCTGATTTCACGCGTCAGTGCGCGTTCTAGGCGTTCTCCCTGCCATTCCAGCACGGCTTTTTGGCTGTCAGCGGAAACTAAGCTGACACCTTCTGGACTGGGTGTGCCCACTTTGAGAATGCGCTGTTTGCCGTCGATCGTGACCACGGCCTGATTGGGCATCAAGCCGTTGACGCGTATGTCGGGCGCTGCAAAAGCCGTTGCGCAGACGAGCGAGAGCAGGACTGTAATGCAGTTACTGTGCTTTGCCATCGGGATTTTTTAGATAGCTAAAAAAGCTGTTGTTCGGGTCCAGCACCAGCATGTCGTTACCGCTGTTAAAGCTGTCGCGGTAGGCTTGCAGACTGCGCGTGAAATTAAACAGCTCTGGGTTTTTGCCGTAGGCCGCCGCGTAAATCGCGGTCGCTTTGGCGTCGCCTTCCCCGCGAATTTTTTCTGCTTCGCCATAGGCTTCCGCTTCAAGAACAATTTTTTGGCGATCGGCGTCAGCGCGAATCCCTTCGGCCACTTCTTTGCCTTCAGAGCGGTGTTTGCGCGCTTCGCGTGCGCGTTCGGAGTTCATGCGGTTGTAAACATCCACACTTACTTCATCGGGCAATTCGATGCGTTTCACGCGCACATCGACAACATCAATACCCAATTCTTTACTGGTGATTTCGGTGAGTTTTTTGGTCATGTTGACCATCAGGGCATCGCGCTCGCCAGATACCACCTCATGTAAGGTGCGCACACCGAATTGGTTGCGCAAACCTTCGTTAATGCGCTGCGAAATCAATAATTCTGCGCGCGTGGCATCGCCGCCGGTAGCCGTGTAGTAGCGCGCCACATCGGTAATTTTCCAGTGCGCGTACAAATCCACCATCACGGATTTTTTCTCCACCGTAGGATAGCGCTCGGCGCGTGTGTCTAAGGTTTGAATGCGACCATCGAAGCGGCGCACTTCATCGACGAAAGGAATGCGAAAGTGCAAGCCGGGCTTGATATCCGATTTCACCAATTTTCCAAATTTCAGCATTACTGCTTTATCGAATTCAAATACGACAAAAACAAATTGTCCTGCCAACCAGATGACGGCCAAGATGGCCAACAATATATTGCCGATGCGGTTCATGGGCGAGCCTCCCGACGACTGCTCTCAAGGCGGTTATCGCCGTTGCCTCTGCTGCGTGTGGTATCAGTGCGCGTAGCGGTGTTGGTATCGTCGCTTACGGTTGATGTTGTGTTGGTTGTTGCTGTGTTGCTGGTGTTATTTGGAGAGCGCAGTTTATCCAGCGGCAAATAAAAAACATTGTTGCCGTTCTGCGCAGTGTTGAGCAGTACTTTGCTGTTGTCGGCATAAATTGCTTGCATGGTTTCCAGATACAAGCGCTTGCGCGTGATTTCTGGCGCTTTGCTGTATTCCGCCAGCAGTGCTTCAAAACGCGCGGCTTCACCTTGTGCGCGCGCCACGGCGCGATCGCGATAGGCGAGTGCTTCTTCGTGTACGCGTTTGACTTGACCGCGCGCTTCGGGAATTACTGTGTTGGCATAAGTTTGCGCTTCATTTTGTACGCGCTGCTCGTCTTCGCGCGCCTTAATTACATCGTCAAACGCGGCTTGCACAGCAGTGGGCGGTTGCGTTTTTTCAATGTTGACTGTGCTGACGATAATGCCGGTTTGGTAAGCGTCGAGATATTTTTGCAAACGCGTTTGCACATCGACGGCAATTTTGTCGCGGCCAGTGGTCAACACATCATCCATTTTGGAGCTGCCAATGGCGTGGCGCACCGAGCTGTCAGTAGCTTCTTCTAATGCGTGCTGTGGATCGCGGATGCCGAGTGTGAATTTTCGCAGATCACCGATGTTGTATTGCACGGATACTTGTACATCGACGATGTTTTCATCTTCCGTCAGCATTGCGCCTTGTGTGGTGTACGAGCGCTGTTGCGTGACATTTTCTTTGATCACGGTGTCGATCAGCGGAGGATTCCAATGTATGCCGGGGCCGACCATCGAATGAAATGCACCTAAGCGCAGTACAACGGCGCGCTTTTGTTCATCTAACTGATAAACGCCTAGCGCACCCCAAATAATGACGAGTACAGCTACGATCACTAGGACTAATTTGCCCATTGGTTGATCGTTGCTGGGACTACCGCTGCCAAATGCATCATTCAGTTTCTTGAACAACGCTTCCAGTTCGTTTTTGCTATTGGGTGGGCCGCCCCAAGGGTTGCCGCCACCTTTATTGCCGGGTTCATTCCAGGCCATCAGAGTCTCCGAGTATTGGTTTTTTTTGCGCGGCGCGCGCGCGAAATTGCAGGGGGGGATTCTAGCAGTTCTTCGGCATTGAGCTTTTCGGTAGCCAGCAGGCGCAGCCAGTCTTTTTGTGCTAAGCGCACTGTCAGTGTTTGGCTGCCGTCTTCGTAAAATTGCTCGTGCGTAATGGCGCGCAGTGTAAACAGTTGTGCGCGCAGTTTTGCCTGCTCGGGCTTGAGGTGCAGTGCGCCGACAAATTGCTCTTCGGCTAAATGTTCATCCATGGCTTGACGCAGTAAATCGAGTCCAATCCCTTCGCGTGCGGAGAGCCAGACGCGAATGGCGCGCCCGCTGTCGTCGCGATCAATGCGCGGTTCAATTTCCAACAAATCAATTTTGTTGAACACTTCTAAACGCGGCACATCGGCGGCGCCAATTTCGGTCAACACATCTTCAACTTGATAGATTTGTTCTACGCGTTCATCGCTGGCCGCGTCGATCACATGCAGTAATAAATCGGCGCGCGCTACTTCTTCTAGCGTACTGCGAAAAGCTTCCACTAATTGGTGCGGCAAATGGCGCACAAAGCCCACCGTGTCGGCCAGTACCGTTGTGCCAGTGTCTGGCAGCGTGATGCGCCGCATAGTGGGGTCTAGCGTGGCAAACAGCTGGTTGGCCGCGTATACATCCGCTTCGGTCAGCGCGTTAAATAAGGTGGATTTGCCTGCGTTGGTGTAACCCGCCAGCGATACAGTAGGTGTGGCACTGCGTGTGCGCGATCGCCGCCCTTGTTCGCGTTGACTGCGCACTTTTTCTAAGCGCGCTTCGATAAATTTGATGCGGGCGCGCAGTAAACGGCGGTCTGTTTCCAGCTGCGTTTCGCCGGGGCCGCGCATGCCGATGCCACCTTTTTGGCGCTCCAAGTGCGTCCAGCCGCGCACTAAGCGCGTGGACATGTGCTGTAACTGCGCGAGTTCTACTTGCAGTTTGCCTTCGTGCGTGCGCGCACGCTGCGCAAAAATATCGAGAATCAAACCAGTGCGATCCAGTACGCGGCATTGCAAAAATTTTTCCAAATTTCGCTCTTGGCTGGGTGACAGTTCGTGATCAAAAATCACCAATTGCGCACAGTGTTCTTGCACGGCAGCTTGAATTTCCTCCAGCTTGCCTTGGCCGACAAAATAGCGCGCGCTGGGTGAGGTGCGTGTACCGCTGATCAGGGTGACGGGGTCGCCGCCGGCCGACAGCACGAGTTCTTCGAACTCGCGCAAGTCGTCGCGCGTGTGCGGGCGATGCAAGTCCAAATGAACCAGTACAGCCAGTTCACCGGACGCAGGGCGATCAAAAAACAAACGCGATTTTTCCCGATAGTGATGGTGTGGGGGTGATCAGCGATTAGTTATCCAAATCGCTATAGCCATCCTCGTCGTCGTAGTGGTCTTGATAGCCGCCTTGACCGCCCGCTGTTCCACCCGGTGGGTTTGCCATAGGCAAGCGCACAGGACGCGAAGGCACCACGGTAGAAATGGCGTGTTTGTACACCATCTGGCTGACCGTATTTTTCAGCAGCACCACGAATTGGTCGAAAGAGTCGATCTGACCTTGTAGTTTGATGCCGTTGACCAAGTAAATGGATACAGGGACGCGCTCTTTGCGCAGTACATTCAAATAAGGGTCTTGTAGACTTTGCCCTCTGGACATAGGATATCTCCTCAAAAATAAACAATGGATGTGGCCCGAAAACCGGGAAAAACAGAAATGGCGAACCGCCAAGCACTATATGCCGTTAGCGGACAGGATTTTCAAGGTCGCCAGTGTGACTTTTTCTAAATCGAAAGGTTCCTGCATGGGGATGGTGTGCAGTTGCGGCCAGTTGCGCAGCCAAGTGAGCTGCCGCTTAGCCAGTTGGCGGGTGGCAGCGATGCCCGCCGCCCGCATTTCAGCTTCGCTTAGGTTGCCTGCCAAGTAATCCCAAGCTTGACGGTAGCCCACTGCGCGGATGGCGGGCAGATCAGGGTGTAAATCGCCGCGCGCATAGAGCCGTCGTACTTCATCCATGAAGCCCTCGCGCAGCATGCGATCAAAACGCTGCTCAATGCGCCGATGCAGCGCCTCGCGGTCGTCGGGCATGAGTGCGAGCTGAATGGGCCGGAACGGCAGCGACGCGGGCTGTTGCTGTTGTTGCAGGGTAGAGAGCGCAATGCCCGTCAGTGCGTGTACTTCCAAGGCGCGCAATATGCGCTGAGAGTGATTGGGGTGTAGCTGCGCGGCAGAGACTGGGTCAACCTCTGCCAATTTTTGGTGCAGCGCCGGCCAACCGTACTGCGCGGCTTCTGTCGTGAGTTGCGCGCGAAGAGCAGGGTCGGCGGCGGGCAAATCGGCGATGCCTTCTAGCAGGACTTTGAAATACAACATGGTGCCGCCGGCGAGCAGTGGAATGCGTCCGCTGTGAAGAATGTATTCAATTTCCCGCAAAGCATCGCACCGAAATTGTGCGGCGGAATAGGGTTCCGACGGATCGAGAAAACTGATCAATCGATGCGGCGCGCGTTGCAGCGTTGCTGCATCCGGTTTTGCGCTGCCGATATCCATGCCGCGATACACCAGCGCGGAATCGACGCTGATAATGTCGCAGGGCAATTTTTCTGTCAGCGCCACGGCGAGATCGGTTTTGCCGGAGGCCGTTGGCCCCATTAAAAAAATAACGGGCGGGAGTGTTTTTGTGTTTGCTGCTAACATGGTGGCAGTTTACAGGAGTAACTGTGATGAAAAGAGTTGTTTTTAACCAAAAGGGCGGCGTGGGTAAGACCAGTATCAGCTGTAACTTGGCTGCAATCAGCGCGCAGCAGGGCTACAAAACCCTGTTGATTGATTTGGATACGCAGTGCAACAGTTCAGAGTATTTGCTCGGTGCGAACTATGCAGAAAAGAGCATCACGGCCGTTGATTTCTTCAAAACTTTTCTCGGCGTTTTTGGACGCAAACCGTACTTGCCCAATTTTTGCCACCCGACGCATTTTAAAAATTTGTCGGTGATGGCTGCTAGCCCTGAGTTAACAAATATTGAGCGCGAGCTGGAAAGTCGTCACAAAATCTACAAGTTTCGTGATGCTTTAAATGAGGCAGAAAAACATTACGACCGCATCTACATTGATACGCCACCGGCGTTAAATTTCTACAGTATGACCGCCTTGATTGCGGCAGATAGTTTGCTGATCCCTTTCGACTGCGACAGTTTTTCGCGACAGGCACTTTATAACTTGGTTGGCACGGTGGCGGAGATTCGCGAAGACCACAATGAAGGTTTAAAAATTGAAGGCGTGGTAGTCAATCAATTCAATCCACAGGCAAAGTTTCCACAAGAATTGGTCGATCAGTTGATTGCCGATGGCCTGCCGGTATTGGATACCTACCTGAACACATCAATCAAAGTAAAAGAGTCGCGTGAAGAGCATGAGCCGCTAGTGCATTTTGCACCTGGCCATAAAGCCACGCAGCAATTCATCAATTTGTACCAAAAACTAGAGAGTATTGAAGCGTGAAGATTCTGCAGGAATTTAAAGATTTTGCGGTTAAGGGTAATGTGGTTGATATGGCTGTGGGTGTCATCATTGGCGCTGCTTTTGGCAAGATAGTCACGGCACTGGTCAGCCAAGTGGTGATGCCGCCTATTGGCTTGCTGTTGGGGAATGTGGATTTTTCCAATCTGGCTATCGTGTTGAAAGAAAAAACAGATACCGCTGCTGCTGTCAGTATCAACTACGGCGTGTTTATCAACACCTTGTTGGATTTCTTGATTGTAGCGTTTGTGATTTTTATGTTGGTGAAGCAGATTAACCGCTTCAAAAAAGAGGCAGAGGTCACTATGCAAGAATGCCCAAAGTGTATCTCAAGCATTTCTATTCGTGCGACGCGCTGCCCTTGTTGCACATCTGAATTGCCGTCATGAATATCTTTTTATTCTCGTGGTGATGGCTTTATTGCGGTTTTCGATCAAACGGTTCAAGCGGAGCTTGGGGGCAGAGCAGATTGTAGATCGTCGGCGCAACAATCAATTGCCTATAACCCGGGTAGTCCATATTGCAGGGTGGGTGTGGCACTTGGCCGGTAATTGAAAGCGTAGATGAAAGGATGCTCCATCTGTGGTCAGAGTCCTTGATTAATATCCTATATTGGTCTGGTGGCAGATTGCTCTTGTCTATCACCATGCGGCGTTTTGAGTTGCTAGATTCAAAAAGAAAATGATGTTGATTGCCGCATAGTGCTACTTGTTTTATTGGTGTGTCGACATAGTTTGGCGTTACAGCAAAAGCAATGCTGTCATCGTTAGTGGTAATGGTTGCTGCTTTGCTGAGGGAAAGACTTTCGGGGGCGGTACATAATGTCGTTTTTTTAATGGATTTCGGTTGATCCATTACACCTCGTTGAGAGTCGAAGGGGGAGTAGTACCCCTCTGTGATGCTATTAAACAAACTCTCATGCGAGTAAGGTAGCACGGCCGTGTATCCCAATGCCTGCTGTTCTCCTGTGATGGCCCACTCAGTCATCATTTCTCGTTTGGCTTGGCTGTCTTCTGATATTGGTTTCAGATAACGCAAACAAGCAGTGGCAAAAATAACGGCGGCCAGAAAAACTAATAATCTTTTTATGACTTTTGAAGTGGAGTATTTGTATATGCCCACTATCGTTATAGCCCATAGTGGCAGAGAGTACACTTTGTAGTGAGGGTTGTTAATGGAGGAAAGGTCGTATGTGGATACTCTAGTCAGAGTGCAAGCGGCCAAGCAGAGTGAAAAAAATAACAAAAGCGATCCAGTGGAGAAAAAGTCTTGAGTGTTATTTTTATATAAGAAAAGCAATAGGCCAATTGCTAAGAGTGTTAGTAATATCCCAGAAAAAATTGCTGGCCAGTACGGGTCATCTTCCATGAAAGACAAAGATCCGACAAAGCCAAAAAAGCCAGCAACCATGGTTTCTGGCTTCTGTAGTGAGTACGCAATGTAATCGTTGACAGTGTGTAAACCAAAAGGCTCTAGTGAAATATGTATACTGAAATAAAAGGTTAAAATTGCAAAAGCCAGTGCAGTGAATGATAGCTTTTTTGTGATATGTATTTCTCGCATTGTCCATAAGTAAGCTGTAGCAATAGTTACTATAAAGACACCGCTTGCGATCGTAAACGCGGGGAATAGTAAAGAAAAAGACGCACAAATAATTTTTTGTTTTTGTAATAGGTAAATAAGTAATACGGAGAAAAAGATAGGGGAAAATGCTAGCGTTGTGTATCCTGCCGCCAGGTGATTAAGCCAAATTGAAGGAGAAAGCATGATGAGTAAGCTGATAAGAGTGCTGTGGTTGCCTTCACTTTTCTTATTAAATATATGGCTTATTAAATAGGCTATAACTGGCAGTTGTATGGCGCCAATAACTAGAATGGGGAAAAAGTTTATGCGTCCAAAAATGTTGTAGTAGGCGAGCCATATTAGTTTACTAATGACCTGTATGTGCTCAATGTATTGCCAAAAAAACACAGCCACTTTCTCTGAAATGGTGATTTTCTTGTGATACATCTCCAGGAAAACTAGGGCGTCAAAAAATTCATCCGTTTGTGGAGTGTTGGATCCAAAAGCAAACAGAAGGCCAAAGTAAAATGCCAAAATAATGGCATGGCTTATCCATGGGATAAGAGTGTGTGCCGTAATTTTTTTCATGTGTTATTAATCGAGTAAACTCAAATCGCGCACTGCACCCACATCCGCGCTCATTACAAATTTGGCGTAAGCCTTCAGAGCAGCAGAAACTTTGCGGGGGCGCGGCTGTGCAGGCTTCCAGCCGAGTTTGTCTTGCTCAATACGGCGTTGCACCAATTCTTCGTCGCTCACCAACACATTGATACTGCGTTGAGGGATGTCGATGTGAATGCGGTCGCCATTGCGCACCAAACCAATCGTGCCACCCGCGGCGGCTTCCGGCGAAACATGGCCGATGGACAAACCGGATGTGCCGCCAGAAAAACGGCCGTCAGTGAGCAGGGCGCAGGCTTTGCCTAAGCCTTTGGATTTGATGTAGCTGGTTGGGTAGAGCATTTCTTGCATGCCGGGGCCGCCGCGCGGGCCTTCGTAGCGCACGATCACCACATCGCCCGCTTTCACTTTGTCTTCCAAGATGGCGTGCACGGCTTCGTCTTGGCTTTCGCAAACAAAAGCTGTTCCTTCAAATACAAAATTGCTTTCATCCACGCCGGAGGTTTTTACTACGCAGCCTTTTTCGGCGATGTTGCCGTGCAATACCGCAAGGCCGCCTTCTGTGCTGTAAGCGTGATCAAGCGAGCGAATGCAGCCTTCAGCGCGGTCATCGTCGAGCGTTTCCCAGCGCGTGCTTTGACTGAATGCTTCTTGTGTGGGAATGCCGGCAGGGCCTGCGCGAAAAAACTCCTTCACTGATGTGTTGTGCGTGAGTGTGATATCCCATTTTGCCAGCGCCGCTTTCATGTTTTTGCTGTGTACGGTGTGTGCGTCGCCGTGCAGTAAACCGGCGCGATCCAGTTCGCCGAGTATGCCCATGATGCCGCCGGCGCGGTGTACATCTTCCATGTGATATTTCGGTGTGTTCGGTGCCACTTTGCACAACTGCGGTACGCGCAGTGAGAGCCGATCAATGTCTTTCATGGTGAACGGCACTTGTGCTTCTTGTGCTGCCGCCAGCAAATGCAAAATGGTATTTGTCGAGCCGCCCATGGCGATGTCGAGGCTCATGGCATTTTCAAATGCGTTAAACGATGCAATCGAGCGCGGTAAAATTGTGGTGTCATCTTCTTCGTAATAACGGCGCGTGATGTCGACAATGACGCGCGCCGCTTCTAAAAATAAATGTTTGCGATCGGCGTGTGTCGCCAAGAGCGAGCCGTTGCCGGGTAGCGACAAACCCAGTGCTTCCGTCAAACAGTTCATCGAATTCGCGGTAAACATACCTGAGCAAGAACCGCAGGTGGGGCAGGCGGAGCGTTCGTACTCGGCCACTTGTTCATCGGAAGCGGCGCTGTCGACGGCGATCACCATCGCGTCAACCAAATCCAATTTGTGTTCGCTCAATTTAGTTTTACCGGCTTCCATTGGGCCACCGGACACAAACACGGTAGGAATATTCAAACGCATCGCCGCCATTAACATCCCTGGCGTGATTTTGTCGCAGTTGGAAATACACACCATAGCATCCGCACAGTGTGCGTTGACCATGTATTCCACGGAGTCGGCGATGATGTCGCGCGAAGGCAGGGAGTACAGCATGCCGTCGTGCCCCATCGCAATGCCGTCATCCACGGCAATGGTGTTGAACTCTTTTGCCACGCCGCCGTGTTTTTCAATTTCGCGTGCGACTAACTGCCCGAGGTCTTTTAAATGCACATGCCCCGGTACGAATTGGGTAAACGAGTTGACAACGGCGATGATGGGTTTTTTGAAGTCTTCATCTTTCATGCCAGTGGCGCGCCACAATGCGCGAGCGCCAGCCATGTTGCGGCCGGCGGTGGAAGTTTTTGAGCGATAAGTAGGCATAACGGTGTCCTGCTAGATATTTTTGATAAAGATTTTGGAGTTGCGCTGATAGTTGTACAGCTGCTGTTTTTTCGTGGGCAGTTGATCAATTTTTGCCGGCGCAAAGCCTTTTTCTAAAAACCAGTGTGCTGTTTGTGTAGTCAGTACAAACAATTTTTTGATACCGGCTTTTTTGGCGTGCTTTTCAATGTGCGCCAGCAGCAGTGAGGCGCGGCCGCTGTCACGGTACTGCGCGTGCGTGGCAACACAGGCAACTTCTGCCATCTTTGCGCTTTTGTTGGCGCTGTCGGTGTGGGGATAAAGGGCAATACAGCCGGCAATCAACCCTTCGTGTTCGATAACAGTAAAGTTGTGTATCTCTGCTTCTAAAATTTCGCGCGAGCGCCGAACCAGAATGCCTTCTGCTTCCAGTGGTTGAATCAAATTTAAAATGCCGACTACATCATCCAGCGTTGCGGCGCGAATCAGCTCGCCGCTGTCGTGAGCGATTAAAGTGCCGCTACCTTCGCGTGTAAATAACTCGCGCAGCAAGCTGCCGTTTTCTTGGAAGCTGATGAGGTGTGCGCGTTCAACGCCGGATTCAACGGCGGCGCAGCAGGTTTGCAGGGCGGTGTTGATGGCGCTGCCTTTTTTCTTTTGCAAACTCAACACTTGCGCCGGTTTTAATTCGCGCAGCAGGGCGCCTTTGGCATCAGCAATGCCTTTGTCGGCGATAAACGCAATCAATTTGTCGGCGTGGATTGCCTGCGCAACCGTTGCGGCAACATGCTCAATGCTGAGATTAAAAATTTCGCCGCTGGCGGAATAACCTAGGCATGGCAGCACGACGATTGCATCGCTGTCCAACGCGTCATAAATAGCATCGACATCAATATGGCGCACTTCGCCGGTGAAATGAAAATCGATGCCGTCGCGCACACCGATCGGTTTTGCTGTAATGAAATTGCCGCCCGTGACGCGCACATGCGCGCCGTGCATGGGTGAGTTGATCAAACCAGTTGAGAGCAGCGCTTCAATTTGTGAGCGCACGCTGCTCGCGGCTTCGATCACTAATGGCAGCGATTCGGCGTCAGTGATGCGGATGCCTTGGTGAAAAGTCGGTTTGATGTGCGCGCGTGTCAGTGAAGTTTCAATTTGCGCGCGCGCGCCGACAGCTAATACCAAACGCACGCCTAAGCTGTTGAGCAGCGCGATATCGTGAATCGTGTGGGAGAAGTTGGCATCGAGCAGTGCGTCGCCCGGCAACATCACCACAAATGTTTTGTCGCGGTGCGCGTGAATATACGGCGCGGAGTGCCGGAACCAATCCACCATGCTTTTGGCTGTGTCTGCGTGTTGTGACATGTGTTGAGTCCCGAGCAATGTTTCCAAGGTCGACGAGTTGTACGGTTCTCATTGTAGAGCGTTAGGCATCCAGCTTGCAGATCTCCAAGCCCAGTTGTCCGGCTTCTTCGGTGCTGCCCGCACCGCTCAACACGGCGGTATTTGCATTCTCTGGCGTGAGGTACAAAGCGCCGACGCGCTGTAAATCCTGCGCGCTGACGGCAAGAATTTGCGCGCGAAATGCGCTGCGGACAGCGTCGCTGCGGCCGAACAGACGGTTGTGGAAAGCAGCTTTCGCCTCGCCAGCGGGTGAGCCAGGTTTGTCGAGCGAGGCGATCACGCCGAGGATGGCTTCTTCGACTTTTTGCGCATCCGGCGTGGTGGCGGCCAACCAGTCGAGTGCGGCACCAAAGTCGCGCAAGGTGTCGCTGAGTCGCGGGTCACGGTAGGAGTACATGCGGAACGCGCCCAGTGTGCTGTCTTGGCTGGCGCCGCCGCCGTAAGCGCCGCCCTGTTCGCGTATGGCGCGATGCAAGAAGCCATTGCGCAAATAGCCGCCGAGCACGCTCAGTGCCGCTGCGTCGGGGTGACCGACGGCCACAGTAGGCCAAGCGCGCGCGCAGAAGTTGACTTGTGTGCTGGTCTGCCACAGTTGTTGTACGCGCTGTGGTGCAAAAGGCAAAACAAAACTTGTGCCTGTTGTTGCTGCGTTGTTTTGCCATAGTTGCTGCAACTGCGCTGTGCATTCAGCGTCGCGCTCTTGTTCCGCCACCAGTAATAGCTGTGCAGGCTGCTGCAGCATTTTTTGATGCAGTTGTTGCAATTGCTGTGCAAATTTTTTCAGCGCGGCGGCATCGTCCAACGAGCGATCCAATTGTTTCATCGGTGGCAAACCAGCTAAGCCGTTCACCAGATGTTGATGCTGTGCAAGTGGCGACATGCCAGCGCAGGCTGCTGCCATAGCTAAAGCGTGGCCATTGCCGGTCAAGCTGCGTTCGCGGCGCGTGCGCATCTGGGCGATCAGCTCGCGCAGGCGTTGGTGTTCGTCAAAACGCGCGTGCTGCCAAGTGTCGAACAATAACTGCGCAGCAGCGCTCTGATTGCGTGTCAGTGCGCGCGTCGACAGTACTAAAAAGCCTTGTGTCACTTGCACATCGTCGATGGCGTTGCGCATGGATGGATGCGCGCTGATGCCGCCACACAACGCGGCTTGCTGCTGCTGTGCTTGCAAATAATCCAACGCGCCGTGACCCACTTCAGGTAAACAGGCGCTGTAAAGCGGCAGCAACCGCGCTTCTTCGGTGGTGAGGGCGGGCAAATTGATGATCAACTGGTGATACACCAAACCATTGGTGCCGGCGTTGTAGCGGGTGATCGATACGCTGCCTTTTTCTACACCAACTGCTTGCGGTGTTTTGATATCAGTTGGTACATCAGCCAGCGTTACGCAAGGAAGAATGTTTTCATCCAGCACCGCTTCTTGTCTGGTTTGCAAGGCAACACTTTGTTCGATGATTTGTTGGCACGCGTCGGGTGTGAGTTGTGCACGAATAGCGGCTAATTGCGCAGCTTCTGCTGCTTCGCGGCGCTGTGATAATTCTGTGTCAGGCTTTAGGGTCAGCGTGACACGATGCTGGTTGTTGAGCAGCAAATCTTTGACGAGTTGCTTGATGAAATTGGGGTCGCGTGTTGCTTGGTGCAGTGCGGCGATAGCCGGTTCTAAATCCAGCAGAGCAACGGGATCGCCGCGGTGTGTCGCGCTGTTCAGTGCCTGCAAAATAAGCTGTAAACCATACGGATAGCTGCCGCTGCTCAGTTCGCGCTGCTGCAGTTCTAGTTGATGCAAGCAGGCGTCGATTTGTTCTTGCGGCACACCGTTTTCAGCAACATTTTGTAGAGTATCCAAAATTAGTGCTTCAACGGCTTTGGTGTGTTCTGGGTCCGAGCCTTCTAAACCCGCTGCAAACAACATTTCTTTTTGCGAATCTTCCAAACCGCACATCGGAGAAGGCGAAGTGCCTAACGATGAAGTTTCCAGCGCTTGTTGCAAGGGCGAAGCAGCGTTGTCGAGCAGTACGGCGGTGAGGAGATTCGCTTGCAAATTGGCTTCCAAGTTGGCGCTACTGCCGAGCAGCCATCCCACCACGATATGTGTTTTGCCTTGTGTATCGGTTTCATCCAGCGCGTAGGCTTCTTCTACAGCCACAGGCGCCAAGTAGCGTTTTTCATTCGGCACGCTCACGGTGTGATCTAAAAACTCAAAACGCGACAGCGCTTGTGCTTCAAATTTTTCTTGATGTTCGCGTGCAGAAATATCCCCGAAAGTCATAAAGATCGCATTCGATGGGTGGTAGTGCGTGCGATAAAACGAAACCAGTTGCTCGTAAGTTAAATCGGGAATACAAGCTGGTTCGCCGCCGCTGTTGTGGTGGTAGGTGGTGGTGGGAAAAAGATAGCCAGACAGCGATTGCCAGAGCGTTGAAGTGACAGAACTCATCGCGCCTTTCATTTCGTTAAACACCACCCCTTTGTAAGTGAGTGGTGAGCTGGCGTCTTGCATGTTGTCAAATTCGAGGCGATGGCCTTCTTGCGCAAAGTCAAGTGGGTCGAGACGCGAAAAGAAAACCGCGTCGAGATACACATCCATCAAGTTGCTGAAATCTTTTTTGTTCTGGCTGGCAAAGGGATAGGCGGTCCAGTCAGAGCTGGTGAACGCATTCATAAAAGTGTTGAGTGAACGCCGTGTCATCAAAAAGAACGGATCGCGCACGGGATATTTTTCACTGCCACATAATGCGGTGTGTTCCAGAATGTGCGCCACGCCAGTGGAGTCGTGCGGCACCGTGCGCAGTGCGACGAGAAAAACATTTTCGTCATTGTTGGCGGTGATATGGATGTGCTGTGCGCCGGTTTTTTTATGCCGATATTCCTCCACGCGAATATTGAGTGCGGGGATGTCCTGACTGCGCAGCCATTCAAAACTGGCGGCAGGGGCAGGTGCGGCAGGAAGGGTCGACATGGCAAATACTCAGGCGAAAAACAGGATTGGCCATTGTAGGGGTTGCCTAGGTACTTGTCGCCCATGGCTCGCATCGAGGGGGGGAGATGGTTGAGAATGACGCACCGCTTAGGAGAGTGCTCCATGTCTGTATTGCGAAAATCTATTGCTGCATTTTTGCTGTTGTTGATTGTGTCTTTATTCGTGTGGGCTTATAGCATAGGCATACATCATCGAATTCGTTTGTATTTTTTGCAGGGAAGCGGTTCGGGCGTATCTCACGAGAGAGCTATTCAGCTCAATACTTTTCAGGTGGTAGTTGAAGGGAAGCGCATTGAAGGCCTGGATGATGAAGTGTCGGCGCTGACCTTTGATCCCGATCGTCGCACACTGTTTGCGGTAACCAATAAAAATCCCAGTATCGTAGAGTTGTCTTTAGATGGGCAATTGCTGCGCCGTGTATACCTCGTGGGTTTTTCTGATCCCGAGGCCATCGAATATTTTGCTAAAGATCAGTATGTGGTATCGGATGAACGCGATCAGCGTTTGGTCAAAGTGCGTTTGAAAGATGGAGTGAAAAAAGTTGATGCGGCTGATTTTCAGCAGTTGGCATTGGGCTTGGATTTGAACGGCAACAAAGGCTTTGAAGGTTTGGCGTATGACCATCGCAACAAGCGCTTGTTTGTAGCCAAAGAACGCGACCCTGTGCGGATTTATGAAATTAAAGGTTTTCCACAGATAGATGTTACCAAGCCGATGTCTGTGCAAATTACTGATGACTCTGAACGCAATGCCGGTTTGTTTGTTAATGATCTGTCTAGTTTGCAATATGACGATTACAGCGAGCACTTGTTGGCGCTTTCCGATCAATCTCACTTGATTTTGGAATTGGATATTACTGGCTGGCCGGTCAGTAAGTTGTCGTTGCGCGCAGGGCAGCATGGTTTGCTTAAAACGGTGCCGCAAGCGGAAGGTGTGGCAATGGACGATAAAGGTGTGTTGTATTTGGTCAGTGAGCCAGATTTATTTTATGTCTTTAAGCAGAAAGATTAATTTATATCTTTTTCGGTAGTTGTATTTTTATGCGAAACCACAGCGGCCAGTTTTTCCCCGTAACCAATAGCATTTGTGTGGCTGCATTCCACGCTAAACCATTTAATACATCTTCTGTTTGTTTGTTGTTTGCTGTGGCGCTGAGTGCGCTGAAGTCATAGTAACCTGCAACCTGTCCGGTTTTTGCGTCGATCACTAACACTGTATTGCTCAGCCATATATTGGCGAGAATGTAGCCGTTTATCCATTCCAGCTCGTTAATTTGCGTCCAGGTTTTTTCCGAGTCCAGAACAGGCAGAGCGTGCAGAAGTTTTCCTGTGTGTGGATCAAGCCATTGCAGCGTGTTGGAGCCATTGCTGAGGATGAGGGCGCGACCATCGCTTGTCAGCCCCCAGCCTTCACCGGTAATCGGTAGAGTTTGCTGCAGTTGCAGCGCTGTATCGTAAATGAACAATTTTTGTGCTTTCCAACTCAACTGATACAACTTGCCGTTTAAAAAAGTGAGCCCTTCACCAAAGATATCGGCAGGAAGCGCGTGCTTTTTTTGTTGCGTGAGTGTGGCGGCATCGTAGGCAATACAGCGGATTGCCCATAGCGTCCTGTGCTTTCAAACAATGTTTGATCGGCGTACACCAAGCCCTGTGTGAAATGATTCGGGTCGCGCGCTGTGGTTTGCACAAGTGACCAAGATAATGGCTCCGCTGCTCGTATTGGCGTGTTAACAGAGAGTAGTGCAAATAGCAGCGAAAAAAATAGCGCGTTACGCATGGTCAGTGTGGGCGAGATAGTCGGCCAGTGTTTGAAATAGCGCACCGTTGGATGGCGTGCAGTGCACGCTGATATTTTCACCGCGCCAGTCGAAAGCGATTTGTAGCGCGTGTAAATAGCCGCGATCGGCCGGCGTGCCGCCGTAGCGTTCATCGCCGATGATGGGGCTGCCCAGCGCTTTCATCATCACGCGCAGCTGGTGTGTGCGCCCCGTCAGTGGCTTCAAGATAAACAAGCGCAAATTGGGCGCAATGGTGCGCGAAGAAAAACGCGTGCTGGCAGGGTTTTCTCGACTGCGCAGCAACTTCCAGTTGCCGTCGCGCGTGCGCTGCATGTCGCCGCTGATGGTGCCTTGTTTTTTGCTGGGGGTTTGGTCGGCGAGGGCGACATAAGTTTTTTGAATCTGTTTGGATTCAAACATCTGCCCCAATTCTGTTGCTGCGGCTTTGTGTCGGGCGACGAGCAGTAAGCCAGAGGTAATGCGATCTAAACGATGCACAGGGAACAGCGCTTCTGTTGGATATTGCACTTGCAGTTGTGCAAAAAAACCAGCGCCGTTTTCGCTGTGAAAACTGACGCCAGCGGGTTTGTCGAACACGAAAAAATCTTCATGTTCGAAAACCGGTATCACTCGCGCCTCCAAGTGGTGCCGCTGCGCGCATCTTCCAGTATCACGCCCTGCGCTTTGAGTTCGTCGCGAATTTGATCGGCGCGGGCAAACTGTTTGTCTTTTTTGGCTTGCACACGCTCGGCGATGAGAGCTTCGATAGCTTCTGCAGTCAGATCATTGCTGCCGCCCGCTTGCAGAAAGCTGTCGGCATCGGCTTGCAAGATGCCTAGCACCGCCCCGAGAGATTTCAAAATCGTGGCGAGTTCTAGCGTTTGTTGTTCGTCATTATTCGCAGCGCGCACCGTGTTTAATTGGCGCGCCAGTTCAAACAATGCCGCAATGACTTCGGGTGTGCCAAAGTCATCATCCATTTCGACAATAAAACGCGCAACGGTTGGGTGCTGTGCATCTAATTGCGCGAGTGGCAACACAGGGATGTCATTTAAGCCGCGCAGTGCGGTGTAGAAACGCTCTAACGCGCCGCGCGCTGTTTGCAGGTTTTCTTCTGAGTAATTGATCGCGCTGCGATAGTGGCTGGACAGCAACAAATAGCGCACCACTTCCGGGTGGTATTGATCGAGAATCTCGCGAATGGTGAAAAAATTGCCGAGCGATTTCGACATTTTTTCATTGTTCACGCGCACCGCACCGGCATGCATCCAATAATTGGCGTAATGTTTGCCGGTGGCGGCTTCCGATTGTGCAATTTCATTTTCGTGGTGCGGGAACGGCAAGTCTGGCCCGCCGCCGTGAATATCGAACGATTCACCGAGGCAGCAGGTAGACATCGCCGAGCATTCAATATGCCAGCCCGGGCGGCCTGCGCCCCACGGTGAAGGCCATGACACCTCACCAGTTTTTGCAGCTTTCCACAGTGCGAAATCGCGCGGGTCTTCTTTCGCTTCGTCCACTTCGATGCGCGCGCCAGACAATAATTCTTCTGGATTTTTGCCGGACAGTTTTCCGTAGCCGTCAAATTTTGCCACGCGGTAATACACATCGTTGTTGCTGGCGTGATACGCATAGCCTTTGTCGATGAGCTGCTGTGTCATCGCAATAATTTGTTCGATGTGTGCAGTGGCGCAAGGCTCAATGTCAGGGCGTGCGACACCTAAACGCGCTTCGTCTTCGTGCATCGCTTGAATAAAACGCGCGGTGAGCGCCGTGTACGGCTCGCCGTTTTCATCGGCGCGTTTCAAAATTTTGTCGTCGATATCGGTGATGTTGCGCACATAGGTCACATCCCAGCCGCGCGCACGCAAATAGCGCGTAATGGCATCAAAGGCGACCAGTACGCGCGCGTGACCAAGGTGGCAGTAGTCGTACACCGTCATGCCGCAGACATACATGCGGATTTGGTTGGGTGTGATGGGAACAAAATCCTGTTTTTGGCGTGTGAGCGTATTGTAGATTTTCATGATGCGCTCACTTGCCGAAAGAATCTTTTAAGCCGATGGTGCGGTTGAATACCAGTTTGCCGTTGTTGCAATCGTAGCGGTCACTGCAAAAATAACCTTCGCGTTCAAATTGAAAGCGCGTTTCTGGTGCAACAGCTTGCAAGCTCTGCTCTGCTTTGGCGTGTACCACGGTGAGCGAATGCGGATTGATGAAGTCGAGAAACGATTTGTCTTTGTCGGCTTCTGGATTTTCTGCGGTGAACAGGCGTTCGTACAGGCGCAATTCCACATCGACGCACTGGGTAGCAGAAACCCAGTGAATCACGCCTTTCACTTTGCGGCCGTCGGCGGGGTTTTTGCCGTGGGTGTCAGCATCGTAAGTGCAGCGCAATTCGATGATGTCGCCGTTAGCATCTTTGATCACTTCGTCGGCACGAATCACATAAGCATTGCGCAAACGCACTTCTTGCCCGAGCACGAGGCGCTTGAAATCTTTTTCTGCGACTTCGCGGAAATCGTTGCGGTCGATAAATAATTCGCGCGTAAAAGGCAGCTCGCGCGTGCCGAGTTCTTCGCGTTGCGGATGTCTTGGTGCGGATAATTGTTCAACGCGGTCTGCGTCAAAATTGCCGATTACTACTTTTAACGGATTGATGACGCACATGGCGCGTGCGGCGTTTTTGTCGAGGTCGTCGCGGATGGCAAACTCCAACATGCTGACATCCACGATGCCATCGCTGCGCGTTACACCGATCATGTCACAAAATTGACGCAGCGCTTGCGGTGTAACGCCGCGACGGCGCAAACCGGCGATAGTGGGCATGCGCGGATCATTCCAACCGCTGACATGTTTTTCATCCACCAGTTGCTTCAATTTGCGTTTACTGGTGATGGTGTAATTCAAATTCAAACGCGCAAATTCGTATTGGCGCGGGCGCGCTGGCACGGGCAGGTTGTCGAGATACCAGTCGTACAGCGGTTTGTGATCTTCAAACTCTAGCGTGCAGATGGAATGCGTAATGCCTTCAATCGCATCTGATTGACCGTGGGTGTAATCGTAAGTGGGATAAATGCACCACGCGTCGCCGGTTTGGTGGTGGTGGGCGCGGCGAATGCGATACATGATCGGGTCGCGCAAATTCATGTTCGGGCTGGCCATATCAATTTTGGCGCGCAACACGCATGCGCCATCGGCAAAGTCGCCATTTTTCATGCGCGTAAATAAGTCGAGGTTTTCTGCTGCACTGCGATCGCGGTAAGGGCTGTTTTTACCTGCTTCCGTGAGAGAGCCGCGATGGGCGCGCGCTTCGTCGGGGGTGAGGTGGCAGACATACGCCTTGCCCTGCTCGATCAAATACACTGCCCAGTCGTATAGTTGTTGAAAATAGCCGGAGGCGTGGCGCACTTCGCCGTTCCAGTGAAAGCCGAGCCAGCGCACATCTTCTTGTATCGATTGAATGTATTCGTCGTTCTCTTTTTCGGGGTTGGTGTCGTCGAAGCGCAGGTTGCACTGCCCGCCAAACTCCTCAGCCATGCCGAAATTGAGGCAGATCGACTTGGCGTGCCCGATATGCAGATAGCCATTCGGCTCGGGTGGAAAACGGGTTTGCACCTTGCCGTTGTGTTGTCCCGCCGCGAGGTCGGCAGCGATGATCTGGCGGATAAAGTGGGCTGGCTTAGTGGTTTCTGAGGGCTTGCTGGGCTGTTGACTCATGATGTCCGGCAACAATAAGGAGGTTTACGGGTTTGGCGAGGGTAGCGGTGAGCGCGTATTATAGCCACCCCCTAGATAGCCCATAAACTCCGTTACACCGTAAACATAGGAAATCGTATGTCCGTCGTTACCCTGCACACTACCCATGGCGATATCACTCTTGAACTGGACGCAGCTAAAGCGCCCGCCACGGTCGCTAGCTTTCTTGAATACGCGCGCAGCGGTTTCTACGCCGGCACCATTTTCCACCGCGTAATCGACGGCTTCATGATCCAAGGCGGCGGTCTGGATGAAAGCATGAGCCAGAAAAAAACCAACGCGCCGGTGAAAAACGAAGCCAACAATGGCTTGAAAAATAACACCGGCACAATCGCGATGGCGCGCACCATGGATCCACACTCTGCCACCGCGCAGTTTTTCATCAATGTGAAAGACAATGATTTCCTCAATTTTAAAAGCGAAACCTCGCAGGGTTGGGGTTACTGCGTGTTCGGACAAGTGACCGATGGCATGGATGTGGTAAACAAAATTAAAGGTGTAAAAACCGGCTCTAAAGGCGGCCACCAAGATGTGCCAGTAGAGCCCATCACCATCACTTCTGTCTCTGTGAAAGAATAAAGGTTTGCGATGAACGCACTGTTCATCTCTGATCTGCATTTATCCGAAGAAAGGCCGCACATCACTGCGGCCTTTTTTGCTTTTTTGTACAACAAAACACAGGATTGCGAACGACTCTATATTCTGGGCGATTTTTTGATGCTTGGGTGGGCGATGATGACGATCGTCCGCTGGCAGAAGTGGTTGCTGCAGCCTTGCGTGCTGTTGCGGCGCGCGGCGTAAAAATTTTTTCCAACATGGCAACCGCGATTTTTTATTGGGCGAACATTATGCGGCGCGTTGCGGTATGCGGTTGCTGCCTGCGTTGCAGGTAATTGAACTGGCAGGACAGCGCTGCTTGTTGGCACACGGCGATCAATTTTGTACGCAGGATGTGGCGTATCAACAATTTCGCGCGCTGGTGCGTGACCCGCAGTGGCAGCGGGAATTTTTAGCGAAGCCATTAGCCGAGCGTCGCGCGATTGCTGCGCAGCTGCGTGCAAAAAGCAAAGAAGCCAATAGCATCAAGGCGGAGGACATCATGGATGTCACGCCGTCAGAAATTGAAGTGGCATTGGTGCAGCATCAATGTAGCGTGTTAATTCACGGCCACACGCATCGCCCCGCGCGCCATGCGGTCGCGCTGGCAAATGGCAGCAGCGCAGAAAGAATTGTGTTGGGCGACTGGACGGAGCAGTACTGCTATTTGCAGTGGAAAAATAACGAGAGCGAATTGTTGTGGGAGCGTGCGCCAGCTCAAAGCTGACACACGCTAAAGCGATTAAATTTTTTCCAAGCCTTCCATCGCTAAGGCTTTTTGTACGCCACTGTCAGCCTGCATACGGTCGGTAAAACGCGCAAGTGCAGATAAAGTACTGATGTCAATTTTCAATGCTTTCACCCAGCGCAAAACCACATACAAATACGCATCAGCTGGCGAGCGAGTGCCGGTTAAATAATCCTGCTTTGCCAGATGCTCGTTCACTGTGGTGAGCATACGCACGATGGTTTTGCTGGCATTGTCTTTGGTCTGTTCGATGGCAGCGGCATCACTCAAATAGGCGGTGCTGCCGAACAGGGGCTTGAAGGCGGTGTGTAAGTCAGAATTCAGGAAGCCCAGCCAGCGATTGATGTCTGCGCGTTGTTTGGCACTACTATCGCCAAAATAGTTGGCTGTAGCGCAGCTGTCTGCTAAGTAATTCATGATGGCGAGATTTTGCGTCAGCACCCACCCATCGACTTCTAAAACAGGCACGGCGCCCTGTGGATTTACTTTTAACAATTCTGGTGATTTAGGATTGTGGATGTTTACTTTTTGCAGGTCGTAAGGCTTGCCTATCCATTCCAAAACAATATGACAGGCGAGTGCGCAAGTGCCAGGTGAGTAATACAGTTTCATGGCGATCTCCCGTTGATGGGTGTAGGCCGATGGTAGACCTGCTCGGTAGCAGCGTCCAGACCGCGCGCAAATCTCTGTGGCAACTGCGCTATGATTCTCGCGCTATTTCTGTAGGTCTAAATCGAGATCTTTATTGGTTGTGAATATTCTTGATAGATGTGAACAAGTAGCCGGGCGCACGCTGCGTTACTGGGGAGCGTTATACGGCGCGCTGGTCGTACTGTTTGTTGTGGCGACCATTTACACCATTGCGGTCAGCATGTGGCGTGGGCCGTGGCGCGATATGTGGGAAGTGATGCCTTTTTTGCAAAAAGCGTGGCACGGTCAAGCGGGCTGGGCTGATTACTGGGAGCACTACGGCAGTTCGCACAGACCGCTACTGTCGCGCTGGTTGTGGTTGAAAGATATGCAGTGGGTGGCCGGTAGCAATGCCTTGTTGCTGGCGGTGTCCGTGTTGATGCAGAGCGTTATTTTTCTTTCTATCTATGAGGTGTTGCGGCGCGATAGCCATCTCAGCAGTGTGCAGCGTACGATTATTTTGTTCGGGGTGTTATTCTGCCTGTGTAATGTCACGCAGATATTTAATTTTTTGCACACATTTGATGTGCAATGGTTTTTGGTGACAGGCTTTGTGGTCTTGGCATTGGAGCGCTTATTGGCTGGTGTGCAAGGTCAACATCTCGCGAATGGCGTGATTGCCTGTTTGGCATTGATGATTGCAGGACTCAATAATTTTTCAGCGCTCATCGCATGGCCAGTGGCGCTCTTATTGATGGTGGTGTTGCGTTACTCTCGAATACATATCGCCATTTTTTTTGTGGCTGCAGTTATCTATTTGATATTTTATTTTTATGGATTGCCTTCTAATTCTGGCGATATATTGTTGGAAATGAAAAATCTTTCTTTCATGCAGTTGATGTCTGTAGTGCAGTTTTTTTCAGTGTTTTCGCTCTGGTATCTCGGCAATCCGCTTTCATTTCAGTTGGCGCCGGAAGGCCCTTTGCATTTGCCACGGGTGATGGGTTGGATTGCACCTTCACTAGTGGCAGTGTTGTTGTGCAGTGTTGCGCGGGCGTGGTGGCAGGGGTTATTCCTGCGTAAACATTTCAGTGCATTAGCATGGATGGGATTGGCGCTGGCTCTGTTTGGATTTGGTGTGGCAGTGGTCACCGCGATTGGGCGCGGTTTATTTTGGGACAATGTGTACGCGCTGCGTTATCAAAACATCGTGCTGTTATTTTGGATAGGCATCGTATTGTGGTTGGCGAGCAGTGTGCGCTGGCGTTATCTCGGACTGTTGCTGGGCGCCTTTCTGTTGTTAATGGTTTTTGCAACACGCGCCGACTGGTATCACGAAATGATGCTGAAAACCGGCAATCGCACGCGCGATGCACATCTCGCCTTGGTGGTGGGATTGGAGCGCGAATTGTCAGCAATACAACCCACGGTGTCTCGTTCACATTTGGGGCCAAATTCTCAATACACCTTGGCGCAGGAAGCTGCATTTTTGCGCAGTGTGCGTGTAGGGCCCTATGCCGACCCTAACTGGCAGGTGCCTCCGTTTTCTGAGCTGAGCAGTACGGAAGTTTGTGCTGTATTGCCGGCGCGTGTGGATGTGCGCGGCGAGAATTATGCGCGGTTGTCTGTAGATTTCGCACAACCGACAGGCTTTGCGTTGATTGCGTGGTTTGATCGCGACCACGCTGTGTTGGGGCTATTATTGCCCGTCAATGCAGACACCTTTGCTGAACGACTGCAACAGAGTGTGCAGGGCACGGCTAGTTATGCTGGTTTTGCTCGCAGCTTGCCGCAGCAGAAGCCAGCACAACTGTTTGCCCGTGAGCGAGGGCGCTGGTGCCGTTTGCAGGTACAGCCATCTTAGCGATGGTGAGCGCCGGCCCGTTCCGGCTGATAAATAACTTCTTGCACTTTAACCGTAGTCAGCCCACCCGCAGGGTTGGGCCATTCAATTTCATCGCCTTGTGATAGCCCCAACAACGCGCTGCCCACTGGGGCGAGTATGGACACGGTTTTGCCGCTACCATCCACATCTTTCGGGTAAACCAGCGTCATTTCAAATGTTTCACCAGTGGCTTGCATGGCGAACTTCACGGTAGAGTTCATCGTCACCACATGGGACGGTATTTGTTGCGGCTCGACCACGGTGGCGCGCGCGAGTTCAGCTTCCAGTGCTGCACGGCCTACGGCATCCGGCTTCAAAGAGTCCAGCAGTGCTTCTAAACGCTCTGCATCCAAACTGGAAATCGTAATCTCAGGCTTCTTGCTCATGTCTCATCTCGCCAAGGTCAGTAATGTGTAGTGTGGTGTATCGGGCACAAAATTTCACACGCAAAAAAAAGACTTAGCGCACAAACGCTAAGTCTTTGATAATAATGGCGCGCCCGGAGAGATTCGAACTCCCGACCACCTGGTTCGTAGCCAGGTACTCTATCCAGCTGAGCTACGGGCGCGCAGAGGGTGCGTACTATAGGTGCGACACTGGGAAGCGTCAACAGATAAAGCAAAAGTTGGCGCTTGTTTTTTGCAGGAGAGGGTGTGATGGGTATGTATCAAGCGTTACGCGGTTGTGTCATTAAAGCGCCGTTTGCCGAGAAGCAAGATTTGTGCGGAAAAACAGTCATTGTCACCGGCTGTGCGCAGGGTTCCATCGGTTTTGAAACGGCGCGCATATTGGCCTCGTGGGGAGCAAAAGTGATCGTCACCACGCGCTCCAATGCGGAAAAATTGGTGCAAGTTTTGCGCGCTGCTACGCAGGGCGGCGAAATTGATGGACATGTGTTGGACACCACTTCAGCAACATCAGTGGCGGAATTTGCGGCGTGGTTTAAAAAAACGCACGGCGAACAACTTGATATTTTGGTCAACAACGCCGGCGTGCATTTTGATTTATTGTCGCAGTGGAAAGAGCCGCATCTCACTGCAGACGGATTTGAAATTCAGTGGCGTACCAACTATCTCGGTGTGATGCATCTCACGCATTTGTTGCTGCCACTGTTGCAGGCAACGGGCAGAAAAACGGGCGACGCGCGCATTGTGAATGTGGCTTCGCAAATGCACAGCAAAGGCTATAACGCGGGCTTGTGGGGGGATTATCCGTACAACTCGTGGACAGCTTATGGCATGTCCAAATTGGCGCTGATTCACGCAACCGTTGAGCTGCAGCGCCGCTTTGCCAAAAGTGATCATCTGCAGGCGTACTGCCTACATCCGGGAGCGGTGTTCACCAATATTGCCGATAAAGGTTTGGCGGGAAATAACGCGCTGCAAGCGGTGCGTCATACTTTTGCATCAGTAGAAAAATTTATGTTGCTGACGCCAGAAGAAGGTGCGCAAACCAGTGTGCATTGTGCGACGAATCCAACAGCGGTGGGCGGACAGTATTACCAGCAGTGCAAACCGCACACAGCGAGCGCAGACAGCCAAGATGCAGCGGTGGCAGCGCGTTTGTGGGAAGAAACAGAAGAGTGGGTGCGGAGTTTGTAAGCGGGGAAGTCGGAAAATGGCGGAGAGAGAGGGATTCGAACCCTCGATCAGGCTTTTGACCCGATACTCCCTTAGCAGGGGAGCGCCTTCGGCCTCTCGGCCATCTCTCCAGAGGGGCGGCATGATAGCAACAACTCCATGCCAATCAAAGCAAAAGCAGGATTTTTACCGGAAGAAAATGAGCGTCCCTGCTCGGTGACAGCACACACAAAACGCTAGCGTTTTTTACAGCAAAACAGCTAGTGTGTTCGTGTTCAGTGCGATGATGAACTAGCGGTTGCCGTTATTGTCGCTGCCGTAATCATCGTCATAAGACTGTTGGCTGTAGCTGCTTGCACCACCGCCTTGTTTTTCTTGCTGGATGCGTTGATAGATTTCTTCGCGGTGTACAGAAACATTTTTCGGTGCGTTGATGCCGATGCGCACTTGGTTGCCTTTCACGCCTAGGACGGTCACGGTGACATCGTCACCAACCATCAGGGTTTCACCGATACGACGAGTAAGAATAAGCATAGCCTTATCTCCTTTTTCCATGTGACGAGCCAATCACTCGTCGAAAGTTTAAGCAGACAGGATGTCAAAACTCCGTAGACGCCCACCTGCTCGTTTTAGCTCGGGGAGAGCCGCCCGGGGTCGTGCATAAAACGACTTGCGCAAGCCATTGTAGTGCCAAAAAATGCTGCTGGATAAGCGGCAATAACCGAAGGCTTACTTCGCTTTATCCAACTCAAAGGCTTCGTGCAGACCGCGCACCGCCAATTCCATGAACTTGTCTTCAATCACCACGGAAATTTTGATCTCGGAGGTGGTGATCATTTGGATGTTGATGTTGTGTGCTGCCAGCGCTTGGAACATCTTGGCTGCCACGCCTGCGTGCGAGCGCATGCCCACGCCCACGATAGAAACCTTGGCCACCTTGTCGTCTTGGACGACTTCACGCGCGCCGAGTTCCTTCGCCACGGTGTCGAGAATAGCGGCTGTTTTTGCCATTTCGCCCTTGGCGACGGTGAAGGTGAAGTCGGTGGTGTTGTCGGCCGCCACATTCTGCACGATCACATCCACTTCAATATTGGCGGCGCTGACAGGGCCGAGAATGCGCGAGGCGATGCCGGGTTTGTCGGGTACGCCGCGCACGGTGAGCTTGGCTTCGTCGCGAGTGAAAGCAATACCGGAAATGATGGGTTGTTCCATGGTGGACTCATCCTCAAGGGTAATCAGCGTGCCGGGGCCTTCTTGGAAGCTGTGCAGCACGCGCAGGGGAACATTGTATTTGCCGGCAAACTCTACCGAGCGGATCTGTAACACTTTGGAGCCGAGGCTGGCCATTTCCAGCATCTCCTCGAAAGTGATGCGGCTCAGGCGGCGCGCTTCTGGTACCACGCGCGGGTCGGTGGTGTAAACGCCATCGACATCGGTGTAGATCTGGCATTCGTCAGCTCTAAGCGCAGCGGCGAGGGCGACGCCCGTGGTGTCCGAGCCGCCGCGACCGAGCGTGGTGATATTGCCTTGCTCATCCACACCTTGGAAACCGGCCACTACCACGATGCGACCGGCGCTCAAATCAGCGCGGATATTTTGATCGTCGATGTGTTCGATGCGCGCTTTGTTAAACGCGCTGTCGGTGAGGATGCGCACTTGCGAGCCGGTGTAAGAGCGCGCGTCCACGCCGCGTTTTTTCAGCGCCATCGCCAGTAGGCCGATGGTGACTTGCTCGCCGGTGGACACCAGCACATCCAGCTCGCGTTGGTCAGGGTGATCGGTGATGGCTTTGGCCAGTGCAATCAAACGATTGGTTTCGCCACTCATGGCAGAAACCACAACCACCAGTTGATGGCCTTGCTGATGAAACTTCACCAGTTTGTCGGCCACGGCCTCGATGCGCTCCACGGAGCCGACCGAGGTACCGCCAAATTTTTGAACCAGCAGACTCATGTTGAATCCAGTGTGCGGGGAAAAGTAAAGGGGTGCGCATTAAACAATAAAGCCATAGGAAAGTTAAGCGCAGCGGCACGCTGAGAAGCGCAAAACCCTTGGTATCATGCGGGACTTTCTCTGTTCACACTGTGGATTTCATCATGAGCGAAACGCGTTACACACCTGCCCGCCCTGTTTTATTAAAAGATGTTCCGCAGTGGGATTTTGAAACCGATGTGGTGGTGGTTGGTTTTGGCGGCGCGGGTGCCTGTGCGGCGTTGGAAGCTGCTGATGCCGGCGCTGAGGTGATGATTGTTGAATTGGCGAGTGCCAGTGGCGGCTCGACGGCGATGTCATCCGGTGAGGTGTACCTCGGCGGCAACGGTGGCACGCGCGTGCAAAAAGCCAGCGGCTTTGAAGATTCCACCGACAATATGTTTAATTTTTTGATGGCCTGCCACGGCCCGCAAGCCGATGAAAATAAAGTGCGCGCTTATGCCGAAGGCGCATTGGATCACTTCAACTGGTTGGTGGCACACGGTGTGCCGTTCAAAGATTCTTTTCTCGATAAACGCGCGATTGTGGCGCTGACGGATGACGGCTTGCTCTACACCGGCAATGAAAAAGCGTGGCCGTTTCGCGATATCGCCAAGCCAGTCGCACGCGGTCACAACTTGCAAGTGGAAGGTGACAACGGCGGTCCGCTGTTGATGAAAATTCTCACCGACAATGTCGAAAAACAAAAAAGTATTCGCGTGCATTACGATGCGCGCACCCTGTGTTTGATCGCCGATGAGAAAGGCGAAGTGCACGGTGCGGTGGTGCGCATCGATATGCAAGAGCGTTTTGTCAAAGCGCGCAAAGGTGTGGTGTTGTGCGCCGGCGGTTTTATTATGAATCGTGAAATGTTGCAAAAATATGCGCCGAAATTACTGCGCGGCAATATTCCCATCGGTAATCCGGGAGACACCGGTACCGGTATTCAAATGGGCGTGAGTGTGGGCGGCGCGGCGATCAATATGCACGAAGGGTTTATGACGATTCCGTTTTATCCGCCGGGCAATATGACTTACGGCATTTTCGTCAACGCGATGGGACAGCGTTTCATCAATGAAGATGCCTACCACGGCCGTGTCGGCACTTACGCGGCGCAGCAGCCGGGTGATCGTTTGTACATGATTGTGTCGGTGGAAGATTACGGCAA
The DNA here is from genome assembly GCA_041395785.1 of Pseudomonadales bacterium. Classification (GTDB taxonomy): domain Bacteria; phylum Pseudomonadota; class Gammaproteobacteria; order Pseudomonadales; family UBA7239; genus UBA7239. The sequence goes on from JAWKZZ010000005.1 coordinate 83,262, forward strand.
TGTCGATAGAAAACCGTTTTTCAATGGCGATATTGTCGGCACCGGCGAAACAGCGGAAGAGCTGGAACAAGAATTAGGTTTTGAGCCCAATTCACTCGCGCATACCATCAATTTTTACAACGAACACGCAGCAAAAGGTGAAGATCCGTTGTTTCATAAATCCGCGCAGTGGTTGAAGCCTATGCAGCCGCCGTTGGTGGCGATTGATGCCACGCCCGAGCGCGGCGCTATTTTCCCCTGCTTCACACTCGGCGGTTTGGACACCCTGCCTTCCGGTGAAGTGTTGCGCACCGATGGTTCAACAATCAAAGGTTTGTACGCAGCGGGCAGAACCGCAGCGGGCGTGCCGCGTCGCGGCGATGGTTACGGTTCCGGCATGTCCGTCGGCGATGCCACTTTTTCTGGACGCATGGCGGGGAAGGCGGCTGCTAGAGCGAACTAATCACAGCCTTTGCCAACGCAATTTTATCCGCATCCGTTTTCATTAGTGTTTTACAAATTTGCACAGGGATGTTTTGTGCGCGCAAAACATCCTGTTCTTTGGCGTCGCTTTCATCAATCACCAGCGCACCCAATAAATAGGCATAAAACGCTGCGATGCTGGATGAGTGCGTGGGAATTTTCATCTCTTGCATCATTTTTGCCGTCGGGCCTTTCACAGCTTTCCCGCCCACTAACGGTGAAACAATGACGATTTTTTTGCGCTGTGCTTGCAGCAGTTCGCGCATGCCAGTCACCGCTAAAATCGGCGCAACGCTGAGCAGGGGATTGGAAGGGCAGATGATGATATGTGTAAGCGCTTTATCCGTCAGTGCTGCACGCACTTCAGCGGATAGTGTCGAATTGTCTGCATTGCTGTGACGCACGCCGCGCACCACGGGTTTGCACTGCTCGCGCACAAAATACTGTTGAAACGCCAACGCGCCTTGCTCAGTTTCAACAATGGTGGGCAAGGGCTCGTTGCACATGGGTAAAACAGTGTGTTGGATACCCAGTGCGGCACAAAGCTCAGCGGTGACTTGCGTTAAAGTTTTGCCAGCAGCGAGTTGCTGGGTGCGAAAAAATGCGTGGCGAGATCTGCGGTTATCACCTAGGCGAAACCAAGTGTCACCGCCAAAAGTTTCCAGTGCGTTCATGCATTGCCAGGTTTCACCTTGCAAGCCCCAACCGAGTTCGCGGTTGTTGCGGTTGGCGAGGGTGTACGACACCGTGTCGAGATCGGGTGAAATGTGTAAGCCGAGATGCGTGAAATCATCGCCAGTGTTGACGATGATGGTGAGTTGTTCATGGCGATAAAATTTGCGCTAAGCCCCAAGCGAGTTTTGCGCCGCCGACACCGCCGCACAGTGCGACAACTTTGCCAACACTCACCGAAACATATCCTCGTGCGGTTTGCGCAGCAGTGTTTGCACGGAAGCGTTTTCTTTTGCAGTCCATTGCAAGCCGCGCACCAGCACCACCGGCGAACCCTCGCCAGCTTGCCCCATCAACAGCGATGCCGCTGCAGCTACTTCATCGGCGATGCCCACTTGCGTGATTTCCAGTGTGCGACCAAATAAATCGGGCGCGCCGCGCAAATCCAACAGCGGTTCAAAACCGGCGACACCAATCGCGATACCGCAAGTGCCCAAGCGCCATGCGCGACCAAAGCTGTCGTTAATCACTATAGCAAGCGTTGTGTTGTACATTGTTTTGCAAGTGTCGCGTGCGCAGTGCGCCTGGCACTTTTGTCTGGATTTTCTGGCAGCAGCAGTGCGGTTTCGGAGTCACTGTTATCCGGCAAATTGGATTGATCGATACCGGCATTGGCATGCACAAAACCGAGTTTGTGTTCCACCTACATTGAGCCAAAACGGTGGCGCAGCACGCGATTCGATTCTTGCAGCACCATCTCGATCATGCGCGCATCTTTGCCAGTTTCCTGCGCATATTGTTCAGCTTCTGCAGACAGTGTGATGGTATTCAGTTGGCGATAGCGATTTTCTGCTTTTGACACAATTTTTTGCGCGAGGACGAGAATGTCGCCATCGCGCAAAGTTTGTGCGTTGTGTTGCAAAGAAGCGTTGATCAACGCTGCGAGATCATCGCCGGGTTTAACCAGCGGAAAATCGCGCAGAGCTATCAATTGTAGCTGGCTCATGTCGTGCTCAAACGCCCACTTCACCCGTGATGGTGATGCCAGCGCCGCCGGCAATTTTGTAGCGCTTGTTCATAAAAATAAGCACGGAGGTGAGCGCTTCTGTCGCAGCGGAATTGGCCAGCGGGCCGGCGTGCCACGCTTTCATGCCGGCAGCTTGCGCGAGTTGCACCACGGTTTCGCGCGCATCGACATCATCGCCCGTCACCAACACATCACAGTGAATGGCGTGATCGTCATTTAAATGTGCGGCAGCAATGTTTTGAAACGCAGACACGACGCGCACCTGTTCGCCGAGTGTTTTTTGTGCGATCACGCCAGCCGAACCTTCTGCGGGCAGTTGCACGGTGGCAACTTTGGGTGGTTTCAAGGAAACGGTGACATCAATAAAAATTTTGCCCTGCACGGCAGCGTGGATGCTCGCCAGTGTGTCTTGTTGATGTGAGAAAGGCACCGTCATGCACACGATGTCAGCTTTGGCGGCGGCGGCACTGTTTTCCATGCCTTCGATCTGCGCGTTAGGCACACGCGCTTTCATGGCGGCGGCAGCTTCTACTGCGCTCTCTGCTTTGCGCGAGCCGACGATGACATGGTAGCCTGCTCTGCACCAGCGAAAAACAAGGCCGGAACCCAAATCACCCGTGCCGCCCACCACTGCAATAACCGGTTTTTGCTCGCTCATGTTGCCATCCTCATTAATGAATAAAACAGCTTCGCATCATAACGGCGCAGCCGCGTGCGTCACCAGTGGGCTTCCCCACTTGGCAGCTGCGTCCGTTTTATGGCTCTGCGCGCTGTGAGCGTGTGATGAGCTTTTCCATCAGCACATTTAATCTCTGCAATTTGCAGTTGCCGAGCAGACAAATGTTCGGCGAATTTGCGTGGACGCCCGCGCAGTACCAGCGCAAAGTCGGTTGGATAGCCGAGCAGTTGAAGGCGCATCCTGTGGCGGTAATAGCGCTGCAAGAAGTGTGGAGCAAAACCGCATTGCAGGATGTGTTGCAAACAGCGGGTTTGGCGGAGCAATACCGCGCCGTGTGTGGCGAAGCCGAAGACGAAATGCAAGTGGCGGCATTGGTGCATCGCGATTGGGAAATCGTGAGTGCGGAGTGGATCACGCAGTTTCCCAGCGAATTAAATTGGCGCACCGACGATGCGCGTTATCGCATGGCGGTGGATATCCAACATTTTTCGCGCCCGATTTTGAAATTGCGTTTGCGCTGCAGCGATGCGCGCACGGTGACAGTTTTTAACGCGCATTTGAAATCGCGCCGACAAACTTCGCCAGGGAATGACGGCTATTACGGCACGAATGCCGACAGTTGGTCGGATATCGGTCGCGCGCTGTCGGGTATGCGGCGCTTGGCAGAAGCGGCGGTGCTGCGTGTGTTGATGAATCAACAATTGCAGCAGTCTAGCGATGCCGTGATCGTGGCGGGCGATTGCAATGACCGTCATCCCAGCGGCGTGACGGATTTAATCAAAGGTGATGCGCGTTTTCGTCGCAGTGCCAATAATCGCAGCGGTCGCCGCGCCGATTGGGGTTTGTATCACCTGTTGGATTTAGAAAAAGATTTGCTGCGCGCAGATGCAAAAAACTACATCACATTTCACGGTGATGATGAATTAGTGGGATTAGACCATTTGTTTTTTTCTTGGCATTTCCATCCGCGCGCAGCCGGTAGTCGCTGGCAGTTGCAGGAGTGGGAGGTTTGCAGCAAGCATTTGGGCAGCAATAAGCCGTATGTCAGCGATCATGCGATGGTGGTGGCGAGGTTTTCGGTATGCAAATAAATCTCGCCGCCATTCAAATGATTTCCACGCCTCCAGTAGCCGAAAATATCGCTGCCGCGCAGCAGCTGGTGCAGGAAGCCGCGGCTGCTGGCGCGGAGTTGGTGTTGCTGCCGGAGTATTGGTCGATCATCGGTATGCACGAAAAAGATAAAGTCGCGCATGCAGAAATTTTTGGCGTGGGTGTGATGCAAGATTGCCTGCGTGAATTGGCGCAGCAGCACGGCCTGTGGTTAATCGGCGGCACCATTCCTCTGCAATCGCCCAATGCAGAAAAAGTGTTGAACACCACACTGGTATTTAATCCGCAGGGTGAGTGTGTAACGCGCTACGACAAAATGCATTTGTTTGGCTTTCAAAAAGGCAATGAGTGTTTTGATGAAGCGCGCACGATTGTGGCGGGCGATGCCGTTGGCAGTTTTGTTGCGCCGTTTGGTCGTGTGGGTTTATCGGTGTGCTATGACTTGCGGTTTCCGGAGTTGTATCGCGCGTTGGGTGATTGTGCGTTGATCGTCGTACCCTCAGCGTTCACTCACACCACTGGGCAAGCGCATTGGGAAGTATTGCTGCGTGCGCGTGCGATTGAAAACCAGTGCTTCGTATTGGCGGCAGCGCAAGGTGGTACACATCGCAATGGTCGCCGCACTTGGGGCCACAGTATGCTGATCGACCCGTGGGGCGAAGTGTTGGCTGTATTGCCTGAAGGTGAAGGCGTGGTGAGTGGGGTGTTGGATACGGCGCGCATGGCGGAAGTGCGCGCCAGCTTGCCCGCGCTGCAACATCGCCGTTTGTAATATCAACACACAAAATTATTTTGCGAGAGTTATATGTTTGCTGAATTGCCGTTACACGAACGCCTATTAAAAGCGCTGGAAGCGTTGAGCTTTAGCGAGCCGACGCCGGTGCAAAAAGAAGCGATTCCACTGGCTGTGCAAGGTGCAGATTTGCGCGTGATTGCCCAAACCGGCAGCGGAAAAACGGCGGCATTTTTGTTGCCGGTGTTGCATCGTTTGTTGCAGGAATCCAAACCGCGCACCGCCACCCGTGCGCTAATTTTGTTGCCCACGCGCGAATTGGCGCAGCAGACACTGCAGCAAGTGGAGCTGCTGGCGCAATTTACTTTTATCAAAGCCGCGCTGATTACTGGCGGCGAAGATTTCAAAAAGCAGGCAGCGGCGCTGCGCAAAAATCCCGATATTGTGATCGGCACACCGGGGCGTTTATTGGAGCAGCTCAATGCGAAATATTTGGAGCTGCAAGATTTGGAAGTGTTGGTGCTCGATGAATCCGACCGCATGTTGGATATGGGATTCAGCGAGGATGTTTTGCAATTGGTGAATGCCTGCAGTCCCGAGCGGCAGACGCTGTTGTTTTCTGCCACCAGCAGCGGTGCGCTGTTTGAATTGGCGGCGAACGTGATGCGCGAGCCGCAAGTGCTGCGCTTGAATCCGGTGAGCCAGATGAATAGCGCCACCACGCAGCAGATCATCCCTGCCGATGATGCAAAACACAAAGAAAAAATGGTGTTGTGGTTGTTGGCAAATGAAACCTATGAAAAAGCGATGGTGTTTACCAACACGCGCGATCAAGCCGATCGTTTAGGCGGCGTGCTGATTGCCGCACATAAAGCCGGCAAGGGCTCGGCCAAAGTGTTTGTGTTGCATGGCGAAAAAGATCACAAGGATCGTAAGCAGGCGGTGTCGCGCCTCAATCAAGGTCATATCAATGTGCTGATTGCCACCGATGTCGCTGCGCGCGGTTTGGATATTGCCGGCATGGATTTGGTGATCAATTTTGATATGCCACGCAAAGGTGATGACTATGTGCATCGCGCTGGTCGCACAGGGCGCGCGGGCAATGCCGGATTGGTAGTGTCTTTGATCACGGCACAAGAATGGAATTTGATGGCAAGTATTGAACGCTATCTGAAACAAAATTTTGAACGGCGCGTCATCAAAGAATTAAAAGGCAGCTTTCTAGGGCCAAAAAAATTGAAAGCCTCCGGCAAAGCGGCGGGCAGTAAGAAGAAAAAAGTAGACAAAGAATCAACGAGTAAAAAACCAAGCAACAAAAAAGCCAGCAGTAAGAATGTTGGCAGCAAAAAGCCCAGCGCGGGCAAGCCGAAGCCTACTGCAGCGCCGCAGGCCAAGCCGCGCGATGGCAGTGCGCCTCTGCGGCGGCAGCCAGCAGTCTGATCGCGCCAAGGTGGCGCTCCTACAAGAGGGGGCAGCGCTGTATATGTAGGAGCGGCTCTTAGCCGCGACTATAATGCCCCCCTTCTTATTAGCGGCCATCCCATCTCGCCATGAACCTCCAAGACAACATCAACCTGCGCCGCACTTTTGCGATTATTTCGCACCCCGATGCAGGTAAAACCACCATCACCGAAAAGCTGTTGTTGTTCGGACAGGCGATACAAGTGGCGGGTTCGGTGAAAGGCAAAAAAGGGGATCGTCACGCGACTTCGGACTGGATGACGATGGAGCAAGAGCGCGGTATTTCCGTGACTTCATCCGTGATGCAGTTCCCGTACAAAGGCAAAACTGTCAATTTGCTGGATACGCCAGGACATGAAGATTTCTCGGAAGATACTTACCGCACGCTGACCGCGGTCGACTCTGTGTTGATGGTCATCGATGGCGCCAAAGGCGTTGAAGATCGCACCATTAAACTGATGGATGTCTGTCGTTTGCGCGACACACCGATACTCACTTTCGTCAACAAAATGGATCGCGATACGCGCGACCCGATGGAAGTGTTGGATGAAATTGAAAGTATTTTGCACATCAAAGTCGCGCCAATAAATTGGCCGCTGGGCATGGGCAAAGAGTTCAAAGGTGTTTACAACCTCTACACCGATACCGTGCATGTGTATCAGCAGGGTTTTGGTCATACCATTCAAAACGATGTGCAAATTCAAGGTATCGACAGCGAAGAATTTTCTACATTGCTCGGCCCGTATGCCGACGATGTGCGCGCAGAAATTGAATTGGTGCGCGGTGCGGCGCATCCATTCGATTTGGAGGAGTATTTAGCAGGCGTGTTGACGCCAGCGTTCTTCGGCACTGCCTTGGGCAACTTTGGTGTGCGCGAAATGTTGGATGGTTTTGTCGAGTGGGCGCCAGCGCCGCAAGCGCGCGCGACAGAAACACGCGTGATTGATCCATACGAAGAAAAATTTTCTGGTTTTGTGTTCAAAATCCAAGCCAATATGGATCCTAAACACCGCGACCGCATTGCATTTATGCGCATCTGCTCCGGCAGTTATACGCAGGGCATGAAAATGCAGCATGTGCGTATCGGTAAAGATATTCGCATCGCCGATGCCGTGACTTTTATGGCGGGTGAGCGCGTGTTAGTAGAGGAGGCCTTGGCCGGTGACATTATCGGTTTGCACAACCACGGCACCATCCAAATTGGCGACACCTTTACCAGCGGTGAAAGCCTGCGTTTTACCGGTATTCCGCATTTTGCGCCGGAATTATTTCGCCGTATTCGCTTGAAAGATCCATTAAAAGCCAAGCAGTTGCAGAAAGGTCTGCGCCAACTCTCGGAGGAAGGTTCGGTGCAGGTGTTTATGCCGCTGAATAACAACGATTTGATCGTCGGTGCGGTGGGTGTGCTGCAGTTTGAGGTGGTGGCTTACCGCTTGAAGGATGAATACAAGGTGGAATGCCTGTACGAAAATGTGAACATCTATACTGCGCGCTGGTTGACGGCCAAAGACCTGAAAAAACTGGAAGAGTTCCGCTCTAAAACCCATGAAAACTTGGCGTTGGATGGTGGCGATCATTTGACCTATCTGGCGCCAACACGCGTCAATCTCGCCCTGACTGAGGAGCGCTGGCCTGATATTTGCTTTCGCGCGACACGCGAGCATTGAAATTGCCAGTTTCTTGATAAAAACGCGTTATTTTCTGCAAAGCGAGTTGACTGTTTTTTTTCCTGTCGTACAGTGGAGGTGCAGTACACAGCAACCCCGAGGAGCGTCTTATGCAGTTAAATATCAGTGGGCACCATGTTGAAGTAACTCTTCCACTCAAAGACTATGTGACCAGCAAGCTCGAGAAACTGGATCGTCATCACGACAAAATCACTCGCGCGGATGTCACCCTTACTGTTGATAAATTGATACAAAAAGCCGATGCGCGCGTTTTCTTGAGTGGCGCCGACCTGTTTGCCGATGCCGTGGCAGAAGATATGTACGCGGCGATTGATGACTTGGTGGGCAAGCTGGATCGCCAGCTGATCCGCCACAAGGAAAAACTCAAAGCCCATCGTTGATGGGTGTCACCTGCTGCGCTCTTGGCCATAGATTGCTGGGAGCGCATCCTCTCTCCATTGCATTCCCTTTATGAGCGTTAGCTCTCACTCGCCCGCGCCGGATACCAGCGATTATTTGCAGCAACTGCAAGTGTTGCGCGCTTGGGTGTGGCTGCTGCAAATCCTCACGGTTTTGCTGGGGCGGCAGTGGCTAGACGCAGAGCAGTTTTACACCCTGTTGAGCTTGTTGTGTGCCGCGCTGTTGGTGATGTTGACGGGGCATTACCGTCTGCAAACTTTTCGCCAGCAAAGCCGAGCGCCGGGCGAGCGCGAATTTCTGCTGCAACTCTTTGCTGATTGCGCGGTGCTGACAGGGTTGCTGTATGTCGCAGGCGGCGCCACCAACCCGTTTGTTTCGTACTACCTTGTGCCGATTGCACTCGCGGCGGCCACGCTGTCGCGCACCTACACCGCGCTGTTGACTGCGTTTTGCTTGCTGGCTTCGGGCGTGCTGATGTTTCACTATTGGCCGCTGCCTGTGCTGTCGCCCATGAGCATGTCGCATCACAATATGCCGAGCGAGGGCGGCATGAGTTGGCATGTGGCGGGCATGTGGCTGAATGTCGGCATTAGTGCGGCTTTGATCACCTATTTTGTGACTTCGATTGCTGTCATTGTTCGCCGCCAGCGCGAGGCCATCAATCGCTTGCGTGAGCAGCAGTTGATGGACGAAAACATTTTGACCGTGGCAACCCTCGCCGCCAGCACCACGCACGAGATGGGGACGCCGCTGTCGAGTGTGGCCGTACTACTCGGTGATTTGCAGCAGGAACACCGTGACAATCTCGCCCTGCTGGCGGATTTGCAATTGATGGCGGGGCAGGTGGAACGCTGCCAGCAATCGCTGCGCCAGTTGGCCGATACCGCGCGTGAACATCAGCAGGGCGGCGAAAGCCCTCAGTTTTTGGCGCAGTGGGTGGAGCGCTTGATCGGCAACTGGCAGTTACTGCGGCCGGAGGCGCAGGCGGATTTTGTGGTGCAGGCGGGCGAGCCATGCACCGTGAGCTGGCCTTTGGTGGTGGAGCAGGCTGTGATCAATGTGCTCAACAATGCCGCCGAGGCTGGCAGTCATTTATGTGTGCAAATTCAATGGGATACACACGAACTATGCATTGCGATTGAGGACGATGGTCCGGGCATCGACGCGCATATCCTGCGCAAGCACGCGCAGATGAAGACCAGCGAGAAAGGCATGGGCTTGGGTTTGCTGTTATCGCACGCCAGCTTGGAGCGCGCCGGTGGCACGCTCACTTTGCAACCGCGCAACGGCGGCGGCACGGTCACGCGCATCACCCTGCCACTCGCAAAACTGGCGCTGTCTGCATGAGTGAGCCATTGGATATTCTGCTGGTGGAGGACGACGAGGTATTCGCCAGCGTGTTGCAACGCTCGCTGGTGCGGCGCGGGCATCGCGTGCAGTGGGCGGCAGACCTCGCGGCGGCGCAACAAGCGGTGGCGGGGCAGGCTTTCTCGCACGCTATTTAGGATTTGAAGCTTGCGCAGGAGACCAGCCTGCCACTCATTCCGGCGCTGCTGGCGACAAACGCTGACATGCAGATCTTGATACTGACCGGCTACGCCAGCATCCAAACCGCGGTGCAGGCGGTGAAGCTGGGCGCGGTGAACTACCTGTGCAAACCGGCAGACACCGACAGTATCCTGCAAGCCCTGCTCAACCCCTCCGCGAATGAAGCCGCGCCCGTGGCAGAGAATCCGCTTTCAGTCGATCGCTTGGAGTGGGAGCACATCCAGCGCGTGCTGGCCGAGCACGAGCACAACATTTCAGCCACTGCGCGCGCACTTGGCATGCACCGCCGCACATTGCAGCGCAAGCTCGCCAAGCGGCCGGTGGCGCGTTGATGATGCGCTAAATGTGTTGAGCAAAAGGCTTATACGCGCTCTGCCATCACTTCTGTCAGTACTTCTGGATGCCGAGACACAATTTTAAGCAGTGTTTCTGCTGCGCCGGATGGCTGACGGCGACCTTGTTCCCATTGCTGCAATGTGCGCGGTGAAATGTGCAGAGCCTCTGCAAATTTGGATTGTGACAAACCGCATTGCAGGCGAGCCGTGACAATTTCATTGGGCTCAATTTGATACTGTGCGCCAACCTTTCCCGCTTTCACTTCACGGATGGCAGCCAGCAGTTCTTCGCCAATATTGCGTTTGGCATCTCTTGCTTCGATGGTTTTGGTATTACGAGGCATGACCCATTTCCTCCGCGATTCGATGACAGTCAGCATGTCTGTACTATACTCCAATGGCGCACTTCGCGCCAAGCGGCCGGTGGCGCGTCGGTGTCAGCGGGTGATATCAACGCTGATGGCAAAGCCGACATCCTCATCGGCATTCCAGGCAAAGATGTCATCGTCACCATCGAGGGCAAACCCAAAGTGCTGAAAGATGCCGGCGGCGTGACCATCCTCAACGCCACGGCACTTTGAGCATCTGAGCGAAGTGGCATTTCTCCCCCTGACAAGGGGGAGTCCCGCGCAGCGGGGAGGGGGTTTAACCCCTCCGATTTGTTGCACAAATTACCTACCCTTTTCGGGGGAGGTTTTCGGGCTCGCACCACACTTCTGCCGTTCAATCCTTGCGCCTGCGCTACAATGCGTGGCTTGTTTGAGAGGGTTTATCGTGAAAAAAGTAACCGTGGGGCTGTGTGGCCTGGGCACTGTCGGCAGTGGTGTTTTTAATGTCATGGCGCGCAATGCTGAGCTGATCAATGCGCGCGCTGGCTGTGAAGTCAAAATCATTCATGTGGGTGCGCGGCGCGACCGCGAGGGTTGCGATACCAGCGATGTCACACTGAGCCGCGATATTTTTGCGGTGCTGGAAGATCCAGCGGTCGACATCATCGTCGAATTGATCGGCGGCACGGATGCCGCGCGTGACTTGGTGTTGAAAGCCATCGAAAACGGCAAGCATGTGGTCACGGCAAACAAAGCCTTAATTGCGCATCACGGCGCGGAAATTTTTGCCGCTGCCGCCAAAAAACAAGTGGCGGTGGCGTATGAAGCGGCGGTGGCCGGCGGCATCCCTATCATCAAGGCCCTGCGCGATGGTTTGGTGGCTAACCGCATCGAGTGGGTGGCGGGCATCATCAACGGCACCACCAATTTCATCCTCACCGAAATGAGCAACAACGGCAGCGCGTTTGCCGATGTGTTGAAAGAAGCGCAGCGTTTGGGTTACGCGGAAGCCGATCCCACTTTTGATGTGGAAGGCATCGATGCGGCGCATAAATTGGTGATTTTGGCGTCGATTGCGTTTGGTATGCCGCTGGAAATTAAAAAAATTTACACCGAAGGCATTACGGCAATTACACAAGAAGATATTCGCTACGCAGAAGAGTTGGGCTATGCCATCAAACACCTCGGCATTGCGCGTGAAAGTGAAGACGGCGTGGAATTGCGCGTCAACCCGACGCTGGTTCCGCAAGACAGTTTGATGGCAAAAGTGGAAGGCGCAAAAAATGCGGTGATGGTGATGGGCGATGCGGTTGGCCCCACGCTGTACAGCGGCGCAGGTGCGGGCAGTGAGCCGACAGCTTCTGCGGTGATTGCCGATATTGTCGATGTGGCGAGAGCCATTTCTCACGATAAAACTAAGTACGATCATCACTTGCCTGTGCCGTACATGGGTTTTGTGCCAGAGGCAATTCGCGCACGCGATATTTTGCCGATCAACAATATTCGCTCCGCCTATTATTTGCGCTTAGTGGTCGCAGATAAACCTGGCGTGATGTCAGCGGTGACGCAATTGCTGAGCAACGCCGGTGTCAGCATCGAAGCGATTATCCAGAAAGAACCGCAGCGTGGCAGCGCACAAGTGAGCATCGTGTTGATTACCAATGTGGTGCGAGAAAATGATATCAATGGCGTGATTGCCGACATCGAAACAAAAGATTTTGTCGCAGGCAAAGTAGTCAAACTGCGTGTGGAAACTTTGGGAACTTGAAGTTAGTTGAGAATTTGAAATGAAATATATCAGTACACGCGGCCAAGCGCCCGCGCTCAATTTTGAACAAGTGTTGTTGGCCGGATTAGCCTCTGACGGCGGCTTGTATGTGCCAGAAACCTATCCGCAGTTTTCTGCTGATGAGATCGCTTCGTGGTCTGGTCTGCCATACAGCGAAGTAGCGATTAAAGTGATTTCACCGTTCGTCGCCGGTTGTATTCCGCAAGCAGAATTGGAAAGCATTATTCGCGACACCTATAAAACTTTTCGTCATCCAGCAGTAACGCCCTTGGTGCAGCTCAATAGCAATGAATGGGTGTTGGAATTATTTCACGGCCCGACGCTGGCGTTCAAAGATGTGGCGTTGCAATTGTTGGGGCGTTTGTTGGATGCGGTGTTGGCGAAGCGCAAAGAACGCGTGGTCATCATGGGAGCCACTTCGGGTGACACCGGTTCGGCGGCGATTGAAGGTTGCCGTCGCTGTGAAAATATCGATATTTTTATTTTGCATCCGCATCAGCGTGTATCCGATGTACAGCGCAAGCAAATGACGACGGTGCTTGCGCCGAATATTCACAACATTGCGGTGCAAGGCAATTTTGATGGCTGTCAGCAGATGGTAAAAGATTCCTTTGCCGATCAAGCGTTCTTGCAAGGCAAACCGTTAGTGGCGGTGAACTCGATCAACTGGGCGCGCATCATGGCGCAAGTGGTGTATTACTTTTACGCCGCTGTGCAATTGGGCGCACCACAGCGTGCGATGCAATTCTCTGTGCCGACTGGAAACTTTGGCGATATTTTTGCAGGCTATGTCGCCAAACGCATGGGCTTGCCGATTGAGCAATTGATTATTGCCACCAATCGCAACGATATTTTGCACCGCTTTATGAGTGGCAATCGTTTGGAAAAAACGGAGCTGGCACACACGCTCTCACCCAGCATGGACATCATGATCTCCAGCAATTTCGAGCGTATGTTGTTTGAATTGCACGACCGTGATGGCGCAGCGATTGCGAAATTGATGGAAGATTTCAAAAACGGTGCGGTGTCTATTGATGTGGCGCGTTTTGCGAAAGCGCGCGAATTGTTTGCCAGTCTCGCGGTGAGCGACGAGCAAACTTGTAAAACCATTGCGCAAGTATTGGCGGAAAGTGAGTATCTGTTGGATCCGCATTCCGCCATCGGCGTGGAAGCGGCGCGCCAGTGCCGCAGCAGCAAAGAGTTGCCGGTGATTACACTGGCGACGGCGCATCCGGCGAAGTTTCCCGAAGCGGTGCGCAAAGCAGGCTACCCGCAAGATCCGCCACTGCCATCGCACATGAGTGATTTGTTTGCGCGTGAAGAACGCTGCACGGTATTGCCAAAAGATTTACAGGCAGTGCAGCAATTTATCACGGCAAACATTCGAGCATAAAACAAGATGCAGCGCAGTGAGACAGGGATGTTGCTGCGCAGTTTGCCTACTGGCTTAAAAGTCTTTGCGGGTTGTTGGTTGCTGCTGGCTGTTTATTGGCAGTGGCTGGCGCACAGCGATGGCATTTTCGGCGAAATGTGGGACACGCTGCCTGCATTTCAACAACTCAATACACTAGGCGTTATCGAGATTGCACAGGAATTGCTGCGCAAATATGCGCTGGTACATATTTTGGCGGTGCCAAAATTATTCTTCTGGATCGATTTCGCGTGGTTTGGTGCGTCGGGTCGTTTTGTGCGCACGGCTTCATTTCTGTTGTCATTGGCGTGTGCATGGTGCTTGCTGCGCATTGTGTCGCGAGATGTTCAGCGCCCCATTGTTTGCACGGTGTTAGCACTGCTGCTGTTTGTTAATCCGCTGCAAACTTATGTGATTAATTGGGAAGTGTTAATACAGCATTACTTGGCTGTGTTGTTTGCTTTGGCGGCGTATATCGCGCAGTGGCAATCTCCACGCCGTTTGTGGCTATCGTGTGTGTTCTTGTTATTGTCTGCATTTTCTTGTGGTTCTGGCATTGCTGCTATTGCTGGTTTTTCCTGGTTGTTGTTGGTGCAGTGGCGTGCCGGTAAAAAATTGTCTGCTGTGGAGCTGTGTGGCTATAGTGTTTTTGTTTTATTGATGGTGTGGCTGCTGTTGCCAGAGCCCAATACGAGTTCATTGTTGCAACGGCCGAATCCTTTCTTTTGGCAAGCTCCCAATTTGTTGTTGCAGTATTTGGCGTTTCCGTTCAGCGCCTGGGGTGATTGTCGTTGGCTCGGTGTGCTGATGCTGCTATCCGTCGCGCACAGCGTGTGGCGCTGCTGGATTTTGCGTACGGGTAATTTATCCGACCACACATTGATTTTTTTCTTTGTCATCGCCTGCACAATCGCGGTAGGGCGCTACCGCTGGATGGGTTTGGATGCGGATGTGTCGCGCTACTATGTGTATATCGCGCCGCTATGGTTTTTTTCTGCCTTGAAACTGCTGCAGTTTAGAAATGTATTCGCTAATGGCGTTGTGGTGCTGCTTGTAGGCGGCGTGCTTTCAGCCAGTGCGGCGGCGTGGGTAGTGCTGGGTGATTACGCCAACAAAATGGAATTGGCAAAAGTGGTGGCTTTGAGCGGTAACTTCCGCCACCACGCGAGTTTGCGCGAGGACGCTTTGCGGGGATTGCCTGCCACTTTAGAAAATAGTCGCACATACTTGCATGAAAAAAATATGGATATTTATTATCAAGCCAAGCAAGCCATTGTTCCGGTTGCCGTGGGTTGCACGGCGCGTGTTGAGCGACAAACGCCGACTACTAAGAAAGCATTTGTTGATTATGTGTTGCAAGAAATTGGCGGCGTAGAAGCAATCAACAAAATCTATCTGACAGATGGCGATGTGGTGCGCTATTACGGCACGGCATTTGTAGCGGCAACGCATGTCTCTGGTTGGAGCATCGCCTTGCGCGAGGTGCGTTGGCAAGATTGGCCGCTGTTGCTTCCTGTGCAATGGTTGCCATCCAGTCAGCGGCGTTTATTTGTGCACCTACCTGCGTCGGTGAGTCCGAGCAGCTTGCAGTGGTGGGGTGAAGATACGCGTGGTGTGTTATGTCGCTTGGCAATAGAGCCGGTTGTTAACGCGGCTCCAACACGAACAGAGGAATATGGCGCACGCCATTAGTGCGCGCACGGTATTCCGCAAAATCAGCGTAGATGTTTGTGAGTTTAGGCCACAACACTTTTTCTTCTTCTTCACTGGCGATGCGCGCGAGCATGGGGCGATTGCGCGCGCCGATTTGAATTTCGCACGCGGGCTTTTTCTGTAAATTGAACATCCAAATTGGCGGTTTCGACATCCCGCCTTTGGAGGCAGCAATCACCACGGTTTCGCCCTGTTCCAAAAATAATAATGGCGTGCGGCGAATGGCGCCGGATTTATGTCCGGTGCTGGTGAGGATGGCGACTGGCGCACCGAGAAAGCGATTCCACACGCGACCACCGGTAGCGCGATACACGGCGACTTGCCATTTGCCGATGTTGCGAATTAACCAAGAGCCAAACTTTTCTTGCCGCGCGCTGTAAGGTTTTATCGTGTCCATAAGTTGTCTCTCGTTTTATACAGAAGTCAGAGCCGTTCGCATCGCGTCAATGACAGCTTTGTAATCGGGCTTGTTGAAAATGGCAGAACCGGCGACAAAAGTGTCTGCGCCCGCTGCGGCAATTTCCGCAATATTTTTTTCGCTCACCCCGCCATCCACTTCCAAGCGAATGTTGTAGCCGCTGGCATCAATCAATGCGCGCACTTCGTGCAATTTTTCTAAAGTGGCTGGAATAAATGATTGCCCGCCAAAGCCCGGGTTCACCGACATCAGCAAAATCATGTCCAATTTATCCATCACATATTTCAAACAATCTGGTGAAGTGGCTGGGTTCAACACCAAGCCGGCTTTGCAGCCGCCGCTGTGTATCAGTTGCAGCGAGCGATCAATATGTTCGGAGGCTTCTGGGTGGAAGGTGATGTAGCTCGCACCCGCTTCAATAAAATCGCCGATTACGCGATCCACCGGCTTCACCATCAAATGCACATCGATCGGCGCGGTGATGCCATAGTTGCGCAGTGCTTTGCACACCATGGGGCCAATAGTGAGGTTGGGCACATAGTGGTTGTCCATCACATCGAAGTGCACCACATCGGCGCCAGCGGCCAATACTTGGTCGACCTCTTCACCGAGGCGCGCAAAATCTGCTGAAAGAATGGAGGGAGCTATCCAAAAATCGCGCATGCCAAGCTTCTCCTGTGCGAGTGGTGTGTCAGCATTTTGACATATTTTTTAGGAGGAGAGTTTCGTAATGTTCGCGTGGTTGCCATGGCGCACAGCTTATCGTGGAGGGCTAAGAAGATTTTCTTTGTTACATAGCATGCGGTGATGAAATATCAGTTGTGACAGTAAAACGGCAATGACTAGAAAAATTTGGATTGATCCACGCACGATAATAAAATTTGGGTCGCCGAGCCAATCAAAAGCGGCATCGGAAAATTTTGGTTGCCACAGTTCTGGGATAGTAATAGCTATCTGCGCTATCAGCATCACCGTTAAAAGTAATAAAGGGAGAAGATATCGTCGGTAATGCGGTAAGCATAAACAGGCGGCCACGGTGCCGGGGAGCAAATTAAGTATCTGGTAGTTCCACCAAAAATTTGGCATGTATATCAGCATGATGGAAAAAATGGCGGCAAAATCTATACTCGCCCCAGTATAGGATGCCATGTGTATTTTGGTTATTAGCATGCGTATTGCGGTTATAGCTAGAAGTACAATCGCTACGCTGTGTGTAAATAATTGAGGGAAATCTGGTCTGATGTTAGGGCGAAGCATCGTATAAGGGACTAGCATACGAGCGATAGAAATATTTTCAGAAAATCCGGAAACGCCTTCTTGCATTAGCACGGGGAACACATTTAGAAGATAGAAAGTGTGTTCTCTCCATTCAAGTATCGGCAGGGTTAATGCGAGAGTAGAGATAATGCCGAGAAAAGCACCAGCTAAAGAACGCCATCGTCCAGATAATACAAAAAGAGGGAGCATAAACAGCGTATATACTTTCAACGCGGCGGTTAGCCCTATCCAAAATCCGCAACGAAAGTCTTTGTTTTTGATGAAGTCATGAAGCGCTAACGAAAGTATGAGGAGGATGTAAGGCTCCAGTTGTAGACGGTAGGCATTTTGGCGGAAGTAGTCATTAGCAAACCAGTAAGTGCAGATAATGCTAAGGAGTAGCCATGAGTAATTGCTGGATGAGTTATTGCTACAGCGATAGATAATAATAAAAGCTGCAAACCAGCAGATAATTTGTAGCAGCCACCCAATGTGACCAAGGATTGCTACAGACAGCCCTTGTTGCAGCCCTAGAGCTAGGAGTGAGCCGTACAGAGGTGGATACTTGTATACAGCTGATCCTGGGCCGTAGAGCGATAAATCTCTTTCATATAATTGGCCTGTTGCCAGCATGCTTTTAGCTTGTTCAGTGAAAATCTGAAAATCAAGATAGCTGCCAACGGTCTCGCTGTTAGTCAATAGACTAAGGTAAATTGCGGCAATAGAAGTGAGAATCAAAATGAAACAGAGTGCTGATTTACCTCGTGTTAGTGTGATGGAATTCATATGCTTCCCAGTTGTTTAGCGTGGTTTTCCGGTTTTTACTAGCAAGCTAATGATTGGATTGCCAAAAATCGCGCATGGCACAATCTGCTGCTGTGATGGAGCCTGTATTCTAGCCGCAGTTTGGTGATTCACGGCCAGCGTTTTTTTGTGGTGGCTGACGATGATTTGCATCTCAGCATGTTTCGCTTGGACGATGTGGATTACTTTCAGGCTGTGCGTTTGCTTGCGGGTGAGTTGCCGGCAGAGAAAAAGGCGCGCAAAGCGGCGAAACCGGATTTTGAAGCGTTGGCGCTGTATGCCGCTTTGCAGTTGGCTGATTGCAATATCGAAGGCGCGTTAGTGTGTGGCGAGTAGTTGGTGGTGTTGCAGCGCGTGTCGGGCATGCACAAAATCGAAGGCATTGCCTTGGCGCAAAACGGGCAGTTGTATGCCGTTACGGATGCAGATGATCCTGCACTGCCGGCGAGCTTGCTGTTGTTGCAGGGATGGTATTAGCGAGAAATTATTTTTTCGCGCTGTTGTGTGTCACCGCATGACCGCCAAACCCTGCGCGCATTTTGGCGAGCATTTTGTCGCTGAAATCATTGTTACCTTGGCTGGCAAAACGCATCATTAACGCCAAGCTCATCACGGGTGCGGGAACGCCCTGCTCGATGGCTTCGAGTGCTGTCCAGCGCCCTTCGCCGGAGTCAGCAACAAACGGTGCGATATTGTCGAGTTGTTGATCGTGCTGCAGAAAATCACCGCACAAATCCAGCAGCCAACTGCGCACCACGCTGCTGTGCCGCCACAGTTCGGCAATCGCGGCGAGGTCGAGTTGAAAATCGTCGCGTGCTTTTAGCAGCGAAAAGCCTTCCGAGAGCGCCTGCATCATGCCGTACTCGATGCCGTTGTGAACCATTTTGGTGAAATGGCCGCTGCCCGTTTTTCCCGTGTGTAACCAACCGCGATCGGCAGCTGGCGCTAAAGTTTGCAGCAGTGGGGTAATGGTTTTGATCGCTTCTGCTCTGCCGCCGGCCATGATGCAGTAGCCATTTTGCAAGCCCCATACGCCGCCGGAAACGCCGGCGTCGACATACTGCACGGCGCTGTTGTTGTGAATGTTTTCTGCTCGCGCTAGAGAATCTTTGAAATACGAATTGGCGCCGTCGACCAACACATCGCCCGCTGATAGCAGAGGCAGCACGCTGTCGATGTGTTGTTGCGTGACAGCGCCGGCGGGCAGCATCAACCACACAATGCGCGGGGCAGGTAATTGCTGCACTAATTGCGCAATGGAATTGGCGGCAATCACGCCGCACTCGGCGGCCAGTGTTTCTGTCACGCTGTGATTGCGGTTAAAAGCGATCACATTCACGCCGTGTTGTCGCCAGCGCCGCGCCATGTTGCCACCCATGCGACCCAGTCCGATCAAACCTACTGTTGCCATGACGCTGCTCCTGTATTGATCCGCTGTGGTGATACAAAGTTTATGCCGTGGCTACGGGTATGTCGTAAGGGAGTGGCAATACCGTGAGCGCTGATAAATTTTCCAACGCAATTTTTTGTGCAATGGCGTCGTGATTGATAACCGCGAGCGCTTCCCAGTTTTCATCAGCAATATTTTCCGCACAAACAATATGGCCGGCGGCTTGCGCGTGGCCGTCTTGGAAAACAGCGGTGTTTGGCGCGGGCGCTGTGCCTCTGCCGCCGATGCGATACATCGCTTTTTTCAAAATGCCGCGATATTGCATGCGCGCCACAATTTCTTGTCCGGTGTAGCAACCTTTGGTGAAACTGATGCCTTCTTGTAATTGCAGGTTCAGCATTTGCGGAATAAATTCTTCGATTGTCTCGGCATGCACGGAGCCGATGCCGTCACGAATATCTAACCAGTGCCAGTAGTGGCTGTCGGCAATTTGTGCAGAGGCAGACAGCGCACTGTCCACTGCAGCGGCCGATGCTTGTGGTATGACGCAGAGATAGCGCGGCGTTTGTGCGTTGATGCAAATCACACTGCCGTTTTCATTGCTGTGTTGCGCGTTCGAAGCGTTGGGCGCAGCGCCAAACACTTCCGCTACGCGTTGTTGCGCTTGCGCGCCGCTGATGCCTCGCAACACATAATCACCGGATGCGTCGCTGAGTTTTGCTTTGGAAAATACGATGTATTTGGCGAGTGATTTTTGCAGCGTTGCCAGCGTTGTTTTTGGCAGTACAAATAAATAACTGTGTTCGGCGTTTTGCAGCAGGCGGAAGCTCGCCACCATGCGGCCTTTGTGGGTGCAGTGCGCACCGAGGCGCGATTGTTGCGGTGTAATGTCTTGCATATTGCAGGTGATTTGTCCTTGCAGAAATTTCGAGCTGTCGATGCCGTTGATGGCGAGAAGCCCGAAGGCTGTCATCTAGCGTGCTGACAACGGTGACATCTGATAAAGCGGCAAACTGACGCATGTGACAAAATCCGAAAGGTATAATGGCGACATTAAAGAACTTTCAGAGGCGTGCCGCAATGTCAGAGAAACATAATTTTCAGCGTGTGCGCTGGCGCAGTCGCCGCGGCATGTTGGAGTTGGATTTGTGGTTGGTGCCGTTTGCCGACAAACATTTCCAAGCGTTGCCGGAAGCGGATCAAGACGCGTATGTAAAATTGTTGGAAACGGAAGATCAGGATTTGCTCGCGTGGCGTTTGGGTCACACAGTGCCGGAAGAAGCTGATCTTGTGCGCATCTTAAATATCATTAAAAACAGTCAGTGAATGATGGCGGTTTAATCGAGCCGAACATCTTGGCCGGCAAAATTGGTCGGCACTAAAATGGTATCGCGTGCGATGGGGCTGGTAGTCGGGTAGTCGATGTTGTAGTGCAGGCCGCGACTTTCACGGCGCGACATCGCCGAGCGAATAATCAATTTGGCGACGATGGCGAGATTGCGCAATTCTAAGAAATCACTGCTCACGCGGTAATGCGTGTAGTACTCCAGAATTTCACGCTGTAAAACTTCCACGCGATTCAATGCGCGCTGCAAGCGTTTGCAACTGCGCACGATGCCCACATAGTCCCACATGAAGCGGCGCAGCTCGTCCCAATTGTGTGAAATGACCACCGCTTCATCGGAATCGATCACGCGCGACGCATCCCACGAAGGTGCAGAGTCTGGTGCGGGCACTTGTTGCCAGCGCTGCGCAATGTCGTTGGCAGCAGAACGCGCGTACACAAAACATTCCAGCAGCGAATTGCTCGCCATGCGGTTGGCGCCGTGCAAACCGGTGCAAGAAGTTTCACCGATGGCGTACAAATTGCTGAGGTCGGTGCGACCGCGTTTGTCCACTACCACGCCGCCGCAGGTGTAATGTGCAGCGGGAACGACGGGGATAGCTTCTTTGTGATGTCAATGCCGTATTGCAAACAGTTTTCATACACAGTGGGAAAATGTTCGCGAATAAAATCCGCGGCTTTGTGACTGATATCGAGCAGCACAAAATCGATGCCGAGGCGTTTCATTTCATGATCGATGGCGCGCGCCACAATATCGCGCGGCGCCAATTCCATGCGCTCATCAAAACGCGCCATAAAACGCTCGCCAGACGGCAATTTGAGATGTGCGCCTTCACCGCGCAGCGCTTCGGTCATCAACAGTGATTTGGCTTTTGGGTGAAACAAACAAGTGGGATGGAATTGATTAAATTCCATATTCGCCACGCGACAGCCGGCGCGCCACGCCATCGCAATGCCGTCGCCAGATGCGCTATCGGGATTGCTGGTGTACAAATACACCTTGCTCGCGCCGCCGGTGGCGAGCACCACAAAGCGCGCATGAAACACTTTCACTTCATTTTTTTCGCTATCAAATACATACGCGCCAGTGCAGCGCATTTTCCCGCTGTCAGCGTCGGCTTGCACGATCAAATCAATCGCCAAATGATTTTCAAACACGGCGATATTTTTTTGTGCGAGCGCTTGTTCACTTAATGTGCTAGATACGGCGCGCCCAGTGGCGTCCGCGCTGTGAATAATGCGGCGCGTGCTGTGACCGCCTTCGCGCGTGAGGTGAAACTCCGTGCCGCCGGGTTCGCGCGTGAAATCCACGCCGATATCGATCAACCACTGAATGCTGTCGCGCCCGTTTTCCACCGTAAAGCGCACCGCGTCTTCATTGCACAGTCCGGCACCGGCGACCAGCGTATCGCTGATGTGCGCCTCCGTGGAATCGTTGCTGTCCAACACCGCCGCAATGCCGCCCTGCGCGTAGCGCGTGGAGCCGTCTTGCAACTGGCCTTTGCTGATCACAGCAATGCTGCCTTTGCTGGCCAAATTCAGCGCGAGTGTTAAACCGGCGGCACCGCTGCCGATGACCAAAACATCGTGGTGTAAATGTTGAGAAGAGGCGTGCATTGCTAGAAATAAACCACCTGCGGTTTGGGTAAATCGCGCTGCATCAGCAACTCGCTGATGTTGCGGATTTCATCGGGGTCTAAAGGCCCGATGCGCACTTTGTAGAAGCCGCCGATGCTATCGACATTCACGGATTGTCCGGTCAGGGTTTTCAACTGATCGCGCAGTGCAAAGGCGGAATCTTGATTGCGAAAAGCGCCTGCTTGCAAATAAGCACTGCCCGTTGCGGTGGGTGTTTTTTGCGGTAAATCGTAACTGTTGGTTGTGCGTGCTGGTGCGGCAGCAGATTTGGTTTTTGTGTTGTGGAGGCGATCGCGGGCGGCTTCGCCTGCGGCGTAGTCGTAGTTGCTGGGGTCGATGGCCTCAAGGCGCATGGTGGCAGTGCCTGCGCGTACGATGTCGAGTTTTACAGCGGCAGCGTAAGAGAGATCCATGATGCGTTCGGAGTGGAAGGGGCCGCGGTCGTTCACGCGCACGATGGCGGTGCGGCCATTGCTCAAGTTAGTGACGCGCACATAACTGGGGATGGGTAGATTGCGGTGCGCGGCGCTCATTTTGTACATGTCGTAAATTTCGCCGTTGGATGTTTTGTAGCCGTGAAATTTTTTGCCATACCACGACACTTTGCCGGTTGCGGTGTAGCCGTTGCTCGCTGGCATCACTTGGTAGGTTTCGCCGAGCACGGTGTACGGCGATTTATTGCCACCAGCGGAACGCGGTTCCAGTTTGGGTACGGCGTCGGGGATATTGTCGGGATCAAGGATGCGGCCGTCGTCTGGCAGGCTATCTTGGTCTTGCGCGTAGCGACCGCCACTACTGCTACTGCTGCCGCTGGTACAGGCGGTGAGTGTTAGCACAGACAAGGACACCAGCACCGCGCCGAGCAGTCTCAGCAGAGTGGAGGCACGGTTGCGGGGGAAATGGCATGGACAGTTCAGGTTGCTCATCACGATGGGCTCCGTAGGTTAGCGGGGCTTGCTGTGCGATCGCCTGTTGCGATTGCGGTTAGGGGGGGGAGGCGACGGCTTGTTTTTTGCGCGAAGCGTGCTCAGCTTTGATGACATCGGCCAGTTGGAAAACGGCCATGGCGTACATGCTGCTGTTGTTGTAGCGCGTGATGGTATAGAAGTTGTCGAACCCTAACCAGTATTCAGTGCCGTAGTCACCCTCTTGGCTAATCAGCACGGCCTTGCGTGCATTGCCCAAGCCGCCTACCACGGGCGATGCGCCGCGCTCGGCGATCTCCTGTAGCGAGAGTTTGGGTTTAAAGCCCCCTGTGGTCGCCAGTAGGCTGGTATCAAAACCGGCGATCGTGTTGGCGCGCGCCAGCACGGGTTCGCCCGCTTGCCAGCCGTGTTTTTTGAAATAGTTGGCGACGCTGGCGATGGCATCGGCTTGGTTGCCCCAGATATCGGCGAAACCGTCTTTATCAAAATCGGCGGCGTAGTTGCGATAGCTGGAGGGCATGAATTGCCCGTAGCCCATGGCGCCCGCGTAGGAGCCTTTCAGCGTGAGCGGATCTTTTTTCTGTTCGCGTGCTAGCAGCAAAAAGTTTTGCAATTCTTGTCGGAAAAAAGCTGAGCGCGGTGGATAGTCAAACGCGAGCGTGGCGAGTGCGTCGATGACGCGATAGCTGCCGGTATTCCTGCCGTAACTGGTTTCGACGCCGATGATGGCGACGATCATCTCTGGTTCAACTTGAAAACTGTTCGATACAGCTTGCAGAGTTTGTTCGTGCGTCAGCCAAAAATTGACGCCGCCATCCACGCGCGCATCGGTCAAAAAAATCTTGCGGTAATCTTTCCACGGCTTGGCTTTTTCTGCAGGGCGGGCAATGGCATCCAATATGGTTTGCTTCTTTTCGGCGTGCGACAAAATTTCCAGCGCATCTTCTTTTTTGAAGCCGTAGCGCGTTTGCATTTCTTCTGCAAACGCTTGCACATCGCTGCGCTGCTCGTATTCGCCTGCGTGCACATGGCCGGCGGCCAATAAGCAACCGAGCAGAATGCCGGTCTGGAAACGAGAGTGTGAAATCATGCGCGCTAGTATCGTTTTCATCAGTAAACGGGCCTTTTTTTCTCGGTGCTGATGGACATCAATAAACCAAAACCAATCATCAAAATAACAATGGCAGTTCCGCCTTGACTCACTAAGGGTAGCGGTACACCAACAACTGGTAGTATGCCGGAAACCATTCCCATATTAACAAAAGCATACAGGAAAAAAGTGATACTGATGGTGCTGCCGAGTAGACGACCAAATGTTTCCTGTGCGTGCCAGCTGATCCACAGCCCGCGCGCAACAATCAGCAAATAGATACACAACAGCACCAACACGCCGCGATAACCCAGTTCTTCCGACAACACGGCAATGATGAAATCGGTGTGGCTCTCTGGCAAAAAATTCAATTGCGATTGCGTGCCTTGCTGCCAGCCTTTGCCAGCCCAGCCGCCGGAGCCGATGGCGGTTTGCGATTGGATGATGTTCCAGCCCGCGCCGAGTTTGTCGGATTCCGGATCGAACAGCATCAGCACGCGTTTGTGTTGGTAATCGTGCATTACAAAAAACCACATGACGGGTGCAGCAGCCGCGGCGACAGCGATCGCTGCAGCAATATAGCCCCAATGAATGCCGGCCATAAACAGCACCATCAGGCCGGATGACAACACGAGAAGACCAGTGCCGAGATCTGGTTGGCGCACGATCAGCGTCACTGGCACCATTATCATCACCAGCGACCAGAACACATGCTTGAAGCGAGGCGGTGTGCTGCGCTCGTGAAAGTAGGTAGCCAGCATCACGGGGAGGCCAATTTTGAGCATCTCCGAGGGTTGGAAACGCGGCAGGCCGGGGATGTCCAACCAGCGCCGCGCGCCCATAGATATCTCGCCAAACAATGCAACGGCGATCACCAGCAGCACGCCCAGTCCGTACAGCACAGGCGCAACCAATCTCAAAGTGCTTTGATTTATTTGAGCGACGGCAATCATGACGCACACACCCAGCACAAAAAAGCCGCCCTGTTTTTCCATCGCAATCAAATGGTCGTCCGCGGCGCTGTACAACACAAACAGGCCGTAGCCGGCGAGGGCGCATAGCAACAGCAGCAGTACGGGGTCGATATGCAGGCGCTGCCACAGCGTGCGGTGAATAGCGCCGGTGGTGGGTAGTTGACGGATGAAGTCTGGGCTGGTTCTCACTCTTCCGCTCCGTGGGAGGCTGCTTCAAGGGCGATCGGTTTCTGGATGGCAGTAGGCACAGGAGAATGCCCGAGCAGCCAAGCGTCTAACACTTGGCGCGCTACGGGGGCGGCGGCACCAGAGCCACTGTTGCCGTTTTCCACGATCACCGCGATGGCAATTTGGGGTTTGTCTACGGGAGCAAAGGCGACGAATAGGCCGTGGTCGCGCTGGCGTTCGGCCAGTTTGGCGGCATCGTATTTTTCGTTTTGGGCGATGCCAACCACCTGAGCCGTACCTGTTTTACCGGCTACAGTATAAGGAGCATCTGCGAAGACTTTTTTGGCGGTGCCGCGCGGGCCTTGTGTTACTTCATGCATGCCGCCAATCGCGGTATCCCAGTGGCGTGGGTTGCGCAACAAGATGGGCGTGTCGTAGGCCGGCGCAATATCCATGCCGTCGATGGCTTTTACTAAGTGCGGTTGGATGCGAATGCCGCGTCTTGCCAAGGTCGCCGTGGCGGCGGCCAGCTGCATGGGAGTGGCTAGGTGGTAGCCCTGTCCAATGCCGGCGTTGATGGAATCGCCCGGATACCACGCCTGTTTGAAGCGTTTGCGCTTCCATTCGCGCGAGGGCAATACCCCTTTGCGCTCGCCGCTGAGGTCTACGCCGGTCAGCTGCCCCAAACCAAATGGCGCCAAGAAATCGTGCATGCGGTCTATGCCCATGCGGTGGGCCAGCTGATAAAAGTAAATGTCGCAGGATTGTGCAATCGCTAAATGTGCGTTGATGCCGCTGCCGTGGCCGCCTTTTTTCCAATCGCGAAATTTGCGCGTTTGCCCTGGCAGTTGAAAGAAGCCAGGGTCATAAATTTGATATTCAGGTGTAATAAATCCGCCATCCAAGCCGGCAAGTACCAACTGCGGTTTGATGGTAGAGCCCGGCGGGTATTCGCCGGCGATGATACGGTTGAGCAGAGGCAAATCGGGCGAGTCGCGCAGTGCGCCGTAATCTTTGCCGCTGATCCCGGCGACAAACAAATTGGGATCAAACGACGGCGTGCTCACCGCAGTAACCACGCCGCCCGTATTCACATCAATGGCCACCACCGCACCGCGTCTGCCGGCCAGCGCTTCCACCGCAGCCTGCTGCATGCGCACATTGAGATACAGCGTCAGCGTGGCGCCGCGCACGGGATCTTTGCGATCCAGTGTGCGCAGAATGCGGCCGCGCACATCGGTTTCAACATTTTGTGCACCGGGCGTGCCGAGTAATTTTTTTTCGTAGGATTTTTCGATGCCGACCTTGCCCATCGAAAAAACGCCGTAGTAATTGTCGGTTTCACCCGCGTCTTCAATTTTTTGCATTTCTTTTTCACTGATGCGGCCGACATAGCCGATGCTGTGTGCAAACAACTCGCCAAAAGGATAGTCGCGCACTAACTTTGCCGTCACTTCTACGCCGGGAAGCCGATAGCGATTGACGGCGATCAGTGCAATTTGTTCATCGTCGAGATTGCCGCGCAGCATCACGCCTTCGTAAGGGCGCTGCCGGCGTTTGAGGCGATCGCGAAAACGATCGAGCTCGCTGTCATCCAATTGCAAAATATTCTGCAATTCGCGCAGTGTGTAATCTATGTCTTGCACACGTTCTTTGATGATTTCCAGTGTAAAACTGGGTTTGCTCTGTGCGAGTACCGTGCCCTCCAAATCTTGAATCACACCGCGCGCAGGCGGAATGGCCATCGTGTGAATACGGTTGGCATCGGACTGCGTAGAAAAATGTTCGTTGCGCACAATTTGCAACAGGTAATAGCGGATGAGCAGTGTGAGAGATAACACCACCACCACGACACCGCTGATCATTAAGCGGCGGGCAAACACGCGGCGTTCGCTGTTGGTGTTGTGTGACAACAGCGTGGAGGAATAATGCGAAGGATGGTGAGCCACGGCGCGTCAATCAGCGATGGTAGGGGTGATTGTTGAGCAGCGACCACGCACGGTACAGCTGCTCGGCCAACACAATGCGCACCAGTGGATGCGGCAGGGTGAGTTGCGATAACGACCAACTGTCTTGCGCGCGCGCCAAGCAGGCAGGCGAGAGTCCGTCGGGGCCGCCGATCAAAAAACTGGTGTTGCCGCCCTGCATTTGCCATTGGCGCAGTGCGTCGGCCATGGAAGCGGTGCTCTGTGGTTTGCCCGGAATATCCAGCGCAATCACGCGCTCTTGCGCGGGAATAGCTGCCAACATCGCGTCACTTTCTTTTTCAATTGCGCGCGCGGTGTCGCTGTTTTTGCTGCGCGTTGCCAGTGGAATTTCACGCAAGGCGAGCGAGCAGTCGCGCGGCAGGCGTTTGGCGTATTCGTCGTAGCCGGCTTGGACCCAAGCGGGCATGCGCGTGCCAACGGCAATCAAAGTGAGCTTCATGCCGAGTCAGTCGATCAACCTTTACGCGGTGCGCGCGGTTTGCTGGGCGCTGCTTTTTTTGCTGCCGATTTTGCTTTCGCTACCGCTGGTTTTTTGGCGGCAGTCGTTTTGCTGGGTGCAGGTTTTGCTGCGGCGGGTTTGCGCGTACCGGTTTTGGCGTAGGTGCCAGCTTTTGCGGGTGCCGCTGCCGTTTTCATGGGTGCTTTTTTACGCGCGGTGGCGGCCGTGGCTGTTTTTCTGCGGCGCGCTTTGCTGGCATCGGATTGGCTGACCATCACATCGTCCGACACTTTTTTGCGCGCCGATGTTTTTTTCACAGGAGCAGTCTTGCCCGGTTTTTTCGCGGCAGTTTCTTTTTTGCTGCTGGCTGCCGGCTTTTTATCTGCAGCTGGTTTTTTGCGTGCAGCGGTTTTGCTTGTTGCCGTTTGGGTGTCAATCACTTCACTGTGACCTGGAATCAACCACAGTTTTTCCAATTCATAAAACTCGCGCACTTCCGGCTGCATCACATGCAACACTAAGTCACCGAAATCGACCAGCGCCCATTCGCCATCGTCCATGCCTTCCGAGCCCATTGCAGGCATGCCGTTTTTCTTGGACTCTTCTGCCGCGTGTTGTGCCAAGCCGCGCACTTGGCGATTCGAGGAACCGCTCGCGATAACGAGTGTGTCCATCACATCCGATAAACGCGTGACATCAATCGCCACCACATTTTGTGCTTTGAGATCATCCAACGCGTTGAGAATGACAGCGAGTTGAGAAGGTTTGGCGGCGGTAGATTTCTTTTTCATCGGGTATCTGTTGACTCGTCAGGTGCGTAAAGCTGGTGATCCAAAATGTACTGCCAAACTGGTGCTGGCAAGCCTGCGGGTTTGGGCGTGGTGGATCCGCGTTGCGCCAGTTGTTGGCGTATATCGGTGGAAGAAAACGGTTGCGGCGGCAGTGCCAGCCGCAGCCATAAACCACTGGCCCAGCATTGTAGCTGATCGCTGTTTGTGGCGAGCGTTTGTGTTTGCAGCCACTCCGCGACCACGCGCTCTTGCGGCGAGCAAGCATCAGCAGAAATAGTGCAGGGGATGCGGTAGCCAGGGCGTTCAATGACCAGCAAATGCGCGAGTTGGGTGAGCGCTTGCCAATCTTTCCACTGTGGCAAGCTGTGCAAAGTGTCGGCACCGATCACCCATACCAGCGGCGCGGTGTTGCCCAGCTCGGCGCGCACCTCGCGCAGCGTGTCCACGGTGTAGGAGGGCGGCGGGCGGCGCAGTTCGCGCTCGTCGATCGCCAGCGCGGGGTAGTCCACCAGAGCGGCGCGCAACATCGCCAAGCGGTGATGGTTGGCGGTGACTTCGGGCTTTAACGGCGAGCGCGCCGTGGGCAACAGTGTCACGCAGCTCGCCTGCAGCAGTTGGCGCACGGCTTCTGCGCTGGCGAGATGGCCGCTGTGTACGGGGTCGAATGAGCCGCCGAAAAGAATATGCATCGTCAAAAATAGCTGTTGGTTTGCGCGATTATAACGGCGTGACCGCTCGCCTTTTAGCCGAGTATTAGGTTTCTAGACAGCAGTTGTTAACAGGTGCTATAAAGTGGTCGTCAACGACAATAGGGCGGCTGTCATGCAAACAAAATTCTCCGAAGATGTCATTCCTCTGACTGACCTCAAGATTAATCCTGGTCGGGTTGTCAATCAGGTTAAGGAAACACACCGACCTGTTTTGCTGACCAGTCGCGGTCGAGGTATAGCGGTGGTGCAAGGTTTAGAGGAATACGAAAAGAGTCGCGAAGAACTGGCTTTCGTAAAAGCGGTTGCTCAAGGGCTGATGGATATAAAGCAGGGCAACACAATGAGCATAGCCGAAGTAAAAAAACGCTTGGGCATCAAATAAATGAAAATTAGTTTTTCAACTTCAGCTGTTGAAGATCTTGAAAACATTATCGGTTACTACAATGAGCAGGGTGTTCCTGATATTGGCAACAATTTTACGCAAGCCATCATTGAGCACATCCAAGTGCTGTCTAAGCATCCAGATATAGGCAGGGTTGTGCCAGAATTTGAGCAAGAGCACATCAGGGAAATCATTCACAAACCGTTTCGTGTTATTTATCAACGAAATGCAAATTCAGTAGAAATTATCAGAGTTTGGAGAAGTGAGCGGTTGCTTGTATTGCCATGAGCCAACGGCTCTACTACTCCAAATAAGTGCGGATGCAAGCCTGCATTGTGTTGTTGTGAATATCGAGAACTTTTTGTAACGGCGTTTGATAGCCGCCAGCTAAATCCCACGCAACAGGCATTCCCATATTTTTTGCGGTGCGAAACACGAGGCTATCCCGCTCCGCTAATTGTTCGTTTGTCATCCAGCCGCCGAGTGGATCGTTGATGTGAGGATCTGCACCGGCTTGATACAGCAAAATATCACAACCCTCGAACACGGTAGCCATCAGTGTAGGCAGTTCTTGGAGAAAGGATTCGGCTTGGTTGCGCTTGCCGCCAGCGGTGTAGTGGCGCAGCGTATTTTCATTGAGGCCGAGCGTGCGAATAATGTCATCGGTGCCGTTGCCGTAATGTTGGTCGAGATCAAGAATGCCGACGCGCGCTACATTTTTAGCTTCGTTCAACAAGCTCATGGCTGTGACCATCAAGCCGTTGAATGTGCAGAAGCCGCCACCAAACGCATGACAAGCATGATGAAAACCC
Organism: Pseudomonadales bacterium; assembly: GCA_041395785.1. Taxonomy (GTDB): domain Bacteria; phylum Pseudomonadota; class Gammaproteobacteria; order Pseudomonadales; family UBA7239; genus UBA7239. The sequence continues at coordinate 113,750 of JAWKZZ010000005.1, forward strand.
GATACAGGTGCCACCGCCACTTTGCCGTTTATCAACGCTTGTCTCGCAGCGCCGAGCATTGCGCCCGAAGTAAAAGGAAGTGATTCCGCGACAGCTGGGCTGGTGTTGCCGAAGCCATTTTCTGTCAGGCAATTCAAAACATTGCGCACATAGTTTTCATCATGCGCCAACGACAACTCGGATACCGAAACGGGCGCTGACAATATTTCTTCGATGCTGTTAGGAAATAACTTGCGCCATTCCTGCATAACTTCTGCTGGTTTGTGCGCCGATGGCGATGACATGCAGCCAGAACGGCAAACCATTTTTTCATTGAATAGCACAGGAATTTTTAGCATAAGGCACGCCTCGTCTAGCGGTTTTATTTAGCGAACATAGACGATGGGTAAAACTTCTAGTGCGTCGCCTGCCTTGAGCCCCATCATTCTCAGCGTGCGGTGGTCGCGCTCTAAGTTGTTGGCTTGCGCGTACGGTGTGCCGGTGTCAAAGACGCGCCCAGTGTTGGCATCCCGCAAGAACCAATGTTTGCCGTAGGTGTGAGCAGGCACAAACGGTTGGATTTGTTGGTAAACAAAATCCAGCACGGCTGATATAGAGCTGACGGCGGTGCAGTCCAGCCTTGTCACTTGACCGGAAGCGCCCAAGAAAGGGCGCGTATCGATAGTGAAAGTTTCAACTTCAGTTTTCATAGCGCGCATCCTCTGGTGATGGGTATAAAGATCAATTGACCTACGATCGCAGTGTAAGTAAAATATCAACAGGTGTCAATAGACTATCAATAATACATATTTACTCATGATTAAAATCCAGTTGAGCGAAGAAACATTCAATGCCATATGCCAACGCTACGGGCGGTTTGGTGAAACGGCGGCAGATTTTGAGGCGATATTGCGCAGGGCTCTGGCTTTGGGCAGTGAAAAAGACCTTGAGATGCTGCCGGCGCGCGGCATCGTGAAATACACCGAAGAGCTGATTCTCAATCATCCCGATCTGGGCAATGTGGAAATTGCTGCACTCGTGCGGCGCCAGTTTCCTCACGCTCAGAGCAACAACCGTTCTGTCGCCTCCATTCGCTACAACATGAAGCGGGATGTGAGCGAGTAAATAGCATGGAGTCAGAGGGGTTTGTTTTTTTCTGAGATAAATTGCAACACTCCCCAGGAGCCAACAGATTTGCATACGACGATCCAAACTGTGGTACAAAAAGAGTTTATTAAAGTCATTCGCGTTGAACACTTGTCTTGCTGCAGGCGGCTCGCTTTTTAGTTCGGCGTTAGGCGTGAGAAAAAATGAGCGCGTACCTATATACATGGAATCCAAATCGCTGGGTATGGCGTGACCAGCAAGATGCAATTTATCGCGTCAATAACGGCGAACAATACGACATGTATTGGAGTTGTGGTAACACTAAGCGTATAGAAATTGGAGACATTTTTTTTCTTGTAAAGCTTGGTGTAGAACCCAAGGGAGTAATTGGCTGTGGTTATATATCGTCAAAGCCATATCCCTTGCCGCACTGGGACGAAGAAAAAGAAAAAAGCGGTAAGTCTGCTTTGAGAACTGATCTTTTATTCAAGGCGTTGTCAGAAAAGCCAATAGTTTCTCTTGCGCATCTTCAGGAAAAATATCCAGAGCACAACTGGACTCCACAGGCAGGCGGGCTTTCTGTTCCTGAGCATATTGCGCAAGAATTATTTTCATTGGTACAAGGTAATAAACAGTTCTCGTTTGTTCCAGAAAGCAGGCAGGAAATCATGCTGTACGCTGAGGGCAAGCCTAAAAGTGTTACTTATAAAACCTATGACAGAAATCCGGCTGCGAGGCAGGCATGCATTGAGCATTATGGCTATAACTGTTTTGTTTGTGGCTTCAGCTTTGAAAAAACCTATGGTTCAATTGGTTCAAAGTACATTGAAGTTCATCACTTGCGCCAAGTTGCAGACATTGGAGAGGAGTACATGGTTAATCCTGTTAAAGACTTGAGGCCTGTCTGTGCAAACTGCCATCGTATGCTACATAAAACTAGGCCGCCTCTAGCAATAGAAGAGTTAGTTACGCATAACAGTCGTATATGAACTCCTCCTGCAAGCAGTGAATAAAACTTATTTCACAGTATCGATGTAGCGGCTGCATTCGGCTATTCGAACTTTTGTTGTGCTGGTCATTGCTGTGGCACAAGATTAGTTCATTACAGCACTCAAAGGCGCTCGCGTTGCTCGCTGGACTCGCTGCTGCGCGGCTCGCCCTTTAGCGCTGCATTAGCTGTCTCGGTTGTTTTCGCAGAGCTCTAAAGGTATGATAAAAAATCATACCTAGTGAGGTGTCCACATGAGCCAAACCAAAGTGGCTATTACAATTGAAGAAGGCGTGCTTGCCAGAGTGGATGCCTTGGTAAGGGGGCGTGTCTTTAGCAATCGCAGTCGGGCTATCCAAGAAGCGGTGCAAGAGAAGCTTGAGCGTCTTGAGCGCAATCGCTTGGCAGAGGAATGCGCAAAACTTGATCCAGCCTTTGAAAGAGCGATGGCAGACGAAGGATTGTCTGAGGAATTAGCGGCATGGCCAAAATACTAAGAGGCGAAATTCGGTGGGCTAACCTCAATCCGACCCTTGGCAGAGAGCAGTCAGGTGAACGCCCCGTTCTTATCCTGAGTCAGGATGTGTTCAATGAGCGTTCTGGAACTGTCATTGCAATGGCGCTTACCAGTCAGGAACAGCGTGCTGGGTTTCCGTTGACCTACGAAATTCTGAAATCAAAATTGCCCAAGCGTTCTTGGGTCAAGATCAGTCAAATTCGCACGCTCTCTACGGAGCGTATTGGCAAGAAAATTGGTGCCATTAATTCCGAAGAAATCGCTCAGGTTATTGAAGGGTTGAATGAAATTATCGGCAGTTAACAAGTGACGGTGGTAAAAAATCAATATCTGTTTTGCAAAATCAGTTCACTTGCCGTTGAGTAGCTCACCTTTTAGTTCGGCGTTAGCTGCCTTGGGTTAGCCCTTGCTGTGATAGCGAATTGTGATATCATCGCTGTATGAATAGTAGCCACCAAAAAACACTGGCAGCCATATTTGCTATACCTGTCGTGTCATCCCTTGAGTGGCGCAAGATCGAAGCGTTGTTTATAGATCTTGGTGCTCAAGTCATAGAGGGAAATGGTTCAAGGGCTCGGTTTGAACTCAAGGGTGTCGTGGCTTCGTTTCACCGTCTGCACCCACAAAAGGAAGCCAAGCCTTACCAAGTCAAAGACGCACGAGAGTTTCTGTCCCAAGCAGGAGTACAGCCATGAATTTAATGAGTTATAAAGATTATTCAGCGCACATTGAATACAGCGACGAAGACGCAAGTTTCATTGGCCATATCGCTGGTATTCGTGATGTAGTAGGTTTCCATGGTGAGTCGGTAGCAGAATTGAGGGCAGCTTTTGAAGAAGCCGTCGACGATTACTTGGCAACTTGCAAAAAATTAAAGCGTTCCCCTCAGCGTCCATATTCAGGCAAAGTGATGTTGCGCATTGACCCAAGTATTCACGCCAGAGTTGCAATGTTGGCAGAGGCTCAGGGCAAAAGTTTAAATGCGTGGGCTCAAGAAGTGTTGCAGCGTGCAACCGTTGCAAATTGAGTGGCAGCTAATAAGCCTTAATATTGACAATCCTTTGATATAGATCTGGAGAAAATTTCTGATGCAACAATTTCGTTTTGATGATGTAACTGCTTTGCAAACACTGGTATCGGATCAGTGGGGCGAGTGGAGCAACCCGTTCACGGTGACGCAGGATGTGATCCAGCGTTTTGCTGATCTCACCAACGACCACAACTGGATTCATTTGGATGTGGAGCGTTGCAAAAAAGAAAGCCCTTTTGGTGCGCCGATTGCGCACGGTTTTCTCACGCTGGTGTTGATGGCGCAGATGCGCATTCCCGCATCGTATGAAATTACCGGTTATCGCAACGCGGTGAATTACGGCGTGAACAAAGTGCGCTTTACCGGCAATGTGCCGGCAGGTTCTACCATTCATCAACACATGCGCGTGGCGAGTGTGGAGGGCGGCCCTAAAGGCACACAGATGACGCTGGCGGGTGCTATTCATATCGTCGGCCAAGATCGGCCGGCTGTGGTGTATGAAATGGTGATGCTCTACATGTAATTTTTTGCAGTTGCTTTGATGATTTTTTACGGAAATTAAAACAGTATGTCTAGCGATAAACAGTGGACTGCACAACCGCAATTTAGCGGCGCACAAGTGTTGGTGGTGGGCGATGTGATGTTGGATCGCTACTGGCACGGCGCTACCGCGCGCATTTCGCCAGAAGCGCCGGTGCCGGTGGTGCAAGTGCAACAGCGTGAGGATCGTGCGGGTGGCGCAGGCAATGTCGCGCTGAATATTGCGGCGCTGGGCGGAGGCGCCTCACTGTTGGGGTTAGTGGGCGACGACGAAGAGGCGCGTGTATTGGAACAACGCCTGCAAGCGGCGCAAGTGCATTGCAATTTTGAAACAATCGCGACCCGTCCCACCATCACCAAATTGCGCGTAATCAGCCGTCATCAGCAATTATTGCGCATGGATTTTGAAGAAAGTTTTTCCGCGCAAGACAGCGCAGCGCTCGCCGCGCGCGCCATGCCACTGTTTCAGCATGTGGGTGTGATCGTGCTATCCGATTACAACAAAGGCGCGTTGCAAGAAGCGCAGGCGATGATTGCTGCAGCAAAGGCGGCAAACAAAATGGTGTTGGTTGATCCCAAGGGGACGGAGTTTTCACGCTATCGCGGCGCAACTTTACTCACACCTAATTTGCATGAATTTGAAGCAGTAGTGGGCGCCTGCCAAGACGAGCACGCGTTAGTGCAAAAGGGTATGGCCTTGATTGAATCGCTAGATTTACAAGCGCTGTTAGTGACGCGCGGCGAACACGGCATGACGCTGTTGCAGCGAGGCGCTAATCAGCATCCACTGCATTTGCCGGCGCAGGCGCGCGAGGTGTTTGATGTCACCGGCGCTGGCGACACAGTCATTGCAACACTAGCGGCATCGTTAGCGGCAGGTATTGCGCTGCCGCAGGCAGTGGTATTGGCGAATATCGCCGCGGGCATTGTGGTGGGCAAATTAGGCACCGCCACCATCAGTGGACCGGAATTGCGCCAAGCCTTGCGACAGGCGCACGGCATCGGTCGCGGGGTGATGACAGAAGCGCAGTTGTCAGTGGCTTTGGAAGATGCGCGCAACAACGGTGAAAAAATTGTTTTCACGAACGGTTGTTTTGATTTGCTGCATCCAGGGCATGTCACCTATTTGGAAGATGCCAAAAAATTGGGACAACGCTTGGTGGTTGCTGTGAATTCGGACGCGTCGGTAAAACGCCTCAAAGGCGAAGGCAGGCCGATTCAATCCGCTGAGAGCCGCATGGCGGTACTGGCGGGTTTGGAAGCAGTGGATTGGGTGGTGGTGTTTGAAGACGACACGCCGGAACGCTTGCTGCAAGTCTTGAAGCCGGATGTGTTGGTGAAAGGCGGCGATTACACGCCGGAGCAAGTGGTCGGTGCGCCGATTGTGCAGGCTTACGGCGGCGAAGTGGCGGTGTTGTCGTTTGTCGATCAATGCTCAACCACTTCGATCGTCAAAACGATTTTGTCGCGCCATTCTTCGTAGGTGTTTGCGTCGTAGGTTTTTGCGTCGTAGGTGTTTGCGGTTTCTCTTTGTTTTTTTCTACAGGCGGCGCAATGCGCTCGAAGCTCATCACCGGATCATTCATTGGGCCGGTGATGCGGTAACTGAGGCTGCTCAGACTGCTGATCTGTTTGTCAAAAATTTTGCTGGCGACATACACGCCTGCCGCAGCGGGTAAACCGCCTGCAAGTGCCGCTACCCAAGTGGCGTTGTTGCCAACCGGCAGCGTGGCGATTAAACGCAAGTCGAGTGTGTCGCTATCCAGCAGGGCTTTGCCGCTCAATTTGAAGGCGCTGGACGGACTTTCAATTTCCAGTGGCTCCACAAATTGCATCATGCCGTTACCGAATAACAATTTGCCTTTGTATTCATCAAAACTGATGCCGTTGTTGCTCAAATCAGAAAAATCCAACTGCAAACGGCGCAGCCAAGTGGTGATGTTGACCACACTCAATGCATGCATGGCGATATTGGGTTGAGCTTGCAGATATTTGCCGTCTTTTCCCTCGGTATAAATAGTGCCGGCGATAGTGTGCAAACTGATGCCTTGCGGTGTGCCAGGCCAAGTTAAATCTGCAAACAATGAGACGCGCTTACCAATGATGAATGGATCAATACCGAGATGTTTTAACACCGGCTGCTCGCCAGACATATGCAGCGCGCCGTGAAATTCGCTGTGGTAACTGCCATCCGATTTTTGTTGCCATAGCAGCGTACTGCCTCCTAGCCCGCTGCCGTCGCGCAGTAGATAGCCGCTGCCTGTGGCCATCAATTTTTCAAAGCGCAAACTGTTTGCTGTGCTGCGCAAGGCAGTGCTGAAGTTGCCAATATCCATCTCGTCAACCAATAAATGCTGAATGCTGATGTTCAATGCGGGGATGGCTGAGAAATCTACATTGCCAGCTGGAGATTTTGTTTTTGGTGCATCGGTTTTGTCGCGCTGTATTTTTAGGGTGTCGATAATGATGTCGGGTGTTTTTCCAGTGTCATAAAACAGCGCTTTGCCTTGTGCTGCTTGCGTGTTGAACGCCAGTAACCATGCGCCGTCGTTATGGTCGGCATTGATAGCTAGATTGGAAAATGAAAAATCTTTCCAAGATGCCTGCTGTGCGCTGATCGCAACGGACGGGAGTAGCGAGTTTGTACTGTTGCCGCTGGTGTCGCTGCTGAGTTGGTTATGGCTGACGATTAAATCAATCCACTGCTGAATATCGACGGTTTCTAAATTGCCGTGGATGAAAAGTTTTCCGTCCACATTGGTTGGCGTTGTTTGTGATCCTAGTAATTGAATGTCGCCGCCGGTTAAAGCGCCGTTGCGTGCGGCGAGTGTGCCGAAAACTTGTTGGTTGTAGTTGAAGCGATAAGTTTGTTGATTGTTATTGAGCAAATCTACTGTCAAATTAAAGGGTGTTTTTGTGTTGCTGCGTTTGTTAAATGGAGCAGGCAGCGGTGCTGCAATGTGATCCAGTGTGCTGCTCACTTGTAATTGTCCTAGTTGTGCTACTTGCGTTTTACCAAAAGGTCCCAGTTGCAGTTGGATGTGGTAATCCGCTGTGCCGGATAACAGTTTTAATGGCGTGATCATGGACCACGAGGCGATGTCACTGATGTTGGCGCTGCTGTCGGTACTCACTTGGATAATGGAACCCTGCGCCGATTGTTTGCTGACGATATTGGCGGTGACGGGTTTGTTGAACAGCGTGGCTTTGATGCTGGGAGCTTGCAAGCCGTTGTCGCTGTCGTAGCTAAGATTGCTGCTAACTTGGTGAAATGGCAGGCGCAAATCTTGCATGTTCAGTTGTGCATTGCTGAGTTTAAGTTGCACATTTTCTGTTTGCGGCAGCGTGGCACCGGATAGCGGTATTTGCAGTTGCAGCGCAGTTTCCAACGCGCCTTGCGGCATTTTCCAGCTATCCATGCCACTGCCTATGGCGTGATGCAATGGCGATTCGCGCAGCAAACGCAAACCGTCATCGGGCGAGCCGTGCGCGCGACCGTTGATATTGATGGTTAACCCTGGTTGCTGTTGCAATACGGCGATGTGTGCGGCATCAATGGCAGTGTCATACAGGGTGGCACGATCGGCGCGTATGTACGCGTTGTGATTGTCTACCAATAATCGCGCGTCAATATTTTGCAATGGCGGCCAGTCGGGTTGAAATTTCAAATCGCCGTTGCGGATATCGCCAAAAAATTGCACGGCACTTTCAGTCGCTTCAGTGTCGGTCAAACCACCACGGTATAAAAAACCGGCAGCCGGTAAATCGGCATCGCCGATGCTGGTATCCAGCCACACCAATAAATCTTTGGGCAAAATATAGGGGATAAACATATTGCGATATTGCGCCGTGCTGTTGCGCAAACCGATAGAGAGATACAGTTCACTGTGAAAATCTGCATCGTGCAGCGGTAGGTGCAACCAAAAACTGCCGCGTGCTTCGCCAGGGTCGCCCGACAAGCTGGCGTAATCACTGCCGACAAAAACAGTTTGTTGTTCGGGTGTCCACTGCCACTGCACACGCCCCGCTGCGCGTTGGAAAACAATCGGCTTGTGATACACCTCGGGGTAGTGCATGGAAAAGCCATTGTTGCTATTCAAGTCAATAAAACCGTAACCGATGCCGCTGCGCACATAACCACTCACGCCGGTGAATGCCGGTACGCCTTCCCAGTGACCGCTGCTGATATTGTCGGCATTGGCCTGTATCTGCATGCGCTCGGTCAATGGCTTGCTGTTGTCCCAAGTCAGTTCAACATTACGCAAATAACCGTGCAGGTTGAGTGAGGAAAATAAATGCTTGAGTTCGCCCTCTGGTAAGAAAGGCAGCAGCGTCAGCGTGTTATCCAATAGCAGTGCCGGCGTGGCGATTTTCCACTGTTGAGGTTTTGCTGTATTGAAAGAGAGGCGCAAGTTTTCGAGTAGCGGTTTATCTGTTAGCGCCAGTGCATGTACATCAATATAGCTGGCTTGCTGTTTGCGCCATTGGCCGCTGAATGTGCCAGTGACTGCGGGCGGCAGCATGATTTCACTGTCGGCTTCACTGTCGGTTCTGCTCTCTGCTGGTGTCAGCAGTGTTAACTGGCTAGTGAAATCAATTTGCTGCAAGCCCTGCCATTGCAGCCACACTTCGCCGTTGACGGTGCTGTTTTTTGTTGGCGTTTGATTCCAGTCGTTCAGCGCTAAATTCTTGGTTTTTAGATAAATCTCGCCGTTACTGTCGCGCAGAGAATCACCGGAAAACTTTCCTATGGCAGAGAGAGTTTGCTCATCGGTGCCTAATAATTTGAGCGAAAACTTTTTATTGAGGAGAGTTTTTTCAACGCGAAAATCATCAATCTCTATAGTTTTCTTCCAATCGCCGCGTTGCAGTTCGACAACAATGTTTTGAATTTGTGTGTCGTTATTGAAAAGGCGATTGATAAAACGCCAGTCGCGCTCAAAGTCTAGTGGTGTGTTGGTGTCTTCCGGCAGCGTGACGCGAATATTGGCGCGTTCTAGTTGCATGCGATCAATAACAGGCGTGCGTTGCCAAAGACTTTGAAAAAGGTTGATGGTGAAAAAAACCTGGTTGAGTTCTACATGCGCATCAGCGGTATCAATGACAAACTGTTGAGCGCGTATCTCTGGGTAGATGGATGTCCAGCGCACCTCCAATTGCGATGCGTGAATGCGTGCGCCAGTTAGATCGTTGATGTATCGCAGAAATTTATCGTTGGCTAAATCCACGCGCGGCAATACTTCACGCCCAATAGACACCAACACGGCAAAACTGATGATGGCGGCGGCCGTGCCATACCACAGCAGGTTGATGAGCCGAAGCACAATGCGTTTGTTCATGCGCAAGCAATCCACTTACATGGGAACAATGTCATATTGTTCACGGTTGTATACGCTTTCCACGCGAAAACGGATGGATTTTTGCGTGAGATCTTCGATGTCGGCCACGCTGGCAGAGTCTTCATCCAACAAGCGGTCAATCACTTCTTGTGAAGCGAGTACCAAGAGCTGCTTGCTGTCGTAAGTGCGCGCGCTGCGCAAAATTTCGCGCATGATTTCATAGCAAACTGACTCGGCAGATTTCAGAATGCCGCGCCCTTGGCAGACGGGGCAGCTTTCACACAGCGTGCGACTCAAACTCTCACGCGTGCGTTTGCGGGTCATTTGCACAAGACCAAGTTCAGAGATGCCGGTCACGGCGATTTTGGCCGGATCCTTTTCGATGGCTTTTTCCAGCGCGCGCACCACTTGGCGCTGATGCTCTGGGTCTTGCATGTCGATAAAATCGACGATGATGATGCCGCCTAAATTGCGCAAACGCAGTTGGCGCGCCAGCGCGGTTGCAGCTTCTAAATTGGTTTTGAACAGTGTTTCTTCTTGATTGGTGTGGCCGATAAATGCGCCGGTATTCACATCAATCGTGGTCATGGCCTCGGTTTGATCAATGATCAAATAGCCGCCGGATTTCAAATTGACGCGGCGCTCCAGGGCTTTCTGGATTTCTTCTTCCACGCTGTAGAGATCAAAAATTGGGCGTTCACCGTCGTAGTGTTCGATCATGTTGCGCGTGCCAGGCTCATAGTCGGCGGCAAAGCGCAGCAGGCGTTCGTATTCTTTGCGCGAATCGATGCGCACTTTTTCCATGCTCGGTTTTACCGCGTCGCGCATGGTGCGCAGAAACAATGGTAAATCGTTGTAGATCACGCTCGGCACAGAGAGTGATGCCAATTCCGGTTCCAAATCACTCCAGAGCTTTTGCAAAAACAGTGCGTCGGTTTGAATTTCTTCCGCCAGCGCATTTTCTGCCACCGTGCGCACAATAAAGCCGCCTGCGTGTTCACGATCGTTTGTCTGCAAGCAGGATTCCACGATATTGAGCAGGCGTTCGCGCTCGGCTTCGCTTTCAATTTTTTGTGAGATGCCGATGTGATTGGTGTAGGGCATGTACACCAGAAAACGCGAAGACACAGAGAGGTGCGTGGTGAGACGCGCACCTTTTGTGCCTATCGGCTCTTTGATCACTTGTACGATGAGGTTTTTGCCTTCGTGTACCAGCGTGCGAATATCGGGCACGGTTAATTTGCGGTGTTCCATGCCGTTTTCATCGAGCGTGACAATGTCGGCGGCGTGAATAAATGCAGCGCGCTCTAAGCCGATATCGACAAACGCGGCTTGCATGCCCGGCATCACGCGAGCCACTTTTCCTTTATAGATATTGCCTACTAGTCCGCGTTTTTCTGCGCGTTCGATGTAGACCTCTTGCAGTACGCCGTTATCGATTACTGCCACGCGCGTTTCCATCGGCGCGACATTGATCAGAATTTCTTCACTCATAGGAATGCGTCAGTATTTTGTTGGATGCACTATAGCCGATTGCTGTTAATCGACGGCTGTCGTTTATGCGCGGTTCGGGCGGCGCGAGTAGCCATGTTCCAGCAGGTTGAGTGCGAGATAACAGATTGGCCAACACAGACCTGTTGTGATGGCGGCGGGCAGTAATAAATTGGCATCACTGGAGGAGAACAGCAGCCAAACGCTGTTGCCAATCAGTTGATAAACCGCGCACAGCACGCCAGCTGCTACAGTTTGTTGCCAGAGAGCTGCTGTGCGCAGGCGTTCTCCCAGCAGTTGCACAACAAATGCCACCAACACCAGTGCCAATGCGTGTGTGCCTAGCGGTGAGCCCGCGATGCCATCGCGCAGCAAGCCCATGACCAAGGCCCAGCCGCCGCTGACGCGCGGCTGGCGCTGCATGCTCCAGTACATCGTAACGACCACGATGGCGTCGGGCGCCAATGACCGGACAGAGAGGGGCAGCGGCCAGAATTGCCACAAAAAGGCGAAGATGAAACTGGTGGGAAGGAGCCACCAATAGCGATTAGGGTTGAGCAGCATGTGGCGCTGTTGCAGTGGGCTGAGGCAAGGCGGGTTGTGAGATTTTTGCTTCCGACCGGAAGATCAGCAGCAGTTGCTGCGCGCGATCTAACTGCGCGGAAGGTTTCACCACCACGCGCAGAAAAGAGTCAGCACCATCGTATTCAATGCGTGTCACTTCACCCACGGGGTAGGCTGGTGGGTAGCGCTCACCCAAACCGGAGCTGACAATCAAATCGCCCTGTTTGATGTCGGTGGTCGGCACTAGGTTGCGGATGTAAAGCTCATCCAAGCGTCCGCTGCCCTCGGCAATGCCGTGCACGCCATTGCGATTGACCTGTACCGGCACTGCATTGCTGGTATCGGTGATCAACAGCACGCGCGCTGTGTGCTCGGAAAACGCGGCCACAATACCCACGAGGCCATGAGCATCCAACACGGGCTGACCTTCAAACACGCCGTCGGCCTTGCCGCGGTTCACTACCATTTCCATGCGGCGCGGGTCAGGAGAGATGCTCAATAATCCGGATACCAATACCGAATCGTCTACGTTTTCCGTGGAGTTCAGCAGCTCTTTTAAGCGCGCGTTATCGGCTTGCAGGGCGGCCATGCGCTGCATATTGCGCTGCAGAATGAAGTTTTCGTGCTCCAGCGCGCGGTTGCGCTCCTCCAGTTGCACGCGGCTGGTGAAGGTCTCGTCAAACCAGTGCAGCATGCGCGAAGGGAAGGCGGTGAGTGTGTACAGCGGGCGCGCCACATGGTCGGACAGCAGTGACTGAGCCCCAGTCAACAACTCTGGGCGAAAATAGCCTGAGCCGAGCAACAGCAACGCCACACTCACGGGCAGTAAAAAGCGCGAGAGGGCGGAGGTGCGTTGGGAGAAAATCCGTTTGATGGCGCGCTCCTTACTCGTCGGCGTCGGGCATCAAACCGGGCAGCGGGCGCGGCGTGAACGGAAAATGGGTGACATTGGAGCCAGGTTTGACTTCCGTCATGCGCACAGGCCCTTCTTTCTCCACCTCGTCGATGCGCACGATGGCGTGCAGGGGGATAAAGCTGCGTTTGACGCCGTTGAACTCATTTTTTAGCTTTTCTTCCGCAGGATCGACGATCATCGCTGACTTTTCGCCAAAGACATAGTCTTCAATTTCGATAAAACCGTACAGGTCGCTCTGGAAAATCTGGCGCGCGTACAGCTCGAACACTTGGCTTTGATTGACGAAAACGATCTTGTAGAGGGCTTGCTTGGCCATGGTGCTCGTGGAGGTCTTGCGGAGGGTGCGACAGGATACCAGAGCAGGGGTATCTGTATAATGCCCCACCCCGCTAAACCTCGTGTATTGCCCTGTTTTGTGAGCCAGTCGTCCCTATGAGCAAACTGTATATCGAAACCCACGGTTGTCAGATGAACGAGTACGACTCGACCCGCATGGGGCAGTTGTTGTCTGACAGTCACGACTTGCAGCTGACCGATGATCCAGCCGAAGCTGATGTGATTTTGCTCAACACATGCTCGATTCGCGAAAAAGCGCAAGAAAAAGTGTTCCACCAACTGGGGCGTTGGAAAAATCTGAAAAAAGATCGCCCGGAATTGATCATCGGTGTCGGCGGCTGTGTGGCGAGCCAAGAGGGCGAAGGCATTGCCAAGCGCGCGCCATTTGTCGATTTAGTATTCGGCCCACAAACGCTGCACCGTTTGCCAGAAATGATCGATCAGCGCCGTACACATGCAGACAGCAAAACCACGGTGGTGGATATTAGTTTTCCAGAAATTGAAAAATTTGATCGCCTGCCCTTGCCAGAAGCCGATGGCGTTTCTGCGTTTGTTTCCATCATGGAAGGCTGCAATAAATACTGCACATTCTGCGTGGTGCCTTACACGCGCGGCGAAGAAGTGAGCCGGCCACTCACGGATGTGTTGGTGGAGATTGCTCACCTCGCCAGCCAAGGTGTGCGCGAAGTGAATTTGTTAGGGCAAAATGTCAATGCGTGGCGCGGCAACAAACCCGATGGCAGTGCCGCTGACTTTGCCGATATGTTGCTGTGCGTAGCGGCTATTGATGGCATTGACCGCATTCGCTACACCACATCACATCCAGTGGAATTCACCGACAGCTTGATTGATGTGTACGCAGAAATTCCAGAATTAGTCAGCCATTTACATCTGCCGGTGCAACACGGTTCCGATCGTATATTGGCAGCGATGAAGCGCGGTCACACCGCCATTGAGTACAAATCTAAAATTCGCCGTTTGCGTCAAATTCGCCCGGATATCAGTATCTCGTCTGATTTTATCGTCGGCTTCCCAGGTGAAACCGAAGATGATTTTGCCAAAACCATGAAGCTGATTGATGACATCGGCTTCGACACTTCATACAGTTTTGTTTACAGCGCGCGCCCCGGCACACCGGCAGCGAATTTGGCGGATGACACGCCGGAATCCGTCAAAAAAGAGCGCTTGGCGATTTTGCAGCAGCGTATTTTTAATAACGCGCAACAGATCGGACGCCAAATGGTCGGCACCACGCAGCGCATTTTGGTGAGCGGTTTTTCCAAAAAAAATCCGGGACAGTTGCAAGGGCGCACGGAAAATAATCGTGTGGTGAATTTCAGTTCAACCGACACCCGTTTGATTGGCCAATTTGTGGATGTGCTGATTCAAGAATCGCTGGTCAATTCCATGCGCGGTGAGCTAATGGTGTGATTCCCTCGCCCCTGCTGAATACTCCGCAGGGCATTTTTTGGGTCACGCCAAACTCATATCCAATCGCTTGCCCAGCGCAGCCGCAGCTTTAGCCAAGGTGTCGATTTTGGTGGTGTGGTGCAGGTTCATAATGCGGGTCACTTCTTGTGGCCGCACACCCATACGGCTGGCTAATTCTGCCGGACGCACGCGCTGTTTAATCTGTGTATTCAGCAACTCAACTTTGAGTGCAACTGATAACGGTAACTCAACCAGTGCCTCGCCTTTGCGTGGCCGGCTTGGATCGGGAACGGTACGCTTATCTTCAAAATAGAAATCCATTGCAGTTACCAATGCGTCCACTGCCTGTGTATGGGCGTCTTCTTGTGTTTCACCGTAGGTAATAGCTTCCGGCACATCACGAAATGTGACGGTATATCCACCTTCTGGCTCTTTTGTGAAACGGGCTGGATAGAGTTTCATCGCTCTTTTCCTTATCAAAAATTTTAATGATGTGATTCTATGGATTGCTCAAGCCCAGTTGTTTCACTATCGCCCGTCTTGTGCCTTCTGGAATTTCTCCCTTGTGGCGTGGCAGTGTCGATTGCTTGCCTTGATAGTAGAGTTTGTCGTGCTTACTACCTGCCTTTATCTCCACATCCTGTGACTCAAGCCATTTCCTGAATTGGCTCGCTTTCATCGAATATTGCACTCCTGTGGCGGATTCGACGCGCTTATTGTAATCAATTTTGATTATATAGGCAATTTTGTTTACTTGTGTTGGGTGGGCTAGAGATGTAACCCACACTCGGTCTTGGCCTTGCCCGCCCAGCGACCTTTTCTGCCTTCGCCCGGCAGCGTGCAGTGTGAGCAGCCGATAGACGAATAGCCCTTGGCTACTAGCGGGTGCACGGGCAGTTGATGCTCGGCGATATAGGCGTCCAGCGCTTCGCGCGTCAAATCAATCAATGGATTGAATTTAACGATGCTGTGGCTCTCTTCGAAGATGTGTAAATCGGCGCGAAAATCGTTCTGCCAGCCCATCAAGCTGGAGATCCACACATCGTAGTCGCCTTTGATATTGTCCAGCGGCATCACTTTATTGATCGAGCAGCAGAAGTCGGGATCCGTTTCGTATAGTTTTTCCTGCTGGCTGTAGTTGTGCTGGTATTCGTCCGGCAGCAAGCTCACCACATTGAGGTGCAGTTTTTCGATCATCTGGTCGCGATAAGCCAGCGTTTCAGGGAAGTGGTAGCCCGTATCGATAAAGTGGATAACCTGCTGCGGGCGCACCTGCGAGATCATGTGCAGAAAGTAGGCCGAGGTGGCGGCAAACGAGGAAGTCACCAGAATTTTTTCTGGCGCGAAATCGGTGTACAGCCGCGCCAGCCGCTCAGCCACACTCAGTGGCGTGTAGGCTGTGTTCAGGGCATCCAATTCCAATGTGGTCAAACCAGCACTATTGCCGCTGCTGGCGATCAGGGGAGATGTGTTCATTTAACAAGTACCGTGGGCGCCGGAGGGGGAGTTGCAGGGCGCGATGCATTGGGCGCTATTGTAGGCGATTTTGATGCATTCCCATAAATAGGGATAATGCGAAGCCCCGTAGACACAGCCGTTCTGCGCCGAAAACGAGCCCGTTTTGCCCATGTCCTTTACCCTGATCCGAGGTTTGCACAATCTGCGTCCGCAGCATCGCGGCTGCGTGGCGACAATCGGCTCGTTTGACGGTGTGCATCGCGGGCATCGCGCCATCATTGATCAGTTGTTGGTGCAAGCAAAAGCGCTGTCATTGCCATCGGTGGTGATGATTTTTGAACCGCAGCCTTATGAATTTTTTTCTGGCGAAAAAGCGCCCGCGCGTTTGACGCCGATGCGCGAAAAAGTTCGTGCACTTGCCGCCTGTGGTGTCGATCGCGTGATTTGTTTGCAATTTAATCAACAACTGCGCCAATTCACCGCGCAAGCGTTTATTGAGCAAATATTGGTTGCGGGCTTGGGTATAAAAAGTTTGGTGGTAGGCGACGATTTTCGTTTTGGTTGTGATCGCAGCGGTGATTTTGCGCTGCTGCAACAAGCAGGCGCACAATACGGTTTTACTGTGTATGACACTTGCACCGTGGAAGATGGCGGTGAGCGCATCAGCAGCACGCGCATTCGCCGCGCATTGGAAGCGGAGCATTTTGCGGAAGCGGAGTGCTTATTAGGGCATCGCTACAGCGTGCGCGGTCGTGTGGAATATGGCAGGCAGTTGGGGCGTACCATCGGCGTGCCGACCGCCAATGTGCGCTTGCGTCGCTATCGTTCGCCGCTCAACGGCGTGTTTGCGGTGCGTTTGCGTTTGGTGGGCAGTGAGGCGTGGTTGCCTGGTGTGGCGAATGTCGGCGTGCGGCCGACCGTGGGGGATGAAACGCGCCCAATTTTAGAAGTGTTTGTGCTGGATTTTTCTGGCGATTTGTACCGCCGTGAAGTGGAAGTGATATTTTGTAAAAAACTGCGCGATGAGAAAAAGTTTCCCTCTTTTGATGCATTGAAAGAGCAGATTTACAGCGATATTGAGCAGGCTAAACAGTTTTTTGAAATGAATGGTTAAGGTTTTGGAATAGGCGATGACTGAGCAGAAAAAAGATTACAAGCACACGCTGAATTTGCCGCAAACCGCGTTTGCGATGAAGGCAAATTTGTCGCAGCGTGAACCGCAGATGCTGAAGCAGTGGCAGCAGGATAAGTTGTACGAAAAAATTCGTGCCGCGCGCGCAGGTCGCGAACAATTTATTTTGCACGATGGTCCACCGTATGCGAACGGTGATATCCATATCGGTCACTCGGTCAATAAAATTCTGAAAGACATTATCGTGAAATCCAAAACGCTGTCGGGTTTGGATGCGCCTTATGTGCCGGGTTGGGATTGCCACGGCCTGCCTATCGAACACAATGTTGAGAAAAAGCACGGCAAAGCGGGCGACAAGCTCGATCACAAAGCCTTTCGCGCCAAATGCCGCGAATACGCGCAAACGCAAGTGAACGGACAAAAACAAGATTTCGTGCGCTTGGGTGTGTTTGGCGATTGGGAGAATCCGTATTTGACCATGGCGCCGCAATTTGAAGCGGACATCATTCGCGCGCTGGGTCGCATTGCTGCCAATGGTCATTTGGTGCGCGGCTTCAAGCCGGTGTATTGGAGCGTGGTCGGCGCATCGGCGTTGGCGGAAGCGGAAGTGGAGTATCAAGAAAAAACTTCAACCGCATTGGATGTGCGTTTTTCCGTTGTCGATCAAGAAAAATGTTTATCCGTTTTTCAGAATGTTGTCGGCGCAGGAAAAGTGTCTGTTGTGATTTGGACGACGACGCCGTGGACGCTGCCCGCTAACCAAGCGGTGAGTTTGGGTGCCGACATTGATTACGCCTTGGTGCAAGTGGATGTGGGTGCTGGTGTTGAGTGCTTGTTAATCGCACAGTCGCGCATTGAAGATGCGATGCAACGCTACGACGCCAAAGATTTTTGTGTTGTTGGCACGGCAAAAGGCGCAGCACTGGAAGGCTTGCAGTTACAGCATCCGTTTTATGCCAAACAAGTGCCGATTTTGACCGGCGAGCATGTGTCCTTAGATGCGGGTACTGGTGCAGTGCACACGGCGCCGGATCACGGTATGGATGACTTTGTGGTCGGGCAACAATACGGCATCGGCACGCTCAATATGGTGGATGAGCACGGCGTGTATCGCGCCAATGTCGAGTTATTTGCCGGCGATCATGTTTACAAAGTTGATCAAAAAGTTATCGATGTATTACAGGAAAAAGGCGCGCTAATTTTAGCGAAGCAATTCACACACAGCTTCCCACATTGCTGGCGCACCAAAACGCCGCTGATTTTCCGCGCCACGCCGCAGTGGTTTGTCAGCATGACGGAAAAAGGCTTGCAGGATGCTGCGCTGAACGCAGTGAAAGGTGTGCAGTGGTTCCCATCGTGGGGACAAGCGCGCATTGAAGCAATGCTGCAACAGAGCCCCGATTGGTGTATTTCGCGTCAGCGCACTTGGGGTGTGCCGATTGCATTGTTCGTGCATCGTGAAACACAGCAGTTGCATCCGCGCACGCAAGAATTGATTGAGCAAGTGGCGCAGCGCGTAGAAAAAGAAGGGATGGATGCGTGGTTTGATCTCGCGCCAGAAGAATTACTCGGTGCAGAAGCGGCACAGTATCAAAAAGTGACCGACACTTTGGATGTGTGGTTTGATTCGGGTGTTACGCATCTTGCTGTGCTGGAGCGCCGTAAAAATTTGCGCTATCCCGCCGATTTGTATTTGGAAGGCTCTGATCAACATCGCGGCTGGTTTCAGTCGTCATTGAAAGCGGCGTTGGCGATGAATGGCACTGCGCCGTATCGCCAAGTATTGACGCACGGTTTTACCGTGGATGCCGATGGCAGAAAAATGTCGAAATCGCTCGGCAATGTGGTGTCGCCGCAAAAAGTGGTGAATGACCTCGGTGCGGATATTTTGCGTTTGTGGGTGGCGGCTACCGATTTTTCGGGTGAGATGACGGTCTCCGATGAAATTCTAAAACGCACGGCAGATTCCTATCGCCGCATTCGCAACACGGCGCGGTTTTTGTTATCCAACTTGGCGGGCTTTGATCCTGCGCAGCACGCGGTGCCAGCAGACAATCTGTTGGCGCTGGATGCGTGGATTGTGAATCGCACAGCTGAATTGCAGCGCGAAATTATTGCTGCGTATGACGGCTATCAATTCCATTTGATTTACCAGAAATTGCACAATTTCTGCGCAGTAGATCTCGGCAGTATCTACTTGGATATCATCAAAGATCGCCAATACACCATGCAGGAAAATTCGCTAGGTCGTCGTTCTTGCCAGACGGCGCTGCATCACATCATGGAGGCGATGGTGCGTTGGCTGATGCCAATTTTGAGTTTCACCGCTGAAGAATTGTGGAAAGAAATCCCAGGTGAGCGCGGCGATACGGTGTTTACTGCCGAGTGGTATGCATTGCCGCACGCATCAGGCAATGCGCTTTCTCATGCTGAGTGGCAGCAAATTGTTGGTGTGAAAGAGGCGGTAAATAAAGCCTTGGAAGCGGTGCGCGCAAACGGCGGTATCGGTTCATCTTTGCAGGCGGAAGTCACGCTGTATTGTTCAGAAACCCTGCAAGCCTTGTTGCAGAAATTGGGCAATGAGTTGCGTTTTGTATTGCTGTCATCCAGCGCAGACATTAAACCCTTGTCGGATGCCGGTGAAGCCACAGAAATAGACGGCTTGCGTGTGTCGGTGGCCGCGTCACAACACGCCAAATGTGTGCGCTGCTGGCATTATCGTGAAGATGTTGGTGCGCATGCAGAAGATCCAGAGTTGTGTGGTCGCTGCGTGGAAAATGTCAATGGTGCTGGTGAGCGGCGTCATTTTGCCTGAGGTTTTGTTGTGAAATTCAATATTAAAAATGCGTATTGGTTGCTGTTGTCTGTGTTTGCTTTTGTGCTTGATCAATGGACAAAGCAACTGACCACGGCGCACTTTGAGTACCGCGAAGTGCTGCCTATTTTTGCGCTGGGCAATGGCGGCTTCAATCTCACGCTGGCGCATAACTACGGCGCGGCGTTTAGTTTTTTGGCGGATCAGTCTGGCTGGCAGCGTTGGTTTTTTGCGGGCTTGGCCTTGGCAGTGGGTTCTGGATTAACCGTCTGGCTGCTGCGTTTACCGAAAGGTAGCGTCTTATTATCGCTGGCATTGGCATTGTTGATTGGCGGCGCGTTTGGCAATTTGTATGATCGAGCAGTTTATGGCTATGTCATCGACTTCCTCGATGTTTTTTATGGCGCGTATCACTGGCCTGCTTTCAATATCGCAGATTCTGCTATTTGTGCGGGTGCGGCACTGCTGCTGTTAGAGAGTTTTCTTCCGAGCAAGAAAGCATGAGTGCGCTGCCGATATCCAATCAAACGCGGGTGACATTTTTCTTTTCGCTGTCATTGCCCGATGGCCAGTTGGTTGACTCATGCTTTGGCAAACAACCAGCGCAATGTGTTCCAGGCGACGGCAATTTATTGCCGGCATTTGATGCGTGTTTATTGGGTCTGTGTGTTGGCGATAAAAAACAATTCACGATAGCAGCGGCAGACGCGTTTGGTGTGCGCCGCGATGACAACTTAAAACGCGTACCGCGCAATCGTTTCGCGCAAGATATTGAATTGGTAGAAGGCTTGGTGGTTTCCTTTGGTGCGGCTGAAGGTGGTGAATTGCCCGGTGTGGTGCATCGTTTAATGGGCGAGATGATTGAAATTGACTTCAATCACCCGTTAGCGGGGCGCGATATTATTTTTGATGTTGAAATAGTTAATGTTGAAGTGGTTGATGTCGAGATAGTGGGTGTTGAGCATGCAAATTAAACTCGCTAATCCGCGTGGATTTTGTGCGGGCGTTGATCGCGCCATTGAAATTGTTAGCCGTGCATTGGATGTGTTTGGTGCGCCAATTTATGTGCGACACGAAGTGGTGCATAACCGTTTTGTGGTAGATGGTTTGCGCAATCGCGGGGCAGTGTTTGTCGATGAATTAGATGATGTGCCAGATAACTGCATTGTGATTTTCAGTGCGCACGGTGTGTCGCGTGAAGTGCAAGACGAAGCGGCGCGCCGCGAGCTAAAAGTGTTTGATGCCACTTGCCCTCTGGTGACCAAGGTGCACATGGAAGTATTGCGCTACGGTAGAGATGGCATTGATTGTGTGTTGATCGGTCATGCCGGCCACCCAGAGGTGGAAGGCACCATGGGGCAGTACGACAGCAGTCACGGCGGCACGATTCATCTGGTAGAAGATGAAAAAGATGTAGCCGAGTTGCAAGTGCGCGACCCGCAGCGGCTGGCGTTTGTTACACAGACCACTTTGTCGATGGATGACACGGCCAAGGTTATTGACGCACTGCGCGCGCGTTTTCCTGCGATTCAAGGGCCGCGCAAGAATGACATCTGCTATGCCACTCAGAATCGGCAAGATGCCGTCAAGCAGTTGGCGCTGGAGTGCGATTTGGTGTTGGTTGTAGGCTCGCCGAACAGCTCCAACTCCAATCGCCTGCGCGAGTTGGCGAGTCGTATTGGTGCTGAGAGCTATTTAATCGATGCGGCGGCAGATATCAGCCCGACTTGGCTTGCTGGCAAGCAGGCAATTGGCGTTACCGCCGGTGCTTCTGCGCCAGAGAACCTCGTGCTGGATGTGGTGAAGCGGTTGCAGCAGCTGGGCGCAAAATCGCCGCAGGAAATGGATGGTGTGGTAGAAGACATCCATTTCACCATGCCCAAGGAATTGCGCTAAACGGGGTGGTGAGTCGAGTTCAAAGTGTGAAGTAGGTCAAAGGCTTAAACCGCTTGCCCCCCTTTGTTTACCGCCCGTCTCCTGCCAGTGGAACTGGCTAAAAACATTGACTACCTTTCATCCTAGGTAAAAGTAGGAGCAGGGTTGTGAAGAATGTCGAGCGAGGCTTTACGCTGATTGAGCTGCTTATCACAGTGTTGATGCTGGCAATTTTGGTGTCTCTGGCTGCGCCATCATTTAATGCCAGTATTCGCGATAATCGTAATCTGGCAACCGCTAATTCGCTGGCGACGGCGGTAGCCCATGCGCGCTCAGAAGCACTGAAGCGCGGACGCTTGGTTTCCATTTGCCCATCATCTAACGGCACAAGCTGTGGCGCAAATTGGAGCCAAGGCTGGATTGTTTATGTAGAAAGACCGACGGTTGTCGCGGGTGGCGCGCCAGATATAGAGGAAGTGCTTCTGGTGGAAGCTGCGGCAAATAGCATGGCATTGGCACAGCTGGGTGGTAACCCGTGGATACGCTTTTCGACGCGCGGTCTGGCAGAGGCTTCCGTTACTGTCACCGTTAAGCCGAGCACTTGCAATGCTGGCTACCACTACCAAGAAACTGTGTTTGGCATCTCTGGTCGTGCCACGCTGACGAAAAAGACTTGCTGAGGGTTGAGTAGATGAAAACCAGATGTCGCCAATCTCATCGCCGCAACCAGCAAGGTGTTGCGCTGCTGGAAGTGCTCATTGCTTTCTTCGTTCTCTCTATCGGCTTGCTGGGTTTGGCGGGTTTGCAGATGAAGGCCTTGCAGTTCAATCAGTCAGCTTTTCAACAATCGCAAGCAACCATTGCTGTGTATGACATTTTGGATCGCATGCGCTCGAATCGAGCTGTTGTCGCTGGTGGGGCTTATGACACGGGCGGCTTTGTGAGCAGTCATTCACCAGGCGCCTTGGCGGATAACGACCTCAACGCGTGGTTGATTGCCATCAGTGGCAACCTGCCTGATGGCGAAGGCTCGGTGGAGTGTGATGGCAACTTGGTTTGTGTGGTGAGTGTGCGTTGGACCAACCGTTTCAATGTGACGGGTGACCCTAATGAAACCTACGAGACAGTCACGCTGTCCAGCCAGCTTCCTGATTCAACCTGATGCAAGGGGTATCGCAGTGGTGAACAGAATGAAAATATCAATGAAAACGATCGAGTGCGCACCTCATCGCCAAGCGGGTTTGACGATGGTGGAGCTGCTGGTAGCGATCGCCTTGGGGGTTTTCCTCTCTTGGGGAGCTATTCAGGCGTTTCTGTCTGGCAGACAAAGCTACATCTTGCAGCAGGCACTCTCGCGCATTCAGGAGAATGCTCGTATGGCGCAAGAGTTAATAGGTTTTGATATACGCAGCTCCGGCAGCTACGGCTGTGCAGTGGGCAGAGGCATGGGCGATGCGGATGATGTCAATTTCTTGCCCGGCTCCAGCCATGCTGTGGGTGCAGGCAGTACCAATCCAACTGCGGAGCACAACTTCGCCTTCGCTGTTTTCGCCACTAACAATGTGTCTGGGGCTGCCAATGCTGATACCACTCTGTTGGCTAATCTCAACCCAGCGCCATTAGCAGGAACAGATGTGCTATTCACGCATATCGCCATCGACATGGGGGCAGCGATCCTCGCGGCGCCTGCGCCAACATCCACACAATTCAGTGTCCCGAATCGCGGATTCACTGGAACAGATGTTCTATCAGTGGCTGATTGCACCAGTAATTTTATTTTCAGACCCACCGCAGTGGGTTCTGTTGGGGTAAACCAGCTTATTACACATCCTCCGCGCAATATTCCGTCGCTGCCGCCGCCGTCGTTGCCGCTGCCTGTTGGCGCAACCGTGATGCGGTTGGATGCTCCTATTTATTACATCGCCAACAACCCCGCCGGCACGCCATCTTTATATCGTCGTTTAATCGGCGGCAACTCAGAGGAGTTGTTAAGTGGCGTACAAGATATGCAAATAGAGGTGGGTATTGATACCAACAATGACGGTTCTGTTGATGAATTTCGCACGCCCAATAATGTAACAGCGGCGCAGTGGAATGCATGGAATGATTCCAATAGCGACGGTGATATTCAAGAAATTTTGAATGTTGATGGAGCGCCTATATTGGTGCCAGCGCGTGTTGAGGAGAATGTTGTCGCCATTCGTTATTCGCTCCTGCTGCGCAGTGAAGAAGCCAATCTTGTCGAGTCGCCGCAGCCCTACACTTTCAACGGCGTGTTGACAACGCCAATAGATTTTCGTTTGCGCCAAGTGGTGACGAGTACCGTAGGTATTCGCGGTCGTTTGAATAACTAAGAGGGTATGTAGATGAAACCCGTAATGAAAAACATCAAAAGTCATAGTCGACAACAAGGGGCAGCGCTGGTTATTGGTCTGATCATGTTGCTCTTGTTAACACTGATCGGCGTGGCGGGTATGCGCGATACTTTGTTGCAACAAAAAATGGTCACCAATACTAAAGACCGAGAAGTGGCCCTACAGGCTGCCGAAGCTGCGCTGCAAGCTGCTGAAATGTCTTTGCGTTTGCCTTTGACTGAGTTGCCGATAACAGGAACAGGCAAGTATGACCTCACCAACGGCAGCATAAAAGCCACTTTAGACGCGCAAAGACGAGCGCGAAGTTCAGAGGCGGCTTTTTGGCAGAACTGGAACTGGAGCTCTAACTCGCTCACTTACGGCCTGTCGCTCAATGGCGTAGCAGCAGGCAATGCGCCGCAATATGTGATTGAGAAACTGCCGGTTGGTGGTATGGGGGTTGATCCTCCTGGCGGCGGCCCCGGTGCAGGTGGCGGCGGGGGCGGTAGCGGTCAAAATTTTGAATGTGAAAGTTTGGATCCGAGTGGCTGTGTATCCGTAGGCGGCGGCGCGGCAGGTACAGCCATTGATTACAGAATTACAGCCAGAGCCGTGGGTAGCACCACCAGCGCCGTAGTGGTATTGCAATCCACTATGCGCCGATTTGAGCCTAGCCCTCCTTAGTGACAGGTGACAGGTGACAGGTGACAGGTGACAGGGCGCAAAGTATTGAATCAACATTTTTACAGTTAGCGCAGTAAAGACAACAACATACAGAAAGACCACAGAATTAACAGAGAGGGTAGTGTCATGAAAAACATTATGCATCCATCAGTAATCAGAACACTTTTTTCTAATAGTGCGGCGCGGCGGTTAAAGTTCGGCGCGCTGGGTTCTTTGCTGGGGCTTGCCATGTTGGCGCCCACCACAGCGTTGGGTTGGGACTACTCCAATGTGCCGCTGTTTTGGACACAGAGCATCAAGCCGAATGTGGCGCTGATGATCGATGACTCCGGCAGTATGAAGGCAATGACTACCAATGAAGCTTTCCGACGAGCGAATGTCACCAGCACGCTACCTACAACGGATTGGTATTGGTGTACCAACTACGACAACGGCGCCAATAAACGCTGCACCAGTACATACGGCGCTGTGGACAGTGGGTTTCATGTATTGGCGTGGGAGCCGCCAGCAGGCAGTGAACCGTTTACGGTAACAAAAGAGTGGGAGCCTGTGAGTACGAGCGGCGGCAGCTCTTACGCTCGTGGCTGTGAATCTAACGATACTGGATTCTTTAACACATCTGGCAGTACATCGCTGTCTTCAACGATTACGGCAAGAGGTATTTGTAAGCCGAATCATGGGTATAACGAAGGCGACTTGGTGAAATATATTTCGATCACGGGCGCAGGATCCACTACGCTGTCGACGAGCACCGATTACTACATTGTTAGTAGCGAAAACAACGGTTTTCGGCTGGCAACGAGCCCTGGTGGAAGCCCTATTTCGTTCAGCGTGAATATGGGTAATTCAACTGCTGGAGGCTTTAATTTTACAGTTGCACACGGTCTGCCCCAGTATATTTCTGGCAAAACAGTGAGCCTGTGTAATGTCACCAAAGCGCCTGGCGCAGCAAATTTTTATATTGGTAATAGTGGTTCTGCGCCCGCAGTTACCGTTGCGAATCTACCAACGGCGAATCAAGTGGGTGTGCTCGTCAGTAACAGAAGCGGCGGTGGCGGCACTATGGATTCTTGTGTGCGTTGGAAAATGTCGTCCACGGCGAGATCAGCCAATACAACTGTGCCTGAGGGTTGGGATTACAAGCGCTACAACACTGGCACGAACTACAAGATGGATAGCAACATCCCTTATGGGAACTTCCTGCTGAACACACTGATTGGTTCGAAGAGCAGCTTTAATTTTGACAACAATGCCATCTATCCAGATCGCGATACCGTCAGTACCACGCGCGATTGGGATACCAGCAAGGACAGAACGGTCAGTTCAGGTGGTACAGCTGCCGACAACAAATACTTCATTATTCCCAGTGCTGCGCGCGTGGAAGCCGCCCGTGAAGCTGCGCAGAAAGTGGTATTGGACTTCTATGACAAGCTGAATATCGGCCTGTTCCATTTGAATAGAAGCCCCAGATTGCGGTATGCAATCCCAGATGGTTCAGATCCTGATGGAATGAAGCTAAGTCTGATCGGCGCTACCGAGAGTATGTTGCCTGCTGATTTGCCCGCATCGGCAATAGACGGCCATATTGGCAATGCAGGGGCTAGTGGTGGTACGCCATTGGCTTCAACACAGACCACGATCAATAACTATTTTTCTGGTGCATCGTCTCCGATCCAGTATCGCTGCCAAAAGAACTACGCGGTGGTGATGACAGACGGCGAGTCGTCTGACTCGGGCTTTGATACCAATACACAGACCGGCTATGACACGGATGCCAAAAAATCCGGCAATGACGCGGACGGTATAGCGTACGGAGATGAAGGCAGCAACAGACCAGACCAAGTAACAGGTCAGTGGACTCACCAGAACATTATTCCGTACACCATTGGTTTGGGTTTGGAAAACAATCTGCTGAAACGCGCGCCGCTGGTTAATAGAGTGAATGTGACCAAATCTGAAATTGCCAACGACACCATTAAGTTGGAAAAACACGGTTTGGAAACGGGCGACTATGTTGAGGTAGTAAGCAACGCTGCCACGGGTTTGAAAAATGGCAGTTTCTACTATGCTGTTGTGGTGGATAGTGATCACTTCAAACTGGCTTCAAATCATAGAGATGGCCAAAGCAGCTCTGCTTCCGCTAACCTCAAGCAAAAAGCGTTTGATTGCGCTGCTACAGGCACAACCAACGGCAACAGCGGCCCTTGCTTGCCGGTGAGCAATGGTGGCACTGGTACCGACATGGTGATGAGCACCGGCCCTGGTAAAGCCTTCTTCTCTTTCACACCAGATCAGTTGGCGCAAGACTTGAGCTCTGTGTTCAATAAAATCAACAATCTCACCGCCTCTGCATCAGCGGTATCCACCAACACCAAACAGTTTGGCGGTGCGGATACGGCCTTGGTGTACCAAGCGCGCTTCAATACTGAAGACTGGAGTGGCGAGGTAGCGGCCTATCAAATCAATGTGGATGGTAACGGCAAGGCAACCGTGGATACCTCTGAAACGGCAACGCCTTACTGGACGACCAAAACTACATTGAAAACGGCCGCTCAAAGAACACCTAATGTATTCACTTGGAAGCCAAGCACCAGCACTGGACAGCCTTTGGCTTGGGGTAATTTGGATGTAGCACAACAGGCTACTTTGGTGGATGCAGCTACCGGCGACAAGGTTATCAACTGGTTGAAAGGCACGGATGTGCCAGGTATGCGTGCGCATTCCTCCAAGTTTGGTTTGCTGGGTGATATTTTGAACTCAGACCCTGCGTACTTCTCATACCAGAATTTCGGCTACACCAAGCTGCCTACTTCTGGGCCAGACTCTGGCGCGTCTAGCTACGCACAATATGTTGAAGATGGTAAATCGCGTACCCCCATGATTTTTGTGGGCGCGAATGACGGCATGTTGCACGGCCTTGATGCCAATACGGGCGTAGAGACAATGGCGTTCTTGCCATCTGCAGTGTTTAGTGACTTTGATGATGCCAATGACAATGGCCTTGACGATCAGCCGGCTACGCGTGAAAACAAGCTGCTCAACCTCACTGATGTCAATTACAGCCACCGCTATTTCGTGGATGGCAGCTCAGCCATTTGGGATGCTTACAATGGCAGCAGCTGGGGCTCGTATTTGGTTGGTGCCTTGGGTAAAGGTGGGCGCAGTGTTTATGCTATCGATGTAACCGATACCTCGTACACGGCTAGTGATATTCAGTGGGAGTTCACGCACCAACAATTGGGCTACACCTACGGTAAGCCTATCGTGGCGCGCTTGGCGAACAACAAGTGGTATGCCATCTTCCCGAATGGCTTAGATAGCCAGAATGACCAAGCGCGTGTGTTTATGGTGAATATCCATAACGCAGCGGATTTCGTGGTGTTGCAGACCAATACTGGCTCGCCCGCTGTGCCCAATGGCATGATGTCGGTGCAGGTAAAAATAAACACCCAGCGCACAGTGACAGATATTTACGCCGGTGATATGCGTGGCAATATCTGGAAGTTTGATATGTACGATGAAGGCGCAGGTACAGCACAATTCCCTGGTCTTGGCACTAAGCTGTTTACGGCTGGCGCTGCTACTACAGGCACGCCGCAAGCCATCACGGGTGGTATCAGTGTGGGCAAACACCCAGATGGCTTGGGCTCGATGATCTTCTTTGGCACCGGCAAGTACTTTGAAACCCAAGACAGTTCGTTCAATGGGGCGAGTGTGCCGCAAGTAGACAGTTTCTACGGTGTATTGGAT
Source organism: Pseudomonadales bacterium (assembly GCA_041395785.1). GTDB lineage: Bacteria > Pseudomonadota > Gammaproteobacteria > Pseudomonadales > UBA7239 > UBA7239. Next base: position 142,056 of record JAWKZZ010000005.1, read on the forward strand.
GACGGCACCACAACCAATATCACGCGTGCGCAGCTGCAGGCGCAATCATTCGCCATGGATGGAGAGAACCGCACATCTTCTACAAATACCGTGGCCTATGCGGGCTCTGAGAAAGGCTGGTACATCGATTTGCTGGACGGAACCACCAAACGCGGTGAGCGCGTGATCAGTCAGCCAGTGTTGTATGGCGATAGGATCATCTTCGTCAGTATCGTGCCATTAACCGGTGCCAGCTGTGGTGGTGAAGGCAGTAGTTATCTCAATGAGTTGAGTGCATTGAGTGGCGGCATGCTGCCTAACCCAGTGGTAGATACCAATAACGATGGCAGAATTGATGGCAATGACTCGCAGGTTTCGTCGCTGAAATTGAATGGCTTGTCCAGTGACCCATCTATCATTCGCGGATCAGACAGAGACTACAAAGTCATTGGTAATACTCAGACCAGTAGTTCAATTTCAATCACTTCTGAAACACAGCCAGCCGGCGGTGGCGGTGGCGGTGAGTGGGGTAAAGGACGCTTGTCTTGGCAGCAGTTGCAGTAAGATGAGTACAGGGGTTGAGGTGTCAACAGGCATCTCAACTCCAATCTTATTGCATTGATCTGAAGGTCTACCAACTGGGAGTAGTTATGAAGAAACAGGTACAAGGTTTCACGCTGATCGAGCTGATGATTGTGGTAGCAATTATTGCCATTATTTCGGCGGTGGCTTATCCGTCTTATCAAGACAGTGTGCGCAGAGCCAACCGTTCAGACGCAATGGATGTGATGATGGAGACTGCGCAACGGCTGGAGCGCTGCTTCAACTCGTATGGTTCCTACAACAACGCCAGCTGCACTGTGCCTGCTAGCATCAACTCTACTAAGGCACACTACACCGTGGCGGTGACAACTACCGCTGCCACTTACAGCCTAACCGCCACGCCTGTTTCGCCTATCCAGCTGAATGATGCAAAGTGCACTACATTCACGCTGACCAATACAGGGCAAAAAACATCGACGCCAGCAGGCAATACTTGTTGGTAAGCCGTTAAGAACCCATATCGCATACACGGTCGAAAATAACGGTTGACAGATGACAGCAGGCAGCTTTGACCGTTGCCCAGCTATGCCAGTGCGCACTGAGGTTTTTGTATTCGGTGAGTTCGGTTTCTTCTAGGTCATAAGGCAGCGCATTGGCCAGTTGCACCTGCAACTGCTGCAGTGCTGATTCACCGTTGCCTTGTGGATAGAGTCTGTCAAACGGCTGCAAAGCGTTGGCAACCGCTGCGTCACCCATGTGGTCAGCTAGCGCCACAAAATCCAAGTAATCTCGGGTGGCGTTGCGCTTGAGGATTAGTACGCCTTTGATGCGCAGAATTTCATCTTTGGTTGGAACGGTGATTTGCGTACCTAGGCAGTCTAAGGTGATTGTTTCCAGTGGCTCATCACGCACAAGCTGGCGAACGCCGGTTTCTATGCCATCAAGACTGCCAAGAATTTGTACAGGGCGTTGTACGCGAGCAGTTTTCCAGCCAGCGACAGATTCCAGTTCAGCCAGCACTTCATCAAAACGGTGGCGCAAATTGATCAAGACATGATCGGCATTACGAGAGAAACGGTGTTCAGCGTGAATGGCGGATGCTGTCCCGCCAACCAGCACGGCATCCGGTAGGATACGCTGGAGCCGCGCAGCGGAGGACAGCACCTGTTCCCAATCAGACAGCGGCACGATGTGCTTCGGCATAGTGCATCCAAAAGTGGTGGCGTTGGGAGTAGGGATTTGAAATATAGGGCTGGCAGACGCGCATCACTTTATCGAGCAGATTGTGGTCAGCGAGTGCGGCGCGACGCAGCTCTGCCCAGTCTTGCCATTGTCCGCGTGAGATTACATCGTCAATCGCGGCAAGCGTGAAACGCTGGTGGTTGAGATGGCGATGTAGCATGGGAAACAACGCATTTTGTAGAAGGTCGATCTTGCATTTTACGCGAACTTTTCACGGAGGGCAGCGCACAGGCTGCCCTTCGGCGTTTTCAGGGATGCCGTCACGGTTATGGTCTGTGCCGAATCGCATACGCCCTGTGCGGTTGAAAATCACATTGCGCGCCTCGCGCTCGGTGGCGTTGGCAGGGCAATACACCCAGCTTCCTGCGGTGTTTTCCAGCATGCCAGTGCTCATGTAACGCAAATATTGCTTGTTCAAGGCGGCTCGCATCACCAGCTTGCTGCCCTCAGGCGTGGGAGGTAGTGTGGTAATCACGGGTTCGTTTGAGTCGATACGGCGATTGTTGTTGGGGTCGACAAACACCATGGCGCCTTGGGTCCAGTCATCGCCGCAGAATTGTTGATTGCTTGTGGCGCAGAACACCACTGACTCTCGCCGTGACACTGCGCTGCTGCGTGCCAGTTGTGCTGCGTCGATCAAGGCGTGCATCTGTATTTCCGCCTGCGTGCGTTTCACGATGCTGGAGAAACTCGGCAGAGCCAGCGTGCTGAGAATGAGCAGAATGGTGAGCGCGGTTAGCAATTCCAGCAGCGTGTAGCCGCGCTGCCGAGGAGCGGTGAGAGCAATCATGGGGCAATCCTTTGCCGAAAAGTGCGCGCGCATCCTGCCATAGCAAGTGGCAAAGTTTTGTCAGCTTTTGCTGCAATGACTGTCAGCAATATCGTATTTTTGTGTCAGCCATGTGCTGTTCGCGCGTAAAATACGCACCAGTTATTCACCAAAAATGAGGTAAGACCGATGGGTAGGGCGTACCAGAACCGCAAGGAATCCATGGCCAAAACGGCGGGCATGAAAACGCGGATTTACTCCAAGTACGGCAAAGAGATTTATGTCGCAGCCAAGAACGGCGGTGGTGATCCAAGCGCCAATCTCGCCCTGCGGCGATTGATTGAGCGCGCCAAAGGCGACCAAGTGCCGACGCATGTGATTGAAAAAGCCATCGACAAAGCCAGCGGTGCGGGCGGTGAAAATTATTCCTTGGTGCGCTACGAAGGTTTCGGCCCCGGCAACTGCATGGTGATTGTTGATTGCTTAACCAACAACAACAATCGCACTTTTGGTGATGTGCGTCTGTGTTTCACCAAAACCAAAGCAAAAATTGGCGTGTCAGGTTCGGTGGCACATATGTTTGATCATGTCGGCGTATTTATTTTTCGCCACGATGATGAAGATGCGGTATTGGAAGTGCTGCTGAATGCCGATGTGGATGTGACCGAAGTAGAAAATGAAGACGGCATGATTTCTGTGTATGTGCCACCGGCGGAATTCATCAAAGCACAAAAAGCACTGACGGATGCGATGCCGGATTTAGTGTTTGAAACGGAAGAAATTACTTTCTTGCCACAAACCACCACAGCGATTACCGGCGATGATCTGCCGTTGTTTCAAAAATTCCTCGATATGCTCGACGAATTGGATGATGTACAAGAGGTGTATCACAACGCCGAGTTGTGATGTGCTTTATGTGGTGGTCGCGCCAAGGTGGCGCTCCTACATGAGATTGGCCGTGCGTGGTGGTCGCGCCAAGGTGGCGCTCCTACATAGAATTGGTCGTGTGTAGGAGCGGCTCCTAGCCGCGACCCTAAGCCGTACTGGCTGTTGCAATAAACACATGGATGTTTTTTTACATGAATAAGGATTTACCTTCAGGGCATCGTGCACTACGGCGCGGACGAATTACTCTGCCTAATGCCTATTATTTAATTACCACTACAACATGGCAGCGGGAGCCAATTTTTGCAGATTATTCTCTTGCTGCTCCAGCTTGTGCATGTTTTGAAGACATGAATATTTTGAAAGGTAGCAAAGTGCTGTGTTGGGTGTTGATGCCTGATCATGCACATTGGTTAATTCAATTGGGAGAAGATGAGCGGCTTTCATCATTGATCTGCCGGATAAAGACGGTGAGTGCTAGAGCTGTAAATAGGCAGAGAGGGTCTTCAGGTCCGGTGTGGGGACGAGCATTTCACGATGGACGGTTAACTTGTGAGCAAAGCATTAGAAGTACAGCAAGATATATTGTGGCAAACCCCTTGCGTGCCGGTTTGGCTGGTGCTGTCGGCGAATATCCATTTTGGAATGCGGTTTGGTTGTAGCTCTAAGCGCCAAGGTGGCGCTCCTACATGAGATTGGTCGTGCGTGGTGGTCGCGCCAAGGTGGCGCTCCTACATGAGATTGGCCGTGCGTGGTGGTCGCGCCAAGGTGGCGCTCCTACATGAGATTGGCCGTGCGTGGTGGTCGCGCCAAGGTGACGCTCCTACATAGAATTGGTCGTGCGTAGGAGCGGCTCCTAGCCGCGATTCGTCATGAAATTGGTCGTGCGTAGGAGCGGCTCCTAGCCGCGACCTCCAAGCCGCGATTCATGCTTGCGCCACAAAAACATCCACGCCGTTTGGCGGTGTGATTGCAGACATCGGTAAAACTTTGCCTTGTTGCCAGCGCAGCAAGGCGTTTTTTTTGGTTGCGCCACTGATCAAATACCACACTTGCTGCGCTTGGCTTAAGCGCTGCGCACTGAGCGAGATACGCTGCGGTGGTGGAAAGGGAGCGTGGTTTATCGCCAGCACCGGCGGCGCATTTTTTTCGGCGCCCCAGTCGTGCTGTGGAAACAAGCTGGCGGTGTGGCCATCTTCACCCATGCCGAGCAATACCAAATCAAATAAATCAACAGAGCTCAGGATTTGCGTATAACGCACAACGGCTTCTGTTGGCGAAAGTTCGCTTGGCATGTTGTGTATTTGTGCGGCGGGAATCGCGACATGTGATAGCCAAGTATCCAATGCCATTTGGTCATTGCGACCTTCGGTGTTGGCGGGCAGGCAGCGTTCGTCGCCAAAATAAATATGCCAGCGCGACCAATTTGTTTTTATCTCGCGTAGTAGTGCGTAGAGATTGCGCGGCGTATTGCCGCCGGATAACACTATCGAAAATTGATTGTGTTGCGCGATGCAGGTATTTGCCAAAGCGGCGATGCGTACGGCAACCTCGCTGTTCATTTGCGTTTCAGTGTCGAAGTAATGCCAGCGCAAGTTTTGTTTGGTTGAATGTTGCATATCAATTATTGCGCCATTGTTGATCTTCGCGATCAAACAAACGGCTGGATTCTTCTGGCCCCCAACTGCCTGCTGGGTAAGTGTGGATAAACTCTTGCGAGGCAGCCCACTGTCGCAGAATAGGGTCTACCACACGCCACGCCATTTCTACTTCATCAAAGCGAATAAACAAACTGCGGTCATTGTGAATAACATCCAGCAGCAGTGTTTCATACGCTTCCAATGCGGGTTCGTTGGGTTGACGATACGGCGCTTGCAGTTCGGCAATGCGTGTCACCATTTCCAAGCCTGGTTGTTTGGCGTGGATTTCCATGCGCATGCATTCGTTGGGGTAGAGTGAAAACACAATCCAGTTCGGTTCTATCCATTCCAATGCGGTTTCACGAAATAATTGTTGTGGCGGCTGTTTGAAACGAATGGCAATGGATGACATTTTTTCTGCCATGCGTTTCCCGGTGCGCAAATAAAATGGCACACCTTTCCAGCGCCAGTTGTCGACATAAAATTTTGCTGCGACAAATGTTTCGGTAGTGGAATGCGGTGCGACATTCGGCTCGTCGCGATAACAGGGAACGGCTTGGCCATTGATGGTGCCGCTGGTGTATTGAGCGCGGAATGCCATCGCTTGCACGGCTTGTTGTGGAATTGGGCGAATCGAGCGCAATACTTTCACTTTTTCATCGCGCAGTGCATCGGCATTCAAGGTGGCCGGCGGTTCCATCGCCGTTACAGTGAGCAGTTGCAGCAAGTGGTTTTGCAGCATATCGCGCAGCGTGCCGGCGTTATCGAAATAACTGGCGCGGTTTTCTACGCCGTACTGCTCGGCTACGGTGATTTGTACATGGTCGATGTAGTTACGATTCCAAATCGGTTCGATCAAGGTATTGGCAAAGCGAAACACCAACAAGTTTTGCACGGTTTCTTTGCCGAGGTAGTGGTCGATACGAAAGATTTGGTTTTCATCAAAGTATTGATGTAGATGTTGGTTGAGTATTTGTGCGCTGTCGAGATTTTCACCAAAGGGCTTTTCAATCACGATGCGATGTTTTAAGGCGCCGCCAGCGAAGCCGGCATTGTGTAGTTGTGTGGCGACGGTGAGGTAATCAGCAGGGCGGATAGCGAGATAAAACGCCAAGTTTTCGCAGGCATTGCTAGTGGGGATGTCTTGCGGGGTGGCGAGGCATTCTTTAAGTGCTTGATATGTGGTTGCTTGCGTGTAGTCGCCATCAACAAAATAGAATCGCTGTGAGAGTTGTTGTGCGATTGTTTCGTCAAGCGCAGTTTTTTTTAAGTGGTCTTTGAGTGATTGTAGTAAGTAGGCTTTCCAGTCGCTGTGCGACCAACTGCGTCGCGCTACTGCTACAAAGCGCAGCGCGGATGGCAGGCGTTGTGCAGCTTCTAATGCGTAGAGTGCTGGAAATAATTTCTCAGAAGCGAGATTGCCGGTGGCGCCAAAAATGATAAAAAAACACGGACTAGGAGAGGTGGGGTGCTGTGCGCTTAGCATTGTGGCTACTCCATGTTGCTGCATCTATTGCTGTATGTTACTACTGAAACGCTTAGCTTGGGTTGGGGTGAAAAAATGACAGATTTAGAAGTGATTGCGAGCAGCTTGGAGAAAATAGGCGCAGCTGAAATCGACTTGGTACCTTTGGTCTATGAGCGGTTTTTCTTGTTATGCTCTGATGCAAAGCCGCTGTTTGCGACGCGTGAAGCACAATCTGTGCAGGGAAAAATGGTTAACGAACTGATCCAGACGGTGTTGGATCGTTTGGAGGAAAAACCGTACAGTGCCGTTGTTGTGCAAACTATGGTGAGCGATCACGATGGTTGGGGTGTAAAAATAGCCATGTACGATGCCTTTCTCATGGCGTTTTTAGATGTGCTGCGGAATGCACTGGCCTTGCATGAGGATGCGCCAGTAATAACGGCGTGGCAGCGGCAATTGACAGCACTCAAGCAGGAGATTGCTGCGCATCTGCCCGCTTGAGTTTTTTTGGTTTAAAAACGATCAGCGGGCAAATCCATAATCGCGTCTGGGCCACTGCGCACGGCGGCATCCAGCGCGCGAATTTGCGGCAGTAAGCGCGAAAAATAAAAACGCCCCACCACGCGGCGATACGGGTCAGATGGATTCGCAGAAATCATTTTCAGCCACAGCCATGCGTAAATCGTGTGGCCAACCACATGCAAATAATCGCAGGCGGCACTGCTGCACAAATCGGCATCGCGTTTATCTTGTTTGACTAACCACAGCGTTAATTCGCGCAGTGTCGAACAGGCTTCCAGCACGGCATCTTCTTCGGTGGCAAAAATGGGCGGCGTGTTCATCGTGTCTTGTTCCATTTCCAAGATGAAATCGCGCATCGCTTTGCCGTTATTGGGTAAGGCTTTGCGTTTGAGCAAATCAATCGCTTGAATACCATTCGTGCCTTCATAAATTTGTGCAATGCGCGCATCGCGCACGAGTTGTTCTTGTCCGTGTTCGCGAATGTAGCCATGTCCACCTAAAACTTGTTGGCCGAGCACGCAGGCTTCAAAACCTTTGTCGCTGAAAAACGCTTTGGCGACCGGAGTGAGCAGAGCAACGCGCTGTGCAGCGCATTCGGAAATGGTTTTATCTGGATGATGTTTGGCTAAATCCAATTGCAAGCCGATATAAACCGCCAGCGCGCGACTGCCGCTGTTGTATGCGCGCTGTGTGAGCAGCATGCGTCGCACATCGGCGTGATGAATAATTGGGTCGGCAGCGGCTTGTGGATTGGCTGTACCGTGAGCGGCGCGACCTTGCAAACGCTCTTTGGCGTAGCGCACCGCATTTTGATAGGACATGGCGCCACAGCCTAAACCCTGTAAGCCGATGGACAGCCGTTCGTAATTCATCATCGTGAACATGGCGGCGAGGCCTTGATGTGGCTCACCCACTAACCATCCTGTTGCGCCATCAAAATTCATCACGCAAGTGGATGAGGCTTTGATGCCCATTTTATGTTCCAGCGCGCTGGCGGTAACGGCATTGCGTTGCGCGGGCTTTTCGTCGGCATCCAGTAAAAACTTCGGCACTAAAAACAGTGAAATGCCTTTTGCGCCGGCTGGTGCGTCGGGCAATTTTGCCAACACCAAATGCACAATGTTTTCCGCGAGATCGTGATCGCCGCCGGTGATAAAAATTTTTGTGCCGGTGATTTGGTAAGTGCCGTCGCTTTGCGGTGCTGCGCGTGTGGTCATGATGCCGAGATCAGAGCCTGCGTGCGCTTCGGTCATGCACATCGCGCCCGTCCATTCGCCGCTGTACAGTTTGGGCAGCCATGTTTTTTTCAGCGCTTCGCTGGCGTGCGCATGTATGGCTAACGCTGCGCCGCTGGTTAACGCGGGATACAGGGCAAAGGCCGTGTTGGCGCTGTAGAGCATCTCCTCGAACAGCACGGTAAGCATTTTGGGTAGGCCTTGCCCGCCGTAGGCTGGGTCGCCCGTTAAGCCCACCCAGCCGCCTTCTGCTAGTTGGCGGTAGGCTTCACGAAAGCCCTGCGGTGTTCTTACGCTGCCGTCGATCAGTTGCGCGCCTTCTTCATCGCCACTGCGGTTGAGCGGTGCAATCACTTCGCTGCACAGTTTGGCGCCTTCATTGAGGATGGCATCCACGGTGCTGCTGTCGATGTGTGAAAAAGCGGGCATCTGTGCCCAGTGCTCTTGCGCCTTGAAGACATCGTTTAATAAATAGCGCATGTGATCTAACGGTGCGATGTATTGCATGGCGGGCTCCCTTTTACACAAACCTTGTTGCGGTGGTCTTTGCTGGGCAATCCACGGATAATCGCACGCCATTGCCCAGCCTCAGATTTCAGCTCCATGATATTCAGCTCCTACATTTTTGTCCTCGCTTTTTTGCCGATCGCGGTGTGCGGTTATTGGTTGATACAGCGTCAGCGTGGCTTGGAGTGGTCGATGGCTTGGCTCACCGGCTGTTCGCTGTTCTATTACGGCTGGTGGAACCCGATTTACTTGTTGTTGATCGGTGTGTTGATGCTGGTTAACTATGCCTTGGGTTTGTGGATTCACCAGCGCCGATTCGCGCCGCGCATTTTAATGGTGGCTGGTGTCATATTTAATTTGTCCGTGTTGGGTTATTTCAAATACATGGATTTTTTTATCAGCACCTTCAACGATGTCGCTGGTACCAATTACCATCTGTTGCACATCATTTTACCGCTGGGTATTTCCTTTTTTACTTTCCAGAAAATTGCGTTTTTGGTGGACAGCTACCACCGAAAAATTGAGCATTACAGTTTTCTGCACTACTGCTTGTTTGTGACTTTTTTCCCGCAGTTGATTGCCGGCCCCATTGTGCACTACCGCGAACTGATGCCGGAGTTTTTGCGGATTCGCCTGAATGGCTTGACCTTTCGCCATCTCGCCGTAGGTCTATCCATTTTTGCGATTGGTTTATTTAAGAAGGCGGTGATTGCCGACAATGTTTCTGCTCCTGTGGGTCCTGTATTTAATGCCGCCGCACAAGGTGTGCAGGTGACATTTTTTGAAGCCTGGGGCGGGATGCTGGCCTATACCGCGCAGCTGTATTTTGATTTTTCCGGCTACTCCGATATGGCAATAGGCTTGGCGCTGTTGTTTGGTGTGCGTTTGCCGCTCAATTTTTTCTCGCCGTATAAGTCGCGTAATTTCATTGAGTTTTGGCAGCGTTGGCATATCACCCTCAGTAGTTTTTTGCGCGATTATCTGTATTTCACGCTGGGCGGAAATCGAAAAGGAAAATTCAATCGCTACCGCAATTTATTTCTGACCATGTTGATCGGCGGTTTGTGGCACGGCGCGGCTTGGACTTTTGTGGTGTGGGGCGCATTGCATGGCTTGTATCTGATTGTTTGCCACGGCTGGAACGCGCTGGTGGATGGCTATAAGAACTGCCCGCGTTTTGGGATGTTGATGAAGCCGTTTGCGTATGTCATTACTTTTTTATGTATTGCTGTTTCCATGGTTTTGTTTCGTGCCGATAGCTTGTCTGCGGTTTGGCTGATATTTAAGGGCTTGTGTGGCTTGCACGGTGTGTTTATCAACCCTGAGGAGCACAGCTTTTACACATGGCTGACGGCTATTGGTTTGCCGGTGCAGTATTCGCCGTATGCCATTCGTTTTGTCGATAAAGATGTGCTGCATCATTTGTTGTTGGTGTACGGCATTATCTGGCTGATGCCGAATGTGGCGCAGATGTTTGCCGCGCAACATCCGTCTATTACTGGCGGAGATATGGCGCGTGCACATCCTGCGCGTATTCAATGGCAATCCAATTTGCGTTGGGGTGTTTTTGTCGCGTGTTTATTGTTGGTATCGCTGATGAGTTTGAATAATGTCAGCGAATTTCTCTACTTCCGGTTTTAATGTATGCGTCACCGTACTTATTTTTCTGTGCTGCTAATGACTTTGTTGGTGTTGGTCGCGGCGGTAGTAACAATGAACGCGCTGGTGGATCCCTTGGATGTGTATCGCATTGTGCGCAAAGAAGGATTTAACAGCGTAAAAAGTGCCTATATTCCCTATGCTCGTTTGGCAAAACCTTCTCAAATTGCGCGCGGGCAATATGACCGTTTAGGTATTGGCTCTTCGCGTATGTTGATGGGTGTTCCCGTCAATAACGCGGCGTGGGAGAAATACGGCAAGGGATTTAATGCGGGGATTCAAGGCGCAGATCTCATGCAAATTCGCAATTTATTTGAACATGCGGTGGTGGTTAGCCAAGTAAAAAGCGTGTTGATCGACTTGGATTTGTTTATGTTCAATGCGTGGATGCCTTCCGGTGAATACCCGTACCCTGTGGCAAAACTGGATGAAACGCCGCGCGAGAAATTTCTGCGCGAACGCGATACGGCGTCACTGTTGTTGTTTAGCCCTGGCGTTGCACAGGCCAGTATTGAAACCCTGCGCAAGCAAGACAAAAAGAAAGACAAGGTGATGTTTGACGGCACAACCAATCCAGAAAAAGAACGGCAGCAAGTGCTGAAGGATGGTTATGAAGTGCGCTTTCGCCAGTTTGAGGATCGCATGGTGCGCACCGGTTGGAGTATCTGCAAAGACAATCGCTACGCGTTTGAGCGCGGCGCTACCAACAAGATGCAAGTGTTTCGTGTCATTTTACAAATGGCAAAAGATCATCAAGTGGAAGTGAAGTTTTTTATCCCGCCCGTGCATGTGCGTTTGCTGGAAGTGATGCAGGCTGCTGGTTTGGATCCTTATGCCGATGAAATGAAGCGCAAGTTGTTGGCTGAAATCTCAGTGGTGTATGGCAGTGACGCAAAAAATGTAGCCCTGTGGGATTTCAGTGGCTATCACCGCTATGCGCAAGAAGCTGTGCCGCAACAACAGGGTGTGGCAATGCAGTGGTATCTCGATGCCTCGCATTTCTCGCAGGCGTTGGGGCAAAAAATGCTGGATGTGATGTTTGCTGCGCCCCATGCAGAAAAAGATTTTGGTGTGCAGTTGCGTGCAGAAAATATCGACACTGTATTGGCGGCGCAGCGAGCTGAACAAGCGGATTTTCAGCGCGCTAACCCGGTTATGTCGCGAGAACTGCACGAGCGCGCTGCCGCTATTTTGCGCGACAAAAAAACCAATGGCGCAACCTGTGATAAAGCTAAATAAAAGGAGTCGGAGATGAAAGAACATGCACTGCCTATCAATGCCATGATCGACGGTGATGCCGATCGCGTGGCTGCCGCGTTACGGCGCTTGAATCACAGCTTGGTACAAAAGCAATTGCCGGAGGAATCTGTTGGTCGTTTTGCAGCGGCATTGGAGTTGCTGGCGGATGACATGGAGAGAATGGATGCGCCGCTGCGCACACGGCCTTTTGGTACGGTGGAAGCCGGCGAGAGTGAATCGGGCAGTGCTTACGATTACGGCGCAGAAAATTCGCTGTCGTATCGCCCGATCAGCGGCAATTGCAATGCATTGGCGGCTCCAGCTAAATATTTTAAAGGTGAAGATTATCTAAGTGCAGTTGTTACTTTTGGTCCTGCGTTTGAAGGGCCGCCAGGTTTGGTGCATGGCGGCTATATCGCCGCTTATATGGACGAGGCGTTTGGTATCGGCATCGCGCACAGCGGCTTGAGTGTGCCGGCAATGACAGGGACTTTGAAAACAATTTATCGCCTGCCTGTGCCGTTAAATCGCGAATTGATTTACCAAGTGCGCATGACGGGCGAGGAGCGCCGCAAGGTGTTTATGCAATGCACCCTGAAAGACAGTGAAGGCGTGTTGTATGCAGAAGGCGAAGCCATTTTTTTGAAAATTGATCCAGAGCTGTACGCCAAAATGGGCGGTTGAAGCGGAGTTAGAAAAAGTCATCCATTAAAAAAGGCACCTCGAAAGGTGCCTTTTTATATTGATAAATGTTCAGAATTTATTAGTTATCGTAGGCGCGTTCTCCGTGTGAAGAAAGATCAAGGCCTTGTTGTTCATCTTCTTCTGTCACGCGTAAACCCACCAGCGCATCTGCAATTTTGTAAGCGATGGCGGCAACCACTGCGCTCAGTACGATAGTAATTAGCACGCCTTTGGCTTGTATAACTAACTGGGCTGCGATGGAGTAGTCGTCAGCTTTAACGCCGCCTAGGCTGGAAGCAGCAAATACTGCTGTGAGTAATGCGCCCAAGATGCCGCCAACGCCGTGAACACCGAATACATCAAAGGCATCATCAGCACCTAGCAGTTTCTTTAAGCCGGTTACACCCCAGAAGCAAATCGCACCTGCCAGCAAGCCCAACACAATTGCGCCCATAGGACCGACAAAACCACAGGCTGGTGTGATAGCTACCAGGCCTGCTACTGCGCCCGACGCGCCGCCCAACATGGAGGCTTTGCGCTTAAAGACGGCTTCAACGCCAATCCACGACAGCACCGCAGCACCAGTGGCAAAGATAGTGTTGACGAAGGCGAGTGCAGCGGTACCACCTGCAGCGAGTGCGGAGCCGGCGTTAAAACCGAACCAGCCTACCCACAGAAGTGATGCTCCCACCATCGTTAGAGTCAGCGAGTGTGGGGGCATGGCTACTTTGCCGAAACCGCGACGCTTGCCCACCATGTAGGCACCGACAAGACCGGCAACACCTGCATTGATATGGATGACCGTGCCGCCAGCAAAGTCTAGAGCGCCATCTTTGAAGAGCAAACCTTCCGCACCCCATACCATATGAGCAATGGGGATATAGCAGAAGGTGAACCAAATGACTGCAAATATCAGCACAGCAGAGAACTTGATGCGTTCAGCAAATGAGCCGACGATCAGCGCCACAGTGATAGCAGCGAACGCAGATTGGAAGCCAACAAAGACATACTCAGGAATTGTGCCGGATAGAGAATCAGGCGTGACTCCGCTTAAGAACAACTTTGCAGCGGAGCCGAAGTAGGCATTGCCACCTTCAAACGCCAAGCTGTAGCCGTAAATCGCCCAGAGCACAGTAATCAGCGAGAAGATAACAAAAACTTGCATCAACACAGACAGCATATTTTTTGCACGCGCCAAGCCGCCGTAAAACAAAGCAAGCCCAGGAATGCTCATCATAATGACGAGCAGCGTCGAGGTTAGCATCCAAGCCGTGTCGCCACTGTCCAGCGTAGGTGCGGCATCTTGTGCCCAAGCAGGTAGTGCCAGCATTGCGCCAGCAGTACCCAGAGTCATCAGTAGTTTTTTCACGGTAAACCTCCAGTAATGATTAGGTAGTGGCAATCAAACGGCAGCGTTACCGGTTTCACCGGTACGAATGCGAATGACTTGTTCTAAGGCAATGACAAAGATCTTGCCGTCGCCGATTTTGCCTGTGTTGGCTGCGTGAGAAATCGCTTCAATCACGGCGTCCACTTGCTCATCGGCAACGGCAATTTCTAGTTTCACTTTCGGCAGAAAATCGACCACATATTCCGCGCCGCGATACAACTCGGTGTGGCCTTTTTGTCGACCGAAACCTTTCACTTCGCTAGCTGTAATGCCTTGTACGCCGATGTCAGATAGCGCTTCACGCACATCGTCCAGTTTGAAAGGTTTGATAATGGCTGTGACCAGTTTCATAAAATACCTCCGGTTAAGAATGCGTTATTCGAAAGTTTTGGCAGCAGATAGCACGAATGCACCACCACAGTAGTTGCTACCACCGGCAAACGCGCTGCAGTTGCTGTCGTCGATGTTGGAGTCGGTGTATGCCAAACCCACATTGATGCCGTAAAACTCTTTTGCTACACCAATGTTGTAGTAAGAGTATTTGGAATCTGTGCCGCCAACCCAACCAGAGTCTTTGAAATCGTATCGGCCGAGCGTGGCGGTCAAATCCACGCCAATTGGTAGCGAGTAGGAGTACGAGCCGTAGTAGTGAATGGCGCTGTCTGTGTTGATGATCGGCGTATCGTCGGAGTAGTCAACGCCAAGTGCGAAAGAACCGAGGCCACCAGCATCGTAGCTGACTTGTGCATGCGTTTCAGTGAAATCAAGAGCATTGGCGTTGTCGTACATGTATTTGGTGTATTTGAGATCAAACGCGAAATCGCCAACGTCAAAGCCGTAGCCGAGATAAATATCGTGCTCGGTGTGTGCTTTGGGTGCCAACTTAAAATCTACATTGGATATCCAAGTGCCCGCGTAGAGACCAGAGGAGTGCGTGATATCCACGCCGCCTTGCACGGCTACGCCGTTGCGCGTTTGGCTGAAACCGCGCCACATGTAATTGCTTACAAAGCCAATGTTGGCGCTGCCTTCAAAACCTGCGCCCAACTCCAGCGCTATGGCTTGTGTACCGGTCAGCATCAGCGCGCTAACGGTAGCTATTTTTACTGCGTTGCGAATCTTCATAAAGCACACTCCGAGGTGAAGGTTGGGAACAGGTACTTGTTCGCTAATCTCTTATCAATAATTGTGCCAACTGCTTTTTTTCTTTTGCAAACAATAGGTTGGCTACTGAGCGTCAGGTAAATATCAAGAAATTGTGAAATGCCGCGATGGGCTACGCACCGGATTTGTGCGGCATTGCTTCGCAATAGGGCGGCCTTGTCAGTGGATGAGGGTTTCTGGTGCGTGCGCGCCCCTTTATAGTGAGCGCCCTTTTCTGTGCACTGCGAGTACTCAGCCGTGGCTATCAATATCCCTGTCGACCTGCTCAATAAATTGACCGCACAACTCAGCGGACAGCTGGCGGGAGGGCCACTGCCACCGCCGGAGGAAATGGAAAAGATTTTGCACACGCTGTTGCAATCGGCGCTGTCGCGTTTGGATTTGGTGAACCGCAGCGAGTTTGATGCGCAGTGCAAAGTGCTGCTGCGCACGCGCGAGCGTTTGGAGCAAGCCGAACAGCAGCTAGCCGCTCTGCTACAGGAAAATACACAGCAATCAACGCGCTAATGGAAAAAGTCTTGCGGTACTTGCTGCCCGCTTGATGACTCAGTGTGGAATTAGTGCGATGGCTTTTACTTGCGCGTACACCGTCATGCCGGCTTGCAGTTGCAACTGATCGACAGCGCGGCGCGTGATGCGCGACAGCAACACGGCATCGTCCATCGCCAAACGCACTAACGCATCTGCTTCTTGCTGATGTATTTGAATGTCTACAATTTTCGCCTGCAAACAATTTTGTATGCTGCTGTGCAGTGGTGCATCCAAAGCAATGCTGACATTGCGCGCGAGAATGCGAATGCGGGTGTGACTGCCGATAGGCAAGGGCGATAAAGGCACAAGCAGCACTGCACTGCCTACACGCAACTGTGTGAGATGGTAGTGTGCGTCGTGCGCTTCAATCACAGCATCTAGCACGGCAGCGGCTTCTTGGTGCTGTGTGAGCGGTAGGTTGGGGTTGGTCAGCAATGCATTGAGCGCGCCATGAGCCAGTACGCGACCCTCTTCCATCAGCACTAATTGATCGGCGAGTCGGCTCATTTCGTCCGGTGCGTGAGTGACATAAATGACTGGGATGCCCAACTGCGAACGCAGGCGTTCAAGGTAGGGAAGAATTTCCAATTTGCTGTCGATGTCTAGGCTCGCCAGTGGCTCATCCATCAATAACAGCGCTGGGTTGGCGAGCAGTGAACGCGCCACAGCTGCGCGCTGTTGTTGACCGCCGGATAAAGCGTTTGGTTTTCTATCCAACAGATTTTCTAAACCGAGCCAGTTCACTGCATCGTCTAATGAGATACGGCGTTCGGCAGGCGGCACGCGTTTGAGTGCAAACAATAAGTTGTCGCGCACGGTGAGATGCGGGAACAGTGTGGGTTGTTGGAAAACATAGGCGATGGGTCGCTGCCATGCCGGTAGAAATTTTTTTTCATGTTGCCAGTCAATATTTTTGAAACGCACCGCGCCCTGCGCGCGAGTAAGACCGGCAATACAGCGCAGCAGCGTGGTTTTACCGCAACCGGAGCGGCCGCAGATCACGGTGAAACCACTGGCGGGCAGATTGAGCTGGCACTGCAAGTGAAATTTCCCCTGCGTGAGCTGCAAATCCAATTGCAGCAACTCGCTCGCGTTAGACACGCAAACCACCACTTTTGCGCAGACTGTATAACGCTGACAACACCACAAAGCTAAACAACAGCATGCCGCCTGCTAACCAATGCGCATTGCTGTATTGCATGGCTTCGACATGGTTGTAAATCTGCACTGACAGTACTTGTGTCGCACCGGGAATATTGCCGCCCAGCATCAACACCACGCCAAACTCGCCGACAGTGTGTGCAAAGCACAGAATCGCTGCTGTGATGTAGGCGGGTGCAGACAGTGGCAGCACGATGTGTAGAAACGCATCGAAGCGGTTGGCGCGCAACATGGCGGCGGCATCCAGTAGAGACTTGTCAACAGAATCAAATGCATTTTGTAAGGGCTGCACGACAAACGGCATGGAATACAACACCGAAGCAATCACTAGGCCAGTAAAAGTGAAAGGCAACAGTCCGATGCCTAACGCCTGTGTGAATTGACCGATGACACCGTGCGGCCCCATGGCAAGCAGCAAATAAAAACCGATCACCGTGGGCGGTAACACCAAGGGCATTGCCACCAACACACTGATAAACCCAGCTAGCCGTGAGCGTGTGCGCGTCAGCCACCACGCCAGCGGTGTGCCAATCAGCAGCAGCAGCAGCGTGGTGGTTGTGGCGAGTTTTAGTGTCAGCCAAATGGCAGACAGATCACCGGTATTCACGCGTCAAATGTCATAACCATAGCGACGAATAATGTGTTTGGCTTCATCACTTTTCAAATAATCGAGTAATGCTTTAGCTGCAGGTTTGCTGCTGCCTTTATTCAGTAGAACGGCATCCTGATGCAGTGGTTCATACAGCGAAGGTGTCACTAGCCACGCCGAACCGCTAGAGATTTTTCCGTCTTTAAATACTTGCGACAACGCAACAAAACCCAGCTCGGCATTGCCTGTGCTGACGAATTGAAAAGTTTGAGTGATGTTGTCTCCCTGCACAAATTTTGGCTGTATCGCGGCGAGTAAATCGAGTTTTTTCAGTGTTTCTACGGCGGCAACACCGTAAGGGGCGGTAGCAGGGTTGGCGATGGCGAGATAAGTAAACTTTCCGGTTTTCAACACAGTACCTTGATCGTCAACAAAGCTAGGCTTTGCCGACCACAACACCAATTTGCCAGTGGCGTAGGTGAAATGGCTGTCGATTGCTGCTAGTCCTTCCTTTTCCAAAATAGCGGGTGTTGTGTCATCGGCGCTGAGAAAAATTTCAAACGGCGCACCATTTTTGATCTGCGAATAGAGCTTGCCAGTAGAGGCTGGTGATAGCTGTGCTTTATGACCAGTTTTTTTCTCAAACGCAGTCGCTATTTCTTGCATGGGTTCTGCAAAATTGGAGGCAACCGCTACGGAGATTTCGTCCGCCGTTGCAAGTTGCGAGGCAACAGTTAAACAGAGACTTATTAGTACGGCGCGAGAAAAAAACAATGGTTGCTTCATGTGAGGTTCCTTGCAGTGTGTAGGTGATGAGGTGGGGTTATTCAATGGCGATGATGACATGCGATGATTTGATCAGTGCTGTGCAGGGCTGACCAACGGCGAAACCAAATTCATTCACGCTATCTTTTGTGACGATGGCAGTAATCACTTTTCCGCTAGGTAAGCTCAGTTTTACTTCGCTGTTTACCGCTCCGGGTGTCAGCTGCGTGATGGTGCCAGTCAGTCGATTGCGTGCGCTGATGCGCACTTCAGGATCCGGCGACAGCAGTACGAAACTTGCCTTGATGATGGCGATAGCGAGTTGACCAGGGTGTAGCTGTAAATCGTCGATGGAATCGTTGGTGATGTTGGCAAATATCTCTTGGCCGTGACCGAGCTCCATAATCACATCGCCGTTTACAGCGCCCTTCGTAACCTTGGTGATCGTGCCGCGTAACTGATTGCGTGCGCTGGTTTTCATGGCAATCGCCCTCAAAAGATTGTTCACATCATCTAAGTTGTCAGCATCACTGACACCCACCGCCACCTGTGCCAGAAAGCGTTCGTATTCAGCCTGCATACGCCGCAAGGTGTGCACCAGTTTGCGGCCAAACACCGTGAGTTGGGTGCCGCCACCGCCTTGACCGCCAATGGCGCGAACGACCAACGGTTGGTTGGACAAATTGTTCATTGCATCCACCGCATCCCAAGCGGCTTTGTAGCTCATTCCCGCTGCTTTGGCCGCTTGCGAGATGGAGCCGGTCTGATCAATTTGTTCAAGCAAATCAATGCGTTTGCCTCCTAAATAGGCCTTGCTGTTGCCGTTGAACCACAGCTGACCGTCTACCGTGATGGAATTATCTGCCATATCGCCTCCTTTCGCTATATATATTTGTATATAGCGCAATGTATCATGCCCGCCCTTGAGAGGGTGCCTACTGCGCCCTCCCTCCCCACACATCATCAACGCCAAGAGACATCAACATCATGAAGCTTGATCACTTCTGCCGCCATACCAACACGCGCCTACTGATTACAGGGAAGGCCATTGTATTAAGTGTGATGCTTGCCCTCACGAATGTCGTGGTGGCGGAGCAGGCCAATATCCCGCCAGAATTGCTAAAAAAACTGGAGATGCTGACAAAGCGGGTTGAACAATTGGAAGCACAAGCAGCGCAACGACAGGTGGTTGCAGTAGCTATGCCAGCAAATCAAGAAGTGGCGGAATTAAGGCAGCGTTTGCGCTTGGTTGAACGCAAACAACAATTGGTAGATGAAGAAACTGCAGAACAGAAAAAGAAAGCACCAGTGCTGATTGCTGGTGAAAAAGGCTTTGGTATGCAGTCTGCCGATGGTAAAAATGAACTCAAAATCAGAGGGTTGTTACAGGCAGATGAGATTGCTAAAGGGCAAGGGTGAGCTGCTCCGAGTGTGTTGACTGGTTACAATGCGCACCTCGGAGCAGTACATACACACCAAGGAAGGAGTCTGCCATGTCATTGGCTATTGTTCGTTCGCGTGCGCAATTAGGTGTGCACGCACCATTAGTGACCGTCGAAACCCATCTCTCCAATGGCATGCCGCAGCTTTCCATTGTCGGTTTGCCAGAAACAGCGGTTAAAGAAAGCAAGGATCGCGTGCGCAGTGCGTTACTCAATGCCGGTTTTGATTTTCCGCCCAAACGCATCACTATCAATCTAGCGCCTGCTGATTTACCCAAAGAAGGCGGGCGTTACGACTTGGCGATTGCGCTCGGCATTCTCGCTGCTTCCGGTCAAATTCCTGCAGACGCACTGGAGAATTTGGAATGTATCGGTGAGTTGGCGCTCTCCGGTGAATTGCGTGCCGTGAGCGGCGCATTGACGGCAGCAATGGCTTGCGCCAAAGACAATCGCGTGTTGCTGTTGCCGCACGCCAATAGCGAGGAAGCCGCGCAGTACAGTGGTTGCACCATGCATGTGGCGAAACATTTGCTGGAGGTGTGCGCGCATTTACACGCGCAAGAAAAATTGCCGTTGTTGTCGCGAAAAAATACTGAACAAGCTCTTGCGAATACGCAGTGGGATCTCGCCGATGTGCGCGGTCAATTAGCAGCCAAACGCGCGTTAGAAGTGGCTGCGGCTGGCGGTCACAACTTGTTGTTTTGCGGCCCGCCCGGTACAGGTAAGACCATGTTGGCGCAGCGCTTGCCGGGGCTGTTGCCGCCGCTGCGTGATGAAGAAATGTTAGAAATTGCAGCGATTTATTCCGTGGCGGGTCGCGGTCAGACCTTGTTGCGTGGGCGACCGTTTCGCCAGCCGCACCACACCGCTTCTGCGGTGGCCTTGGTGGGTGGAGGCAGCCAACCACGGCCGGGAGAAATTTCTCTCGCCCATCACGGCGTGTTATTTCTCGATGAATTGCCGGAGTTTTCACGCACGGTGTTGGAAGTGTTGCGTGAGCCCTTGGAGTACGGCGAAATTTTAATCGCGCGCGCCAATGCACAAGTGCAATACCCCGCGCGTTTTCAGTTGGTGGCGGCGATGAACCCTTGCCCCTGTGGTCATGCGGGCGATACGCGTGTGGCGTGCCGCTGTAAACCGGAGCAAATTCGGCGCTACCGCGATCGTTTGTCTGGCCCATTGCTAGATCGCATTGATATGCATGTCACCGTGCCGGCGCTGCCGCAAGGTGAAGTGATGGCGCCGACGGTAGGCGAAACTTCCCTGCAGGTGCGCGATCGCGTGTGTGCGGCGCGTGAGCGTCAGTGGCAGCGACAGAACAAAAGTAATGCAGCATTGGGCACGCGCGAGATTGAGCAACACTGTGCGCTGAGTGACGAGCAGCGCGAGCTGATGGCGCGTGCGATGGAAAAGCTGGGTCTTTCCGCCCGCGCCTATCATCGCGTGCTGAAAGTGGCGCGCACGATTGCAGATCTCGCCAACAGTGAATGTATACAACAGGGGCATCTACGAGAGGCGTTGAGTTATCGCAATATGGATCGCAGTAGCCTGTAAAAATACAGCTATTTTGCAGTGGCAAACTTGTTCGCTCTCTATGGCTCTGGCATAGTGAAACGTTAAATAAAACAGCGAAAGCCACTGCAAAATCATGGTTATATCCTCGGATGCCACATCGGCTATTACTCGTAAACTGAAAGTGTTGCTGTTAAAGCCGTATCAGAAG
The DNA here is from genome assembly GCA_041395785.1 of Pseudomonadales bacterium. Classification (GTDB taxonomy): domain Bacteria; phylum Pseudomonadota; class Gammaproteobacteria; order Pseudomonadales; family UBA7239; genus UBA7239. Next base: position 163,193 of record JAWKZZ010000005.1, read on the forward strand.
GTGGTGGCTGCTATTCAATCGCCGCCGTTGGGTTTGTTGTATTTGATCGCATCATTGCGTGAGCGCTTTGGCGATGCCATTGATATCCAATTGATCGACATGAAAGTAGCAGAAATGTCTGATCAAGATTTGCTGCCAGTACTGCGCAATTTCCAGCCGGATGTGATTGGTTTTTCCGCGCTCAACTTTGAGGCGCAGGCTAGCTACAACGCTGCGCGAGTTGCCAAACGCATCAACCCCGCTGTGATTACTGTGATGGGCGGGCCGTATGCACTAAACAATTCAGCGAGTGTCTTGGAAGAGCTGTCTATTGATTGGGTGTTTGAAGGGCCTGCCGATCGCACCTTTCCCGAGGCATTGTATCGCCTCGCCTGCAATGCTGATTTAGGCGACGATATTGCGGGTTTTTCACGGCGATTGCCGGATGGCTCGTTGCGCCTTAGTAAAAAACAAGATTTCATTCCGGATATTGATGAGCTGCCGATGCCCGCTTGGGATTTGGTGGATTTTTCGTTGTATGCCAGTAAGCCCAATCATGCTGCCAACTTAAAAGGCCAGCGCTATGCGCCGCTGTTTACCTCGCGCGGTTGTCCGTATCTTTGCAATTACTGCCATGATATTTTCAGCAAAAAATTTGTGTATCACAGTGTTGAACGCGTGATCGCCGATATTGAACACTTGTATACCAACTACGGCGTGGATGAGTTCCATATTGAGGACGATATTTTTAATTTGCATAAGCCGCGAGTGCGCGAGTTGATGCGAGAAGTGCAACGGCGCTGGCCTGGAAAAATGAAGTTTGCTTTCCCCAATGGGTTGCGTGCCGATATTCTAGATAAAGAAACCGTAGATGCCATGTGCGATGGCGGTACTTATGCTGTCTGTATTGCCATTGAAACGGTAACGCCGCGTTTACAAGAACTGATTGAAAAACATCTCGATATTGCCAAAGCTAAACATGCATTAGAACTTTTTAATGCGCGCGGCATTCAAGTGACTTGCTTTTTTATGTTGGGTTTTCCCACGGAAACAGCAGAAGAGGTTGAAGCGACGATTAATTTTGCGCTGACTACCCCGATGACCTTGGCGTATTTTTTTACAGTGATTCCACAGCCCAATACTCCATTATTTTCGTTGGCGCTAAAAGAAAACGAAGCCATCACTTTGGATGCAGCGAAAGTCGACAGCGGTAGCTATCGTGATTACATGTCGTGGTATGAGCGCGTCTATGGCTACCCTTTGGGCAAGGCCATCCGTCGCGCCAATCTGCGTTTTTATTTCACGCCGCGGCGCGTGTTCTATGCCTTAAAGCATTGGAGTTTGCGCTCGCTGTGGGTGACTTTCCGTGTGTTTCTGCAGGTTGTATTTAACCGCAGTGCAACACCGCCGCCTCAGCCATCCAGCGACTAGGCAGCGCAAGGCTTTTCGCTACAATGCAAAGCTATTTTGCAGGTGGGCAGTGAAGTGGATATCCAGCAATACATGAACGATGTGGGTAGTCGCGCCCGCGCAGCAGCGCGGCTGGTGGCGCGCGCAACAACGAGCGAAAAGAATGCCGCGCTGTTGGCGATTGCCGAGGTGCTGCAGAGTCGGCGCGAGCAGGTGTTGCAAGCCAATGCCGAGGATGTGGCAGCAGGGCGCGCCAACGGACTGGACGCTGCGCTGCTCGACCGCCTGAGCATCAACGATAAAACCTTTGATGGCATGCTCGAAGGGCTGAGACAAGTGACGGCGCTGCCTGATCCCATCGGCAGCATCACCGACATGAGCTATCGCCCCTCCGGTATTCAAGTGGGCAAGATGCGCGCACCGCTGGGCGTGGTCGGCATCATTTACGAATCGCGTCCGAATGTAACGGTGGAGGCGGCGAGCCTGTGTTTGAAAAGCGGGAACGCCTGCATTTTGCGCGGCGGTTCCGAGGCGATTCGCGCCAATCGCGTGATTGCTCAATGCGTGCGCGAAGGCTTAAAACGGGCTGGTCTGCCAGAAGATGCGGTACAGGTGATCGACACCACAGACCGCGCTGCCGTGGGTTTGCTGGTGGCCATGCCAGAGTTTGTCGATGTCATTGTGCCTCGCGGCGGCAAGGGGTTGATTGAGCGCGTATCAGCGGAAGCGAAAGTGCCTGTGATCAAACATTTGGACGGCATTTGCCATGTGTATGTCGATGACGAAGCCGATTTGCAAAAAGCGTCCGATATCGCGTTTAACGCCAAATGTCATCGCTACGGCGTGTGCAATGCGATGGAAACGCTGTTGGTGCATGAACAAGTGGCAAACACTTTTTTGCCCATCGTAAAAAAACGCTATGACGAAAAACAGGTGGAGCTGCGCGGTTGTGATAAAACACAACAAGTGCTGGTAGGTATTCGTGCGGCTACTGCTGAAGATTGGAGCACAGAATATCTGGCACCGGTGTTGGCGATAAAAATTGTGCGTGATCTTGACGAAGCCATGACACATATCAATGACTATGGCCTGCATCACACTTCGACAGTGTCGTCACAGAGAATTTCACCAAGGCGCGGCGCTTCATCAATGAGGTGGATTCCAGCAGTGTGATGTAGAATTTCCTCTACGCGTTTTGCCGACGGCTTTGAGTACGGCCTCGGTGCAGAAATTGGTATTTCAACTGACAAATTTCATGCGCGCGGCCCAGTCGGTTTAGAAGGGCTGACATCGCAGAAATATGTTGTTTTAGGTGATGGGCATATTCGGCAATAATTTTTTGCAAGCAACAGCTTTTTAGTACGCGATAAGTTTTTAGTAAACAACGATGAGTTTCTAACGGAGGTACAGCATGAGCAAAGTGAAAAGTTTGGGTTATCTCGGTTTTGGCGCACCAGATCCATCGCAGTGGATGAAGTACGGCACCGAAATTATCGGTGCCATGCCGGCGCGTGCATTGCCAGGGGAATCATTTGGTGTGCCGATGGATCCCACTTCAGGCCCCGCGAGCAAAGGTTCCGGCGTGGGGCCGGATGGTTCCGTGTACTTGAAGTTGGATCATCGCCAGTGGCGCATCGCTGTGCATCCACATCAAACCAATGCCGGTATTTTGTATGTCGGTTTGGAAGTGGCGAGCCCAGAAGATTTGGAAGCGGTGGTCGAAAAATTGAAAGCGGAAGGCATTGAAGCGCACATGGGTACAGCGGAAGAAGCGCGCGCGCGTTCGGTCAGCGGTATTGCACACAGCAAAGACCCAGCTGGCAACGCTATCGAATTTTTCTGGGGCGCGGTGGAAGATTTCAAATTCGTTTCACCACAGGGCATGCAATTTAAAACCGGACAACTAGGCATGGGTCACATGAACTTGTTTGTGTCGGATTTGAAAGCGTCGATTGATTTTTACTCGCGCGTATTGGAGTTCCGCATGAGTGATTACATCGAATTTGGCCCTGATATGTCAGCCAACTTTTTCTACTGCAACCCGCGCCATCACACCATCGGTTTGACGCGTGTTGGTCCTATCAATGGTCTGCATCACTTGATGCTGGAATGTGAAACCATTGACGATGTATTGAAGTGTTATGAGCGCGTCAACGATGCTGGCATTCGCGTCACTTCAACACTCGGCCGTCACACCAATGACAACATGTTGTCGTTCTATATGAGCAGCCCATTCGGTTTTGAGATTGAAATCGGTTGGGATGGTTTGTGTGTGGGTGACGATTGGTTGCCGCGTCAATTCTGTGAGGGGGATTTCTGGGGGCATCGCGGCCTTGATCCAGAAACCATCACACAATCGGCTGAGCAAATTAAGCAGAAATAAGTTCGCGAAAATCGTCAATCAACCAGTCGGGGTTTGTCGCAGCGACAGCCCCGCCGTGGTTATAGCCATAAGACACGCACAACACCTTCATCCCCGCATTTCTCGCGCTTTTTACATCCGTCTCTGAATCACCAATCATCAGCGTGCGCGCCACAGGTACGCCCAGTTTTTCGCAGCAGTACAGCAGGGCGGTTGGGTCAGGCTTGCGCTGTGGAAATGAATCGCCGCCGATCACGATAGAAAAATATTTTGCCAAGTCGATGTGTTTAAGCAGGGCGTTGGCGAGATGTATGGGTTTGTTGGTCACACAGGCCATTTTTTTATTGTGCTGCTGGCAGTGCGCAAGAAATTCGTGCACGCCGGCAAAAATGCGCGTTTCTGGGCCGTTGTGTTGCGCGTAGTGCAGCAGAAATTCTTCGTGTACGGCGTGAAGGAGGTCGCTGTCATTGCTGTTTGCGGCAAACAGTACAGCGCGTTCAATCAATTTGCGCGAGCCGTTGCCTACCCAGCTGCGCACTCGCTCCAAACCGGCGGTTGGCCAGCCTCTGGCGTCCAGTGTTTCATCGATAGCGGCGGTGATATCCGGTGCGCTGTCGACCAAAGTGCCGTCGAGATCAAACAGTAGTAAATCAAAGGCGGCCAAATCAAATGTAGATAGATCGAATGGATGATCTGGCATTGCTTAATCGTCATTGGCCGCGTGGATGCAGCAGTTTTTGTATTTTTTGCCGCTGCCGCAAAAGCACGGGTCGTTGCGGCCAATTTTTGGCTGTTCGCGGCGGTAGGGTTCTTGTGGTTCGGTGTCGAGCATGTCAGATAACAAGCAGCCGCACTCGGCGTAATTCATCATGACCCAAGGCAATTGCTCCGCAATTTCTGCCATGGATGCGAGAAATACTTCGGCGGATTCTTCGCTGTCTTCCATGGAGCCGCTGATGTCGGCGAATAGGGCGGCGATACTGAGTGTGCTATCCACTTCTTCCACAATATCAAACATGCCGTCTTCGGTTTTTACTGGTTCGGTTTCTTCTAGCAAGGTATTCCACGCTTCTTCCTGCCAAAAATGCGCCTTTAGTAAGCCGCTGCACCACACGGTTAATGGCCAGCGTTGATCTTCGTTGTCGTGCCAGTGGTATTCGCTACCAGACAATTCAGAGTCATCGTCACCGATGCGTTCGTATTGCTCTTCTAATAAAGCCAGTAACAAGCCGGTAATTTTGTCGCCTTCTGCATCGTCGGCGTAATTCGCATCATCACCTTCAAACACAAAGGGCAGCCAGTCTTCATCTTCAATGTCAGCAGGTGTGCTGGCGATACCCCACAAAAATCCGCGCACTTCGGGCAGCGTCATGGTGTTGATGGGGCGTTTGGAATCTTCAAGAAAATCGCTGAGTGTTTTGAGTTGTGCAGTACTTAAATAAGCCATAAAAAATCCAATAAAAAATGTTAGATCAGTGTTGCCCAGAGATCGTATTCGTCGGCTTCATCCACGCGCGCGCGCACGATTTGTCCGGCTTGCAAGTGGGTGGCGTCATTGAGATACACCGCGCCGTCAATTTCCGGTGCGTCCGCTTTGCTGCGACCGATAGCGCCGTCTGCATCGACTTCGTCGATGAGCACATCAATTTCGCGGCCAATTTTTTGTTGCAGTTTGGTAGCGGAAATGCGTTGAGCTGTGGCCATGAAACGCTCCCAGCGATCTTGTTTGATATCGTCGGGAACAGCGTTAGGCAAATCGTTGGCGGTTGCGCCTTCAACGGGCGAATACTGAAAACAGCCGACGCGATCCAATTGCGCGATTTCCAGCCATTGCAACAGCTGTTGAAAATCGTCTTCGGTTTCGCCAGGGAAGCCGACAATGAAAGTAGAACGCAGCGTGAGGTCGGGACAAATACTGCGCCAGCGTTGAATGCGCTCTAAAGTTTTTTCACCGTGCGCTGGTCGTTTCATCGCTTTCAACACGGAAGGTGATGCGTGCTGAAACGGAATGTCGAGATACGGCAGAATTTTTCCCGCCGCCATTAAGGGAATCACATCATCGACATGCGGATACGGGTAGACATAGTGCAGGCGCGTCCACACACCGAGCGAGCCCAGCGCCTCGCACAATTCCAGCATGCGCGTTTTGATCGGTTGCCCCTGCCAAAAACCGGTGCGGTATTTCACATCCACGCCGTAGGCAGAAGTGTCTTGCGAAATCACCAGCAATTCTTTCACGCCGGCTTGCACCAAGCGTTCGGCTTCGTCCATCACATCGCCGATGGGGCGGCTCACCAAGTCGCCGCGCATGGAAGGAATAATGCAAAAAGTACAGCGATGGTTGCAGCCTTCCGAAATTTTTAAGTAGGCGTAATGGCGTGGGGTGAGTTTGATGCCCTGCGGCGGCACGAGATCAATGTGCGGGTCGTGATTTTTTTGCGGCGGCACAAATTCGTGCACAGCGGCCATCACGGGCTCGTACTGCGCAGCACCGGAGATCGACAAAATATTGGGATGCGCCTGCTTGATGCGCTCGGCATCTGCGCCGTTGCCCATGCAGCCAGTGACGATCACGCGCCCGTTCGCCGCCATTGCCTCGCTGATGGCATCTAGCGATTCCTGCTTCGCGCTGTCGATGAAGCCACAGGTATTCACCACCACCACATCGGCAGCTTCGTAGGTGGGGACTACCTCGTAGCCTTCGAGTTTGAGTTGGGTGAGGATGCGCTCGGAATCAACCAGTGCCTTGGGGCAGCCGAGGCTGACGAAACCGACTGTGGGGTTAGACATGGAGCAATACCGGCGTGAAACAGGTGAGCAGTTTAACCGATGCGTCTGCACGGCCTAAAACGAAAACACCCCAGCAAGCTGGGGTGTCTGTCGAACGAATAGTGAAGTGCTAACTTACGGTTTCTTCTCGCAAGTCTCTTTCATGTACTTTTCCAGCTCCAGCACTTTGGCGGCTTGTTCTTCGGGGGTGAGCACGCGCTCCTTGCCATCTTTATCCACCATGCGCACACGACCGCGCTCTTTCAGGGTTTTGAGCTGTGCTTCAACTTTCCCGCACTTCTCTTGTTCCTGCTTTTCCAGTTGTTTGGTTTTGTCTTCTATTTCTTTTTTGTGAGCTTGTTCCTGCTTGCCTTCTTCGGTGTTGGCTACAGCAGCGTTAGGGTCGTAGACCGTGCTGCTACCACCGTAAGTGCTGACCTTCTCTGCTTTGACACCAACGGGCGGCTGCTCAGCGTATTGCGTCAGGCCGTTTTCATCCGTCCACTTGTAATAGTCTTTAGCGAAGGCAGAGCCCGCCATAAAGCTGAGGGCAAGGCCGGCGATGATGAGTGCGCGTTTCATGTGGGGGTGGACTCCTTGCGTCGATAACATATTGATTCGCCCAAGATAATACGCTGTGACTTGCGAAAGTTAAAGCCGGTGTATCAGCGTGCCAGCAGGCGCTTCAGCGCTAGGCGTATGAGCTCCTCGCTGCTGCCAACATCCTGCTCCTTGAGGACGGCTTGCACCATTTTTTCAGCTTCTTGTGGTTTGTAGCCCAGAGCCAGTAGCGCGCTCTCGGCATCCTCGCGCATGGATGGTGCCGTTTTACTGGCCGCTATGCGGGTATCGCTCAGTACTTCGGTGTTGGCACTGCCGTTGTGATGAGTAATGCGATCGCGCATTTCTACCAGTAGGCGCTCAGCGGTTTTGCGACCTATCCCTGGCACTTTGGTGAGTGTGTTGATCTGATTATTTTGGATACAGAGCACCAGCTCGCTGGCATCCAGCGCCGACAAAATTGCCAGCGCCATTTTGGGGCCGAGGCCGTTGATACGAATCAGCTCGCGAAATAACTCGCGAGTAGACTTGTCGATAAATCCGTACAGCAGTTGCGCATCTTCGCGCACCACAAAATGCGTGTGCAGGTGGATGTCGCTGCCCAGTGCTGGCAATTGATAAAAAGTCGTCATTGGCGCATGCACTTCGTAACCTACGCCCTGCACATCCAGTAGTAAAAGTGGTGGATGTTTTTCTAATAGCGTGCCGCGCAGCGAGCCAATCATGTGTGCGTCCTTTTGAAATTTTGTTTTGTTTATCGTATGCGGCCGCGCCGAAACTTTCCGGCGGAGTCGGCGGCGTGTATCAACGATTTTTGTGTATGCGCGTGACACAGCGCTACGGCCAGCGCATCAGCGGCGTCTTCCTGCGGATCGCCTGCCAGCGAGAGCAGCGTTTTTACCATGTGTTGAACTTGCAGCTTGGTAGCGGCGCCGGTGCCGACCACCGATTGCTTTACTTTGCGCGCTTCGTATTCCGCTACCGGCAAATGGTGACTGACGGCGGCCACGATCGCTGCACCGCGCGCTTGCCCCAGTTTTAGTGCGGAGCCTGCGCTTTTCGCCATGAACACATTTTCAACTGCCACTTCTTGCGGCTGAAATTGGCGAATGATTTCATTGACGGATTCAAAAATGGTTTTGAGTCTTTCCGGTAGCGCGGTATCGGGAATGCGAATCACGCCGCTGCTGATGTAATGCGTGCGTGAACCATCCAAGCGAATGATCCCGAATCCTGTTTTACGGGAACCGGGATCAATGCCGAGGATGACAGTCATGCGTCAGGCGCATCTGCAAAAAAGCGTCAGGCTTTTTCGTCAGCTTTCGGTTTTTCACGCAGGCGAATATTTAGCTCGCGCAATTGCGCGTTATCCACGGTGCCCGGCGCATCGGTCATCACGCAAGCGGCCGTTTGTGTTTTCGGGAAGGCGATGACTTCACGAATGGACTGCGCGCCCAACATCAACATAATCAAGCGATCCAAGCCAAACGCTAAGCCACCGTGCGGCGGGCAGCCGTATTTCAGTGCGTCGAGCAGGAAGCCAAATTTTTGGCGCTGTTCTTCTTCGTTGATGCCGAGAATACGGAACACATTTTGTTGCATATCTTGATCGTGAATACGGATAGAACCGCCGCCCAATTCGGTGCCGTTCAATACCATGTCATACGCGCGCGACAGGGCTTGGGCTGGATTGGCTGCCAATTCAGCGGTGCTGCACGAGGGTTGTGTGAACGGGTGGTGCAGCGCGGCGAGACGATTGTCGTCTTCTTCGAACATCGGGAAATCCACCACCCACAATGGCGCCCACTGGCAGGTGTAGAGGTTTAGATCTGCACCGAGTTTGCAGCGCAATGCACCGAGTGCATCGCAGACAATTTTTGTTTTATCGGCGCCGAAGAAAATCACATCGCCATTTTTTGCATCGAGGCGGGCAATCACGCCTTGCAGCGCTTCATTGGACAAGTTTTTGACGATCGGTGATTGCAAGCCGCTGCCTTCGCCGTTGTGAATATTGTTCACATCGTTGACTTTGATCCACGCTAAACCTTTCGCGCCGTAAATAGAAACAAAATTGCCGTATTCATCAATTTGTTTGCGCGTCAATTTCTCGCCGCCGCCCGGCACTTTTAATGCAGCGACACGGCTGCCGGCATCGTTGGCGGGGCCAGAGAATACTTTGAACGCGACATCTTTCATCAAGTCGGCGACATCGACAATTTCCAGCGGGATGCGCATGTCCGGTTTGTCGCTGCCGTATTTGCTCATCGCGACGCTGTACGGCATGGAGGAAGTTGCCCAAATCCACCAGCAGCACTTCGCGGAACAAATCGCGAATCATGGTTTCCGCAATTTGCATGATGTCTTTCGTCGATGAAAGACGCTTCGATATCAATTTGCGTGAATTCAGGCTGGCGGTCGGCGCGCAAATCTTCGTCACGGAAACATTTGGCAATTTGATAGTAGCGATCCATACCCGCCACCATCAGCAACTGTTTGAACAGCTGTGGCGATTGCGGCAGGGCGAAAAATTTGCCTTCGTGCGTGCGGCTAGGCACGAGATAGTCGCGCGCACCTTCTGGGGTGGCGCGCGTGAGGATAGGAGTTTCGATATCGAGAAAGCCCTGCTTTTCTAGACTCTGGCGCACAATGGAAGTGACTTTGGCGCGGAATTGCAGATTGCGCGCCATGTCGGGGCGACGCAGGTCGAGATAGCGGTAGCGCAGGCGCACATCTTCGCCCACTTGGGTGTAGGTATCGAGTTGGAACGGCGGTGTTTCGGCGCTGTTCAAAATATCCAAGGCGGTGGCGTAGATTTCAATTTCACCGGTGGGCATGTTCGGGTTGATGGTGCCGGCCGAACGCTCGCGCACTTTGCCGGTAACTTTCAGCACAAATTCACCGCGCACACGGTCGGCCAATTGAAAATACTCGCCCGCATCTGGATCAAACACTACTTGCACAATGCCCGCGCGGTCGCGCAGATCGACAAAAATCACGCCGCCGTGGTCGCGGCGACGGTCAGCCCAGCCGCACAGAGTGATGGTTTGGCCGACATGAGCCTTGTTGATATCGCCGCAATAGTGGCTACGCATGATGCAAATTCTCCGGTGGATGAGCACGGCTGCTTGCGCTGCAGTGGGGCAAAAATTATACCTGAGAAACCGGCACGCCCAAGCTGTGTGTCAGCAGCACTGTTGCGTTGCCTACCGGTACGGCAAGTGAAAAAAGACATGAAAACAGGGTGATTTTGATTGGCGCGATCAAAGGACGCTATTTTTGCCGGTTTTTTTGCAAAATTCGCGGTAGAAACCTTGCTAGGCTAGGGTGAATCTTATATATATACGAGCCATCGCGAATGTCTGCGCTGTTTTTTTTCAGATGTTTTCGATAGATACAGCAGTTAGAAGTATAAAAAACTAAACGAGTGAAACATCCATCCATACATCAACTCCGGTTGAGAGGAACTAAACCATGGCCACTAAAAAAGCCCCAGCCAAAAAAGCGGCTGCTAAACCAGCTGCTAAGAAAGCTCCAGCCAAGAAAGCAGCCGTTAAACCTGCTGCTAAAAAAGTTGTCGCTAAGAAAGCGCCAGCTAAGAAAGTCGTAGCCAAGAAAGTAGCTGCACCGAAAGTTGCTGCTAAACCAGCAGGTCCAGTGAAATCGCGCTACAACAAGAGCCAGATCGTGCAAGAGATCGCCGATTTCACCGAAGTAGCCCGTAAAGAAGTGGGCAAGGTGTTGGCGCACTTGGAAGACATCATCGCGCGTCATGTGTCTCCTAAAGGTCCAGGCGAGTTCGTGTTGCCAGGTATCTTGAAAATCAATGCCGTTAAAAAGCCTGCCAAAAAAGCACGCAAAGGCGTCAACCCCTTCACTGGTGAAGAAGTGATGTTCAAAGCCAAGCCAGCGAGCACAGCTGTTAAAGTGCGTCCGCTGAAAAAACTGAAGGAAATGGCTGCTAAATAAGTCCGCCCTTCAAAAAGAAAGCCGAGATAGCTAAGCTGTCTCGGCTTTTTTATTGCTCCTCTTTCACCTCGGATTTTGACCATGCGCGCTAGCCAGTATCTGCTACCCACTCTGAAAGAAACCCCCGCGGATGCCTCGGTCATCAGCCATCAGCTGATGCTGCGTGCAGGGATGATCCGCAAACTGGCTTCAGGGTTGTACACCTGGCTGCCGTTGGGCTTGCGTGTGCTGCGCAAGGTGGAGTGCATTGTGCGTGAGGAAATGGATAAAAGCGGCGCACAAGAGGTATTGATGCCTGTGGTGCAGCCCGCCGAGTTGTGGCAGGAGTCTAAGCGCTGGGAACAGTACGGCCCCGAATTACTGCGCGTGAAGGATAGGCACGACAATCCGTTTTGTCTCGGTCCTACTCACGAAGAAGTCATCACCGATTTGATTCGCAATGAAATCAGCAGCTACAAGCAGTTGCCGGCCAATTTTTATCAAATTCAAACCAAATTCCGCGATGAAATTCGCCCGCGTTTTGGCTTGATGCGCGCGCGCGAATTCTTAATGAAAGACGCCTACTCCTTTCACAGTTCACAAGAGTCGCTGCAAGCCACTTACGATGTGATGCACACGACTTACTCGGCAATTTTCACGCGCTTGGGTTTGGATTTTCGCCCTGTGTTGGCCGATACCGGTTCGATCGGCGGCAACAGCTCACACGAGTTTCATGTGTTGGCGGAATCGGGTGAAGATGCTATCGCCTTTAGCGATAGCAGCGATTACGCAGCGAACATCGAAAAAGCGGAAGCGCTCGCACCGACAGGTCAACGGCCAGCGGCAACGCAAGTGTTACAAAAAGTGGCTACGCCTAATCAACACAGCATTGCGGAAGTGAGTGCATTTTTGAAAGTGGATGCCGCACAAACGGTAAAAACTTTGGTGGTGCTGGCGGATACCGAAGAAGGCAAGCCGGCGCAATTGGTGGCCTTGGTATTGCGCGGTGATCATGCGCTGAATGAAATCAAAGCGGAAAAATTAGCGGGCGTAAAAGCGCCGTTGACGCTGGCGAGTGATGAGCAAATCACCGCTGTTCTGGCTTGCAAACCTGGCTCTATCGGCCCTGTGAGGTTGTCGATTCCCGTGATTGTCGATCGCAGTGCAGCGCAATTGGCCGATTTTGTTTGTGGCGCCAACGAAGACGGTTTTCATTTGGTTGGCGTGAATTGGGAGCGCGATTTGCCACTCGTGCGCGTGGAAGATATTCGCAATGTGGTGGCGGGTGATCCCAGTCCAGATGGCAAAGGTCACTTAGTCATTAAACGCGGCATCGAAGTGGGGCATATTTTTCAATTGGGCACAAAATACTCCTCAGCGCTGAAAGCGACTTATTTGGATGATCAAGGCAAAGAACAGATCATGACCATGGGCTGTTACGGCATCGGTGTATCTCGCGTGGTGGCATCGGCTATCGAACAAAACAACGACGAGCGCGGCATTATTTGGCCAAGCGATTGCGCCGTTTCAAATTGCGCTCATCCCCATCAACAAACACAAATCACCGGAAGTAAATGATGTGTGTGAAAAACTGTATGCCGAATTGCGCGCTGCAGGTTTTGATGTGCTGTACATGGATGAAGACAAAGCGCGTCTGGGTGTGATGCTGGCTGATGTGGAATTGATCGGCATTCCACACCGCATCGTGGTGGGTGATCGCGGTTTGCAGGATGGGCAGGTAGAGTATCGTCATCGCCGCGCTAGCGACAACGAAATGTTAGAACTGGCGACGCTGGTGGAAACGCTGAAGCAACGCAGTGCTCTGTAAAATCTGCAGCGATTTATCAGCGATTAAGAAATATCAACGGCGTTGACCAATTGTGGTCGCGCCTCGCTGCGATCCAATAATAAATCGGTAAAGTTAAACAGCGCTGTGTCGCCCAGTTGTGAAGGCGCGACATTGCAGATAGCTGAAAAGATGGACTCGACGCGGCCCGGAAATTTTTTATCCCAGCCGCGCAGCATTTCTTTGATTGCCTGCCGCTGCATATTTTCCTGCGAACCGCACAGATTGCAGGGAATGATGGGGAAGGCTTTGATGGTGGCAAATTCTTCGATGTCTTCTTCATTGCAATAGGCGAGTGGGCGAATCACGATATTGCGTTTGTCATCCGACAACAATTTCGGCGGCATGGCTTTTAATTTGCCGCCGTAAAATAAATTCAGAAATAGTGTTTCGATGATGTCGTCGCGGTGATGCCCCAGCGCAATTTTGGTGGCGCCAATTTCTTCCGCAAAACCGTACAGCGAGCCACGGCGCAAGCGCGAACACAGACCGCAATAGGTTTTCCCTTCAGGCACGATGTCGGTGACGATGCTGTAAGTATCTTTTTCTAAGATATGAAACGGCACGCCGATGGATGATAAGTAAGTAGGCAGCACATCCTCGGGAAAGCCCGGCTGTTTTTGATCGAGATTAACCGCGATCACTTCGAATTTTACCGGTGCGGTTTTTTGCAGGTTGAGCAAAATATCGAGCAGGGTGTAGGAGTCTTTGCCGCCCGACAGACACACCATGATGCGGTCGCCGTCTTCAATCATGTTGTAATCGGCGATGGCCTGCCCCACCTGGCGGCGCAGGCGTTTTTGCAACTTGTTGAATTCGACGCGATGGGGGCGTGGGTCGGCTGTCATGACTACCTCTGCAAGGGCGGCCATTTTACGGGCTAGCAGGGGCATTTCCATTACAATCGCGCCCAATTTCCTGCATTCAACAGACCCATGGCTCATATCAGCGTCACACTGGCTCAAATCAACCCCGTGGTGGGGGATATCCCCGGCAATACACGCCGCGTGCTGGACGGCATTGCGGCTGCACGCGAACAGGGGGCACGGGCAATTGTGTTTCCGGAGCTGGTGCTGACAGGTTATCCGCCAGAAGATTTGCTGCTGCGCCCGAGCTTGCAACAGCGCATCGAAACAGCTTTGCGCGAAGTGGCGCAAGCTGCTGTAGAGATGTATGTCATCGTCGGCTATCCGTGCGAAATTGACGGGCATTTATTTAATGCCGCCGGCGTGTTTTTTAACGGCAAAAAAATGGCGGAATACTGCAAGCAGGCATTGCCTAACTATCGTGTGTTTGATGAAAAACGCTATTTTGCGGCGGGTGATAAAACCTGTGTATTTGATTTGGATGGTGTGCCGACAGCGTTGTTGATCTGTGAAGATATTTGGCAGAAACATCCTGCGCAGCAAGCGAAACAAGCAGGTGCAGCGTTGTTGCTGGTGTTAAATGCCTCGCCGTTTCATGTGGACAAACAACATGAGCGCGAAGCGCTGTTGGCAGCAAGGACGCAAGAAACTGCATTGCCGATTTTGTATTGCAATGCAGTTGGTGGCCAAGATGAGTTGGTATTTGATGGCGGTTCTTGTGCTGTCGCGTCAGACGGAAAAGTTGTTGCGCGCGCGGCGTTGTTTGATGAATCGTATCTGTCTGTTGTAATGCAAAACCATGGCGCTGCTATGCAATTAGCCGCATCGCCAGTGGCAAACATTCCTGCGGCGAATGTGATGATTTACAACGCGCTGGTGTGTGGCGTGCGCGATTATGTGAATAAAAACGGTTTTCGCGGTGTGCTGCTGGGTTTGTCGGGCGGTATTGATTCGGCGTTGACGCTGGCGATTGCGGTGGATGCGCTAGGTGCCGAGCGCGTAGCGGCGGTGATGATGCCGTATCACTACACGGCTTCCATCAGCATGGAAGATGCTGAAGCGGAAGCAAAAATACTTGGCGTGAAGTATTCGGTGATACCCATTGAGACGGCGGTGAATGCTTTTACAGATATGTTGACGGACAGTTTTTCCAGTTTGCCGACTAACGCGCACGACACCACTGAACAAAATCTGCAAGCGCGCTGTCGCGGTGTGACCTTGATGGCGCTATCCAATCGCCTAGGCAGTTTGGTGTTGACTACGGGCAATAAAAGCGAAGTCGCTGTCGGTTATTGCACGCTGTACGGCGATATGGCGGGTGGTTTTGATGTGTTAAAAGATGTGCTGAAAACGCGCGTGTATGCGCTGTGCCGCTACCGCAATAGCATCGCGCCTGTTATTCCGCAGCGCGTGATCGACAGACCGCCGTCGGCGGAATTGGCACCGGGGCAAACCGATCAAGATAACTTACCGGACTATGAAATTCTCGACGCTATTTTGCTGCGTTATGTCGAGCAGGATGAAAGCGCAGAAAAAATTATCGCCGCTGGTTTTTCAGAGCACGATGTTAATCGTGTCATTCGTCTGGTTGATCTCAACGAATACAAACGCAGGCAGGCGGCGATAGGCCCGCGCATAACGGAGCGCGGTTTTGGTCGAGATCGGCGCTATCCAGTGACCAACGGTTGGCGACCGGGGGCTTAGTCGCCGCGATAACTAAGCGTTTCGTTGTTGTAGAACTTGCGGGTGTCGAAACCGATAGGTGCCTGACTGCCCAGCAAACCGGCAGTGGCAACATTCAGCCAAGAGCGGCGTTCGTTTTCCATATTGGTTTGATATTGGAACGAGCCGTCTTTGTTGAGGTGTGGGTAGTCGGGATAGTTGGCTTTTAGTACGGTTAGCGCTTTGTCCGACAAATCATCCAGTTCCATCAAGTAGTAGCCTTGCACCATCACGGCCAGCGCATCGGGCATGGCAGGCGCGCCTTGGAAGTTTTCCACCACATAGCGACCGCGGTTGGCCGCGGCTAACCACGCGCCGCGTTTGAATAAATAATTGGCGGCATGAATTTCGTAGCGCGCCAGCAAGTTGCGCAAATACACCATGCGTTTGCGCGCATCCGGTGCGTACTGGCTGTTGGGGAAACGCGTCAGCAAATCATTAAATTCAGCGAAAGATTTGCGCGCCGCGCCAGGGTCGCGATGTGTCATGTCGGTGGGCATAAAGCGCTCGAGCACACCTTGGTTTTCGACAAACGACGATAGACCGCGCATGTAGTAGGCGTAATCCACTTGCGGATGTTGTGGGTGCAAGCGCACGAAACGATCGGCGGCGGCACCTGCGGCTTCGTGTTCGCCGCTTTCGTAGTAGGCGTAGATGATATTCAGCTGCGCTTGATCAGAGTAAGAGCCAAACGGGTAGCGTGCTTCGAGAGCCTGATAGAACTCCACGGATTTGTCGTAGCGGCCATCTTGCGCGTTGCTCTGGGCTTTTTGATATAGCTCGGCCTCGGTCAAATTAGGATCGATCTCGGCGTCATTGCCAGAACAGGCGACCAATAACAGGGCGAGCAGTAGAGTGGTGGCGATTTTGTACATAGTGTCGTCAGGGTGGTCTTTTTCAGGAAGCGGCTATTTAACCACACCGCCGCTACTGGGGAGTACGATTCTCACGCGTTGGCTGTATGCGAGCGAGGTAGGCCTCTAGCCAGTGGTCGTAGACGCCGAGGTGAAAAGCGAGGATGCCCGTGAGTCTTGCGCGAGAAAACAGTGGTTCCGATGCTGTAATCAGCTTGAGCTTATCGTAATAGCGCGCCAAATCGGGGTCGGTGATTTTGTTTTCGCCAGATGCAACCGATTCCAAATAGCCCTCTGGCATCACGCGATTCACGCCGCCGGACGACCAAATGCCCTCAGGGTTTTTGGGCATGCGCGCCAGCAGTGGATCCGTCAGTGCCTTGATGTCGATGGCAATTTTGTTGATGCCCATGCAGTAGCCGATGATGCCGTCCAGCGCGATGATTGATACTTGTGGTTGCGCTGCACCTTCGTAGCACCACGGGTGATCGGGAAACAATTTTTGAGGATCGCGGTGCAGCCAGGCGTACAGCGAAGTCCAGTGATAGATGAAGTAGCGCTCGCGCGACACATTGTTCAAATTCCACCACATATCAAAATCAGAATTCTTGCCCCAGTTTTTGTAGCTGGTTTGCCAAGGGCTATCAAACTGCTGTGTTGAGAGCAGTAGTACGCCGATTAAAGTTGTGCGGCTGATTTTTTGCGTGATGTTGTTGGTGATCAGACTGAGTGTAAACAGCAGAAAACCCAACCCGGCAATAGCAAGATAAAAAAAGACAGGAGAGGGTGCCTGCCACTGCAGGGCTTTAAAGAGTGTATCTAAAGGTTGCAGGCTGAGCAGTAGAAGGTAATACACCAGATAGGCCAAACACAGTCCGATTGCTATGCGTATAGGCAATGCCAATGTTTGTACTCGCCAAGGTTGTTGTACGCATTGTGCGACGGCCACCAAATACAGCGGCGCATAAAAACGCCCCAACATGTAATCGCCGCCGGCCCAAAAAATATAAGCTGTAGCCAGAAATAAACTCGCACTGACGGTGCGCTGCAACACATCGCGCATGCAAAAGCCGCGCACTGCTGCGAGGAAAATCAGCATCGGTGTGATGGGGTCTAGCTGCAGGCTTTTGCTGAGATAAATCCAGCCGCGCGCCAATCTATCCCAGCGCGTGACGCCCTCAATATTCAGCTTGCCGTAAGCGGTGTTGGGCAGTGGCATGCCGTAGTAGAACAGCGAAAACAGCGTCCACAGCGCAAGTGGGCCGGCCAATAGAGTGATGACGATAATTTTTTCGCGCAATGGCAGTTGTTTGTGAAACTGCCAAGTCAAATGCGCAAGCATGGGCGCGAGCAGGAGCAGCGTGTCGTGGCGAGTGATAAGCAGCAAGCCGGCGCTGAGCGCGAGTGCGTATTTGTCTTGCTGGTGTTGATTGCGCAAGTACAGCAGCACAAATGCGGTTAATAAAAAATAAATCAGCGGATACTCTAAGCCGGAAGCGGTGAAATCAAAAAATCCCTGCGAAAACGACAACAGCAAAACAAACAACACCCACTGGCGAATATTGCTTAGTAATTTTGCCGAAACCCACAGTAGCAGTGCGTGTAGTGTGAGTGAAAGCCCGATGAGATTGAGGTACAGCGTTTTGCACAATGCAGTACTGGCGATAATCAACAAATACCACAGAGGGCTGGTGTAAACTTGCACGCGCTCATGTGGATTCCAACGAAAACCGTTGCCAGCAAGAAATTGCTCGACGCTGCGCAAAATAATAAAAGCATCTTCCGCCACCCACGCGTTTTTTAGAAATAACGCGAGTGAAAGTGTGCTGGCTAAGGTGTACAGCATCCAGCGAAACTGCTTGTTTTCTAAAAGAGAAGTGATCATCAGTGAGAGAGCTTGGTAGACTAGGCACAGGAACGCCGCATTTAATCATCACCTTCTTTGATCATCAAACATGAGCGAAAGCATTCAGCAGTCAGCAGCGGTATTGAGTGAGCACTCCGGCTTGCGCGTGGATCAAGTCGCGGCGGAATTGTTTGCGGAGTTTTCGCGCGCACGCTTGCAGGCGTGGATCAAATCGGGTGAGTTGCTGGTGGATGGCAACACGGTGCGCGCCAAAGACAAAGTGCATTACGGCAGTGTGATGTCGTTGGCGGCAGCTGTGCCGGTCAGCGAGAACTGGTCGGCGCAGGCGATTGCTTTGGATATTGTTTATGAAGATGCCGCGCTGCTGGTGATCAACAAACCGGCCGGTTTGGTGGTGCATCCGGGGGCTGGTTCACCTGATGGTACGATGCTGAATGCGTTGCTGTTTCACGATCCTACATTGGCGAGCGTGCCACGCGCGGGCATTGTGCACCGCTTGGATAAAGACACCACGGGCTTGCTGGTAGTGGCGCGCACGCTGCAGGCACACACGGATCTGGTGCGGCAGTTGCAGGCACGCACGATGAAGCGCGAGTACGAGGCCGTGGTGTGCGGTGTATTAACCGCAGGTGGCACGGTGGATGCGCCTATCGGTCGCCATCCGCGCGATCGCGTGAAAATGGCGGTGGTGGCCACAGGTAAACCGGCGGTGACGCACTATCGCGTACTGCAGCGCTTCGAAACGCTGACTCATGTGCGCTGTCAGTTGGAGAGCGGGCGCACGCATCAAATTCGCGTGCACATGGCGCATATCGGCCATCCACTGCTCGGCGACGCGGTGTACGGCGGCACCACGCGTTTGCGTCTCCCAAAACAGGCGCAGGAGGCAACGCGCCGGCTGCTGCAACAGTTCCCGCGTCAGGCATTGCACGCTGCGCAGCTGGGCTTGGTGCATCCTGAAACCGAGGAAGATATGCAGTGGCAAGCGCCTCTGCCGAGCGATATGCAGCAGCTATTGCAGGTTTTACAGCGGGAGGCGGTTGTATGAGTGAGCTGATCTGCCTCACGCCGGATTGGCCGGCACCAGCCAATATTCGTGCGGCAATCACCACGCGCGCTGGCGGCGTGTCGTGCGCGCCGTATGACGGCCTCAATGTGGCGAGTCATGTGGGCGATGATTTAGCAGCAGTAGCGGCGAATCGTGAGCTGCTTGCAAGGCATTTGTCGCTGCCGGAGCAGCCCGTGTGGTTGACGCAAGTGCACGGGGTGGAGGTGCTGCGTCGCGATGGTGAACATATTTCCGATATTTTAAAACCCTACGATGCTTGTTACAGCAATCAGCCCAATACCGTGTGCGCGGTACTCACGGCGGACTGTCTGCCGGTGCTGTTCTGCAGCCGCGATGGCACAGAAGTGGCAGCCGCGCACGCCGGTTGGCGCGGGTTGTTGGCGGGTATTTTGGAGGCAACGGTCCAGCAATTTTCGTGTACTGCAGCCGATATTGTGGCGTGGTTGGGGCCGGCCATCGGTCCGCAGAGTTTTGAAGTGGGTGACGAGGTGCGTTTGGCTTTTTTGCAAAGTTGGCAGCAGCACGATGCGCAAAAAATTCAAAAGTGTTTTGTAGCTCACAGAAATCAGCATTGGCTGTGTGATATTTATGCACTGGCACGCATACAACTACAGGCTTGGGGAGTTGGCGTTGTGTGCGGTGGCGGTGAGGATACCTATCACGATGCCGCGCGGTTCTATTCTTACCGTCGCGAGGGCGGTACAGGGCGTATGGCATCACTCATTTGGCAAGTTAATTGACGGTTTTACAGGGGTTCTAATTTTGACCATACTACTGGGCTAGGTAGTATTAGGAAGGGAAACCATGAAAGGATGGGTTCGACAATGGATGTGGCTGTCGCTGCTTATACTGGCATCGACAGCGCGTGCGGCGGCGGTTACTCCGGTTATCGTGGGGCAGTCAGAGCAATTTAAGTCTTTGCCGTTACGCCCCTACATTTTGCATTACGCCGGCTCTTCTCATTTCCAGTCAGTGCAGCAGGCAGCGACGACTTCTAATTCTGAATATGCGGTACTGACAAAGGCATCACCCCTGCTGCCGTTGAGCGAACAGTGGTTTAGGTTCTTCATTCGCAACAATTCAAACGCCAAGCGATCCTTTGTTTTTAACTTAGATCAGACTCTGTTTAGCAAAATAGACTTGCAGGCTGCGGCAAATGGTGTTGTGGTTAAAAGAGTTTTGACGGGGCAGGATTACCCTTATTCCAGTCGGGATCTCAAATACGATTACTATGCATTTCAACTGGATGTGCCTGCGGGCGAAACATTACAAGTGGATTTTTCACTCGCGACAAAATTTTCTGCCTTATTTATTCCAGAATTGATTGATGAGGAATGGTTTCTGCATCGCGCAACAGCTTCCGGTCGATTTACGGGCGCGATCACAGGGATTATCTATTCCGTTATTTTATTTATGCCCATTTATATGCTGCGTATGCGCAGGATGGGCGTTGAATTTCAGATGTGGTTGTTTGCAGTCGCCAACTTTATGTCAGTGCTGTATATCGCTGGCGTGGTGCAAAGAATCATTCCTGATGCCTATTTGGAGTGGAGGAACATTTCTTTTCTTGTCATTCATGGGTTGCAGGGGTTTCTTTTTACGCAGGTATTGCGCAGTTGTTATCGAACCTCCGTGAAATATCCGGCACTTGATAGAGTGTTGTGGATTGTTGGTGCGTTGCTTTTGGTCGGCATACTGCTTTTGCCTGTAGTGCCTGATGCGAGTTTGTACATCACTATCATGGCTTTAAATACGGTGTCACTGCTATTGGCGGTTGTTATTGCTCTTTTCACTTTGTATAAGTCATGGTCTGAGTATTGGTTTTTTAGCGGTGGGCTAATTTTATTTGTATTGCTGATGTTTTCGTCCTCTTTGCCTGCATTTGCTCTATTGCCTAATTCGTTGTTGACTCGCCACGGCTACGAAGTAGGACTGACATTACAGGTTACTTTTCTTTTTATTATCATCGCGTCAAAAATTTTCACAGAAGAAAAAGAAAAACTCGCGATTCAAGAGCAGATGTTGAAGGTTAATTCTGATATGCAGGCGCGCAGCGAGTTTGTCGATAGAGTGACGCACGATGTGAAATCGCCGCTCTCTGCGGTAGTGGGCGCGGTGCATTTACTGCGCGAATCGGTAACGCCGGAGCAAAAGACAAAATATTTGGATGTGATTCAGCAGTCGAGCAATACCGTTATCGCTATTGTCGACAGCATCCTCTCTTACTCGCGCATCAAGTCTGGGCATGTGGCGTTGCACAAGCAATCGTTTAGTATCGCCGCGCTACTGTCTGAACTTGAAAATGCTATGCATGTGAGCCATCGCCAGAAAAATATTGCTTTTTCTGTCGTGAGTGACGGCATGTTGCCGCTGTTGGTGGTGGGTGATCGCAACCGTCTGCAACAACTGCTGAATAATTTATTAACCAATGCTTTCAAGTTTACTGATGAGGGCAGCGTTAAATTGCTCGTGTCAGTGGTGGCGCGCAGCGTAGAGAGCGTGACGCTGCGTTTTGAAGTGCATGACACCGGTATCGGTATGTCGCCGGCGTTTGTAACTCGCGCATTTGAGCCGTATGCACGCGAAGAAAGCACGGCAGGATATCGTCAAGGGTTTGGCTTAGGGCTGCCGATCTGCAAACAGTTAGTAGAGATGATGCACGGTACAATTCATATATCCAGTTCTTTGGGTGTGGGCAGTGTCTTTATTGTCGAGTTGCCGTTTGATTTACCTGCGTAAACAAAAAGCAATTCTGTAAGGCCGGCTTGAACTGTTCGTCGGCACCCCCATCATGTGTTCATTGATAAACACCTATTGAGGTTGATCGCATGAGAATGGATAAATTAACCAGTCAACTCCAAAACGCCTTGTCGGATGCACAGTCGCTCGCCGTGGGGCGAGATCACACACAAATCACCCCTGTCCATTTGCTGCAGGCGTTGCTAGACCAGCAGGGCGGCAGTGTCAGCCCCTTGTTGCGCAAAGCGCGGTTTGATGTGGCGGGCTTGCGTCGCGCATTGGATGAAGAATTGCAAAAGCAGGCGACAGTGAGCAGCCCAACGGGCGATGTAACGATGTCACAGGAGTTGGGCAAATTGCTCAATCTCGCCGACAAATACGCGCAGCAACAGGGCGATCAATACATTGCCAGTGAAGCCGTGTTGCTGGCAGCCGCGCAAGATGGCGGAACGCTGGGTGCATTGCTGAAAAAGTTTGGCCAAGTGTCACAGTTGCAACAAGCGGTTACTGAATTGCGCGCAGGGCAGGCGGTGGATGATCCAAATGCGGAATCCGCGCGGCAAGCGCTCGATAAATACACCATCGACATGACCGAACGCGCCGAAAGTGGCAAGTTGGATCCGGTGATCGGGCGCGACGATGAAATTCGGCGCACCATCCAAGTGCTGCAGCGTCGCACGAAAAACAATCCGGTGTTGATCGGCGAGCCTGGTGTGGGCAAAACCGCCATTGTGGAAGGCTTGGCGCAGCGTATCGTGAACGGTGAAGTGCCGGAGGGGTTAAAAAATAAACGCCTGCTGTCTTTGGATTTGGGCGCGCTGTTGGCCGGCGCAAAGTTTCGCGGTGATTTCGAAGAGCGCTTGAAAGCGGTCTTGAATGAACTGGCGAAACAGGAAGGCAATGTCATTCTATTTATCGACGAATTGCACACCATGGTTGGTGCGGGCAAAGCGGAAGGTGCGATGGATGCTGGCAATATGTTGAAGCCGGCGCTGGCGCGCGGTGAATTGCACTGCGTGGGGGCGACCACGCTCGATGAATACCGCCAATTTATTGAAAAAGATGCGGCATTGGAACGGCGCTTTCAAAAAGTGATTGTCGATCAACCATCGGAAGAAGACACCATTGCCATTTTGCGCGGTTTGAAAGAGCGCTACGAGGTGCATCACGGCGTTGATATTACTGACAGCGCCATCATTGCCGCAGCGAAACTTTCGCAGCGCTACATCACGGACCGTCAGTTGCCTGATAAAGCGATTGATTTGATTGACGAAGCGGCTTCGCGCATCCGCATGGAAATTGATTCCAAGCCGGAAGAAATGGATAAGTTGGAACGGCGCTTAATCCAATTAAAAATCCAGCGCGAAGCGGTGAAAAAAGATGACGATGACTCCGCTAAAAAATCGCTGGAAATTCTCAACGAGCAGATTGCCAAAGTTGAAAAAGAATACGCGGATTTGGAAGAGATCTGGAAGGCAGAGAAAGCTTCTTTGATGGGCTCGCAACAGATCAAAGCGGATTTAGAAAAAGCGCGCATCGATATGGATGCCGCGCGTCGCGCTGGTGATCTGACGCGTATGTCGGAATTGCAGTACGGCGTGATACCTGCGCTGGAAAAACAACTCGCGGCAGCCGATCAGCCGCAACAATTGGAGCATCAGTTGTTGCGCAATCGCGTCACTGATGAAGAAATTGCCGAAGTGGTGTCGAAATGGACAGGTATTCCCGTGTCAAAAATGTTGGAAGGCGAGCGCGAAAAATTGCTGCGCATGGAAGACGATTTGCACAAGCGCGTCGTCGGGCAAAAAGAAGCGGTGGTGGCCGTATCGAACGCCGTGCGCCGCTCCCGTGCGGGGCTTTCTGATCCCAATCGCCCTAACGGATCGTTTTTGTTTTTAGGGCCAACGGGTGTAGGTAAAACCGAATTGTGCAAAGCCTTGGCGATGTTTTTGTTCGACACCGAAGACGCGATGGTGCGTTTGGATATGTCGGAGTTTATGGAGAAACATTCGGTGGCACGCTTGATCGGTGCGCCGCCGGGCTATGTTGGCCACGAAGAGGGCGGCTATTTAACGGAAGCGGTGCGGCGCAAACCGTATTCGGTATTGCTGTTAGATGAAGTGGAAAAGGCGCATCCCGATGTGTTCAATATTTTGTTACAGGTGCTGGATGACGGGCGTTTAACGGATAGCCAAGGCCGCACGGTTGATTTTCGCAATACTGTGGTGGTGATGACATCCAATTTGGGCTCGGATCGCATTCAAGATTTGGCGAGTGATCGCTCGTTTGATTCCGTGAGTTTCGATGGTTTGGAATTGCAAGACGATTCCACGCGCAATGAAAACCGCTACGAGGCGATGAAGGCTGCGGTGATGGAAGTGGTGGGCAATCACTTTCGTCCAGAGTTCATCAACCGTATTGATGAAGTGGTGGTATTCCATCCACTGGGCAAAGAGCAGATACGCAATATCGCCAATATCCAGCTGGCACTGCTGCGTAAGCGCCTATTGGATCGCGAGATGCAAATTACTTTCAGTGATGCGGTGATGGGTGAGCTGGTGGAAATTGGTTTTGATCCTGTGTACGGTGCGCGTCCGTTGAAACGCGCCGTGCAACAGCTGATCGAGAACCCGCTGGCGAATGAAATTCTCGCGGGACATTTTGCAGCGGGGGATACCATCGCTGTCGATTTGTCTGCTGAGGCGCGTGCGAGCTTTACCAAGGCGACTGTTGGGTAGTTTGCTGCGTTACAGTTGCTGGCATTGCAATCTTTGTCGAGTGGAGAAAATGTGTAGTGACAACACCGGAGTTATTTGATTCAGCAAGATTTTCACGCTGCGCAGCAGAAATCGTGGCAGCTAGCCATGCTATTTACAGTCGTGGCTGGTCGCCAGCGACATCTAGCAATTACTCCGTACGCATCAATGAAAACTGCTGTGCAGTGACCGTGTCGGGTAAACACAAAGGTACGTTGGCTGTTGATGATGTGATGGTGGTGGATTTATCCGGCAATCCATTAGTCGATAAAAAGCCTTCGGCAGAAACGCTGCTGCACACGCAGTTGTACAAACGCGATGCGGATATTGGCGCGGTGTTGCATACGCATTCGGTGTGCGCCACGGTGTTGACCATGGAGCAGTCGGCGTTGGATACCTTGGTGTTGCGCGGTTACGAGTTGTTGAAAGCATTTGGCGGCGTGCAAACGCACAATACGGAATTGCATATCCCTGTTTTTGATAACACACAGGATATGGTGGAGTTGTCGCAGCGCGTGGAGAAACGCATGCAGCGCGAAGGCACGGGCGTGGCATATCTGATTCGCGGGCACGGCTTGTATGTGTGGGCAGAGGACATGGCGGCTTGTATGCGTCAACTGGAAGCGCTGGAGTTTCTGTTGGATTGCGAGTGGCGTCGCTATAGCGCGCGCAACAAATAGGTGCAGAAAATGAGCGAATTGAAAGTGTATTCCGAGGCGGGTGCGTGTTTGTCGCAAACGCGCAGCGCCCAACAAATTTCGCAAGAATTGCAGCAGGTTGGTATTCGTTTTGAGCAGTGGCAGCCGAGCGAGCCGGTGAAAGCAGGCGATACGCAGGATGCAATTTTGCAGGCATATCGCAACGATGTGGATAAGATCGTGGCGGAGTGCGGTTTCGTCACGGTGGATGTGATCAGCATCAACAACAGCAACCCAAACAAACAAGCCTTGCGTGAAAAATTTTTGAGCGAGCATATTCACACGGAAGACGAAGTGCGTTTTTTTGTGGATGGCTGCGGCCTGTTTTATCTGCACATCGGTGACAAGGTATACAGCGTGCTGTGTGAAAAAGGCGATTTTCTTAGTGTGCCGGCCAATACGCTGCACTGGTTTGATTTGGGGGCGGCGCCAGAGTTGGCGGCGATTCGCTTTTTTAACAATGAGGCAGGTTGGGTGGCGCAATACAGCGGCGATGAAATCGCCAAAATATTTCCCAAGCTGGATGATTGATGCCCATGTTCAAAGCCAAGGCAATTCTTACCGATATTGAAGGCACCACCAGTTCCATTTCGTTTGTGCGCGATGTGTTGTTTCCGTATGCCGCGGAGCACTTGCCGATGTTTGTGCGCGCCAATGCGCAAGACCCTGTAGTGTTGGCGCAAATGCGTGCTGTGGCACAAGAAATCGGCGCTGCAGAAAGTGACTGCGAAGCTATTATCGCAGCGCTATTGCAGTGGATTGCGGAAGATAGGAAAACCACACCCTTAAAAACCCTGCAGGGTATGTTGTGGGAGCACGGTTATAAAAATGCCGCCTACAGTGCTCATGTGTATGAAGATGCGTTCAAGCAGTTAAGTGTGTGGCATGCAGCAGGAGTCCCGCTGTTTGTTTATTCCAGCGGTTCTATTCAGGCGCAGCAATTGTTTTTTGGCTATAGCGAATTTGGTGATTTGACGCCGCTGTTTTCAAATTATTTCGATACAACGAGCGGTGCGAAACAGGAGGCGGCTTCGTATCAGCGCATCGCCGAGGTTATCCAGTTTGCGCCAGCTGATGTGCTATTTCTTTCCGATATCGCTGCTGAGTTGGACGCAGCTAAAGCCGCTGGCATGCAAACTTGCTGGTTGGTGCGCCCGCAAGACAATGCCGCTGATGACAAAGCGATGGCTGCCAGTGTGCATCCTGCCGTGCGTGACTTTTCTAAAATTATTGTCAGTAGTGTTGGTTGATTACGGTTTTGGGTTGCGCAAGCGTTCAATGACAGTGTCCGGCAATACAACAAACGGGCAGCTGTTTTGATTGGACGCGGCAAGGGCGGGTTGCGACAACAACTGTTGTCGTACTTCTGCTAATTCTTTGTCTAATGCGCCAGTGTTGATCTGCCAAATTGCCTGTAATCTTTTTTCGCTTAACAAAGGCTCGCTTTGCGTGATAAGGCGCAAGGTATCGTAGTAGCGCGCAATGATCGGGTCTGTTATTTGATTGCTGTTGTGCAAAACACTGTCGCAATAGCCGCTTGGTACCAAACGCAAAAAATGACCGGCACGCCAATTTTTCTGCGCGGGATTGTGTGGCATACGCGCTAACAGTGGATCGGTAATGCCGAGTAAATCCACCACTTTGCCTTCAGTGCCTAAGCAAAAGCCGTGCATACCCACGGTGTGGCTAGCGGCCAGCGCAATGCCTTGTTTGTGCTGTTCGATGCCGTCTTGGCACCAGCCGAAATCCAGAATGGGATCTTCACCCGTTTGTAAAATTTCGTGTTGCCAATAGCGCGTAAAACGCGTGAACCAAAAAAAGAAATAGCGTTCTTGTGTCACCCCATCGGCGCTATCGCCCATGCGAAACGGTTCTGCGCCCCAGTGCGCAGGCGTGGCTATTGGTGGTATCCATAAAAACCAACTGATGCTGGCGACGGCGGCAAAGCCAATGGCTATCACGCGGTAGTGGACGCGCCACTGCAGCAACAAAATCACGCACAACAAATAATCCCAGCCGAAAAAACGACCGCGCATAAAATCGCCACCTATCCACACAACATAGGCGAGATGCAACAACACGCCGAGTGCAAGGCAACGCAGTGCTGTGCGTTTGCTAAACATGCCAATGAGTAGACCAGCAGCAAGTATGGCTAAGCTAATGAAGTCACGCAGTAGGGAAGTGCTGAAATAGGTGATGCCGCGTTGCAGTAAAAATTCGCGCGGTATTACAGCGCTGAGTTTGGCATAAGCGGTATTTGGAAAAGGAAAGCCGTAGTAGATCAGTGAAAACAATGTCCACACGACCAGTGGCAAAAGTGCCACAAACAGCATAGGCATGCTCTGCTGGTGAAAGCGAATGATGTTGTGAACCAGTAACGGCAGCACAAATAACGCTGCATCGTGGCGAGTGATCAATAACAAACCGATGGCGATGCCGATGCACAGCAACTTTTGCGTTTCTGGTAGTTGCTCGTCGAGATAAAAACGCGTGACAAAGCTCAGCAGGCAATACACCAACGGGTTTTCTAAGCCTGAGGAAGTGAAATCAAAATAGGCTTGCGAAAACACCAGCATCACCACGACCAGCAGCCAACGCGGCGGACTCGTGAAGATTTTTTGTAGATTCCACAGCAGTAGCGCGTTGCAGATGGCGCTCAAGATAATGCTGTTGAGGTAGTGATCGCGCTGTAGCCACCCCATGCCGGCCAGCAGCCAATACCACAGCGGGCAGGTAAAGACTTGCACGCGTTCGTGCGGGTTCCAGCGCGGGCCGTGACCGCTGAGCAGTTGGTCTAGGCTGCGAAACAGGATGTAGGCATCATCGCTCACCCAGGCATTCTTAAAAAAAACAAAGCCGTATAGCGCAAGGCCAATCACAAAAAGCAAGTGTGGCGATAGCCTAAATTGCTTCAAAAGCACAGCAAGTTTTCCTTGACCAAGGTGGGGTGGCTTTATAACATACGCCGCCTCGAAAGAGACCGTTCCGGCTTAGCTCAGCGGTAGAGCAGTTGACTGTTAATCAATTGGTCGGTGGTTCGATCCCACCAGCCGGAGCCATATACATGGGGCACTTGTCGCCTAACGAAGACAGTGCCCCTTTTTTTACCCTGGCAAGGTAGCTCAGCAGGTTAGAGCACAACACTCATAATGTTGGGGTCCCCAGTTCGATTCTGGGCCTTGCTACCATATTCCTCCCTCGGCTGATGGCGTTGTGCAGATGACATCAGAATTACCCAAGCCAGATCACAAACCTTTTGTTGTCGAATCGCGCTTCGCACCTGCGGGCGATCAGCCCTCTGCTATTGAGTCGTTGGTGAATGGCGTGCAATCCGGTTTGATGGCGCAAACCCTGCTGGGTGTCACCGGTTCTGGCAAAACCTTCACCATTGCCAATGTGATTGAACGCTTGCAGCGCCCGACCATTGTGTTGGCGCCCAATCGCACCTTGGCTGCGCAGTTGTACGGCGAGTTTCGCGAATTTTTTCCGCACAATGCCGTGGAATATTTTGTTTCCTATTACGACTACTATCAGCCGGAGGCGTATGTGCCTTCGTCGGATACTTTTATTGAAAAAGATGCGTCAGTGAATGAACACATCGAGCAGATGCGTTTGTCGGCTACCAAAGCCTTGCTGGAACGCACGGATGTTATTGTCGTGGCCACCGTGTCGTCCATTTATGGTTTGGGTGACCCAGAACAGTATTTCAGTATGGTATTGCATCTCAGTCGCGGCGATCGCATCGATCAACGCGAACTGCTGCGCAAATTGGCTGAGCTGCAATATCGGCGCAACGATATTGATTTTCAGCGCGCGACTTACCGCTGTCGTGGCGATGTGATTGATGTATATCCCGCCGATTCAGATATGGAAGCCATCCGCATCACCTTGTTTGATGATGAAGTAGAAAATATTGCCGCGTTTGATCCATTGACTGGACAGGTCTTGCGCAAGTTGCCGCGCGTGACCATTTTCCCCAAGAGTCACTATGTCACGCCGCGCGATACGGTTTTATCGCGCATTGACGACATCAAAGAAGAATTGCGCGAGCGCTTGGTGCAATTCCGTCACTTAGAAAAGCATGTGGAGTTGCAGCGATTAGAACAGCGCACCAATTACGATATCGAAATGATTGTCGAGTTGGGTTATTGCAACGGTATCGAAAATTATTCGCGCTATTTGTCAGGGCGCGCACCGGGTGAGCCGCCGCCGACATTGTTTGATTATCTGCCAGAAAATGCGCTACTGGTGATCGATGAGTCGCATGTCACCATTCCGCAGTTGGGTGCGATGTACAAAGGCGATAGATCGCGCAAAGAAACGCTGGTGGAATACGGTTTCCGTTTGCCGTCGGCGCTGGATAATCGCCCCATGCGGTTTGATGAGTGGGAAAAAATTGCACCGCAGATGATTTATGTCTCCGCCACGCCTAGCGCCTACGAAGAAGCGCACAACGGGCAGGTGGTGGAACAAGTGGTGCGCCCGACGGGCTTGGTTGACCCTGAGATTGAAGTGCGCCCAGCCACCACGCAAGTGGATGATCTGCTGTCTGAAATTCGTTTGCGCGTGCAAAAGAGTGAACGCGTGTTGGTGACGACGCTCACCAAACGCATGTCGGAAGATCTCACCGATTACTTGATGGAACACGGCGTGAAAGTGCGCTATTTGCATTCCGATATTGATACCGTCGAGCGCGTGGAAATTATTCGCGATTTGCGTTTAGGTGAGTTCGATGTGTTGGTGGGTATCAACTTGCTGCGCGAAGGCTTGGATATGCCAGAAGTGTCGCTGGTAACGATTTTGGATGCCGATAAAGAGGGTTTTCTGCGTTCGGAACGCTCGTTGATTCAGACCATCGGCCGTGCGGCGCGCAATCTCAACGGCAAGGCGATTTTGTATGCGGATCGCATCACCGGCTCGATGCAGCGCGCGATGGATGAAACGCAGCGCCGCCGAGAAAAGCAGCTGGCGTTTAATGCGGAACACGGCATTGTGCCGAAAGGCGTGCAGAAATCGGTGGTCGACATCATGGAAGGCGCGGTACCAGGTGCGCGCAGCAAGAGCAAGAAGCGCGAGCAGAAGGTGGCGGAGAGTCGTGGCAGATACAATGTCAATATCGAGGAAATGTCATTAGAGCAAATGACAAAAACCATACAAAAATTAGAAAAACAAATGCTGCAGCATGCCAAGAACTTAGAGTTTGAAGATGCAGCAGCTGTGAGGGATGAGATTGCGAGAGTGCGCGAGCGTGCTTTCAAATAGCCGTTGTGGAGTTGTGAGATGAATAAAAGAAGTATTTTTGCGCTGGTGGCTTTGTTGAGCAGCTTGTTGATTTGGCTCCCAGCCAGCCCTGTCATCAAACTTATCATTGAGAATGACCCCGTTATTCTCGGTCGTTACTCGGCTGGGCATTTTGGCGCTTTGTTGCTGCTGACAGTGATTTTATGGATCGCGGCAGCGGTTTTGTTTTCAACACGCAATAAAGGCAAAGGTGAAACACTTTTTGCGTTGGTGATGGTGTATTTGTCAGCGGGCTTGAGTGGTTTTGTGTTGGTGATTGGCTCCGGCATGATCAACAAACCGCGCTTTATTGAGCAGGCCATTTCAGGCGTGGATCCCGATACGGGAATTGTGTTGAGCGGCATTGTGCGTCACCGCCCACCGAATGAGCGTTTTGATTTAGTGCAAAAAGATGTGCCGGAACAAGTGCGTTCTTATCCTGATGCGCCTGCAGGTTATCCCGAATTTCCTTTGGTGTTGACCAGTGACAGCCGTGGCTATCGCAATACCGATAATTTGCAGCAGTACGATGTAGTTGCCGTCGGTGATTCGTTCGTTGCGGGTTCGCATGTGTCGGATGAGCAAGCGTGGGTGGCGCTGTTGCGTAAATCTACCGGCCAAACGATTTATAACACCGGTGTATCGGGCACTAATCCGCTGACATATTTGAACAATTTCATCACGGTAGGGCGCGCGTTTAAACCCAAAACCGTGTTGTTAATGTTGTACGAAGGCAACGATTTTCGCAATGCGCCACCGCTGCCAACACCTACTGGCACGCCACCACCGGCCTCAGCAGAAGCGCGTTCGCAGAGCCTCGGTTTCTACGCCAAAGCTTCGCCGGTGACGAAAGGTTTGCGTCGCCTCGCAGAAGAAGTATTGGCAAAAGTGGGCAGTCAGTGGCCGGTGCCTGGTTATGCGGAAACGGTTGGTTTTATGCCGCTGCGTTTGGTCGTCAATGGCAAGCAGCAGGCTTACAGTTTTGAGCCCAAGCGTCTGCAGTATCTCGTGAACGACAATCAGCAGGCGTTTGCCGCGTCGAGCGATTGGAAGAATGTGCGTGATGTGCTGGAAAAATTTGTGTTGTTGTCAAAAAAAGATGGTTTTCGCTTGGTGATGGTGTATGCGCCGAGCACGCCACATGTGATCTTGCCGCTGCTGGAAAAAGAGGTTCCCGCGCAGCAGTTGCGCAATTTTTTGGATATCAAAAATAAAAAAAATATCGAGATGGATGCTGAGGCGTACAAGCAGCAAGTGTTTTCGCGTCTGGATGCGAGTGAAAACACATGGCTGGCGTGGTGTCAGGAACGCGGCGTAGCTTGCGTGAGCACAACTTCCGCACTGCGACAGGCAGCGGCCAGTGGCCAGCAGGTGTATTTCAGCTATGACCAGCACTGGACGCCCGAAGGCAATGCGGTCGCAGCTGGCGTGGTAGACGCATTTTTGCGCCAACAGCCTTGATCTAGGGGTAAACCGGCAAGATGCAGCGCCGGTTGTGCAGTGTGCTGGTGTAAAATGCCCGCCCCATTTCCTGCTTGGGTCGAGGTGCAGCTGTGGCCGCCAAAACGCTTTACGACAAACTCTGGGATGCGCATCTCGTGCAACAGCGCGACGATGGCACGGCCTTAATTTATATCGATTGTCAGTTGCTGCATGAAGTGACTTCGCCGCAGGCGTTTGATGGCTTGCGCATGGCGGGCCGCAAACCGTGGCGCTTGGATGGCAGTATCGCGACTCCTGACCACAATGTGCCGACAACGCTGAAAGAACGCGCCGCCGGTGTGGCGGGTATCGAAGATGAAACTTCGCGCATTCAAGTGCAGACACTCGATAGCAACTGCGATGGTTTTGGTATCACCGAATTCAAAATCAACGATGCGCGCCAAGGCATTGTGCATGTGGTTGGCCCGGAAACGGGCGCGACACTGCCAGGCATGACCATCGTGTGCGGCGATTCACACACATCGACACACGGCGCGCTCGGTGCATTGGCGCACGGCATCGGCACTTCGGAGGTCGAGCATGTGTTGGCCACGCAGTGTTTGATCCAGAAGAAAATGAAAAACATGTTGGTGAGAATCGACGGCAAATTGGGCGTCGGCGTTACGGCAAAAGATGTGGTGCTTGCCGTGATTGGCAAAATTGGCACGGCAGGTGGCACGGGTTACGCGATTGAATTTGGCGGCGAAGTGATGCGCGCGCTGTCGATGGAAGGGCGCATGACGGTGTGCAATATGGCGATTGAAGCCGGTGCGCGCGCGGGTATGGTGGCGGTGGACGACATCACGATTGAGTATGTGCGCGGTCGCACTTACGCGCCGACAGGCGAGCACTGGGATGCAGCAGTTGCCGCGTGGCGCGATTTGCGTAGCGATGAAGGCGCGCATTTTGATGCGGTGGTGGAATTGCGCGGCGAAGATATCAAGCCGCAAGTGAGTTGGGGAACTTCGCCAGAGATGGTGTTGCCGGTGGATGCAAAGGTACCGGATCCTGCAGGAGAAAAAGATGCGGTAAAACGCGAAGGCTATGCGCGCGCGTTGCAGTACATGGGCTTGCAAGCCAACCAGCCGATCACATCGATCAAAGTCGATCGTGTGTTTATCGGTTCTTGCACCAATTCGCGCATTGAAGATTTGCGTGAAGCGGCAAGCATTGCGCAAGGGCGCACAGTGGCGGCGAATGTCAAACAAGTGCTGATTGTTCCCGGTTCGCAGCAAGTGAAAAAACAAGCGGAAGCGGAAGGGCTGGATAAAATTTTTGTCGCCGCCGGTATGGAGTGGCGCGAACCAGGCTGCTCCATGTGCTTGGCCATGAATGCAGATCGTTTGGGTGAAGGCGAGCATTGTGCATCCACTTCCAATCGCAATTTTGAAGGTCGGCAGGGTTTTGGCGGTCGCACGCATTTGGTCAGCCCGGCGATGGCAGCTGCAGCGGCGGTGGCGGGGCATTTTGTCGATGTGCGTGAGATGATGGCGGGAGGTGCAGCATGAAGCCGTTTCAAAAACATGAAGGCATTGCCGCACCGATGGATCGCGCGAATGTCGATACCGACATGATCATTCCAAAACAGTTTTTGAAATCCATTCATCGCACGGGTTTCGGACCCAATTTGTTTGATGAATTGCGCTATCTAGATGTTGGTCAGCCAGGGATGGACAACAGCCAACGCCCGCTGAACAAAGACTTTCCGTTGAATCAGTCGCGCTACCAAGGCGCCTCTGTTTTGTTGGCGCGTGAAAACTTTGGTTGTGGCTCCTCGCGGGAACACGCGCCGTGGGCACTGGATGATTACGGATTTCGCGCAATTATTGCGCCCAGCTTTGCCGATATCTTTTTCAACAACTGTTTCAAAAATGGCATGTTGCCGATTGTGTTGTCGCAAGACATTGTTGGCCAGTTGTTTGAAGAAATGTATGCGGTTGAAGGCTATCGTTTGACGATAGACTTGCCGGCGCAGCAAGTCGTCACACCTTCTGGTCAGAAGTTTAATTTTGAAGTGGATGCGTTTCGCAAACATTGTTTGCTGAACGGTTTGGATGATATCGGCTTGACCCTCCAGCAAGCGGATGCCATTAAAGCTTTTGAAACACAATACAAGCAGTCGTCGCCGTGGCTATTTGGACGCTGGTGAACCCCTTCTAAGAGAAAGTTATGAGTAAGAAAGTTTTGATTCTTCCCGGTGACGGGATTGGTCCAGAAATTATCGAACAGGCTGTGGCGGTGTTGGATGTCGTCAATAAAAAGTTTGCGCTGAATTTGCAGTGTGAACATGGCTTACTCGGTGGTGCGGCCATTGGCGCGCATGGCGTGCCATATCCCGATGTGACGCATGAGCAAGCAGTGAATGCCGATGCTATTTTGTTGGGCGCTGTCGGTGGCCCGAAATGGGATCAGCTGGACACCGCCATTCGCCCTGAAAAAGGTTTGTTGGCCATTCGTTCAAAATTAGGTCTATTCGGCAATTTGCGGCCGGCAATTTTGTATCCACAATTGGCGGAGGCTTCGTCGCTGAAGCCGGAAATTGTTGCCGGTTTGGATATCTTGATCGTACGCGAGTTGACGGGCGGTTTGTATTTCGGTGCGCCGCGCGGTGTGCGCGTGTTGGAAAACGGTGAGCGCGAAGGCTACAACTCGGCGGTGTATCGTGAGAGTGAAATCGAACGCATCGGAAAATTAGCGTTTGAATTGGCGCGCAAACGCGATAAAAAACTGTGTTCTATCGACAAAGCCAATGTGTTGGAAGTGACAGTGTTGTGGCGCGAAGTGATGGAGCGCTTGGCGAAGAACTATCCCGATGTGCAGTTGTCGCACATGTATGTAGATAACGCCGCGATGCAATTGGTGCGCGCGCCCAAACAGTTTGATGTGATGGTGACGGGCAATATGTTTGGCGATATTTTGTCCGATGAAGCGGCGATGTTGACCGGCTCGATCGGCATGTTGCCTTCTGCGTCTCTGGATGTGAACGGCAAAGGTTTATACGAGCCCTGCCACGGTTCGGCGCCGGATATTGCAGGGCAGGGTATCGCGAATCCATTGGCGACGATTTTGTCCGTAGCGATGATGTTGCGTTACTCCTTGGCTGCGCCAGAAGCAGCCGCTGCCATCGAACAAGCCGTAGGCAAAGTGTTGGATCAGGGCTTGCGCACTGGCGACATCATGAGCGCGGGCATGCAGAAAGTGGACACAAAAACCATGGGCGCGGCAGTAGTGGCAGCTCTGGCTTAAGCTACAATTTTTCAGCGTACTAGTTAAAAATGTAATTCAGAAGACGAACGAAACGAATGGTGATGTTATGAATAAAGTGGGCTTTGTAGGTTGGCGCGGCATGGTTGGTTCCGTGCTGATGCAGCGCATGCTGGAAGAAGGTGATTTTGCCGATATCCACCCCTATTTCTTTACAACTTCGCAGGTGGGACAGCCTGCGCCTGCCATCGGTAAGCCGGTAGATGCGTTGCTGGATGCCAACAACATCGAAGCGCTGAAAGCGATGGATGTGATCGTCACTTGCCAAGGTGGCGACTACACCAAAGCGGTGTTTCCAAAATTGGAAGCCGCTGGTTGGAAGGGTTATTGGATCGATGCCGCCTCTGCGCTGCGCATGGATCCGGATGCGGTCATCGTATTGGATCCAGTTAACAACAGCATGATTGAGCGCGCGCTGGACCACGGTCAGCGCAAGTTTGTCGGCGGCAACTGCACCGTGAGTTTGATGTTGATGGCCTTGGGCGGCTTGTTCCGTGAAGGTTTAATCGAGTGGGTGTCGTCCATGACCTACCAGGCCGCTTCGGGTGCGGGTGCGCAAAACATGCGCGAGCTGCTGAAGCAGATGCAAGTGCTGGGCAACACCGTGGCGGATGAGCTGGCCAATCCCGCCGCCGCAATTTTAGATATCGATCGCCAAGCTATTGCTGCCATGCGCTCAGCAGAATTTCCAGCACAGCAATTTGGCGCGCCGCTGGCGGGCAGTTTGATCCCGTGGATTGACACGCAGTTGGATAACGGCCAGAGCCGCGAAGAGTGGAAAGGCCAAGCCGAGACCAACAAGATTCTTGGCTTGGACGGTAAAGACATCGTTCCTATTGACGGTCTGTGCGTGCGTGTCGGTGCTATGCGCTGCCACAGTCAAGCGCTGACCATCAAACTGAAAAAATCGGTTTCACCTGTTGAAGTGGAAGCTATTCTCGCCTCGGCCAACAATTGGGTGAAGGTGGTGCCAAACGACAAGGCACTGACTGTTAAGGAGCTTACCCCAACAGCTGTGACTGGCACGCTGGGTATTCCTGTGGGTCGTGTGCGCACGCTGAATATGGGCAAGGAATACCTATCCGCGTTCACCGTGGGTGACCAGCTTCTATGGGGTGCAGCGGAGCCTGTGCGCCGTATGTTGCGGATTATTGTGGAAGGCTAGTGTTCTTCAGGGGCGGGATGTGCCTGCCCCTTCTTCTTTCGGGTTTGTGAGCTCATTCGCAAAATCGAACAAAAACCCATGTTTGCCAGTGGGTTACATAACTAATTGAATGCATATTCTAGTTTTTTTCTTTTCTATCCTGTAAAGTCGCCTGAGCTTGGTGAACTGAAAGTGCCTATTAAGGGTTCTTTGAGCGCGCCGGTTGTAAGCCATGTTCCGTTCGGACAACAAAATAAAGGGCACTACTATGGATCGTAAACTTGTCGTTGCGCTCTCATCGTTAATCGGCGGTGTTACTGTGGGTGGTAACGCCTACGCCATCGGTTTGGGTGATATCAAGCTGCACAGCGCACTGAATGAGCCGTTACGGGCAGAAATCAAATTGGTTCAGGTAAAAGAGCTGACAGAAAATCAGGTCATCGTGAACCTTGCGTCCGCAGAGGATTTTGCCAATGCAAATGTGGACAGAGAATACTTTCTGAACAGTCTGCGCTTCCGTTTAGATCTGGACGACCCATCCAATCCTAAAGTGGTTGTGACTACACAGCAGCCTATCCGTGAGCCCTTCCTGAATTTCTTGGTGGAAGTGCAGTGGCCAAGCGGTCGCTTGCTGCGCGAATACACATTATTGATGGATTTGCCTACTTATTCTGATACAGGTCCTGAAGCAGGGTTTGAAGCGCCAGTGGCTGAAGAGCCTAGAGTCGTGCATCGCGTAAAAAAGACGGCGCCCGTTGAGCAGCCGGTGGCGGAGCCTGCCCCTATTAAACCTGCGGTAGCGACTGCGCCCGCACCAGCGCCCAAGGCAAAAAAAACTGAAGAGCCTGCTCCTGCGCAAGAATCCCAGCCACCCGCTGCGGTAGTTGAGCAGCCCAAACCTGCGGTTGGCGCCGAGTCGACCGCAGGCTCTTACGGCCCAACGCGCACTAACGATACGCTGTGGAGCATTGCGCGTCGCATGCGCGGCAGCGGCAGCATGCAGCAAAAAATTCTCGCTATTCAGCGTTTGAACCCTGAAGCGTTCAGCCGTAACAATGTCAACCGACTCAAAAAAGGCAAGGTATTGAGGCTGCCTAGCGCAGAAGAAATTGCCAGCATTGGCCGCGCTGATGCCCTAGTGAAAATGAAAGAGCAGGAAGTGGCTTGGAGGTCAGGCGCTACCCTGCCGCCGCCTGCAGGCCCGCAAGTGGATGCGACAGGTCGTGCGCAACCCGTTGTTGCCGCCGTGCCGCAAACAGAAGATCAGCTCAAGTTGGCAACTCCGGCGCCAGCAACAGCAGACAGTGCCAAAACAGCTCAGGGTACTGGTGATCAGAATGCTGCTGCAGATGTTGCAGCGCTAAAAAATGATCTTGCTGTGGGCATGGAAGAGTTGAATCGCGTTCAGCGTGAAAACCAAGATGTCACTTCGCGCATCAAAGATATTGATGCCCAGAAAGCCAACGCAGATAAATTGTTGCAATTGCAAAGTGGTGAACTGGCCGCGCTGCAAGCAAAGCTAGCGGCAGAGCGGGAAGCGCAAGCAAAAGCCGCTGTTGATGCACAGGCGAAAGCAGAAGCCGCAGCCAAAGCAGAAGCTGATGCCAAAGCAGAAGCTGATGCCAAAGCAGAAGCTGATGCCAAAGCAGAAGCTGATGCCAAAGCAGAAGCTGATGCCAAAGCGCAAGCCGATGCAGCAGCACAACAGGCTGCAACCACTCCTCCAACGGCTCCAGCAACGGTAGAACAGCCACCCGTTCAGCCGCCAGTGGAGGCTGCTGTGCCTGCAGAGCCTGCGCCGCAACCACAGCCAGCGGTTGAAGCGCCTACTGCTGTAACCCCTGAACCCACTGAGCCTGCGCCGCAAGCGGCTCCTGTTGTGCAAAAACCAACGCCACAACCGCCAGCGCCGTCCTTGATGGATCAGCTGATGGGAAATCCTGCTATTGCGGGCGCAGTGGTGGTAGTTTTGATGCTTTTAGGTTTGTTTGGCTATCGCAAACGCGCTACTCGCCGTGCCGAGGAAGTCGAACAAGTTGAAGAAGACTTTGAGCAGCACTCTTTTGCAACAGAAACAGATAATGAAGAGACAGCGGAGTGGCGTGAACCTGAAGCAGATGATGAGTTACACGATGGTATTGCTCAGCCTGCTGCTTTTGTCGATGAAACACTGGAAGACATCATTGCACCTGAATCTGTTGTGCAACCTGAATCAGGCGATGTGTTGGGCGAAGCCGATATTTACATTTCCTTCGGCAATTACGACAAGGGTGAGGCATTGTTGAAGTCGGCGATCAGCACAGAGCCGAATCGCGTGGATTACCGATTGAAATTGCTGGAATTGCATAAGGAGGCAAAAAATCTCACGGGATTTGATGCTGCTTACAAGGCGCTGATTGATCTGGACGACGATGATGCAATGGCGAAAGCCGGCGCATTGCGCGCAGCGATTCCGGGTGCTTCGGATACGCCGTTTGCCTTTGGTGTGACATCGGCTGCCGCTGCTGCTGGTATCAGCGATGAGCCAGAGTTTGATCTGGATTTTGACTTAGATATACCAATAGCGCAGCCGGTTGTTGAAACACCTGTTGTCGAATCCAAATCAGAAGCGGCTTTGGAATTGGATAATTTAGATTTTGCCGCGCAGCCAGAAAACGATCTGGACATCAGCTTTGATTTAGATGCTGACGAAGACACTGCCGAACTGAAAACGGTAGAAATTCCGCAGCCTGTTGTTGCAAAAGTTGCAGCAGAAGCAGAAGTAGTGGCTGAACCAGCGGCGGAAGAAGGTGGCTTTGATCTAGATTTTGATTTGGATCTTGAACCCGCAATTGCCGAGCCAGAACCAGAATTTGATTTGGCCGATATTGAAGAAGAAACAACGGCACCAGCGAGCCAGCATGATGCAGAAAGTGTTGCGATGTTGGGTGCAGTGACAGCGGATGCCGGCGAGATTGATGAGGAGCTGGGCTTTTTATCGGATGCGGATGAAGCTGCCACCAAACTGGATTTGGCGCGTGCTTACATCGATATGGGGGACAAGGATGGTGCGCGTGACATTCTCGCTGAAGTGCTAGACGAAGGCCGAGATGACCAAAAACGCGAAGCTCAGGCCTTGCTTGATAGCATCAACTGAATATCGCCGTAACGCTGAGATTATGCCCGGAGGGAGTCTTCCCCCGGGCATTTCTCGTTTTGCGCTGGCGGTTGAGTATTGCGGCACGCGTTACCACGGTTGGCAGCGTTTGGCGAGGAGACACGAACCTACCGTACAGGCGGCGCTGGAGCAGGCGTTAAGTTTTGTTGCAGCGGAAACCATAACAGTGGTGTGTGCAGGCAGAACCGATGCCGGTGTGCACGCCACCAATCAAATTGTGCATTTCGATACCGTGGCACAGCGCGATGAAAAAGCGTGGGTGATGGGTGTCAATTCGCAGCTGCCTGCCGATATTCGTGTGCGCTGGACGCGTCCAGTCAGTGCTGATTTTCACGCGCGTTTTTCTGCGCGCGCACGCACATATCGTTACTTGATTGCGAACACTGCAGCGCAGCCAGCGATTGCAGCGGGGCAATGTTTGTGGGTGCGCAAGCCGTTAGATCTTGCCGCCATGCAACAGGCGGCGCAGTACTGCCTCGGCGAGCATGATTTTTCTTCGGTGCGCGGGTCGAGCTGCCAAGCCAAAAGCCCAGTGCGTACCCTGCATCAATTTGAATTTTCGAACATCAATGAATGGATAGTGGCCGAGCTGCGCGGCAATGCATTTTTGCATCACATGGTGCGCAATTTAATGGGATTGATATTGCCGGTGGGCTTGGGTTATCAAAAACCCGAGTGGGTACGCGAAGTGCTGGCGTTGTGTGATCGCAAGCAAGGCGGCAAAACAGAAGCGCCTCAGGCTTTGTATCTTGTCAAAGTGGATTACGACAAAGATTACGGCTTTCCGGCGTTGGCCAAAGGGCCGTTTATGTTGGCAGATTAAATTCTTTAGGCAGTGAAAATAAAAAAACCGGAGTCAACGCTCCGGTTTTTTTATGGTGCGAAAATAATCTTTGATTACTGCACTAAGCCTTTGCCAGACAATGCGTAATCTTTTGCCCATTTATAGTCCGGTTTGCCAGAGGGTGAGCGCGATACTTCACCGGCTATGTGCAACTCGCGCGGCACTTTATAACCGGCAATGTGTTGACGCGCTTTTTCTTGCACATCAGCCAGCGTCAACTTTCTGTTATCGCGCACAGAAACCACAGCGGCAACTTTGCTGCCAAAGCGTGGGTCTGGGGTGGCAACTACCAGCGCATCAAAAATATCGGGATGTGCTTTCAGTGCTTGCTCCACTTCTTCTGGGAAGATTTTTTCACCGCCAGAGTTGATGCAGTTGCTACCGCGTCCAAATACAGAAATGGAGTTGTCGTCTTCCAGTTTTGCAGCGTCCCCCGTCAATAACCAGCGTTTGCCATCGACCATGACAAAAGTTTTGTCGGTTTTTACGGGATCATTGTAGTAACCAGCAGGAATGTGACCGGCGCGCGAGAAAATACCCACTTCGCCAGGCTTGGCGTGACGCATCGGTGTTTCAGTGTCGATGATGACATCCATGAAATCGCTTTTCGCCACATTGCCCAATCCGCCTTCGGATTTTTTATTGCCGCCGTCCATGCCCATTTGGCCAGACTCAGAAGAACCGAACGCGTTGGTGATGAAACAATTCGGAAAATGTTTTTTGAAATCATTTTGTTTGGCTTCAGAAAACACGGCGCCGCCTGAACCGACATTGAATACGCTGGAGAGATCCCACTTGCCTGGGTTTTCTTCTAGAGAATCCAAAAGAGGAATCGCCATTGCATCACCGACAATTTGCACAGTGTTGCATTTTTCGCGTTCGACGATATCCCACACTTGTGCGCCGTTGAACGAACGGTGATGGTTCAATACCAATTTGTTGCCGGCGAGCAATTGAATGCAGGCATACCACCACGATGCGCCGTGCATCAGTGGCGCGAGTGCAATTCCACACAGCGGAAATTCAGTGACGCGGGTTTTGATGTCTTCTGGCTTTTCACATTTGCCGTGCGGGCTGAAGTGACCGCCGCCACCCATTGCAGCAAAGAAAACATTTTCGTGTGGCCACATCACACCTTTGGGCATGCCAGTGGTGCCGCCGGTGTAGAGGATGAATAAATCGTCGCCTGCGCGTTGTGCAAAATCGCGTGCCGATGAGCCTTGGTGCACAGCCGCTTCGTATTCAAATGAGCCGATGCTGCCCAAATCGTGATGCGTGCCGTCTTCTACGGCGACAAACAATTTCAAACCAGGTGCCGCTTGGCGCACTTCTTCAATCGCCGGTGTGAATTCGCGGTGATGGATACACGCCACCATGTCGGAGTTGTCAAAAATGTAGAGCAACTCGTCTTTCACATAGCGGTAGTTCACATTTACCGGCACGGCGCGAATTTTAAAGCAGGCCAACATACTTTCCATGTACTCGGCGCAGTTGTACATGTAGAGGCCGATATGGTCGCCCGCCTTGATACCTTGCCCTTGCAGGAAATGTGCAAAACGGTTGGCGCGTTCATCCAGTTGCGCGAAAGTGACGCGCGAGTTGCCGCAAACCAACGCTTCTCGGTCTGGCACCGTGTCGGTCACCATTTCATACAGATCGGCGATATTGAAAGTTGGCGTAGTCATGGGAAAAAGTCTCCTGTGGTCTTGTTTTTGCGTAGCTCAAAATCTGCAGGGCATCAGCCCGTGAAAGCGGTAGATTCTAGCAGGTTACGGCGAATGGGAGGCTGCATTCTTTGAACTTGCCTGACCCTTTGCCTACAATAGCCACCCCTGCAATTCCTACCCCCATGGCAGATCTGCCTGCTTTCCATCATTTGTAATTTGAGGTGCCTACCGTGCTTGAAGCCTATCGTAAACATGTCGAAGAACGCGCCGCTGAGGGTGTAGTGCCTAAGCCGCTGTCTGCTGAGCAAGTGGCAGGTTTGGTGGAGTTGCTGAAAAACCCGCCCAAAGGCGAAGAACAGTTCTTGCTGGAGTTGATTACTCACCGCGTGCCAGCGGGTGTGGATCCAGCGGCCTATGTCAAAGCGAGTTTTTTGACTGCAATCGTCAAGGGTGAGGTCGCTTCCCCTTTGATCGACAAAAAACACGCGGTGAAATTGCTCGGCACGATGTTGGGTGGCTACAACATAACAACTTTGGTGCAGTTGCTGGATAACGCCGAATTGGCCGATGTCGCAGCGGCAGAATTGAAACACA
The DNA here is from genome assembly GCA_041395785.1 of Pseudomonadales bacterium. Taxonomy (GTDB): domain Bacteria; phylum Pseudomonadota; class Gammaproteobacteria; order Pseudomonadales; family UBA7239; genus UBA7239. Next base: position 206,068 of record JAWKZZ010000005.1, read on the forward strand.
CGCTGTTGATGTTTGATGCCTTCCGCGATGTGGCAGAAAAAGCGAAATCCGGCAATGCGCAGGCAAAGGCGGTAATGCAGAGCTGGGCAGACGCCGAGTGGTTCACTTCGCGTCCTGATGTGCCGCAACAAATTACCGCAACCGTGTTTAAAGTCACCGGTGAAACCAACACGGATGATCTCTCGCCTGCGCCGGATGCGTGGAGCCGTCCAGACATTCCATTGCACGCAAAAGCGATGTACAAAAATCCGCGCGAAGGCATCACCAATTCTGAGCAGCAAATTGCGGAATTGAAAAAGAAAGGTCATCCGGTTGCCTTTGTGGGTGATGTGGTCGGTACCGGTTCTTCGCGTAAATCCGCGACTAACTCTGTCATTTGGTACACCGGCGACGATATTCCTTTTGTGCCAAACAAACGCTTTGGCGGCATTTGCATCGGTGGAAAAATTGCGCCGATTTTCTTCAACACCATGGAAGACGCTGGCGCGTTGCCGTTTGAGTGCGATGTCTCCAAACTCAATATGGGCGATGTGATTGTCATTAAGCCGTACGAAGGAAAAATCACCAACGAAGCAGGCGTTGAGCTTGCGGATTTCAGTTTGAAAACCGATGTATTGTTGGATGAAGTGCGTGCCGGTGGCCGTATCAATTTGATTATCGGTCGCGGTTTGACTGACAAAGCGCGCGCTGAGTTGGGCTTAGAGCCATCGGCGACTTTCCGCCGCCCGCATCCGCCAGCCGGCAGCAGCAAAGGCTTTACCTTGGCGCAAAAAATGGTGGGTAAGGCGTGTGGCGTAACCGGTATTCGCCCAGGCACTTATTGCGAGCCGAAAATGACGACAGTGGGATCGCAGGATACCACCGGCCCTATGACGCGCGATGAATTGAAAGATCTGGCGTGTCTCGGTTTTTCTGCCGATTTGGTGATGCAATCTTTCTGCCACACGGCGGCGTATCCAAAACCTGTCGATGTGGAAACGCATCACACCCTGCCAGATTTCATCATGACGCGCGGCGGTGTGGCGCTGCGTCCGGGCGATGGCATCATCCATTCATGGCTCAACCGTATGTTGATGCCAGACACCGTTGGTACGGGCGGCGATTCACACACGCGTTTCCCTATCGGCATTTCATTCCCCGCCGGTTCCGGTTTGGTGGCGTTTGCTGCAGCAACAGGCGTAATGCCTTTGGATATGCCGGAATCTGTGTTGGTGCGTTTCAAAGGTGAAATGCAGCCTGGCATCACACTGCGCGATTTGGTGAACGCGATTCCTTACGCAGCCATTCAAAACGGGCTGCTGACGGTTGAGAAAAAGGGCAAGAAAAATATTTTCTCTGGCCGTATTTTGGAAATTGGTTTGCCAAAACTGAAAGTGGAGCAAGCGTTTGAAATTTCTGACGCCTCGGCTGAGCGTTCTGCTGCCGGTTGTACGATCAAACTGGATAAAGAGCCGATCATTGAATACCTGACATCCAACATCACCATGTTGCGCTGGATGATCAAAGAAGGTTACGGCGATGCGCGCACACTGGAGCATCGTGCGAAATCCATGGAAGCGTGGTTGGCGAATCCGCAATTGATGGAAGCGGATAAAGATGCTGAGTACGCCGAAATTATCGACATCGATTTGAATGACATCAAAGAGCCGCTGTTGGCTTGCCCGACGATCCGGATGATGTGAAAAAACTGAGCGATGTACAGAACACAAAAATCGACGAAGTGTTTATCGGGTCTTGTATGACTAACATCGGTCACTATCGCGCGGCAGGTAAGTTGCTGAAAAATGTGAAAGACGGTTCGCTGCCCACCACGCTGTGGATCGCGCCGCCGACACGCATGGATGAGTTCCAATTAAAAGAAGAAGGTTACTACGGTATTTTCGGCGCCAGCGGTGCGCGCACTGAAATGCCAGGCTGTTCGCTGTGCATGGGCAACCAAGCGCGTGTGCGTCCGGGTTCAACCGTGGTGTCCACCTCTACGCGCAACTTCCCCAACCGTTTGGGCGATAACACCAATGTGTTTTTGTCTTCTGCAGAATTGGCGGCGGTGGCGTCTGTGTTGGGCAAATTGCCTACGCCGGCGGAATACTTGGAATACGCGGGCAAGTTGAACACCATGAGTGAAGAAATTTATCGCTACCTGAACTTCAATGAAATTGAATCGTTCCAACACGCGGCTGAGAAAGTAAAAGCGATCAAAGTCACGCATGTGCAGGAAGTGGTATTGTAAGGCTGATCTGTTTTTTTGCTGATCAAAAACTAGAAACCCGCTTCGGCGGGTTTTTTGTTGGGTTTTAGTTGCCACGGATACTTATCGTTTGTTACCGCGCCAAAATACAACACGCCCGCGTTGCGCCATGCATCTAACACAATGCCGCTCTGCCACGATTGATCTTTGCCGGTGATCACGAGGGCATTGTGTTCTAACAGTTGTTTAGGGTGCGCTTGCACGCGGTGCAGCTGCCAATAGGGCGCTAGAAAAGGCTGAATGGCAGCGCTTAGATCTTTCGCGTAGTGATAACAGAGGCCGCGCTGTTTCGTGCCGGAGTTCACTTCAATGTTGTGCAGCCAGGGGGCGAGCGTCACGCCATAGTTTTTGCGCAATTGTTCGGAGGTGTCGACTGCCACTTCAGCTAATTGCTGCGCAGCTTGCGGTGTGCTGGTAGGCGCTAGTTGTTGTAGCGTTGTGCGCAGGTGATCAATGCGCTGTGTTTTTTCTGAAGTGTTTTCGATTCGATGAGCGCAGCCGGTTAATAGCAAAACACACGATAAAAAAAGCGTTCTACCAAACATGGTTGAGCGGCCAGCGATAAACAAGCGGCAAATCTTTGTAGTTAAAGACGCGCAATGGCGGATTGTTGAGCAGTGGCAGCAAATCGTTGCGTACAAAAATCAGGTTGGGTACTAACAGTCGGTTGTAGGGCAGCGCTGTCGCATTTGATACAGGAAAACCGCCTTCGCGGTGCACGAGTGTGTAGCCGTAAGGCGCTAGTGTTTTGCTGAGTTTTTGTGTCATGTCGTTGATATCGTAAATGATATCCGGCTTGGAAATGCCGCATGTTTTTTGCAGGCTTGGCTGCTGTTCAAAAAAATCGCGATAGCTCCAAAAAAGCCCCTGTGGCGAACGAGGTAAATCGCGCAGTTCTTGGCATAGAGTTAGGCTGCTTTCGACTAGGCCGCGCAAGTCACGAAAAATAACTTGCCCATAAAACTTCTGCGCGGTGTAGTAAAAAACCATACCGGCTTGGCCAGACATTAATATCAAAGGTCGATTGAGTTGTTGATGTAATGGCGGGATTATTTCTGCAAGATGATCAATGACAGCCATGTCGCGCACATGTTCTTGATTGAGTTTTTCAAAAACACTGTAGCGTGCAGTGTGTTCTGGTTGGATATGTGTTTGTACCCACACGGGGATGCCGTGAGATTGGCGTGTAATGACGGGGAGTTGCAGAAACAGTTGCCCAGTAATTAGCAGGGAAATAATTGCATGGGTTACAGCGAAGTAGGGAATTTTTTGCAATATATGCAGCAATAGCAGGGCGGCAATCGGAATAATAGGGACAAAAAAACGCGATGCCTGCATCCAGTCGCCGCCAGCTGTCCAAATAAATCCCACATAGGCGAAGAAGCTGCAAAGTAGAATGGCTTGCAGCAGATCAAGCGGCTGTTGTGTTTTTTTCCACCAAGATTTTGCGGCAATAAATAACATAGGCGCTGAAAACAGTAGCGCTAATCCCGTAATGGGATTTAGTGCGATGCCGAAAATCATGTAATACGAGCCGCGCTGCAGTTGTGCACTCAGCGCGCCACCTTGCTTGGCGACCGCAGGCAGCGGCAACCAAGAGCCGAAATACCACTGCTGCCATGCAAACAGCGCGCAGGTGGCGCAGAGAGTGACAGCAAATAAAATCCACGCGCGTTTGCGCAGTTCTTGCTGGCGGTAACACGCAACAACTAGCGTAGCGGTGATGGCGGTAATCACAACAGGTATTTCTGGGCGCACTAACACCAGGGCGAGCGTGGCGCACAACACTTGCCAAAAGTGCTTTCCGTAAACCAGCCAGCGCCACCAACAAAAAATACCAAATAGTAAACATAGGGCTGTTAGCGGTTCGCCCATGCCGCCGAATGACCACAATAAAAAACTAGCGCTGCTGAATAGGAGTGTGCCGGTGTAGGCAGCAAGAGTGGGCGCGTATTGTCTTGCGATGGTGGTGGCGAGTACGGCGCAGCCAAAAGCGGCAGCGATATCCACCAGATAGCCAGTAGTGACGATGCTGCCGTTGGTGATGAAAACCAAAGCGGCAGTAATGAAGTCTTGCAGCAGGCTGGTTGTCTGTTCGACGCGTTCGCCGTTGTAATTAACTAACTCGCCTTGCGTGAGGAGCGTGTGCACATTCCAAAAGTTGATGTGCGAATCATCGTGGCCGGTAGAGCCATAAACAAAAAAACCAAGCGTCAACCAAAATGCGTAGAGTGTAGGCAGTGCAAGTCGGCGTAGCATGGTTTTGCCATTACAAGACGCGTATAGCGTCCTGTTGTTCGCGCAATTTCTGCAAGCTGCGCTCGTTGTCAGCGAGCTTTTCGCGCTCTTTGGTGATCACATCGGGCGGTGCTTTGGCGACAAAACTCTCGTTCGATAACTTGCTCTGCTGGCGCTCACAATCTTTTTGCAGTTTGTCGATTTCTTTTTGCAGGCGCGCCAACTCGGCATTTTTGTCGATTAAATCGCTCATCGGAATCAGGATTTCCAAGGTGCCGACCAAGGCTGTGGCAGCCAGTGGCGCTTGGGCATCTGCAGCCAGCCAGTCGATGCTGGCGATATTGGCGAGCTTCATCAAAAAGAGCTGATTAGCAGCAAGGCGGTTGCGGTCGCTGTCATCGCCATTGCGCAGCAACACGGGTAGTGGATTGCCGGGGGGAATGTTCATCTCGCCGCGAATATTGCGGATGCCGAGTATCACTTGTTGTAACCAAGCGATGTCTGCTTCTGCTGGTGAATCTATTTTTTGTTCGTTGGCTTGTGGATAGCGTGCCAGCATGATGCTGCTGCCTGCTGCGCCGGCCAGTGTTTTGACGCGCTGCCAAATTTCTTCGGTGATGAAGGGCATCATCGGGTGCATCAAACGCAAGCTGGCTTCCAAGACGCGGATCAGCGTGCGGCGCGTGCCTTTCTTTTGTGCGGCTGTGGCATTGGCATCATTCAACACGGGTTTGGATAATTCCAGATACCAGTCGCAGTATTCGTTCCAGAAAAATTCATACACCGCTTGCGTGGCGAGATCAAAACGAAATTGGGCAATCGCTTCGGCAACAGCTTTTTCGGCTTGTTGCAGGCGCGAAATAATCCAGCGATCTGCCAATGACAATTCGTAATCGGTTGCACCGTCTTGTGCGCAATCTTGCTCCTCGCAATTCATCAACACATAGCGCGAGGCGTTCCAGATTTTGTTGCAGAAATTGCGGAAACCTTCAACGCGTTTGACGCCAAACTTGATGTCACGACCTGTAGAGGCGAGCGACAAAAATGTGAAGCGTAGTGCATCAGTGCCGTAGGCATTGAAACCATCGGGGAATTCTTTGCGCGTGGCTTTGGCAATTTTTTCCGCCATCTGCGGTTGCATCATGCCGCTGGTGCGTTTGGCGACCAGTGCTTCCAGTTCAATGCCGTCGATCAAGTCGATAGGGTCAATCACATTGCCTTTGGATTTCGACATTTTCTGGCCTTGCTCGTCGCGCACCAAGCCATGTACATAAACGGTTTTGAAGGGGATTTGCGGTGTGCCATCTTCGTGTTTCACAAAGTGCATGGTCATCATGATCATGCGGGCAACCCAGAAGAAAATAATGTCAAAGCCGGTGACGAGCACATCGGTGGCGTGGAAAGTTTTTAGTTCTGGCGTATTGTTTGGCCAGCCTAAAGTAGAAAAAGTCCACAGTGCGGAGGAGAACCAAGTGTCGAGCACATCGTCATCTTGGCGCAAAGCCACATCATTAGCCAGTGCGTGTTTTGCGCGCACTTCTTGTTCGCTGCGGCCGACATACACATTGCCTGCATCGTCATACCATGCGGGGATGCGATGCCCCCACCACAGCTGGCGCGAAATGCACCAATCTTGAATGTCGCGCATCCAAGAGAAATACATATTTTCGTATTGCTTGGGCACGAATTGAATGCGGCCATCTTCTACTGCCGCTATCGCTTCTTTCGCGAGCGGTTGCGTAGATACATACCACTGGTCGGTGAGCCACGGTTCAATGACTACGCCAGAACGATCGCCGCGCGGCACTTTTAAATTATGTGGATCAATTTTTTCTAACCAGCCTTCCGCTTCTGCTTGCGCGACGATTTTTTTGCGTGCGGCAAAGCGGTCTAGCCCTTGGTAGTCGTCGGGGATGCCGAGATCAACAGCCGATACAGCGGCATCACGATCGAAAATATTGAACAGCGGCAAGTTGTGACGCTTGCCGACTTCGTAATCATTGAAATCATGCGCGGGCGTGATTTTGACAACGCCAGTGCCGAATTCTTTGTCGACATATTCATCAGCAATGATGGGCACCAAACGCCCTGTGATGGGTAATTGGATTTGTTTGCCAATTAAATGTTGATAGCGTTCATCGTCTGGATGTACGGCCACGGCAGAATCGCCGAGCATGGTTTCTGGACGCGTGGTGGCTACCACCAAAAATTTATTGGATTCGTAAACGGGATAACGCAGGTGCCACAGCGAACCACTTTCTTCTTCGCTGATGACTTCCAAATCAGAAATGGCGGTGTGCAGTTTTGGATCCCAGTTCACCAAGCGTTTGCCGCGATAAATTAAACCGTCTTCGTGCAAACGCACAAACGCTTCTTTCACCGCTTCAGATAAACCGTCGTCCATGGTGAAGCGTTCACGCGACCAATCCACCGACGAGCCGAGACGGCGAATTTGTTGTGTGATCGTGCCACCGCTTTCGGCTTTCCAGTCCCACACTTTCTCTAGAAATTTTTCGCGTCCGAGATCATGGCGTGTAATGTTTTGTGCAGCCAGCTGGCGCTCCACCACCATCTGTGTGGCGATGCCGGCGTGATCGGTGCCGGGCTGCCACAGTGTGTTGTGTCCCAGCATGCGGTGGTAGCGCGTGAGGGTGTCCATCACCGCATTGTTGAAGCCGTGCCCCATGTGCAGGCTGCCGGTGACATTCGGCGGCGGGATCATGATGCAGTAGGGTGTGCCGGTGCCGGAGGGCTGGAAATGCCCCTGTTGTTCCCACTCGGTGTACCAGCGGTTTTCAATGGCGTGGGGTTGGTAGGTTTTGTCCATGGCGACAGCAGTAGAAAAAGCAAAAAATGGCCGGTGATTATACACTGGCGGCTATCTGTCACCGGCGCGCAAATGGTCAGCGTTGGGCGGATGTGGTAGGTTCGAGTGGGCCTAAATGTACTGTTGATCGTTGCGAGTGAAAACTTTGAAAATTGCCAATCGCATCATAGATATCGAGCTGACCAATCGCTGTAACGCGACTTGCGACTTCTGTCCGCGCGAGAAAACGCCGAAGCAGGGGTTTATGAGTCTTGAAATTTTCGATCAGGTGATAAATCGCGTGCTGGAACTGGGGAGCCATGCCAAGGCTTCTCTCACTGGGCTTGGCGAGCCGATGTTACACCCACAGTTTCTTGAATTTGTGTCGCACGGTATACGGCGTGGATTGCATGTAGACATCGTGTCGAACGGTTCGCGTTTGAATCCGCAGTTGACGGCAGGTTTGCTGGATGCGGGTCTGAAGAGTATGACATTTAGTGTCAGTGATATTGGCGAGGCTTATGATCAAATATACGGCCTGCCTTTTGTGGTGACACGCGATAATATTTTGGAATTTATTCGCCAATCGCGCGGGCGCTGTCATGTGCAAATTACGGTAGTGCGTCATGATGGCAATGCGCCGCAAATTGATGAGATTGTTCAGTTTTGGCAGCGCGCTGGTGCGGATTATGTGCATGTGACAAGAGAGGAAAATCGTGGTGGTTCGCACGGCAAACCGTTTCAGTTTTTAGGTAATCGCAAACATTGGGATGATGCGGTTGATATTTTGCACCGCAAGGGCTTGACCGAGCTGTGTGCCATTGCATTTTATTCAGTATTTGTTGGCTGGAACGGGCAGTATTATTTGTGCTGCCAAGATTGGGAAAAGAAAGTGCCGTTGGGATCTGTGTCAGATTTTTCTATTGAACACATGGATGCCATAAAGTTGGCAATCAATCGCAAGCAAAAAGGTATTTGCCAAACCTGCAGCATGAATCCAATCAATGAGTTGCGAGAGGTGCTATTTGATGTTGAGCAGGGGCTGCGCGGTCGTTTTGCAATTGCCAACAAAGTGAATAGTTTGTGCAGTGGTGCGCAAAGATTGGAGGATTTGACCAAAACTTTGCAGCTGCATGGTGAGGCTGATCAAATTATTGTGGTGTCGGAAGGCTGAGGTGTTAACGCCCTGCATGCGTCTGCACTAATTCTCGAATCACCAATCGCGCAGGTGCCAGTGCTTGCTGTAGATCGCGCGGCAGTGGGCGCGGTTCATGCAGCAATTGTGCTGCCAATAATTCTGCGGCCAGCGGTATGTAGCACAGCCCGCGCCCGCCGAATCCAGCAAAAACCCATAAGCCTTCTATATAACTGCCAGCAGTCTGGATAACGGCTTTGGCATTGTGGCGCAACTCGGCGTAATCATGCAGAAAAGCGCCGCGATCTGGCAGCGCGCCAACCAGTGGTAAATGATCGGGTGTGGTGCAGCGCAGCGCCGCGCGGCCTTGCAGTTCGGCGTGCTGCCACGAATCAGATAGCGTAGGTGCGATGTCTTGCAGAAGCTTGAGATTGTGTTGCTGCTCGCTGAATCGCAAGTCGGTGTTGCTGTCGTCCGGCACAAAACTTGCACCCAGACAATGTTGCTGTTGAAGCTCAGGCGTGAGATAGCCTTCATTGCAAACCACGCAGCGTAAATTTTCGCTGTGCGTGTTGGCGGTGAGCTGCGTGATTTGCCCGCGCACAGGGCGCAATGGCAGCCACTCGGTTTGTGAGAATCGTTTTGCAGAATTTGCACAGGCAATAATGAGATGTTCGCTCTGCGCTATCACTTGTTGTTGTGCGTCAATTGCTTGCCAGTGTGAAATGTTGCGCTGCAGTTGCACGATATTGCATTGAAATTTTGTATCAATGTTAGGGTGATCAAGCAGCTGATTGCAGAGTGCGCGCGGGTCTATCCAGCCAGATTGCGGTAGCCACCAACCGCCTTGTGTTAGAGGAATGCCGCTGATGGCAGATGCGTGCTCTGCGTTTATCCATTGCGCTAACTGTGGATTTTCTTGCATCAAAGCCAATAGAGCATGATCGGGTTTTTCTTGTAACTGCAGCAGCCCGCAGCGATGAACAGAATCGTTTAAAAAAGTTTTGGAATAATGACGCAGGGCATATTGCAAACTGGACAAACTAAAACGCGTTAGCGCGGCATTGTTGGCAGAAAGTTTTGTATATAACGCGCCCTGTGGATTGCCAGAGGCTTCTTGTGCAGCTTGCGCGTGTTGTTCCAATACGGTGACATGGATGCCGCGCTCGGCCAGTGTGCGAGCGATGTGGCAGCCGGACAAACCTGCGCCGATCACAATGACGCGCTTGGGTTTGCTGTGCGTCTGTGCGTGCAATAGCCAAGGCGTTTTATTGGTGGGAATGTTGGTTTTTTTGGGCGCTGTTAGCGAGGCGGTAATCATTTCGCGTTTGCTGCCAAAGCCCGGAATTTTTGCGACAGAAAACCCCAGTGCAGTGAGATCGCGACGCACTTGTCCGGCGGCTGTGAATGTGGCGAGTGTGGTGCCAGTTTTGGACAGTGCAGCAATATGTTCTAGCAGCGTGTTTTGCCACAACTGCGGATTTTTTGAGGGTGCAAAACCATCCAGAAACCACGCGTCGACATGCCAAGGATTGTTGGCAAAAAAATCACTGTGTTGACTATCCGTGAGCTGCGGCAAAGTTTCCTGCGCATCGCCAAATAACAACAGCAGAGTTACACGACCTTGTGCTAGGGGCAGGTAATGAAAACCAGCTATGAGCGCGGGGTAGTTGTGCAGTAGCTCATGGGAAAAAGTTGCCAATTCCTGCCAAGGCGACAGCGCGCGCTGCAAATCTTCTTTTGTGAGTGGATGCAATTCGGTGGAAATAAAAAATAGTTTCGCATCTGGCGGTGCTGTTGCTAGCCACAGCTGCCAAGCCAATAGGAAGTTTAATCCGGTGCCAAAGCCGGTTTCACCGATGACAAATGTTGATTGTGCTGGCAGTTGTTGCCAGCGCTCTGGTAAGCGATTGCCGTCGAGAAAAACATGGCGTGACTCTGCTAAGCCGTTGGCGCGGGAAAAATAAATATCACCAAAATCTGCGGCTTCTGGCGTGTCATCTTTCCAGTGTAATTGTGCGGGTATGAGTGGGCTGATTGGGTTCACGGTATGTGGCTTGGCAAGGTGAGAAATAGCTGGTACTGTCGAAAAGTACCTATGACGAATAACAATACTGTAGATAGTGAGGTGTCTGCCATGAAAAAGCAGTTTTGGTTTGGTGTTTTATCTAGCGCGCTGCCTGTTTGGGCGCTGGCTGCTGTGCCTGGCGACATCGATTTGAGTTTCAATCATCTGGGTTACGCCGCCACCGCTCCGCTTAAAGCGGGAACCGGTTTTAACGGCAACGACCTTATCCAGCAAGTGGATGGCAAGTTAGTGGCGGTAGGTAATACCTACAACAAAAAAGGCATGAAGCAGTTTGCTGTGTTGCGCTACAACTTGGATGGCAGTTTGGATGCCACATTCAACGGCACCGGCATGGTGATTACCAAAATCAGTGATCTCGCAGTGCCTATGGATGATGCCAAGGCTGTCATCCAGCAGAGTAATGGGCGTTTGGTGGTGGTGGGCGTTACAGCCAGTGGTGTGAACAATGACTGCGCCTTGGCGCGTTACAACAAAGATGGCTCGCTGGATGAAACTTTTGGTGAGCAGGGTATCGTCACGATGGGGTTTGGCACGAAAGACGACACTTGTCTCTCCATCATTCAGCAAGCAGACGACAAGTTAGTGGTCGCCGGCGAGGCGGCGATGAGTAATGGCAGTGACAAGGCGGATTTTGCCTTGGCAAGATTTAATGCAGATGGCTCGCTGGATTCGAGCTTTGGTACAGGTGGCAAGGTGACCACAGACTTTAATGGCACCGTCAATAACGGCCGCTCAGTTATTCAATTGTCAGACGGCAAGTTGCTGATGGCGGGATACAGCGATTACAACTTCGCACTCACACGCTACAACGCCGACGGCTCGCTCGACACTGCTTTCGACACCGACGGCAAGATGTTTGTGGATATTGCATCGGATAGAGATTACGCCATTTCCGTGTTGCAGCAGGCAGATGACCAGTTGGTGTTGGCGGGGTACACCAATGTCAATCCTGGCAATAAAACCAATTTTGCCGTGGTGCGTTTGAATCTGGATGGCAGCTTTGACACCTCCTTCAACAGCACCGGCAAGCTGGTGTTATCTGTTGATTCCAATAACAACGCCGCCGCTAAAGTGATACAGCAGACCGACGGCAAACTGGTGTTGGCGGGCAGCACCATCACCAGCAGCAAACATACGGCGCTGGTGCGGCTCAATGCTGACGGCTCCTTGGATACGGGATTTGGCGGGGATGGCAAAGTTACTGCCAACATCGGCACCGTTTCCGACGAGGCGGTGTCGGTGGTGCAGCAGGCGGATGGCAAACTGACTGTGGCAGGCACCGGTAACAACGGCAAGTTCAACTACATGATGCTGGCGCGCTTCCACGGCGAGGCGGACACCGACGGTGATGGTGTGCCAGACGCAACAGATGCCTTCCCTAACAATGCAGCCGCGGCCGTGGATACTGACAGCGACGGTGATCCGGATGCTTGGTTACCCAATAATCCTTCAGCTTGTACTGCCGATGCCCCTGTTTGTGATTCACTGTTCCGCGATGACGATAACGATGGAGATGGCGTGCTGAATACAGTCGATAACTGCCCGCAGGTAGCTAACCCTACACAGGGCGACATCAATGGCGACGGCTATGGAGATGCCTGTGCCAGCGATGCGCCTGCGCTACACATCACGCGCGGCATCAAGCCCAAAGTGGGGGCTGGTGCCGCTGTGGCTTACGCGGGTGATATCGATGGCGACAACTACGGCGATTACATCGTCGGCTATCCCACCTACGATCTGGCCGGCAAAACCGATGCTGGGCGCGCTGAAGTGATGTCAGGGCTGACGGGTGATGTGTTGATGCATATCGAAGGTGCTGCCGCCAAAGACAATATGGGCTTTGCTGTGGCTGGTAATGCGGATGTGGATGGTGATGGCTATTTGGATGTGGTGGTTGGTGCACCCAAAGCCGACCCCAATGGCTTGGTGGATGCAGGTACTGTCACCGTGATGTATGGGCCAAATGATTCCAAACCGAGAACCGTGCTGCCTGGCACGCGCGCCAAAGCTCTGCTCGGTTCCGCTGTGGCGCTGGGTGATACCGACGCAGACAGCTATGCCGATATCATCGCCGGGGCTCCGAAAGATAACGACCTCGAGAGCGATCCATCATTGCCCGTGAAAGGGTCTGGCTCAGTAACTGTGTTCTCTGGTGAGCCGGGCAACAATATTGTTTTAAACACTTTCTACGGATTACTGCCCAAATCTTATGCAGGCACTAGTGTTGCGGCGGGCGATTTCGACGGCGATGGCGCTGCCGATATTGTGTTCGGCGCTCCCAATGATGACGACGATAGTGATCCTGACCTCATTCTGCGCGATACCGGCAGCGTGGCGGTGTACAGCATTGATGGAACCCCACTGATGTACGAATACGGTGCGGTACCGAAGGCGTTTCTGGGTAAATCTGTCTCCGCAGCAGACATGGATGGCGACGGTAGCGCAGAAGTCTTGGCGGGTGCCCCAGGTGACGATGTGGTGGATGACTTCACGGGTAAGCCAATACGCAAAGACGCGGGCAGCGTCAGTCTCTATCCAGGCGGCATCCTCTATTACGGCAGAACCGCCAAAATGGGTTTAGGTAGCAGCGTAGCGTTTGGCGATGTGGACGGTGACAGCGTGAAGGATGTGATTGTCGGTGCCGCTAAAGACAACAAGCCCGCTAAAAAACCAATCAAAGGTGCGGGCAGTATTTCTGTGTGGAGTGGTGATGATTTTGGTCTGATCGCCAAGGTTTACGGCAGCACGAGCAAAGATGCACTGGGTACAGCGGTGGCTGCAGGCGAAATCAATGGCGATGCGAACGATGATGTAATGATTGGCGTGCCGGGTGCAGATACGCCTGCTGTAGCACCTGCTAAGCCCATCAAAAACACGGGCGCGGTACAAGTGTTGTCCGGTGCGGCGCTGTAGCTATCCAGAATGGAGCCGTGTTCAGCGCGGCTTGCACACCAGTAGGCAGAGCGTTTCTAACACATCCCAAGGGTCGCGGTTGGCCATGCCTTTTACAGCTTGGTCAACGGTGCTCATCAGCACAACCATCTGTCGTGTTTGCGCGGTGTTTAGGCGTTGCAACGCACGCGTAAATACAGGCTGGCGTTTATCCCACACGCCCAATTGCCGCATCGCCGCATTGGCAGATGTGCCATTGGCAGTGGCTTCACTGGCCGCCGCTAGCTGACGCAGCTCTCGCGTCAGCGCCCCTAATACGGCAAGCGCATTGCCGCCTTCTTGTTTGAGTGTGTGCAAGATTTTTAAGGTGTGCTGGGTGTCGCCGCTGAATAGTGCGTCATTCAGGGCAAAGACATCGTAGTGAGCGCTGTTGCCAGCATCAATTTGCTCTGCATTGATGGTTGCCGTGCCAAATTGCAGCGCGAGTTTTTCCAGTTCTTGTACGGCGGCTAATAAATTGCCTTCGGTGCGTTCGGCAAGCATTTTAAGCGCATCTGCAGATAAGTTGACAGATTTACTGCGCGCGCGCTCCGCTAGCCACGCCGGAAAGCGGCTGTTATCTAGCGGTGCGATAGGCACAAAAGCGCAGGCTTGTTCCATCGCTTTAAACCACTGCGTTTTTTGCGTGCTGCTGTCGGCTTTGTCGGTGCGAATTAAGAGAAAACTGTCGCCGCTCGGACGCTCTAAATACTCTAACAGTAGGGCGTGATCGAGTTTGCCGGTGGTGGTGCGAATATCAAGAAAACATTTGTCGACAAAAAGCGATAGCGCATTGGCTTCAGCGATCACTTCTTGCCAGTGTTCTTTTTTTTCTGGATTAAAAATTTTGCGCTCAGCAAACCCTGCTTTTAATGCAGCTGCGCGCGCTGCATCACAGGCTTCTTGCACCAGCAGCGGTTCATCACCGGCAATCCAGTACAGCGCTGCCGGTGATTTTTCGATGTGTTGCGCCAGCTTTTCTGGGTATACGCGCACGGTGGCGATTAGTCGATATGTTCTTTTTTGCCCGCGATAAAATTGATGCGGCGTAGAAGGTTGACGGCCATTTCGCGGTATGCATCTTCTTTCATCAGGTTAGCTTCGCGATCGGTCGCCAGTGCGCGGTCGCTATTGGGCTCGTAAGGACGCACCACGCGCTCCATATTGGGAGGAATGATGGTTTCGCCCGCGGCATTGGTCACGGTGAAGCGTGTGGTCAATTCAATTTCAAACATAGCGGCGTTGATACTGTCGTTATAGGCGAGCAGATTTTGGCGAAGGTCTTGGTTGAGAATAGTTAGCGTCAAACCATCTGCGCCGCCATCTTCGATGTGTTGCGCGCGCATCTCCGCACGCAGTGCGCGCTCCAGCTTGCCGTAGGTCTGTGCAGAAGCAATATTGAGTGTTTTGATATTCGTAGCTGCACTGTCATTGCCGCGTAGATGCCAGCCGCAACCAGCCAGTAGGACGCAGAAAAAAAGACCGATTAAATTGCGCATATTCATGTGTTATTCCACCTTTGGTTTTTAGGCAATCGTTTTAAGCGACGACGATATTGAGGAGCTTTCCTGGCACAAAGATGACCTTGCGAACTTCTTTGCCGTCGATAAATTTTTGGACATTTTCATTTTGTTGTGCAGCTAGCTCTGCGTCTGGCTGCTTGGCATCGGGCGCTATGGTAACAGTGCCGCGCAGTTTGCCGTTCACTTGTACGGCGATTTCCACGCTGGTTTTGGTGAGCGCGGCGGCATCCACCACGGGCCATGCTGCATCAATCACCGCTTCGCTGTGACCGAGCGCCTGCCACAGCGTGTGCGTGATATGCGGTGCAACTGGCGACAGCAATAGCACTGCGGCCTCCAAGGCTTCACGCTCTACCGCGAGGTTTTGTGCGTTGCTGGCATCGGCGACTTTACCCACTTCGTTCAGTAATTCCATCACGGCGGCGATGGCGGTATTGAATGTCTGTCGCTCGCTGTAGTCGTTACTAATTTTGGCGATGGTCTCGTGTGTTTTGCGGCGCAGTGTTTTTTGATTGTCGTCCAACGCGCTGGCATCCAGTGCAGCTGGTGTGCCTGCTTGCGTGTGCGTGTAAACCGCGCGCCACAAACGCTTCAGAAAACGGTGTGCACCTTCAACACCCGCATCGCTCCACTCCAGCGATTGTTCCGGCGGCGCGGCAAACATAATGAACAAGCGCACCGTGTCGGCGCCGTATTGTTCTATCAATGCTTGTGGGTCCACGGTGTTGCCTTTGGATTTCGACATCTTGCTGCCGTCCTTCAACACCATGCCTTGGCACAGCAGGCGCTGGAACGGTTCATCGCATTGCACCAAGCCTTCGTCGCGCATCAATTTGTGGAAAAAGCGCGCGTACAACAAATGCAAAATTGCGTGTTCGATACCACCGATGTATTGATCAACTGGCAGCCAGTAATTCGCCGCGTTTGGGTCGAGCATACCTTCGGTGAAATTGGGGCAGGTGTAGCGCGTGTAATACCACGACGATTCCATGAAGGTATCGAAAGTATCCGTTTCGTGTTCGATGGCTTTGCCGTCAAATGTCGTTTTGCGCCAGTCTGGATCGGATTTAATCGGCGAATTCACGCCGTCCATCACCACATCTTCCGGCAGCAACACGGGCAGACGATCCAACGGCACAGGAATCTCGCCGCCTTCCGGCAAATTAAACATCGGGATCGGTGCGCCCCAGTAGCGTTGGCGCGAAACGCCCCAATCGCGCAAGCGGTAATTCAAAGTGATGCGACCTTTGCCGAGATTTTCCAGTTTGGTGGCAATGGCATCAAAAGCGCCGTCGAAATCAAGGCCGTCAAATTCAGCGGAGTTGATGAGTGTGCCTTTTTCTGTGAAAGCAAACCCCTCCCCATCCCTCCCCTTGTCAGGGGAGGGGGAATTGAGGGGGGCTATGACTTGTTCAATGGCGAGTGAATATTTTTGTGCAAATTCATAATCGCGTTGATCGTGCGCGGGAACCGCCATCACTGCGCCAGAGCCGTAATCCATCAACACATAATTGGCGACCCACACCGGCACTTCGCGCCCGCTAATGGGATGCAGCGCTTTCAAGCCGGTATCAAACCCTTTTTTCTCCATCGTCGCCATGTCAGCTTCAGCGACGGATTGCAATTTGCACTCGGCGAGAAATTGTTTCAGGGCAGGCTTGTTTTCGTTAAACAGTTTTTCTGCAGCGGCTTGCGCAATTGGGTGTTCAGCGGCGAGGCTGACATAAGTCACCCCCATCAAAGTGTCGGGGCGCGTGGTGTAAATTTCAAAAGAATCATATCCCGCTATTTCTTTAGATAAATCAAAGCGCATGGTGATGCCGCGTGATTTGCCTATCCAGTTGCGCTGCATGGTTTTCACTTGCTCAGGCCAGTGCGGCAGTTTTTCTAAATCAGCGAGCAGTTGTTCAGCGTATGCGGTGATTTTGATAAACCACTGCGGAATTTCTTTGCGTTCTACTAATGCACCAGAACGCCAGCCGCGTCCGTCGATGACTTGTTCGTTGGCAAGCACGGTGCAGTCGACCGGATCCCAATTCACGGTCGCCATTTTTTTGTAGACGAGACCTTTTTCGTACAGGCGTGTAAAAAACCATTGTTCCCATTTGTAGTAGTCGGGGCGGCAAGTGGCAATTTCACGCGACCAATCGTAAGCAAAGCCCAAGGATTGCAATTGGCCTTTCATGTATTCGATATTTTCGTAAGTCCATTTTGCCGGCGCAGAATTATTTTTGATGGCGGCGTTTTCGGCGGGCAAACCAAATGCATCCCAACCCATGGGTTGCAGCACATTTTTGCCCTGCATGCGCTGGAAGCGGCTGATCACATCGCCGATGGTGTAATTGCGCACATGCCCCATATGCAATTTGCCGCTGGGGTAGGGGAACATCGACAAGCAGTAGAACTTGGCTTTGCTGTGGTCTTCGACGACACGAAAGCTGTCGTTGCTGCGCCAGTGTTGTTGGGCGGCGGCTTCGACAGCGGTGTGTTGGTACTGCTCGTGCATGGTTGACGGTGTCCGGTGGGAATGGGCAAGCCGTCAATTATAGGGGATAGCGCTCGTTAAGAATGCGCCTTCAGCTTTGTGGAGGCAGTGTCATGCCGCCGCTGTGAAAAATGCCAAATAAACCCACTTGCGTGTAATCCGCCGTGGTGGCGTTTGCTGCCTTGAGAAAGGGAGCGTAAATCACCAACTCCAGCGCGTGGCTGCCAATAAGAAACACCAGCAAACCGAGGCCGAGTGTGTGAAAGGTAGAGCCGGTATCGCCAAGTAAGAAGCCGGCAATGCCGATCAGCCAGCCGATGCCGACAGCAACTTTGCCAGCGAGAAGGGCTTGGGGTGGAAGAGCGGGTGGCTTCAGCATGAATTACTCCTTGTTGTCGTGATGGATAGTGCGTGAATAGTAATGCATTAGCGCGCGAGCAAGACGCGTTTGCCGGTGAGAAAACGGCTTTGCCAATAACCGCTGTGCAAAGGGTCGATGCGTACTTTGCCGCCCGAGCTGGGTGCGTGCACAAAGCGTTCGTCGCCAACATAAATGCCGGCATGATCAGGTTTGTTGCGCCAGCCGGTGGCGAAAATCACGATGTCGCCGCTTTGTAATTGTTCGCGATTTACCGTTGGGTAAGGCGCGGTGTACAGCGCAGCAACTGTGCGCGGGACGGCGAGCCCCGCTGCGTTGCGATAGGCGTATTGAATCAAGCCGCTGCAATCAAAACCGGTTTGCGGTGAGCTGCCGCCATAGCGATAGGGCTTGCCCACTTGTTGCATGGTGTTGAAAACCACTTCGTCGGCGCGCGCGCGATCAGCGCTAGGCGCAGTTTGTTGACTGGAACAGCCAAACAGAAAACTGACGCCGAGCAAAAAAAAGACAATAAAAAACCCGCGAGCATCGCGTGCTGCGGGTTTTGTTTTACACATCAACACCAGTTATTTTTTCTTCTGTGTGGACGCTTTTTGTGCGGCTTCTTGCTCGGCAATTTTGGGCGCTAAGGCTTCAGCGGCAGCTTTGGCTTCTGCATTGCCTTGAGCGGCAGCTTTGGCGTAGAGGTCAGCGGCCTTTTTGTAGTCCTGCTTTACGCCTTTGCCGTGCTCGAACAGCGTGCCGAGCTGATATTCAGCGCGTGAGTATTTTTTCTTGGCTGCTTTTTGATACCAGCTAATAGCAGAGGCGTAGTTCTGTTTGGTGCCTTGGCCGAGTTCGTACAAAAGACCTAGGTTGAACTGTGCTTCAGCATTACCTTTTTCAGCGGATTTTTGAAACCAGCTTTTAGCGGTTTCATGGTTTGCTTCCACGCCGCGGCCGTAAAGATAAGCGGAGGCGGTAGACAGTTGCGCTGCAGCATCGCCTTTCTTGGCTTTGGCTAGATTGTCGTCAAAAGCTTGATCTGCCAGTGCGAATTGGCAAGTGGCGGCTAAACAGGTAATCAAAGCGAGCTTGCGAATCATAAACATCTCCGTGTGTGCATTTAAGTGTGGTACGGCGGCAAAAAATATCGGTCTCTGTGTTCGATGTCTACTGCTCGGCTAGAAACATGCTGGTAATAGGAGTGGTGCGATCAAGGATAGTTCCTGAGGGTTACACAAACTTCAGCAGCTGTTCTTCGCAGTTCGAAAAATCACGCACGCAGCCGGCTGTGCGCAAGCCGTGTTCGATGGCGGGGTGGCTGTAGGTGTAGCACGCGCCGCCCATGCCTTCTTCACTGGCCAATGCCGGTTCTCCCGCCATCTGTTCCACATCGAAAAAACGCGCCAAGGATACGAAGTAGCCCTTTTGCAAAATAAAGGCGGCTTCCAATTCGTCGTCGGCAAAAAACTTGGTCGCCCATTTGCCAAAGCCGATATAGAACGGATTGCCGGCAAATTCAGCGGGTTGGGTAAGCTGTAGGTCGCGCGCCTGCCATTGGAAAATCTGCTCACCGTCGCGCAGTACGGTGCAAATAGCATCGCGTTCATCCGTTTGGTCGGTGACGGTGATGTCCCACTGTCGCACGGGGTTGGCGCTGGCGGCGTGGCGTATCGCCATCACCGTTAAATCCAGCAAATGCGTGCAGTTTGAGGAGGGCGGCATGTGGAAGTTCAGATCGCGCAGGCTGGCGTGGATGCTGGTGCCAATATAGCCCTTGATCGGCTCCACCGCGCCGGGGCAGCTGGTGTAGGGGATGCGCTTGGTCTGCGCGTCGATAGCGGTGACGCGCTCGCCGTTGTGGGCCACGGTCACGGTAAAGCCATGGTTGGTGTCTTCCAGTGCGCCGAACACAGCGCCCTCGCGCTGCTCAAGGCGAATGCGGCGGCGGTAAGTGCCTGTGCCGTAGTTGGGATTGCGGGGGTAATCGGGCAGAGCCATGGCGGATATTTGCGCTGTTCAAAACTGTGGAAGGGAAAGTGTAGAGCGAATGCAGAGTAAGCGCGAACTCAACCATGTTGTGACACGGAAATTTACGGAAATAACCTAGAAAAGACGGCTTTGCCGCCTGCGACAACATGTCGCATTCCCTGCGGATTTTCGCTCCCTATACTGCCGCTCCTGTTGCGCTGTTGCACGGATGTGCATGACGGGGGAGGTTGTGGTGACGGTTGTTCGTTTTTCTATCGGAGTGTTCTCTGTTGGTTTGATGTTGGTGCTGATGGGGTTCGGTGTTTTGGGTGCAGTTTCCGCGCAGGCAGAAGATGCCCCCGTGTTGGAAACCATCGTCGTGCAGAGTGAACAGGAAGAGCAAACCCTGAAAGAAGAACAAGCTGGCATTCCCGGCGCCACAACCATTATTGATGGTGAAAAACAGTATCAACGAGCAGTCAATAATTTGGCGGATACTTTTCGCTACGCGCCCAGTATGTGGGCGCAGAGTTTCAGTGGTGGCGATGCGGTTTTCTTTTCAAGTCGCGGTTCCAATTTAGATGCCACCAACTACGACGGCAATGGCGTAAAAATGTTGCAAGACGGCATGCCGGTCACCACGGCCGATGGCAATAATCACAATCGTTTTGTCGATCCACTGTTGGCAAAAACGATTATTGTTGCGCCCGGTGCTAATGCGCTGACTTACGGCGCAAGTACGCTCGGCGGTGCCGTGGATTTTATTTCGCCGACAGCGCGTGATGTTGCACCAGCAGAGTTGTTTGTGAGCGCCGGCAGTGATGGTCAGCGCACTGCGCGCGCCACAGCCGGCGTAGTGTCAGATCAGTTTGATGCCCTGATAACCGTTGGCGATAAAGACTGGGGTGGATAAAGGCAGCACCAACCGGGCGCTAGGAAGAACGGGGATAAAGTCCATGTGATAAATAATCATTAAGCTGTATATAAATACAGTAATGCTTCAGCGGTGCCATTACAAGATTTCAAAACCGCGTTGAACGCTTTTGGCACAATGGAAATGACAGAAGGGAAGCCTAACGGCATTTGTGATTAATAATTGAGCAGTTGTGAGGCTCTGTCTGATGTGTGACGACATATCGATATTTATTTGAGATAGCACATCAACTTTTTCATAAAGTGTTTGGTACGCTTGTTAAAACATATGGAAAATCATATATTTGGATTTCCATATGTTTGATGCCTTACCATGCTAACTCCTGCCGAGCTTTTCAAATGCTTATCTGAAGACATTCGTGCTCGATCCACGCTGCTGATAGCTGAGCATGGTGAATTGTGCGTTTGTGAGCTCATGTGTGCGCTGGATGAGAGCCAACCTAAAATCTCTCGTCATTTGGCACTACTGCGTACCGCTGGTGTGCTACTTGACCGCCGCCAGGGTCAGTGGATCTATTACCGGCTCAATCCATCGCTGCCAGCATGGGCGGTCGAAATTCTTCAAGTAACGCTCCAAGCAAATGCCGATTGGCTAGCAATCAATTCCGCACGGCTTTGCAATATGGATGGGCGTCCTGTACGTACCTGTTGCTAAACCCCATCGCTAAGAAATTATTATGTTGATTGCTGCCGCCGTTTTTTTATTCACGTTGATCTTGGTCATTTGGCAACCAAAAGGTCTTGGGGTTGGCTGGAGTGCTGCGCTTGGCGCGGCTATTGCGCTTGCCGTGGGGGCAGTGTCCTTACAGGATATTCCTACGGTGTGGAGCATTGTATGGAACGCCACGGCTACATTTATCGCCGTGATCATCATTAGTTTGTTACTTGACGAGGCAGGCTTTTTTGAGTGGGCTGCGCTGCATGTGGCGCGCTGTGCGAAGGGCAATGCTCACCGTTTATTTGCTTACTGTATATTGTTAGGGGCTGCCGTTTCCGCATTGTTTGCTAACGATGGCGCCGCACTTATCCTCACGCCCATTGTGATCTCGATACTGCTAGCGTTGCGTTTTTCTGCCGCTACCACGTTAGCTTTTGTCATGGCCGCTGGATTTATTGCGGATACTGCGAGTCTGCCGTTGGTGGTGTCTAACTTAGTGAACATTGTTTCGGCGGACTATTTCAATCTAGATTTCGCTGAGTACGCAGCGGTGATGGTGCCGGTCAATGTGATAAGTGTTGCCGCGTCTTTATTGGTTCTCTATCTGTTTTTTCGCCGTGATATTCCTGCGTTATATACGCCAGATGTGCTGAAAGTACCTGCTGAAGCAATCCGTGATCGTTCGACTTTTATCGTGGGCTGGTGGGTACTACTGGTGTTAGTGGTCGGGCTTTTTGTCCTTGAACCCTTTGGCATACCTATTAGTGCAGTGGCAGCAGTCTGTGCGGCCATTTTATTTGCTGTGGCAGCAAAAGGGCGTGTGATTGCGACACAAAGAGTGCTGCGTGACGCGCCTTGGCAAGTCGTAATCTTCTCGTTGGGAATGTATCTGGTGGTCTACGGCTTAAAGAATGCAGGACTCACCGATTCTCTTACTTACCTACTGAATCGCCTTGCTGAGCAAGGGTTATGGGTCACGGCCTTGGGTACAGGTTTGTTATCGGCGGCTCTATCCTCGGTGATGAATAACATGCCCAGTGTGCTGATTGGCGCGCTATCTATTCAGGCGAGTGAGGCGGATGGCCTTATCCGCGACGCAATGATTTATGCCAACGTCATCGGCTGCGATCTGGGGCCAAAGATTACTCCTATAGGTAGTCTTGCGACCCTGCTTTGGTTGCATGTACTGGAGCGCAAAGGTATTCGCATCACCTGGGGCTACTACTTCAAGGTAGGTACGCTGCTGACATTGCCTGTTTTATTGATCACGCTTTCGGCTTTGGCATTGCGCTTGAGCTTTTAAATACTGCCATCAAGGCTCAGGAGTAAAGTATGCGAGTTCTCTTTATGTGCACGGCCAACAGTTGCCGCAGCATTCTTTCAGAAGCAATGTTTAATCATCTTGCCCCAGCTGGTTTCGAGGCGGTTAGCTCAGGCAGCTTCCCCAATGGGCAGGTGTTGCCACGCACTCTGACGACCTTGCAGCAGGCGGGCATTTCTATTGCGGGGTTAAGTAGTAAGGGGAACGATGCGTTTGATGTTAACCCCCCCGATATTGTTATCACGGTATGTACCAAGGCGGCTGGTGAAGCTTGTCCTGTGTACTTCGGCCCAGCGCTTAAGTCGCACTGGGGCTTGGACGATCCTTCCGATATGCAAGGTGATGATCGAGAAGTTGATGCCGCCTTTCGGGCAACACTTGCACGTATAGAGCAGCGTTGCCGAGCTTTCTTTGCCTTGCCCTTCGAGCATCTGAGTTCAGCTGAGCTACAGCGTGAAGTCGACAGAATCGGCACTTTATAAGCGAGAGTATTCCTAATGACTGGCCTTCTGCCTAATCTCGATCAAACACTGTTTGATAAAACATCATTCGCTGCTGGAGATAGTCCTCATAAACCGCGAATTTTACTGCTTTATGGTTCGACGAGAGAGCGCTCTTTTAGCCGCTTGTTGACAGAGGAAGCGGCGCGACTGTTAGAACACTTTGGTGCTGAAACCCGTATCTTCAACCCATCCGGTTTGCCGTTGCCAGACGATGCCCCGGTAGAGCACCCCAAGGTTCAGGAGTTGCTTGATCTGGTGCTGTGGTCGGAGGGACAGGTTTGGTGTTCACCTGAACGTCATGGGGCACTATCCGCCGTATTCAAAGCGCAGATTGATTGGATTCCTTTAGCGCTTGGCGCTATCCGACCGACGCAAGGCAAGACACTGGCCGTGATGCAGGTCTGCGGCGGATCGCAGTCATTTAATGTTGTCAATCAGCTGCGTGTTCTCGGTCGCTGGATGCGTATGTTCACTATCCCCAACCAATCGTCAGTGCCAAAAGCCTTTATGGAATTTGATGATGCCGATCGCATGAAGCCATCGCCGTACTATGATCGTGTCGTCGATGTGATGGAGGAGCTGGTTCGGTTCACACTGTTATTGAGAGATCATCCTGAATTGGTTGATCGCTATTCGGAGCGCAAAGAAGCAGCAGAGGCCTTATCCGAACGGGTTAACTTAAGCTCAATCTGATTGAGTAATTTGCCATGCTGTTCTGGCGCAAATTGAGGTGGCTATGTACCTCAGTGGTTCATAGCAAGACGCTCTTAAGCTTATCCGTCGCTCTAGACATTACGGTTCTCTCAAAGTCGTTACCGTAAAAAATACCGTAAAGTGACGGGGCTGTCGAAGGATGTGGCTGGATGTGCGTGGATAGTCCAGAAACAACCAAGCCCCTGAAATCAGTGGCTTGGTTGATTGTCCGTACGGTATAGGACAGGTACATGGTGCGGAAGAGTGACTCGAATTATTCCTGTAATATATTGAAAACAAAGGATAATTTTTGCTCTTTGTTTTTGAGTTACCCAGAAAGTTACCCAGAGAGTCTCAGCTGCACCGCTTGTTAAATTACTTTACCGCCAATAATTTTAGCATAGAGCTATATTGGTTCAGATCGTCACTGTAACCGTTGCCAGTGTTCATCATGCGGCTCTGTCGGGCATGGCGGCGTACCATACGGCACCAACTTCCAAACCTTTCGCCCTCGAAATCAATTCATCGTAAGACTCTTCTGGTTCTCGCCTTAAACGGTAATCACCACAGGTAACCTCAGCCACGCAATCATCGTCCCACGGGCGTTCAGGTGATACAAATTGAACGACCACTATTGGTGGGTCAGTTTTACGCCCCTGTTCTTGTTCCAGCTTGATTAGTCGCCGCTCTAAATCTTTTTTCATTGTTGCCCCCTGTTCAGCTCCAATGCTGAAATGCGCGCTTCTAAATCCTGAACCTCTGCCACTCTCGACAACACGCCTACCGCCTGCACGAGCTGGCTGGCAATGTCAGGTGCAAGCTCACCTTCTGCCGCCGCTACAATCGCCGCCGTAGCGCGTTCCAGTAGCGTTTCTGCTTCACCCATCGCCGGTAAGGTAATCGCCTGAGCCTCTGGCTTTAATGTCGGGCATACACGATCTAACAACACCTTCGCCGCTTGAATGTCGCCCTCTTTCGCTGCCGCGATCAACGCTTCCACGATTGCGCCGGCGTTCTCAGTGATGGCTTTTCTCAACTCGCCAGCAATACCACTTCCCTGTGGTCTGCCGTTTGGATTGCCTGATTTACCTTTTTTGAATTGCGTTTTACTCATATCAACCCCCCTGTTGATCGCCTGTTAGAACAGGGCGCACCCACCCTGCCAACCTGACTCATCGCCTCTCTGTTTTTGGTGATCCATCCGTTCACGGTTTCCGTTGTCGGCACGATCAATTGCATGACTTCCAGTTGCGCCACCGTTTCCTTTTCATTCATCACACCAAAAGGCATTTGGTAGTTCGCATCTTTCGCACCGATCAGATAACTAATTAAATCCACCACGCGGTAAGCACAGCTATCAATTTGCCCACAGTCATACGGTGAAAGTATTTGCTCTGCTTCGACGCGCTCCCATGACACGCCCAGAAGTTCGCACAGCATTGGAATATCCGCAGCCTTTTTTTCCGGTAATACGCTAGGTGCCGTACCTAATAAACCTAAAATACTGGCCGACGATGGGTTGTTTAGGTTTTTTAGGGTAGTGGGATTCCCGTTTTCGTTTTTTTCTTCTAGTTCCAGTTGCTTTAATGCTCTCAGGTATCGCCCCATATCACACCCCACCAAATAGTTTTGGGTTGATGGAATATGTAGTCGATGGTCTGCCGCCTGTAATGCCGGAGGGTCGATCTTCACGCTTCAAGCAATCAAGGTCACACAACATCCGCAGCGCCGGTTTGACGGCCTCCGGGCTGTTGAGGCGCGCCCAACCTTTTAGATAAACATCTTGCGCCTTGAAATTATCTTCGACTTTTTTTGCTTTGATTTTGTTAAGCAATGCAGTCGCGCTATCCGTTTCAAGTGAAGTGCCTGCCGCATATATCCGCGCCGCATGGCTTTCTAAATACTCAGCCCAAGCCAACGCCCGTGACAATGATGACTCGCTGACTTCTATTTCACTCTCAGCCAAAGCGCACGCTAACGCGATTGCTGGAACCAGTTTTCGATATTTTGATAGGTGCGATTCAAAAGCTGGGTGATGCTCTCCGGTGCGGAGCCTGCTTTCTATTTCTTGTCGCCATTCATCAAATAAAATTTGCGCTTGATCTGTGAAACGATATTCAACGGGGATGCTTTCTCCGGTTTCATCATCTGTAATCGGTTGTAGCGCATCAAGTCGCTTGAATAATTCAAACGCTTGATTCTTGGCTTCTGTATCAGGCCAACGATCGACATTTGTCCACTGTTCGGCAATATCTGGCCACACCATCAAACTAAACCGCTGCAATAATCCATCATCGCCCGCGCCGCCGCTCACGGCATCACGAATATAGGATTGCAATTTTCCGGGCTGGATACCGCCAAGCATTGCGATACAAACGGCGGGTATATGATTATTTTTCCCGCGCAGAATACGATCAAAGGTATAGCTTTGATTCCCGTCATATCCTTGTAAGTAAAATGCTCGCGCTCCCTCTTGACCTTCCTTATCGAGGCTACGCAATAAACCGTTGAGTTCGTCGCGGTAAGCCAATGTCCCTAATGGATTGTCGATTAAGATTTCACCCAAAGCCTCAACGGTCGCATCCGTTATTTTGTATCGGCGCAACACAGGTGTCGAACCTATCCCATCATCGGACTGAAGCTCCTTAAGCGCGGCATCTTTGTTTCCATTTTTTGCTTCCTCCTTCGCTTTTGCTTTCCTAAGCCCGTAGAAGATTTCTTGTAGTTCTTTGTTGGCATCAAAGTTTTCTTTGGCGTTTTGATACTCATTAAGCGCAATCTTTGCCATTCGATCTAACGGCCTAAGCACCTCAGACAAAGCCGGTGATTTCATAACACCCGGACGGCCTACCACTGCTCCCCACAGGTTAGGAATAACAAGCCAATCATCTTTACGCTTGGGTTTAATGCCAGCCTTCCTACCAATAACTGACGAAAGCGCGACCATCGCACCAATAGCAGGAAAGTCGGGCGGGCATTGCATCCTGTCTGCAATATCCATCACCCACTTCCGCAGCGCGCCCGGCAACAATGCGCTATCAAACGGATCAACGGGAAGTAGCGTCGATGGTATCGGCTTCGGATCCGGCCAGTCTGTTAGTGCCGGTTGCGCCGCGTCAATACACGCACGCACACCTTCTGCACCCTCCGACAAATACACATCAGCATGATCTAAGTTTTTCGCTTCTGCAGTATTCATGCTGCCACCTCACTCATGTTGTGAAGTGTTGGCATGGCGACATAACCGCCTACCGCTAAAGCCGCCTTGTGCGCTTCTGCTACCCCTGCATTCTTTCCGGTGCGCCGCTCTGTCGCGCAATCATCATCAGCGCAAAGAATGATCTTTTTCGCTGGATACCGCGCACGCATTGTTTTAGCTACAGATAAAAGATTGCCTGCAGAAAACGCAACCACGCACGGCAAATTTGTCGCCGCATGAACGCTTGCCATCGTCGCCCAACCTTCGCCAATCGCTAACGATTCGCTGCCAACTATTTTCCCGATGGTGCAATAACTTCCCGCTATCGGTGTGCCAGTCAAAAAACGCTTGTAGGTGTCGCCGTTGTCATTGCGTCCAATCAACTGCAGTCCTACCAATTCTCTCGCTGGCGAGTAAACAGGTATCAGCAACATGCCGCGCAATACACGCACACCGAAAGGAAACAAGTTTTTTTCTTTGGTGTAAAAATGCGCCGTACTGGTTTCAGGTTTGTGTGCATTCGCCCACATCCTTTGCGCTTTTTGTTTGGCTTCGCACTGACGGTGTAGCCGCTCTTCTTCACGCTGTCGCTGCTGCTGCTCAATACGCTGTTGATATTGTTCGCGCTCTGCCGCCGTGAATTGTCGCTCAGGTTTTGCGCTCCATGATTCTGAAATGCCACGCTGCCAACAACCGAATGCACCGGCGGGTAAATCATCGTCGTGGAATATGTACCAGCAATTTTTTTTGCGAGGATTGCCGCCGTCAACTGCAAAACGATGCAACGCACCATCAGGTATCAGTAAGCCGGAATACATCAAACCCGATGAAGCCATTGCTTGACGAAATAAATCTACAGGCGCACTCATAGCGCACCAACCAAACCGGCAATGCCGATACCTAACAACACCAATGCTGGAAGCAAAAACTCTGGGTATTGGGTTACAATTACAGGGCAAGTTTTAACAATGCGAATTAGCCAGCCCCCCAGCTGGCTTTTTTGTGGGCGGCTCATGGCTGCACCTCCCGCTTTGCTATTTGAGCGGTTAGCCACGCCTCTACCTCTGCTTCTACCCAGCCAACAGACTTAGCACCTAGGTTTACAGGTTTGGGAAAGGTGGGGTCGTAGTCAGTAGGGCGCTTAGGGTTTGGTGATAGCTTGCTGTAGATTGTTGAGCGTTTAAGCCCAGTGCGCTCTTCAACTTGTCTGCGTCTGATAATGGTCAGCGGTTTGTTATTTTGTGTAGCCATGCTCGAAACTCCGTAGCATTCGCCGGAAGATACCGGCATGACTGGCACAATATTGATTGCGTTATTCTGTATCGAAGAAACTCAGCAGGTTTTCTATGGTCGAGTTTTCCACCGCTAACGCTGGCGATTCATGGCCTTTCTTGTAGCGCCTTCCGCACATCGTCGTAACTCACATCAACATCAGGCCGGTTGATCACAACATTTGCCACCATCGCCATGGCCTTCATTATTTTGGTCGTTGATATAGACACTTGATATTCGGCCATAATTTTGGCGAATGCCCGAATGTACTCCGTTTTTATGCTCCGCTGCCGAGTTTGGATCGCGGCATCAATAGCCTTGGTTTCTCTCGGTTCAAACCGCCGCGCTGCATTAGCAAGCGTTCCCAAACAAGATGGTAAACTCGGGGCTATGTTCCAGATGTAGCGCATGTTTATTTGGTCTTTTTCTTTCAGGCTGATTTTTGCATTTTCAGCTGATACAAACTCAATCTTTATCGCGGGAGGATTCGGCATCAATGCTACTTCCTGCCGCTCTGGTGGACTACCTAACACATGCTTCTTCAGCCCACGCCATAAATCGCGGTCACTTGTTCGTTGTTCTCCGCTATCCGTTTGCATCAGCAATTCATTCATTGATAAAAATTCATCAGGAAGAATAATTCCAGTTTCTCTGATCTGATGAATTAGCTTTGCAAGCTCTTCAGCTTTTTGAGCTATCTTTTTACTGAGTTCCACACCTCGCTTTACTCTGTCTCTGTATTTTGAATAGTCCAGTTGCGCCGCCCACGCGGCATGAATGAATCCCTCCCATTGCTTGTCTTCGGTAAACTCGCTTGAAAGTAATTGGTAGGGCTCTTTCATTCGGTCATCTTGTACCAGCCTTTCTAAGCAAGCCACATTTTCAGCCAATTCATCCCTGTGCGTTTGAGCTTCGGTTATCTCTCGCCTTGTTGCATCATTATTGCTTTTAAGCGCGGCTAATTCTTTCTCTGCACTAGCTAAAGCTGTCCTCCAGCTCATAGGTAGCCGTGAGTCATCATCTAGTAGTAGCACTGATAGATAGGCCTTTGCAGCTTCTGGGACAAAATCAGGGGCGTCCATAAATTACCCCTCTAATAAATCTTGGCGCAAGGCGTCCAAGTAGTCAGCCCACGCTTGCATCATTTCGGTACGCTCATCAATAAAGTCCACGCGGTTGTAGGCTTTTCCGTGCATATCTTTTACTTCATGTCCTAGCTGCATTTCCGTGAGTTCGTCGCGGTATTTAAGGCGCTGTTTTAGTGTTGTTTTTGCCATGGCGCGAAAACCGTGAGCGGTCATTTCATTTTTGTAACCCATGCGAGTTAGCGCACCATTTACCGCATTTTCTGATAAGTAGCCTTCTTTCCCGTGACTTCTAAAAACATACTCATCGCGTCCGTTTACTGCGTGTAGTTGGTGCAGTATTTCTAGTGCCTGCCGCGAAAGTGGAACCAATAGTTCTACTGCTGTTTTTTTGCGTGTTTTTGGCGGAATAAAAAGCAAAGTTTTTTCTTCGAAATCAATACTGTCCCATCGTGTTGCGCGTAATTCACCAGGGCGAATAAACCATAGGGCGGATAGTTTTAAGGCGCAGCGGACTGTTAGCGTTCCATTGTAGTTTTCTATGTCGCGCAGCAATTCTCCCATGCGGATTGGTTTGGTAATTGCGGCTCTATGTTTTACTTCATGCGTTTCAAGTTGTCCCTGTGTATCGCGCAGCGGATCAAATGTTATTAAGTCGTTTGCAACTGCATAGCGGAATACTTGACTGCATCTAGTTTTAATTCTGTGTGCGGTATCTACCTTGCCTTCGCTGATTATTTTTTTGCATACATCCAAAACCATGGAAGAGCGCACTTCTGAGATTGGCATATTTCCAAAAGCATCAAATGCAAACTGTAATAGCCAGCGTGATTTTTTGATGGTGACTTCTGCTTTTTTGTCTTTGATTTCCTCTAGCCACCGAAGCGCTACGGTTTCAAAGGTACTGCCCAGTGCAATCCGTTTGGCTGCTTTTTCGGCTTTGCGCTCTGTACTTGGGTTTTTTCCTTGTGCTAGAAGCTGCTTGGCGTTGTGGCGCAATAGCTTGGCATCTTGAAATCCAATGTAGGGATACATGCCAAGGGATAGCATTTGCTCCTTGCCCATATAGAAATAGCGCAAGCGCCAGCGCTTTTTCCCTGTTGGCAGTATTTCCAAGAACAAGCCTTCGCCAGCGGCTAGCTTGTATGGCTTGGCTTCGGGCTTTGCTTTTTCTGCTTGTATGGCGCTAGTGAGTGGTTTGCGCGTCATGGCTGCCCGCCTAATCTCGTTTGGATTTTGAGTTACCCAGAAAGTTACCCAGATAATACGCGGATTTAGGTGGTTTTGGTAGGATTGCTTTGGATGGTGTAGAAACAAAAAAGCCCCTGAAATCAGGGGCTTAGTGTATCTGTCCGTACGGTATTGGACAGTTAGATGGTGCCGGAAGAGAGACTCGAACTCTCACTCCTTTCGGAACACGAGTTTGAGTCGTGCGCGTCTACCGATTCCGCCATTCCGGCTAGGGAGGCGCGCATTCTAGCGGCAGGCGCGCAGTAGGGCAATGCAATTTGCGTGTTGCAGTGGCATGAATATGGAACAATGCCGCCCAGTCCATAGCCACCCCATTGTGTTCTTGCATGTTGCGCCAGCATTTCCACTATCACCTGCCCCCCGAGCTTATTGCCGCCGAGCCCTGTGCCGAGCGCACGGGCAGCCGTTTGCTGTGCTTGGATGGCGAGAGCGGCACCTTGGCGCATCGCTCTTTTGCGGCGTTGTTGGATTTGGTGCGCCCCGGCGACTTGATGGTGTTCAATAACACGCGCGTGATTCCAGCGCGTTTATTGGGACATAAACCGAGCGGCGGCAAAGTGGAAGTGTTGGTGGAGCGTCTGCTCAACGAGCATGAAGTGCTGGCGCATGTGCGAGCGAGCAAAGCACCCAAAGTCGGCGAAACCCTATTGTTTGGTGCGGATGAAAATAGCTTGTGCATCACGATGGTGGCGCGCGCGGACAATTTATTTCATTTGCGTTTTGATGCGGCGCGTTCTGTGCATGCTTGGTTGGATTTGCTCGGACACATGCCGCTGCCGCCCTACATTCAGCGCGCGGATACGGAAGTGGATCGCGAACGCTATCAAACCGTTTATGCACACACGCCGGGCGCGGTGGCTGCGCCCACAGCCGGTTTGCATTTTGATGAGGCAATGTTGGCTGCGTTGCGTGCAAAAGGCGTTGAGACTGCGTTTGTGACGCTGCATGTGGGCGCGGGTACTTTTCAGCCGGTGCGCAGCGAAAATATTCGCGAACATCACATGCACAGCGAATACATCGAAGTGACACAAGCGATTTGTGATGCGGTGCAGGCAACCCAGAAACGCGGCGGCCGCGTGATTGCCGTTGGCACCACCAGCGTGCGCTGTTTAGAAAGCGCCGCCAACACCGGTGTGTTACAGCCCTACGCGGGCGAAACAGATATTTTTATTTACCCCGGCTATGCGTTTCAGGTGGTGGATGCCTTGATCACCAATTTTCATTTGCCGGAATCCACTTTATTGATGTTGGTGAGTGCTTTTGCCGGTTATCAACATACGATGCGCGCTTACGCGGAAGCGGTTGCGGGACAGTACCGTTTTTTCAGTTACGGCGATGCGATGTTTATTACTAAAAATGTAAAAGCTTGTGAGGATATTCCAACATGACGCGCGAATGCCGCATGCAATTTGAATTATTGGCAACCGACGGCGCGGCGCGACGCGGTGTCTTGCACTTCCGCGCGGCGAAGTGCATACGCCAGCATTTATGCCGGTGGGTACTTATGGCACGGTGAAGGCAATGAAGCCGCACGATATTGAAGCTATCGGCGCGGAAATTATTTTGGGCAACACATTTCATTTGATGCTGCGCCCTGGCACGGAAGTGATTGAACGCTTCGGCAGCTTGCACGGTTTTATGCAGTGGCAAAAACCTATCCTCACCGATTCCGGCGGTTTTCAAGTGTGGAGTTTGGGCAAGCTGCGCAAAATTAATGAAGCTGGCGTGTCGTTTCGTTCGCCGGTGGATGGCAGCCCTGTTTTTTTAGGGCCGGAAGAAGCGATCGCCGTGCAGCACAAACTCGGCTCCGATATCGCGATGATTTTTGATGAATGCACCCCGTATCCAGCGACGGAAGAGCAGGCAAAATCTTCCATGGAGTTGTCGCTGCGTTGGGCGAAACGCTCGCGCGAAGCGCACGGCGATAACAGTGCCGCGCTGTTCGGTATTGTGCAAGGCGGCATGTACGAACACCTGCGCCACAAATCCTTGGATGGGCTGCAAGAAATTAATTTTGACGGTTACGCGCTCGGCGGTTTGTCTGTGGGTGAGCCGAAAGAAGAAATGTTGCATGTGTTGGATAATGTGGTGTCGCACATGCCGCAACACAAACCGCGCTATGTGATGGGCGTCGGCACGCCAAATGATTTGGTGGAAGCGGTGCGGCGCGGCGTGGATATGTTCGATTGCGTGATGCCTACACGCAATGCGCGCAACGCCTATCTGTTTGTGCCGCAAGGAAAATTAAAACTGCGCAATGCACAGTATCGTCACGACGAGCGCCCATTGGATGAGACCTGTGATTGCTATACCTGCCGGCATTTCTCGCGTGCCTATCTGTACCACCTCGATAAATGCGGCGAGATCCTCGGCAGCATGCTCAACACCATCCACAATTTGCGTTTTTATCAACGCCTGATGGCGGGTTTGCGCGAGGGGATTGCTGCAGGGCGCTTGGATGCGTATGTCACGCAGCACTACGCCGCGCAGGGGTTGCCTGTGCCGGCGTTGTAATAATGTTCTCGGCTGTTAGAAAGTACAGTAATGTTCGACGAAAGGAGAAAATGCTTTCCATTGTGCGAAAAAGCGCACGGACTTACAGTCTTGCGGGTTTGGCATCCATGGGTTTGTTGTTGCAATTGTGAGGGGTTCTGGCAAAACAAGCTGTTGGTTGCCTGTGTCTGCAATAACGCTGTATGTGTCCGGCAGGATTTTTCGTTTATCCAATAGCACTGTCAGTGTGTTTTTAGATTGTGGGTTTATGTTGGTTTTGTTGAGGGTTATTTTGTAATTTTGATTCGTGCCGCATAAAAATAGTTGCATGGAGGTAGATTCCGGAATTTCTGGTAATTGTATGTCGGCATTTAGTGCAACAACCCTCTCGTTTGTATTTATTTGTAATTTTCCTGCGCTATTCTTTGGTGGTGGGCAGTTTGCAATGGATTGTAAGGTTTGTGCTATCGGCAAGCTGTCGTGATTTTGTAGTGGCCGGTAGATGTCTGCTGAAATTGCATCGCGCAAAAGAACGCTTTCCCATGAATTGGCGCGTATGTCGCTGTTGAGTAGTAGTTGTTGTAGTTCAGTGCTTGCTTGTTGTTTTTTTTCAAGCATTTTAGGTAGGTTTTTTATCAGCGCATTGGCATTAAAAGTAACCGCCATAATGATCAACAAGACTGGAATGCGCCAATCTTTTCGGTCAATATGCGATGATGCAATTGCAAATAGGGCTGCGTAATTAGTAGCGGTAAATATTTGGTATCCGTCGTTTCCGCCAGCGGAGTATCGAAACAGTGAGGTGAGAAAAATGGTGCCGGTGTTGAATAACAGTAGGCCGATAATAGCCGGATTACGCCATGATTTTGGAGACATAAGCAGCGCGGTTGTCGTGACTAAAATTATTGCGCCGAGTACAATTTTTCCTTTTCGGTATTCGTTGGGGAAGAAAGGAGCTGCCCCAATGGACTCAACAAAGTCCACCATGCGCCCAGAAACATTGATGAAGGAGTCTTGCAGTGATTTTGCGCCAAATAATTCAGTGGAAAAAACATTCATGGTAGTGAGATGTAAAAGAAAGCCGCCAATGGCTCCAATAATCCAGATGGCAAGCTGTAGGCGCGTGTAACGGTTACGGTAACCATGGTTGTGCAGCACCAGTAGGGAACCAATAATGATGGCCAATAAGCCATTAGCCATGGTAAATGTTGCAAGCCAGCTGCAGATAACAGCAGCCAATACGCGTGCTTGAGTGAGATCAAGTAACAAGAAGGTTAGAAAAGAGAATGTTAGGGTAGAAAAATAAAATAGAGCACATTCTGGCCAAGTGGTGATGGTCCAAGAATAGACGCTGAGAATCATCAATGCAGCAAGAAGAATGTTGTAGGCCGGTAGTTTGTATTGGTGGCAACTTATGGCAATCAGCGCAATGAGTATCACCAAGGTGGTGTTGCTAAATAATCCTTCCACACGCAGATCAATCGATCCTTGTATCGCGTACAGCAGTAAGGTGATGAACTTAGAAAAGACAGCGCGATTTTGAAAATAAGTCCACCATGTATTGCTTAGCTGTTCTCCCAAGGAATTGCCATCTTTCCAATGTATGACGGTGAATAGTGATTGGATATAACCGTCGCCATAGGGGGTGTTGCTAGTTGTTAGCCAGGAAATGTAGATGTAGGTGAACGCGGGTAGTAAGGCTAGAGCGGCCATTAGCCGATAGTTACTGACCCACCAAGGGTTTGTTGGTACTGGCTTGGGTGACAAAATCATGTTGGAGGAATTGAAGCTCAGCGGACGAAATTTTGATACTGGGCGAATAAGCGTCTCCGTGCAACAACTGCTACAATCGCCAGCCATTTTTTGACCAGTGGTTCCACGGGTTTTTAGGGGGAAATAGGGCATGCCCAATCGTTATCCATTGTGGAAGAACATTCTTGTCGTCTTAATTTTGGCCATGGGCGTGATTTACGCCGTGCCCAATCTGTATCACCCCGATCCTGCCATTCAAATTACCGGCGAATCCGGCGGCACGGAAATGACCGAAGCGATGCAGGAGCAAGCTGTCGCGGCCTTAAAGCAGGCGACGATCGGCGTAAAAACAACCGAATTTAGCAAAGGCTCAATTTTGATCCGCTTGGAATCGCGCGAGCAGCAACTGGCGGCAAAAGATGTGGTGGAAAAAACCTTGGGTGGAGATTTTATTGTCGCGCTCAATTTGGCATCGACCACACCGGCGTGGTTGAGCGGTATCGGTGCAAAACCGATGAAATTGGGTTTGGATTTGGCGGGCGGTGTGCACTTTTTATTGGAAGTGGATACCAGCACGATGTTGGCGAAAAAAATCGAAGCCGTGGCGGCGGATATGCGGCGTGAATTGCGCGATGCCAATTTGCCGAGCCGCCAGTGGTCAGTAAAACAAGATGGTAAAACGGTGGTGTTGCGCTTTCCTGATGAAGCCAATCGCAGCGCGGCGATGAACGCTATTCGCAAAGTGGCAGGCGATATGACGCGCACCACTTCTGACAAAGATGGTCAATTTTTAGTGTCGCTGAGCTTGAGTGAACAGGCTTTGAATGAATTAGAAGGTTACGCGGTGTCTCAGAATGTCGTGGCCTTGCGCAATCGTGTGAACGCATTGGGTGTGGCTGAACCTTTGGTGCAAAAACAAGGGCGCAATCGCATCGTGGTGGAATTGCCCGGCGTACAAGATTCTGCACAGGCAAAACGGATTATTGGTAAAACCGCCAACCTTGAATTTCGTTTGGTAGCCAATGCAGAAACGCCGCCGTCACAGCGTGAAAAATTTGGTTTTCGCAACCAGC
Source organism: Pseudomonadales bacterium (assembly GCA_041395785.1). Classification (GTDB taxonomy): domain Bacteria; phylum Pseudomonadota; class Gammaproteobacteria; order Pseudomonadales; family UBA7239; genus UBA7239. The sequence continues at coordinate 242,088 of JAWKZZ010000005.1, forward strand.
CCAGCCGTGAAGTGGAGTTGGAAGAAAGTGTGATAGTGACGGGCGATCAAGTGACCAGTGCCAACAATCAAGTGGATCCAGAAACCGGCACGCAGCAGGTCAACATCACGCTAGACAGCAGCGGTGGCCAAAAAATGAATCGCGCAACACGCAACAATATTGGCAGGCCGATGGGCGTGTTGTTTATCGAAACAAAAGCGGAATCGAGCAGACAACGCAATGCAGACGGCACTGAAACAATTGTGCACACACCAAAAACAGAAAAATCGTTGATCAATGTCGCCACGATTCAAAGTGCGCTGGGTGTGCAGTTCCGCATCACCGGCTTGGATAGCCAGGCGGAAGCGCATGAATTGGCGTTGCTGCTGCGCGCCGGTGCACTGGCTGCGCCGGTGTACATCATCGAAGAGCGCACCATAGGTCCATCATTGGGTGCAGCCAATATCAGTCGTGGCTTTCACTCCACGCTGTGGGGTTTTGTGGCAATTGCGGTATTCATGATTATTTATTACCAAATGTTTGGTGTGGTTTCCGTAACGGCGTTGGCATCTAACTTGGTGTTGTTGATTGCAGTATTGGCAGCTTTGCAGGCAACCTTGTCGTTGCCTGGTATAGCGGCTATTGCTTTGACACTCGGGATGGCAATTGACGCCAATGTGTTGATAAACGAGCGAATTCGCGAGGAGTTGCGCGGTGGGGCTAATCCACAAGCAGCCATTATGGTGGGTTATGAGCGTGCGTTCAGCACCATTGTGGATTCGAATGTCACCACTTTTATCGCTGGCTTGATGTTGCTGTTGTTTGGCACAGGGCCGGTACGCGGTTTTGCTGTTGTGCACTGTTTAGGCATTGTGACATCCATCGTGTCATCCGTATTTGTTTCGCGCGCACTGGTGAATTGGATTTACGGCGGCCGCAGGCAGTTGACTAGCTTGTCTATTGGACAGGCTTGGAAAGCCGGCATCACTGTTGCGTATCGCTGAGGAGTATTGTCATGGAATTTTTCCGTATCAAAAAAGATATTCCTTTCATGCGTTATGCGCATGTTTTCAACGCTATATCGCTAATTGTTTTTCTGTTGTCGGTTTTCTTTTTGGTAACGCGCGGTTTACATCTATCTGTGGAGTTTACTGGCGGCACTTTGGTCGAAGTGCGTTATCCAGAAGCGGCCAATCTTGAGAAAATTCGTGAAGTCTTGAAGCGTAGTGAGTTTGGTGAGGCGCAAGTGCAGAACTTCGGTTCGCCACAAGACGTGATGATTCGTGTGCCACTACTAACAGAGGGCGATTCTCGAACGCAGGGTGAATCGGTGATGACGCTGTTGAAAGATACTGTGCCGAATGGGCAGTTGCAGCGCATCGAGTTTGTCGGCCCGCAAGTGGGCGATGAGCTGGTGCACAAAGGCTTAACTGCGTTGTTGTTGGTGGTTGTCGGCATCATTATTTATTTGTCGATGCGTTTTGAATGGCGGTTTTCTATTGCGGCAATTTTGGCGAACTTGCACGATGTCATCATCATCCTTGGTTTTTTTGCTTTCTTTCAATGGGAGTTTTCGCTGTCGGTGTTGGCGGCAGTGCTTGCGGTGTTGGGTTATTCGGTAAACGAATCGGTGGTGGTATTTGATCGTGTGCGTGAAACCTTTCGTTTGCGTCGCGACATGAATACACAGGAAGTCGTGAACCATGGCATTACCAGCACGATTTCACGAACTATTATTACGCACGGTTCGACACAATTGATGGTGTTATCGATGCTAATTTTTGGCGGAGAAACGCTGCATTATTTTGCAATGGCGCTGACTATCGGCATCTGCTTTGGTATTTATTCGTCTGTGCTAGTGGCTTCACCGTTGGCGATTATGTTTGGTATTGAGCGCGAACACTTTATCAAGCGCCCGCCGCCGAAAGAATTTACCGATGGTGTGGATGAGTTTGCCGAGCCGGATCCCGCTGACTTTCGCTGAAGGTAGTCGCCATGTTTTACAGTGAAGGTATAAATTTGGGGCCGGTGATTGTTGATGTCGCCGGCCTCACACTTACAGCGGAAGACGAAGTGCTGCTGCGAGAGCCTTGGGTGGGCGGCATTATTCTTTTCTCGCGCAACTACCGCCATGTCGCACAGTTGTGTGAGTTGGTAGCGCAGATTCGCGCGGTGCGCCCAGAGCTTTTGATCTGTGTAGATCAGGAAGGCGGTCGCGTGCAGCGCTTTCGCGAAGGTTTCACTGCGATCCCGCCAATGGCCGATATCGGCGCTGTCTATCAGCGCCATGCAGAAAACGGCATCGCGTTGGCGCGTACCTGCGGTTGGTTGATGGCGGCAGAATTGCGCGCTTGCGGTGTGGATTTAAGTTTTGCACCGGTGTTAGATTTAGACGACGAGCGCTGCGCCGTGATTGCGAACCGTTCATTTTCTATTGATCCGCACATCATGAGCGTGTTGAGCGAGGCGTTTATCGACGGCATGCACGAAGCCAATATGTGCGCCACCGGTAAACACTTCCCAGGCCACGGTGCGGTGGCGGGTGACAGCCATCACGAAACCCCATTTGATCATCGCGCACTGGAAAATATTTTGGCAGAAGATGTGCAGCCGTATCGCTATTTGTGTGCGAAAGGCAAGTTGGATGCTGTGATGCCGGCGCATGTGGTGTACAGCGAAGTGGATAAAAATCCTGCCGGTTTTTCTGCGCGTTGGTTGCAAGAAATATTGAAACAACAATTGCGTTTTGATGGTGTTATTTTCAGCGACGATTTAACCATGGAAGGCGCGGGCGTGATTGCTGATATGGGCGAACGCGCGCGCGTAGCCTTGGCTGCTGGCTGCACAGCGTTGCTAGTGTGCAATCAACGCCCAGCGCAGTTGGCGGTGGTGGAAGCATTGAAAAAAACCAATCTCCAGCCGGCTAGTAATTTGCAGCGTTTGAAACGCCCGTTTGCGTGGCCGAACTTGGTGGAGCTGCACGCAACTCAGCAATGGCAAAACGCCCTGCAATTTTTACAACAGCAGTTGGCGTCATGAGTGAAGTGTCACTGCAAGAAGTGGATCAGGTTTGGCGTGAAGCTGACTGTCTTTACACGCGTGAACAAGTGTTGGCAGCGATTGATGTCTTGGCTGACAAAATCACCGCGCAATTAAAAGACAGCAATCCATTGCTGCTGCCCTTGATGAGTGGAGCTACGGTCATTGCTGGCAAATTATTGCCGCGCCTCAATTTCCATTTGCAGTTGGATTACATCCACGCCACACGCTATCGCAATCAAACCAGCGGCAGCGCGATTGAGTGGATAGTGAAACCGCGTCACGATTTGCGCGACAGAACGGTATTGGTGATCGACGATATTCTCGATGAAGGCATCACGCTGCATGAAGTGTTGCAGTGGTGTGAGCAGCAGGGCGCAAAAAAAGTGTACAGCGCCGTGTTGGTGGATAAACATCACGATCGCCGTCAGCCACCCGACTTGAAGGCGGATTTTGTCGGCCTCGATGTGCCGGACCGTTATGTATTCGGCTACGGCATGGATTACAAAGGTTATTTGCGCAACGCACCGGGTATTTATGCCGTGAAAGGCATGTGAGGAATTGAATGACCATCGCAATCATCGGCGGCACCGGTTTAGATCAACTCGACGGCTTGCACATTGGCGAAAAAATTGCCGTCGATACGCCTTACGGCGCGCCTTCTGCGCCGGTACAAAAAGGCGAGTATCACGGCAAGCCGGTGTATTTTTTTGCGCGCCACGGCGAGCAACACCAGTGGCCGCCGCACCGCGTGAATTACCGCGCCAATATGTTTGCGTTAAAACAATTAGGTGTTGAACAAGTGATTGCGGTGAATGCCGTGGGCGGTATTCATCATGATATGGCGCCCGCAGTCATTTCCATTCCCGATCAAATCGTTGATTACACCTGGGGGCGCATACACACCTATAGCGACGATGAGCATTCGCCGCTGGAACATATTGATTTCACTTTTCCGTACGCCGAACGCACGCGCGAATTGTTGTTGCGCGCAGCGGATGCAGCGGGCGTGATTGCACTGGCGCGCGGTGTTTACGGCTGCACGCAAGGGCCGCGTTTGGAAACGGCAGCGGAAATTCGTCGTATGCAGCGCGATGGCTGCGATTTGGTGGGCATGACAGCGATGCCAGAAGCGCCCTTAGCGCGTGAAATTGGCTTGGATTACGCCAGTTTGTGCGTGGTGGCGAATTGGGCGGCGGGTTGCACGGATGAGTTGATCACCATGGAAGCGATTGATGCAACATTGAAAGTCGGCATGGACAACATCCGTAAGATTTTGCAACAAGTGTTGGTGTTGTCGTAAGTTTATTGGTTGTTATCGCAACATCTTTTTTGCTTCATCGCGCACGCGCTTTTTGAGTGCCGCAGGTTTTATCACTTGTACTTCGGCGCCGTGTTTCAGAATATCCATCAATAATTCTCTGTCGTCACTGTACGGCACCTCCAAGGTGATGCTGTGGTCTTCGTGCGTGTGCAGGCGTTGTTTGGAGTGCCACACTTCTTGTGCAACCCAGCGCGATCGCTCTGGCGTAAAACGCAAGCTGGCCCATGCAACTTTTTTGTTATTGGAAAAAATGCCATAGCCATTTTCCAGTTGTGCTTTGAGTGTGGCGCTGGCGATGTTTTTGGCGGCTTTATCAATAAACTCGACTTCCGTAATGGCATCCACGGCAAAAGAGCGCAGGGCGTTGCGTTGGTGACACCACGCATCTAAATACCAATTGTTGCGGTAATAAATAAGCTGCTGCGGTGAAACTTCGCGCGTGCTGTTGGTGTCGCGTTCGCGGTGCCAGTGTTGAATGCGCAAGCGTTTGCGACGCAGCGTGGCGGTGGCGAGTTGTTCAAAAAAGCGGCTGTGTATTGGCCTGCGTATCGCGTGAACCAGTTTGATGCGCTGGCTTACCTCCTGCGCACTGAAATCATCGCGCGCCAGTAGGCTTTGTAAGCGCGTGCGCAGCGGTTGAATTTGTGGCGTGAGCAAACCCGGTTCAATGTTGTCGAGCAATTGCTGCATGCTCAGTAGCGCATGCACCTCACTGGCGTTAAACCACAAACCGGGCAGCTCGTGCAGTGCAGCGGCCTCTTGGCTGTCAAAGCGATAGCCGCCCAGCGCGCGGTCAAACACAATGGGCGCGCAAATGCGGTCGCGCAGATATTCCAAATCGCGTTTGAAAGTCGCGTGCGAAACCCCCAATTCCTGCAGAAAATCATCCACTGTCACCACGCGGTGGCGGTGCAGCAAGCTCTCGATTTTGTAGAAGCGTTCAGTGCGATCCATGATGCTCTCCTGTAGTGAGGGCATTGTGTTGTTTTGAAGTTGGAACTACCGAGCGGCGTGCGCTACTTCGTATAGTGCTTGCGGTAATTTGCCTTGTTTGTACAGCCATGCAGCTACTTCTGGCCAAGGGTACAGCGCCGACCCCGATGACACGCCATACACAGGTGGAGGGAAGTTGCCGTCACCTCTTTTGTTTTTGGCGTACAACGAGAGGGCGGCACGGGTTATGCCTGCGCGCTCCGCCATCTCTGCCAGACTAGCCACGCCAGCCTCTTGCACAACTAACTGCTTGAAACCGGCTGTGCGGATATTGGCTAGTGCGGTTTTAATGGCTGTTTCCGCGCTGTCGGCTTCGCGGTCAAACTCCAGATATACCGACTCGTTATAACTGCATACCAGCGCATCATTGCAGCCGGCTTCAAACAGTCTGTCTTCTAAGCCTTTCATGTCTGCCCGCGCATCGCGGATAACGATGGTGAAATGATAAGTTTTCATTTTCTCACTCCCCGTTGCATTGCTTGACCTTTCGCAGAATTTGCTTCGCATGATTTTCGGGATTACGCGGTGTACTCCACACACTCATCATGTGTTCTGTATGTCCTGTCTGACAGCGCAGGCGGCAAAACGCGTGTGCCGACTTGCCTGCCTCGACAATATCCCAACCATTAGCTTCGGCATATTCCAGTGCTTCTCTAATATGTTTGTCGGGATGCTTCTTCATGAGCGCGCTTTCTTCCTTGATGAGTGCAAGTATGCATACGAATGTTGACAAATGTCAACGGCGATAAAGATGTTCCTGTGCGTGTGATTTCTTGTGGTATCTAACGGTGAGATGGCAAGGCTCATCTGGTGAGCTTGAGTGGCAGTACAGTGACAGTGCTGAAGGGCTTAAACCGAGAGGTCGGTCGTATGAAAACGCAAACCATCACCAACATCCTATTAGCTGTTATCGTTGTTTCTATGGTGGCTGAAAAGCTGCCAAGTCTGTCCAATAAAACAGACCTAGAGGGTCATATTTTGAACCACACTAAAGTTAGCTGGACTACAGACATGATGACTGGATGCCAATACATTCTGACTGACAACGGCGGAGTTGCGCCACGAATGGGTAGGGATGGCAAGCAAATCTGCTTTTCAGAACAAGCCATAAACCTATGGAACGCTAACTCGTATAACGGGATTTTATATGAGCTGGCGATAATCCTGTCGAACCGTTACAAATAAAAAAGGGGCGTAAGATTCTCTTTATCAGCTTAAAAGACAGTTAAGGTTTTGGTATATGGGAACAATTCTTTTAGTCGGAATCGTCCTTTCCTCGCCGATCTTGTCTTTTATTGTTCTAATTTTAGTGTTGGGAATGATTGGTGTTATTGCGCAAATGGTTGTTGATCTGCTGGGTAATGCGCTGGACGCAGCTAAGGTGCGCATTAAAAAGTTGTTTGTGAAGAAATAAAAAACCTGTGAGAGGGTGTGTAATTGATGAGTGCGTTCAGTGGGCAGCCTGAATTTTTGGTGTTCTTGGATTTTGATGGCGTATTGCATCCTGTAAGAGCTAATGAGCATGAGCGATTTAAGCCGGAGGCAATATATTCTGTGAATCGCATACTGGATGCGCTGAATGCAAAAATTGTACTGTCTACAGCGTGGCGCATGGATTCTGATATTGAAAGATTTAATGCGTGGTTTAAGCATAGAATTATTGGCAGCACACCCATCCATGAATTAGATCTCACGGCGCAGCATGTTCGCTTTAAAGAGGTGATGACTTTTCTAACCGATGAAAACTGGTTGCATGTGCCGTGGATTGCTATTGATGATAAGAGAACTCACTATCCAGAGAGTTCACCCGCATTCATCACTGACGCTAAAGTCGGCATGACGAGTAATGATGCCGATAATATTATCTTGATGGGGCGAAGCATGAAGTTTGCGCAGCAATCGTTACTGGATGCCATTAACCAAAGAAGCAGCGTGTGAGGATTGGTCACCCCACCAGCTTCTCTATCAAAGTCTCCACCGCTGCAAACCGCGCTTCGGTTTCTTCTAAATCTTCTTTGATCACGAGGCGTTTGCCGTCCTCCAATTTATAGCGCGTGGGATATTGTTGAATCAATTTCACCAGCGCAAACGGATCGACACGCGTATCGCTAGCAAACTCCACGCGCAAGCCGCTGGCGCTGGCTTCTAATTTGTCGATGCCGAGATGCAGCACAGATAAACGCAGTGCCGCTTGTCGGAACAGATTTTTCACCGGTTCTGGCAGCAGGCCAAAGCGATCGATCATTTCCACCTGCAAATCGCGTAGAGCATCATTATTGGCGGCGCAAGAAATGCGGCGATACAACACCAAACGCGTGGCGGCATCGGGTAAATAATGGTCGGGAATCAGTGCGGGGATACGCAGATTCACTTCGTTGTGTTGCACGCCCGTAATATTGCTGCCGGCAGCTTTGCCCTCTTGCAGGTTTTTCACTGCGCGTTCGAGCATTTCCATGTACAGACTGAAACCGATACTTTCGATTTGTCCGCTCTGCTGCTCGCCGAGCAATTCACCCGCGCCGCGAATTTCCAAATCGTGATTGGCGAGCAAAAAGCCGGAGCCGAGCACATCGGCGTGACAAATAGCCTCCAATCTTTTTTCTGCATCCGATGTCATGTTGCGCACGCCAGGGGTGAGTAGGTAGGCGTAGGCTTGATGGTGGGAGCGACCCACACGACCGCGCAATTGGTGCAGTTGCGCCAAACCAAACTTATCAGCGCGTTCGATAATGATGGTGTTGGCATTCGGCACATCAATGCCAGTTTCGATAATCGTGGTACACACCAACACATTAAAGCGCTGATGATAAAAATCGCTCATCACCTGTTCGAGTTCGCGCTCGCGCATTTGCCCGTGACCAACCACCACGCGCGCTTCCGGTACTAGCGTTGAGATATTTTCTGCGCAGCGTTGAATGCTGGCGACATCGTTGTGCAAAAAATACACTTGGCCGCCGCGCAATAATTCACGCAAGATGGCTTCTTTAATGATGGCGTCATCGTACGCATGGGAAAAAGTTTTTATCGCAAGACGACGCGCCGGTGGCGTGGCAATAATGGATAAATCGCGCATGCCGGCGAGCGACATATTCAGCGTGCGCGGAATCGGCGTGGCCGTCATGTTGAGAATGTCCACTTCTGCGCGCATTGCCTTCATGCGTTCTTTTTGCTTCACGCCGAAGCGATGTTCTTCATCAATAATCAACAGGCCAAGATTTTTGAATTTCACATCGTCTTGCAGCAGGCGGTGTGTGCCGATGATGATGTCGAGCTGGCCGTCGGCTGCTTTCTGCAATACGGCATCTTGTTCCTTGGCGGTGCGAAAACGGGAAATGGTTTCTATGCGCACCGGCCAATGCGCAAAGCGATCGCGAAAGTTTTCACCGTGCTGCTGCGCGAGCAGTGTGGTTGGCACGAGTACCGCCACTTGTTTGCCGTTCATCGCGGCAAGAAACGCAGCGCGCATAGCAACTTCGGTTTTGCCAAAGCCGACATCGCCGCACACGAGGCGATCCATCGGTTTAGCGGCTTGCATATCGGCGATAACCGCAGCAATAGCATTTTGTTGATCCGGTGTTTCTTCAAATGGAAACTCGGCGCAAAACTGTTGCATTTCAATGTCGGGCAGCGCAAACGCTTCGCGTGAACGCGCCGCGCGCCGCGCGTGAATTTCTAACAGCTTTGCGGCAACATCTTCGATTTGTTGTGCGGCTTTTTGACGCGCTTTTTGCCATTGCTCGGAACCGAGTCGGTGCCACGGCGCTAATTCAGGGTCTGCGCCGCCGTAGCGGCTGATTAAATGCAGCGAAGTGACCGGCACATACAGGCTGGCATCACCCGCATAGCGCAGGTGCAAAAATTCGTTGGTCGCGCCGCCGATGTCGAGATTGATTAAGCCGTGATAGCGTCCAACGCCGTGTTCTAAGTGCACCACGGGCGCGCCGATCGACAATTCATTCAAATGTTTGATGGCGTTGTCGGCGGCATCGACTTGCTGTTTGCGGCGGCGCTGTTGCAGCACTTGCTGGCCAAACAATTGGCTTTCTGACAGTAGTAATATTTTTTCTTCCGGCAACCACAGACTGCGATCTAGCGCCGCTTGCACGAGTAGAGCGGGGTGTTTGCTGTCGATAAATGCCTGCCAGTGCGCAACATTCTGCAGGGGTAATTGCTGTTGTGAAAATAGCGTGTGCAGCGCTTCGGCGCGACCGGCAGATTCTGCACACACCAACAATTTAGTGCCGACATGCTGTGCTAAAAATTGTTGTAGTGGTGCGAGTGGCTGTGTCTCGCGTGCGTGCAGTGCGATATCGGGTACGGCCGTGCTGCCGAGGTTGGTGGCGTTGGCTTCTGAAGAAAAGCAATCAATGCTAGAAAAGTTCTTTAAACCGGCAAACAGTTCATCGGTGGGAACAAACGCCTCGTGTGGTTTGAGCAGCGGGCGATAGTGTTCCAAGTGTAGGCTGTCGTAACGCGCGCGAATTTCCAGTTGGTATTTTTCGGCGGCGGCATAGATGTTGCCTGCTTGTGCGATGATGCAATCGCGCGGCAAGTAGTCCAGTAGCTGCGCACAGTTTTCAAAAAACAGTGGCAGAAAATATTCAGCGCCAGGCGAGGCGATGCCGGAAGCAATATCTTGATACAGCGCTGATTTTTTTGGGTCGCTGTGAATAAAGTGTGCATGCCAGCGATCGAGAAAAGTGTTGATGCCCTGCTTGGTCAATAAAAATTCGCGCGCAGGCAGCAAACGAATAAATGGCACTTTGGCAATGGTGCGCTGGGTTTCTGGATCAAAGCTGCGTAGCGATTCAATGCAATCATCAAATAAATCAATGCGGTAAGGCAGCTCACTGCCGGCGGGGAAAATATCCATCACCGCGCCGCGCACGGCAAATTCGCCGTGTTCGTTGACCGTATCGACACAGCGGTAGCCGCAACTTTCCAGTTTTTGACGCGTGCTGTGCACATGGAAAACATCGCCGGTTTTGACATCGAACACTTGTCCGGCAATGAAATCGCGCGGCGGCAGACGGTTCATCAAACTCGCTACCGGCAGTACTAGCGTGCAAGGCTCGCCGCTCAGCAGTTGCGACAGTGCCGCTAAACGCTCCGAAATAATGTCTTGGTGCGGCGAAAAGCTGTCATAGGGCAAGGTTTCCCACGCGGGGAAGTTCAGTACGCTCAAGGCTTGGTTGCCGAAGAATTGCATCTCGCGCTGCAGTTGCCGCGCGCTGGCCGCATCTTCGGTAATCACCAGCATGATGCCGTTGTGTTGTTGCTGCGCTTGCGTGAGAGCCAGCCCGGTGGCTGCGCCGTGCAAACCGTTCCAGCGTTGCAGGGAGCCTGTGGCAGGGCGAAGTGGCGGGTGGAAAATACGGGACATGGCTTTGCGGCGAGGTTATAGGTTGAGAGGGCATTGTAGCGATAGCGGCTATTAAATGAGTAAGCTGTTTTGATATTATCATCGTTGCAATGATAGGTTATTTACCTCTAAGAGGAATATCGGTGACAAGTACATCCGGCGGAAGTTTTTCTAAAAAAATAATTTTCTTTTTGATTATGTTGATGTTGGTTGTCATTGTCATTGAGGTGGTTGCTACTTTTATTTTAAGAACAAATCCAGATATTGAGACTACACGCAAGTATTTGCGTGGAGAGCAGCAAATGCAGTTAGACATGAATAGCGTTTCACAGGCGTATTTACTGTATATTCCAGCGCCAAATTATGTAACGCCAATGGATAACATCAGGCAGAATAATGCAGAAGGGTATCGTGGAGAGGCTGTTCCGCTGCAGCGCGCATCAAATAGCTTGCGCATTCTTTTTATGGGAGGGTCAACCACCTATGGAGAGGGTGTTGCCAATCCTCAGGACGCATTCCCTGCGCAGGTAGGAAGTTTGTTGCAAAAAGATGTGCGCTTTGCAGGAAAAAAAGTTGAAGTTATCAACGCGGGTTTGCGGTTTGGAACAACAGCAGAAATACTTACACATTATCTGTTGAAGTTTCGTTATTACCGTCCAGATATGGTGGTGATTAATCCAGGCGGCAATGATCCAGTTGCTTATGTTGTTCATGAGTATGAGCCGGACTATAGTAATTGGCGCAAATCGGCGCCTGGGCTGCAGCCGTTAAAAAAACACGCGCGTTGGCTTTTAAAGTCAAAAGCATTAAGTGTTGCAGTGGTGCTGTTATTTTTTCCGGATTTTGCAACAGGACAGGCATTTTCCCACGGTGGAGAGGCTACGCCGTCTTTGTGGTTTAAATCGAGAGAGAAGGACCGCTTGCATGTTGATGAATTGGCGTTTTACAACAATCTCACAAGCGTAATACGAGAAATGAAAAATGATGGCGCCAATGTTTTCTTGATCTCGTATCAAGGGAATCCTTTTGACAAAGATGATCAACAAACATTTCGTCGGTTATATGATTACGAAGAGACGGTACTTGGTGTGATTGGCCAAGAGCTTGCTGTACCTTATGCGCCATTCCCTTTAAATCAGATGCCCAGGGATCTGTGGGTGGATGCTTCTCATATCAACAAAGAGGGGGAGCGCAGGAAAGCTCAATATGTTTTTGACCATATTGTTGAATTGCTGCTGTTGCGCGTGCAGCGCAATGATCAACCCGTTTTGCCCAGCCGTGCCCCCACGCTAGATCTGCCTCCTTGGGACGAACGCTATCACCCTCAGTAGCAGTTTAGGGCTTGTTGGTTAATTGGCCTCGCTGGTGTTTTCGGCGATTACTGCGTCGGATGGCTTTGCGAGGCTGATAGCAGGGCGGGTATTATAGCGCCCCCTTATTTCTCCATTCACCCAACTAACCAGAAGGTAAGCACCATGGCGCAAGCATTTATCTTTGACGCTATCCGCACACCGCGCGGCAGAGGCAAGGCCGGTGGCGGGCTTTATGAAGTGAAGCCCGTCGATATGGTCAAAAATCTGCTCGATGCAATGCAGACTCGCAACAAGCTCGATCCCTCCGCCGTGGAGGACATGATCCTCGCCACGGGTGAACCGGTGAACGAGCAAGGGCAAAATATTGCAAAAACCGCGCTGATTTACGCGGGTTGGTCGCAAGTGACAACAGGCGCGCAATTGCACCGCTACTGCGCAGGCGCTTTGGATGCCGTGAACAACGGTGCCGCTAAAGTGCGTGCAGGTTTTGAAGATTTGGTATTGGCTGGCGGCGTGGAATCCATGTCGCGCCTCGGCATCGGTGCTTCCGGCGCTGCGGCCGGTGATCCGTGGGTGGCGATGCACAGCTACGGCGTTTCACAAGGTATCGGCGCGGATTTGGTCGCCATGCAAGATGGCTTGAGCCGTGAAGATGTCGATCGCTACGCCGTGATGTCACAACAGCGCGCTGCTAAAGCGTGGGAAAAAGGTTATTTCAAAAAATCCATCGTGCCAGTGAAAGATCTGAACGGCGTCACCGTGTTGGCGCACGATGAATTGGTGCGCAAAGAAACGAGCATGGAAGGTTTGGCAAAACTCAAACCATCGTTCCAAATGTTCAATGATTTTGGTCACGCCGATTTCTTGAAATTCAAATATCCGGATTTGGAAAACATCACTTGCGTACACACACCGGGCAACTCGTCTGGCATTGTGGACGGCGCATCCTTGGTGTTGATCGGCAATGAAAAAGCAGCCAAAGCACACAACCTGAAACCGCGCGCGCGCATCGTCGCTTGCGCACTGACTGGCACTGAACCTTCCATCATGTTGACTGGTCCTGCGCCGGCAACTTTGAAAGCATTGAAACAAGCGAAGCTAAAATTTCCGACATCGACTTGTTTGAATTGAACGAAGCGTTTGCGTCTGTGGTGTTGCGTTATCAAAAGTGCTTGGCATTCCGACAGCAAGATCAATGTCAACGGCGGCGCAATTGCGATGGGTCACCCGATCGGCGCAACCGGTGCCATGATTCTCGGCACGCTGGTGGATGAATTGGAGCGCCGTAAATTGAAGCGCGGTGTAGCAACCCTGTGTGCAGGTGGCGGTATTGGTATCGCTACTGTGGTCGAGTTGGTGTAGGTAGATGACGATGAGTTACATCAAACTGAAAAAGACGCTGACGGTATCGTGGAATTGATCTTCGACCAGCCGGGCGAAAAAGTGAACAAAATGGGTGACGAATACATCACTGCGATGAGCAAAGCGGTGGATGAACTCGCCAAAATGAAAGACAAAAATCAGGGCGTGTATGTGCGCTCGGGTAAAGACACTTTCTTCGGCGGCGGTGATTTGAACGCGCTGTTGGAAATGCCGACCAAAATGGATGAGAAAGAAGCGACGCAAAATTTGAAGGCATTTTGAATGCCAAAAAACCACTGCGCATTTTGAAACGCTCGGCGTGCCTGTGGTTGTCGGTATGAACGGCGCGGCATTGGGTGGCGGTTATGAAATCGCACTCGCTTGCCATCACCGTATCGCGATTGATCGCGCTGATGTGAAAATGGGCTTGCCAGAAGCGCAGCTCGGTTTGATGCCGGGCGCGGGCGGTGTGGTGCGTATGGTGCGCAAGTTTGGCTGCCAAAACGCAATCACTTTTATCAGCCAAGGCATGCAATACGCGGGTGTAAAAGCGTTGGAAAAAGGTTTTTGTGATGAGTTGGCTGCAACGAAGAAGAAATGCACACAAAGCCAAAGCGTGGATTTTGGCGCAGAAGCGAAACAGCCTTGGGATCAACCCGGTTTCAAAATTCCTGGCGGCTCGCCAGCGGATAAAGATCCGGATCAAGGTTTGAGGGCTTGTTTTATTTTGGTCCCGTCAATGTGATGAACTCCACCAAAGGCAACCCTGCGCCGAAAGCGATTTTCGCTTGCATCCATGATGTGGCGCGTGTGGATTTCGATACAGCAGAGAAAATCGAAGCGCGTTATTTCTTTCACTTGATGACTTCGCAAGTGGCGAAAAACATGATTCGCACTTTCTTCTTCCAGTTGCAGGCTTTGGAAAAAGGCGCGAGCCGTCCGAAAGGCATCAAACCCACCAGCGTGAAAAAACTTGGCATCTTGGGTGCGGGTCAGATGGGTGCAGGCTTGGCGTATCTCGCTGCACAAAAAGGTGTGGAAGTGGTGTTGAAAGACATCAGTCTTGCCAATGCGGAGAAAGGCAAAGCGTACAGTGAAAAAGTGGGCGCGAAGAACAAGAAAATGACGCCAGAAAAATTGGCGCAAATCTTGTCGCTGATTCACCCAACCGAAAAAGCAGAGGATTTGAAAGGCTGCGATTTCATTATCGAAGCGGTCTTTGAAAACCGCGACATCAAAGCGGCGGTCACTAAAGAAACAGAAGCGGTGATCGGCAAAGACGCGATTTTTGCCTCCAACACATCAGCGCTGCCTATCACGGAATTGGCGCAAGCCTCGGTGCGCCCTGCGAACTTTATTGGCATGCACTTTTTCTCACCGGCAGAAAAAATGCCTTTGGTGGAAATTATCTGCGGCAAGAAAACTTCGCAAGAAGCACTCGCCAAAGCGTTTGATTTGGGTATTTTGCTCGGCAAGAAACCGATCGTGGTCAACGATGCGCCTGGTTTCTTCACCACGCGCGTAATCGGTGCCACCATCACCGAAGGCGCGACCATGGTGATGGAAGGTATCAATCCGGTGTTGATCGAAAATGCAGCCGCGTTTAACGGCTCGCCTGTCGGCCCATTGGCAGCGCTGGATGAAATCAGCTTGGAAACGGCTTACAAAAACGGTAAGCAAGGACAAGAAGATGCCAAGGCACGCGGTGAAAAACAGGCGCAAAACGCCACCTTTGATTTGGTGGAGCGCATGGTCACGAAGCTGGATCGCAAAGGCAAAATTTACGGCGGCGGTTTCTACGATTATCCAGAAGGCGGTAAGAAACACATCTGGCCGGGCTTGAAAGAGCTGTACGCGAAAAAGGGTTGGAAAGACATTCCTTTTGAAGACATCAGAGATCGTTTGGTGTTCTCACAAGTGATTGAAGCTGTGCGTGCAATGGAAGAAGGCGTGATTGAGTCAGTTGCCGACGGCAACATCGGTTCCATCATGGGCATCGGCTTCCCGCCACATGTGGGCGGTGTGTATCAGTGCATCAACCACTGGGGTGTGAAGGAATTCACCAAGCGCGCGAGCGAGTTGGCGAAGAAATACGGCAAGCGTTTCGAACCGCCGAAATTGTTGAAAGACAAGGCGAAGAAAAACGAACAGTTCGTCTGATTGTTTTTCTAGCTAGAAACAAAAAAGCCACCTTCGGGTGGCTTTTTTGTTTTGACGCTGCGAAAAGTAGTAATTACTTTGCCGCTTCTTTTTGTTTCTTTTTCCAACTGTGAATGGCTTTTCCTGCTGCGCCGCGCATGCCGGTGGTGCGCGGGTAGCCCACATATTGCACCATGTGCAAAATCAGTTCATTCACTTGTTCTTCGGTGAGATGACCGGAAGCCAAGCCGGTTTCGACTTGGATGCCGAACACATCGGCTTCGCCCAATGCGGCAATGATGCCCATGGTGAACAGGCGGCGATCGCGCAGTGACAAACCTTCGCGCGACCAAATGTTGCCGAACAAATCTTCCATCATGATTTCGAAGAACTCGTCGCCAGTCGGTGTTTCAGGGGCGGTCATCATGCCGCCGTAGACTGCATTGAACGCTTTGACGCCTTTGGCGCGTTTATCTGAGTTGCTCATGGACGGATCCTCGGTGGGCGGTTGAATGTGCTTATTCTTGGTGGATACCGAAAAAAAGTAAAGCGTGCTTGACTATCTGGAGCGCGCCTCGCTAGTATCTCGACCAACCTAATCGAGGGTACCCCTGTGAGCGCCAAGGTATTTCCAGACCTCCATCCTGAAACGCGGCTCTTGATCGACGGCCAACTGACACCGGCTGCATCTGGCAAAACCTATAACAACATCAACCCTGCCGATAACAGCGTAGCGGGCGTGTGCGCGGACGCCGGTGTCGAGGACATGGAGCGTGCTATTGCTGCCGCGCGGCGCGCTTTTGATGAAAGCGATTGGTCAACCAACCATGCGTTTCGTATGAAATGTTTGAAACAATTGCGCGATGCGATGACAGCGCACGCCGACGAATTGCGCTATCAGATGGTGGCGGAAGTGGGTTGCCCGCTCGGTTTAACTTATGGTCCACAGACCGATTTGCCGATCAGTTTTATTGATTGGACGATTGCATTTGCCGAGCAATATCAGTGGGAGCACGAGTTGCCGACGGTGAATGTGGTGGGTGTGCCGAGCAAGCGTTTGGTGTGGAAAGAAGCGGCGGGTGTGGTAGCGGCGATTACACCGTGGAATTTTCCGCTGCAAATTAATCTGGCAAAAGTCATTCCAGCACTCGCAGCAGGCTGCACCGTGATTTTGAAACCTGCACCAGATACGCCGTGGACAGCCACTTTTATTGGCAAGATGGTGGCAGAACACACCGATATTCCTACCGGTGTTTTTAATGTGGTGACTTCGGAAGAGCCTGCGGTGTTGGGCGATATGTTGACGGGTGATCCGCGCGTGGATGTAGTGTCGTTTACTGGGTCTACCGGCATCGGCAAACACATCATGAAGCGCGGCGCGGATACCGTGAAAAAAGTTTTTCTCGAACTCGGCGGCAAATCAGCACACATTATTTTGGATGATGCCGATATCAATTTTGCTGCGTTTATGTGCATCAGTGTTTGCTTTAATGCGGGGCAAGGCTGTGCCTTGGCGACGCGCTTGCTTGCGCCGCGTGCGCACTATGAAAAAATTGTAGAAGTGGCAAAAAATACTTTTGACAGCGTAAAGCTGGGTGACCCGCTGTCGCGTGAGCAATTCATGGGGCCGTTAGTCAATAAGCGTCAACAACAGCGCGTGTTGCAGTACATTGAAAAAGGCAAAGCCGAAGGCGCGCGATAGGTGTGTGGCGGCATAGTGCCTGCCGGTTTGGAGCAGGGCTGTTATGTTGCGCCGACCATTTTTGCTGATGTGCGCAATGATATGGCCATCGCGCAGGAAGAAATTTTTGGCCCTGTGTTGTGCATCATTCCTTACGATACCGAAGAAGACGCTATTCGCATCGCCAACGATTCTATTTATGGATTGTCTGGCGCGATTTTTTCCAAAGATCAAGACCGCGCGCTGCGCGTAGCGCGACAAATTCGCACCGGCACCATGAATATCAATGGCGCTGCCTTTTTTGCGGCAGATGCGCCCTTTGGTGGCTACAAACAAAGTGGTGTAGGGCGCGAAATGGGGCGCGAAGGTTTTGAGGAATATTTGCAAACAAAAACGGTGGCGATACCCGGATGAATCCTGAATTAATCAAAGACAAAGTTGTTGCCATCACAGGTGGCGGTGCGGGTTTAGGCTTGGCGACGGCGCAAGCGCTAGTGAAGCACGGCGCAAAAGTGGCATTGCTAGGGCGGAGACAGGAAGTATTGGATAAAGCAGTAGCAGAGCTCGGTGCGGAGTGTGCAGCCGGCTTTATCTGCGATGTAGCCAGAAAAACGGAAGTGGAAAAAGCATTTGCCGATTTGCATGCGCACTTTGGCAAATTAGACGGTGTGGTGAATAACGCCGGTATTGCGCGCCCAGATCCCATTGAGAAAATGGAAGAATTTGATGTGGTTGCGCAGATCAATACCAATTTGCTCGGCACGATTTTTTGTTCACAAGTGGCCATTCCCTTGCTGCGCCAAAACGGCAGCGGTTTGATCGTCAATTTATCCTCGGCCACGGTGCGGCACGACAATGAAATTTCTCATCTGTCTGTGTATGCCGCCACGAAAGCCGCGGTGGAGCGATTTTCAAAAGAGCTGCGCGAAGAAGTAAAGACTGATCGTATTTGTGTAACCGTATTTAGTCCTGGCGCGGTGTTTACTGAGTTTGGAATGGGCTGGGATCCACAAAAAATGTCTGCTGCGCTGCACGAGTGGCAGAAAAAAGGTAAATCTTTTGATGGCTATATGAAGCCGGAAGTGGTGGGTGGTTCGATTGCGATGTGTTTTGCCTATCCTAAGGGTGTTGCCGCTGAATTTATGGAAGTGAAACCCGCAAAAGTTTCTGAAAAGCCGTTGTTTTAATCGTTAGTCGTTAGTAAGAGGTCGCGTTATGCCGAATATCACTTATGTGGAATTTAATGGTCACGAACACACAGTCGATGTAGAAGAAAATATGAGTTTGATGGAGGGCTCTACCATCAACTTGCTGCCCGGTATTGAAGGCATGTGCGGCGGTATTTGTTCATGCTGTACTTGTCATGTTTATATCGAGCCGGAATGGGAAACAAAAGTGAACCCTATTTCAGAAGGCGAGAAAAAATTGGTAGAAGCGTCACAACACTATCAGGCAAATAGCCGTTTGGGTTGCCAAGTAATCGTCACCTATGAAATGGAAGGCATGCGCGTAAATCTGCCACCTGATCAAAATTAATTTTTTTCAAGGCTCAGGGTAACGCGTACAGTGTCCAAGGGCCTTTGTCTTCACCAGCCTCACCGTTGCGCGGTATCCATAAAGAGAAGTTTGGCTTCTCTTTTTTGTTTTCGGGATTATTGTTTTCAGCGTTGGGGGTGAAGTAAATGGCTTGTTTCTCGCCCTGCAAACAAAATTTTGTGCTGGTGTCGGTGGTGGGTAAATCAAGTTTTACCGCCAGCGCGTGAGGGTGGCTTTGCGTGTTGGTTGTAATTGGTGTGGCTGGTGGGCAGGTTTGGCTGTAAATGATGTCGACTGGTATTTCATCGTTGTTTAATAGCGTCCAAGGGTTGTAAAAGTTTCCCTGTACGGCGCGTGCTAGTTTCTTGTTGGGCTGTTTGACATAAAGGCGTGTTTCGCCGAGTTGCAGGGTGTTGCTGTATAGCCATTGTTTAGCATCGACAGCGAGGTTTTGGTTGTATTGCTCAACGGTGCGAACAAACAAAAAAAGTGCGGCCAAGAAAAGTGTAATCACACCACCAAGGCAGGCGGCGTAGACGCTTTTGGTGTGGTGCGGTTTTTTTTGTGCGAGCAAATCCAACAGTGCTGCGATCAGTAACAACAAATAAGTGGCGGGATACAGTTTGTAGTGCCCCTGTAAGGTCTGCCCGAGATTGATGGTGGCTGCGCGGGCGAGAGCGATGCTTGCCATGGTTAAAACAGTAAAAGCCAACAGCAGCAGTAGCGCGGGTCTGTTGCGCAGCGCCCCTTGCTTTAGCAGCCAGAGTAACGCCAGCGTTTCACTGATGCCGATGAAGCAAGAAACCCAAATTCTCCAGTCGGTTTGTTGGCTGTAATACAACAAGTGGCTGCCAGCCAAGCTAAAAAAGCCAATGGCAATATTGGGAGCGTTTTGAATAGCGCGAGTAATCAAATCGAAAAAGCCAGCGCCGTGCTGTCCTTCGCGGTTGAGGAATTGAAAATCGTGAAAGTAAAACCAGAGGATACTGCCGCCGATCAGTAGCCAGCAAATTGATCGAGCGTTCCACAGCGGTAATGCTTTGTGTTTGTTGTCAATTAACGCGTAAACAAGAATAAGCGGCCAAGCAAATATTCCATTGCCGAGTGTATAGGTAAGCGCAATGGCTGAAAAAAGCGCGAGAGGGAGTGCGTGGCGTTTTGACGAGCAGGCCAAGAGAAAAGTGCCTAGCGCAATGGGGAGCGATCCCAGCGAGGTGAGAAGAATACTGGCCCAATAAGTGCCATACCATGTTTGTAAGTTAAAAAATAATAGCGCTGCGATGCAGGTGATTTCTTTTTGCAAAGGATGTTGCTGTAAGGATTTCCAAACCAGAAATATGTAAGCGGGGATCAGTAGATTTCCCCATAAAACATAGTGACGGAAATTGATGCCGTCAGTTATCAGGTTAATAACATGTGTGACGCCGTAGCGATGATCTTGGTAGACAGCAAAAAAGATGCGGATCTTTTCATGCCAAGTGTTGGCTTCGTAGAAATTGGGTAGAAATGTTAAAACTTCGGAGAAATCATCCAATCTCGGCGCGTTAACTGAGTAACGATAGAGTAAGTAGAAATGGATGAGCGCAGGAGCGGCCAGTGCAGCAAAAAAGACAAATGTTTTAACGCTGACGGGCCGCTGCATGAGAGAGTAATTACATGTACATAAACATCAATTCATAAATCACGGCTGGGCGCTCTTGGCCGACGACATGGATGTGGTTTTCCATCGTCACGCAGGTTTGTCCTTTCGGTGTTTTTTCAACCGAGGCTACGCGTGAGCGGGTGTGAACTTTGCTGCCGACAGGCACAGCGCCGGTGAAACGCAGTTTGTTGGAGCCGTAGTTCATCATGTGGTTGAAACCGGTCACTTCCCAGCTCGGCGGCGTCTGCATTTTGGGCAGCAACACCAGCGTTAAAAAGCCGTGCACGATGGTGGTGCCGAACGGGCTTTCTTTCTTACAGCGCTCTGGGTCAGTGTGCAGCCAGTAGTCATCGCCAGTGAGCGCGGCGAATTGGTCAACCATCGCTTGCGTCACTTCCACCTCATTCGACCATGCGCCGAATTCGCTGGTCACCAAACTCTGCAAACCGTCGATATCGTCAAACTTAAACTGCTTCATAAGTATTCTCCTGAGCTGGAAGGGTGAGGGTTCAGCGCCTACAATACGCCCCTGTTTTTTAACGGGCGGCGGGCAAAAGAGGCGCTATGTTAGCCAGCGCACTGTGCCCTGTATAGCCAGCATTCTGATCATTTATCCATCCCGAGGAGTCATCCCATGACCATGAGAGAAGCAGTCATCGTAGAAGCCGTGCGTACCCCTATCGCGCGCGGCAAAGCCATTGTGGGCGATCTGCACGGTTTCCACGCCACCGAATTGTTGGCGTTGTCGATGAAAGGCGTGCTGGATAAAGCGGGCGTCGACATGAAAGATGTTGAGCAGTTGTACGGCGGCTGCGTAACGCAAGCGGGCGAACAGTCTGGCAATGTCACGCGCAACGCGTGGCTTTCCATCGGCAAAGACTACACAGCGGGCGCGTGCTCGGTAGATACGCAGTGCGGTTCTGCACAAGCGGCTAACCACATCGTGTCTTCGCTGATTCAATCCGGTCAAATCAACATCGGTATCGTGTGGCGGAAGCATGAGCTGCGTGCCGATGGGTTCCAATGTTTACAACGGTCCTGTTTTTTCCAGCCACAGAGCTGGCCTTGGATTCAACACCGATCAATTTACTGCAGAGTTACTACAAATTGCGCGTATCACGCGCTGACGCAGATGAGCTTCGGTTTTATCTCGTAGAAAGCACAGCAGGCGGGCAGAAGGTCGTTTTGATCGCGAAGTGTTGCAAGTCGAAGCGCCTGCATTTGGTGAAGATGGCAAACCCAATGGTCAAACCAAATTAGTGACGCGCGATCAAGGTTTGCGTGAAACAACAATGGAAGGCTTGGCGAATTTGTGCGTACAGTCGTTGAAGGCGGTATTCACACCGCGGGCAACTCCTCACAAATTTCTGATGGCTCGGCTGCGGTGTTGTGGATGAGCAAAGAAGAAGCACTGCGTCGTGGTTTGAAACCGCGTGCTCGCATCATCACCGGCGTGGTGGCAGGTACCGATCCTTACTATTTGTTGGACGGCCCAGTGAACGCAACCGAATTGTTGTTCAAGAAAACCGGCATGAACATGGGCGATATTGATCTTGTTGAAATCAATGAAGCCTTCGCTGCTGTCGTGTTGAGCTGGCAGCGTGTGTACAACGCCGACATGAGCAAAGTGAATGTCAACGGCGGTGCGATTGCATTGGGTCACCCTGTAGGCTCTACCGGCGCGCGTTTGATTTGTACCGCGTTGCACGAGTTAGAGCGCTCTAACAAAACCACCGCATTGATCACCATGTGCTGCGGCGCTTCTATCGGCACCGGCACCATCATCGAGCGTATTTAATTTTTATTTTGTTTTTTGGATTTTTGAGGAGAAAAAGCATGGCAGTTTTAGACGGTAAGGTAGCAATCGTCACCGGCGCAGGCCGCGGTTTGGGTCGCGAAGAAGCGATTGAATTGGCGCGCAACGGTGCTCGCGTGGTGATCAACGATATTGGCATCCCTGCGGCACAAGAAGCGGCGCAAGAAGCGGTAGAAATCATCAAAGGTTTCGGCGGTGAAGCGATTGCCGTTTTTGGTGATTGTGCCGACAGCAATGACGCACAAAACCTGATGAAAACTACGCTGGAAACATACGGCGACATGAACACTGCGCTGGTGAACAACGCCGGTTTTTGCCGCGACAAAACCATTTTGGCATGAGCGATGAAGAGTTTGATTCCGTGGTGCGTGCACTTGCGCGGTCACTCGTGAATACGCGCACGCTACCGCTTACGGCGTGAAAAAGCCAAAGCGACAGCTCACACTACGGTCGTTTGATCAGCACATCTTCCGAAGCAATGCTGTTTGGTTCTGCGGGCCAGCCTAACTATGCGCCGCTGCGAAAGCTGGCATTACTGCGATGACTATGGGCGCTGCACAGTTGATGATCAAATACGGCATCACTTGCAATGTCATCATGCTGCGCGCGCGTACGGCGATGACCGATCAAGGTGCAACGGCTGCGATGTTTGCCAAACCGCAAGACGGTTTTGATGTGTTTGATCCAGCGAATGTTGCGCCATTGGTGTCTTATCCTCGCTTCGCCAAATGCCGGTCATATTTCCGGCGAAGTGTTCATCGTGTGGGGGGCTGCGTGTCACGATTGTGCAGCGTCCAACTATCGATACACACTACGACAACCCGCAAGGTGGCAAGTGGACGCAAGATGGCCTGCGCCAGTTCGCTGTCTGCTTACTTCGACGCGAATCATGCGCCGGTGTGGGGTGGCTTCTCTGTTCCGCCACAATAAGTTTGTAAATTTTGCGGTAATAAAAAAGCCCGCAGCGTGCGGGCTTTTTTGTGCCTTGTGATAATGCTGAGTAATTACAGCAGATCGAAAGTTTTGCTGGCTTCAACACAAAGCGGCTTTCTCTGGCTTGCTTTATCGTGCAGGGTGTTTTTCCAGTAGCTCAGTGTGAAAATCCACATCAAACCAAGTGCGCGCTAAGCCCACACGGTAGAAGGTATCCGGCCGACATTGGTTTCTAAGTCGACGCGAGCAGCCGTTAGCAATAATGAAAGCTCGTAAAAAGGCAAAGGCTGTGCGTGCTCAAGGATGATGCGGCGCTGTACGCCATCCCATACTTTGCTGTCTTCTGCATAGTAGTAGTACAGCGAGGTGCCTTCCTGCCAAGTGAAGTTACAAACCACACTCTTGGTAATCCCACTCATCGTGATCGCTGCCGCTGTCATGGTACCAAGTGTAGTGGGTAATACCGATATCACCTTCTAAATCCTCCGTTAAGGCGTGTCGGGGCCGATGGTGTAGTCCAACTCTAGGGTTAGGGCGGTATCGTGCTCATCGCTGTCGATATTGGAGCCCCAAACGCCCGCATAAACCGCTGTGTTCGTAGTCCGCCTACTTGTAAGGCTGGCCCCGAGTCTGTAGCGCTAACGCCACGTCGGCAACATAGTCGCTGGCGAGCGTAGTTGTTAGGCTGAGTGACGATTCGGTCAGTGGTAGCTGAGTATAGTGTACAGCAGCCAGATAGGATTACAGACAGGTAGAGCGCATAAGAAAGAGACCTACAATGTGTATTCGTGAAAAAAGTGTGAAGATTCTACAGTAAACGCGAATCACTATCATTATTTTTTGTAGCCTGAAGGATGCATAAAAAACCCGCCACGAGGGCGGGTCTCGGTGTAGCAGTGCTAGCGTTAGAACAAGGTGTAGATGAAGTGGTGCCACTGCCGAGCCATGGGCAAACACAATCAACAAGCCCAGTAATAACATTACGACGATAACGATAGGAGCCAGCCAGTATTTTTTGCGCTCTTTCATGAAACCGGCAAAGTCTTTGAGTAATTCAAGCATTAGTAAGGCTTCTCCATGTGTTGGCGGGCAGGATTGTTGCGGGTCACGCGGTAGCTGTCCAGTGCGGCATTGAGCTCGCGGTGCATAGGATCTTTGCCAAACAGGCGCATGATGACGCCCATCGGCATGAACAGTCCGTAAAACAGAACGAACAGAATAATGCGGGTGTTGATAAAGCCCAGACCTTCCGCCAATTTCATCCATGGCCTGTAGAAATAGATCAGGCTGGAGGGGTGTATCAAAGCCCAGACGATCAGTGTGCCGCCCACGGGGCCAACATACAGCAGCCAGCGCAGCATTGTTCCTACGCCGCTGTGCAGCCAAGGTAATAGGCAGCCGATGAGGCCGATCAGAATGGCACCAGTGACCAAGCCAAATTTACGCAATTCGGCGGCGGTCATATCCGTTTTGATAGCAGAGGTAGTCATCAGTCCAACTCGAATTCATCTTGCCAGTTGTCGTTTTTCTCCCACACCGGTTGTTCCGGTTTGGCGAGCAGATAATTTTCCAACACCAAGTAATCCATTTCGCAGCGCATGAAGCAGCGGTAGGCATCTTCCGGTGTATTGACGATGGGTTCGCCGCGCACATTAAACGAAGTGTTAATCGAAACAGGGCAGCCGGTCAGTTTTTCAAACTCATCCAGCAGCGTGTAAAAACGCGGATTGGTTTCTGGATGCACGGTTTGAATGCGTGCGGAATAATCCACATGTGTCACGGCTGGAATTTGTGAACGCGGCACATTCAATTTTTCAATGCCGAACAAACGCTCTTGTTCCAAAGTCATCGGAATGCGTTTGTCTTCTGCAACCGGTGCCACCATCAACATGTAAGGGCTAACAGCGCTGTGCTGAAACCATTCGCCAACTTTGTCGGCTTTTACCGCGGGTGCAAACGGACGAAAGGATTCACGGTATTTAATTTTTAAATTCATCACCGACTGCATTTTCGGGCTGCGCGGATCACCGATGATAGAGCGCCCGCCCAATGCGCGCGGACCAAACTCCATGCGGCCTTGGAACCAGCCGACGACATTTTCGTTCGCCATGATTTGCGCCAGTTGCGGCAGCAAAACACTGTCGTCGAGGCGCTGATATTTTGCGCCGACACTGTCGAGATACGCTTTGATATCTGCATCACTGTGGCGCGGGCCTAGATAGCTGCCCTGCATCGAATCGCCAGGTAAGGCAGTGCGCGGTTTTTCTAAGTACTGATGCCAAATGGCGAGTGCAGCACCGAGTGCGCCACCAGCGTCACCGGCAGCGGGTTGTACCCAGATTTCTGAGAAAGGGCCTTCGCGCAACAGGCGGCCGTTGGATACGCAATTCAATGCTACGCCGCCAGCGAGGCAGAGTTTGTCGATACCTAATTCTGCATGTGCCGCGCGCGCCAACTTCAACACAATCTCTTCGGTGACGACTTGAATGGAGCGTGCGATGTCCATTTCTTTTTGCGAGACTTCGGATTCACGCGCACGCGGTGGGCCGTTAAACAGACGATGAAATTTTTCGTTGGTCATCGTCAAGCCGGCAGCGTAGTTGAAGTAACTCATATTCAAACGGAAGCTGCCGTCTGCTTTTACATCAATCAAATTATCGAGAATTAAATCGACATATTTCGGTGTGCCGTAAGGCGCCAACCCCATCAATTTGTATTCACCGGAGTTCACTTTGAAGCCGGTGTAATAAGTGAAGGCGGAATACAGCAAGCCGAGAGAGTGAGGGAAGTTGATGTCCCACTGTGGCGTGAGTGTGTTGCCGTCGCCCACCCACACCGAGCTAGTGGCCCATTCGCCGACGCCGTCTAAACACATCACTACGGCTTTGTCGAAGGGGCTGGGGAAAAATGCAGAAGCGGCGTGCGATTGATGGTGCTCAGTAAACATCAGTGGCGGCAGTTCACTTTCTTTCATGCCGCCGAGTTCAGCTAATTCGCGGCGCAAGGTTTTTTTCAAATACAGTTTTTCTTTTAACCAAACAGGAATCGCTTTGATGAAAGAGCGAAAGCCAGCTGGTGCGTAGGCGAGGTAGGTTTCCAACAGGCGTTCAAATTTGATCAGCGGCTTGTCGTAGAACACCACATGGGTGATATCGGCCAGCGACAAACCAGCTTCGCGCAGACAATAACGAATAGCTTCAGCGGGGAAAGCGGCATCGTGTTTTTTGCGCGTGAAGCGCTCTTCTTGCGCGGCAGCGATGATTTGGCCGTCTACTACCAGCGCGGCGGCGCTGTCGTGGTAGTAGGCGGAGATACCGAGAATGGCAACGGGGCGATGGCTGGAGCTAGACACTACGACTACCCAATCAAGGAAAGCGTGGATTCTAGCCGAAGTCGCGGGTGGCGGCAGCCTAGAATCCGTGGCTGTGATGCATTAGAGCTGTAACAACGGAATGTGATCTTCCAGTTTGGTTTGATACAGCACCGTCCCTTTAGCAATTTGTACGGGCAGCGGCTCGGCACCTGTGAGCGCGGCTTCCTCCAGCGTGATTATCCAGTGCAGAGGCGTGCTGCCAGCTGTGAGTGTGGCGCGCGGGTCTATTCCTTTCATGATGCCTTCCAATCCGGCTGTTCTTGCGAGTGGCAGCAGGCTGTACCAGCCCAGATTTTGCGCCGATGTTTCCCGTAAAGCGGCGCAATCAGTAATCTGCAGTTCAGCTGTGTTGGCTCCCGTTTTTGTAATGGAGAGGGAGTGATATTCCAGCGGCTGAAAAGCGGGGTGTACTTCCAAGACACGAATGAGGCTGTCGATATTATTGTCGTTGATGCCCAGCCATTTTTTTAAGCGTTCGCTCATCACCCAGCCGCTGCCGGTCATTTGACATTCAGCCACGGTGCGCGCGGCAGCTTCGCCGTATTTTTTATCAATCGCCAGCATTAAACCAAGGATCAGCAAATGGTTTTGGATGGCAATTTCTTTGCACACCATCACCAACGCGGCGTGTGAGAGTTGCTCAAAGTGCAATTGCTCAAACACTTCACCGTGATAAAAATCCAAGCCGCCTTGTTCGCGATTGCTGCTGCGTTCAATACGAAGATTGGCGAGTAGTGATTTGCGCAGTTCTGCTGTTACGACGGGTTCTTGCAGTGGTTCTGCGTCGTGATCGATAAAAACATTCCACTCGCAGTGCGGTGCGCGATCGACAGGTACGCGCGGCGGTCGGTGTACGGGGCGCATGCGCGCGCGCGGATTGGTGGCAATTGCGGTGCCATCAAAGGTGGGGTCTTCAATGTCGTGACACATGACTTTTACCGCCGCCTCGCCGCGCGGTTCGGTTTCCAATAGGGGGCCGCAGCTCGCTAACCAAAAGCGTCCTTTATCAGCTGCTTGTACTTCAAAATGCGCATCAAAATATTGATGCGTTAAACCGCAGTCCAATTGCAAACCTTTGAAAATGGTGGCGACATCAGTGCCGCCGGCAAAGCCCATAGCGTGTTGCATGCGCTGAGTATAAATGGGGCTGGCGGCGAGCCAATTATCAATCGCGATATCTTTGTAGGCTTCATCGCCGTGGTTCATGCGTAACGCAGCGTAGCCGGTGCGACTGTTGAACTGTGAGGCCACCATGTATTCCCGCGCCAGTTGTGCCAGTTGTGCGCGAGAAAAATCTTCCAGTATTTTTCGCATGATAAAACTCCTGTTTTTTATAGTTGGAATATCTGAGTTGCGATAGCTTCGCCTTGTTTGTTGAATTGCCGTTCCAGAAAATCGATTGGCCCAGTGTGCGTTTGCAGTATGACGGTTGAGCTGCGTGTGCCGTAATTATCGAAGTGTATAAAGCTGGCAGAAAGTTTTTGTTCCAACCATTGTGGAATTCCGGTGGCAGGGAGCTGTGCATCAGGAGCGGTAGAGCGATCCGCTAGCAAGCAAAACAAGGATTCGTGCTGCGGGTCTGACAGAGTTTCAGTCAGCGCTTGTTTGCCGTTTTCCACTTTTGGCCACGGCGTGTCTAAGGCGGCGTTGGATAAGCCGTAAATACCTGCAGGCAATGCAAAATTTTCTCCGCTGCTGTTGCAGTAGTACAGCGAATTGCCGTCACTCAATAGCAGGTTGAAAGGGCTGTAATCGGCGAGATGATTTTTTAATTGCTCGATGAAATCTGCAGGTGTCTGTGTGCTGGCGAGAAAATCGCGCACTAAATGACCGCGTGAATGGGCGCCTATTTTTGCAGCAGGATCGCGCACATTGGTGATGGCGGCGAAGCGTCCGCTGCGCGTAACGCCGAGCCAAGTGCCGCCTTGTTCTAGATCGCGGCCGGCGAGAATCTGCGGTGCGTCATGCCAAAATTGTGCTGCTGCGGTAGGGCGCGCATAAAATTCATCGCGATTGGCAGCGACCACTAGTTTGTACTGAGGATGGTGCTGCCACGCGAATAAAATTAGGCACATATCATTCGGGTTGTTTTTGCGGCAATACGGATAGGAAGGCCATAAAAACGGCGGCGAGATAGGCGAGCGACTGCATCAGCAACATAAAGAGCCATGCCCATGCATCGCCAGTTTCCATGTCGTGTGTGATCAACATGGCCGCCGCTGCACCCCACAACAACACCAGGAAAAACAACTCCTCTCGGCATTCTGCTAACGCCAACATGAATCCGCCTTGATCGCGCATTTTGGGTGTGCGGAAAAAGGGAATGGTTTTAGTAAAGAGACCGTAAATGATCGATTTGGCGATGGTGTGAGAGAGTGCCAAGCCTGCAACGGCTGCGCCCACGGAAGTGCTCATCGGCACTTTCATGTGGCTTTTGTAGATGTACAAAATCTTGCCGAGTTTGAAGGAAAATAAAATCAGCGGCGGCAGTGCAAACACCAGCGCTGGCGGCAATACATGTGTCGGTGCAAGCAGCATTGCGGCTGTCCACAACAGTGCGCCACCGGTGAAAAATAAGTTCATGCCGTCGGCTACCCACGGCATCCAGCCAGCGATGAAGTGATAGCGCTGGCCGCGTGTCAATTTGGTGTCGCGCCCTTTGAACAAACTATTGAAGTGGCCTTTCATGATTTGCATCGCGCCGTAGGCCCAACGGAAGCGTTGTTTTTTGTAATCAATAAAACGGTCGGGCATAACGCCTTTGCCGTACGAATTGCTGACATACGCAGCAGACAGTCCTTCTTCAAAAGCGCGCAAACCGAGTTCAGCATCTTCGGTAATCGTCCACTCTGCCCAGCCGAGGCGATCCATCACTTCACGGCGAATCATGGTCATGGTGCCGTGTTGAATGATGGCGTTGCGATCGTTGCGCGTCACCATGCCAATATGGAAAAAGCCTTTGTACTCGGCGTAGCACAATTTTTTAAACAGCGACCAATCGCCGTCGCGGTAATCTTGCGGCGCTTGCACGATAGCGATTGTGGGGTCGGCAAAATGTGGCACCAAATGTTTGAGCCAATTCGGATCCACGCAGTAATCGCTGTCGATTACCGCAATGATTTCTGCATCAGGTGAAGTGCGCTCCAGTGCCCAGTTCAATGCGCCGCCTTTAAAGCCCTCTAAAGGTGCCACATGGAAAAAACGAAAGCGCGGCCCCAGTGTTTTGCAATATTCTTCAACCGGCCGCCACACATTTTCATCTTTGGTGTTGTTGTCGATGATCATCACTTCAAAGTCGGGATAATCCAGTGCTGCCAGTGCGTCCAGTGTTTCTTTCACCATGTCAGGCGGCTCGTTGTAGCACGGCACTTGAATGCACACTTTGGGGCGATAGGCGTCATCATTGGCAACGCCAACAAATGGTCTGCGTCGTTGCGCCCACACGGTTTCAGCTAATTCGTGTGCTTCGGTGAACATCACAATGAAGACACCGATGGCGGCAAGTACCAACAAAATGCCGAGAAGAACATTCAGCCAAGTCATGTACTGCTGTGAATAGTCGTAGGTGACGACGACAAGAAAAGAAGCAAATAAAAACGCGACAAACGCGAGGAAAAAACGACCGCGTTGTTTTAAGCCGGAACTGTCGATCAAGAGTAAAGCCAAGGTCAGGATGGCCATGATGACAGACACCACCGCCAGCAAACGCCATTGTGGAATTTTGACGACGCTGCCTTCAAAGGGAAACTTGGGTTGGCGATTGACGTCGTAAACGCCCCAATATTTTCCAACATCACCTTCAGCAGCGGATTTCCACAGCTGATCAAATGCTTCGATCACAAAATAGTCGTAACCGGCGGTGTTGAGTTTGTTCAGCAAGGTGCGCAAATAAATCGCTTGATCAACTTGGTTCGCTTCGGCGGCACCGCGATTGCGTCCAAAAGACGGCCAGCCCACCTCGCCAAGCAGGAGGGGTTTTTGGGTAAACACAGTTTTTAGAGCTTGTGCTTTTTCTAATACAAAACCGACAGAAGGGCCGGCAGGAATTTTTTCCCAGAATGGCAGTATGTGTGCAGTCACGATATCAACATGCTGTGCCAGCTCTGGATGCTTCAACCAGATGTCCCAAGTTTCTGCTGTGGTCACCGGCACTTTAACTTTGCTGCGCACTTGCTCGATGTAATCAATCAGGCGCGGTAAATCCACTTCGCGACGAAAGATGCTTTCGTTGCCCACCACCACCATGGTGATGTTGCGGCTGTTGTTGATGACAGCAATCGCGCGTGCGATTTGCTCTTCGTTGTCTTTTTCAATGTTGCTGATCCAAATGCCTTGCACCACGCTCATGCCGAATTCTTGCGCTAAACGCGGAATGTCGGCTTGCGTTCCTGTAACAGAGTAGGTGCGAATGCTGTGTGTTTGCTTCGACAACAATGCAAGATCTTTGCGAATTTCATCGTGGCTGGGGTGAATATTTTTAGTGGGATCCTGCCCGTTTTGGTATGGCGAGTAGGCGTAACCGGAAATGGAGGTTGGCCAGTCAGGAGCGCTCATGGGGCGGTTATAAAAAGCCCAGACGGCGATAACAACAGCGGCGATACCGGTAACGATAGCGAGGTTGATAATGGTTTTATGGCTGATGATCATTCAAGATCCGTTTTATCAGTAAGACAAGTGGTGGCAAAGCATAGCAGTTTGATTCCCTGAAAGGCGTTTCACTACCGTGCTTTGCGTGCTTGTGACAGTGCTGCGGAAAAACGCGTTTGCAGTGTTGTCTGTTCTTCTGTGTTGGCGGAGCCGGTGCAGTGCCAATCAATCAATAGTTGTTCCAGCGCAGCGCTAGCGCCGCCGAGTGGCGCTTGCCCCAATCCCTGTTGCAGTTTTTTCAGTTGTAGCTCGCGACGCAGTTGGCGATCTGCCTCCGGTGTTGCGAGATCCAACAAAATTTCTACCGCGATACACAATTCACGGCGACGCTGTGTGTTGGTGTGGGTATCCAGGGCGGACTGCTGATTAGCGGCAGCCAATGCCTGCTGCTTGCGCTGCTCGATCGCTTTTTCCCAGTCGGCAGGTAGCGTGCACTGCTGCCAGTTGGCTGTTACTTGTTCTGCGGTAACGGCATCTAGGTTTTTTTCTAACTGTTCACACAATTGTGCGCGTCGCGCCAGTTCATCCAGTTGTTTTTGGTGTTGGCGCACAGCGATGCCGCGCAGCTGTTGCTGGTAAGCATCGCAGGCAGCAAAAAATTGTTTCTTGATAGTGGTTTGTAATTTTTCAGGGATGCCTTGAATGCCTTTAAATTCGCTCTGTAGTTGTTCAAAGCTGGCAGCACTCTGCGCAAGTTCATCATCGGGGAGTGTGGCGAGTGTGGCGATACGCTCGCAGATGGCTTTAGCTTGTGCAATATGGTTGTCTTGCGCCTGCCGCTGTTGTTGTTGTGCATCGCGGCGCTTATCAAAAATGGTTTTGCCAGCATCTTGCAGGGCTTGCCACAGTTTTCGGTCTTCGTGATGGCGTGTAATGCCAATCAATTTCCACTGTTCTTGCAGTTGTAAGAAGCGCTCAATGGCTTTGTCGGTATCGTGCATTTCAGCAACACTTTTCGCAGTGTTGACCAGTTGTTGTTTGCGCGCTTCATTCGCTGTTTGCACTTCTAGCAGTTGCGTGTTGATGGCAGAGAAAGCGGCATCAAAACGGGTGCGAATAGGCTTTTCTTCTTGGCGTTCCACGGGGTGGAAATTGTGAAACTCTTGGCGCGATTTATCGAGAATGCGAGAAACCGCTTTCCAGTCCGCGTGTTGCCAATCGTGCGTGTGTGCAAATTGTTCCAGTGCTTCGCAGATAGCTTGGCGCTGTTGTAAGTTGAAAGCGCGGTGCTGGCGTTCTTTCTCATAATGCGCAGCGCAGGGTTCCCACGCGGTATCGCCCGCCTGCTTGAAGCGCTCCCACAGTGCTTGCGCTTCCGGTGTGTGCGGTGGTTTGAGTGCGCGCCACTGTGCTTGTAGTTCACGCACGGCTTCGGCTGTTTCTAAAGGCTGTAATGTGCTGGAGCAGAGCTTTTCCATCGCCACACACAGCGCCTCCAGTTTTGGGATAGCGGCGAAGGCTTGCCAATCCTGCATTTCATGTTGGCGGCTAGAAATTTTTTGCTGTTTGCTTTGGTCTTTTTTGGCTTCGCGCTGCATTTTTTGCTCGGCGAGAGCTTGATTCTTCTGCGCAATGGCTAGTGCTTGCTGTGCCTCGGCTTCTGCACGCTGTTGTGCAATTTCTGCTGCGCGTTGTGCTTTGGCCGCCGCTGCTTGCTGTATGGCGTGTTCTTCAGCCAGCTTGTGCTGTGTGACTTCTGTTTGTATTTGTTGGCAGCGTGCGATAGCGGCGGTTGCGCGCGCGATGAGAGCAACATCTGGCGTCGTGATTGCCTGCCATTGCTGTACTAAATGCGCCAGTTCGTTGTCAAACAGTGGGTGATATTGCAATTTGGCCAGTGTTTCTAATTTGCTGCAGATTTTTTCTTGTGCGTCGTGGTTTAGCTGTTGTTGCTGTTGCGCTGTTTTCAGTGTCAGCAAACGATCGCGCAATAGGCGATTGGTTTTTTTATCCAACTGCCCACTGTTTTTTAACAGTTGCTGTAATTGATGAATGTCGTGCAGTTCATCGACAGACTGCACATTGGCCAGTGTTTGCAGGCTGTGCTTAGGCGTTTTCTTGTTGACAGGCGTGCTGCTATCGCTAGGTGCGGCGGCGGGAGTTGGCGCTGCCGCAGCAGGCGTTTTTTTCTTGAAGCCAAAGAGTTTGCCTAACATGCCAATATGGGTCTCGTGAGCCAATGAATCTGTAACTTCTCATTGTAGCGGCAGGCAGGGAGATAAGGCAGTCGGGGCGCGCGCAAAGGCGATTTTGCTATCATGCCTCCTCAGGCAAGGCCGCCACTTTCAATCACCCTCGCAACGGAATTTTTGTGCTCGATCAAGACACCAAACAAACCATTCAGACGGCGTATTCGCGCTTTCTGGAACAGAAAAACTTGAAACCGCGCCAAGGTCAAAAACTGATGATCGCGGCGGTAGCGCGCACCTTGGGCAATGTCGCGACCGATGATGAAGGTCTGCGCATGGGGGAGGAGCATGTCTGCGTGGTGGAGGCGGGCACGGGCACGGGCAAAACCGTGGCCTATGCGTTGGCCGCTATTCCGGCAGCGCAGGCGCAAGGGAAAAAGCTAGTTATTTCTACCGCAACGGTCGCCTTGCAAGAGCAGATTGTGTTGAAAGATCTGCCGGATTTGCGCCGACACAGTGGTCTGGCATTCAGCCATACCTTAGCCAAAGGGCGCGGGCGCTACGCCTGTTTGTACAAGCTGGATTTTTTGCTGGCGCACGGTGGAGAGCCTGCGACACAAGCGCTGTATCCCGATGAGCGCGATGCGCTGCTGCCGGAGAAAACACTGCGCTTGTTTCAAACCTTGTTGGATGCGCTGAGTGATTCAAGCTGGGATGGCGATCGCGATAACTGGTCGCAAGCTGTAGACAACGAAGATTGGCAGCGCCTGACCACGGATCACAACCAATGCACAGGTCGCCGTTGTGCGTATGTGACGCAGTGCCCTTTTTTTCGTGCGCGAGAAAATTTAATTGATGCCGATGTAATCGTTGCCAATCACGATTTGGTGTTGGCGGATCTTGCATTGGGCGGCGGTGCTATTTTGCCTGCGCCGGAGCAAACCATTTTTGTGTTCGATGAAGGCCATCATTTGCCTGATAAGGCGCTGCAACATTTTTCGGAGAGTGCGCGCATGCAGGGCAGTGTGCGTTGGTTGCAAACCACAAGCAAAACACTGGCAGCTGTCGCACAAACTTTGCACGGTGTGCATGCCGTGCAATCAACATTGTCGCGCTGGTCAGAGACGGAGCAAGCCTTGTTGCAGTCACATCAACAGGTTTCTGCTGCGTTATCTGTGATGCTCTCTGCGCGCGTGGATGACAGAGAGAAGAATTATTTATTTCCGCAAGGCGTGGTGTCGGAAGCGTTGCGTGAGATGGCCGGTTTGTTATTTGAACAATGGCGACAAGCAGGTGCAATGTTGCGCAAAGTTTCAGAGGCTGTTGAGGGTTTGCTCGACAGTCGTTCGTCGGTCGTGGCGCGTGAAGTGGTAGAGCAGGCGCACGCGGCGGTGGGTGGTTTGTGGCAGCGTTGTGCGCATGCGGAAGCGTTGTGGCTGTTGTATGCGCGTGAAGACCGTGTGGGTGCTGCGCCCACAGCGCGTTGGTTGAGTCTGCATGAGATCAACAATGGGTTTGATATTGAGGTCTGTGCCAGCCCCGTGTTGCCGACAGAGTTGCTACAAAAAAACTTGTGGCAACGCTGTTTTTCTGCGGTGATTACTTCAGCCACGCTGACGGCGCTGGGCAGTTTTGATCGTCTGCGTCAGCACACCGGTGTGCCTGAGAGTAGCGCATGTTCTGTGGTGCCTAGCCCTTTTCAGTATGCGCAATCGGCGCAACTGATCGTGCCGTCGGGTGCGGTGGAAAGTAATTTGGTGGAGCAGCACACGCAGTCGGTGGTGGATTTCATCAACAACGATATTGACTTGCAGGAAGCGACACTGGTGCTGTTTGCTTCGCGGCGACAAATGTTGGATGTGTATCAAGTTTTATCGCAGGAATTGCGCGCTGTGATTCTCTTGCAGGATGATTACAGTAAACAACAGTTGTTGCAGCTGCACCGAGAGCGCATTGATAACCAAGAGCCGAGTATTATTTTTGGCTTGGCGAGTTTTGCTGAAGGTGTGGATTTGCCCGGCGATTATTTGCGCCATGTGGTGATTGCAAAAATTCCGTTTGCACCGCCGGATGACCCAGTGGGGAAAACATTGTCGGATTGGATAGATGCCAAAGGCGGTAACGCGTTTATGCAGATCCAGTTGGCCGATGCCAGCTTGCGCTTGGTGCAGGCTTCTGGGCGTTTGTTGCGCACCGAGAGTGATACAGGGCGCATCAGTATTTTGGATAAGCGCTTAGTCACCAAGCGCTACGGAAAAAAACTGCTCGACAGTTTGCCGCCGTACCGGCGTGTACTCAATTAAACGGGAGCGTTTTATCGCGGTTCCATTGTCTGTACCCCGAGCAGTTCTGGCTGTTCATCGCCGCGAATGCCTAAGGCGTATGACATTTTTTTGGCTATAGCTTCAGCTTTCCACTTCATCATGTCGGCGTTGGGGCCGGCGTATAAATGGTCGATTGTTTGAACCAAGAAAAATACCCAGCGATGAAAATGGTCTTCACTCATGGCTGCTTGATTGTGTAGCAGCAGATGCACATTGAATACATCGCCGCGATAGCCCTTTTCGCCCAAAATCTGAAAAGCCCAGAAGCGGGCAATTTTCGGTAGATGCTCAGGCAGATTGATCTTGGCAATATCGGTAAAGAAAAAACCGATGATGGGGTCGATCATCAGTTTTTTGTAAAACTCGGTCACGATATGCAGCATGTCTTCGTAGGTTTGAATGTCGCGCATGGTCGCTTGCCTCTCGTGCGGTACTGCTCGCCTTCATTGTAGTGCTGGCCGCAGGCGGCAGCACGCGCAAGGCTGCGCTAGAATGCTGCTTTTACTCGGGACATTTATCGCAGTGAATGCGCTTTCTTGGTTAGTGGGCTTGCGTTACCTGTCGGCGCGCAAGGGCAGCCGCTTTGTTTCGCTGTTTTCCGTTTTTTCTGTGGCGGGCATGGCGGTGAGTGTGTTGGCCATGGTGCTGGTGATGTCCGTCATGAATGGCTTTGAAGGTGAAGTGCGCAAGCGCATTTTGCAGGCAGTGCCGCACGCGCAAATCGCAACGCCACAAGGTATTGCCAACTGGCCCGCGCTACTTCCCGTGTTACAACAATCTGGCGTGGTGTTAGCCGCGGCGCCACAAGATCGTGCGCGCGTGTTGCTGGAATCGGATGCGCGCATTCACGGCGGAGAATTATTCGGCGTGGATCCGCCGTTGGAAGAAACTGTTTCACACATTGCGCAGTCGATGGTCGATGGGCAATGGACTGATCTGCATGCAGGGTCATTTGGCTTGGTATTAGGGCGAGCGTTGGCGCGCCAGCTGCGAGTGAATGTAGGTGACAACATCAACATTATGTTGCCGCAGGTGAGTGTGACGCCTTTGGGTTTGTTTCCGCGCAGTCGCCGTTTTACGGTAGTGGGCATTTTTGCTGTTGGTGTGCAATTAGATAGCACGCAATTGTATGTTCACTTGGAGGATGCGGGGCGTTTATTGCGCACGGGCGGAAAAGTGGATGCGTTGCGTTTGCGTTTTGATGATGTGATGCAAGCGCCAGCGAGAATAGAAAAATTGCGCACATTGCCTGAGTTGTCTGGTTTTGTAATGAAAAGCTGGCGCGAAGAAAACAGTACGCTATTCAATGCGATACACATGGAAAAAATCATGGTGGCGGTGATGCTGTCCGTCATCGTAGTGGTGGCGGTGTTTAATTTGGTGTCGATACTCACCATGGCGGTGGCGGATCGCCGCAAAGATATTGCCGTGTTGCGCACGATTGGCGCATCGCGTGCAACAGTGGTGTCCATATTTTTAATTTATGGTTTGAGTATGGGGGTAATAGGCATCGGTATCGGCGCGTTGTTGGGGAGTGTGTTGGCGCTGTATGTTGGCGACATCGTTGCTGCAATTGAGTACATGGCAAAGTTGATTGATGCCAATGCAGAACTCGCCATTTATCTGCCCAGTCAGTGGTTTTTTAGTCAAACAGTTATGGTGATTGCTCTGGCTTCACTGCTGTGCCTGCTGGCCGTTTTTTATCCCGCTTGGCGTGCCTCTACCATTCACCCAGCCGAAGCCCTGCGTTATGAGTGAGCGTTATGAATTCTAGTCATCAAAGTTGTGTTTTAGAGTGTCGCCAGTTGGTGAAAAGTTATCGCCAAGGCGAGCAGGATTTATTGGTGTTGAATCATATTGATCTACAGGTGCTGCGCGGTGAGCGCTTGGCGATTGTGGGCTCGTCTGGATCTGGAAAGTCAACGCTGCTCAATTTATTGGGCGGCTTGGATGAAGCGCAGTCAGGCGAAGTATTGATTGCTGGCAAAAGTTGGCAGTCGATGCAAGAGAAAGAACGCGCCGCGTGGCGCAATCAACAGTTAGGTTTTGTTTATCAATTTCATCATTTGTTGGCAGAGTTTACCGCGTTAGAAAATGCCAGTATTCCGCTGATGATTGCGGGTAAGAAAAAATCGGAAGCCAAAGAACAGGCCGTGGCGATGCTGGAGTCTGTTGGTTTAGGTGCACGCTTGTCGCACAAGCCTGCGCAATTGTCGGGTGGTGAGCGGCAGCGTGTCGCGATTGCGCGCGCGTTAGTCAACAAGCCGGCTTGTGTGTTGATGGATGAGCCGACCGGCAATTTGGATGCCGACAATGCGCTGCATATTCAAAATTTGTTGAACGCGTTGAATCGTGAATACGGTTTGGCGTTTGTGTTGGTGACACACGATCGCAGTTTGGCGGCACAGCAAGACCGCTGCTTGGTGTTGGACCACGGGCAGTTGCGAGTGCAAGCCTGATGCTCGCGCGTTTCATTGCCTTGCGTTACGCGCAGGCGCGCAGTGGCTCTGCACTGCTCGGTTTTATTTCGCGCGTGTCGATGGCAGGTTTGGTGGTGGCCGTTGCACTGTTGATTACTGTGTTGGCGGTGATGAACGGTTTTGAACATGAGTTGCGCACGCGCATTTTGCGTGTAGTGCCGGCTATTACTTTGTATCCCGAAGCGAATGAAATTCCTGAGTGGCAAGTGGTGGCGCAGGAAGTGTTAAAGAATCCGCAAGTAACGGCGGCGAGCCCATTGATTGAAGCGCAAGGTTTATTGGTGATGGGTGCGGCGGCAGAACCCGTGTTGCTGTTTGCAACGGATCCAGAAGCGGAATCAAAGCTGTCACATTTCGAAGAGTTTACCGATAGCAATGCGTGGCATGCGTGGTTGGCGGATCCGCAATCGGTGTTAATAAGTCGCAAATTGGCCGATAAGTTAGGTGTGCAAGCCGGTGGTACGGCAGTCGTGATGTTGCCAGGTGTGGGCGGTGATAAATCGGCCCCCGGTATTCTCAGTTTGCGCATCGCTGGTTTGTACGAAACCGGCACTGAAGTGGATAACCATCTGGTGATGGCGCAGCTGCCATTATTGCAAGCGCAATACAACATTCAAGGTGTGGCGGCGATTCGTTTTTCTGTCGATAACTGGCTGAAGGCGGATGCGATTGCTTGGTCATTGGTGCAGCAGTTGCCGCCGCACTATTCGATGAAAACTTGGCTGCAAACGCACGGTAATCTTTACGAAGCGATTCGTATGTCGCGGCAATTGGTGGTGTTGATGTTGGTGATCATCATTGTCATTGCTGCATTTAATGTGGTGTGTTCCTTGGTGTTAGTGGTGACAGACAAGCGCGGCGATATTGCGATCTTGCGCGCCATGGGTTTGCCCAATAGCCACATCATGCGCATTTTTATGATGCACGGTTTGTTGATTGGCGCGATGGGGACTGTTATCGGCGCGGTAGCAGGTTGTGTGCTGGCTGCGACGATGCCGGCTATCGCTGAGGGTTTGCAAGCTGTACTTGGTGTGCAGTTGTTGAGCACGGATGTGTATCCGGTCAATTATCTGCCATCAGATTTGCGCGCCGTGGATGTGGGTGTGGTGGTCGGTGTGGCGTTATTGATTAGTGGCGTGGCGAGCCTGTATCCCGCATGGCGTGCAACCTGTACGCAGCCGGCAGATGTGCTGCGGCACGAATAGTTTTTCCGTTAGCAATTTGTATCAATCGCTGTCGCGTTTGTAGTAGGTAATTTCTAACGAATACGCCGTGTTGCCTTTCTTTTCTTGATGCACGAGTTTCACGATGGCGTAATGCAGTGATGATGCGAACCAGAATTGTGTGTGGCGCGGGCTGTTAGGCTTGCGCAGGCGCTCAACCACTACGGTATCCAGTTCGCCCAAGGCGGTTTTGATGGTTTCTTTTTTTGTTACACGAAAACAAAACAATTCTGCGCCGTCATCGCTGACCACATCGTAGCAAGGTTCCTCATAGCCACGGGCAATATCATCGGCCAGTGCCAACATATATGTACCGGCATCCAGTTCACCACCTTTTAACGGCACTTGAAACGGTTTGTTCTCTTTGCTGCCTGCGGCAATGTGTTTTTTCTGGTTGTAAATAATTTCAGTTTCGCGATTTTGCCCGAGCACACTGCGTTTGTAGAGGTAGTGTTTAGGGATAATGCCTTTATCGCTGTAGCTAAAAGTGGCGTTTTCTTCAATCTGCCCAAAAAAACCGCTGGCGATGCTGGAAAAATACCAATCATCACCCGACTGTTCCAAGCGGTGCGTGGCTTGTAGTGGGAAACTTTTGTACATCGCTTGGTAAATGGCGGTGTACGGTGTGTGTTGAATCTCCGTTTCGCTGAAAGCCGCCGCTGGCAGCATGCTCAACATTATTGCTGCGAGAATTTTTTTCATGCGTGCTCTCCAGTGCTGGGCAATATTTTTCCATCGAACATAACGGCGTGCTCCTTGCAGTGTAATCGTTCTTCACAAAACCAGCGCGCGGCTTGTGGATAGATGATGTGTTCCTGCTGCAGCACGCGCTTGGCCAGTGTTTCTGCTGTGTCGTCGGGTAAAACAGGTACGCTCGCTTGGATGATAACTGGGCCGCCATCCAAGGCGGTGGAAACAAAATGCACGGTTGCGCCGGCTTCGCTGTCGCCTGCATCCAGTGCGCGTTGGTGTGTGTGCAAGCC
This sequence comes from Pseudomonadales bacterium, assembly GCA_041395785.1. Taxonomy (GTDB): domain Bacteria; phylum Pseudomonadota; class Gammaproteobacteria; order Pseudomonadales; family UBA7239; genus UBA7239. The sequence continues at coordinate 282,366 of JAWKZZ010000005.1, forward strand.
TGGATATTTCGGCAGCAGCGACGGATGAATGTTCATCAGTTTGCCGTACAGCGGCGCGACAAAAACTGGGGTGAGGATGCGCATAAAGCCGGCGAGAATCACCAAGTCAGGTGCGTGTTGTTGCACAGCAGCCAATAGGGCGCGGTCGTAATCTTCGCGCGTAGTAAAGGTTTTGTGCGATAGCACCGTGGTGGCGATGCCGGCGGCGTGTGCGCGTTCCAAGCCGTAAACATCGGCTACATTGCTGATGACGGCGACAATGCGCGCGTTCAGAGTATTTGCTTTTTCGGCATCAATGAGCGCTTGTAAATTGCTGCCGCTGCCTGAAATTAGCACAACAATTTTTTTGGGTGGGAGTGCGCTCATTGGTGTGGTTTGATGCAGTTATTTGGTGTTGAACACAACGCTGGGCTCGGCATCGTGTGCGCCTTTTTCTATCGCGCCGATCACAAAAGCGGTTTCATTGCAGTCGTGCAACACGGCCAGCGCGTTATCAACATCGGCTTTTGGCACGCACACGACCATGCCGATGCCACAGTTAAAAGTGCGGTACATTTCTACAGGATCAACATTGCCCTGCGCTTGCAGCCAATCAAACAGTGGACCCAGTTTCCATGCTTTGGTATTGATGTTGGCTTTGGATCCTTGCGGCAGCACGCGCGGTAAATTTTCTGTCAAACCGCCGCCGGTAATGTGTGCAATGGCGCGCACATCGACAGCGCGTATCAAACGCAAAATGGATTTCACATAAATGCGTGTAGGTTCCATCAGTCTGTCAGCGAGCGATTTGCCATCGAGCATTTCGGTGGCGGGATTCACGCCAGAGACAGCAAGAATTTTGCGAATCAACGAATAGCCGTTGGAGTGCGCGCCAGATGAAGCAATGCCGATCAGCACATCACCGACATGCACGCGTGAGCCGTCAATAATTTCATCTTTTTCGACTGCGCCGACACAAAAGCCGGCCATATCGTAATCTGCGCCTTCATACATGCCTGGCATTTCTGCGGTTTCGCCGCCCACCAGTGCGCAGCCTGCCTGTTCGCAACCGTTGCCGATGCCGGTGATGACGCTGGCAGCGACATCCACATCCAGTTTGCCGGTGGCGTAGTAGTCGAGAAAAAACAAAGGCTCCGCGCCGCACACCACCAAGTCGTTGACGCACATGGCGACCAAATCAATGCCCACGGTGTCGTGTCGTTTCAAATCAATCGCCAAGCGCAGTTTGGTGCCCACGCCATCGGTGCCGGAGACCAAGACGGGGTGTTTGAAGTGGCTGGGAATTTCAAACAGCGCGCCAAAGCCGCCTAAGCCACCCATCACACCGGGGCGGCGCGTTTTTTTTGCCACATGCTTGATGCGTTCCACCAAGGCTGTGCCGGCATCAATATCAACACCGGAATCCTTGTAGCTGAGAGAGGGCTTGTTGGAGGAGGACTGTTCAGTCATGGGCGGCAGCTGATTAACAAATCGGGGCGCGCATTGTAGCAGTAGCGTCCGTGCTGGGGGCAGTTGCATGGGGGGCTTGTGGTAGACTTCGCGGCCTCAGAGAACTCGCTGGAGCGCACGCATGTCAGGCATTAAAACAATCGAAGGTGATTTCAATCCGGGCAAGGCGCGTTTTGCGCTGCTGGTGTCCCGCTGGAACAGTTTTGTCGTCGAAAGCTTGAAAGACGGTGCTATTGATACCCTGCGCCGTCACGGTGTGGCCGAAGCGCAGATCACCTTGGTGCGCGCACCGGGCGCGTTTGAGTTGCCCTTGGTGGCACAGCAGTTGGCGGCCTCAAAAAAGTTTGATGCCATCATCGCCTTGGGCGCGGTGATTCGCGGCGGCACACCGCATTTTGAATATGTGGCGGGCGAGTGCGTGAAAGGTTTGGCGCAGGTTAGCTTGAATGCGTCTGTGCCGGTGTCATTCGGTGTATTGACGGTCGATTCCATCGAGCAGGCCATCGAACGCTCCGGCACCAAGGCCGGCAATAAAGGCGCGGAAGCCGCCAGCTCAGCGCTGGAAATGGTCAGCTTGCTGTCGCGCCTGTGAGTGCCGACGGCGAAGCGGCTGCATTGCTGGATATCGGTGCGCGCCAGAAAGCGCGTCACTATGCAGTGCAGGCGTTGTATCAGCACATTTTGACGCAAGATTCTGCTGCAAAAATTGAGGCGGAGTTTCGTGTCGATTACGACATGAGCGCCGTGGATCTCGCGTATTTTCATGAGCTATTGACGAGTGTGATTGCCAAAACGGCAGAATTAGATGGGCTGTTTGATCCATATTTGGATCGCAATATCGCGGAGTTAGATCCGGTGTCGCTGGCGCAGTTGCGTTTGTCCACTTACGAAATGCAAGTGCGTTTGGATGTGCCGTGGTTGGTGGTGATCGAAGAAGCGATTCGCCTCTCCAAAAAATTTGGCCCGACCGATAGTTACAAATATCTCAACGGCGTGTTGGATCGTTTGTCGCGCGATCTGCGTGCCGCCGAGCGCGCCAAAGGTTGAGTGTCGCGCATGACGAGCCAGAGCGACAAGTCATCGCTTGGTGAGTTTGAACTGATCCGCCGCTACTTCACGCCTAGCCATCTTTCAGAACACATTTTGCTAGGCGTGGGCGACGATTGCGCGGTGTTATCACTGCCTGCTGGCGAAGTGCTAGCGGTGTCGATTGATACGCAATTGCCTGCAGTGCATTTTCCTACAGACGCGAAGCCTGCCGATATAGCCGCGCGCGTTTTGCGCTGTGCGGCTAGCGATTTGGCAGCGATGGGTGCTACGCCGCTTGGCTTTACTCTGGCGCTGACACTTCCCGCCGTTGATGAATTTTGGTTGACCGCATTTTCTGCGGGCTTGTTAGAAACAGCACAGCAATTGCGCTGCCCGCTAATCGGCGGTGATACCACGCGCGGTGCTTTGTGTCTCAGCATACAAGTGCACGGCAGCGTGCCGCCAGCGCAAATATTGCGCCGCAGCGGTGCGCAAGTGGGCGACAAAGTTTGGGTGTCCGGTTCCTTGGGCGATGGTGCGGCCGCATTAGCACTGTTAGAGAAACGCGTGCAGTTTTCGTCGTCAGCAGCACACTATTTGCAGCAGCGGTTTTATCAACCTGCCATCGATTTTGAGCTGGCGGTGCGGTTGCGAGCATTGGCGAATGCGTGCATCGATGTGTCGGATGGATTGCGCGCGGATCTTGCGCATATTTGTACGGCAAGCGGTGTGGGCGCGCAGATTTTTTGCGAAGCGTTGCCTATTGCATCCGTGTGGCGTGAAAGTGCTGCACCGCAGCAAGCAGTGCAGTGGGCATTGAGTGGCGGCGATGATTATCGACTCTGCTTTACTGCATCGCCACACCACAATGCCGCGCTGCAGGCGTTGGGAAATGTATTTTGTATAGGTGAAATTGTCGCAGAACAGGGTGTGGTTGCACTCGATGCGGCGCGCAATCTTGTGGAGTTATCGGGCAATGGCTTCCAACATTTTTGATCGCGCGATCAATCCTAAAGTGTTTGTAGATTGGAAGCACTGCCTCGCTTTCGGTTTGGGTAGCGGCTTGGCGCGCAAAGCGCCTGGTACTTGGGGCACGCTGGCCTCAGTGCCTTTGTGTTGTGTGTTGTGGTGGTTTTCTCCTGTTTGGTTGTTTGCGTTGCTATTGCTCGCCATGTCAGTGTTTGGTGTTTGGTTGTGCAAAGTGGTGGCGCAAGATTTGGGTGTGCATGATCACGGCGGCATTGTGTGGGATGAATGGGTGGGCTATGGCATAGCCTTGTTTGCGCTGCCTTTGCAGTGGTATTGGCCGCTGTTGGCGTTTGTGTTTTTTCGTGTATTTGATATTTGGAAGCCGTGGCCGATTGCGTGGTGCGATAAAAATATCCACGGCGGTTTTGGCATTATGGTCGATGATGTATTGGCAGGCGTGATGACCTGTTTGTGCCTACATGGTTTGTTGGTGGTGATAACGCCATGAAAAAACTTGCCGTGTTTATTGCGCTGTCTTGGTTTTGTTGGATGTCGGTTTCAGCGGCAGTAACACAGCCAGCGTCTACAAAAAAACCAATGAACTTTATCGTTATCTTGCTCGATGACTGGGGTTTGCATGACGCCGGTTTTACGGGGAATGATTTTATTGAAACACCAGCCATTGATCAGTTGGCAAAGGACGGTGCGGTTTTTACGCAGGCTTATGCCAACGCGCCCAACTGTGCGCCGAGCCGTGCGGCGATTCTCTCAGGGCAATACGCGCCGCGTACCGGTGTGTACACCATGGCAACCGGCGATATGGGCGATGCGACAAAACGCAAACTACTAACACCCAAGAACAATATGTTTTTGCCGGAGCAGGTTTATACGATCGCGGAACTGTTGCGTGATCACGGTTATGCAACGGCCAGTATCGGCAAATGGAATCTTGGACACGGTGCCGTGCGCGGTCCGGAAGGGCAGGGTTTTGATCTTAATATCGCAGGGCATCGCGGCGGTGTGGGGCAGTCGCACTTTGCACCTTATTCCGCGCAACTGCCCAATGTGCAAAACGCGCCGGCTGGTGAATATCTCACTGATCGCCTAAATGCAGAGGCTGAGCGTTTTATTGATCAGCATAAAACACAACCGTTTTTTCTTTATCTATCGCATTACGCGCCACATTTTCCTATTCAAGCACCGGCAGACACTAAGAAAAAATACGAAGAAAAACGCGCGGCGTCATGCGGAGAAAAACCTAAACTCGTGTTTTGTGAGATGTCTGGATACTATCCTGAATATGCAGCGATGATCGAGCGTGTTGATCGCGGACTTGCGCAGTTGCGAGAGAAATTGGCAAAAGATGGGCTCGATAAAAATACGACAATCGTATTGATGTCAGATAACGGCGGCTATCCTTTTGCGCGTGACCCTAACGCCATGCGGGGGCAAAAGTCACAGTTGTACGAGGGTGGTATTCGTGTGCCGATGGTGTGGTTGGTCCCCAATCAGCACGCTGGGAATGAATCGGATGTACCTGTTTCTGGTGTTGATATTTATCCCACCATTGCCGCCTTGGCGGGAATTAGCACGATGAATATAGTGCTGGATGGAACAGATCTATCGTCACTCATGTTTTCGCCATTGCGAGCATTCCCCCAACGCGATCTATTTTGGTATTTGCCGGGCTATACCACGGACAGCACCGAAGAGCAGGAAGGTGAGCAAGGTAATTTACAGCTAAAGCCGCAAGAAGGTTTTACACAGACGCCCGCAGTGGCTATGCGTCGCGGTAATTGGAAATTAATTTGGTATTACGATGGCTCTCCTGCAGAGTTGTACAATGTCCGCGTAGATCCGCTAGAAAAATACAATCAGTTTTTGGCAGAAAAAAAGCGCGGCGAGGAGATGTTGCAAGCGCTGAAGCAGTGGCTGATTGCCGTTGGCGGCGCGGTTGAATTGCCAATAAATCCGGTTTATCAGCCGTAATTATTCAGGCCATTTGTTGTCGGATACGAGCGCCGATAAATCAGCGCGCGCTGCCCATTTTTCTTGCTCGAGCATGGGTTTGTCGTAGAACGCGGTGACATGACCAATACACAAAATCGCAACGGGATGACTGCCTTCTGGCATGTGCAAAAGTTGCTTAAGTTTTTGTGGTTCGAATAGCGATACCCAGCCCACACCCAAACCCTCGCTGCGTGCGGCCAGCCACAGATTTTGAATGGCGCAAGACACCGAGGCGAGATCCATTTCCGGCAGGGTACGACGACCAAAAATATGCGTTTCGCGGCGATCCATCAGCGACACCACCAACACTTCTCCGCAATCAAGCACGCCTTCTACTTTCAGTTTCATGAATTCGTCTTCGCGTTCGCCGAGCGCTCGTGCTGTTGCGATGCGCTCTTCTTCAACGAGTGCGTGCAAGGATTGGCGCAGCGTTCTGTCGGTGATACGCACAAAGCGCCACGGCTGCATAAAGCCCACACTGGGTGCGTGATGTGCCGCTTGCAGCAGGCGGCGCAATACATCGGGGCACACGGGGTCGGGCAGAAAGTGGCGCATATCGCGCCGTTCGGCGATGGCGCGATAGACAGCGGCGCGTTCGGCATCGCTATAGGCGAGTGGATTCATCGGCGATCTGCGTGGTTGCGGTCTGTAATAGTGGTTGCCATTATATCGGTGCAGTGTACGCTGTAGAGAAGCGCGGGATGATTGGAGTAAAGCATGGCAGATGAATTGTTCAATGTGGTCTTTCGTGGCGATATTCTGCCCGGACATAACTTGGCCGATGTAAAGGCACGCTTTGCACAGTTATTCAAAATGGACCTTGCCAAGGCTGAAAATTTTTTCAGCGGTAAGCCGTTGGCGCTGAAGGCCAATTGCGATCGCGCCACTGCCGACAAATTCAAAGCGGTTTTAGAGCAAGCGGGAGCCGCGGTGGAGATTCGTGCGGCCGCTGCACAAACGCTCGCGCCACAAACAGCAGCGCCTGCGCCGCAAACGGCTAGCGCACCAGCGCCCAAGTCGGTAGCTCCAGCTCCCGTTGCGCCAACGACATCTGCTCCTGCGGCAGCGGCTGCACCACAAGATCCGTGGTCGCTGTCAGCGGCGGGTTCCAATTTATTGCGTCCGGGTGAAACCCAAGCGCCTCCTCCTGTAACGGTCGATATCAGCCATTTGAAGATCGTGAAGCCCAAGTTGTTTTCTGATGAGCCGGAAGAGCCGTTAGAGCCGCCTCGTCCAGTGGTGCAAAGCCAGATCAATCTGTCTTCGTATCAGTTGGCGGCGGCAGGAGAAGATTTGGTGCCACAGGAGCTGTTTGTTCCGCGCGACATCGATCTGAGTGAGTTGTCGCTGGATGCAGTGGGTGCCGATGTGCTGCGCGAGGATGAAAGACAGAAGTTCGTACCTGCGAATATCGACACTGGCGGTATGGACATCGCGCCCGCCGGCAGTGATATGGGGCAGGTGAAGCCGCCCGAAGCGCCGCCTGCACCATCGACAGAACACATCACCCTGCAAAAATAGTTCTAACGCTGCCTTCCTGGATAGCGCCCCTGTAGAATAGCAGCGCTGTTTTTGGAGTCTTCTCGTGCCCGTCAATTTGCAACAGGAAAAGCGCGCTGTCAGCACGCTGGCGTCTCTGTATACCTTGCGTATGTTGGGGCTGTTTTTGGTGCTGCCGATACTGTCTTTGTACGGTGCTGATTACACGGCGAGCACGCCGATGTTGATCGGTATTGCCATGGGCATGTACGGCGCCACGCAAGCGGTGCTGCAAATTCCGCTGAGCGTGCTCTCTGATCGTGTGGGGCGGCGCGGCATCATCATTGCGGGGCTCGCGCTGTTTGTGATTGGTAGTGTTGTGGCTGCGTTGTCGTCGTCGATTTACGGGTTGATTGTCGGTCGCGCTTTGCAAGGGGCTGGTGCTATTTCTGGCACGCTGATGGCGATGGTGTCGGATCTCACCTCGGAACAAAACCGCACCAAGGCGATGGCGACGATCGGCGCGTCGATCGGGGTTTCTTTTGGTGTAGCCATGATGCTCGGCCCTATCTTGGCGCACTGGAGTGGCTTGTCCGGCGTGTTTTGGATAACGGCAGCCTTGGGTGTGGCGGGATTTTTTCTGGTGCTGTTTGTATTGCCAGAGCCGCCTGTAGAAACGCTGCATTCGCCGCACCGTGACACTTTGCCCGTGCCGTCTTTGTTGTGGCGCGTGCTGAGTGATCCGCAATTACTGCGTTTGAACGGCGGAATTTTTTGTTTGCACATGATCCTCATGGCGTCGTTTGTTGTAGTGCCGCGTTTATTGGAAACGCAATTGGGTTTAGATCGCAGTGAACACTGGGAAGTGTATTTGCCGGTGTTGGGCGGTTCCTTTATCGCCATGATTCCCTTGATGGTGATTGCAGAAAAAAAACGCTTGGTGAAAGAAGTGTTTGTGCTGGCTGTTGCAGTGTTGGTGTTTGCGTTGCTGTTCCTCGGTGCAGCGTATCAATTTAATGCGGGATTGATGACGGGTTTATTTTTGTTTTTCTTTGCATTTAATTTATTAGAAGCGCAGTTGCCGTCATTGGTGAGCAAGCAGGCTTTTGCCGGTGGTAGAGGTTCGGCGATGGGGGTGTATTCCACCAGTCAATTTCTGGGCACTTTTGCTGGTGGCGCACTGGGTGGTTTGATGTTGCATTGGGGCGAACCGCGTTGGTTGTTTTGGATTTTGGCGCTGCCTGTCGCGGGTTGGTGTTGGCTGGCGGCCACCATGCAAGCACCGCAGTATTTATTGAATGTGATGCTGCGTTTTCACGGCGATGCCAACACTGTGCGCGAGCAGCTGCATGCCATCACCGGCGTGGCACAAGTGCTGGTCGTGCCGGAAGAAAACATGGCATATCTCAAAGTAGATGATGCGGTGTTGGATCGCGTCGCACTGGATCGCCTGCGCGCACCGGAATAACGCTGCTGCACTTGTGATACTGATTGAATATCCAGTATAGTGCGCGAGCGCCATTCGCCAGTGTCGGGCGGACGGTATTCATTCATGCAGAGGATTAAGGAGCGTATTTATGGCCAGAGGCGTCAACAAGGTTATTTTGATCGGAAATTTGGGTAAGGATCCTGAGTCGCGCACTTCGCCCGGTGGTGGTGCAATCACCAATATCACTTTGGCTACCAGCGAAACATGGAAAGATAAACAAACCGGTGAAAACCAAGAGCGCACGGAGTGGCACCGCGTCGTATTTTTTGGTCGCTTGGGTGAAATTGCCGGCGATTATTTGAAGAAAGGCAGCAAGGTTTATGTGGAAGGTTCGCTGCGTACGCGCAAGTGGCAGGATCAAAGCGGGCAGGATAAATACACCACAGAAATCGTCGCCAGCGAAATGCAGATGTTAGATAGCCGCGGCGGTGACAGCACCAGCTTCAGCGAGCCGCGTGCGCAAAATATGGGCAGCAGCCGCAGTGGAAATGCAGGCGGTGCGCGCCAGCAAGAATCTGCACCGGCGGCAGGCTTTGACCAATTTCACGATGATGATATTCCGTTTTGATTTTCGCATCGCGCAGAACAAAAAAAGCCCGCATCGCTGCGGGCTTTTTTATATCCGGTGAAATCAGGTGAGGCGTTGTGCGAGCTGTTTTTCCAGTGCGATCTGATCTGCGGTAAATAAGCGAATCCCCTCGGCTAACTTTTCTGTCGCCATGGCATCGCTGTTCATTTGCCAGCGAAAAGTTTTTTCATCGATGGTGGAAGATTTTTCTGTCGCTGCGCTGGCAACGAGTTGTCTTGGCAGTGTGTCTTGCGAGCTGCTCAATTCGTCCAGCAGCGTGGGGCTGATGGTGAGATTGTCGCAACCCGCGAGTGCAAGAATCTCACCGACATTGCGAAAGCTGGCCGCCATCACAACCGTGTTGATGCCGTGCGTTTTGTAGTGCTGGTAAATCTGTTTCACCAGCGCGACGCCGGGTTCTTCGGCAGGAATAAATGTTTTGGTTTCTGTGTTTTTAACATGCCAGTCGAGTACGCGCCCGACAAACGGTGAAATAAGGAATACGCCGGCATCGGCGCAAGCGCGCGCCTGGGCAAAAGCAAATAACAGCGTGAGGTTGCACTGAATATTGTCTTTTTCTAATACGCGTGCGGCTTGTATACCTTCCCAAGTAGAGGCGATTTTGATGAGTACGCGATCGCGGGTAACGCCGTGTTGTTCGTACAGCTGAATGAGTAACCTAGCGCGTTGTATGGTGGCGGTAGTATCAAAAGATAGGCGCGCATCCACTTCAGTAGAAACGCGACCAGTGATTTTTTTTGCAATCTCGCAGCCAATTTTTACCGACAACATAACAGCAGCCCACTGAGCTGTTTTGGCGGCATCCGTGGCGCTTGTTTGCTGTTTTGCCCACGCAATGCTGTCGTTAATCAGTGAGGCATAGGCCGGTAGTGTGCTGGCTTTTAGTAACAGTGATGGATTGGTGGTGGCGCTGACGGGCTTGTATTTCGCAATAGCATCAATATCGCCGGTGTCAGCAACCACTTCAGAAAATGTGCGCAATTGATCGAGCAGTGAGGCCATACGCAAAGAGTCCTGTGTTGAAATTTTCCATCATGTTAGCACTGTGTTTGCTGGCTTGAGTGTTAAACCATCACCAGTTTTGCGCCCACCAAAACCATGATGGTGGCGAGCACAGGGCGCAATACTTTTTCCGGTACTGCGGCGGTTAAATGGCTGCCGACATAGATGCCGGGCAGAGAGCCGATCAACAAATTCACCAGCAGATCCCAGTTCACATTGCCTAAACCCGCATGGCCGAGGCCGGCAACCAAAGTCAGTGGCACGGCGTGTGCAATTTCAGTGCCGACCAAGCGTGCCACGGGTAGCACGGGAAACACCAAAAACAGCGCCACTGTGCCGAGCGCGCCGGCGCCGATGGATGTCACGGTAACGGCAATCCCCAAAATTACGCCGGTGACGACGGCAGCTTTCTCGCGCTGCGGCATGCTCATGCGCGTAAAAATGGCATTGCTGCTGTGGCTCCAGTGCAACAATTTTTGTTTGAAGACGATGGCCAGCGCTGTGAAAACCAGCGTGGCGCCCAGTGCAATTTTGATGGTGTCGTTGACATGCTTGCTCTCAAAACCCACCTGATGCATGACAAAGAGCGTCAGTATCGCGGCGGGTAGGCTGCCCAGTGCCAACAGCCCCGTGATGCGCCAATTGATATTGCCTTTGCGCTGATGCACGGCCACACCGCCAGCCTTGGTGATGGCGGCGTACAGCAAGTCAGTGCCGACAGCTGTGGTGGGCGGGATGCCGAAGAACAGCAGGATGGGTGTCATCAAGCTGCCGCCGCCTACGCCGGTCATGCCCACGATAAAGCCCACGGCGAGACCGGAGAGTACATAGATCCATTCAAGGTGTAGGCCAAACAGTTCAAATTGCATAAAGCCTTCTGTGATAAGCGTTGCTAGGAGTGGGTGGGCATCCTAGCGCTGGACTCCTTATAACTGAAAGATTTAATTTGATTAAGTTTATTCTTTTTAGTTATCAGCGGTCTGGGCGTATGAAGTAATAGAAACGCGCTGCTTCATGCACGATTATCAAGCTATTGGTGGGCATGTTGGCAAATGCACCCTCGTATACAGCAATTTGCGTGTAACCGTTATCGCGCAATTTTTGTAGATAGAGGTGCGAGTTGTGGTCATTCAAATCCTCCACCATAAAAATGCGCGGATTGCCGCTGAGTGGCTCGGGCAGCGTTTGAGAAAAAAGATCGCGCCGATCGATATTTTTAATCCAATACGCAGCTCCTTGTTTTTCTGACCACTGCTGTTTGAGTTGCTGTTGAAACGCTAGACGATGGTCATTGTGATGTGTGCGCAACAAATTGGTTTGCAGCGGATATTGGATGGCGATGGGCTTCCAACACGCAAGAAGCGTTAAGCATGCCGTTGCAAAGGGTCGAGCAGGGATGCTTTGGGTGATAGCAGTGACGCCGATAGTCGGCAGCAAAATCATCGCCGCCGCCAAGCTGCAAAAGCTGCGATCAAAAAATGCGGGGATATTAGAGAAGTACAGAATAAAAAATAACAGAGGAAGGATCAGTAGCAATAGTGTTTGTATTTTTTTTTGTAAGACGAGGATGGCTGCGCCGACAAAGCTAGCAAGCATTAACGGCCAGCCCAGCGTGGCGTAAAAATAGGTGAGGATGTTTTTACATTGAATGAAAAAACTGAAATGCTCCATCGTTTCCGGTGGCTGTGGGTTTTGGTAGTACAGCTGCACGCTGCGCACACTGAGCCAAAAGTCGCGCGCGCTCATATCACCAGCCCAAAACATCAGTTGTAACACAGCGAACACTAGCGCCAACAGAATCACGCCTTGTACAACTATTGTGAGTGACGCTTTTATGTTGCGATTTTCTGCGCGCAGGAGTGGCATACAGCAGGCGAGGGCGGGAAAAATGCCGAGCATTAATTGGCTGGCTTTACCGGCTGTTGCAACACCCAGCACTAAGCCGTTGACTAGCAGCCAAGTGTTGTTTTTCCAGTTGTCTTTTTTGAACGCGAGCCAGAAAAGTATTGAGCCCATGGCGGTGAGTAGTGCATCAGGTCTGGCGTAGTGGCTGCCCTGCACGGCGAGTGGAAAAACGGTATAGAGAATGGCGCTGCACAACGCGGCCGTTGATCCGCCAATCATTCCGGCGGCTAACACGATAAATAATAGACTGATAGCATCCCAAAACAGCGCAATGTGATGCAGTAAAACGATCGTGGGTGTGGTGATGCCAAGCAGTCGCAGCGGTTTAATCATCGCAGCAGACAGCAACATGTGGCCGCTGAAGTTGTAGTGATGATCGCGTGTGGGTGCATCGCGTACAACTGTGGAAGGTACGCCTTTTTGTTGCGCAGCTTGATCGCCGAGGCGATACCAATCCGGCTGCCAATTGCCGTTGTTGACCGCGTCGTCCACGGCCCAGACAACCACTTGGTCATCAATTTGAAAATAGGTGCGCGAGCTGGTGTCGATTCGCAGTGCGACAAAAACCAACAACACACTTGCCCAGAGCAAGCGAGTGAGCAAGGCCATTGGAGATATTTTTGTCGCCATGCGCTGTGGTTGGGAATGCTTAATGCAAAGCAGATGAATAGCGGTACGCGCTAAAACCTTCAATGGTGTTACCGTTGATAATGGCAAACGGAATGGCTCTATCTCCGCCTAGTTTTTTCATGCGCAGTGCGGCGTTGCCATCGTTTTGAATGTCATATTCTTGAAAGGGGATATTTTTTTCACGCAGCCACTGCTTGGCTTTTTTGCAAGCGCCACACCAAGGGGCGGTGTAGATTTCAACTTTGTTAGTGGTTGTTGCAGTGGTAGTGGCATTGCTTGTGTTGATAGTGTCGTTTGAGATTACGGGCGTTGTGTTGCGCCATGCAGCGACTTGAGCCATGGCATTTTCTAATGTGCTGCTGATGATTTGTTTTAGTTGTTCTAGAACTTTTGTGGCGGTTTCAGCGTACCCCTGTAAATTGTCCGGTGCTGGTTTTCCTGTGTCGTCAAATAATTTAGCGAGTTGAACGGTGTTTCGCTGTGGGTTAACCACTTTTCCATCACTCAAAATTTGAACAGGTGATAGCTCTGCCGCCGTATCGGCAGCAGAATTTTTTCCGGTTTGTTCAGGTGGTTTGTCGCCGTAGTGCACCACGCCTTGTTTGTCCGTCCACTTAAAAACATCGGCGCCTGCGTGCAGGCTGGTGCAGAGCAGGAGTATGGCGAGCAAAGCTTTCATCGGTGTCCCTCTCAGGCGTGTTGTGCGTCAAAACTGCATCCAGTGACGCCCTCGCTATCGGAGCCCATCAGGTAAAGATACAGCGGCATCAGTGTATCGGCTGTGGGGCGTGTGTTGGGGTTTTCGCCAGGGTAGGCCGCCGCGCGCATGCGTGTGCGGGTGCCGCCGGGGTTGATGGCGTTGGCACGCACAGCGGTCACTTCTTCCAGTTCATCAGCGAGTGTTTCCATCATGCCTTCCACCGCAAACTTACTAACGGCATACGCGCCCCAAAATGCGCGCCCGCGACGGCCGACTGACGAAGTGGTGAAGATGATGCTGGCATCAGGCGCTTGCGTTAGCAGCGGCAGCAAGGTTTTGGTGAGCAAGAACGCCGCGTGGACATTGACTTGCATGATTTGCTGCCAACGGTCGGGGCTGTAATCGGCGATGGGGGTAACGGTGCCGAGCAGGGCGGCATTGTGCAGTATGCCGTCGAGTCGCCCCAGCTCTTCGGCGATGGTGTCGGCGATGGCTTTTGCGCTGTCGGGCGTGAGGTATTGCAGGTCCAGCGGCAGGATCATCGGTTCAGGGTGACCGGCGGCAAGGATCTCGTCGTAGACCCATTCCAGCTTTTCCTGTGTTTTGCCGAGCAAAATCACCGTGGCGCCGTGAGCGGCAAAACTGTGGGCGGCGGCGCGGCCGATGCCATCGCCAGCGCCAGTGACAAGAATGACGCGCTCTGCCAGTAAGTCAGGGCGTGGCGCGTAACCGAGGTAGCGTGTGGATGGTTTTCATGCGGTCAGTGTAGTCGGTAGCGCTGGAATTTCCTCGGCAGAACGCAAACGAAAATCTGCGTTCCAGCAGTCAGTATTTTCACTGGGGTCGATATAGCCCCACTCGCAGGCCACGGTGAGCATGCCGGCAGCGCGCCCCGCTTCGATGTCGCGTGCGTGATCGCCAAAGTAAATGGCCTCCGATGGCTCGCAACCACACTGCTGGCAGGCGAGCAGCATGGGCTCGGGGTCTGGCTTGCTGCAGGTTACACCGGTCGGAGCAGACCACGGTGCTGGGTGCGGTTGGCATCGGTTGCTCTGATAAGGGCAGGGTAAACCAGCTGGGTTTGTTGGTGATGATGCCCCAGTGCATGCCTTGCTCTGCTGCCCAACACAGGCTGCTGCGTATACCTGAAACAAGACGCTGTTGTTGCCGAGCACCTCTTGATAGAGGGCGAGCAATCGAGCGTTGAGTGCGTCAATGGCCGGGTCGCCATCGACAAGCTCACCGACCAGTCTCGTCATGGCGCGCGCACCGTTGGAGACTTGTGCGCGTATGGCGGTCTCTTCCAGCAAGGGCTTGCCGAGCTGTTGGCGCAGTTGATTGGCGCAAAAAATGAAGTCGAAGCCGTATCGAGCAGGGTGCCGTCCAAATCAAATAAAATTGCTTTTAGTTTCATTGAGTTAGCTCGGTTTCTCCGCGTGCACTATGTAGTTGACGCTGATGTCGTCGCTAGCCATGGCGTACTTTTTAATCAAAGGGTTATAAGTCATTCCGGTAGTGTTTTCGAGTATCAGGCCGGCGCTGCGTATCCAGCTGGCGAGCTCGGCAGGGCGGATGAATTTGCTGTATTCGTGCGTACCTTTCGGGAGCAGCTTGAGCAGGTATTCCGCGCCCACAATGGCAAACGCATAGGCCTTGGGGTTGCGGTTGATGGTAGAGAAAAATAGCTGCGCGCCGGGTTTGGCGAGGTCGGCGCAGGCTTGGATGATAGAGGCGGGGCTGGGTACATGCTCCAGCATTTCCAAACAGGTCACGATGTCGTAGTGCGCGGGTTGTTCGAGCGCCAGCTGCTCCACGGGTTTTTGTTGGTAGTCGATGCTGACGCCGCTTTCCAGTGCGTGTAAACGCGCCACCGACAGAGGTGCTTGCCCCATGTCGATGCCGGTGACTTGCGCGCCGCGCTGCGCCATCGCCTCTGACAAAATGCCGCCGCCGCAGCCGACATCCAGCACCACTTTGCCTGCCAGTGGTGCGCGTTCGTCGATGTAGTTGCAGCGCAGTGGATTGATGTCGTGCAGTGGTTTGAATTCGCTGGTCGGGTCCCACCAACGGTCGGCCAAAGCTTCAAATTTTGCGATTTCAGAGGGATCAAAGTTGGCGGCTGCCATGCGGTGTTTTCCGGTAGCGCAGAAGGAGGCGCTCATTATAGCGGCGCACCGTTGTTGCGCACTTCTAGCTGGAGGGAGTGAGATTACAGTGTGCGCTGCTGTAAATCGGGTGGCGTGGTTGCCCGCGCCCACATCTGTTTGAAATCTTCCAGCAGTGGTTTTACGCGCGCGCGATAGTCGTGATAGCCAATGCCCTGCATCGTTTGCGAGTCTTGCCTGAACAACAAGCCGTTGTCGTCAGCGATCAGATAATTGGGAAATTTTTCTGCAATCGTTGTGGGTAATTTGCGAATCTGAATTTTTTCCGAGGCGCGATGGCTGAGGCGCAGCAAACGATGCCCGCGTTCTAGGATAGCTTTTGTGTCGCGCACGAGAATGCGCACGCTGGTGTTGCGCTGTCTCTGCACCAAGCTCATTACCGCATCGGCAAAAGCATCGTTGTCGTACAGCCAATCTTCGAGATCTTCACTAAAGATGAGTAAGCCAAAACGCGCGGCTTGCACGAGTTCAACAGACAGCGCGCGAAATTCGTCGATGGATTCCAAACGCACCAAATCAGAACCGCTAGTAATAAAACTGCGATCGGGCGGCAAAAAAAGCACCGTGACATTTGGATTGGCGCTGAGCTCTGTCGAAAAACCCAAGGCAACAAAAATAGCGCTCCAAGGGTGCGCAGTGGGCGCAGAGAGTCGCGCTAGGCCGCGCTGTGGTGTGTCGCGCACCGCGTGGCGCATCAAGGCTTCAGCGATATCGTTGGCGTGTTCAGTTTGTGTGACGGCATGGCTGATGTGGCCATCGCTGTCGATGCTTAAATAGCCGACAACAGCTTCTTGGTTTTTGGCGAGGTAGTGCTCAGAACTGGCATCAAACACTTGTTCGGTATCTGCAGCGGGAATAAACCGTGCGCGGCAGGACAAAATCATTTCCTGCTCATCGGGCCAAGCCGCTCGAACGACGCTGACGGGGTAGTACGCTACGGTGTCATGGTCGCTCATGGTTGTGCCTGCGGTCAGAGTTTCTGGAACACCAGTGTGGCGTTAGTGCCGCCAAAACCAAAACTGTTAGACATCACGCGCTGCAAATCCACATTGTCGATACGCTGACGCACCACCGGCATATTTTCTGCTTCGGGATCAATCGTGTCGATGTTGGCGGAGGCGGCAATAAAATTATTTTGCTGCATCAACAGCGAGTAAATCGCTTCTTGTACACCGGCTGCGCCGAGCGAGTGACCGGACAGTGATTTGGTGGAACTGATGCGCGGAATTGCATCGCCAAAAGCCGCTTTTACGGCTTTTAATTCGGCGAGATCACCCACGGGGGTGCTGGTGCCATGCGCGTTGATGTAGTCGATCTTGCCATTCACGGTGGCGAGCGCTTGTTGCATGCAGCGCGTTGCGCCTTCGCCCGATGGTGCCACCATGTCGTAGCCGTCGCTGGTCGCACCGTAACCGACCAGCTCTGCATAAATTTTTGCACCGCGTGCTTTGGCGTGTTCGTATTCTTCCAGCACCAAACAGCCACCGCCGCCGGCGATGACAAAACCGTCGCGATTGGCATCGTAAGCGCGCGAGGCTTTTTGTGGCGTGTCGTTGTATTGCGTGGACAGTGCGCCCATTGCATCAAACAGACAGGACAGCGACCAATGTTCTTCTTCGCCGCCGCCGGCAAAAATGATGTCCTGCTTGCCGAGTTGAATGAGTTCCATTGCATTGCCGATACAGTGCGCGCTGGTCGCACAGGCGGAGGAGATGGAGTAGTTCACGCCTTTAATTTGAAACGGTGTGGCGAGACAGGCTGACACTGTCGAGCCCATGGTTTGAGTGACACGATAAGGGCCGACACGCTTGATGCCTTTTTCACGCATGATGTCAGCGGCTTCGACTTGGTTAGAAGAAGAAGCACCGCCGGAACCCATGATCAAGCCGCTGCGCGGGTTGGACACTTGTTCGGGTGTTAAACCGGCGTCGGCAATGGCTTGTTGCATGGACAGATAAGCAAATGCAGCAGCATCGCCCATGAAGCGCAAAATCTTGCGGTCGATCAGTTCGCTCAAGTTGAGGGTGATAGAGCCGGAGACATGGCTGCGGAAGCCCATATCGCGGTAGGTGTCGTTAAAGCGGATGCCAGACAAACCTTCGCGCAGGGAGTGGGTGACATCGGCGGCATTGCTGCCTAGGCAGGAAGTGATGCCCATGCCGGTGACGACAACTCGTCTCATGCGTTAAACCTCGTTATTCAATAGATGCCTACCATTATGGCACAGCAAAATAGTCCTGCTCGCGCCGAGCGATGCCCAGCGGAATCAGAAGTTATCAGTGGTGGTGAATAAGCCCACTTTGAGATCTTTGGTGTGATAGATCTCTTTGCCGTCGACGGACATCACGCCATCGGCAATGCCCATGATCAATTTGCGTTCGATCACGCGGCTGAGATGGATGTGGTAGGTGACTTTTTTTGCCGTAGGCAACACTTGGCCAGTGAATTTCACCTCGCCAGAACCCAGTGCGCGCCCGCGCCCAGGATTGCCTTTCCAGCCCAAATAAAAACCCACCAGCTGCCACATGGCGTCTAAACCCAAGCAGCCAGGCATGACAGGGTCAGAAATAAAGTGGCAGTCGAAAAACCATAGGTCGGGACGAATATCCAATTCGGCAATGATTTCGCCTTTGCCGTAATTGCCGCCCGTTTCAGAAATATGAACGATGCGATCCATCATCAGCATATTGCCGACGGGGAGTCGCGCGTTGCCAGGGCCAAATAATTCGCCATTTCCGCAGGCTAGCAGTTCGTCGCGAGTGAATGAGCTTTTTCTGGTCATGCTGAAGTTCCCGATCCCTGTCGGCAAAAGTCCGTCAGTTTAACGGCAGATATAGCGTTGTCCAGCAAAACACAGTGGAAAAATGCTTTGTGTGGCAGGAACTTGCGCGAATTTCTTGCTGTTTTGCTTGATTGCATCGATACGCGCCATAATCCTGTATGCTTATGCCCATAAATATCCCCACTCGTTTCATATCATTTCCGCCCATCTTCTTTTGCAGGACATCTCGTTAACAAATGTTTGTTCCCTGTTTGCCGGTTATAGCTGCGCTTTTTGCCCGCTACAAAATCGATGCCGAAAGAAATGCTGCCGGTGAGTGAACAAGCCCTTGGTGCAATACGGCGTTGAAGAAGCATTGGATGCAGGATTGGATGATATTTGTTTTGTTACTGGCCGCAGCAAGCGCGCCATTGAAGATCATTTTGATCTTAATTTTGAATTGGAACATCAAATTGCGGGTACCGGCAAAGAAAAATATTTGGAAAGCATTCGGCGCGTGATGGATAACGCCTCATTTTCTTTCACGCGTCAGCGCGAAATGAAAGGTTTGGGTCACGCGATTCTCACCGGTCGCCGCTTGGTGGGTGATCAAGCGTTTGGTGTAATTTTGTCGGACGATTTGTGCATGCCGCCAGAAGCCGGTGTGGGTGTCATGGCGCAGATGGTCAAGCTGTACAAACAATTCCGTTGCAGTATCGTGGCGATTCAAGAAGTGGATGGCGCGGACATTGAAATTTGGTGTGGTGGAAGGCGAAAAATTAAAGAAGGAATTTTCCCGCGTTTCCAACATGGTGGAAAAACCTAAATTAGCCGATGCGCCTAGCAATATGGCGGTGATCGGACGCTATATTCTGACGCCAGATATTTTTGATATTTTGGAAAAAACGCCACCGGGTAAAGGCGGTGAAATTCAGTTGACCGATGCCCTGATGCAGCAGGCACAAGAAGGCGCTGTGCTGGCGTATCGTTTCAAAGGTACGCGTTACGATTGCGGCAGCGTGGAAGGTTTTATCGAAGCCACGAACGCTATGTTTACGAAAACATTTATCGTCAATCAAAATAAGGATTGAGAAGTTTCCATGAGTGCGATTCAAATCAATTGTTTCAAAGCCTACGATGTGCGCGGTCGTGTACCCGATCAGCTCAATGAAGATATCGCCTACCGTATCGGTCGCGCCTTTGTGCAATTTCTCGGCGCGAAAAGTGTAGTGGTTGGTCACGATATTCGTCTGTCCAGCCCAGCGTTGTCAGCGGCGTTAGTGCGTGGTTTGCGCGAGCAAGGCGCCGATGTTATTGATATCGGTTTGTGCGGCACGGAAGAAGTGTATTTCGCCACTTTTCATTTGGGCGTTGATGGCGGCATTGCCGTGACAGCCAGCCACAACCCGATGGATTACAACGGCATGAAATTTGTGCGCGAAGGCTCGCGTCCGATCAGTGGTGATACCGGTTTGAAAGAGATTCAAGCCTTGGCCGAGAGCGGCAATTTTGCTGCACCGCCGCGCGCGGGCAATTATCAAGAGCAGTCCACCCGCGATGCCTATGTGCAGCATTTGTTGGCTTATGTTGATCGCCACACTGAAGCCGTTGAAGTTGGTGATCAATACCGGCAACGGTGGTGCCCGGGTTTGGTCGGATGCACTGGAAAAGCATTTGCCGTTCCAATTAATTAAAGTGCACCAGCCGGACGGTTCGTTCCCTAACGGTGCTAATCCATTGTTGGAAGAAAATCGCAAGCTCCACCATTGATGCCCTATGGAGGACATCGGATCGCAAGAAGTGCCGGGACGGTGATTTTACCCGATCGCTATTTCTTTGGTGACGTGGTGCTATCAGAGCTATATATGGTTAACGCTGGCATGGAAGCATTTTATAATAAAATTGCTGTCATTGTTACATTCCGTTGACGCAGGACTGCACTGGCGGTTGTGAACAATTCGGTGCTGATCTTTCATACAGGACAAAATGATCCGCTTTATCAAAAAGCGCGCGTGGCACCAGAAAGGACGCCGTATATTGGTGAAATGAGCGCTTCCACACCATTATTTTCCCGTGATTTTAACCTTGCGAATTCCGGCATGATTCAGCGGGCTGCTGGTGGCTGGTTGGTGTGCAGCAGCGGCAAGTCGTTGTCACCGGCGCCTGGTGGAGGAGCGCATGCGCGCTTATCCGTCAGTGGTGAAATCGTCGTGAAATCGCTGACCCGAAAGCGGCAATTGCGCGCGCGCGATATGTCGGCGAGGCGTTGTAGAGACAATACCGACGAGTCTGAGTTTTGGAATTTGCCGATTGGCACTTCAATCTGCGGATGTCGAATACCGAGCGAAGTCGTGCGTTTGAATGTGGAAGCGTGGCAATCAAGCGCTGATGGTTTCGCGCCGTGACAAATTAATTGGCTCTGTTGAGACGACTGACAGATTTGGTGAATAATTTTTGTCAGTCAGCGCTGCTTTTCTTGCTTTTGCGGCGCTGACGCTGTCTTGCTGATTTCTATTGGGTATTACAGTTGGCACGAATCTCACGCTTGTTGATAAAAGCAAGGCAAAAGTGAGGAGTAGTGGTTATGAAAGGCAGCAAGAGGTATTAACATCTTCGTGCGAAATACAGGCGAGACGAGTTGGAGCGCAGCATCAACCGATTGACGGGTCTGACCTTTGAAACCGTACCGGTGTCGCTGCTGAGTGTACAAGAGGAAAACAACGGCCTCGCTGAGTCACTGCTCTGCGATGCGCTCAACCTCTGGAAAGAAGACGCCGCGCAGGAAATGGGTGGTCGCGCTTAAATTAGGCGACCGTCACTAGTTTAGGAACTTTCGCAGCGGCTTTGTCCGTGCTCTGTACAAACAATTCATCGACCACATAGGGAGGGCAGTGGTCCGGTACCTCTAAATGCACGCTCATGTCGGTGATTCTGCCAACGGCGTGTATGGTCACAACGCCAGAGAGCAGGATGCTTCCTCCCAACTCGCCAGTCCCGCTATCGACCCGCACTTCTTTGCTGATGTTGTCCTGATCAATAAATTTGAGCACCAAACT
This sequence comes from Pseudomonadales bacterium, assembly GCA_041395785.1. Taxonomy (GTDB): domain Bacteria; phylum Pseudomonadota; class Gammaproteobacteria; order Pseudomonadales; family UBA7239; genus UBA7239. The sequence continues at coordinate 303,599 of JAWKZZ010000005.1, forward strand.
AATTTTGCTGTGGCGAGCTTGCAGGAGTCGCACCCAGCAAGCGGTGTTAAAGCTGCACTCCCACTGCGTGCGCGCAGACAACTGTGGATGAGGGATATAAGAATCAGGCACCTTGGCGATGAATTTATCTTTCATAACAGCATGCTCCGGCGTGGGTTTTGTAGTCATAACTTATGTCTTTTATGAGATCACTTCAGCGTAGTGGTTTGTGTTTGTACTGTGAGCCAAGTCACCAAATGAGCAAATAGTGCTCATTTAGGTGCAATTAGCGCTGTTGGTAGCGAGCAATGCTGGCTTGGGTTGACGCATCCAAGCTGCGGCCGTCACCGCCAGACAGCGCCGCAAAAATAGGGCCGGACAATTGTTTGCCAAGCTCTACGCCCCATTGATCAAAGGAATTGATATCCCACAACACACCCTGCACATACACCTTGTGTTCGTACAGCGCGATCAATGCGCCCAGCGTTGCCGGCGTCAATTGTTCGATGGTGAGCAAATTGCTAGGGCGATTGCCAGTGATGACTTTGTGCGGCGCCAACTGCGCAATTGCATCAGCCGATAAACCTTGCTGTTGTAATTCGGCTTCGACAACAGCCAGTGATTTTCCGCACATCAGCGCTTGGCTTTGCGCCAAACCGTTGGCGAGTAAGTGGCGGTGTTGTTCATCGCATTCTGGGTGATGTGATTGCAGCGACAAAATAAAGTCGGCGGGAATGAAATGCGTGCCTTGATGTAATAACTGATGAAAGGAGTGCTGTCCGTTGGTGCCGACCGATCCCCAAATGACAGGCCCTGTTTCGTAAGGCACATCGGCACCGGCGTGATTGACATGTTTGCCGTTGCTTTCCATGTCGAGCTGTTGCAAATAGTCAGGAAAAAAACGCAAGTAGTGATCGTAAGGCAATACCACATGCGTGCTGGCTTGCCAAAAGTGGCGATACCAAAAACCGAGCAAGCCGAGCATTACTGGCATGTTGTGCGCGAGATGTGCTTGCTGAAAATGTTCATCCATCGCGTGCGCGCCATTCAACAGCGCACGAAAGTGTTGCATGCCGACGGCCAAGGCAATCGGCAAACCAATGGCTGACCACAGCGAGTAGCGGCCGCCTACCCAGTCCCACATCGGCAAAATATTGTGTGCGTTGATACCAAAGTCAGCCGCTTTTTTTACAGCGCTGGAAACAGCAACAAAATGGCGAGCGGTTGCTTCGCTGTTGGGTGCAGCAGCGAGTAACCAACGGCGCGCCGCTTCCGCGTTTTGCAGTGTTTCCAGTGTAGTAAATGATTTGGATGCGACGATAAACAATGTGCGCGATGGCGCCATGTGTTGCAGCAAATCTTGCAAACAGGAGGGATCGACATTGGAAACAAAATGTACGCGCACATGCCCTGTATGAAACGGTTTTAGTGCGTGCGTTGCCATTTGCGGGCCGAGGTCAGAACCGCCGATGCCGATATTGACGATATCGGTGATGGTTTCATCGCTAAAACCGCGCCATTTGCCGCTGTGAATATCGCCAACCAGTGTTTCCATTTGCGCAAAAGCTTGTTGAATAGCTTCTGCTTCAATGGCTGGTTTGGGTGAGCGCAGAGCGGTGTGCATAGCCGAGCGTTGCTCGGTGTTGTTCACTGTGCCACCGGTTAATAATTGCGTGATGGCGTGTGGCAGGTTGGCTTGTTTTGCCAGCTGCATCAACGAGTGAAGTAACGCGCCGTCGATAAAGTTTTTCGAATAATCCAAACGCAAACCGGCCGCTTCAATTGTATGTTGTGTAACGCGATCTGGATTGGTTTCAAACAGTTGCGATAATGATTGCGTTTGAAAGCGTTGACGGTGCGCCTGTAAATCAGGCCAGCAGGGAAAGCGTTGTGCGAAAGTGGGTGCGCTCACAGAGAGCTCCTTGATGCCTCGTTTACACCGCGTATGTTAAATCATGTGCGGCGTTTGATGGCGAAATGCGCCAGCGCGGTCAGCTCATCGCGATACCGTGAAGCCGGCAAACTGCTCAAGCATCCTAAAGCCGACTCCACTTCGCGCAGTGCCGCTTGCTCGGTGTATTGCAGTGCGCCGTTGCTCTGCACGATCTGGATAATGCGCGGCAAATGTTCAGTGCTTTTGCTGGCAATCGCATCGCGCACACATTGCGCATCGTTTGTATCGCCAAATTGCAGGGTGTAAATCAGCGGTAGGGTGAGTTTGCCCTCGGCCAAATCATCGCCGATGTTCTTGCCCATTTCTGCGCTGTCGCCGGTGTAGTCCAGCACATCGTCGATCAACTGAAACGCCATGCCGAGGTGGCGACCGTACTGCGCCAGTTCTTTTTGCGTGTCGGTGTCGGCAGCGGCAATGATCGCGCCGCAATGTGCTGCCGCTTCAAATAGCTGTGCGGTTTTGCAGGCAATCACGCGGCGATAGCGTTCTTCATTGGTGGTGATGTCGCCGGCGTTGACCAGTTGCAACACTTCACCTTCTGCAATGGTGTTGGTGGTGTCGGCCATGATTTGCATGATGCGCATATCGCCGAGTGCTACCAGCATTTGAAACGCGCGCGAGTAGAGAAAATCGCCGACCAACACGCTGGGCGCATTGCCCCATTGCGCGTTGGCGGTGGCGCGTCCACGGCGCAGTGCTGATACATCCACCACGTCGTCGTGCAGCAGGGTGGCGGTGTGAATAAATTCAATCACGGCAGCCATGTCGATATGGTGCGTGCCGGTGTAACCGAGGCTGCGCGCCGCCAGTAACACCAACAGTGGGCGCAAACGCTTGCCGCCCGCATCCACAATGTAGTGGCCGATGTTTTCCACCAAGGCAACGCGCGAGTGCAGCTGCTCAATAATCAGCGCATTCACGGCGGCAAAATCTTCTGCGACGGCTTGATGAAATGAGAGCACGAAAAGCCTGCGGGCAAAGGGGTGAAAAGCAGGCGGCATGCTAGGCGCGGCTATGGGGAGTGTCAAGGAATCCAGCGGAAATCCAAGGGCTTGTGATAGCATGAGCGCCGTTTGATGACGGTATTTTTGCGGTTTTTTTGTGGGTGGGGCGCACATTCGATGATCGAGTTAGACCAGTTTCCTGATGCGCGCCAGCTGGTGACGCCCAGCGCGCAGGAGCGTGAAGATCATCAAGATCGAGCCATTCGTCCTCGGCGCTTGGCTGACTATGTAGGCCAGCCGCAAGTGCGCGAACAGATGGAGATTTTTATCCAAGCTGCGCGCCAGCGCAGTGCGCCGTTGGATCACACGCTGATCTTCGGCCCCCCAGGGCTAGGCAAAACTACATTGGCCAACATCATCGCTGCCGAAATGGGTGTGGCGCTGAAAACGACTTCCGGCCCGGTGCTGGAAAAAGCGGGCGATTTGGCCGCGCTGATGACTAGCTTAGAGCCGGGCGATGTGTTGTTTATCGACGAAATTCACCGCTTAAGCCCCGTGGTGGAGGAAATCCTGTACCCCGCGATGGAGGATTACCAGCTCGACATCATGATCGGCGAGGGGCCGGCTGCGCGCTCCATCAAGCTGGATCTGCCGCCGTTTACCTTGGTGGGTGCGACTACGCGCGCCGGCTTGCTAACTTCGCCGTTGCGCGATCGTTTCGGCATCGTGCAGCGTTTGGAGTTCTACCATGTTGATGATTTGACCCATATCGTCGCGCGCTCTGCCAGTTTGCTCGGCATGCACATGGATGCAGATGGAGCGGTGGAAATTGCCCGCCGCGCGCGCGGCACGCCGCGTATCGCCAACCGTTTATTGCGCCGCGTGCGCGATGTGGCGGATGTGAAAAACAGCGGCAGCGTCAGTGCCGAGATTGCGGATATCGCGTTGAAGATGTTGGGCGTTGACCACTTGGGTTGCGATGCTATGGACCGCCGTCTGCTGCTGGCCATCATCGAAAAATTTGATGGCGGCCCTGTGGGCGTAGAGAGTTTGGCATCTGCAATTGGCGAGGAGCGCGACACGATTGAAGAAGTGTTGGAGCCGTATTTGATCCAGCAGGGTTATTTGCACCGCACACCGCGCGGGCGTTTAGCAACCAAGCTGGCGTATACGCATTTGGGAATTGCTCCGCCACAGCGGGGTGAGCCGTGAACTTTGCCGTGGATGTGCGTGTCTACATTGAGGACACCGATGCCGGCGGCATTGTCTACTATGTCAATTATTTGAAATTTATGGAGCGCGCGCGCACCGAGTTCATGCGGGCGTTGGGTTACGGCAAAACTGCTATTTTTTCCGACGATAAAATGTTTGTGGTGCATTCTGCCAATGTGCAGTATCTTGGTGCAGCGCGACTGGATGACGAGTTAAGCGTAACGGCAGTGCCGTTGAAAGTAGCGCGCAGCAATATTGTTTTTGAGCAGTTAGTTTTCCGTGGGGGAGAGCTGCTGTGTCGCGGAGAAGTTCGCATCGCCTGCGTGGATCGCGCCACGCAAAAACCGTGCGCCATGCCGGATGTGATGTTCGAAAAAGTTAAGTTAGGTTTCGATTAGAAAAACTTGAGTGCGCACTTGCTATGTTCGACGCGGTAGTAGCGCGTTTGTTTTAAGGGGGAAAAACCGTGGAAGCAGCTAATCAATCGCTGTCCTTGTTTGGATTATTTTTGCACGCTGCACTGCCGATCAAAATGGTGATCTTGGTGTTGATCGGCGCGTCGTTAGTGTCGTGGGCGATGATTATTCGTCGCTGGCGCGATTATCGCGATGCAGAAATCAGCTTTCATCAATTTGAACAGGCGTTTTGGTCGGGCATCGACTTAGGGCGCTTGTACCGTGAAGGCAATGATCGCGCGCACCACGGCGAAGTCAATGGCTTGGAAAGTATTTTCCGCGCGGGTTTCAAAGAATTTACGCGTTTGCGCAAACAGCCGGGCATAGAGGCCGATGCGGTGATGGAAGGCACGCAGCGCGCCATGCGTGTGGCCTTAGCGCGTGAAGAAGAATATCTGGAAAAACATTTACCGTTTTTGGCGAATGTGGCATCTGCCAGCCCGTACATCGGTTTGTTTGGCACGGTGTTGGGCATCATGGATTCGTTTCACGGTTTGGCGGCGATGAAGCAGGCAACATTGGCTGTCGTAGCGCCGGGGATTTCCGAAGCGCTGTTTGCCACCGGCATCGGGTTATTTGCAGCTATTCCAGCGGTTATTGCGTACAACCGCTACACCGCCAGATTGAATCGCCAACTGGCGCGCTATGAAACTTTTGCGGAAGAATTTTCTAGCATCCTGCACCGTCAAGCGCACTCAGTGGTTCGCGGAGGCGGTGAGTGAGACGGCGCAAAAAGCACGAACAAAAAGCGGAGATCAATGTTGTTCCGTGGATTGATGTCTGCCTCGTTTTGTTGATTGTTTTCATGGTGACAGCGCCTTTGCTGATGCAAGGTGTTGAAGTGCAATTGCCGCAAGCCAGCACCGAACCGATGGATACACAGGAAGAGCCGCTGATTGTGTCGGTGAAGCAAGACAAAACTTTTTATATCAACCTCGGCGCGGATCAAAATGCGGCGCAGCCCTTGGCAACGATTGCAGAACAAGTGCAGAAGGTGCGCGTCAATAAACCTAAAACACCGGTGCTGGTGTGGGGCGATGCACGCGTCGATTACGGCACCGTGGTGGAAGTGATGGGCGCGCTACAGGCCGTGGGTGTTGACAATGTGGGCTTGGTGACTGAGCCGCCGTCTTCTGCGCCTGCAAAAAAGTGAGAGCCGTCGGTGTCTGATGTGCGCGACGACAGTTTGATACGCCCGCTAGGGGCGAGTGTTGGGCTGCACATTCTTATCGTGATAGCCATGACGGTGAGTTGGTGGTGGCACTCCGAACAGAAAGTCATGGCTCCGCCTGCGATGATGAAAGCGTCACTGGTATACGCGCCAAAATCGACCATGCCGCAACAGCGCACCCAAACGCAAAAAACAGAAAAAGCGAAACCGCAGCCTGAGCCACCCAAGCCAGAGCCACCGAAACCGGAAGTGGTGAAGCCCAAGGAAAAACCGCCAGAAATTAAACCGGTGGACAAGCCTTCGCCGGTGGTGGTGAAACCGGAACCGCCCAAGCCAGAGCCGAAAAAACCGGAGCCCAAAAAAGCTGAACCGAAAAAAGCGGAACCGCCGAAGCCAAAGGTAGAGCCGAAAAAACAGCCGGAAAAGAAAGTCGAGCCGCCAAAGCCTGACGCAAAACAAGCATCTAAAAAACAAGATGCAAAGTCAGCTAAAGACAGTGAGAGAATTAAAAAGGAAGCGGATGAAAACTTGAAGGCTGAATTGAAAAATGAAGAGATCACCCGTACAGGTGCGTTGAGCGCAGAGCAGTTGGGCAAGTGGGTAGGATTGATTGCTGATCGGGTGGAAGGCAATTGGAACCGACCACCGAATGCGCGGCAGGGGATGGTAGTTGTGCTGCGCATTCAGTTATTGCCTAACGGGCAAGTGAAAGATGTGCAGGTGGTACAGAGCAGTGGCGACCGCGCTTTTGACTTGGCCGCCGAGGCTGCAGTGCGCAAAGTGGAAACTTTCAAAGATATTACTGACAAGATGAAGCCGGAAGAACTTAAAATGTTCAGCGACTTCGATCTCAAGTTTGACCCGCAAGATCTTCTTATGTAAGAGGCAGTGCTGCTATGAAGAAAATTGTTCTTTCCTTGGTATTTTTCTTTGCGTGTACGACGGTGTACGCACAACGATTGACTATCAATATCGACAAGGGTGGTCGCAATCCGACGCCGATTGCGGTGATTCCATTCGCGTGGAGTGGCAGCGGTTTTAATGGCGATCAAGTGGCGGAAATTGTGTCCAGTGACTTGTACCGCAGCGGCCAATTTAAGCCTATCGACAAGCAAAGCATGTTGTCTTTTCCGCATGCAGAGTCGGAAGTGGTGTATCGCGATTGGCGTATGTCGGGCGCAGAGTATTTGGTAACGGGACAGTTGTCGCCGTTGGGCAATGGCGGTTTTGCAGCAACTTTTATTTTGTGTGATGTCAACGGCCAGAAATTGATGTTCAGCAAAACTATTCAGGGCGGCCCCAATAATTTGCGCGATATTGCGCATTACATCAGCGATCAAGTGTACGAAACATTGACCGGTTTTCGCGGCGCTTTTCAAACCCGCATCGTGTATGTCGGTGGCGGTGTCGGCAATGTGAAGTTGTATATGGCAGACCAAGATGGTGCGCGCGAACAAGTGCTGATGAACAGCACGGAGCCTGTGCTGTCGCCTGACTGGTCACCCGATGGCAAACAAATTGTTTATGTGTCGTTTGAGGGCGGTCGTCCCGGTATTTATTTGCAAACACTGGCAACCGGTCGCCGCGAGCGCCTCACCAGCTTCCCCGGCCTAAACGGCGCGCCATCGTTTTCACCGGATGGTCGCAGCTTGGCCATTTGTCTGTCCAAAGGCGGTAATCCAGATATCTATGTGATGGACATCGCCAGCCGTCAGTTGCGCCAAATCACCAATCACCCAGGCATCGATACCGAACCCAGCTGGACGGCTGATGGCAGCGGCATCATTTTCACCTCTAGCCGTGGCGGCAAGCCGCAGCTCTACAAAGCCTCTGTCAGCTCTGGGCAGGCGGAGCGCATCACCTACGAGGGGGACTACAACGCCCACGGTCGTATGAGCAAAGACGGCAAATTGATCTCGTTCATCCACCGCCGCGATGGAGTGTTCCACACCGCCGTGCAGGATGTGAAATCCGGGCGCGTGACTGTGCTGACGCAGACCAGCCTCGACGAATCGCCGGCTCTGGCCCCTAACGGTCGTATGGTGATGTACGCCACCAAGCGCGGCGGGCGTTCGGTGTTGTCCACTGTGTCGGTTGACGGTGGCGTGCAAGTGACAGTGCCCGTGCAAAACGCCGATGTGCGAGAGCCGGCGTGGGGGCCTTTTCGCTCGCAGTGATTTTTAGGGGTGCGATACTAATTGAGAGTGCTATAATCGCGCCCGCTGTTATTTCCCTTACTTTTCACTCGTTTACGAAGGAATACTTATGTCCATCATGCAAAAAATTCTCGGTGTTGCATTTGCTGTTATGTTGATGGCTGGTTGCTCAAGCCAACAGAGCAGCGAAGATGAAAATGCTTCTGCCAACGGCGGTAGTGGCGCAGATGGTCTGAGTGGCGCAGACACGCGCGGCATCGGTTCTGGCAGCGGTGATTGGGGTTCTGTTTCTGACCAGTACGGCAATGTGGTGTATTTTGAATTCGACAGCGCCAACATTCAGCCAGCTTCTGAAGAAATGCTGAACGCTTACAGCGAATTGCTGAAAAGCTCTGGTCAGCAAGCAGTATTACAAGGTAACACCGATGAACGAGGCACGCGTGAATACAACATGGCACTCGGTGAGCGCCGTGGCAAATCGGTAGCCGATTATTTGTCTATGCGCGGTGTTAGCTCTAGCCAGTTGGAAGTCGTTAGCTTCGGTGAAGAGCGTCCAGCCGAGCAAGGCAGTGACGATTGGGCGTACAGCAAAAACCGTCGCGTAGAAATTGTTAAATAAAAACACCTTTTTTCTGGGTGGTCAGTGTAAGAGCTGACAAAAAAAAGAGGGTCAGCACTCATTAGGCTGGCCCTTTTTGTTTTTTGTAATCGTGCGTTGTAAGAGAGAGGAGATATGTTGATGAACAGTACAAAAAAAATGGTGGTGGCTGCGAGTTTTCTGGCAGTGGGAAGTGTTGCGTATGCAGCGCCCGCACAAGTCATTGATCTCAGCACGCAACAGCCGCGAGCTGAAGTAAATCAAGGGTACGAAAATAGTTCAACAAACACGGCGAGAACTTTTGGCACAGACCAAACCTCTGCGAACACTGGTGCAAGCAGTGCTGCGGTAGGTACCGTTAGCGCAGCCGGCGGAGGCAGTTTGTTTCTGCAGGTGCAGCAGTTGCGCGACGAAGTGGCCAACTTGCGCGGACAGTTGGAAGAGCAGGCGCACACAATAGGCAATCTCAGTCGTCAGCAGCTTGAGTTGGAACAGCGTTTGTCGGGTGGAGCGGCTACGACCAGTGCTAGCAGCAGTGCGAGTGCTGCAGCCACAACGACAGCTTCTGCTGCGGCAACCAATAACGATGGTCAAGCGGAGTACGACGCTGCTTATGGTTTATTGAAAGAAAAAGAGTACGACAAGGCGAGCATGGCTTTTCAAAATATTGTTAACCAATATCCAAACAGTAGTTATGCGGGTAGTTCATGGTTTTGGTTGGGTTTTGTGCATCAAACCAAAGGTGATATGGACGGCTCTGCCAAAGCTTTTTCTTCGTTGATCGAAAAATTTCCCACACATAGCAAAGCGGATAATGCGAAATACAATTTGGGGAAAATTTACAACCAGCAGGGCAAAACAGAACAGGCGCGCAGCTTGTTAAAGGAAGTAGCGGCAGGCAGTTCCAAGGAGGCGCCACTGGCAAAAAGTTATTTAGAGTCTATGTAGCATCGTGACGGCTGCTGAGAAAACATTGCGTATCAGCGAGATTTTTTACTCGCTACAAGGTGAAACACGCACGGTGGGTTTGCCTACCGTGTTTGTGCGGCTGACGGGCTGTCCGCTGCGTTGTGGATACTGCGATACCGCGTATGCTTTTGAAGGCGGCCAGTTGATGACAATCAGCACCATTGTAGATGCCGTTGCTGCGTACAAGCCGCGTTTTGTCACGGTGACGGGCGGCGAGCCGCTGGCACAGCCCAATGTGCACGCGCTGTTAAAACAGTTGTGTGATGCCGGTTATGAAGTGTCGCTGGAAACGGGCGGCGCGATGGCAATTGATGAAGTCGATGTGCGCGTATCGCGCGTGGTGGATTTGAAAACACCAGCATCCGGTGAGCTGGCGCGCAATCGTTACGAAAATTTGGCGTTGCTAACCAAAAACGATCAAATCAAATTTGTATTGTGTGATCGCACGGATTATGACTGGGCGCGTCTGCAAATTGACCAATACCAATTGCATGAAAAGGTAGACGAAGTTTTGTTGTCGCCTGCTTTTGGTCAGCTCTCTTATCGTGATTTGGCCGATTGGATTGTTGCAGACAATTTGTCGGTCAGAATGCAGTTGCAGTTGCACAAAATTATTTGGGGAGATGAGCGTGGGCGCTGATACGGCAGCCGAAAAAAAAGCGGTGGTGTTGGTGTCCGGTGGTTTGGATTCCGCCACGGTATTGGCAATGGCTACTGCGCAGGGTTACCAGTGTTACACCTTGGCGTTTGATTATGGGCAGCGACACCGTTCGGAGTTGGCGGCTGCGGAGCAGGTGTCGCAAGCGGGCGGTGCGGTTGTACACAAAGTGGTGACTCTGGATCTTTCAACCATTGGCGGCTCGGCATTAACGGATAGCAGCATTGCCGTGCCGACAGATGCCAGCGACGGGATTCCTGTCACTTATGTGCCGGCGCGCAATACCGTGTTTTTATCGATAGCCTTGGGTTGGGCGGAAGTGCTGGATGCGCGCGATATTTTTATCGGCGTGAATGCCGTGGATTACTCCGGCTATCCCGATTGCCGCCCAGCGTACATTGAGGCGTTTCAAGCCATGGCCAATCTCGCGACCAAGGCTGGCGTAGAAGGGCGCACCATCACGATCCATGCACCCTTGTTGCAGCTCACCAAGGCGGCCATTATTCAGCAGGGTACGCGCTTGGGAGTGACCTACACGCAAACGGTGTCGTGCTATCAAGCCGATACATCAGGTGCGGCCTGTGGTGTTTGCGATAGCTGCCGTTTGCGCCGTGAGGGGTTTCAGCAGGCGGGAATTACAGATCCCACACGCTATCAATGATGTAATTTCTGGCAAAAAATACTTGTTTTTTTGTGGTCAGACATTAAGATGAGCGCCTCTTTCGAGGGTCGTTAGCTCAGTCGGTAGAGCAGTTGGCTTTTAACCAATTGGTCGATGGTTCGAATCCATCACGACCCACCATCTCTTCAAAAAAAAGCCCGCTTATCAGACTGTGTCAAAACTAGCAGCCTGAAGAGCAAAAAAATGCCCCGACTAGCTCGGGGCATTTTTTTATCTGCCAATTTCGTAATAAATGTGCGTCACTTTTTTAAAAGTGGTGCTTTACGCCAGCAAAGCCATCATTTTTTCTGTTCCGACAATATTGATCGCTCTTTTCAGGTTGTAAGCCGTGACAGCCAGTGCCATTTCCGTGCTGGCACCCTGCAATCCCCATAGCAGGAAGCGACCATTGCCCATGATCCACTGCTTGATGTTGCCAAAGGGATGCTCCACTGTCTGCCGTCGCCAGCGCATCATGTCTGGTCGCGCTTGCAGGCGTTTTGTCATGCGATCAAAAGCGGCTTCGTGCGCATGGCGGCTGATAAAGCGCTGCGCGGCACTGGTGCATTGCGCTTTGAGTGGACAACAGGAGCAGTCGCTGGTGCTCGCGGCATAAATCACAGAGCCCTTGTTCATTTGCTTGCGCGTCAGTGTGCATTGGTTCGGGCAGCGCCAGCTGTCGCTGTTGGCATCATAGGTGAACGCTTCTTTTTGAAAATGCTGTTGTTGCGACTGGTTGTTGACCGCGCGATGCGGTGGCACAAAGGCTTCAATTTGTTGATCGTCGCAGGCTTGGAATTGCTCGCCGTTGGAATAACCGGCATCTGCCGTGACGGTGAGCGTGTCCTGCTGCAAAACCACTTTCGTAGCTTGCGCCACGGACAATAGTTGGCGACTGTCACAGGTATCTTGCGTGACATCGTGATGTACCACCAAACCGTGTTGTGTATCAACGGCTGTTTGTACATTGTAGGCAGTCATTTTGCCGTGGGCGTGGCGCATCATGCGTGCATCGGGTTCGGTGTGGATGTATTGCGTCAAACCGTGCTGCTGCAAAAAGGCGTGTTGCTCTGTCACGGCCTCCTGTTTGGCTTGCAGTTGTTGCAAGGCGGCGTGTACGGCAGAACGATCAACAACCGTGTCAGCCTCTGCTTTATCACTGTGATCCAGTTGGGTGAGATAGCTGGCAATCTGTTTATCCAATGCTACCTGTTGTTGCGCCAAACGCGTTGCGCTCGAGTATTGCTTGCGCGAAGAAGCCGCTTGAAATTTGCTGCCATCAATGGCGATTAACTCACCGGCAATCAGCCCTGCGTGCCGACAAAATTGTACAAAGCTGCGGCATACGGCTGTAAATGCTTTGCTATTCAAGCGTCGGAATTCGGCGATGGTTTTGAAATCCGGTGTCAGACGACTCAGTAGCCACATGACTTCCACATTGCGTTGGCACTCAGCTTCCAGTCGGCGTGATGAGCGCACACGGTGCAGATAGCCATACAGATACAACTTCAGCATGTCGGCGGGATCATACGGCGGTCGCCCTGTGGCTTTAGCTACCGCTTTAGAAAAACCCAAGGTATCCAGCGCAAGACTATCAACATAAGCGGCAATTACACGCACCGGATGATCGGCGGGAATCAGTTCGTCGAGCGAAACGGGAAACAAACTGCCTTGTGTAACCGCTTCTCCTTTGATGTAAGCCATAAATAACAATGCCCGCATTTTTCAATGCGGGCATTGTCTCTGTTACCTGTTCAGGCTGCTAGTTTTGACACAGTCTGTTATGCGGGCTTTTTTTTGGGCTGGAGTGCTTCGACTTCACGCGGGTTGTTTTTCCAGCTCTTGGCGCGGACCGAAGAACTCGAAATGCACTTGCGAGGCGGGAATACCCCACTGCATCAAGCCGTGATACAGCGCGACCATGAACGGCTGTGGGCCGCAGAAGAAATAATCGGCATCGCGCCCAGAGAGCAGTGATTCCAAATATTCCGCAGTGACAAAACCGTTGCTGGCATTGGCGGCACTGACGGGTGCTGCATCGCTGTAGCGGTAATACACTTTCAAGTTTTTGTGTTGTTGTGCCAGCGCATCGAAAGAAGCGCGGAACGCTTGCACTTCTGGATTTAATACCGCGTGCACCAACACAATTTTGCGCTCAGGGAATGCATCTAACGCAGCTAGCAGAATGCTGTTGATTGGCGTAATGCCGACACCAGCTGCCAGTAGCACGAGAGGGCGCGCATGTTTTTCGCTGACATCAAGGAAAAACTCGCCGCATGGTGGTGCGATTTCGAGCGTGCTGCCGACATCAATATTGTCGTGCAGTTGGTTGGAAACAAAACCAGCCGGTGTATTGGCGGCTGGTGGTACTTCGCGTTTTACGCTGATGCGGAAATAGTCCTGACCGGGTTTGTCGGAGAGGCTGTAATTGCGCATGGTGGTGGAGCCATTCGGTGTCGCCATGCGTACGGTGATGTACTGTCCCGGCTTGAAGGCAGGCAGCGGCGCACCATCGGTGTTTGCTAAATAGAAAGAGGTGATATTGCTGCTTTCTTTTTCTTTGCGAATGACGCGCAGCGATTTGAAGCCTTCCCATCCACCTGTTTTTTGCGCATTTTCTGCATAAATTTGTTTTTCACGGCCGATCAAAATATCAGCCAAAAAGCCGTAGGCTTCAGCCCAAGCGTTGATGATGTCGTCGGTGGCGCCTGCACCCAACACTTCGCGAATCGAAGCCAGCAGGTTTTCGCCGACAATTGGGTATTGCTCAGCTTTAATCATAAGAGATGCGTGTTTCTGTGCGATCAGTTCCACTGCGCCGCCCAGCACTTCCAAGTTATCAATATTCGCTGCATAAGCGGCAATGGCGCCAGCCAGTGCGCGCTGCTGATTGCCTGCGCCTTGGTGAGCTTGGTTGAAGAAAGGCGCCACTTCGGGGTTGTGGCTGAACATGCGTTTGTAAAAATGGCGGGTCAGTGTCTCGCCGTGTTCTTGCAGAATAGGGGCGGTCGATTTGACGATTTGGATGGTTTTTTCGCTGAGCATTTGGCAGGTCTCCATAACATGTATGCAATTTACATGTTATGGATTGCACGGGAATAGTCAAGCCGTTGGATTACATATTTATCGCCACGCGATCGTTGTGGATAGCCGCCGGCCACACGCGCACTTGCAGGTCTGCCTCTAAACAGCGCCCTGTGGTGAGCGAAAAATGCTCTTTGTAGAGTGGAGAGGCGACCACCAGCTCGCCATTGATGTCGCCGACGATACCGCGCGCCAGCACATTGGCGCCGGCAGCAGGGCACCAATTGTCGAGCGCATAGACCTTGGGTTCTGCATCGGGCACATAGAACAGCGCGATTTGTACGCCGTTTACGCGGGCGCTGATGCCGGAATAAGCGACGAGGTCGTCGATGCTGCAGATATCCTGCCACTCGGCTTTGGGTTGCATGGCGATGACATTGCTCATACGGCTAGCTCCTCGGCGGCGATGCGGTTGGCGGATTTTTCAGCGGCAGTAGCGGGACGCGGTTGGCCGCGCTCGCTGACAAACACGATGTTCTCATCCGGCGTAGTGGGTTCGTTGACGAAAGAGCGGAAGCGCTTCAGTTTTTCCGGATCTTCGACGGTGGTTTTCCATTCGCACTGGTAAGTGGAGGCAATGTGCTCCATGCGCGCTTCCAGTTTGTTGGCGATGCCGAGAGAATCTTCAATGACGACGGCTTGCAGGTACTCAAGTCCACCTTCCAGATTTTCGCGCCACACCGATGTGCGTTGCAGGCGGTCGGCAGTTTCGACATAAAACATCAACAAGCGGTCGATGTATCGAACCAGTGTTTCATCGTCGAGATCGGTGGCAAATAATTCGGCATGGCGCGGGCGCATGCCGCCGTTGCCACACACATACAAGTTCCAACCTTTTTCAGTCGCGATCACACCGATGTCTTTGCTCTGTGCTTCGGCGCATTCGCGCGTGCAACCGGAAACGGCAAATTTTAATTTGTGCGGTGAGCGCAAACCTTTGTAGCGATTTTCTAATTGGATGGCCATGCCGACAGAATCTTGCACGCCGTAACGACACCAGGTGGAGCCGACACAAGATTTCACGGTGCGTACCGATTTGCCATAGGCGTGACCGGTTTCAAAACCTGCATCAATTAATTCTTTCCAAATCAACGGCAGTTCGTGCACGCGCGCGCCGAACAAATCCACGCGCTGACCACCGGTGATTTTGGTGTAGAGATTGTATTTTTTGGCTACTTGTCCAACGGCGATTAAACCGTCTGGCGTGACTTCACCGCCCGCCATGCGCGGCACTACAGAAAAAGTGCCGTCTTTTTGCATGTTGGCGAGAAAAGTGTCGTTGGTGTCTTGCAGCGGCACTAATGTGTTCGACAACACATATTCATTGTTGAGCGAAGCGAGTATGGAGCCGATGGTGGGTTTGCAAATATCGCAGCCGTGACCTTTGCCGTGGAAACGCACCACTTCTTCGAAAGTGGTATAGCTGTTTACTTTGACGATATGAAATAACTCTTGGCGCGTGTGTGCAAAGTGTTCACAAATGGATTTGTTGACTTCCACGCCGCGTGCAGCGAGTTCGCTTTCCACCACATTTTTTAGCAGTGCAGCACAGCCGCCACAGCCTGAGCTGGCTTTGGTTTCGGCTTTGACATCGGCCAGTGAGCAGCAGCCAGCGGCGATACTGTCGCAGATATTTTGTTTGCTGACATTGAGGCAAGAGCAAATCGTCGCCGTCATTGGTAGAGCCGATGCGCCGAGTGTCGGTTTGTTTTCGCCGGCGGGTGCAATCAATGCCAGTGGGCTGCCGGGAATCGCAATCTCATTCAGCATGTATTGCAATAGCGTGTCGTAATCGCTGTTGTCGCCGATCAATACACCGCCCAACACTTTAGTGGCGTCTTCATTGACAACCACTTTTTTGTAGATGCCTTGGTGTTCATCGACAATGCGATAGCTTTTGCTACCCGGCGTGCGCGCGTGTGCATCGCCGATAGAGCCGACATCCACGCCGAGCAGTTTTAATTTGGTGCTCATATCTGCGCCGTTAAAACACAACTCGCCGCCTTGCAGTGCATCGGCAGCTACTTTGGCCATTTGATAACCGGGCGCAACCAAACCGAATAGTTTTCCACCCCACAGTGCGCATTCGCCGATGGCAAAAATATTGGAGTCGCTGGTTTTGCAGTGGTAATCAATGACGATGCCGCCGCGCTCGCCAATTTTTAAGTCGGCCGCTTTAGCGAGTGCATCATCGGGACGCACGCCGGCAGAAAACACAATGAGGTCGGTGTCGAGTGTGTCGCCGTCGGCAAACTGCATTTGCAACACGCCGGTTTTTTTCTGCTCGACAATTTTTACTGTGTTTTTGCTGACATGCGCATGAATGCCAAGTTCTTCAATTTTGTTGCGCAAAATAGCGCCGCCATCGGCATCGACTTGTGCGTCCATCAGTTGCGCAGAAAATTGCACCACATGCGTATCCAAGCCGAGATTGCGCAGCGCATTGGCCGCTTCTAAACCCAACAAGCCACCGCCGACAACCACGCCGGTTTTTGCATTTTTTGCGGCTGCGCGAATGTCACCGAGATCATCAATGGTGCGATACACAAAACAGTGTTTGTGATCGTGTCCCGGCACCGGCGGCACAAACGGGTAAGAGCCAGTGGCGAGGATCAATTTGTCGTAGGGAAAGTGGCGACCCAGTGCAGTGGTGATGGTTTTGTTGTCGCGATCAATCGAAGTAACCGCTTCGCCAAAAATGGCTTGAATGCCTGCTGCTTCATACGCCTCGCGTGTTGCCAGTGCGAGATCGGTGGGGCCTTTGCCGGCAAACACTTCGGAGAGATGCACGCGGTCGTAAGCAGGGCGCGGTTCAGCACCGATGACGGTGATGGCATAACGCTCGTCATGCATGATTTGTTCGACAAAGTGATGACCCACCATGCCGTTGCCCACTACCACGATTTTTTGTTTCTGCATGGCCTACACCTCGCGCCAGATTCATTACGCGATATGCATATCAAGAACTGTGCCAGCGATGTTGTTAAGACGAGAAACCCTAATTTTTGGCGTCAATTAGCGAGTTTTGCGTTATGGCGGTGCGAGTTTTTTCTTTCTGCTGCAAAAGTGTGCAAAAAAAATAGTTTGAAGAAATTTCTGTGCTGCATATGTGGCGCGTTGTGGTGCGTGAGCTGTGTGTGTTGACTTTTTATGGTGCATAGCGCGGTTTTTGCGTGGAAATCGGCAATCTATTTAGCGTTTTGTGGCGCATGGCACGGCGCTTGCTCTGTCACTGCTGTCATTGCTTATTGATGGAGTTGTGCCATGCAGAAATCGTTCTGGCAGTCGGGCCATACGCCGACTTTGTTGTCAGCCTTTCTCTATTTCGATCTCAGTTTTATGGTTTGGTATGTGTTGGGGCCGCTCTCGGTGCAGATCGCGGCAGACCTATCACTGACGGCTTCACAGCGCGGCATGTTAGTTGCCACGCCGATTCTTTCCGGTGCGCTGCTGCGCATGGTGTTCGGTGTGTTGGTGGATCACCTAAAGCCGCGCATGGC
Organism: Pseudomonadales bacterium; assembly: GCA_041395785.1. Lineage (GTDB taxonomy): Bacteria > Pseudomonadota > Gammaproteobacteria > Pseudomonadales > UBA7239 > UBA7239. The sequence goes on from JAWKZZ010000005.1 coordinate 320,940, forward strand.
GGGCATTATTGCCCAGCTCATTATGTTGGCAGCGCTCACGGTGGCGTGGCTGGCTGGTATCCATAGCTATACGCAGGCGCTGACACTCGGTTTATTCCTCGGTGTGGCCGGTGCAGCTTTTGCAGTGGCGCTGCCGCTGGCTTCGCGCTGGTATCCCCCTGAGCACCAAGGCAAAGCTTTGGGCATCGCCGGTGCGGGCAACTCAGGCACGGTATTCGCTGCGCTATTTGCGCCGGCATTGGCAGCAGCTTTCGGTTGGACCAATGTGCTCGGCTGGGCGCTGTTGCCGCTATCGGTTGCCTTCATCGTGTATCTGCTGTGCGCGAAAGACGCGCCGGAATGCCCGCCGCAGAAAAAATTTGAGGAATACCTAAAAGTACTGCAAGACAAAGACTCTTGGCTGTTCATGGGTTTTTACTGCGTGAGTTTTGGCGGTTTTGTCGGTTTGGCCGGCGCACTGCCCGGCTACTTCTATGACCAGTACGGTCTCTCGCCGATGATGGCGGGTTACTTCACTGCGGCCTGCGTGTTTGGCGGCAGCCTGATGCGCCCCATTGGCGGCTTGCTCGCTGATCGCTTTGGCGGTATTCGCGCGCTGACGCTGGTGTACACGCTGGTTGGCATTTTGATCATTTTGGTGGGCACAACACCGTCGCAGGCCTATGTCGCACTGGCGCTATTTGTACTGGCGATGTTGGTGTTGGGCGCGGGCAATGGCTCGGTGTTTCAGTTGGTGCCGCAGCGTTTCAATAAAGAAATCGGCGTGATGACGGGTTTGATCGGCATGGCTGGCGGTATCGGTGGTTTCTTGCTGGCGGCTGGCCTCGGCTACAGCAAGTCGCTGACGGGTTCATATCAGTGGGGCCTGTGGCTGTACGCGGTGTTGGCGCTGAGCTCTTGGGCGGGCTTGTTGTCGGTGAAAACACGCTGGCGTACCACTTGGGGTGCGTTATCAGCGGCTCGGATTTGATGATGGATCGGTATCTGCGCGCAGGCGCTGATTCCTACGCCGGACAAAAACCGCGCAACGAAGATGCGGTGGGCATTGCTACACCCTCTGCAGAGAGCTTTGCCGCGCGCGGGGCGGTGTTTGCGATAGCCGATGGCATCAGCGCTTGCGACCACGGCGATCGCGCCGCGCAGTACGCCGTGCGCGGCGTGTTGAATGACTACTACGCCACACCGGACACTTGGGCGCCGCCGATTGCCTTGGATCGTGTGATCACCGCACAAAACCGCTGGCTGCGTTCACAGCGCAGCAATGGCAGTGACGCATCGCTGGCCACTACGCTGTCGCTGTTGGTGTTGATCGGTTCGCGTTATTGCATTGCACATGTGGGTGACACGCGTGTGTATCGCATGCGCGACAACAGCCTTGAATTGCTGACGACGGATCATGTTTGGAATCACCCGCAGATGTCGCATGTGCTGACGCGCGCACTGGGCCTCGATCAATCCGTGGCCGTGGATTACATCGAAGGCGATTGGCAGGCGGGCGACAGTTTTCTGCTGCTGTGCGACGGTGTGTGGGCCAGCGTGCCCGAGGCGGACATCTTAAAAACACTACACCTGTATGACGAGCCGAAAGCCTGTGCCTTGAAGTTGTGTGAACAGGCCTTGGACGCCGGCAGCCAAGACAATGTGTCGGCCTTGGTTGTGCGCTGCTTGGAAACGCCGCCCGATACCGTGCAGCAGCGTGTGGCGGCAGGGCGCATGTTGTCGCCGCCGGCGAAGTTGAAATCGGGCAATGTGCTGGATGGGTTTGTTATCGAAGAACTGCTGCACGAATCGCGCGAAACGCTGGTGTATCGCGTGCGCCACCCGCAACACGATGGCGACTGGGTGTTAAAAACGCTGGCGCCGGCGGTGGCCGATGATGAATTGCGGCGCTTGGCGCTAGTCAGCGAAGAGTGGTTGATGGCGCGCATGCCGTCCAAACATTTCGTCGATGTATTGGTGTTGCCACAGGAGCAGCGCAGCGCGTTGTACTTGGTGCAACGCTTTCACACTGGCGCAACCTTGGCGCGGCGCTTGGCGAGCGGGCAACGATTTTCTGTCAACGAAGCCGCACAGCTCGCGCAGCAGTTATTGCGTGCGTTAGGCGCATTGCACCGCTTGCATGTGGTGCATCGCGATATCAAACCGGAAAACTTACATCTCGGTGCCGATGGCGTGCTGCGCATTCTCGATTTTGGTGTGGCATTACACGCCAACAGCACTGAGCGCCAACTGACTACTGCGGGTACGCCTTCGTACATGGCGCCGGAGTTATTGCGCGGGGAAGATGCAACCACCACGACCGATATTTATGCGGCTGGCGTGACTTTGTATCGATTGTTGTCGCAGCAGTATCCCTACGGCGAGATTGAACCTTTTCAAAAGCCTGTGTTTGGCGACCCAACGCCTGTAACGCGCCATCGCCACGATGTGCCGCTGTGGTTGGACGATATCTTGTTGAAAGCCTGCGCGCGCGATGCGAAAGAGCGTTTTGAAACAGCGGAAGAAATGTTGCTGGCTTTGGAGCGCGGGGAAACGCACGGCTTGGTTGTGCGCCGTCAAAGTCCACTGCTGGAACGCAATCCTCTCGGTGTATGGCGCACGGTAGCGTTGTTATCGCTGCTGGCGAATTTTTTTCTGCTGTACCTGTTGTTGGTGCAATAATTTTTACTGGGGAGTAAGACCATGTTGTTCGGTCGCGGCAAAAAAAATCCCATCCATTTGCACGACAAAGGTGTGCAGGAGTGGAAATACGCCACTTGCGGTTATTGCTCCGTAGGCTGCTCAATTGAAATTGGCATCGATAAAAATGGCGTGCCAGTCACCACGCGCGGTGTGGGTGACGCGGATGTCAATCGCGGCAAACTGTGCATCAAAGGTTTAACCGAAGCGCAAATTTTTAAAGCCAGTGGGCGCGGCACCGATCCTTTAATTCGCAACAAAATTTTTGAGCCGTGGCAGACAGTAGACTGGGACACGGCGCTGGATAAAACCGCTGTCGAGTTTCAGCGCATTCAAGAGCAATACGGTCGCGATGCGGTGGCGATTGTTTCAACCGGACAAATTCTTACCGAGGAGTTTTACACGCTGGGAAAACTCGCACGCGGCGTGATCGGCACCAACAATTACGACGGCAATACCACACTGTGTATGGCATCGGCGGTGTCCGGCTACAAACGCTCGTTTGGCTCCGATGGCCCGCCAGGCTGCTACGGTGATTTTGAACACACCGGTTGTTTGCTGGCGTTTGGTTCCAACTTGCCAGAGCAGCATCCGATTATTTATTGGCGCTTAAAAGAAGCACTGGAAAAACGCAAATTTCCTGTGATTGTGGTGGACCCGCGCGTGACGATGTTCGCGCAGTTTGCCGATATTCATTTGCCGATCACGCCCGGTACAGACTTGGTGCTGCTGAACAGTTTGGCGCATGTCATCATCAACGAAGGGCTGCACGATCAAGTCTATATCGATCGCTGCACCGTGGGTTTTGAAGAATTAAAAACACTGGTGCAAGCCTACGATCCCACAACGGCTGCAAAAATTTGCGGCATCGACGAAGACACGATTCGCTTAGTGGCGCGCACTTACGCGCAAGCCGGTGCGGCGATGAGTATCTGGACCATGGGCATCAACCAAAGCACACACGGTTCCGATGGCGTGAGTGCAATCAACAATTTAAATCTCATCACCGGCAATATCGGCAAACCCGGTGGCACTTCGCTTTCAATTACTGGCCAGTGCAATGCGATGGGTACACGCGAGTGGTCGTCGTGCTCGGGTCTGCCCGGTTATCGCATGTTAGAAAAACAACAACACCGCGAAGAGATTGCACAGTTTTGGAATGTGGATGAAAGTTTTTTTCCAGCAAAACGCGGCTTATCCGAAACCGATATTTTTCCTGCGATTGAGGCGGGGCAGATCAAGGCACTGTGGATCGTTGCCACCAACCCGATGACATCCATGCCCAACTCGCCGCGCATTCGCAAAACCATGGAGAAATTGGAATTGTGTGTGGTGCAAGATTCTTATGTCGATGTGGAGTGCACACAGTATGCGCATGTGTATCTTCCGGGCGCGGTGTGGGCAGAAAAAGAAGGCTGTTTTACTAACACCGAGCGGCGCGTGAATATCACACGCCCGATTGCGCCGCCTTTCGCCAACAGCAAACCCGATGCGTGGATTTTCTCGCAACTGGCCAAGCGCTGGGAGCAGGGGCGTCGTATGCGTTTCCCTGAAACATCCGAAGGCATTTTTGAGGAAATGAAGGCGCTGTCGAAATTTGGCAAAGGCTTGAATGGTCGTGAACGCATGCTGGATATTTCTGGCATGAGTTATGACTTGATCGAACAATCGCGCGGTATTCAGTGGCCGATGCGCGAAGGCGATGAAGCCGGCAGCCCGCGTTTGTACATCGACGGCGTGTTCCAATTTCCCGATGGCAAAGCGCGTTTATTGGCGCTGCCGTATATCGAAAACAATGAAATGCCGTGTAGTGAATTTCCGTTTTGGCTTAATTCCGGGCGCGTGGTGGAGCATTTCCACACGCGCACCAAAACCGGAAAAGTGGGCAACTGCAACAAATTCAGTCCGACGCCGTACATGGAAATCAACCCAGATGCGGCGCACGAACTGGATGTGCAGCACATGGAGTATGTGCGCTTGGTGTCGCGCCGTGGCGATGCGGTGGTGATGGTGCAATTAACACAGCGCGTGCCACACAATATGGTGTTTATTCCATTCCATTTTCACGATTGCGTGAATCGGTTGACGCTGGGTTTGCTCGATCCACACTCGCGTCAGCCGGCATTCAAACAATGTTCTGTGCGCATTGAAAAAACCGATCAGCAAGAAGCGGCACGCTTGAATCTGCAAATGCGTAAGTTCTGAGGTGAGCCATGAGTGTGTATGAATTTGTGCCAAGCGCAGACAGCGTAGCAAGCAAGAAGCAAGGTGGTTGTGGTAGCGGTAGTTGTGGCTGCAAGAGCCAAACTGTGCAAGACAATACTGTGGGTTATTCTGATTTTATCGCCAAAAACCGACAGCTTCGCTGTTTCCCGTGCGCAACAACGAGCCTTCGTATGCGTTACTGCATGATCCTGTGACACAAGACACTAATCGCTATGGCAACCCGATTATTCTCGCGTCGGATCGCGGTGTCAGTCTAAATATCAACGGTGTGGATGAGATCAGTGCGAATCCCAATCGCACCAAGCAGCACGCGTTTCACTTTACGGCAGACAACTGCATCGGTTGCCACGCTTGCGAAGCGGCGTGTAGTGAGAAAAATGATATGCCGCCGCATTTGAGTTTTCGCTCGGTCGGTTATGTAGAGGGCGGCACTTATCCCAATTACACGCGCATGAATATTTCCATGGCGTGCAACCACTGTGATGACCCTGTGTGTTTGAAAGGCTGCCCAACGCGCGCTTACACCAAGCACGCAGAATACGGTGCGGTAATTCAGGATCCAGACATTTGTTTTGGTTGCGGTTATTGCACTTGGGTGTGTCCGTACAACGCGCCGCAGTTGGATCCGGTGAAAGGCCGCGTCGAAAAATGCAATATGTGTGTGGATCGTTTGGAAGTGGGATTAAAACCCGCTTGCGTATCGGCGTGTGTCGGTAACGCACTCAACTTCGGCGTGGTAGAAAATACACCGGACAATCGCGAGCAAATTGAGACGCGCATTCCTGGATTTCCTGATCCATCCATCACTAAACCGAATATTCGCTTTCAACAAACCAAATCCATGCCGCGTGAAGTGACGCGCACCGATTCTATGCCGCTCAAATACCGCAAGGATGATGCGGCTGGATACTATCGCCCGATGGTGGATCAAAAAGTGGGCGTGGCGCGTCACTGGAGCTTCAGCAAACTGTCGTCGCGTGAAAATCCGTTAGTGATTTTTACTCTGGCGGCGCAAGCGGCAGCGGGTGCTTTTGCCTTGTTATCGCTGGGCAAATGGTTTGCGGTGCCCGGTTTGCTGGAAGTAGCACAAGCGCCGGTAGCGGATGTGGTTACCTTGGTGTCGCTCGGTTTGATTGCGCTGGGCTTGTTGATGTCCACCATCCACTTGGGCAAACCGATGCGTTTTTATCGCGGCTTTAACAACCTGCGCCACTCGCCGGTGTCGCGTGAAGGCTTGGGCATCGTGCTGTTCATGGCGTTTGCCGGCTTCAGTTGGTTGGCGGCGCTACCGGCGAACGCGTGGGTGCAGATGCTGATCGGCGTGCTGCCTGCAGAGGTGTTGTCGCCATTGGCGCTGGCGCGTGAGGTGTTTGCAGGCTTGGGTATGCTGGCTTCAGCCGTGGCGCTGTACTACATGTACCGCTGCTATCGCATCAAGGCGCGTCCGTTTTGGGATCACAAACACACCGGCTTCACTTTTGTCGGAACCATTTTCAACTTAGGTAGCGTGGTGGTGGGTGTATTGGCTGTGCCGTATTTGTTGTGGATGGGGGTGAGTGTGTTGCCGCTGCTGTCGCTGCTCGGCGTGTTGATGGCTGTTGGTATGTTGGTGGAAGGTGTGGGTTTGTATTGGCATCGTCACGATTTGCACGCGGCTGAACACGAAGGTGCGGCATCGTTCTACATCCAGTGCACAACCTTCGGCAAAACTTATATGGCGCGCAACGGCTTACTTGCTGTGAATGCGCTGTTGGCCTTGGCCTTGGCTTTGTTTGCCGGCGAGGGAGTGCTGTCGCTGCTGGGTTGGACGGCGCTGTTGTGCTCGGTTCTGCTCACGGCGCTAGTCGGTCGTGCGCTATTTTATGTGTTGGTCGTTCCCACGACGATGCCTGGTGCATTTTTCTGGAAGAACAAGGCCTTTGAACAACACGCACGCGATATTGGTTTGGCAGAGTTGCCACAAGTGGGCGTGGTGCCGTTGCATCATTGAAAAAAAATAGCGGGCGATTAGAAATGCAGATGCATGGCAGACCAAGTGCGAAATTTCTGCGCCATGTTTGCCAGTTGTTGTGCGTGTTCGTCAATGGCGCGGTGGCCTGCAATAACATTGCGCGTTAATTGCAGATTGTTTTCTAGTGTGTCTACGCTGTCATTGACGAGATGGATTTGTTCATCGGCGGCTTGCGAGATGCGCGCAATGCTGTCGGCGATGTCGGTGTAGTTGGTGATGACGCGGGCAATATTGGCGCCAGCGGATTCGGATATGGCAACGCCGTCAGCAATTTTTGCGTTAGTCGCTTGCAGCATGCGCGAAGTTTCTTTGGCGAAATCGCCGCTTTGCTCAGCCAGATTCCGCACTTCCGTCGCAACGACAGCAAAGCCGCGACCGTGTTCGCCGGCGTGCGCAGATTCAATGGTTGCGTTCAGAGCCAACAAGTTGGTTTGTTTCGCGATGCCAGTAATTTTTGCGACGATATCGGCAATTTGCTGCGCGGTTTGATTGATGTCACCCATCGCCGCCTGTGTGTTTTGCATGCCTTGGCGAGATTTTTCTGTGTCGCCGAGCGTGGTTTGTGCCAGTGTGTTGGCGGTGTTGGCCATGCTGGCGGATAGCTCAAACATTTCGCGCATACGCAGAAATGCCTGTTCCTGATGTTGTGCGCTTTCGGTGATGTGCATCAAGGAGGTAGACGAGGCATCGAGTTCTTTGGTTAAGGCTTCGGCGCTGGCTTGGATCTGTTCTACCAATTCGCTGAGCGAATCCACCATGCGGTTGAACGAGCGCGCCAGTTGTCCTAGTTCGTCTTCGGAGTCGATCATAATTTTTTGCGTTAAATCACCTTGGGCAATTAAAGCGGAGGTGGTGATGATGTCGTTAATCGGTTTGCTGACAAAGCGGCGCACGATATAAGCCACGGTCGCAATCAAAACGATAAATAACAAAACCGAGAGCAGAATTTCATAAGTGAGAAAGCCGGCGTATACCTGTTTTATGTTGTCGGTGCTGTAGTACAACTCCAATTTGCCAACTACTTGATTATTTTCGGTTGCAACATCAAAACTTTCTTGACTGTATTCAGTGTCGGCATTGATGTTGGCGCTCTGGCATTGATAGAGCAAAACCGCCTTGTCGCTAAATAGTTTGCAGTCGGTGAGGCCGTAAACTGCTTGTGCACTGTCGAGTAAATTTTTTATGGCCTTGTCGTCAAAGTTCCAAATGGCTTGCGATAGCGATGGTGCAATGAAGTTGCCCAAGTTGCGAATGGAAGTGGTGTGCTGGTTGGTGAAGTTGGTGCGAATGTATATGCCTTTAATGGCAGCGTTGAGGCACAGAGCAACAAACACCGCCAGCACCACAAACTGCAAGATGCGTGCAATGACACTGTGTTTCATAAACTGTAAAGACAGTTTCAAAATATCAATTCCAATCTTTGATGTTGTAACGCTGAAGTATTTTGGTTAATTCTCCGCTGGCGCGTAATTCAGCAATCCCTTTGTTCAGTAGATCGACATAGTCTTTGTCTTTGGTATTGAAGCCGATGGTGCATGCCAAGGGATCTTCTGTATTCCCAGCGAAGCGAATTTTATTGCCTAGTCCAATCTGCGCCGCTTCGTATTGGATTACCGCGCTGTCGTCCATGATCGCAGCCAATCTGCCGCCCTCCAGCATTTTCAGCAGCTGTTGCAGCGGTGCATCGCTGGAAATTTCCACGAGCAATCCCATTTTTTGCAAGGTGGGGGAGAGATCAAACGAATAACCTTGCGGAATGCCCACTTTGCCGCCCAGTGCTTTGAGACTGGCTTCGGGGTTGGCGGGATCAAAAGTCCAAGTGCTGGTGCTGCTTGTAAAAATGGAAACACTGGGCATGCCCATTGCTACGGTTTGGATAAAGCCAGCCGGTTTGCTGTTGGTTTTCTGATATAGCGCTTCTGCCTCAGCCAGGGTGGGAGTGTCAACGCAAATCACACCGGTTAAGGTGTCATTCAATACTTCCTGCATGGCGCGTTGAAAGGCCATGGTTTTGTACTCAACTGTGTAGCCGACTTTGCTCAAAACAGTTTGGGCAATTTCTATCATGTAGCCGGGTTTGGCTTTGTCTTCTTCAGCACAGTTGTAGGGACACCATTCATCAGCGGCCAAGGTGATGGTTTTGGCAGCGGGTGCTGCGGTTTGTGCCAGCAGGCTGCTGCAGAAAAAACAGGTGGCGATACCAGCCAGTTTCGCCGGTGAAAACAGTGTTCGCATGATGTGTGTGTGGCGTGCTGCCATGACCTACCTCGTCAAATATCGGCTGTGTGGATGAGAATACTCCGATCGCTGTGTTTTGCGCATCACCAAGTGTCAAAAGCGACATGCGTCAGCTTGCCGGCAAAGGTGTTTGGTGTTTCGTATTGCGGCGATACCGATGAGCCGGTGTCGCGCCCGATATCCAAACCTTCCCAGCCCACCATAAACGGCTGTGCGATGACCACGCTGCCGCTTTCTTTGCCGTTGATCAGCAGCGTGCCAGAGCCTTTGAGTACGCTCAGCAGGTTGAAGCCTAGACCTTCAGAAAACAGACCTTTGGCCACTGCAAAGCCGGTGGATACTTTGTCGTAGCGGAGCTGTACGGTGCTGTTGCCCACGGGGACTGGATCATTGGAAACCAAGCGGATTACATCAATGCCGGTGTTGCGTTCGTACACCAAATGATTGTCTTTTAAGTACAGCGAGTAGCCAGAAAATCTATCGCCTTGCGCGACGATCACGCCGTTTTGTTGGTCGTTATCGCGCTGAATATTGGCGGTGATGGTGTACGACTTGCCGGGCAGTATTGGTGCGAGATTGTGCGGCACGGTGCCGCCGCCCACAGGGAACACCATGTGCTTCGGTTGTGGTAAAAGCACAAATTTTGAATACAGCGCGCGCTCGAGTAAGCCCACATCAACCATCGGCAATACTTGGTAGCGTTCTGCCGCTGCCCACCATTTTTTCTCCAGCTCTTTCACTTTTTTTGGATTTTCTGCGGCAAGGTTTTTTGATTCGGAAAAATCATTATTGAGATCAAATAATTCCCACTGCGGTTCGTCAAAGGTTTGACTGCCTTCGCGGTAGGAAGAAATTTTCCAACCATCGGCAATGTAGCCGCGGTTAGCCTCCAATTCGTAATACTGTTCTTTTTTGTGCGACGGTTCTTGTGCTTGCGTGAAGGTATAGGCAAAGCTCGTGCCTTCCATCGGTTTGACAGCATGACCTTGATATTGGGTGGGCTGTGGAATGTTCAGCAGTTCCAGTAGTGTGGGAGCAAGATCGTTGACATGATGGAATTGCTGGCGAATTTCACCGCGCGCAGCAATACCTTTCGGCCAGCTGATAATAAAAGGCACATTCACACCGCCGCCGTGCGTGGTGCGTTTGGTGTGTTTGAACGGCGTGTTACTCGCTTGCGCCCATCCCAGTGGATAGTGCGGATGCGTGTTGGGGCCGCCCAGTTCATTGAGATGCGGCAAATTTTCTGCGGTAGTAGTTTTGTTGTAGTGGTAGTACGCCAAGCTATTCCACTGGCCTTCTGCATCACCTTCTGGGCTGGCGCCGTTGTCGGAGAGGAAAATAAAAATAGTGTTATCCAGTTGTTGTGTTTGTTGCAGATATTCGCGCAGTTTCCCCACTTGTTGATCGAGGTTGTCCACAAAGCCGGCGTAATTTTCTTGAAAGCCGGCGTACATTTTTTTCTGATCAGGCGAGAGAGCATTCCAGTCACTCACTTTGGGGTTGTGTGATGTCAGCTCTGTGTTCGTGGGTGCAATACCGAGTTGTTTTTGTTTGGCTAAGCGTTGCTCGCGGATTTTGTCCCAGCCTTCCGCATATTTTCCGCGATAGCGTTCGCGATCTTCCGACTTGGTGTGATGCGGGGCATGTACAGCGCCCGGTGTGTAATACAAGAAGAAAGGTTTTTCGCGATTCACGGCGCGCAAATCTTTAATCATTTGTATTGCGTGATTGCTCAAATCATCGGGGTAGTAATAGTTGGGTGTTTTAGGCATTTCTTGCACTTCATTGCCGCTGATGATTTCAGCGGGTTCAAATTGGTCTGTCTCGCCTTCTAAGAAGCCCCAGTAGCGATCAAAGCCTTTTTGTGTCGGCCAAGAAGTGAATGGACCGATGCGTGAGCGGTGTTCGCCATTGGTGAGATGCCATTTGCCCGTGGCGTAAGTGGCGTAACCGTTTTGTTGCAGGATTTGCGGCAGCGTTACGACATTGGGGGCTAGTTCACCGCGATAGCCTGGGTAGCCAAAGTCCCACTCGGCTACCCAGCCCACGCCGGCTGAGTGGTGGTTGAGCCCGGTCAGCAGCGCGGCGCGTGTGGGCGAGCACATGGCGGTGGCGGTAAAGCGGTTGTAGCGCAAGCCGCTGTCGGCTAACTGCTGGATATTCGGCGTGCGAATTTCACTGCCGTAAGGGGAGGTGTCGGCATAGCCGAGATCATCGACCAATACGACAACGACATTCGGCGCGTTCGCCGGTGCCTGCGGGTCTAAACGAAAGTCAGGGGTAGAGTTGCGGATGCTGTCTTCCACATCGCCGGTAAAAACCGTTTCTTTACCGTCGGCGGTACTGGTATGGGTGAGGGGCTTTTTATTGCAGCCTGTGATAGAGAGCAGTGTGAGCGCGGCAATCACTATGCTGACTTTGATCTTCATCATCGTGCAGTTTCCTGTGTCGAGTCGGGGGAGTATATGGCAGCTTGCAGCGCGGTAAAACGGAGGTGCCTCCTGTCTGTCCATCGGTTATGCTGAACCGATTCATGCAATAGGTGTTTTTATGTTTGGTTTTGGTAAGAAAACAACGCTGCCCGCAAATGAGCAAGACCGCTCGTGGTACATGCTGGAAAAACTGGTCAACGAGTCGCAAACCGAGCAGCGCCGTGCGCGGCGTTGGGGTGTTTTTTTTAAGTTGCTGACTTTTGTTTATTTGATCGGCGCGCTGTTTTTGTTCTCGCCCATCGCGCAGCAGGGCGGCAAAGCCGATTTGCTGTATGCAGCAAAAGATCACACCGCTGTGGTGCGTGTGCACGGTGTGATTGCCGAGGACAGTGAGGCCAGCGCCAATGCCATCGTGACCGGTTTGCGTGCAGCTTTTGAAAGCAAGAAAACCAAAGCGGTGTTGCTGGTAATCAACAGCCCCGGCGGCAGCCCAGTGCAATCCAATTATGTGTACGACGAAATTAAACGCTTGCGCACTAAATATCCGGCAATTCCTTTGTACGCAGTGATCGGCGACATCGGTGCGTCGGGCGCGTATTACATTGCCGCTGCAGCTGACAAAATCTATGCCAGTGAAAGTTCGTTGGTAGGCTCCATCGGTGTTACAGCCGCGGGTTTTGGTTTTGTCGAAACGCTGAATAAATTGGGAGTGGAGCGACGCAATTACACATCCGGCGCGCACAAAAGTTTTCTCGATCCTTTTTCGCCCGCAAAGCCTGATGAAACGGCATTTTGGCAGCAGGTGCTGGATAAAACCCATGCGCAGTTCATTAAGCGTGTGCGCGACGGTCGCGGCAATCGCTTAAAAGAAACGCCAGATATGTTCAGCGGTTTGATTTGGAATGGCGAGCAGGCGTTGGCCTTGGGTTTGATTGATGGCTACGGCAGCCCAGGACAGATAGCGCGCGATGTAGTGAAAGCGGAAGATGTGGTGGATTATTCAGCTAAGAAAAATCCATTTGATGTGCTGGCGGGTAAATTGGGTGCCAGTGCGGGCGCCGCGTTAGCCGAAAAAATGGGTGTTTCTAACAGCGGCTTGCAGCTGCAATAAAACACGCGTGACAATTTACATCAGCGTCGAATTACGCCGACGCTGATGCCTTCGATGCTGCAGGCTTGTTTGCGCAAATCGACTTCAATCGGCGCGTAGTCACTGTTTTCAGGCAGCAGGCTGAGTTGGTGCGGGCTGCTGCCTTTTTGATAGCGTTTTACCGTTACTTCATCTTCGATACGCGCGACCACGATTTGACCGTTGCGCACTTGTGTTGTGCTGTGCACGGCGAGCAAATCCCCATCCATGATGCCGACATCTCTCATGCTATCGCCGCGCACTTGCAGAAAATAATCCACGGATGGGCTAAAAAAATTGGCGGGAATTTGGCAGTAATCCTCAATATGTTGTTCCGCCAGAATGGGGTTGCCGGCCGCAACGCGTCCCACCACGGGGATGCCCTGCTGGTGTTGTTCCGGCAGGCGAATACCGCGCGAAGCGCCGGCCACCATTTCAATCGCACCTTTGCGCGCCAAAGCCTTTAAGTGTTCTTCCGCTGCGTTGGCCGACTTGAAGCCCAAGCGCTCGGCAATTTCTGCGCGTGTGGGCGGATAGCCGGTTTCATCGATGTGACTGCGGATGAGATCGAGGATTTCCTGCTGACGAGCGGTTAATTCCTGCATGATGACATCTCTGTTTATGTATACAGCTTGTGATTATATACAGTAATGCGGCGGCGGCAAGGGCTGCGTTAAGGTGCTGCCCATTATTGATGAGGAAGAAAAATGTCTCTGCGATTTTTACTGTGTGCGGTGTTGTGTTTGAGTGGATTGGTTGGCTGTTCAGGCAAACAACAAGGTCCGGTGGTTAAAACCGCGCAGGGGGATGTGCAGGGTTTTATCAAAGAACAGGTGAATCTGTTTTACGGCATTCCCTATGCAGCGCCGCCGGTTGGTGAGCTGCGCTGGACGGCGCCGCAGCTCCATGCAAATTGGCAGGGCGTGTTGAAAGCAACACAAGCGCCGCCGCAGTGCTTTCAATACATGCTGTATATGCAACGCGGACAGGAAGATTGTTTGTACTTGAATGTCGCAACGCCCAACACAAAACCAGAAAAACCTAAACCGGTGATGGTGTGGTTTCACGGTGGTGGTTTTATCGGCGGCGATGGTTTGCAAGGCACGCCGTTGCATCGTTTAGCGGCGCGTGGTGATGTGGTGGTGGTCAGCATGCAATACCGCGTTGGCGCACTGGGTTTTCTCGCGCATCCTGCGTTATCGGCGGAATCAGAAAAAAACAATAAAAAATATGCATCCGGCAATTACGGCTTGATGGATCAGCAGGCTGCGTTGCGTTGGGTGCGCGATAACATCAGCGCTTTCGGTGGTGATGCTAGCAATGTCACAATTTTTGGCGAATCTGCCGGCGGCATGAGTGTGTGCGCGCATTTGGCTTCGCCTGTGAGTGCGGGCTTGTTCAAACAGGCGATTATCGAAAGTGGACCTTGCACGAAAAACAATGCCAATTTGTCAGCGGCGGAAAAGCAGGGCGAGTGGCTGGCGATTCGTGCTGGCTGTGAAGGGCGTGGTGATTTGCTGCCCTGTTTGCGCGGCAAAAAACCAGAAGAGATTTTGCAGGCACTGCCTAATGATCCAGCGTTTGTTTTTGGCGAAGGTGATTTCGGTGTGTGGGGGCCGGTAACCGATAGTTACATCCTGCCAGAAAGTATCGAAAAAAGTTTTCAAACGGGTCGCTTCAATCGCGTGCCGGTTATCAATGGCAATAATGATGACGAAGGCAGCTTGATGGTGATGTTTTCGCACGAATACCGTTTCAAGCCGTTAAAGGCAGAAGATTACGAAAAACGCATTCGCTATTTGGTGGGTGACAATCAGGCAGTCATCGATAAAGTAAAAGCGCGTTATCCTTTGGAGAAATATTCGGATCCTGGTGCAGCGTTATCGGAAGTGCTGGGCGATAGCTTTATGGCTTGCAATATCCATCAGATTTCTGATTGGTTGTCTCCATGGACGCCACTGTACGCCTATACTTTTACCTATCCCGATGCGGCATTTATTTTGCCTGAGATGCGCAAGCTCGGTGCTTTTCACAGTGCAGAATTACAATTTGTTTTTCACGCGCCGATGAATTGGTTTCGCAGTCACTTCGCAGGTGATGAATTAAAGCTCGCCTACGCCATGATGGATTACTGGGCGCAGTTTGCGCATACAGGCAACCCCAATCGAGCAGAGCAGTTAGCGTGGCCTTCTTACGCGGACAATAAAAAACAAATGATGTTTGATCGCCAGTTGTCTATTGCCAATAACAGCAAGCAAGCTGCGTGTGATTTTTGGCGGTCATTAACCGTAGAGAAGCGTCAGGCATTGCAGCAATTTGATATAACATCAGCGGCGCAATAATAAATTGTTGTCTTGGGGTTGAATGATGGATAGTGCAAAAATGGTCGAAGCTTGGCGCGTGATGCGCATTCAAGCGGAATTGGTCGATGGTATCGAGCACCTAACGGGCTTGGGGCCTGCGGTCACCGTGTTTGGCAGTGCGCGTTTGCAAGAAACGGATGAATATTATGCGGATGCGTGCCGACTCGGGCAGTTGTTGGCCGAAGCGGGTTTGGCAGTCATCACGGGCGGTGGGCCGGGTATTATGGAGGCCGCCAATCGCGGTTCTTTTCAGCAAGGCGGGCGCTCTATCGGGTTAAATATCGAGTTGCCATTTGAGCAAGGAGCAAATCGCTATCAAACAACCACCATGACCTTTCGTTACTTTTTTGTGCGAAAAATGATGTTTGTGAAGCACACGGTTGGCTTTGCTATTTATCCAGGTGGTTTTGGAACGATGGATGAATTGTTTGAAGCATTGACTTTAGTGCAGACAAAAAAAGTCTCCAAATATCCTATCGTATTGGTGGGGCGCGATTATTGGGGCGGCTTAATGGATTGGCTGCGTAAAACGATGCTGGCTTCTGGCTGTATAGGCGAGGATGATTTAGGTTTGATTCAGTTGGTGGACACGGCTGATGAAGCGGCGCGCATCATCATTGATCGCCATCACGCTTACCCCGATGTGGTGGGCGGTGGTTTTTAGTTTTTAAATGAGTGCGCTTGCAACGGCGATAAACCTACATTGTTCAGCATAGTGGTGAGCGCGATCAGAGGCAGTCCCACTAATGCACTGTGATCGCTGCTGGTCACGGATTCTAAGAGTGCGATTCCTAGCGATTCACTTTTGCAGCTGCCTGCGCAATCAAAAGGCTTATCTTGCTGTAAATAAAATGCGATTTGTGCATCAGTGAGAGCGCGGTAGCGAACGGTGGTTGGCACCACGGCGTGCTGCAAGTTGTTGCTGGCAACATCTAATAACGCAAGGGCGCTGTGCAGTACAACGGTTTTGCCGCTGAGGGCTTTCAACTGCTGCACTGCGGCTTCGTAGCTGCCGGGTTTTCCCAGGATTTGATCTTCAAAGGCGAGAGTTTGGTCGGCGCCGATAATAAAAGCGTTAGGAAATTTTTCTGCGATCGCTTGCACTTTTTCGGCGGCCAAACGCGCTGCGAGTGTCTGTGCTGTTTCTCCTTTCTGTGCGGATTCGTTGATATCGGGGTTGGCGCACACAAAAGGCAGCCCCAGTGTTTCTAGCTGTGTTTTGCGATACGGTGAAGAGGAGGCTAGTACGATCTTGGACATGCGATTTATGGCAGCGCGGCGATATTGTCAAAACGCAGTCCAGACAGTTCGCGGGTAAAACGCTTTTTGCGGCGATAGGGAAAAATATCTTCTACGCTGCCGTGGCTGATGCGATCTTGCATCTGTCGCCAAAAGTCGACATGGTATAAATCGCTGTGGTTTTTCTCGAATGCGCGTTTGGCTTTTGGGTTGCCGGTGAAAAACAGGCGAAATTCCTCGGGGAAAACATCAAATGGCCCCACGGTATACCAAGGGGTGGATGACATTTCTTGCTCTTCGGTTTGCGGCTCTGGGATTTCCCTAAATACACATTCGGTGAGAAAACAAATTTCATCGTAATCATAAAAAACCACGCGACCGTGACGCGTGACGCCAAAGTTTTTTAACAACATATCGCCAGGGAAAATGTTGGCAGCGGCAATTTGTTTGATGGCATTGCCGTATTCGTCCATAGCCTCCTCTATTTGTTCATCGGTCGCGCCGTTTAAGTACAGATTGAGAGGCGTCATTTTTCTTTCGGAGTACAGATGGTGTATCACCAGCTCGTCGCCTTCAATCGTCAGTTGCGAGGCGGCGACCGTTTTGAGTTCGGCTAATAATTCTGTAGAGAAGCGCTGAAGCGGAAAGCGAAAGTGGCTGAACTCTTGTGTGTCTGCCATGCGGCCTACACGGTCATGTCGCGATACGAGACGGTATTTTTCGCGCACGGTTTCGTGGCTCATTTCTTTGGGGGGATCAAAGCGATCCTTGATAATTTTGAACACAATGCCATAAGAAGGCAGTGTAAAAACCGACATCACCATGCCCTTGATGCCAGGGGCGATGATAAATTGATCGTCGGAGTGTTGTAGGTGCTCCAAAAAGCTGCGATAGAACTCGGTTTTGCCGTGTTTATTTTGTCCGATGGCGTTGTAAAGCTCAGAAATTTCTTTGTTGGGCATCAGTTGTTTCAAGAATGCGACGATTTGCCCAGGAATAGGTGTATCCACCATGAAGTAGGAGCGTGTGAAAGAAAAAATAATACTCACATCATCGGCATCAAAAATGGCGGTGTCGACATAAATTGCACCGCGCTCATTGTTGATCAATGGAATGACAAACGGCATTTGGCGTTCGTTGCTATAGATGCGACCGACGAGGTACGCACCTTTGTTGCGATAAAAAATGGATTTCAGCAGCTCAACCGTGATGCTGTTGCGCTCGGCGGGCATATTGGGGAGTACGCGCTCTTTGATGGCTAATACGATACTGCGTACATCGCGCTCGATATCTTCCATCGCGATGTTGAATTGGTAGTCCGTAAGGATGCGGTAAATCAACGCGCGGATGCTGTTGCCGATGGGGTAGCGGTTGAGCAAGCTGTCATCTGTTTGGTTGGGAAGTGTGCAGGCATCCCCAGTGACAAACATCATCTGATCATCGATGCGGGCGTGACCAAACAGGTAACAGCAGACGGAGTTGTAGAAGGTTTCTAGCAGTTCGCTGTTGTCGAGGGCTTCGATGCGTTGGCGAAATACGGGTTTGAGCGTGCGCCAGAATTGACTGTCGGCGCAGGCAGGCCCTAGTAGTTGCTGTAGTTCGGCAGCGATTTCGACAACAATTTCTTTATATAAATCAATGCGTTGCTTGGATATTTCCTGTGCTTCCGTCCAGTGGGCCTTTTCAAAGAGCCCGCGTGCGCCCTGTGTCATCAGCTGAAAACATTGAAAATAGCGCCCAAAGCCGGTAAGAATGAGGCCGGTGGCCTGCTCAAGGTTTGACATCTGGTTGATTGCCCCCCATTTTATGGGTGAGCATCCTACCATGCAGACAAATAATGCCATGAAGAAAACAAACTATGCAGATAACAAATAGAACGCAAAAAAGAGTTGTTTCACAGAGCAAAGCGATAAAAGCTCGCACGCTATTGTTGTTGATGGCGGCCTTGCTGATTGCGCCGTTGGCTGATGCGGCGTACTACGTGTATCGCGGGCCGCACGGCGAAAAAATGGTGACGAATATTCCACGCAACGAGTATGGCTACAAGCTGCTCGGTCAGGATGAAAATGTGGAAGGCGTTAGTAAATTCATGGGACGCAAAGGCTGGACTGCCGCTGATTTACCGACTTGGGCCAAAGCTGGTAAGTCCTATCATAGGAAGTGGGTGAATTCTTCCGAGTTTGATTCGCATATTCGTATCGCGGCAATTAAATACGGCGTCGAACCGGCCTTGGTAAAAGCTGTGATACAGGTAGAGTCCAATTTTGATCCAGAAGCAGTATCGCGTGCTGGTGCGCGCGGCCTGATGCAGCTCATGCCGGGTACAGCGGCACAATATTCTTTGGGTATGCAGCAAATTAATAATCCGCAAAGAAATATTGATGCGGGTGTGCGGCACTTGGCCTATCTCAAAACACTGTTTCCTAATAACACACCGTATGTGCTCGCTGCTTACAATGCAGGTGAGAACAATGTCATCAAGTACAATGGTATTCCGCCGTTTCCTGAAACAGTGAACTATGTAAAAAAAGTGGCATATTCACACAATGTCTTTAAGCGCTCTTTTTTCTAGCTTAATTTAATCTTATGGCTTTGCGTTTAACTCATTGTCTAGGATGGGTGAAATTTTTTCGCTGACTCGTTCTGCAAAGAATCGCGCGCCGCGTTTGTTCCAGTGAGAATCTACTTTGAAACTTAACGGGTACTCTTTCGTCTGTTTGAATTCGTCTAGCAGCGTGTAAAAAGGAAAGGGCATTTCTCCCTGTTTGCTGGAGAAGTAGCGATAGTTTTCAAGCGCATACGGCCCTAAGGCGTCAAAGCCGCCATTTTCCCACGAATCTGGGGATTCTTTGTCCGTGTATTGCCAGTGGCGGGGCGGTGCAAAGACAACAAACGGTACGCGAAAAATATCTTGGGTGTCGGTGTTTATTTGCAGCAGTGTTGCGTAAAGATCGTCAAATAAATTGATAGATGTTTCCATTGGTTGGCGCGCAACAAAATACCCGCCAGAGCCTGAGTATCCAAAAAGCCGACTGTGCCAATCTAGATAAGGTTCAAGCAATTCTAGTAAAGCTTTAAGCAAGTAGCTCAGTCTTGGGTAGCGAGTGACATACAAGTAAAACCCTCGCTGTTGCAAAACGGATTTATAGAACCATTCATCCCTGTAGTCAGACATATCGATACTTAACAGGATTAAATCTGGTTTGTATTTTTTCCCGAGATCATTAAGAAGTCTCTGACTGAGAATGGGCGAGCTGGATGTCCATCCGAAATTGATAACATTGATATCACTCCGGTGATATTTTTCTCGCAAAATCATTTCTAGTTGTGTAGGTGGTGCTTGCGTTGGGTTGAGAAGGAACCCATAGATGTAGGAGTCACCCAGAAAAATAATATTAAAGTCACTATCTTTAATGTCAGCTGCTTCGTGGTGTGAGCGAATATTGTCGCTATTGAGGCCGCTGAAATGCTTGTCTCCTCTCACCATTCGGTGGTCTGGATCGGCAACAATTTTAGCAAACATCTCCATTTTAAATAAAAAACCCGGTAGCCGGATGGCGGGAATCAATACCAAGCTCAAGAGAATGGCGGTATAAAAAAGTCGAATGGGTTTTTCTCGGAAGTATCGGATGAGGCGTCGCATGTTATTGCTTGGTTTGTCGAAGAATTTCAAAAAGGCACACGCCCGTTGCTACGGAAACATTCAAGCTGCTGGTTTCGCCCTGCATGGGAATAGAAATCAATTCGTCGCAGTGCTCTTTCGTTAAACGACGCATGCCGCTGCCTTCAGCGCCCATGACTAACGCCATCGGCAATGTAAATTTTGTCTCATAGAGTGACGCGTTGGCTTCGCCTGCGGTGCCGATAATCCACACGCCTGACTGCTGCAGTTGTTTCAGGGTTCTTGCCAAATTGGTGACAACGACCAACGGCAGCCAATCGGCGGCGCCGGCTGCCACTTTGCGCACGGTGCTGTTCATGCCGGCGGAGTTGTCGCGCGGCACCACAACCGCATGCGCGCCGGCAGCTTCAGCGGTGCGGATACAAGCGCCGAGGTTGTGTGGATCGGTCACGCCATCCAGCACCAACAGCAATAATTTTTTGCCGTGCTGTTCTGTCAGAGTCAGCAAAAAATCTTCGTCGTACTGCTCGCCTTGCAGGCATTCGGCAATAACGCCTTGGTGGTTGCCTTCACACAGTTTGTCCAACTGTTTACGCGGGGCTTGCACAATTTCGATATTGTTGCGCTGTGCGGCATCAATGATTTTTTGCACGCGTTCGTCTAATCGACCTTGTTGCACATGAATGCGCAGCAAACGCTGTGGCTGTGATTTCAGGATGGAGGCGACACTGTGGATGCCGTGTACCCATTCGTGTTGGCTCATGCTTTTTTGCTGCCTTTCTTGCTTTCTTTTTTGCTGCGCTTAGTGGTGCCAGCTGTTTTTTCCAGCATTTCCAAATCAATTTTTCTGTCGTCGAGATTGACGCGGATCACGCGCACTTTGACGCTATCGCCCAAGCGGTAGATGTCGCCGCCGCGCTCGCCAATCAGGCGTTGATTGGCGGCATCGAAACGGTAGTAGTCGCGTTTGAGCATCGTGACATGCACCAAGCCTTCTATATAGATATCTTTCAGTTCGACAAACAAGCCGAAATTGGTGACGGCATTGATCACACCTTCAAAGCTGTCGCCCACATGTTCCAAGAGGTATTCGCATTTGAGCCAAGCGACTACATCGCGCGAGGCTTCGTCGGCGCGGCGCTCACAAGAGGAACACTGCGAGCCAAAACTATCCATGGCGGCATCGTCATACGGATAGATTTTTTTCTGCGGCAGAGCGGGGGCTGTTTCAACGCAGCGCACGGTTTTGAGTTCGCGTTGATTGCGAATCAGGTAGCGAATGGCGCGATGCACTAACAAATCGGGATAGCGGCGAATGGGCGAGGTGAAGTGGGTGTAACTGGGGTAGCCGAGGCCAAAATGCCCGATATTGTCAGGCTGATATACGGCTTGACTCATCGAGCGCAGCAGCATGGTTTGAATCAAATGCGCATCACTGCGCCCAGAAACAGCGCTGAGCAGCGTTTGATAATCTTTCGGCGTGGGTTTGTCGCCGCCGCTGAGTGAGAAGCCTAAACCGCCGAGAAAGGCGCGTAGGTTTTTCAGTTTTTCTTCGCTAGGCCCTTCGTGTACGCGAAACAGTGCCGGTACTTTTTGTTTTTCCAGTAAGGCAGCCGCGCAAGTGTTGGCGGCCAACATACATTCTTCAATCAGCTTGTGTGCCTCATTGCGCACCACCGGAATGATGCGTTCAATTTTTTTGTCGGCACTAAATAGAATACGAGTTTCTTGCGTTTCAAAATCCATCGCCCCGCGCACCTCGCGCGCTGCATGCAGGGCTTTATATAGAAGATAGAGCTGATCAATCGGCTGTACGAGATCGGCGTGTTGTTGGCGCACGGCGCTGTTGCTGTCATCGCGCTCGGCGATCATGTTTGCCACGGTGGTGTAGGTGAAGCGCGCTTGCGAGTGCATCAAGCCTTCATAAAACTGAAAACCGGATACACGCCCTGCGGCGCTGATTTTCATCTCGCACACCATGCACAGGCGATCGACATGCGGGTTTAACGAACACAGGCCATTCGATAATTTCTCCGGCAACATCGGTACAACACTGCCAGGAAAATACACCGAGGTGGCGCGATGAGTAGCTTCGCGATCGAGTGGGCTGTTTGGCGTTACATAATGCGAAACATCGGCGATGGCGACATACAGCGTCCAACCGCCGCCTTTGCGCGCTTCGCAGTACACTGCGTCGTCAAAATCGCGCGCATCTTCGCCATCAATAGTTACTAAAGGTAGATGACGCAAATCGACGCGATGCTTTTTATCTTTAGCCTGCACCGTATCGGCCAGTGCGTCGGCTTCTTTTTCTACTTCTGCGGGCCATTGCCACGGAATGCCGTGGTTGTGCACAGCAATACGAATTTCCATGCCGGGGTCGAGGTGATCGCCGAGCACTTCGGTGATGCGCCCCGTCGCCATGTGGTGGTTGTCGGGATAGCGCTCAATATCGACGATCACCATCTGGCCATTCTTTGCGTCGTTGCGGTGTTGCGGCGGGATAAGAATTTGCATGGCAATGCGCGCGCTATCGGGTTTTACAAACAGCAGGCTATTTTCTTCCACCAATTTTCCAGCCAATTGCTGATGAGCGCGTTGCAAAATTTCGACGATGTGCGCCTCCACGCGCCCGCGTTTGTCGATGCTGCGCGGGCTGGCTAATACCGTGTCGCCATCAAACACTTTGTGCATTTCGCGCGCGCTGAGAAACAAATCTTTACCGCCATCTTCAGGGCGCAGAAAACCAAAACCGTCGCGGTGAGCGAGTACGTGGCCTTTCACTAGGTCGGCCTTGTGTGCCGGCACAAAACCGTTGCGACGATTTTGTAGCAGTTGACCATCGCGACACATCGCACCGAGGCGACGGCGCAAGGCTTCTATTTGTTCTTCGCCGCGAATTTTTAGCGCAAGGCAGAGCGCCGGATGATCCATCGGGCCTTTGCTGTTTTCTAATATAGAAAGAATGAACTCGCGGCTGGGAATGGGATTGTCATATTTTTCTGCTTCGCGGCGATGATGGGGATCGCGTGTGGTTTTGGCTTTGCTAACAGGTTGCCGCGCGGCAGTTTTTTTTGTCTTTTTCATGGGTGAGCCATAGAGGAGGCTGAGGCGGGTTTGCTGTGCTGGATTATTGCAGAGCGTGCCGCGCGTGGCTATGCGAGCGTTGACAGTATGATGCCCTGCCAGTACAGTGCGCGGCCTGAGCCCAGATGGCGGAATGGTAGACGCGCTAGCTTCAGGTGTTAGTGACTTATGGTCGTGGAGGTTCAAGTCCTCTTCTGGGCACCAATCAAATTGAAACCAATAAAAATGCCTCGCGAGTCGAGGCTTTTTTGTGCCTGCAGCATTGGCAAATATTCCGGTTGCGTTGATTGAATCGGCTATGATGAGCGCGTTGGTTCTTCATGTAGATCGGCGAAATAGTCAGGTGAAAGAAATGCGTCTGCGATTGCTCTCGGTGCTTATGCTGTTGTTGGGTTTCTTGCAAACAGCAGCGGCAGAAGAAATTGGCCATGTGGATACGGTATTCAAATGGATAGGCCCCGATCACAAAATTGTGGTGGAGGCATTTGACGATCCACTGGTGCAAGGCATTTCTTGTTATGTGTCGCGCGCAAAAACAGGCGGCATTAAAGGTGCGTTTGGTTTGGCGGAAGATCCATCCAACTTTTCCGTGACTTGTCAGCAAGTTGGTGCAATCAGTTTTCTGGCGCCGCTGCCGCGCAAACAATCCGTTTTCAAAGAAGGCGCGTCCTTGGTGTTCAAACATGTGCAAGTGGTGCGCATGATTGATGAAAAGAGAAACACGCTGGTGTATCTGACTTACTCCGATCGCATCATTGAAGGTAGTCCAGAAAACTCTGTCACCGCATTTGCGATTCGAGATCAAAAAATTCCGCTGAAGTGATTTCGTGGAGATAAAAAAAAGCCCGACTCTCTGGGGGGAGGAAATCGGGCAAAGACCATTAAGGAGTGAAACATTTAAGGAACTGAACCCTATGGACAGCTTGCGCTACCCAACCCTTCTGACTTGTGGGGGGGGGATGTCAGAAGGGCTGAGCCAGTATCGACCAACCGAGCGGGAAAGCCAAGCCCTATTTTCTCCGAGAGAAGAGATAGGCGGTTGCCAGAAAGTATTTTCTTTATTTATCAAAAGGTTATTGGTGATTCATCATGTTTAAGGTGCAGACTTTCAACAAGATTGCCGTAAAAGGCCTCAATCAATTCGGCAGAGACAAGTACGAGGTGGCGAGTGAAATCAGCCACCCAGAT
>JAWKZZ010000006.1:0-238028 GCA_041395785.1 Pseudomonadales bacterium
GTGTTGCCCTGCCGGTCTTCCGGCCGCGTCGGGTCTTGCGGGATAACATCGAACGCCAGCTTGGTGATCGCCGCCAGTCGCTTGCTGGCGTTCTTCTTCACATAGTCAGCAGGGTCTTTCTGCTTGAGGTTCTCGACCTGTTGCGCCAGTGCTTCAAGCTGAGCCAGAAACAGCGGGTGGGTGAAAACTGTCCAGCCATGGATGAGCAAGGACGCGGGCTTGCTGCTGCTCATTCATCGTCTGCCGACAGGGGCGCGTCGAGATCGACTTCGATACTACCAGTCAGCGATTGGAGGTGCTGCCCGCTGACTGCATCGCCCCACCCCTCACTCCCCGTAATACTGCCGTTTCAAGGCGTCAACGCGCAGGTTGTACTGCTCGCGGCTCATGCGGCGAGCGCGGTATTCAACCTTCAGCGCACGCACGCGCTGGTCGTAGTCGCCCTCTAAGCGGTTTGCCACCGCGCGGTACTGCTCGCGGCTGATGCGCCGGTCGCGGTAGGCGCGTTTGGCGGCGGCGATATTGCTAGGCATGGGTGTGGATCGCGGGCTGGCAGCGGGTTTCGACGGTTTTGCCGCCGGTTTAGCAGCAGGTTTGGGCTGCGCTTCTGTGGTGGCTGCCGCGGCTGGTTGTGCAGTTGGCTCCGGCGCAGCGGGTGTGGTAGGTGTAGGCGTCACTGCGGGAGCTGCCGGCGTGCTGACTGCCACGGCAGCGGGCGCTGGGCGCAGCCACCACCACGCGCCAGCCCCCAACATCACCACCGCGAGGACGGCGATGCCGGCAGACAGCGCAGTGCGGGGCGCGACAGGTTTATCGGTACTGCCCAAGTGCATACCGCCGTAGGGAAACAACAACTCGCTGCCGCTCTCGCTGGGATGCGCGTTCTGCGGCACTAAGCGATGGGTGGCGAAGCGCGGAATGTTGTACAGCTTGACCGACTGCTCCATGCCTTTCAGCATGAACTGCCCCACTTCAGCCGCCGGCACTTCGGCTTTATTCATCGCCATGTACACGGCTTCGCTGAGGTAGATTTCGTCGGCCGGTGCCACGCCTTCTATGCGCGAGGCGATGTTCACCGGCTCGCCAAAAATATCGTTGCGCGTGACGCGCACTTCACCGAGATTCGCCGCGACGCGAATGTGGATCGGCTCACCGCTCGGCATCCGCAAATTGCGCTGATGCATCGCATCCTGCATCGCCATGCTGCACAACATGGCATCAGTGGGCGAGCGAAAAGTGAGCAACATCGCATCGCCGATGCTTTTAATTTTTTTGCCGCGAAAGTGGTGCACGATGGGCACCAGCGTCTCGTTGAACGATTTCAACAGATCCGCATTTTCTGTGCGGGAGTGGCGGCTGGTTGCTGCGGTGTAGCCGACAATATCGACAAACAGTACGGTGAGGTTTTCAGTGTGTAGTTTCATCCGATCAGCATAAACGCCGCGTTATGTCTTGCCAATAAAACACTTTTTTTGGTCAGGCTGTTATCTCGCAGCGTGCACCCCACGCACCAACAGCGTGTCGCACGGCAACCAGTCCAACAACTTGGCGGCTGTGCTGCCCAACAACAGGCTCATGAAGCCACTGCGACCGTGGCTGCCCATAACCACCAAATCGATGTCATGTTCGCGCACATAGCGGGTCAGTATGCTTTCGATGGCGCCACATTCAACAACAGGGCGAACGGCCGTGCCTTCGGGAAGCGCTGTCGCCGACAGAAAAGCCGCGCATTCTGTTTCTTCGATACGGATACAACGCTCAACATGCTGCGATGCATTGACTAGCCCCGACATCACCGGAGAGTGCGCGTGATACAGGATTAGCTCTCGACCAGGAAAAAGCTTGGCGGCAGTCAGCAGCGCAGGACGAGACAGAGCGGAAAAATCGGTGGTTACAAGAATGCGCCGGTACGGCCCATGCGCGCGCTGGCGCACCACCAACAGCGGCTGTTGCAGTGAGCGCGCGAGGTTTTCAACCGTCGAACCGAGCAGGATTCTTCCCAGTGTTTCATTGCGCGATACCCCTGTGACAACGAGACTCGATAGTGCGTTCGCCGCTGCTTCTCGAATAGCAGCGGTAATGTCTGTGCTGCGCGCCAAGCGCAAACTTGCAGACGCATTGACCGCAGACAAATCACGGGCAAGCTGTTGTTCCGCCACTTGCAAGAGCTGCTCGTCCGTTGCGCCACTGAACCAAGTCAACGCCTGCTCCGGCGAGGGAATTGCGTCAAGTACATTCAAAACATCCAAGCGCGCGTGCCATTCTTGCGCCAACTGTACGGACCTATCCAATGCCCGGTCACATCGTGCGCTTAAATCGGAAGCCAACAGCAGATGGCGCGGCATGATGTCTGGTGCGATGTTTGCGGTCACAAAAGTCCTCTTGAGTTCATGTTTTGTCATGCTAGGTGCAAGCGAGTCGTCAAGCGCGTGCGTCTTACGACAAATTTTTCTAATTCAGCTACACAGAATACCAATAGGCCTGCGGCCAATACCTTACCCCATTCGAGCAGTGTCAGAGCATGAGAATCAAAGACGGCCTGCATGGCGGGCATGTAGGTATAAGCCATCTGGAGCGGGATACAGACGACGATAGCCAGCAGGATGTAGCGATTACCTGTTAATCCGTTGAAACTAATCGCTGGCTGAAAAATGAAGCGACTATTGACCAAATAAAACATTTCCGCGACAACCACGGCGTTGACTGCCATTGTGCGCGCTGTCTCGACGCTCGTGCCGACACTGAGTTCCCACAGAAAGAGACCCAATGCGCCCGTCATGATGAGTACCGAGACCATCAGCACGCGCCAGATAAAGAAGCCCGATAGCAGCGTTTCCCCTGTTGGGCGCGGTCGACGATGCATGATGCCGTGTTCGGCAGGCTCAAAAGCCAATGCCAGACCCAGCGTGCTTGATGTAACCATGTTGATCCAAAGCACTTGCGCGGGCGTGAGCGGCAAAGTCAGTTCGAACAAAATCGCTGCGATAACCACCAGTGCTTCACCGCCATTGGTAGGCAACATAAACAAAATGAACTTCTTCAGATTGTCGTAGACGGCGCGACCTTCCCGCACAGCGCTGGCAATGGTGGCGAAATTGTCGTCGGCTAGCACCATATCGGCGGCTTCTTTGGCGGCTTCGGTACCTTTCATCCCCATTGCTACACCCACATCGGCGCGCTTCAGGGCCGGCGCATCATTCACGCCGTCCCCCGTCATCGCCACCACATGACCTTCATCCTGAAGCGCCTGAACGAGGCGTAATTTATGTTCCGGCGCGGCACGGGCAAAAACATCCACTTCCATTGCCACACTTCGCAAGGCGGCATCGTCCATTAAGGCCACTTCTGCACCTGTGATAGCGGGCTTGCCCACACCGATGGCCAATTGTGCGCCGATGGCTCTGGCCGTTTCGGCATGATCACCGGTGATCATCTTCACGCGAATACCCGCACGGTGACATTCACTAACAGCAAGCCCTGCTTCTTCCCGTGGCGGATCAATAATGCCGACCAACGCCAACATGACATAACCCGATTCCATGTCGGCAAATGTCAGATGGTCTTCCTGCGGCTCACGCTGTTTGCAGGCCAAGGCCAACAGGCGCAAACCCTGGGCTGCGGTATCGGTCGCCATGCGTCGCCAATAATCAACATCGAGCGGTCGCTCACCCGCGTGATCCAACTGCGCGCAGCACATGTCGAGGATGCGCTCCGGCGCGCCTTTGACAAAAATCCACGGCGCATCATCACTGTCGCGGTGATGCGTAGCCATAAAACGGTGTTGCGATTCAAACGGAATACTGCTGATTCTAGGCCACGCCTCTTCACCAAGACGCTGCGTAAAGCCCACTTTGCCTCCGACCACAAGCAAGGCCCCTTCAGTAGGGTCGCCTTCTACTCGCCATAACCCACCGTCTTCGCGAAGGCGAGCGTCATTGCACAGCACGCCAGCGCGGATCGCCATCGACAAGGCAGAGTAATGCTCAGGATCGATTATCCGACCGTCGATGCTCACATCACCCACTGGGGCATAGCCCACCCCACCCACATTGAACACATGGCCAGCACAAACAATGCGCTGCACTGTCATCTCGTTGCGGGTCAGCGTGCCGGTCTTATCCGAACAAATAACCGTCACGGCCCCCAATGCCTCCACCGCAGGCAGACGACGGATGATCGCTTTGCGCTCCGCCATACGCTGCACGCCCAGCGCCAATGTGACCGTCATGATTGCCGGCAGCCCCTCTGGGATCGCCGAAGCGGCCAAGGCCACCACCATCATGAACATCTCCGCCGCGCTGTGACCTCGCCACAAAGTCCCCAGCAGGAAAGTTGCCGCTGATAGACCCAAAATCGCCAGAGCCAACATGCGACCAAAACGATCCACTTGGCGCAGCAACGGTGTGGCCGCGCTGTGAATACCCGACAGCATTTGATTGATCTTGCCCAATTCCGTTGCTGTGCCTGTGGTTACGACAATGCCGCTAGCCTGTCCGTAGACAATCAGCGTGCCGGAATAAGCCATGCCGTAACGATCTCCCAAGGGCGCATCGAGGGCAACAGCCTCTGTGGTCTTTTCGACCGGCAACGATTCGCCTGTCAGCGCCGCCTCTTCGACACGCAAGTCGTGCACATCAACCAAGCGTAAATCAGCTGGCACACGGTCACCGGATGCCAACACAACGCGGTCGCCCGGTACAAGATCGGCCGCATCAATTTCACGCCGTTGTCCGCCGCGAATGACGGTGGCATGTGGCGACAGCATGGCGCGAATGGCATCCAATGCCGATTCCGCTTTGCCTTCCTGAATAAAACCGAGGATGGCATTGATAAGCACAGCCATCATCAAAACACCGGTATCAATCCAATGCCCTAGCACTGCGGTAATAACGGCAGCCGCCATCATCACATACAGCAAAATATTGTGGAATTGCATCAAAAGGCGTAACCACGGCCCGCGCCGCTTGGGAGGAGCAAGCCGATTGGAGCCGTATTGCTTCAAGCGCAAGCCGACATCAGCCTCCGTCAAACCCTCCACACCCGTCTGCAATATTTGCTCAACCTGCGCCTGAGGCAGGGTGTGCCAACAGTTGTTAGGCGGCGATTCTGGGCTGTCTACGGTCGAGTCATTCATCATCAATTCAGTTTCACCTTGCTTGCTATATCGAACAGCAACCTATTGAAAATTTTGCAAAAACGCACAAAAAGTTTACCGAGTGCGCCTTACAGCGTCCAATGGAACAACGCTGGCAACACCCATCGCTATAATGCTGCCCCTTTTTGCCACGGGCAGCATCATGGAATCTTTTCTCGTCTCCACCGGCGTTGTCGCCCTCGCTGAAATCGGCGACAAAACTCAGTTGCTCGCTTTCTTGCTCGCCGCGCGTTTCAAAAAACCGCTGCCGATCATTCTCGGCATTCTCGCCGCCACTATCGTCAACCACGGTTTAGCCGGTGCCTTGGGCGCGTGGATTACCGCCAGCGTCAGCCCCGAAGTGCTGCGCTGGGTGTTGGGGCTGTCCTTTATCGGCATGGCAGTCTGGACGCTGATCCCCGACAAAATCGAAGAAGAAGAATCGCTGATGGCACAAAAGCTCGGCGTATTCGGCGCAACCTTGGTGACCTTCTTTCTCGCTGAAATGGGCGACAAAACGCAGATTGCCACCGTGGCGATGGCCGCACACTACGCCGCGCCGCTGCTGGTTGTTATCGGCACTACGCTGGGTATGTTGATCGCCGATGTGCCGGCTGTGTTTGCCGGCGACAAACTGGCCGCCAAAATTCCAATGCGATTGGTGCACTCCATCGCCGCCGGTATTTTTGCTGTGCTGGGCGCGATGACGCTGCTGGGCGCTGGCTCAGGGTTTGGGTTTTAGAGCGCAGCACCCAACAGCAACGAGGAGGGCTGAGCTCACGACTACAGCTCAGCCGCATCCGATTCAGCTTTTGCCCGCTGCAATGCGGCGCGCATGATTTCCGGCAAATCTTTGTCCTTGCGAATGTCTGGGAAGCGCTGGCGGTTCATGTACAGAATCGAGAAGTGCATCCACAGCAAATTGGTGGCCGCGACCAAAAACATCAGCATGAAACAGCTGGTCCAGATGCCCACCCAATCGTTCATCACCCCGAAGGCAATCGGCAAAAAGAAACCGCCAAGGCCGCCGATCATACTCACCACACCACCCACGGCGCCGACATGCTGGGGGTAATACTCGGGGATGTGTTTAAACACCGCCGCCATGCCGAGCGACATGGTCATGCCCATCACCGCCAGCACCGCAGCGCGCACACCCATGTGCGGCACGATACTGAACGGGATGGGGCCGTTGATCCCTTCCACCACATAGTGCGTGTTGGGGTAGGACAAAAAGAACAAACCGACAGCGCAAGTGGAAAACGAGATATACATCATGCGGCGCGCGCCGTAGCGATCCGACAAATAACCGCCCACTGAACGGAACAAGGTGGCGGGGATCAGGAAGCTCGCCGCCAACAAACCGGCGGTGCGAATGTCCACCTCATACACACCGATGTAAAAACGCGGCAGCCACGACGCGAGCGCGACAAAACCGCCGAACACCAAAAAGTAGTACACCGAGAAGCTCCACACTTGGAAGCTGCGCAGCGGCTCCAAATGCCCCGCCCAGTTGGTGTGTGCTGCACTTCTAACAGCCGCAGGCACCGGCTGGGAAAAAACATAGAACAACACCGCCGAGGCCAACATCACCTTGGCGTAGATCCACACCACTGAATGCCAATCCATCGATGCCAGCAGCCACGGCGCCGCCAAGCTGGTGACGGCAGTGCCGACATTGCCCATGCCAAACAATCCCAACGCGGTGCCCTGCTTGGCTGGTGGAAACCACGCCGAGACATACACCACACCCACCGCAAAGGCGCCACCGGCTAAACCCAAACCCAAGCCCATCAGCAACAGCGCGGCGTACGATTTTGCCAACGGCAAAACAAAGGTGAAGCACGCAACCACCAACATCAACACACTCATCACGAGACGCGCGCCGTAAATCTCAGCCAACACACCCAGAGGCAAGCGACTGAGCGAACCCGTCAAAATCGGCACTGCCACCAAGAGCCCGTATTGCGTATTGGTAAGCGCCAACTCACTTTGCAGCTTCAGCCCCACAATGGCAAAAATCACCCAAGTCGCCACGCACACCGTTAAGGCGTAGATAGCCAACCACAGGGCGCGCTGGCTCTGTGCCGGTTGAATTGCTACTGCTTCAGGCATCGTAATGCTCCCATCCTCGTACGCCGTGGCGTGCTTGTAATGCACTTAAATAATGCTGAATTTCCATTTGCTGCCCTTGCAGCTCCAAATAATTGGCGATGGTGGTTTGCACCGCCTCAAAAGACAGCGGCTCGCCTTGGACTACCGCATCCACACGAGCGATGTGATAACCCCAGCGCGATTCCAGTGGAAAATCTGCCAAGCCTTCCGGCAAGCGAAACAGTTGTCGATCAAACTCCGGCGTGGTTTGTCCGCGCTGCAACCAGCCCAGATCGCCACCCTGCTCTTTGGATGGGCAAGCCGAATAGCGCAATGCAAAATCCGCAAAACGCTCGGGATGTATTTGCAACTCAGCAATCCACTGCTCGGCTTGCGCGCGCGCACGCAGGCGGCCCTCGGCATCATCGGGCGCAGCACTCAGCAAGATGTGATGAACGCGCATTTGATCGGGCGCACAAAAACGCGCGCGGTTTTGCTCGAAGTAGCGGCGGCAATCTTCCTGCGTCGGTGTGCTGCTCTGAATGTCGCGTTCCAGCAAAACGCGAATACGCGCTTCTTCCTCTGTTTCATTATTTTGTAATTCTGTATCGACATCGATATGCAAACGCTCGCATTCCAGTCGCAGCAACTCGCGCACCATCAAGGCGCGCGCCGCTTCGGTGCGCGAATGTTCCGGCTTACTCGCTGGATGAAATTGCATTTCGCGCGCAATCTCGGCTTCGCTGATTGCCGTCTCACCCACAAACAACAAACACGGCGCAGGTTGACCGAGGCTGCGTTCCGCTTCTTCAATTTGCACCGCGATGATGCGCTGATCTTGTGACATGGCGATCAGACCTTGCTGCCAGCGCGGCGGCGCACCACTTGATACGGCCGCCACAAATAGCCCACAGGAATACTCCACACATGCACTAAACGCGTGAACGGTGCGATCAAAAACAATGTCATGCCCAACACGATGTGCGTTTTGTAAATCCAGTGCACGCCCAACAGAAAATCTGCTGCGCCCCAACGAAAAGTGACAATGTGTTGCGCCCAGCTCGCCATCAACAACATTTCGCTGCCGTCCAAATGTTGTGCAGACACGGTGATGCTGAGCAAACCGAGCAACAACTGTGCGAGCAACAACACCAGCACCAGCGTATCCGCTGCCGTACCGGTAGCGCGAATGCGCGGATTGGTGAGCCTGCGCCACAACAAAATACACAAACCGACCAAACACATCAGCCCAAAAATACCGCCCACAATCATCGCCAATAATTGTTTATGCGGCGTAGAAATCACATGCTCGTAAACGGCGTGCGGTGTGAGCAATCCCACCAAATGCCCGCCCAACACCATCAACACGCCGATGTGAAATAAATTGCTGCCCCAACGCATACCTTTATCCGACAACATCTGGCTAGAGCCTGTGCGCCAGGTATACATCGCTTTGTCGTAACGCGCCCAACTGCCGATAAAAAATACAGCCATGGCGATATAGGGATAAATCTGAAACGCCAATTGATTCAAAGCATTCACGGTTGCACCTGCTGCGCGTTAGTGAATCGGAGAGGTTTGGTTTCTTCAGCACGGCGTGTCTGTGTACTGCTGTCGCAAGCGGGCGTATCGATACCAAAACGCACCACTTCTTCTTCCCACAAACGGTCCATCACTTCCGGCGTGTCGTCGCGCACTTCTTGTTGCACTTGCTGTCGCAACGCCGCCAAGTTCACACGACCGTCGGCCATTTCTACCAGCAGCGTCAGCAACAAGGCATACGGACTCGCGCGCTCGGCGGCTCGTGCCGCTAACAAGGCAATAATGTGCTGCAAGTTTTGCAACCAATCTTTCACTTCTTCGGCTGGACGATAGCTGAGGTATTCCAACACCAGCGGCAAATAATCGGGCAGCTCGCGCGACGACAATTCAAAACCGTTTTTGCGATAGGCCTCCATCAAATTGACCATCGCCTGTCCGCGATCACGCGACTCCCCGTGAATATGTTCAAACAACAACAAACTCATGGCACGCCCGCGATCGAATAAAGACAACCAATTGTCCTGCGCATCCAGCGCATCTTGCATCAACAAATCGCGCACAAATTGTGTCAATGCTTTTTGGCGCGCTGTCGGCAAACCGGCAGCTTCAACCGCTGACAATAATTCTTCCCCGTGTTGCCACAATTCATCTTGCGGATAATCCAACAACACGCCGATCAGTTTTAACGCACTCATGGCGCCGCCTCCTGGGAAGCGGGGCGATACTCCTGCACCACAAAACCGGTGGTTTTGCGCTGACCAAATAAATCGGCGGCGCTGTCACCGTGGCAGCCGTTGCCGAAAGAAAATCCGCAACCGCCGCGCTCACCAAACGCATCGTTGGCATATTCGCGATGACCGGTGGGAATCACAAAACGGTCTTCGTAATTGGCAATCGCTAAATAGCGATACATTTCCTCCGCTTGCGCCGCCGTTAAACCCGCTTGCTGCAAGGCTGCGTGATCTTCCACGCCATCGACATTGATGCCGCGCCGCCATGCGCGCATCGCCAAAATGCGTTCCAACGCGCGCACCACGGGCGCTTCATCGCCAGCGGTGAGCATATTGGCGAGATAGCGCACCGGAATGCGCAGCGAGTGCACATCTGGCAGCTTTCCATTCATCGCGATTTGTCCGTTTTCTGCGGCCGACTGTATCGGCGACAACGGCGGCACATACCACACCATCGGCAGCGTGCGGTATTCCGGGTGCAGCGGCAGCGCGAGTTTCCAATCTATCGCCAACTTATACACCGGCGATATTTTTGCCGACTCCAACCAGCTATCAGGAATGCCTTCGGCGCGCGCCGCCGCGATCACAGCAGGATCGTGCGGATCGAGAAAAATATCCAAATGCGCTTGATACAAATCTTTTTCTGCCGCTGCAGAGGCAGCTTGTTCAATGCGATCGGCGTCATACAACATCACGCCCAAATAGCGGATACGACCGACGCAAGTTTCCGAACAGACTGTCGGCTCGCCCATTTCAATGCGCGGATAGCAGAAAATACATTTTTCTGATTTGCCACTCTTCCAGTTGTAATAGATTTTTTTGTACGGACAGGCCGACACACACATACGCCAACCGCGGCATTTGTCTTGATCGATCAACACGATGCCGTCTTCTTCGCGTTTGTAAATCGCGCCCGATGGACACGCGGACACGCAGGCCGGATTCAAGCAGTGCTCGCACAAACGCGGCAAATACATCATGAAAGTTTTTTCAAACTGACCGTAGATGTCTTTTTGCAAATTGTCGAAGTTCTTGTCTTTGCTGCGCTTGGCAAACTCGCTGCCGAGAATTTCTTCCCAGTTTGGCCCCCATTCGATTTTCTGCATGCGCTCGCCGCTGATCAAGGAACGCGGCCGCGCCGTAGGCTGGTGCGCACTCGCTTTGGCCGTGTGCAAATGTTGGTAATCGAAAGTGAACGGTTCGTAGTAGTCGTCTATTTGCGGCAGATCGGGATTGGCAAAAATTTTCGACAGCAACCGCCAGCGTCCACCCGTGCGCGGTACCAACTTGCCTTTGGCGGTGCGCACCCAACCGCCGTTCCATTTGTCTTGATTTTCCCATTCTTTCGGATAGCCAATACCGGGTTTGGTTTCCACATTGTTAAACCACGCGTATTCCACACCTTCGCGGCTGGTCCACACATTTTTACAAGTGACCGAACAGGTGTGGCAGCCAATACATTTATCGAGGTTCAACACCATCGCAATTTGCGCGCGCACTTTCATCGTGTTGTCTCCTGTTGTGTTGTTCCCTGTTGTGTTGACTCCTGTTCCAGCCAATCCACCTTGCTCATTTTGCGCACGATGACAAACTCATCGCGATTGGTGCCGCAAGTACCGTAATAATTAAAACCGTAAGACAGTTGCGCGTAACCGCCAATCATGTGCGTGGGTTTTTGCACGATGCGCGTCACAGAATTGTGAATGCCGCCGCGCGTGCCAGTGATTTCAGAACCCGGCACATTGAGGATGCGCTCTTGCGCGTGGTACATCATCGCCATGCCAGACATCACGCGCTGACTCACCACCGCGCGCGCAGCAATTGCGCCGTTCACATTGAATAATTCAATCCAATCGTTATCTTCGATATTGGCGCGGCGCGCATCGTCTTCACTGAGCCACACAATCGGCCCACCGCGCGACAGTGTCTGCATCAACAAATTGTCGCTGTAAGTGCTGTGTATTCCCCATTTCTGGTGCGGCGTAATCCAGTTCAACACAATTTCTTTGTTGCCGTTACTGCGTTTGTTATGCAGCGGCGCAATGGTTTTCGTGTTCACAGGCGGTCGATACTGCATAAAGCCTTCACCAAACGCGATCATCCATTCGTGATCCTGATAAAACTGCTGCCTGCCGGTGAGCGTGCGCCACGGAATCCATTCGTGCACATTGGTGTAACAGGCGTTGTAACTGACATGCTCGTCTTCCAAACCCGACCAAATCGGCGACGAAATAATTTTGCGCGGCTGCGCTTGAATATCGCGAAAACGAATCGCTTCATGCGCTTTGCCTGTTGCCAAATGTGTGTGATCGCGACCGGTAAACTCGCCCAAAGATTCCCACGCCTTGACTGCCACATGGCCGTTGGTTTCAGGCGCTAAATGCAAAATCACTTCTGCGGCATCAATCGCAGAGTTGATACATGGACGACCATGACTCACACCATCTTCCAACACACGGTGATTGAGCTCGCCGAGAAAATGCACTTCATCTTGTGTATTCCAATTCATACCCTTGCCGCCGTTGCCCTGCTTGTCTAACAACGGTCCGAGTGCAGTAAATTTTTTATAGATGTTGGGATAATCGCGCACCACCGTCACTATCGACGGCATGGTTTTTCCCGGAATTGGCTCGCACTCGCCTTTTTTCCAATCCGTTACGCCTAGCGGCATCGCCAATTCATTCGGCGTGTCATGCAGTATCGGCGCCAACACCACATCGTTTTCTACACCCAACACGCCTTGCGCCATCTCACTCACGGTGCGCGCTACGCCTTTGAAAATTTCCCAATCGCTACGCGATTCCCATGCCGGATCCACCGCTTTTGAGAGCGGATGAATAAACGGATGCATGTCCGAAGTATTCAGATCATCTTTTTCATACCAAGTGGCTGTCGGCAGCACGATGTCCGAATACAGCGCCGTGGTACACATACGAAAATCGAGTGTCACCAACAAATCCAGTTTTCCTTCCGGCGCATCGTCTCGCCACTTCACCGATTCTGGTTTAACCGCGCCGCGCTCACCCAAATCTTTGCCCTGCACACCGTGTCGTGTACCGAGCAAATGACGCAACATGTACTCGTGACCCTTGCCGGAAGAACCGAGCAAATTGGAACGCCAGATAAACATGGCACGCGGGAAATTTTCCGGTGCATCCGGGTCTGCATACGCAAAATCCAACGCACCTGTTTTCATCTGCTGCACAACAAAATCAGCCGGTGATACGCCAGCCTTTTCTGCCGCTGCCGCAACATGCAGTGGATTGCGATTCAACTGCGGCGCGCTCGGAAGCCAGCCCATGCGAATCGCCTGCAAATTCAAATCAGCCTGACTGCCGCTGAATTTTTTCGCGTCTGCCAAGGGCGACAGCATTTCTTCAACCGCTAATTTTTCGTAACGCCACTGATCGGAATTGAAATAGAAAAACGAAGTGCCGTTCATCTGCCGTGGCGGTTTGCTCCAATCCAAACCAAACGCCAGTGGCAACCAACCCGTTTGCGGGCGCAATTTTTCCTGCCCGACATAGTGCGCCCAGCCGCCGCCGGTTTGCCCCACACAACCGCACATCATCAACATATTGATGAGGCCGCGATAATTCATATCGTTGTGGAACCAGTGGTTCATGGCTGCGCCGACGATAATCATGCTGCGCCCGCGTGTTTTTGCGGCTGTGTCGGCAAACTCGCGCGCAATTTGAATCACTTCTGCGCGTGGCACGCCGGTGATTTTTTCTTGCCACGCCGGCGTACCCGGCACATTGTCGTCGTAACTTTTAGCGACATACTCGCCACCAAAACCGCGATCCACGCCGTATTGCGCAAGCAACAAATCGTAGACCGTTGCCACCGCCCAAGTTTGACCATCCGCCAAGGTCAGGTGTTTAACGGGAATATTGCGCTGCAAAATGTCGTCAAATTTTGATGCGGTAAAACTCTCATGTTCCACACCACCAAAATACGGGAAGCTAACCGAAGCGACACCATCATTAAATGCTTGCAGCGATAACCGCAGCCGCGTTTCTTGACCGGCGCTATTTTTTTCTTCGATATTCCATTTGCCTTTTTCACCCCAGCGAAAACCGATGGAGCCGCGCGGCACTGTGAGCTGATCGCCCTGTTCATCAAACGCCAGCGTTTTCCACTCAGGATTATTGCTTTCATCCAAACCGTGTAAATCACTGGCGCGCAAAAAACGCTCTGGCACTAAACGGCCATCGGCGCGTTTTTCCAAGCGCACCAGCAGCGGCATATCGGTGTACTGGCGACAGTAATCCTGAAAATACGCCACTGGTTTTTCGACATGAAACTCTTTCAGGATCACATGCCCAAACGCGAACGCCAAAGCTGCGTCGGTGCCTTGCTTCGGATGCAGCCAATGATCGGTGAGCTTGGCGACTTCGGAATAATCCGGCGTGATGGCGACCGTTTTGGTGCCGTTGTAACGCGCCTCGGTGAAGAAGTGCGCGTCCGGCGTGCGGGTCTGCGGCACATTGGAACCCCAGGCGATGATGTAACGGCTGTTGTACCAATCGGCCGATTCCGGCACATCGGTCTGCTCGCCCCACACTTGCGGGCTGGAGGGCGGCAGGTCGCAATACCAATCGTAAAACGACAAACAGGCGCCGCCGAGCAGGGACAAATAGCGCGCACCGCGGCGTAGGACACCATCGACATCGCTGGAATCGGCGAAAGCCAATCACGCGATCCGGCCCGTACTGCTTCACGGTGTAGAGGTTGGAAGCCGCAATGATCTCGTTGGTCTCATCCCAACGCACGCGCGCAAAACCGCCCATGCCGCGCTGGGTTTTGTAACTTTTGGCTTTGTCGCTGTCTTCAACAATGCTCGCCCAGGCTTCGACTGGCGACAGCGTTTTGCGCGCCTCGCGCCACAGCTTGAGCAGGGCGCCGCGCACCAGCGGGTATTTCAGGCGATTGGCGCTGTAGAGATACCACGAGTAACTCGCGCCGCGTGGGCAGCCGCGCGGCTCGTGGTTGGGCAAATCAGGACGGGTGCGGGGATAGTCGGTCTGCTGCGTCTCCCAAGTCACCAAGCCGTTTTTGACATAGATTTTCCAGCTGCAAGAGCCCGTGCAATTCACACCGTGGGTGGAGCGCACGATCTTGTCGTACTGCCAGCGGGCGCGGTAGCTGTCCTCCCAGTCGCGGTTCTCATTGCGGGTTTCGCCATGCCCGTTGGCAAAAGCTTCATGGCTGCGCTGAAAAAACCGTAACCGATCGAGAAAATAGCTCATGCACCCTCCTCAATAATTCAGAACTTCCCGTTCAGAAGTTACCACACCCTTCCACGCTGAAACCTCTCTACTGCCACAAAACTTGGTATTTATTGAGCAGGCGCAATATTTGCCGCACCGATTTTCTATTTCTCAACCCGCGCCGGGTTGGATGGGATGACGCTGCTAGGCACAGGAACGAGTTTGGAGATTTAGACTACAGGCAAGCTCACCCAGTGAGCCTGCCACTCAGTAACATGGCTCCACTGATAACGAGCCATCTCTATGAATGAAGACGCAGCCGTCGCTTTATCCATGCTCAGCACCATCATCGCATGGTCGCTGGCGTTGCTTTGGGTCGCCGAATACCTCGACCTAAAAATTAAAAACCGCTTCGTTTCTCACTTGCTGGGTGCAGTCATAGGCTTCGGCGCAGCGTTTGGGGCTTTTTGCCTGTCCGGCGCGCTGTTTTTGCCCAGCACTCATGACGACAACACCACTATTGTTGGCAATATAGGTGCGGCAATTTTATTGGCGTACTGGGCGGCATACCTTTTCGCCAAGCGCTCTCTTGTGCGCGTGAAACAAAATAAAACCATTGACCACGCCGCAATAAAAAAGAAAAAAGCTGACGCACGCGCTCAACAAGAGAAAGTGTTAGGTATGTCATTTAGTGATTTTTACAGTGAAAGAGCTGAAAGCCACGCGATAGGCTGGCTGGTTATTTTTTTCTTTGCCGCCGTGATCTATGTTGCTGTTTTTATGTTATCCGACAGTAATTTAGACTTATTTACCCGCTTTCTTTTGGGATTTGTTGGTGTAACTTTAGTTGCTACGCTGTATGTATTGAGCTGCCTATTGATTGTCCCGGTTATTTTCATTTTATTAGCATTATTTCCCTTTATTTCTCTCAGTATTTATTTAGAGGCATGGCTGCGTGTTCGAGAAAATATCCCTTATGTTTCGCCGATTCTTGACAGCCATGCTTTGAGCGAACTCACATCAGCTTCCTCAACTAACAACCACTGGGTATTTCCGTTTGCTATGGGGCTCTGGCTGGGGCATATGTGGGGTGATGACGATTAAAAATAAACTCTCAATAAAAAACCACCCGCAGGTGGTTTTTTTATTTCTACTATGGCAATCAATCGTAATATATTTCGCCACTGGCATTGATAGCCATTTTGACTTTCACCTTGTTCACCATTTTGCATGTTGACTGAAACTCGTCAGTAGCAATATTACTAGTGCCGGTAAATGTGCCTGTATTTTTACACACTGCTGGCAAATCCAAATAACCCGAAACCGTTTGCGCGTATTTGTAATCAAACGGTTCAGCTTTGCCTTTGAGGGCAAAAGACGCGTTGTTGCTCAAAGTTTTGTCCCAGACAAAATAAGAGTCCCAACCAATGTCATTCAACAACGCCTGCAATGTCTGTCCGTTTTTACAGGTCACATTGCTGGACTGACCAGAACTGTGAACTCTGTCAAGACGCTCGCTTAATCCATAGTGTGAAGAATCTTTCAACGCAATGGCTAGCGTGCCTTTTTTAGTGGAAATGCTGGTGCTGCTGCCTACCGATTCACCGTAGAAAGAATTGCTCAAATCCATACTGAGGCTGGATGCGCGAGCTTCAACCGCGGAGTAGTTATTCATCGAGTCATCGGACGCATTCGCCCATACATGATCCACGGTGTCAGTAATTTGTCCTGAGCAAAAACCGGAAAAAGTGATAGTCACCGCACTTGACTCTGGTGAGCCGTCAAAAAAATCTACATTGTAAGGTGCGGCCTGCACTTGGGTAACGCCTGCAGCCAGCAGGGCCGCAACCAGTAATGTTTTTTTCATGGGTGTTCTCCGTGAAGAATGAGGTGGGGAGTTGCATAACTGCAACACTGGGACACTAGCACGCCGATGCTATACCGACAATCTCGCTTTGACAGCTTTGCCCGGCCTCGTCGCTTCCGTAATATAGCCTCCTCTATTTATGCTGCTGGTAGTCTTATGCCCACGCCCCCAAAACCACTGGTACTCCTGATTCTCGACGGCTTCGGCTACCGCGAGGAGACGAAAGACAACGCCATCGCCGCCGCGCACACGCCGGTGTGGAATCAGCTCTGGCGCGAAAATCCACGCAGCCTGATTTCCGGTTCTGGTCTGGATGTGGGCTTGCCGGATGGCCAGTTTGGCAACAGCGAAGTGGGCCACATGACCTTGGGTGCGGGGCGCGTGGTGTGGCAACAATTAACGCGCATCGACAAAGACATCGCTGACGGTACCTTTTTTGAAAATCCCGTTTACTGCGCCGCGATTGATCAAGCCATTGCCAATAACAAAGCGGTGCATATCTGGGGTTTGCTGTCCGATGGCGGCGTGCACAGCCACGAAAATCACATCCTCGCGGCATTGCAACTTGCTGTGCAACGCGGCGCAGAACAGGTGTACTTGCACGCGTTTCTCGATGGGCGCGACACACCGCCGCGCAGTGCAGAAGATTCACTGCGTATCACACAAGACACAC
Organism: Pseudomonadales bacterium; assembly: GCA_041395785.1. Taxonomy (GTDB): domain Bacteria; phylum Pseudomonadota; class Gammaproteobacteria; order Pseudomonadales; family UBA7239; genus UBA7239. Next base: position 17,255 of record JAWKZZ010000006.1, read on the forward strand.
TGGATGCACTCGGCACGGGACGCATTGCCACGCTGTGTGGTCGCTATTACGCCATGGATCGCGACAAACGCTGGGATCGCGTAGAAAAAGCTTACAACCTGCTCACCAATGGCAGCGCAGAGTTTCACGCCGCCACCGCGATTGAAGCGCTGCACGACGCTTACGCGCGCGATGAAAATGACGAATTTGTTAAGCCCACCGTGATCGGCAAACCTGTGCCACTGCAGGACGGCGACGCCGTATTGTTTATGAATTTTCGCGCCGATCGCGCGCGCCAAATCACGCGTGCGTTTACCAACCCTGCGTTTGACGGTTTCGTGCGGCAGCGCACACCCGCGCTGTCGACTTTTGTGATGACCAGCGAATACGCCGACGATATTCCCGCACCCTGCGCGTATCCGCCTTCCACCTTAAAAAATTCGCTCGGTGAGTATTTAGCGAGTTTAGGCAAAACGCAGTTGCGCATTGCCGAAACGGAAAAATACGCGCATGTCACTTTCTTTTTCAGCGGCGGGCGCGAAGCTTTATACGACGGCGAAACGCGCATTCTGGTCGATTCACCCAAAGTCGCCACTTACGATTTGCAACCGGAAATGAGCGCATTTGAAGTCACCGATAAATTGGTTGCAGCGATTCAAAGCCAGCAATTTGATGTGATTATTTGCAACTACGCCAACGGCGACATGGTGGGGCACACCGGCATTTTCAGCGCTGCGGTTAAAGCGGTAGAAGCGCTGGATGTGTGTGTCGGTCGCATACGCGATGCCGTGTTAGCCGCTGGCGGCGAATGCCTCATCACTGCCGATCACGGCAACTGCGAACAGATGCAAGATTACGAAGCGCAGCAAGTGCACACGCAGCACACTTGTGAACAAGTTCCGTTTTTGTATATCGGTCAGCGCACTGTCGCCATCAGCGATGGTGGTACACTGGCCGATGTTGCCCCCAGCATGTTGGCTTTGATGCAGTTGCCACAGCCTACCGAAATGCAAGGGCGCAATCTGATCACTATCCACAACAAATAAAACTGTTTTTATCATCACGCACGGAGAGGCACACATGAAAATTCAACCATCCATTCTGGCTGCAATCCTCATCGGCACACTGGCTGGCAGCGCTTTTGCCAACGACCCAGCACCTGCCACTCCAGCCACCGCACAAGCACCCGCTGCCGCACCAGCAGCAACCGAAAACCTTGAACAAAAAATTGCTGAAATGCAGCAATCGATCGACAAATTAAAAGCGGATATTCAAACCATCCAAACCACGCGCAACGAGCTGCAAGCCAAGCTGGACCAATCGGATAAAGATGTGGCGGCGCAAATGAAGAAGATCGAAGAGATCAACACCAAAATTGCTGAGAAACAAAAAGCAGCTGACGCAAAAGCGGCAGAAAAAAAGCAATAAGCAGTTCAATTGCCGATCAGCGGGAACAGATCGGCCAGCAATTGCGCGCCCTGTACACAGCAGGCGCGCAGTCGCAACTGCGCTTGCTGCTGGAGCAGGATGATGCCAGCGCCCTCACCCGCAACCTCCAGTACAACAATTATTTGGTAGCAGCGCGCCAACAAAAAATGCAATCGTATTTGGATGCGATACAGCGCATTGCCGCGATTGAAAATGAAATCGCCGCCGACATTCAAAGCCTGCAAGCCCTGCAACAAACACTCGCCGCAGAAACCACACAACTGCAAACCGAACGCGATGCCAGAAAAACCTTAATTGCCAGCGCCGAGCAAGACCTGCAAGCCAAAGGCGGTGAATTAGAAAAACTCCAGCAAGATCGCGCCGCGTTGCAGACTTTAATTGCGCAGATTGAGCAACAACGCACCCTTGCCAAAGCCAAGGAAGAACAGCGCTTGCGCGAAGAGCAACAAAAAATACAACAGCAGCAGGAAGAAAAAATTGCCACAGAAAAAGCCGCGACCACACTGCCAACGGACGATGTAGCACCCGCTTACAGCGCCGCCGATCTCAAGCGTTTGCAGCAACAATCTTTTGCGCAGCGCAAAGGAAAAATGTTGTGGCCGACACAAGGAAAACTATTGCATCAATTTGGCGACAATCGCCGAGGCAGTGTGACTTGGGATGGTTTGCGCATTCAGGCAGAGAGCGGCACGCCGGTGCGCGCCATCCACGGCGGTCGCGTGATGTACGCCGACACGCTGCGCGGTCAAGGCCTGCTGATTGTGTTAGATCACGGCGATGGTTACATGAGTTTGTATGCACACAACGATGCACTGTTGCGCGAAGCGGGTGAATGGGTACAGCCCAGCGATGTGATTGCGCGCGCCGGCAACAGTGGCGGTGAAAAAGAATCCGCTTTGTATTTTGAAATTCGCAAAAACGGCAACCCCATCGATCCTCTACCTTGGTTAAATAAATAAAATGCTTCCTACATATTTACATACCGCCGAAGAAACGCGCGCACTCGATACCGCACTCATTGCCAGCGGCATTAGCAGTATCGCTCTGATGAAAAAAGCGGCGCGCGCCGCTCTGGAAACTCTGTTGGCGCACTGGCCAGATCCCGCCTCCATCACGGTGTTTTGTGGCAGCGGCAACAACGGCGGCGACGGCTATCTACTCGCCGCCCTCGCGCGTGAAAAAAATATCGCCGCACAAGTTATCGCCGTTGGCAGTGTGGAAAAATTTTCTCCTGACACCCTGCAAGCACACGCTTACGCGCTGCAAAACGGCGTGACCATTTCTGCTTGGCATCACGATATGCCTCTGCCCAGTGGCGGCGTGCTTGTCGATGCCCTGCTCGGCACCGGCAGCCTCGGCGCACCGCGTCAGGCATATGCAGCCGCCATCGAAGCCATCAACCACAGCGGTCTACCTGTATTGGCGTTGGATCTCCCCTCTGGCATTGACGCTGACACCGGCTGTGCCGAAGGAGTGGCCGTGGTCGCCGAGGTCACTGTGACATTTGTCGCCCTAAAACGCGGCTTGTTCACGGCTGATGCGCCCGATTTTACCGGCTTGATCGAATACGCCAGCTTGGGTGCCGAAAGCCTCGTCCTGCCGGACGAACGCGACTGTGAACGACTGGAGCTCGTCGATTGGCTGGACGCACTGCCCCCGCGCCCGCGCACTGCACACAAGGGCCTGTTCGGGCATTTAATGGTGATCGGCGGCGACAGCGGCATGGGCGGTGCCGTGTTGCTGGCGGCTGAAGCCGCGACGCGCTGCGGTGCAGGGCTCACCAGTGCCGCCACACGCCCCGAACACATTCCCGCGCTGCTGGCACGCCGCCCTGAAATCATGGCGAGCGGCGTCAACTCCGGTCAGGCGCTGGAGCCGCTGCTGGAAAGACCGACCGTGTTGGTGGTCGGCCCCGGCCTCGGGCGCAGCGCGTGGTCAGAGCAGATGCTGCAGCAGGCCACCTTGAGCGAGTTGCCCTTAGTGATGGATGCCGATGCACTCAACCTACTGGCGCAGGGGCGCGTGGTGCGTGAACCGCGCCGCGATAACTGGGTACTCACACCCCACCCCGCCGAGGCCGCGCGCCTGCTCGGCATTACCACCGCCGATGTGCAGCAGGATCGCTTTGCCGCCGTGCGCGCCCTGCAACAGCGTTACGGCGGAGTGATCGTGCTGAAAGGTGCAGGCAGCTTGGTGTGCGGGCCGAGTGGCGTGATCGGCGTTTGCAGCGGCGGCAACCCTGGCATGGCCTCCGGCGGCATGGGTGATGTGCTCGCCGGCATCATCGGCAGCTTGCTGGCACAAGAGTTGGATCCGGAAACCGCCGCGCAGTTGGGCGTTTGCCTGCACGCCGAAGCCGCCGACAGCGCCGCCGAGGAACAGGGTGAGCGCGGGCTATTGGCGAGCGATTTGATTGTGCAGCTGCAGGGCTTGGTGAATCCCTGAGTGCACCCCCTACTTTTTCAACATTACCTCTGAATAGTTAGGCGTTTGCCGGTGCGTTTAACAGAATTTGCAGAAACACTTTAAATGTCTGCCACAGCCGTCCGAGCGACCAAAAACGCAGGATTCTGAGCACACGCCGCGGGCTAGAATAAAAACGCAAATTAGCCATGCGGACAGCGTTGCTCAATGGATATCCATAAACCCTTTCATACCAAGATGTATGCGCACGGTAGCTGCCACTGTCAACTTTTGCCGCATCTCTCGTTATTGACTCATGCTCACTCAGCGCCAAATCAAAGAGCGGCGTTCCCGGTTGCGGAATAACTGTAAAGAAAAACGCCAATGTCAGATCACTTTTTAAAGCAAAATCAATACTGGCTTTAATTTCTTCTTTTGTCTCCGTTGGAAATCCCAACATAAAAGCAGCGGTTACTTGTAGCCCTTTGTCTGTAAACATTTTTATCGCATTGTTTGCCTTATCAACATCTAAATTCTTTTCAACCAAAAGCTGTAATCTCGGCGTTACCGTTTCAATGGCAATTGATGCCGCGTAAGCACCGGCTTCGCACATCACATCAACAATTTCCTGGTCAATAATGTCGCCACGCAACCCGTTGGGAAATGCAAATTTCATTTTCCCCGGCCATCGCCTAGCCACTTCACCCATGATTGCATGCACCCTAGGTTTATGCAGGTTAAAAATATCATCTTCTATATGAAATTCATCAACGCCATAGTTGTTATATAAATACTCAATCTCTGCAATCACACGCTCCGCGCTATGATAGACAAACCTTTTTGTAAATATGTCATGGCAATAGGTGCAAAGATAAGGACATCCTCTTGAAGTAAACAGCGGCGAGTAACGCTTACCTTTCAAGTTAGCTGCATGATTGGGATGTTTTGCATAGCGATCAAAATCTACCAAATCCCAAGCAGGCATAGGCAAAGTATCTAAGTCTTGAACAAAATCTCTTGTTTTTGCCACATGAATTTTTCCATCTGCCAGCCTTCTCGAAAAGCCAGGCAAATCGATTCCCAAATCCTGACTCAGAGTTAAGCGCATCAACGCTTCTGGAAATACATTATCCGCAGGACCCTCAAAAACCCAATCAATGCTTTCTTCTTCACGCAAAATCTTTTCAGACGCGTTGAGCGCAAACGGCCCACCAATCACCGTAACAATGGATTCATCAAACTGTTTTACAGTTTTTGCAATGCGATAACTTGCTTGTGCTTCAAAGTTTAACGCCGACATACCCACCACATCCGGCTTAAACTCCTGCAACAGAGGCAACAGCTCTGATGCTGGCATTTGCTCCAACTTCATATCCAGAATTTTCACATCAACATGCTGTTGAAAGCGCGCGCGAATAGCTGATGTTAAATAGAGGATACCCATCTGCGGAGACTGCACTGCTCCAACAATTTTTTGATAGGGTTTTAACAACAAAACTTTCAAACGAGGCAACGACTGAAAATCCACACTGGATGCAATCACCTCACTATTTAACGCAGAGGGAATAAATACTTCCGTATCAGGAGGCAATTTCATTTCAAAACTCTGCGCATACTCCACAGCACCAGCGGCGCGAGTGGCTTCATGATCAGCCGCGACCAACGCAAGCGCTGGCGCAAATCTGCTTGATAGTCTGCAAAACTGTGCTGCTGAAATTGCAGAATGTCTTGCGACTCAGCGGTATCCATCCAACTGGTGTAGTAGCGGTCGCTGCCGAGCATATCTCGCGGCAGAGTAATCCCCATGGCATTCAGTGCCGCACTTAAGAATTGGTGTTGCGTGACACGGCTGTCTTCACCACCTCCCAATAACAAAACCTTATGCAAGGCGCGCGCGTTATTGATCGCATTGACCATTGCCAGCGCAACATCTTGTGGATGCACATAATGCAAGGGATTGTCTGGCGATACGGCAAACAATTTACGCATCATGGAACGATCCGCACCCAAGGTGCGCGAATCTACCGACACCCCCACGCGCAGCACACACCACGGAATTGCACTGGCCGCTAGCGCTTGCTCTACCTCCACTTTGTGCCGCGTGTAGTTGTCGCTTGGCGCCACAGCATCGTCCGCCCGCATCAAACGCGTGGCTGGCTCAGGGAATCCAAATACCGTTACAGAGGAGGGGTAAATCAGCAGAGGTTGTTTAACGCGCTGTTCAATATCCGCAATCAAACGCAGCGTAGCGTTGACATTGATGTCATGCGCGAGCTCAGGCGCGCGATCCGTCACTGGCGGCAATACCGCCGCGAGATGAATCACAGCGATGCAGCCCTGCAACAGCGGCTTGAAGTCCACGGTGCGCAAATCGCCCCACACCAACTCGTCGTACAGTGTTTCAATGTTGGCAGCGACTTTGCGATTGACTGGGTTGTCGAGATCCATGGCCAGCACACGGAAACTCTGTCGCTTGAGTTCCGCCAACATCATCTGCCCTAAATTGCCAAACGCGCCAGTTACCAGCACAGTATGTGAGACCGCCATACAGTATTATTCCTAACAGGTTTTATTCGCTGGCAGGATGGCCAGCTCGTAGCCATATTGCAAGGCGGAATATAGTATTCCGGCTGGCTCCCGTATATAAAGAATGGCTTTATATAAAAGAACAACTTGTCTGTAAAAAAACAAAAGACGCTCCCGGAGTGGAGTCAGGAGTACACCATGAATATCCGCAGACGCTGGTTTGGCCTCGCCCTGCTGCTCACCTCGTTACTGTTCGGTGCACCGGCTTGGTCACAGACCGGCACGCAGTTGCTCTGGGACAACAACAACGATGGTGACGGCTCGGAAATCCAGAACCAGCCCGATACAAATGGCGGCGACTACATCTTTTGGATCAGCCCAGAATACGCACAACATGGTGTCTGGCGCACAGTGCTGACTGTGACCAGCGGTGAGGCGCAACTCTATGTCAAGAAGGGCGATCCCTCGGTCACGGGATCAGGCGTTCTCTCCTCCACTCGGGAAGGTGACGATGCGGTGTTGGTTGATCGCTCGAAGTACAACGTAGGTGAAGCTTGGTACATCCGCGTCAACGCCGCAGCGGGAGCAACATGGACATTGCGTTCAGGCGATATTGAAGTCACTGACTGGGGTTCAATTGACGACAACACCAAAACATCCACCGCCGCCATCGGCCCTGAGGGCATGATCTGGTTCAAAGCGCAGATAAACCCAACCACAACCCCTGCCTGGGGACTGATGGAAAACAGTGCCACACCTAACGCTCTTTATGTGTCGCTGGATAAGGCACCGATGGCGTTCAGCACCACTACTGTTGCCGATCAGATTGAAAAAACCGCCGGACAAATGATCGCCACTCCCGGCTCGGCCTCTGGCTCCATCTACCTCGGGGTAGCTGGCACCCCGGGAGCCAACATCAACCTCAAAGCTTTCAAACATCTGATCACCACGCCCTCCACGCTGCCGGGCGGACAGTACACGGACGAAGGTATCGACAATTTCGAGTTCAGCCTGACCGGACAATCCAGCACTGCGGTCAACACCGGCGACCGCGCCGGCTTCCGCTTTGTAACCTACAAGGTTGATGTGCCAGCCAACGGCCTCGGCTGGCAAGTGAAGATGACACCAAACACCGGTGATACCGCCAATCTCTACCTGCGTTACGCCATTGCAGCCACACCCAACGACAACAATGCGATGTCTGAACTGGATGAGCAGATCACCGATAACGCCGTTATTGTGCCACCCGATCTGGGGACTGGTCCCTCCTACATCACGGTCTACAGTCCGGACGATGCTGATTTCAGCTTCACCCTGCGCAGCGGTGATCCACAAGTTACGGCTGTTCCCTACATCAATGAAGCACCAAACCAGATCGTCAACGGTCCCGCGAACCAGAATACCGGAGGCTGGATGTACTACCGCGTGGACAACCTTGCCGAACAGCTCAATTACATGGGCTGGGAATTGCTGTTGTCCAATGCGCCCGCCAACACAACACTGGCCACCCGTCGCAATGCCATTCCGGCCAAAAGCGACTACCGTCAGACAGGTCAGAAGAAATCCAGCACGATGCAAGCGCATCAGTCGAGCACCAACGGTCTGCTACAAAACCCCAATCACGAAGCTGATGTCTGGTATATCGGTGTCTACAACCCAACCAGCGCACTGGGAGCCTTTGAACTGACAACTCGTGCGCCGCAGCGCAGCGATCTCGATTTCAACGGTTTTTCACAGGATGTTGGGCTGACAGATGTGGATGGCAATTGCACGGCAGGGCAGGATGTGATGTCCACTCGCTATTTCAAAGTCACGGTGCCAGCAGGAGCACTGGGCTGGGATGTGCGGTTGAGCAATATATCGGGCGGCAAGCCTGTCATGATGGTGCGCCGCGACCTACTGCCAGCCAGCCTGTCGTCTGGCGGCGGCAGCGGCGCCAATAACAGCGCGGCTTGGGCATCCGGCAATTCCTTCAAGGTGATTGGCGATTACACCGACGACAAAGAGGCTGACGGCACTGATGCCAGTGGCCAGATTTTCACCGTCGGCATGGGCAGCCCACTCGAACCGGGCAATTACTACATTGCCGTGGGGCTTTCCAACCCACCAGCCAGTGGCACTTTCTGTTACAGCATTACCAGCCGCGCTATCGGTATTGGCAATGACGGCGGCAACAAACCCTATGCCATCCAAGTGCATGATCTGCCCTTCAACGGCAGCGTATCCGCCACACTGCCCGCACGCGAGATTGCCGTGTATCGCATCGAAGTACCTGACACCCAGCCCGGCTGGATACTGAAGCTGACACCCGATGCCGAACAAGAAGCCATGCTGGCCGTGCGGCAGGGCAGTATTCCGAATATCGATGCCACCGAAACCACCTCTGTGGCAGATACCAACCGCTACACGGGAATAAAACGGGAGCGCAGCGGCACCGACTACTTCTACCGCTTTGCCGATAGCGGCCAGTTCCTCACACCGGGAACCTATTACGCTGTAGTGCAAAGTGAGGGTAACAGCCGCACACCACTGGATCACCTCGGAACTGGGTCGGCCAGCTTCACGCTGACTAGCGCAGCCATGCCCTATGTCGATATTACCGACAATGTACTGGGTGAGGGCGAAACCCGCAGTTGGACGGCACAGGCACTGCCCTACGGTGAATACCATCTGTACCGCGTGCGTGTCGCCCCCGGTCTAGCGGCGATGGACATTCGCTTAAAGAACAAGACAGGCAAGCCAATACTGCTAGTGGAAAGAGCTGAGGAAGGTGAGTTTCGCCTGCCCAACGCCAAAACGAGCGCCGAGTTGTCCCTAGGTCAAGACAGAACCAAAAGTGGCTATAGCCGCGATTTCTACCATACCGATCTAGTGACGGTGCCGATGCCTACCGGCGATTACTGGGTGTTAGTGGGCAATCAGGATCAAACTGAAGCCTCGCAGGTGGATGGCCAGTATGACCTCGATATCACTGGCCAAGCCATTCCCGATCTGCCGTTCAACGGTGGCAGCCTGACGGTACCCTTAGAAGCGACACAAAATGCGAATACCTGGCGCTACTACCGCGTGACCGTACCAAGCAACGCCGTGGGCTGGAATATCCGGCTGCGGGATGTCACAGCCGGCAACCCGCGCATGGTGATCCGTCGCGACCAATCACCCACCAGCTTTACCGTACCCAGTTCCCTGTCACTGTCCCAAACCAACTGGCCGAGCTTGTCGCAGGTGGCCGTCGGCTCAGACTTCACCAATGACAAGGACGCCGGCAATGTGGATATGACTGGGCGTTACTTTACCGTTGGCATGAACGCGCCACTGGTGCCGGGAACATATATCGTCGGGGTGAGCAACCCGTCCGGTACAGACCCCATGGCCTACACCATCGAAAGTCAGGGTATCGGTGAACCGACTGAAAAAGATGCCAACGGCGATGATTGGCTCATTCCCATCCAGTCGCTGGATTTTGCCGGTGGCAACCATTCGGGCAGTTTGGATGTGCGCGACATCGCCGTCTACAAGGTTGATGTACCTGTTGACACGGCCAGTTGGGAAGTGTCACTGGATACGGTGCCTGATGGCGAAGTGATGTTGGCCGTGTCGAAGGGGCGATTGCCGAATAACAGCGCCACAGAGAGCGGTAACAGTGTCAGCACTGTGGGCGGTACCGTGCGCGAGCAGGTGGGCGACGAGTACTTTTACAAGTTTCATACGACAGCCAATGACAGTATTGACGCAGACACTTACTACCTCGTGGTGATCGGCGAAGGACAATCGCCTGCAGCCGAAAACCGCACCGGTATCGGCGTGGCAGATTATGTAATCACCAGCAAGGGAGCACTGGATATCTCCTCTGCCGAATACGCCGATGGCACCGTACCTTGGTCAAACATCCCGCTGCGCTACGCCGAAGTGAAAACACACCGCGTCACAGTGCCGAATGGCCTGAGCCAGATGTGTATTGGCAGCTACGGAGCAGGGTTTGTGCTGTCGAAAGCGGCTGCAGATTCAGTTGCGCTGGGCGGAGACAACGCCGATGACGAGATGCCCTATGCAAAAACGATAGAAGGTGGGGCGGGCAGGATTGGTTACTACCCACCGGGCACAGCCATCATCATCACACCTGAAGCGAATACGGACTATTTCCTGACCGTGGGTCAGCGCGAGAATGGTACGCCCATGTCTACGGTGAACTACACCATCCGGTTCGATTGTGACCCTATCCCTGAGATCTCATTCAATGGTGGTTTTGCTGATGCAGCCGTTGGCCCGTCACCCGGTGGTGGCAGTATTTTCTTTGACTGGTACCGGATAGAAGTACCTGCCAACGCCACCGGCTGGGATCTGCGATTGGTGAATGTCTCTGGTGGCGGTACGCCAAGACTGGTGGTTCGCCGCGATTCAAAACCTGTGACATCTTCCGGCAGCCTACCTGACAGTGCCACCACTTGGCCTTCCGGCGCACAGTGGGCGATGGGCAGTGATTTCACAGGTGGCGATACCGAGGCTGGAGTCAGTGAGGCTGTCACTGGGCGTTTCTTCACGGTTGGCATGGGAGCGCCGCTGGAGCCCGGCAGTTACTACATCGGTGTTTACAACAGCAGCACACAGAATCCGGCAAGCTACCGCCTGCTAAGTCGCGGCATCGGCGAACCGACAGAACTCGATGCTGAAGGTAACCCTTGGCAAATTCCGGTGCAGGTGCTGGGCTTCGATGGCAGTGATCCGCTCGGCAGCAATACCGTCAGCAGCAGTATTGCACCTGTGCCTCAGGGCAACAGCGACAGCGTGGACGATGTGCGTGATCTCGCCGTATACCGGGTTACGGTACCAGCCAATGTCCACGGCTGGCGTGTTGAACTGACACCCAATGCAGGGCACGAAGCAATGCTAGCCGTGCGCCGAGGGTCGCTGCCAAACATCAAGGCTGGCAATAGTAGTCCAGCAGGATTGGTAGAAAATCTGACGAAACTGCAAGGCATTACACGCGAACGGGCTGGCAAAGAGTATTTCTATCAGTTTGCCAGCCGTGATCCAGTGGCACAGGAAGACCGGCAGACACTCACACCGGGAACACATTATGTGGTGGTGGTGGCTGAAGGGCAGAACCCTGCCAATGAAAATAAGCTGGGTACCGGTACTACCTCATACACACTGACCAGCTATGGTGAGATGCCGTTCAGTGACAAGACTTCCACCCCTGTTGACGATGGCACGCCCGTCAACTGGACCAGCCAATCGGTGCAACCGGGTGCCATGAATCTCTATCGCTTCCGCCTGCCAGCCAATTTGCCGCAGGCCATTGAAGTGACGCTGAGCAACCGCTTTGGCAAACCGTCGATGCTGCTGGAGCGTGCGGCAGTGGATGCTTTCCGTTATCCCAATGAAAAAATCGACAACGAAATGCTATACGCCATGGCGGCTGATGGCGGTTACGAGCGTGATTACACCGATACACAGGTCATCAACATTCCTTACCCACCCGCCGGCGATTACTGGCTGGCCATGGGTTCAAACGATACAGCCTCCAGCCCGTTGCCTGCTGGCGGTGACATCACTGTATCGGTCAACGCACCGATACCACTGGCCTTTGATGGCGGTCAGGACAGCCAAGTGCTGGTTAAGAACCAAGTGCGCTATTACCGAGTAGAAGTGCCGGAAACACTGGACGGTCTTGCCGTCCCTGCGTGGCGTGTCAACACTGATTTGTTGAGCGGCAGTGTTGAACTGAGAGTACGCAAGGACTTCCTGCCGCCAGCGGACACCACCACGAAACCCGTGGTGAAAAGCCTGCACAACGAGGCCGTGATTACCCAACCCTTGCTGACACCGGGTATTTGGTATGTCGAAGTGAAGGCAATGGCTGATGGCACCAGTTACACCGTCAACAGCGTGCCTGGTCGAGCACAGCGCCAATGGACTCTGCCGACACAGGCGGCTGATTTCAACCATCCGGGATTGGCTTCACCAATGTTTGGCGACAGCGGTGTTGCAGCAGACGGTTCAGCCATCATCAACCCCAACTCGCTGGACCAGGGTACTGATCTCAAGGTGGGACGCATGCACTTCTATCGCGTGACGGTACCTGCCGGAAACGCTGGTCTACTGAAGACCGAATTGCAGGCATTGAGCGGCAACCCGCAGTTGTACATCCGCCGTAACGGCATACCGACACTGGATCATGATCTGGCCGGCAATTCCAACACCAGCGCATCCCTGACCAAAGTCATTTATGACAAGGTCGATGAAGATGCCAACAGCAGTTACGGCCACTGGGTGCCTGTTGATGCGCGGGAGAGCACGCAACTGGAGACAGGCGTGTGGTGGGTAGGTATCTTTGCCAAGGACGGTAATGTGCGCTACCGGCTGCGGCTGTCTGCGGGCGCTATCGAGGACAGCAACGGCACGCTAGCTGATGCGACGGGTTATGTGCAGGATCTGTCGGCAAACCCGTCTGTCACAACAACCTACGCCAACCAAACGCTGCTGAAAGGCGATATCCGCTACTACCGGCTCAAACTGCCAGCGGCAGCGACAATCAACGCCAACAGCACGCCGTTGAACTGGACAATCACATTGTCGGGCAAAAACACACTGGGCATACGCCTGCGCGACACAGCACCACCCGGCATGCGCAACAAGACGGTGAGCTCGCTCGCCGATGATGCCAACTGGCAGGACTGGCGCGACGAGAACGAACAGACCGCCAGCACCTCGCACAACTACTACTCCGGCAGCGGTACGAGGGTATTGCAGCTTCCCGAACTGAAACCGGGCGCAACTTACTATGTGGCTGTCAGGGCATCCGATGACATTCCAGTAGGCGACCCCTTCACAATCACCTCGTCGCTGTCCGCCTCACGGCTAGTTCTTGACGGCATGGTGGATTTCTTTACGGGCACAGCCAACACCAGCATTCCAGCCAACGGCCAGCGCCTGTTCCGTGTCGATGTTCCGCCGCTGGCAGGCCAGTGGCAACACAGTGCCACCTACGAATCCGGCGTGCAGATGTTCGTGCAGCAGGGTACGGTGTCACCGGCTGCCAATACAGCCAACAAGGATTTCAATGACTGGTCGTCCGTGGACGGCTTCGGCAAGGCAGGCGCCACGGCCATCGCCGCCAATGGCAGCCTGAGCACGGTAACTAGCACCAGTGCCACCATGAGTATTTCGTTTTACCGAGCGCCAACGATTGCCTTGCGCGCACCATGGCTGACCAGTACCTCGTACTACATTCTGGCGAAAAACCCGACGGCTGATCCGAAGAACTTCTCACTAACGATGACCGGCAAGTACCTCAGTGAATCGGATGCTGACAATGACGGACTACCGGACAACTGGGAGATAGAGCATTTCGGAGACATCAGCAAATCACCGTCGCAGGACAGTGACGGCGACGGCCTGAACAACCTGAAGGAACTGGAAGCTGGTACCGATCCGAGCAATCCCGATACCGATGGTGATGGCGTGAAGGATGGTCTGGATACATTCCCGCTGGACCCCACAGAAAGTGCAGACTTCGACAAAGACGGCATTGGTGACAACGCCGACCTTGATGACGACAACGATAATGTGCCCGACTTGGTTGATAACTGCCCCTTGGTGGTCAATCCGTATCAAGCGGATACCGATGGCGATGGTATCGGCAATGCCTGCCAAATAGCGGTGATTTCTTTCGAGACAGGTATTCCAGCGGGCTGGCAGCCTGCTACACCCGGTTGGCTGCCGACAACGGACGAGGCATCGCATTTGCAGCAAAGCCTGCGCGCTGCGGCCATCGCTGACGGGCAAACCGCCTCCATCACCTGGCGCGAGAGTTTCGCCGGCGGACCGGTACAGTTTGATGTGAAGGTTTCATCCGAACAGAACAAGGATACCTTCGCTCTCTCCGTCAATGGCACGGTCGTGAATGCTACGCGCAAATCAGGATCGTTCGGCTGGGCAACGCTGTCGGCCACCGTGACACCGGGTGTTCATACCCTGACTTGGAGCTATACCAAGGACGCTGCCAATAGCGCTGGCAGTGACACGGCATGGCTCGACAACATCCGCTACACACAAGGTGAGGATGCTGGCGACACAGACGGCGATGGCATCATGGACTTTGACGATCCCGATGATGACAACGACGGCATTCCCGACGAGCATGATGCGTTCCCCAAAGATCTGACCGAAACAGTGGACACAGATGGCGACGGCATTGGCAACAATGCGGATGACGACGATGACGGCGATGGCATTCCCGATGCAGAAGATCCTTACCCACTAGACGGCGTGCTGATTGGCATGCTGGACGGCACGATAGCTAAGCTGGGGCTGGGTCATGCCGTGGCCTATGCGGGCGATGTGGACGGCGATGGCTTTGGTGATGTTGTTGTTGGTTCTTACAAGGCCAGCCCCGTTGTGTCCGGCGTTGTTCGCAAGGGAGCAGGATCCATTCGTGTCATTTCAGGCAAAACCGGCATGTTGATACCGGCACTGAATGTGTCTGGCGCGCTGCCCGGCGACGGCTTCGGCTTCAGTGTGGCTGGTGTTGACGACATCAATGGCGACGGTCACGCGGATATCGCCATTGGCGCGCCCACCGCCGACTGTAGCGGGCGTAAGGATGCCGGCAGTCTGACTGTATTGTCTGGAGCTACAGGTACACCGATCTACACCGAGTGTGGTGCCTTTGCCGGAGATCGCCTCGGCACAGCCGTGGCATTGGCGGGTGACATCAACAATGACGGTATCCCCGATATTGCCGCCGGAGCTCCTTTTGCTGATCGCAATGTGGCCGGTGTAATCACCAAGGATCTCGGCAGCATTCGTGTTTACACGGGTATCGGGGGCAACCTGATTGCCGAGCGGTTCGGGCTGGCAAAAGGTGATCGCTTCGGCAGTGCGTTGGCAGCGGCAGGCGATATCAATAACGACGATAAGGACGATCTGTTGGTGGGCGCACCACTGGCAGACAAGCAAGCGCTGGGCAAGCTGGTCAAGGATGTCGGGCAAGTGCAGTTATTGTCGGGGCAGGTTTTGCACACTAGTGGCAGCGACACAATGCTGACACTGGAGGGCGAAAAAACAGGCGATGGTTTTGGTACATCGGTATCCGGCGGACACGATGCCAATAACGACGGCATACCGGATATTGCCATCGGTGCGCCACGCGTGGATGTGGTAATGGAGATCAACGGCAAATCTGCATTGCGCAAGGATGTTGGTCGCGCCTATCTGTACAACGGCAGTGGCAGTGGACTGATCCGCAGTCAGGATGGAACTGCCGCAGGCGACTGGTTTGGCGCAGTGGTGGCATTGCCGGGTGACCTGAATGGTGACAACCGTGCCGATCTCGTCGTGGGCAGCCCGCGTTCGGACAAATTCAGTGTCAATGCCAAGGGCAAGACCGTCCTGCTGAAAGATGTCGGTCGGGTAGTCGGTTATAGCGGAGCTACTGGCGCGGTGTTGTTCGATCGCACCGGCGCAGTCGCCAAGGATAACTACGGCGCGGTGCTGGATGCTGGTGGTGACATCAACGGCGACGGTGTGGCAGACATTATCATCGGCACACCTGGCGCTGATGCGCCCGGCACCAACGCCAAGGGCAAGACCGTTCTGCTGAAGGATACCGGTCACGTTGATATATTGTCCGGCAGGGCATTGGCTAAATGAGCGGAGGAGACTTGTAATGGAAGACGATCTTCTCCTCACCTTAAACCGCCTGCGCGAAGAACATCGCATGCTGGACGATGAAATTCTGGTGCTGCTGGAGAGGCCGTACTTCGATCAACTGCTGATGCAGCGCCTGAAAAAACGCAAGCTGTGGCTAAAAGATACGATCACGCGCGTAGAAAGCAAACTGATTCCGGATTTGGACGCTTGAGCACCGCATCAATGCTCTATTGATGCATGCCGGACGAATAAATTTTGTAGCCCCCGCGTTCTCTTTTTGCTGCATACATCGCGCGATCGGCAAACACGCGCAATTGATTGTCGTCGCGCGTGTGATCGGGATACATCGCCACACCCACACTCGCCGTTACCTGCATGCCCTTGGGCAAGATGTCATACGGCTTGCCAATTTCATCGACAATACGCTGCGCCACAATATCAATCCCCGGCGGCGAAGCCACATTTTCTAAAATCACCGCAAATTCATCGCCACCGACACGCGCAATGGTGTCAGCTTTGCGCAACAAGTTGGTTAAACGATCGGCAATCTCGCACAAAATTTTGTCACCTATATCGTGACCGAGTGTGTCATTGACCGGTTTAAAGCCGTCCAAATCAATCATCACCAAACCGGCAATATTTTTATTTCGATCGCTACTGGCTAGCGCGCGCGTGAGTTGACTGTCAAACATCGAGCGATTAGCCAACCCCGTCAGCGGATCATGCGCCGCGAGAAACGCGTAGCGATCGCGCTCGGCATCGCGTTCTTGTTTCAAACGCTGCGTAATCGCTTCAAACACCAGCATCAAAAAAATAATGGCAAAATAATTGACGAACCAATGCGTCAAATGCAGCGTCAATAATTTTGACAAATCCAATAATTGTGGAAACTTAAACAGCCAGCGATCTACAGCTATCATTGAAAGGTGCGTCACCAACACCACGCCAGACCACAACAAACCGCTGTATTTTTCGCCCAGCGTAAACGCCAACACAATGGGAATCACCAGCAGCGGCATGGCGGGAGATTCCAACGGCCCACCCGAAGTTGCCACACCAGCAATCACGCCAACATAAGTACACAACACGGTAATTTCTGCGCAATGCTGGTAGCGCTCACCGTTGCGCAACCAGTACAGCACCAACAGATACCCGCAAGCCATAAATACCAGCAGCGCCATCGTGACCGTAATATTGTTTTCGTTGAATGGCGCCCAAACAATGACATACACCGAGGTCACGGCAATCAAAAGAATATACAGAGAAGCAATGCCGGCCAAAATGCGCGCGCGATACAACACTTCGTGGTTATTCAAATAATCTTGGCTGATCAGACGATCAAACAACTTGGCAAAATCCCTGCCAAACCACATACCGTTCTCCCACTGTGTTTACTTACACATAGCGACTGGTGCGCGTCATTAAACGCGACACCAAAGTCATCCCTTTTTTTACCGGCGCTGGAAATTGTGTACCGCCCGCCGCCAAAGCCGCGTGGCTGTGCCGCGCCTCGTCTTCCAACATTTGCTCAACAATCGCGCGACTTTTTTCATCGCAGGGTGGAAGCGTTTGCAAATGTTCTTCCAAGTGTTCGCAAACCTGATCTTCGATCGCCGACACAAACCCCAAACTGGTTTTATCGCCCACCAAACCAGCGACGGCGCCCAAACCAAACGACATGCCATACCACAGCGGATTCAACAGCGAGAGATGACCGCCCAGTTGTTTGACGCGCTCCTCACACCACGCGAGATGATCAATTTCTTCATCGGCCGCGCGCTCCATTTCGGCGCGCACTTCTGGCAACTTGGCGGTCAACGCTTGGCCTTGGTACAGAGCCTGTGCGCACACTTCGCCAGTGTGATTCACACGCATCAAACCAATAGAACGCACCGTTTCATCCTTGGTCAGCGAACACTCTGCCGCTTGCAGTGCCGGTGTAGCGCGCAGCGCGGGGCGTGTGTCGCTGGTGAGGGTGCGCAGAGCGCGGTCCGCCGACACCAGCAGTTGATCCAAACCGGTGAGTTGGCGTTCGGGGGGGCGATGCAACATACGCAATCCAATCAGTGTTTCTTGCGTTCCAGTCTATGCTTTTTTAGCCAAAATAAAAAATTGGCGGGCGTATAATTCGCGCCCTCCCCGTCTTTCCAAGGCCATTCAGCCAAGGCTCCTCATGTCATCCGTCTCCATGCGCAAAGGCTATGTTTACGGCTTTATCACGGTGTGCATGTGGGCGGGTTTCGTGCTGTTGTCGCGCATGGCTCAAGCCAGCGGCCTGAACAGCTTTGATATGACAGCACTGCGCTTCGGCACCGCTTCGCTGCTGTTATTCCCCGCGTGGTTGTTCTGGCAGCGTGTGCCGCTATTCACACTACAAACTTTGCTGCTAGCCCTGATCGGCGGCGTTGGCTATGCGCTATGCGCCTACTCGGCGTTTCACTTCGCACCGGCTTCGCACGGCGCGGTGTTGCTGTCGGGCGTGCTGCCCTTCTTCGTCACGCTCGTCGCTTGGTTTTTGCTCGGCGAAAAACCCAGCGCACAGCGCTGGTTGGCACTGAGCGTGATCGGCGGCGGCGTGCTGTGTTTGGCGTTTTACAGCTTGGGCGATTTACGACAGAGCTGGCCCGGTGATTTATTGCTGCTGGCATCCTCTTGTCTGTGGGCGGTGTACAGCGTGCTAGCAAAGCGCTGGGGCAAAACACCGAAAGAAATCACCATCGGTGTCGGCTTGTTATCCGCCTTGATTTATCTGCCCTGCTATTGGCTGTTGCTACCAAAAGGCATACACGACGCATCGTGGAGCGCGATTCTAGTGCAAGCATTTTTTCAAGGCGTATTAGTTGTCGTCGTCGCCATGCTGACTTTTATGAAAGCCATGGAACAACTCGGCCCCACGCGCTTGGGTGCGGTGATGGCGACCGTGCCTGCATTTGCCGGTATCGGCGCGGTGTTTTTTTTGGGTGAACCTTTTTCATGGCTGCTCGCACTCGGATTGTTGCTCACTTGCAGCGGCGCCTGGCTGGGCTCCAGAAGCTGAGTAAAAAACACTGTATTTACCGCAGTTTTTTCTATTTTTCTGTAAATTAGTTAGCCGATTCCAATTTTCTTTCTGATCATACGCAATGTAGTAATCAGAAAGAGGATTGAACGATGAAAGCTATTATTCCCGCGTTATTTTTCGCCGCCTTGGCCGCGCCCTCTGGCGTTGTCAGCGCTGTGCTGTTGGCCGCACTCGTGTTCTGGGTGGCATACGAGCCATCGTCAGACACACAAATAAGCTGTTGATCGTTGCCAAACAACGAACACAAAAAAAGCGGGCTAGCCCGCTTTTTTATTGCGCTGCATACAGCTATTAAAAGCTCGCGCTTTCACGCAACGCGGCGATGCGTTTTTCCAACGGCGGGTGACTCATAAATAATTCACCCAATGTTTTGCGTTTGCCGTTGATGCCAAACGCCACCAATTGACCGTCCAGCGTGCTTTCATGCGACGCTTTCAAACGCTCCAGTGCCGCAATCATTTTTTCTTTGCCTGCCAATTTGGCACCGCCGGCATCGGCGCGGAATTCGCGCTGACGCGAGAACCACGCCACGATGGTGCTCGCCACAATGCCGAATACCAGCTCCAGCGCCAACACCGTCATCATGTAAGCGAATGCCCCACGATCGCGATCGCCGATGAACTGCGCAACCACGCGCGCCAAGAAAATGACAAAAGTGTTCACCACGCCTTGAATCAAAGTCAGCGTCACCATATCGCCGTTGGCGATGTGTGAAACTTCATGCCCCAATACCGCCTCGGCCTCTTCGCGGCTCATGCTGTGCAGCAACCCCGTGGAGACAGCCACTAGCGCGCTGTCGCGCTTCATACCGGTGGCAAACGCATTGATATCCGGCGAGTCATAAACCGCCACATCCGGCATGCCGATGCCCGCCGCCTGCGCTTGGCGTTTTACCGTGTCTACTAACCAAGTTTCCACTTGCGTGCGCGGCTGCTCGATCACTTGTGCGCCTGTGGTGCGCAGCGCCATCCACTTGGACAGCATCAAAGAAATAAATGAGCCGCCCATACCAAACACAAAGGCCAGCAACAGCAGACCACCCATGCTGTTGCGCGAGAGCCCCAGATATGACTGCAGAACACTCAGCACAATGCTGAGTACCAGTATGATGGCCAAGTTAGTCGCTAAAAACAGAACAATACGCTTCATGAAAACCTCGAAATGGCTGCGTAACCCGTAGATGGACACTGTCGACCGTTTTTCAAGCGCTCGACAGCTCTGTGACCAAAAGAAACGAGAAAAGTTCCCAATAGACCGCTAGCGACGGCGCACTAAGCCACTATTTTTCTTGTCATCTTCGGTCTGCTCCAGACTGAGTCCACCCAAGCTACCGAAGCCACCGCCGCCGGAATTCTCTTGCGCCAGTTTAATCATCAAACGCAGATCGTTTGGCGAGTCAGCGTGCAACAGTGCATCCTCGTAAGTGATCTCACCGGCATCGTAAAAGTTGAACAGGGCTTGGTCAAAAGTCTGCATGCCCAACTCGGTCGATTTTTTCATCAATTCTTTCAAACCGTGCACTTCACCCTTGCGGATCATGTCCGAAGCCAGCGGTGTGTTGAGCAACACTTCAATCGCCGCACGGCGGCCGTTGCCGTCTGGTGTCGGCACCAATTGCTGCGCGATGATTGCTTTCAAATTGAGCGACAAATCCATCCACAATTGGCTGTGACGATCCGCAGGGAAAAAGTGAATGATGCGATCCAAGGCTTGGTTGGCATTGTTGGCGTGCAGGGTGCACAGACACAAGTGGCCGGTTTCCGCAAATGCAATCGCGTGGTCCATGGTTTCGCGCGAACGCACCTCGCCGATCAAAATAACATCCGGCGCCTGCCGCAATGTATTTTTTAGCGCCATTTCAAACGACTCAGTATCAATCCCCACTTCGCGTTGCGTGACAATACAACCCGCGTGTTGGTGAATAAATTCAATTGGGTCTTCGATGGTGATGATGTGGCCTTTGGAATTGCGATTGCGGTGGCCGATCATCGATGCCAGCGAGGTCGACTTACCCGTACCGGTTGCGCCCACGAAAATAATCAGCCCGCGTTTGGTCATTGCCAATTCTTTGATGATTTCCGGCAACAACAAATCATCAATTTGCGGAATCTTGGTTTCGATGCGCCGCAACACCGCGCCCGCCAAGTTGCGTTGATAAAACGCGTTGGCACGAAAACGACCGATACCGCGCGCCGATACCGCAAAGTTCAATTCCAAATTCTGCATGAACTCTTCGCGCTGTTTATCGTTCATCAAACCGAGCACCACTTCGCGCGTCAATTCCGGCGTCAGCGGCGTGTTGGTAACCGGCACCACTTTGCCGTTCAACTTAATAGAAGGTGGAACACCTGCAGTGAGAAAAAGGTCGGAAGCGCCTTTTTCCACCATCAAAGCCAATAGTTTGCTGATATCCATATTGTTCTTACCTGAATAATGGTTTGCTGCCGATTAGAAGTTTTCTGGAATTTTCGCTTTCTCACGCGCTGCATCGCGCGAAATCAAACCTTTCGATACCAAGTTGGTTAAACACTGATCCAGCGTCTGCATGCCCAACTGACCGCCCGTTTGAATCGCAGAATACATCTGTGCAATTTTGTCTTCACGGATCAAGTTACGAATTGCCGCCGTACCGCGCATGATTTCATGCGCCGCCACACGGCCGCCGCCATTTTTCTTCAGCAGCGTTTGCGAAATTACGCCTTGCAACGATTCCGACAACATCGAACGCACCATCGCTTTTTCTTCCGCAGGGAATACATCCACCACGCGGTCGATGGTTTTTGCTGCAGAAGTGGTGTGCAAGGTGCCGAACACCAAGCGTCCCGTTTCCGCAGCGGTCAACGCCAAACGGATGGTTTCCAAGTCGCGCATCTCACCGACGAGGATGATGTCTGGATCTTCTCGCAAGGCTGAACGCAGCGCTTCAGCAAAGCCGAGTGTGTCGCGGTGAACTTCGCGCTGGTTCACCAAACATTTTTACTTTGGTGTACGAATTCGATTGGATCTTCGATCGTCAAAATATGTTCGTATTTATTGTCGTTGATGTAATCGATCATCGCGGCGAGCGTGGTGGATTTACCCGACCCCGTCGGCCCCGTTACCAAAATCAAACCGCGCGGAATATGGCACAGATCTTTGAACACCTGTCCCATGCCCAATTCTTCCATCGTCAACACTTTGGAAGGAATGGTTCTAAATACCGCGCCGGCGCCGCGGTTTTGGTTGAACGCGTTAACGCGGAAACGCGCCACACCTGGCACTTCAAACGAGAAGTCTGTTTCCCAAAACTCTTCGAAATCTTTGCGCTGCTTATCGTTCATGATGTCGTAAATTAGCGCGTGCACTTGCTTGTGTTCTAACGCTGGCAAGTTGATGCGGCGCACATCGCCATCCACACGAATCATCGGCGGCAAACCGGCCGACAAGTGAAGATCCGAAGCGCCTTGTTTTGCGCTAAAAGCCAGCAGTTCAGTAATATCCATAATGAAAACAACCTTTGATGATGTTTAATTCACTGACCACCGACACACTGCTGCATCCATGACCACACTCCTCGCCAATATAGCCAAGGTACGCGACCGTATACAACACGCTGCGCAGAATTGCGGGCGCGATGTGAATAACATCACATTACTGGCCGTGAGCAAAACGCGTCCCGCCGCTGCCATTGCGCAGGCGTATCACGCCGGCGTGCGCCATCTGGGCGAAAATTACGCGCAAGAAGCCGAGCAAAAATTATCCGAGCTGCAACATCTGCCCTTGGTGTGGCACTTCATCGGACCGCTGCAATCCAATAAAACGCGCTTGATCGCCGAGCGTTTTCACTGGCTGCACAGCCTCGATCGCCTAAAAATTGCCGAGCGCTTGCAAGCGCAGCGCCCCGCACAGCTGCCGCCATTGAATGTGTGTATTGAACTCAATATCGACGACGAAGCCAGCAAATCGGGGCTGATGCCCGCAGAGCTGCCCGCATTTGTACAAGCGCTGTGCGCGATGGACAGGCTCGCCGTGCGCGGCGTGATGGTGATTCCCGCCGCTGACCAATCTCCCGAGGCGACGCTGGCCAGCTTCCAGCGCGCGGCGAATTGCTTGCGCGCCCTGCAGCAGCAATTCCCACAACTGCCACTGGACACGCTGTCGATGGGCATGTCAGGCGATCTGGAACTGGCCATCGCTGCCGGCAGCACGATGGTGCGCGTGGGAACGGATATTTTCGGCGCTCGCATATAATGCTGCGCTCTCTGGGAGACACAGCATGAATCACCCCACTATCGGCTTTATCGGCGCGGGCAATATGGCCGCCAGCCTGATCGGCGGTTTGGTCGCGCGCGGTTTTGCACCGTCGCAGCTCTGCGCCGCCGACCCCAACGCCGCCGGCCTGCAAGCACTGGCACAGCAGCACGGCGTCCATGCCTGCGCAAGCAATGCAGAAGTCGCGCAGTGCGCCGACATTCTGGTGCTGGCGGTAAAACCGCAAGTGATGAAAGCAGTGCTGATCGAGCTCGCCCCGTCCGTGCAAGCCACGCACCTGATCCTCTCCATCGCCGCCGGCATCAGCATGGCGAGCATGGCGCAGTGGTTGGGCGGCACACCGGCCATCGTGCGCTGCATGCCCAACACACCCGCCCTGGTGCAACTGGGTGCCAGCGGTTTGGTCGCCAACGCACAAGTGAGCGCCGCGCAGCGCGAGCAGGCACAAAATATTTTGCAAGCCGTGGGCATTGCCCTGTGGCTGGACAACGAAGCGCAAATTGATGCCGTAACCGCCGTTTCCGGCAGCGGCCCCGCGTATTTTTTTCTGTTGATGGAAGCGATGATCGCCGCTGGCGAAAAATTGGGACTCAGCACAGAAACCGCGCGCGCACTCACACTGCAAACCGCACTCGGCGCTGCGCAGATGGCGTGCAACAGCGATGTCGATCCCGCCGAATTGCGTCGTCGCGTCACTTCACCGGGCGGCACCACCGAGCGCGCCATCGCCCATTTTGAGCAACAACATTTGCGCACAATTGTTGACGATGCCTTGCAAGCAGCCAGCGCGCGCTCACAAGAACTGGCACAACAACTAGGCTAAACATCCACCGAGTTCACACCCATGAATGCATTGTCACAAATTGGAATTCTCACCCTGCAAACCATCGGCGGTTTATATTTACTGGCCGTGGTGTTGCGTTTTTTACTGCAAGCCGCGCGCGCGGATTTTTACAATCCACTCTCGCAAGCGATTGCCAAAATTACTACGCCGGTGTTGATACCCTTGCGCCGTCTTATCCCTGGATTATTCGGTTTGGATCTCGCCTGCATCGCACTCGCCATCGCCGTGCAATATCTCACCATAACCTTGAGCTGCTTGTTGGTCGGCATTTTTAATCCGCTGATTGTGCTGCTGTGGAGTTTGATCGGCATTGCGTCGATGGTTGTTTATATTTATTTGATTTGCATGATCGCGATGATCATCCTCAGCTGGGTTGCGCCTTACACACGCCATCCCGCTGCTATTCTGTGCGTGCAATTGGTGCGGCCGCTGTGCGCACCGATACAACGCTTTCTGCCTTCACTGGGCGGCTTGGATATTTCACCGATTTTTGTTTTTCTCTTGTTGAACGCCGCGCGCGTGCTGATCAACAGCGCCGCTGCCAGCACCGGCTTAATGAACGGCGCCAGCATGTTAGTCCCTGGCATGCTCTGATAAAACTGTATGACACTCGCTATTTTTGATCTCGACAACACACTGCTCAACGGCGACTCTGATCACGCTTGGGGCGAATTTATTGCCGACCTCGGCGTAGTCGATGCCGCCACTTATCGCCAACAAAATGATGCGTTTTACAACGATTACTGTCGCGGTGAATTGGATATTTTTGCCTACCAGCGTTTTGTGCTCGGCGTATTGGTTGGCAAACCGCTGGAAGAATTGGCGCGTTGGCACGCACAGTTTATGCGCGAAAAAATTGCCGGCATGATTTTGCCCAAAGCCGAAGCGCTGATTGCTCAACATCACGCACAAGGCCACACGCTGATGATCATCACCGCGACCAACGCCTTCATCACCGCGCCAATTGCCAAACGCTTGGGCATTGATTTATTGCTCGCCACCGAACCAGAACTGCGCGACGGTTTTTACACCGGCGACATCACCGGCACACCCTGCTACCGCGAAGGCAAAGTAGAACGATTGAACGCGTGGTTGCAAAAAAATAATCGCACGCTTGAAGGCAGCTTTTTCTACAGCGATTCACACAATGATCTGCCGCTGTTGCAGAAAGTGGACAAGCCGGTAGCGGTGGATCCCGATGAAAAACTCAAAGCGTTTGCCGAAGAAAATGGTTGGCCGGTGATGAGTTTGCGCAAGTAATAGCGCAGCTATCAAAAATCCTCACGCAGTTGCTGCATTATGTGTGCATCGAAGATGACAAACGGACGCCATCTTCTAATCACCACACAATCCAGAGCTATGTATAAGCAGAAACTGCTCTGAGACCGAGATGCTCAACAAATGGAATAAAGTCTTTGTCTGAAAAAAGGAGTGGGAAATTATTTTCAATACAAAAAGTTGCAATTATCACATCGGCTGACTTTCTAACCGTTATCCCTTTCTTGCGAAGCATTCTGTAATTGTCTGCACAGGCATAGGCTGCGTTTTCACCAAGCATGTCATAGATTGTTAGAGCGTCCAGCATGCCCCTTACTGCGGTATAGTCTTTGTCGTTTTTAAAGCCCTGCAATATCTCAAGCGCAATCAGATCGCCAATTGCCACTGCCTCTGTACCCAGCGCACGGTCAAGAATTATTACTTCTGCAGTATCTTTGCCGTTAAAAAAATCAATCCAAACGCTGGTATCGACAATAATCACTTAGCCAATCTCATTTCTTCTAAGCTTCCTTCCCACTGGAGGCGACCACGGAACGCTTTTATGCCTTCTTGTTTTTTCAATTTAATCAACATCTTAAGGCCGAGTTCTACAGCTTCACGCTTAGTATTTAGACCTGTTGCTTTCAGAGCATCGCTCATTAATTTGTCGTCAATGACGATATTGGTTCGCATATGCCACCTCAATTTGAACACTGCATACACACTATAGTTATGTTTAATACACACAACAAGCAGATGCAATCCGCCCATTAGCTCTGAGCCATTCCACTATAAGCCTCCCAGACCACACTAGCCCCTTAGCATCGCTAAAATCTTGCACGATGAGCGGTGTATATGTCAGGCAAACGCTTTACCAAAATGTTTAAGAAGATAGCTGTTATCTACAACAGTAGAAATTTATATGCGGTCTTAGACCATCAATGGAACAGCGCGTGGCCGGAAATCTACAACAGTAGAAATTTATATGCGGTCTTAGACTTTCAGGCGCGTCATTAAGCAGCAATATCTACAACAGTAGAAATTTATATGCGGTCTTAGACTTTCAGGCGCGTCATTAAGCAGCAATATCTACAACAGTAGAAATTTATATGCGGTCTTAGACTTCCGTCGAAAATAATAACGATCACCGAATCTACAACAGTAGAAATTTATATCCGAGCCTTCAAACGCCGTCATTTCTGTTTTCATGTTGTTTCCTCCTTGTTAGTAATACTTCCAAATCACGCTTTGATGTAACCGATGTAGCGTTTCAAAACCCCGCGCGCAACTGCTCCATCACTGCTTTCGTCTCCGGTCTTACACCGCGCCAGAGATAAAAGCTCTCTGCCGCCTGCTCCACCAACATGCCTAAACCGTCGGCCACTTCTTTTGCGCCATTGCGTTCTGCCCACTGCAAAAAAACGGTGAGTTGTTTGCCGTACATCATGTCGTAACAACAGGCGTTGGGGTTGAGGATGGCGGGATCGAGATCGGGCATTTCACCGCCCAAACTGGCTGAGGTACCGTTGATGACGAGATCAAAAGGGCGCGCGTGAATTTGCAAACTGCTGGCGCGCAATAATTTAGCGTCTTGCGCGGATTTTTCAGCATTAAATAACTGCACCAATTCTTCGGCTTTGGCGAGTGTGCGGTTGGCAATCACGATGCGTGAAGGTTTTTCTGCCAGCAGCGGCGCAATAATGCCGCGCACGGCGCCGCCTGCACCGAGCACTAATACGCGCTTACCGCGAATGGGCCATTGCAGGTTTTCGGTGATGTCGCGCAACAAACCTGTGCCGTCGGTGTTATCGCCAAAAATTTTTCCATCCGGCATTTTTTTCAGCGTATTGACAGCGCCGGCCGCTTGCGCGCGTTCACTCAACACATCCGCCAACTCAAACGCTTCCAACTTAAACGGCACGGTGATATTTAATCCGCAACCGCCGTCGGCAAAAAATTGTTTCGCTGATGCAAAAAACTGATTGGGTTCAATTAATTGACGATCGTACGCGATGTCCTGCTGCGTTTGCTGCGCAAAGGCCGTGTGGATTTGTGGCGATTTGCTGTGTGCAATCGGGTTGCCGAAAACCGCGTAACGATCGGTCATACCCACTCTCTTGGCACGATGTAATCGCTGTAGAGTTTGGCTTCTGGCGAGCCGGGTTCTGGCTGCCAGTTGTAGTGCCAGCTTACCAAGGGCGGCAGAGACATCAAAATCGATTCGGTGCGCCCGCCGGTTTGCAAACCAAATAAAGTGCCTCGATCATACACGAGGTTGTATTCCACATAACGCCCGCGACGATACAACTGGAACTCGCGCTCGCGCTCACCGTAAGCCATATTTTTACAGCGCGCGACGATTGGGCGGTACGCTTCAATATAGCTGTCGCCCACCGCGCGCAAAAATGCGAAAGATTTTTCAAAACCCCAAGCATTCAAATCATCAAAAAACAAACCGCCAACGCCGCGCTGTTCGTTGCGATGCTTTAAGAAAAAGTATTCATCGCACCATTTTTTGTAATCCGCATACACATTCGCACCGAATGGTTCACACGCTGCTTTTGCTGTGCGATGCCAGTGCACGCAATCTTCATCAAACCCGTAATACGGTGTGAGATCGTAGCCGCCACCAAACCACCACACATCCGGCTCACCTGCTTTGCGCGCAATAAAAAATCGCACATTGGCGTGTGAAGTAGGCACATAAGGATTGGATGGATGGATTACTAACGAAACGCCCATCGCTTCAAATGCGCGACCCGCCAACTCGGGGCGATGTGCAGTCGCCGATGCAGGCATGGAGTCGCCTTGCACATGCGAAAAATTCACGCCGCCTTTTTCAAATACGGCGCCGTTGGTGATCACGCGCGTGATGCCGCCGCCACCGCCGCCTTCGCGCTGCCATGCATCTTCAACAAACTTGGCACGGCCGTCCTCTTGTTCCAAACCCGCGCAAATACGATTTTGCACATCGAGCAAATAACTTTTTACGGCAGCTACATCAACAGTCATCACACACTCTCCGATTGGTTAGGCCATACGACAGATTTCGCCTGTCATCACATCGCGAATCTGCGTGGGTTTTTGCAAACCGCCGAGCGCACCCGGCAGCACGGCATCCAAGGTGTCGCCAAAACTGCAGCGCACATCGAACATACTGCGCGCCGGTTTTTTGCCCGCACGATTTGCCGATGTTGAAACCAATGCGCCGCCAAATTGTTGGCACAACGCCGCAGCGAGTGGATGTGCCGTAACGCGCACCGCCAGTGTGCTGCGCCCGCCAGTAATCCACGCCGGTGCCGTACCGTTGTTGGGCACCAGCCAAGTATTGGGGCCGGGCCAGCTCGCGCGCAGCACGGACAATTTTTCTTCCGGCAAACCGTGCAGGTAGGGCATCAGTTGTTCAACATCGGCTGCAATAAGTATCACGCCTTTGCGCCAGTCGCGTTGTTTTAGCGCAAGCAATCGCAAAACAGCGTGTTCGTCGTGCGGATCGCAACCCAAACCCCACACGGCTTCCGTGGGGTAGGCAATCACACCGCCGCTGCGCAATACCGATACCGCGCGCTGCAACTGAAAAGTGTTCGTTGGAAGTTTCTGCTCACGCGCCGAAGGCATTTTGTATCCACTCAAATTGCAGTGCGTCATTCGACGCTGGTCTTGCCGCGACAATATCAAAACGACACGCTGCGTTGCGCCACTGCGGATGCGCCAACAAAAATAACTGCGCCGTTTGCAAGAGTTTGCGCTGTTTACTCGCAATCACACTTTCCACCGGTGAGCCGAAATGATCGTTTTTGCGAAAGCGCACTTCGACAAACACCAGCGTTGCGCCTTCACGCATAATCAAATCAATTTCACCGCCGCGCCGTTGAAAGTTTTGTGCAATAGATTGCAAACCGCGCTGCTGCAAATACTGTTCGGCAGCGCGCTCGATGGCTTCACCCCGCGCGCGCGGCGCAGCGGCACCGCGCGGCATCAGAAGCGCCCGTCAGCCGTGGCGGGCTGGGCGATGAGTTTGCCGTCCTGCATCACCGCCCACACCAAACTGCGCTGCACGCGGCGATTGCTCATGCGCAAGTAGCCCGTGTTGCCCGGCACATGCAACGAGGTGTTGCCCGCCAGTGGTGTCAGCTGTGAGAACAATTGCTCGGCATCCGCGCCCATCGCAAACAAACGCCCGTTGGCGTTGTTAGGCACCGCAATGTTGGCTTCTTGCAGCGGCCCTGTGTTCACCTGCCACGGCGATACACACACACGCAAGCCATTGGTGCGCACATCGACGCGGCCATCCAAAACCTCTGCCGTGGCATACACCGGCAACTCCTTGCCGCCGTTGCGCTGTAAGGCATCCATCACCGCCGCCGCATCCGCACCGCTGCCGCTGAAGTACACCATCTCCGGCAGGGTCTTGCCCGCGCGCATCTGCCCGCTGACCAAATCCACGCCCAGCGCATCGGCAATCGCCGCGCTGTAATTGCCAGTGCCAGCGGCGTAGCGCATCTGCGTCACTTCACCACCCGTGCGCTGCCAAGCTTGTACGAACGCCTGCGCCAAGCGTTCACCGCGCTCGCCCTGCGGCGCGATCACGAGAGCTCGGCGGTAGCGATTGGCTGCCGCCGTGGCCGCCACTTGCGCCACATCGTCGTCGGGATTGAGGCTGAATTGATACAGTGCATCGGCCGTGCGCTGCTCCACGGCGGTGTTGTTCAATGCCAGCGTCGGCACCGGCAAACTGGCTTGATTGGCCAGCACTTGCACTTGTTCTTTTTCCAGCGGCCCGATTACCAGCTGCGCGCCCTGTGCCACCGCTTGCTGGTATGTATTGAGAATGTCAGGTGAGGCGCTGGTATCCACCAAGTCCACCTGCGGCGCCTTGCCACCGCCACTCATCTGCTGGTAGTGCATGCTCATGAAGCCATCGCGAAAGGCCTGTCCCGCCGCGCCCCACTTGCCCGTTAAAGGCAACAACAAGGCGATGCGCTGTGGACGAACGCCATTGCTGACTTCACTACTGGCCGCTGCCAACTCGGCTGGCATGGCGCGATTGGCGGGGTGAGTGGCGTAACGGTTGCGCCAGCTCTGTACATCGGCGGCCATGCGCTCGCTGTTGCCTGCGTCTTCACGCTGAATGTGAGCAAGCGCCAACCAACCAGATAGTAACTGATCTTCTTTGGGATTTCGGGTGTCAGCGTTTTCCAAGAATTGTAGATCGGCCATCGACATCGCCAGCAGCAGCCGCCAAATAGTCGCCGACAGCTCCGCCTGCCCCGCCTCTGGCGTGTGCGCACTCTGGCTAATGCGCTCGTTCAGTGCGTCCAGCATTTTGCCTTGGCGTTCAAGCAAACGAGCGCGCAGACCGTGCAGGGTCGCGGCCTGGCTCTCACTCAGACCTTGGTTCAATTCGGGGGCGAGCAACACGCGGGCGGCATCGTCCACATGGCGTTGATACAGCGCCCAATCGCCGTATTGCAGGCTGTATTCAATGCGCTGTGCGGGTGTGAGGGCTGCAGGCTGCAACGCTTCAAACACGCGCCCCATGCGGATGTAATCGCCTATCTGCTGATAGTAAGCCGAGGCTTGCAACAACAGGGTTTCGCGTTCGGGCGACTGCGCTGTTTCCGCGCGTTTCAGCAGCTCAAACACAAAATTGGTGTTGATCGCTCTCGGCTTAGCAGCAGCATCCGAGGAAGCGGGCTGTTCTGCGGTTGCGGCGCCGTCATCCTGTTTAGGTGCGGCACAACTCGCCAACCCCATGCTAATCAACAACATCCAAACAGCTGCACCGCGCAGGCGCAAACGACAAGGTAGAATGAAAGACATCTTTGAATTCCGGTTTATGGCATGTCCACGGCAACCCTGTATCTGGTCGCAACGCCCATAGGCAATCTGGCTGACATGGTACCCCGCGCTGTTGCGGTTCTCCAATCGGTGGACGCCATCGCGGTGGAGGACTCGCGTCACAGCGGCAAGCTGCTGCAACACTTCAATATCAGCAAGCCGCTAATTCCCTATCACGATCACAACGAGCGCGACGCCGCCGAGCGTCTGTTGCAACTGCTGCAACAACAAAAATCGGTGGCGCTGATTTCCGATGCCGGCACCCCTGCCATCGCCGACCCCGGCTACCGTTTGGTGCGACTGGCGCATCAACACGGGGTGCGCGTGGAAAGTGTGCCCGGCCCCTGCGCGGCGATTACCGCGCTCGCGGGCTCCGGCTTGCCCTCGGATCGTTTTTTGTTTTGCGGTTTTTTGCCCGCGAAACAGCAGGCGCGCTGCAACCAACTGCAAACACTGATGCACGAAACGGCCACCCTGATTTTTTACGAAGCACCGCATCGCTTGGCCGACACTGTGCAAGATCTGCTCACTGTGTTTGGCGGCGCGCGCGAAGTCTGTTTGGCGCGCGAGCTGTCCAAGCAGTACGAAACGCTATGGTTGACGACCCTCACCGAACTCACGCAAGCGCTGGCAGAAAAACGCGTGGAGGAGCGCGGCGAGATCGTATTGGTCGTCGCCGGCAACACGCAAAAAAATACCGACAACGGCGAAGACGATCGCATCTTAAAAATTTTGTTAGCGGACTTGCCCGTGAAACAAGCGGCAGCATTGACTGCGCAAATCACCGGCACAGCCAAACGCGAGCTGTATCAACGCGCCGTGCAATGGAAAGAACAAGGAAACAGTGATGCGTAATTGCATGCTTGTTCTGCTGTTGTTAGTGAGCAGCTTATTGCAAGCCGCTACGCCGCAAAAACCGAATGTGTTGTTAATTTTGCTCGACGATGCCGGTTACAGCGATATCGCCGGTTTTGGACGCAACGACGCACCCACGCCAAACATTCATCAATTAGCACAACAAGGCGTGCGGTTTACGCGCCACTACGCCGACAGCACTTGCAAGCCCGCGCGTCTCGCGCTGCTGACGGGACGCGAATCAGCGCGCGTGGCACAGAGTCCAGATTTTCGTGGTATGTCGCCAGATATCGTCACACTGGCCGATGCACTCAAAGCTAACGGCTATCGCACAGCGCATATCGGCAAATGGCATTTGGGCGACGCCGTGCGCGGCTCGTGGCCAGATCAACAAGGTTTTGATGAGTGGTTTGGTTTTCTCAATCAATTTCAATTGAAAGGCTCTGATGCGGAAGGTCAGTTCACGAAACGCCCCACTTACATCAACCCGTGGCTGCAAAGTGATCACACGCCACTGCAGCAATACGCAGGACATCTCGAAGACATACTCGCCGAGCAGGTTGTCGCACAAATAAAAAAAGGTGAAAAAAACACGCCGTGGTTTATTAACTATTGGTTATTTGCGCCGCACCATCCCAGCACGGCTTCTGATGAATATCTCAAGCAATTTCCGAACACACCGGAAGGAAAATATCGCGCACTGTTGGCACAAGTAGATGCGGAAATTGGCAAGGCCATGCAAGCACTGCGCGACACGCAACAACTGGATAACACGCTGATTGTGTTGGCTTCCGACAACGGCGGCACCAACCAGATGATGAACAATAATTTTCCTTACGCTGGCGTAAAAGGTGAATTTTTAGAAGGCAGTTTGCGCACACCGTTGATTATTCGCTGGCCCGATAAACGCGGCGCCGGCAGAGCGATCGACGACATCGTGGCGATTCAAGATATTTATCCCACCGTGCTCGCCGCAGCCGGCATTACACCAACTACCGCGCTGGACGGTGAAAACCTGCAACCGTTGCTGGACAACCAGAAACTCAAACCGCGCAACTTGGTGTTTGAAATCGGCAGCTTGGGTTTGTTTAACTACACCGTCCTGCAAGCCAACGGAAAATTGGGCGCAATAGAAACTATTTATCGTCCGTGGCGAGATCAAAAATCAGCGCTGCCGCTGCACTACAGCGCGCTAACAGCCAATGGCCAAGCGCGCATCAGCGGCGATGATTTCCGGCGCGCACCTGGCTACGGTGCGTTCAGTTTTGTGGTGGGCGCGAACTTCCCTGCCACACCCGCTACCGAGCCTATGATCATTGCCAGTCAACGCGATTTATGGTCACTGACATACAATCCTGACAACACTTTTTCTGTACAAATTGGCAAGGAAACTGTTACCAGTCAGCCACTGAAAAAAATAGCGGGCAACGCAGTCTGCGTGCCAATAACATTCACCAGTTTCTATACGCGCTCACGCCTGCACCCAGGCCACAACAGCGCGCAGATGGCGCTGTATATTGGCGGCGAGAGAATTTTGGCATGGCAGCAAACAAACCCCGCAGAAATTGACGGCAATTTTTTCGAGCCAACTTGGATAGGGCGCGATGCGCAAGGACAACGCGCATGGATAGGAAAGCTAACACCGCCACATTTCTTTAACGCACTGTTAGTCGATAACAGCAGCGCAACATTCGATCGCAGGCAAGATGCTGAACAGCGTGTTTGTTCAGCCATGCAAAAATAATATGAAGCTACAGATTCCACAAAAATTTCGCCGCAACTCGCACATGGTAAAAACGGCGGGATACGATGAATCCGCCAAAGCGATCATTGAGTTGATGGCGCAGCGTTTGGGTCTAGTTGATTTCAGCAACAGCCGCATTCTCGATGTAGGCTGCGGCACGCGGTTTTCCGCCTACATGATCAACAACGACACTCCTGTGAAAAGTTACACCGGCATTGATGTCAATGAAGAGATTATTACTTTTCTACAAACGGAAGCCAGTGCATTAAATGCGCGTTTCCGCTACGCCCATTGGCCAGTACGCAATGCTCTGTACAATCCAGAAGGTTTGCCGCTGCCACTGCAAAATCAGTTGCCTGTGGCAGGACAGTTTGATGTGATTTGGCTATTTTCTGTTTTTACGCACTTGAACCCAGAAGATGCGGAAGCCATGTTACGAATCTTGCGTCAGTACATCGCACCGCACGGGAAGTTGATTTTTACTTGTCGCATCAACAATACGATTGACGGCTTTATCGATCGCATTCCACAACAGCCTCTGCTGCGCGCTGTGTTTTCTCAGACGCTCATGGAAAAAATCATTACGGAAAATAAATGGTCTATCGATCATTTTTATCGAAATGATCCGCGCGATTTTATTCGCAACTACTATATCTGCTCGCCTAAGCAATAGCACTCAAGGTAATTCATCTTGCTCTAGGCTATCTTCGCTATCTTCGCTTTCATCTGGTGCCGATAACATGGGCTCCGCGGGCAGGTGATCCACATCCTGTGAAAAGCCGATGTAGTCCTGTATGCCCAGTTCAGCCAATTCCTGCGTATCAAACGGCCCCACATCGATATGCTCGCGCGTCATGAAATACCAACCATCGCCACTGAAGAAGGTGCGCGAGCGGCGCTCAGGTGGCGCACCGTTCTCCCCTCTGCGCCGATCATCCGGATGCTTTATATTCTTCATGCGAATTTGCCTCGTTATCTATTGTTTTTCCTCAGGCACTTTCACTGTACAACGACTCTCGTTCCTTGACCATACCCTATAATGCTGCCTTGATTTGGCAGGCAAACAAGGTATCGCGTGTTATTTAATTCCTACGAATTTCTACTGCTTTTTCTCCCACTCGTGCTTGGTGGCTACTACGCTATTAGCCGCAACTTTGGTCAAAACAGCGCTATTACTTGGCTGGCACTGTGCTCCATGTTCTTTTACGGTTGGTGGAATCCGGCGTATGTCGGTCTGATGACAGCCTCCATCCTCTGTAACTACGGCTTTGGGGTGGCGCTGTCAGGCCGCTACCGATCAGGAGCCACACTGGCACTCGGGGTTGCTCTCAACTTGTTGCTGCTGTGCTACTACAAATACACCGATTTCTTTATCAGCAACATCAATGAATTGGCGGGCACCGAGTGGGCGCTGCACCACATCATCCTTCCGCTCGGCATTTCTTTTTTTACTTTTACGCAAATTGCTTATTTGGTGGATGTGTATCGCGACGAAGTCAAAGAATATCGCATTACGGATTATTTTTTGTTTGTCACTTATTTCCCGCACTTGATTGCCGGCCCCATCATTCATCACAAAGAAATGATGCCGCAATTCAAGCTGCCGGCGACCGAGACCATCACCGCGCGCAACATCACCGCAGGTCTAGTGCTTTTCACGATAGGCATGGCGAAAAAAATCCTGATTGCGGATCGTGTGATGGTGTATGTCTCTCCCGTTTTTTCTGCAGCAGAAAACGGCGCGACGCTGACTTTCTTTGAAGCCTGGGGCGGCGCACTGGCGTACACCATTCAGCTGTATTTTGATTTCAGCGGCTATGTCGATATGGCGCTGGGTATTTCACTGTTGTTTGGTATTCGTCTGCCGCTCAATTTTGATTCGCCTTACAAAGCCACCAACATCATTGATTTTTGGCGGCGCTGGCACATGACGCTGTCGCGTTTTCTGCGCGATTATCTCTACATCGGCTTGGGCGGCAATCGCAAAGGCAAAGCGCGTCGCTACATCAATTTATTGCTCACCATGTTGCTCGGCGGTTTGTGGCACGGCGCCGGTTGGACTTTTGTCATCTGGGGCGGCTTGCACGGCATCTATCTCTGCATCAATCACGGCTGGCGCGCGCTGTGCGGCAAGCGCGCACCGATCCTGCCCGCGCCACTGCGCACCGCACTCTACGGCAGCATCACTTTTTTAGCCGTTGTGGTGGCTTGGGTATTTTTTCGTGCAGAAACCGAACACGGCGCGTGGCAAATTTTGCAAGGCATGGCCGGTGTGAATGGCGTGTCGTTGCCACTGAAATACGCCGACGACTGGGGCGCTGTCAGTGTGTGGCTGACGCAACAAGGCGTGGTGTTTGACGACAGTTTATTCAAAGGCGGCAAACAATTAGGGCAGATTTTCTGGGCGCTGCTGATTATTTGGCTGCTACCCAATTCGCAAACGCTGTTGCGCCACTATGAAGTTTGCACCACGCCGATTACTGAAACATCGCGCATAGTCTTTCGCCCCAATTGGGCAACACTGGCTGTCACGCTGTTGGTATTGATTTACAGTTTTTCACGCCTGACCGAACTCAGCGAATTCCTATACTTCCGCTTCTAAGGCAAATTTAGCCCCATACGATCTAGGTACTGACATGTCACTGCTGGCTATCAAGGAAAAAACATTTAACCGCTGTTTTGTCAGTCTATTCCTGCTCACGGTACTGGGCATGGCTGCATTCAATTACAGCGTGAATGCATTTGGCGTCTTCTCAATGCCAACGATCAAAGGCTACAACGATGTGCGCTTTGTTGAAAACACGCGCATCTATAAAACTTTTTTGATCAAAAATCAGTCGATAGATGGCCTCTTGCTCGGCAGCTCGCGTATCGAAGAGAGCATGCGCCCTCTGCCTGCCACGTGGCCGAATATGCAAACTTACAATATGGCGATGCCGGGTGCATCCATTCATGAAATCAAACGCAATCTGCAGCACGCCAATGGCATCACACCGCTGAAACAGGTGTTGATTGGCTTGGATTTTTTTATGTTCTCGGCCTTCATGGAATCTACCAGTGATTTTTCAGAAGACTACTTTGCCCTCGACGAAACCGGCAACAAAAAATCCAATCTTTATGTGCTGCGCACCTACACCAATATTCTGTTATCGTCCGATGCGTTAGAAAAAAGCAAAAAAACCATCCGCGACAGCAAAAAGCAGATTACACCCTCACATGAAGATAACGGCATGACTTCGATTGCCGCGCACACAGCAGCGGTAAAAAATAATGCTGATTTGTACAAAGTGTTTGATTCGTTCGAGAAAAGTTATTTTCGCAAAAACGGTTTTTGGCTCAACGGCCCTAATGCCACATTTACCACGGAAGGCAAGAACGGCGCATCCACTTACCAAGACTTTCGCGCACTACTGGATTATGTCTATCGCCATAACATTCCCGCCAGTTTTGTCATTCCGCCGCTGCATGAATACATGTTGTTCGGGCTGGATGGCATCGGTTTATGGCCAACTTATTTACAGTGGAAACAAAAAATTACCGCTATTAACGAAGAAGTGGCCGCTCAGTATCAGCAAGCACCACGACCACTGTGGGATTTCGCTGTGTTCAATGATTTAACGCGCGAATGGCTGCCAGAAGACCCGCGCCTCGCAACACCGAAAAATGGTATGCACTGGTTTTGGGATCCAGCTCATGTCAAACCCGCGTTTGGCGACGAAATTCAACAGCGCGTTTTTGTCAGTGGCCAGCAAGATATTGGCACGATACTGACTCAACAAAATATCGCGCAGCATTTGCAACAACAGACCACGGCATTAGAGCAAGCCAAACAAGAAGATGCCGCCGTGCGTGCACACATCGAAAAGAAATTGCGCTCACTCAATGTTTGGCAGCATATTCCCGCCAACTCTCACTGACCGCGCATAAACCGCTTATCGAGTTCGGCGAGACTGACTTGAATCCATGTGGGGCGACCGTGATTACACTGGCCGCTGCGCTCGGTGATTTCCATATCGCGCAACAAAGCATTCATCTCCGGCAGCATCATACGGCGATTAGCGCGCACTGAACCGTGACACGCCATCGTCGACAGCACTTCATTCACCGATTCACGAATGCGCGTGGTGGTGCCGTGCTGCACGATATCCGACAACATATCGCGCAACAATTGTTCGCTGTTGCCTTGCATTAACAACACGGGCAGCTGCCGAATTAACAGCGACTCCGGCCCCACGCGATCCACTTGCACACCCAGCTCTAAAAAAAATGCGCGCTGCTCTTCCGCGCAATCGGCTTCGCGTTCGCTCACCGCCACTTGCTGCGGCACTAGCAGCGGCTGACAGGCAATCTGTTGCGCCTCATACGCTTGTTTCAAACGCTCGTAAGTGATGCGCTCGTGTGCAGCGTGTGTATCCACCAACACCAAGCCCTGTGCATTCTCCGCCAAAATATAAATGCCTTTCAGTTGTGCGATGGCATAGCCGAGCGGTGGCACATCAGCTGCATATTCGGTATTACTTGGCACAAAAATCGTATCGTTTTTTGCTGTGCTAGCGGCATCATCCAACTGCGCAGCCGTTGCCGATTGTGGCGTATACAAGGCGGCGTACTGCGGCACACTCTGTCGCACATCGCGCGCCACATCCAACAAAGGCATGCGATTTTGAAATGGCTGTTGTGGTGGTGCCGATAAAAAACTTTCAGTTGCTTCACGATGGAGTGTTTCACCATCCGGGCGCAACTCTGCCAACGCGCGCGCCAATGAGCGAAACACAAAGTCGTGGATGCGGCGCGAATCGCGGAAACGCACCTCATGTTTAGTGGGATGCACATTCACATCCACACTCGCGGGATCCACTGTTAAGTACAACACATACGCAGGATGGCGACTGTGGTGCAACACATCCTGAAACGCCAATCGCACGGCATGCGTAATCAACTTGTCGCGAATAGCGCGGCCGTTGACATAGAAATACTGCAAATCTGGCTGACTGCGTGAAAACGCGGGCTGTGCAAGCCAACCGCACAACTGCAAATCATCGTGCTGCACATCCACGCGAAACGCCTGCTGCATAAACGCCGAACCGCACAGCGTCGCCACACGCCGTTCTTGTTCAGACAGCGTCAATGCTTCGCGCAGTTGTTGCACCGTGCGCTGATTGTGTCGCCAATGGAATGCCACATCAAAACGCGACAGCGCCAGTTTTTTCAATGTTTCATCGATGCGTTGAAATTCTGTTTTCTCACTGCGTAAAAACTTGCGGCGCGCGGGCGTATTGAAAAACAAGTCCCGCACTTCCACAGTCGTGCCGCACTGGTGCGCCGCAGGCAGCACCTCGGCGATCATCTCCTGTCCTTCTGCTTGCGCTTGCCAACCGGCGCTATCATTTTGCGTATTGGAAGTCAGCGTCAACCGCGACACCGACGCCATACTCGCCAGTGCTTCACCGCGAAACCCCAGCGTCGCTACCGCTTCTAAATCATCCAATTCGACAATTTTGCTAGTAGCGTGGCGCGACAAAGCCAACGGCATGTCTTCTTGTTCGATGCCAAAACCGTCGTCGCGCACACGAATAGTTTTTACGCCGCCCTGCTCAATATCCACATCAATGCGCGTTGCGCCAGCATCAATACTGTTTTCCAACAACTCCTTCACGATAGACGCTGGGCGCTCTACCACTTCGCCAGCAGCGATCTGGTTGGCGAGGCGTTGACTCAATTGATGAATGCGCGGCACGGCGAAAAATCTCTGATACTTGATAGACGGCTATTGTGGGATCTTTAATTTTTGACCCAGCATGACATTCTGATTGCGGAGTTTATTAGCATCACTCACAGCGACCATGCTAACTTTGTAACGCGCAGCAATGCTGCTCAAAGTATCGCCTTTTTTTACCACATGGATTACAGCAGGCTTTGTTTTTGCTTCTTTCAATACAGCCACTTTTTTCTTTGACTGCGATTTTTCTGCCAGAAGTTTTTCCATATCATCAAATTGACGCGCTTCTTTTTTAACTCCGTCACTGCGACTACTGATAGACGCAGGTTTGGCAGATGCCTGTCGCGCCAACTCACTGTCTTTATTGCTAATGGAATTTTCCAACGGGATTTTGTCGATAGTTCTTTGTACTTTGCCACCGCGCGCCGCTGCCAACGCAGTATCCATCGGCGGCTTGGTGCGAAAATGGCCATCTATACCAGTAAAAATGGCCTGCGCCATTTTCGAACGATACGCAGGTGTCGACAGTTTGCGCGCTTCTTCGGCATTGGTAATAAAGCCTGTTTCAATCAACAGCGATGGAATATCAGGATTTTTTAACACCACAAAACCCGCCTGCTCGACAAAACCGCGATGCATTTTGGCGATTTTTTTCATCTGTTTCAGAACGCTGCTACCCATATCCAAACTTGTCGCTACCGTTGCCGTCATCGACAAATCCAGCAATATGCTCTGCAATACGGGATCTTTATCGGCCAAATTGACGCCACCCACCAAATCGGCATCGTTTTCTGTCTGTGCCAACCAACGCGCAGTTTCCGATGTCGCGCCGCGCTGCGACAAAGCAAATACGCCAGCACCTTGCGCTCTGGGATCTGTGAATGCATCTGCATGGATCGACACAAACAAATCGGCGCCTTTTTTTCGCGCAATTTGTGTGCGCCCACGCAAACTGATGTAGTAGTCGCCCGAACGCGTTAGCACAGCAGAATAGCCTGGCGTGCTATTGATTTTTTTTGCCAACTCGCGCGCAATCGCCAGTGTGATATCTTTTTCAAACATACCTTTTGCACTGCGCGCACCGGGGTCTTCACCGCCGTGACCGGCATCCACAGCAATCACAATATCGCGCATGCCATTCGCAGCCGGCTTCACCGTTTTTACTTCGGCGACAGCCGTTTCGTCGTACAAATCCAACACCAGACGATCGCCGTATTGGCTATTGGCTGGCAGCACAAAACTTTTCGATTTTACCTTGGCCGACAAATCCAGCACCAACTGAATACCATCCCCCGTTTTCTCCGCATGAAAAGCAGAGACAGGTGTATTTTTTAAATTGATTTTTTTATCGTCTGCGGAAAATTTCGCCTTGGGCAAAATGATAACGATGCGCTGTGCATTGCCCTGTTCACCCGGCATATTCAACAGTTTGTGCTCTGTTGCACTGGAGAGATCGAATACCAAACGCGTGTTATCTGGCGCACGCCACACGCGTATATTTTCTATATTCGCTGCGCTTGCCCAAGCACAATACAAGCACAGTAAGCCAACCAGCAGGATATTTTTATTGCAACGCATGCAACCACTCCTGCCCGCGTGCGGATTCTGCTCGCAGTGTCATAACGCGCCCTGCGTGATTATCTGGCGCGAGCGTAATTGACCAATCTGGCGCAGGCAATAAACCTTCTGCTTTTTCTGGCCATTCAATCAAACAAATGCTATTGGGCGAAAAATAATCGCGTATGCCCATCAACTCCAATTCTTCTGGATCATTCACGCGGTAGAGATCAAAGTGATACACAGCACCGTCGGCCAGTACATACGATTCTACTAATGTATAAGTCGGACTTTTCACTGCGCCTTGATGTCCCAAGGCCTGCAACCAACCGCGCGACAGGGTGGTTTTTCCCGCACCGAGTGTGCCGTGCAACCAAATCACTGCACCCCGTTTGCACACTGCCGCTAATTTTGCACCGGCATGCAAAGTGGCCTGCTCATCCGGCAAGTGCCATTGCATTTCTTTGCACTCAACGCGTGCGCAAATAATCGCTGTACGCCTGTTCCAATACGCTGATATCTGGCAGCAATACCGTTTCCCCCATCGATGCATTCATGGCGGCCATTTCTGCTGCACCTAATTCCATATCGGTTACTTCGGTGAGATCCTGCGGCAGGATGCGCAGCAGCCGCGGAATCCCCTGCAAAACTATCGCAATAAACGGAACGCTTTCATCCAAGCCGGTGTTATTGAGTACCGCAATACGACGCATGCCACTGTATTGCGAGGGCGTTTGTTGATTGAGAATTTCAAACGACAGCAGAGGCACGGCTATTTGTCGCCACTGGATGTAACCCAAGAACCAAGCAGGAGCATTTTCTGGGCAATCGGGATAACTAAAATTGACAATTTCTGCCACCGACACACCGG
Source organism: Pseudomonadales bacterium (assembly GCA_041395785.1). Classification (GTDB taxonomy): domain Bacteria; phylum Pseudomonadota; class Gammaproteobacteria; order Pseudomonadales; family UBA7239; genus UBA7239. Next base: position 59,266 of record JAWKZZ010000006.1, read on the forward strand.
GCAGCAACAACTGTTTATCCTGCACAGGCAACAGCATGCTCGGAATATCGCGCACGGCTTGCGTTGTATTACCTGTCGTATTTGTCGCCTGCGTCTCTGTCGCGTTCATAATTTTTTGTACCTGTTTTGCTATCTTCGGTTTTCTGTTTTTAACTGTCTTCTATCTGACTGTACCCATGTCGCCAAGTGCGCGGCCAATTGCGCGGGTGTGCCAGAAAAATCCGGCTTGCCGAGCGCGCGCTCTGTCGCTTCAGGCATGGCCCAGTTCACACAACTGTCGCGACTCTGCGTCCACACTTGCCCGCCGCAGCGTTTCATCAGACGACTCGCCGCCGCCGCGTCATCGCACATGCCGCTGAATACTATCACGCCACCTGTGCGTCCAAAATGCATGGCGGTGGAAGCAACCACTTGGTCTAAATTAGGCTGATATTGCCCCACCCAGCCGTGATTGCGCACATGAAAACTGCCATTGCGCGTGATATTGGTGGTGTGCTCCGGCGAAATCACTGCCACTGCATTTTCGCGCAATAAATCACCGTGGCGCACAGCGTAGGCTTCGTAATGACTGTTGCGCCCCATCACTTGTGTCAGCAGCCCTTGGAAATCGCGTTCAATGTGATTGGCATAAATAAATGCCACGCCGAGATCAGGCGGTACGGCATCTAAAAACTGCTTCACCGCATCGGGGCCGCCGATAGAACCCGCCAACACCCACACACGACGCGGCAGGCGCGGCGCATCTTGTCGCGTGCGGTTGATCACGCCCGTCAAGCCGTTCAGTTTTTCACCGAGGCGCCGCTGCCAGTTGGCAAACTCTGGACTGACATGATTGGGAATTTTGCCTTCGCACAAAATCATCGGCACGCGGATGCTATCCAGCAACACATCCAAAGGCTCGGAGTGCTCAGCTTCCAGCGCCTCAACATCAAGGTTGATAATCCATGCATCCACGCCCGCATCCGCCACGCGCCCTGCGCTGCGTGAAAACTCCAGAGCCAGCACGATTTCCTGTCCCGCGCTCGATACCGCTGCACGCAGGGTGGGTACCTGCGCAGGGTCGTCGACTATCACACCAATACGCAGGGCGGTCATCGTTAATCTCAGCTACCGTCGCGCTCGTAACGCGCCATGCGTTTTGCCAAGCGCTCGCCCACCAAATCGTTGATGTTGAGCAGCAGCTCCTCCTCAACATACGGTTTGCCCATGTAGCGCTCCACGCCCATCGCCACAGCGCGCTCGCGGTGTTTTTCGCCGGTGCGCGAAGTGATCATGATGATCGGAATATCCTGCATGCGATGGCTGTTCTTCATCGTACTGGCCACTTCAAAGCCGTCCATACGCGGCATTTCGATATCCAGCAACAGCACATCCGGCAGGCGATCCTGCATTTGCAGCAGGGCATCCGCGCCGTCTTTTGCCAACATGACATTGAAGCCTTCACGCTCCAATAAGCGCGAAGTTACTTTGCGCACGGTCACCGAGTCGTCGCACACCATCACCGTGATGTTCTCCTCCATCGTTGGCGCGGCGCTCTGTCCCGCTGTCACGGAAGCGCCTTCATGCGCCAAGTTAGCCCGCACGAGGGCGAGTAAGTCGAGAATCACCACCACACTACCGTCACCGAGCAGGGTTGCGCCCGACAAACCCGGCACAGCGGCAAACTGCGGCCCTAACGCTTTTACAACAATCTCACGGCTGCCGATCAGTTGATCCACATGCAGCGCCACGGTGTGCTCTGCACTGCGCACCAAAATAACCGGCTCCGGTAGGGTGGATGTTTCCACATTCGCGTGCATTTTGGTGCGCAACATCGCGCCGAGGTAACGCACTTCATAGTGGCGACCCGCGTATTCGAAACGCGCTGTTGGATCTTCGTAATAACTTTCCAACTCATAAGGGCTGACGCGCACCAAACCTTCGATCGACGTTAATGGAATCGCAAAAGTATCTTCACCCACACGCACCATCAACGCGCGGTTTACCGACACAGTGAACGGCAGGCGCACAATAAACTCTGTGCCTTTACCAACAGCCGAGTGAATGGTCATCGAGCCACCCATGGCTTTGATTTCGCTGTGCACGACATCCATGCCCACGCCGCGACCTGAAATCTGCGTGACTTTTTCTGCGGTACTGAAACCGGCCTGCAAAATAAACTGCAGCACTTCGTTGTCAGTAATCGGCGAATCCGGCGTCAACAAACCACGCTCAATGGCTTTTTTGCGCACCGCATCCACATTGATACCGCCGCCATCATCGCGCAGTGAAATCAAAATATCGCCGCCATCGCGACCCAAACTGAGCACAATTCTGCCCTGCTTAGATTTGCCTGCTGCCAAGCGTTTTTCTGGCGTTTCTACACCGTGGTCACAGGCGTTGCGCAACATGTGCTCCAGCGGTGCCACCATGCGCTCCAGCATGGTTCTATCCAACTCACCTTGCACATTTTCTAAATCAAACGCGATATCTTTTTTCAATTCACCGGCTACTTGGCGCACGATGCGGCGCAAGCGTGGTTCCAACCGCGAAAATGGCACCATGCGCGAACGCATCAAACCTTCTTGCAAACCGGTGTTGATACGCGCCTGTTGCACCAACAGCGTTTCGGTATCGCGCAATTTGTTGGTCAAAGAACTGCGAATATCCAACAAGTCAGATGCAGATTCTGTCAAAGAACTGGTCAACTGCTGCACCGTGGAGTAGCGATCCATTTCCAGAGGATCGAAATCATCACTGCGCTCTTGAATTTCTGTCATGCGCGATTGAATCTGCGCATCCGTTTCTGCTTCCAAACGGCGCAACTGATCTTGCAAACGCGTAATCGTCGCATCCATTTCCTCAGCAGTGCGCTCGATATCGATCATCTGTTGTTCGACACGCGCGCGGCTGATCGATGTTTCGCCCGCGAGGTTAACCAAGTTTTCCAGCAAGTCGGCGGATACTTTCACCATCTCCTGTTGCGCTTGCGACGCTTTTGCATCAACGCCTGCATGCGTAGGTTTTCTACCCGCAATGGCATCTTCCAAACCGCGCGGCAACTGTCCGCCACGGAAAGGAATAATGGTCGCGCTGTGTGTATCCGCTTTTTTATCAACGGACGGCGGCACCATTGGTGCAGGTTTTTCGGCAGATTGTTCAGAAACCTGTGCAGGCATTTGCACGGCGGCCACTGGTGGCCGTGATACTGGCGCCATGGGTTCGCCCGCCACGATGCGCTGCACTTGCGCGATGCCTTTCAGCATTTTTTCGTAGTAGTTATTGATGGTGGCAAACAGTGCATCATCGGCAGCACCAGAAAGCTGCTCCAACTGCGTTTCTAAATCGTGCGCCAATTCACCGAGCGCCATGATGCCTGTCATGCGCGCACCACCTTTGAAGGTGTGCAGTATGCGTTTCAACGCATCGCAATAAGTTCTGTTATCGGGCTCATTGCGCCAAGCATCAATTTGCGTTTCTAACTCTTCAATCAATTCACTTGCTTCTTCCAAGAACAGCGCGAACATTTCCGGATCGGCATCTTCACTGATACCCAGATCTATCACTTCCGCCGCAGGCGCAACAACTACAGGCGCAGCTACTTCTTCAACTATTTGCTCTGCGACAGGCTCTTCTGCCATCACCGCTGCAACAATTGGTTCTTCTACGACAGGCTCAACAACGACAGATTCAACAACTGGCGCAACAATTGCCGCTTGTGGTCGTTCACCAGCCGCCAACATGCGGCCTTGTTTTACGCCGGTGAGAATTGCATCTTGGCATTGCAGGATTTGTGTAAACAAGGCGTGATCTGCTGCGCCGCTGAATGTTTCTAACTGCGTTTCTAAATCGTGTGCGAGTGAACCGAGACCCGTCAGCCCCGCCATGCGCGCGCCACCTTTCAGGGTGTGCAGGTTTCTGCGCAATGCATCAGCAAAACTGCTGTCTTCTGGTGCCGCTTGCCAATCGCCAATCAGCTGCTCCAATTCCTCGGTCAATTCGTCAGCTTCTTCCAAGAATATGCCAAGCAATTCTTCGTCAATATCATCGCTGTATTCCAATATGCCGCCACTTGCTGCAACCGGCGTTTCGACAACCGATGCAAGCGCTTCTAGCACTGGCATTTCTATTGCCGGCGTCTCTGCCACTGCTATTTCTTCAACAATATCTATTGGTTCAGCAACAACAGGTTCAGCAACAGCAGGTTCATCCACTACAGCAAAATCTTCATCCGCAACAATTGGCTGAATAACAATTTCTTCGATAGATTTTTCAACGCCAGTTTCAACGCTATCTTCGACAACAGGCGCAGAGACTTGTGCAGGCGCAGCATCTCCAGCCAATGCCGCAAAATTGACTGCGGTTGTTGCATCGTTGCGCCACGCGCGCACCATCGCCACGCCGCGGAACAAACGGTCTTGGCACTCATTCAGCAGCGCAAACAAAGTTTCATCGGCATCACCGCTGAAAAATTCCAGCTGCGTTTCTAAATCGTGCGCCCAAGTGCCGAGCAGCATCAAGCCGCACATGCGCGCACCGCCTTTGAATGTGTGCAACGAGCGGCGCACCGCATCGGCCATGCTGGTTTGCGGATCTTCACTCCACTGATGAATCTCTTCATCCAACTGTTCAAGAATTTCGTCCGCTTCTTCGAGGAAGATGTCGAGCAAATCAGCATCCAACTCTGCCAACACCGCTGCGTCGTCCGTTACTGCAGACACAGATTCTGCAACAGCCGTCTCCGCAATATGCATTTCTTCAGCAGACATTTCCATTGTTGTCGCTTCTGTAGCAACAACATCTTCGACAATTACATCTTCGGCGCCAGTTTCCGCAGCCTCTGCGTCGATAAATTCAGCTGCGCAGAATTGTGCAATGCTGTCTTCCATCGCTGTGTCTTGCGTCAAGTCTTCACTGGCAGCAAGACGATCCATGAAATCAATCAAATGATTGTGCGCTTCAACGGCAAGCATTTCCCACGCTGCAAACGCACTATGGCTTTGTGTGGCGTGTGCGTACGCCGGCACAATGGCACGCGCCAGAGAAGCAATTGGCGCCAAGCCGGCTTCATCAGCGCCAGCCGCCATCTCTGTCAATTCAAACAAAATACGATCCACGCCGCTGTGATCTTGTTGTTCACGCCACTGCACCAAACGCGGCGCAACATCCATCAGCGCATCCATATCCGTCAACAAGAAATTGTTAAAGCGTGTTGGATCAACGGTTGCAGCCACTGGCGCTTCTGATTTCGCCGTTGCCTCTACCTCGCCACCGCCAGTCAACGAAGCGCGTAAGGCATCCGTATGCGCCAACAACATCGCGCAGTGCGGTAACACCACTTTTTTGTGATGTTCAATTAACTGCAAGCCGTAGCGAATCTCTGTCACCACTTCTGACAACAAATCACTGAATTCTGCGCCGACAGCAATTTGATACGCGCGCAATTCTTTCACCAATTTTTCAAACGGTGCTGCCAATTCTGCAATCGGCGTGACCTCTGCCATGTGCGCACTGCCCTTCAGGGTGTGCAGGGCGCGCTGCAAGGGATCGGAAGCCTCCACCGGCAGTGGCGCGCGTTCACGCGCATACGCCAGCCACTCGTCTGCCACTTCCAAATGTGTTTCAGCTTCGCTGGCAAAAATTTCCCACAACACTGGATCGAAGTCGGCATCCATGTCTTCCATGTCTGCAACCGGTTTGAAACCGACCTCGGGCTCTGCTATCGATACTGCCGCCATTTCTTCTGACACAGTCTCTTCAAGCGCTATTTCATCCAGCTGCGCTGCTACAGCCATATCTTCGATGGCTTCCTGTTCATCTGGCAGCGCAGGCCACTCCACTTCTTCTGCAAGTGCTTCGTTAATCTCTTCTACAGCTGACACTTCTTCTGCAGCGTATAGTTCTTCTGTCGATACGACTTCAGTAACATCAGCTGCTTCAGCAATAGACTCTTGCGCTGGCGCGGTGGATGACATCTCTGGCGCCACCAGCGATGGCAGTGGCTGACCACTGGCGACTGCAAATGCGGCTTGGCTCAAGCGCTCCGACAGCGCGGGTTGTGGATCCATTTTTAATTGGCTAAACGCCTCAATCATGGATGGAATTTTTTCCACGACCGCATCAATAACCACACAGAGATCTTTGCTCGGTTGAATGCTGCCGTCGATGATTCTGTTTAGCATATTTTCAACAGACCACGACAACTCACCTAACTCAATAGCTTTGGCCATGCGACCGCTACCTTTCAATGTATGAAAGGCGCGGCGGAATTCCGTCAACGAGGCGTTATCACTAAAATCTTCACGCCATTTTGGATAGTATTCCTGAATGGCTTCTAAAACTTCACCCGCTTCTTCAATAAAAATTTCTGCAATTTCTTCGTCGTAATCTTCAACCACCAGCGGCGCGTCAATCGACTCTGGTTTTGCACTGGTATCCGCTACCGGCGCAGCAACAGAAACAGCGGGAGCGGCGATTACTGGCGCAGGCTCTGATATCGGTGAGATTTCTGTTTCCAACACGGGAATATCGTGTTCTATTTCTGCCAACGACTCAGCAGATTCTTCCATTGCATCCTGCATAAATTCGATTTCTGGCGCAGCGTCTTCCACATCAATGGCTTCAGCCAACATCGGCACTTCTACATTGGCCACGGCATCCAATGGCTCAATAACCGGCGCTTCATCCAAATACGCCTGCGGCGCGCGGTGATACACAGCAACAGCGTAACCCAAGGCCGCGACACTGCTCTCTGCCACTGCCAATGTTTCGTCCTGATCTTCGACAACATCTTCGTCCAAGCATTCAAGGTAATACTCAATACTGGCGATTGCGTCCGCCAAGGCATCCATTGCAATGAATTCTGGTTTGTTATGGCTGCCAATTAATTTTTCACGAATGTAGCGATCACAAGCACCCAAAACGCGCGCGGCACGCCGTTGACCGACAATTTCCAAGCCGCCGCGCACAGACTGCAATAACTCCGGCAGCGCCTGCAAATGCGCACTGTCCCACTGCGAACCGATGTAATCCACAATCGCTTCTTTGATTTGTTCCAAACCATTGCTGCACTCGTGCAACACGGTGTCATGGGCAGACATCACCGCGCTCTGCATATTCAAAGGCGCGCCATCAGCGGCAGCTTGTGCACCGCTGTTAAAGCGAGCATTGAGGTTGATTTCCACTTCTACCAGACGCGACGCCACATCCAGCAATACATCTGCGGAAACCAGTGCGCCGCTGTCAATGCGCGCCTGCAAATCGCGGATGATGGACTCCACTTTTTTACGCTGCTCAGTCAAACCCAGCATCGCCAAAGTGTCGCCAGCCTGCTTAAACACCACCACTGCCGGCACCAATGCTTCATTGCTATTCGCTTCGCCGCTGACATAGTGATTAAAAATTTCTTTGACGCGTTGAAACTCCTCATTCAATGCAAGCACCACTGAACGCATGGCTTCTGGATCAATCGTCCCAAATGCACCATCCGCATCACCGCCACTCAATCCAGGCAGCGAATTATCCAAACGATAGCGCTGGCGCACCGATTGAATTTCTGGCGTTGTTCCTTGGCTGCGCGCAATGTAATACAGCAGATTTTTCAACAATTCTTCTGAGACCGGCTCATCCAATGTAGCCACACCCGTTGTTGCCATGTGGCGAATTTCCTTATCCATGTCGCGCAGCAAACTATTCAGCGTCACACTGCCAGAAATAACATCGTTCTCGATGCCTTCCACCAAAGCTAGGCCAATGTCCCACAAAGCCGAGCGCACTGTTCCCTGACAAACCTTACGAAAGTTTTCAAACACCTTGCGCAGCGCTGGCAACTGCGCATCGTAATTGCGATCACGCATGATATTGACCATCACGGCCTCATACATGTGGCGCAATTTCTTCATGACCTCATGAAATTTATCGTCATCAAAACGCACACGCGGGCCACTGGCCAGTCGCGCAGCACGCATATCCGGCGCAAACAACTGTGACTCTGTAAACAGATTTTCACCGCGAATGGCGCGCAAATCATTCAACAAACCAATCAAGGATGCCGGATCGTCTGATCGAAAATTCTTCACGCGCTCCAGATAAATAGGCAGCTGCAAAATTGCGCGCATCAATACTTCGTGCGCATCTTTGGTGTTGGCAATTTTCTTATCCACCAGCGCTTGCGTTAGCTTCTCCATTTCCTCTGCCAACAAAGCACCGCCATGCAACTCCACCATTTGCAAGATATTAAACACTTGGTGCAGGTGGTTGAGACAAAAACGCAGACGCGGAACATCGTCCGTATTGGCGACATAGGCTTCTAGCGCGCTTGCCGCCTCGCTCAGTGTTTCGCCAATCTCACCGGCAACCCAATCAAGCGCGGTGAAATTTCTTTTCTCGGCCATGGCCTAGCTCCTGTCGCTGCCGGTTTTTTATTTTTTAGCCGGCTTATCAATCTATTTTACGCAGACATAAGCCTGCACACTGTCATCCGCTACCGGTTCCAATAACGGGTGTTCCCAATCCACAATTTCACCTAATCCGATGATTAACACTCCACCTTTTTTAAGGCGTTCAGCAAGATTGTTCAGAATCTTGCGGCGGCGCCAGCGGCGGAAATAAATCAGCATATTGTTGCAAGAGATAATGTCCATCTTCACCATGGGCATCTTTTTTAATTCAATTACATTGCCATTGGTAAAACAAACTCGCTCGCGCATTTCTTCGGAGATACGGCAGCGCAGTTGATCGTGGTCGGAAAAATATTTTTCGCGCAGAGGAGGAGGAACCATATCGAGCTTGCGCTTGGAATAAATGCCCTGCCGCGCAAATGTTTGCGCCGGCATGGAAATATCCATACCCGTCACACCCCAATAATTCTCCAAGCCTGCCGTTTCAAAACACTCATCCAAAATCATCGCCAAGGTGTAGGGTTCTTCACCGGTGGCACAACCCACACTCCACACATCAAACGAATCATTGATCTGACCATTGGCGATGCGTTGATTGATGTAGTTGCGCACAAAATCAAAGGTGGGTTGATGACGAAAAAAACTGGTCTCTTTCACCACAAGACGGTCAATCAGCGTCGACCACTCCATCACACTACTCACACCTTCGTGCAAACTGCGGAAATACTGATCAAAACTGATATTGCCCAACTCGCGCACGCGAATGGTGAGCTGCGATTGCAAAAATGTTTTTTGCTGCGGCACAAGGTGAATACCCGTGCGCTCTTCCAGCAATTTGCGCCAACCGGCAAAATCTTCTTCGCTCAGCTCGCTCTGTGCCTGCATCGTCCAACCGCCAGCACTAGCCCCGCTTTTCTGTGCGGAGCGCACGGGCGGCGGTGGAACTGGCGGACGCGACGGTCATGGTGTATTAATGCGCGCGGCCTCCATCACGCAAAGAGAGGTGCCCACTTTCTGCCACTCGCGCCATGTGTGTTGCCCATTGCTTGCGCCACTTCAGCGGGCAACTTAAAGCCCTGTACAGAATCACGCAGATCGACCGCCATTTCTGCCAAGTGACCGATCGCGTGCTGTTGCGTTAGTACCGGCAGAAGTTTGCGAAGTAATCTCTTGGATAACATTCATCGTGTTGGAAATGTGACCGCTGATGAGATTCTGCTGACGCAGCGATTGGAGATGTTACAGATTAATTCCGCCAGTGTGGTCGATCACGTTTTCGATTTCTTCCAGCGCCACACCCGCGTCTTGCGCCAAGCGCGCACCACGCACTACTTCGCGGTGGTTTGCTCCATCGACGCTACCGCTTCGTTTATCCGTCTGAATGGTTTTTACCAATGCTTCGATCTGTTTGGTTGCCGCTGATGAACGCTCCACGCAGGAGCCGCTGAACCTCGTCCGCTACCACCGCGAAGCCTCGACCCGCATCACCCGCCATCGATGCCTGAATCGCGGCGTTAAGAGCCGAAAGGATGTTAGTTTTGAAGGTCGGCGATGTCGTTGATCAACGATACGATGTATCACCGATTTCCTGTGACGATTCACCGAGACGCTTAATCCGTTTTGATGTTTCTTGAATCTGGTCGCGGATGTTATCCATACCTTGAATGGTGTTCTGTACCACTTCCGCGCCTTTGTTGGCGATAGATACTGATCTTTCCGCTACCGCCGCCGATTCTGCGGCGTTGGCGAATGCTTGGTCGATGGTCACCGCCATTTCGTTGACCGCCGCCGATGCCGGCAATTTCTTGCGCTTGGTGATCCGGATGCTTCCGCGGATGCAGTGCTGTGCCCTGTGTTTCTTGTGCCGCAGACGATACGCGCACCGCTGTGTGCGATGGGAATGCAACACACGCAGGTTATCAATCCATTGATTAATAGAGTCCGCAATCGCACCGTTGATCTTCCGATACCGTCGCCGTGGTGGTTAAGTCACCGTCGGCCAAATCAGCCAACTCATCCAGCAAACGCAAAATCGCCGTTTGGTTTCTTTCGTTTTCAGATTCCTGCACATGCAAACGACTGCTACCAAAGCGCAACAATATCACCCGCCATCAACACCATCACTATCAGCGACAAGGCGGCAGAACACACGAATATCCAGTTCCAGCGCTTGGCATCAGGTAGATCTGTCGCCGCATTGTTCATATTGGACAGCTCCTGCAACAAGGCTGCTGTGTCAGGTTGCAGCGCATTGACGGACGCCTGGCTGCTCTCCAAGAACACTTTTTTTGCCGCAGCAATCGAAGTGGCCGACTCTGAAATTACCTTAAACAATGCAGCCACTTCATTTAACGACTGCGTTACGCCCACTTGGTGTGAAGTTTGCAAGGAAGTACTCAACACTTCACCAAACTTGGCAGCATCTACACCGAATTGGTCCGCTGCCGCCTCTGCATCTACATCGCCTGCATTTAATTTATCGATATTGCGCGCAATACGCTCTGCCAACCAAGATTGTGCCTGTACGCTTGCCACTTCTTGTGCCGAAGCGCCGCCCTGCAACATGCGTTCACCCACAGCTTCATACTGCTCTTGGATTTGTGGAATAGTTTGCTTTAAACGCTCTGAAATATCGTGCACTTGCAACAAAATTGTTTTGTTTTTGTATACCGTTTCGCCGTCCAATTTGAGTCGGTTCCACGCGTCGCGAGCGGATGTCGTTTGATCTGCGATGGCTCCCATCACCGCTTTATTTTGAGGTCCATCTAACTCGCCCCACAACTGCGCCATGTCACTCAATGTTTCATTGGCCTCATCAAAGCTGAGCTCCGCACCCGCAACAGCAAAGCGCAGAGCCTCCACAAAACGATAGTTAGCCGATCGCAGATCGTCACTCGTTTTCAGAAAGCGCTGAATATTTTTATTGGTTTCCTGAATTTTGAAGGCCGACAACCCTAGCGCAACCAGCGATAACACTAGAAAAATGGATAACACCGACAACACCGGATTCGACCGCAAGTTGGCGACAATGTTGGTATTTTTATTCATAGTTAGACTCCAACTCCTAGTAAGACTATTGCCCTGTTTGACTGATCCAAAATTCAAATTCTTGTTTATTTCTGTCTTGTTCAACCATTTCTTTCATTAAGCCGTTTGCGCCACCTGAAAGAATCTCTCATCCTGCATCATCAACCACGGACTGAACACCACCCAGCCTCGTGCTCCATCTTCCTGAAAACTGCCCTGCAGATAGGGCACCATGGCTGGAAAATCTATTCCCGCCATTTCCGACACATAGCTATCGACAGGAAAATGCTGCATGCCGAGGATGCCATCTACGATCAAGCCACCATCGGTGTCGCCATTCTCAACCACCAACACACGGCGGTTACGGCGCGGCGCCTCTAACTTACCACCCAAGTACACGGCGAGATCAGTCAGCGGCAACAGCCGGCCGCGCACATTGGCCAAGCCGCGCACCCAGCTCTGCACGCCGGGGAGCTCGGTATAGGAAGGCAACTCCAGCATTTCAGTGACTTCACTCATAGGCGCGACAAATTTTTGCCCAAACAGCGTAAAACCAATGCCACTCCACTGCGGCTTGATATCCAACTGCGAGGGCAAACCTTTGGCTGTGCGACGCGCGTTAAGCGCCACATCCAGCAGTTTGTTGAACGCTTGTATCGACCCGCTCATCCCTATGGCTCTCAGCTAATGGCTAGAAAAGTATCGCGCCGCCCATGACCTGGCGTACCGAATCCACCAACTTTTTCTCATCCACCGGCTTTACAAGGTAGCCCTTGGCGCCTTGGCGCTTACCCCATAATTTGTCGGTCTGTTGATCTTTGGTTGTGACGATGATGACAGGGATATGTGCTGTCTCCGGCGCTTGGGTCAGCTGGCGCGTAGCCTGAAACCCATTGAGACCAGGCATTACTACATCCATCAACACTAAATCGGGCAGATGCTTTTTGGCGGCTGCGACACCGTCCATGCCGTTGTCTGCTTTAAACACCTCAAAGCCATTTTTTTGTAACACGGTTTCCATTTTGTAGGTTTCGGTCGGCGAATCATCGACAATCAATACACTAGCCATGCGCTTCCTCATTCATTTCCAATGCAATACAGCCAAAAATTGGGATAGCCACTCAATCGGCAACAGGGGCACTGAGGTGCGTGTGCTGCTCAATGGCAGCCAATAACTCATTCTTGCTGAAGGGTTTGGTGAGGTATTGGTCCGATCCGACGATGCGACCTTTGGCCTTATCAAACAAGCCATCCTTGGATGACAACATGATGACCGGCGTGGATTTGAACTCACTGTTGTTCTTGATTAGGGCGCAAGTCTGGTAGCCGTCGAGACGCGGCATCATGATGTCCACAAAAATTAGGTCAGGGCGAGTATCGGCAATCTTTGCCAGCGCATCAAAGCCATCCGTTGCTGTAACAACTTTACAACCCGCTTTTTCCAGCAGCGTCTCAGCCGTTCGCCGAATCGTCTTGCTGTCGTCAATGATCATGATGGTTAGATCTTCAAACTTATCAGCCATGCTTTTTAGCCCTTACATTATTGTTCGGCATTTCTAACACAGTTTCCCACGGCAATCTACACGCGCCAGAGATATCGACAATCTACATTTATCGAATTGCGCAATTTGCACACCTCGACGGCGGTTCAGTCTATCCAGCAGGTTTGCTACAGTGTGCCAGTCATTTTTACTGCACTCACTTCTATATAACACTTCGATGATGCATACCCAAAAACACCGCGCACTGGCTGTTGTCATGGATCCCATCCATGCCATTCACTACAAAAAAGACACTACCTTGGCTCTGTTATGGGCCGCGCAAGAGGCGGGCTTTGCGCTGTATTACATGGAGCTGGGTGATCTTCTACTCCAAGGCGCGCGAGCCTACGGCGTGATGCGTCCGTTAACCGTGCAGCGTGATCCTCAGTGCTGGTTCACACTGCAGCCGGGCAGCATCAAACCGCTTGCCGACCTAGATGTTATTTTGATGCGCAAAGATCCTCCATTTGATATGGACTACATCTACGCCACCTACATCCTCGAACGCGCCGCTGAAGAAGGCGTTTTGGTCAGCAACAATCCGGCTGAATTGCGCAACTGCAATGAAAAATTATTTGCGACGACATTTTCTGAATGCACGCCGCCACTATTGGTCAGCAGCCGCGCCGATGCCCTGCGCGCCTTCCAACAACAGCACGGCGAGATCGTCCTCAAACCTTTGGATGGCATGGGAGGGCGCTCCGTATTCCACATTAAAAATGACGGCCAAAATCTTGGCGTGATTATTGAAACGCTAACCAATAACGGCAGACACCCCATCATGGCGCAATGTTTTTTGCCGGAAATTATTCACGGCGATAAGCGCATTTTAATGATCGACGGCGAGCCGATTTCACATTGTTTAGCGCGCATTCCCAGCAGTGGTGAGCATCGCGGTAACTTGGCGGCGGGCGGCAGCGGCGAAGTGCGACCACTCACCGACAGAGATCGCCACATCGCAGCGCAAGTTGGTCCAGAATTAAAACGCCGCAACCTACATTTTGTAGGTCTGGATGTCATCGGCGATTATCTAACGGAAATCAATATCACCAGCCCCACTTGTCTGCGTGAAATTGAAGCCGTTACTGGTGTAGAAATTGCTGCGCGATACATCCACTGCCTGCAACAAAAACTTGTAGCCGGCGCGCGCGCATGAAGAAAAAACGCCAACGCCAGCTCGCGCTTGATACAAACAGCCTGGAAACCAATACCAGCCACAGCACGACTATCAGCACGCGCGACAAATTGGTTTTCACTGTTTTTGTAGCATTGATCGTACACGCGGTTGTGATACTCGGGATCAGCTTCTCTGCTTATGGTCGCTTTCATGCGCGACCTACCATTGAAGTGACACTGGCGCAGCACATCGACAAAAATGCACCAGATAAAGCGGATTACCACGCGCAATTCAACCAGCAAGCCAGCGGCACGCTGGACAAGAAAGCCGAGCTAACTACCGATCAACGCGCAGACTTCGCTGACACCACCATTCGCGAAGTCACGCCAGAAAAACCCAAACAAAAAGCCATCACGCAACCCAACAAGAACACACAAGTCATCACCACGCGACGCGAAAGCAACAACAAGATCTCGCAGGATGAGAAGAAGAAAAAAGACGAGCCTATCGTAGAAAGCCCTGGCGAAGATGAAGAGGAAACAGTTTCCAACAGTGAAATTGCCAGCCTACAAGCTAAACTAGCGCAGCAGCGCCAAGCCTATGCTAAACGCCCGCGCGTAAAAACTTTAACCTCCGTTGCTACACGCGCCAGCATTGACGCCGAATATTTAAACTTGTGGCAAGAAAAAATCGAACTTATCGGCAACCTCAACTACCCGCAAGAAGCACGGCGTAAAAAAATTTATGGTCAGCTGCGCTTGGTGGTGTCACTGCTGCCGGACGGCTCCATACACAACATCGAAGTCCTGCAATCATCCGGTCAACGCATTTTAGACGATGCCGCTATTCGCATTGTGCGCATGGCAGCTCCCTTTGCACCGTTTCCTCCAGAACTGCGCAAAGATGTCGACAGACTGGAGATTATTCGCACTTGGAAATTTGAAAAAGGCGATAAGTTGATAAGCGAATAATAGAGAACATCTCAATATGACCAAGATTCCTACTTTTTCAATGCGGACAGATTTTCTAATTATTTTCGCGACATGGCTGGCAACTAGAATCTACATTTACTTCTACAACTGGCCATACTTCCAACAGAAAGATACCAGCACCTTTACTATGTGGTATCTACCTCCAGATATCATTCACGAACATTTTGCCGAATCCCTGCTCTACCTGCGTGGCGAACCCCCACTACCGCAACTCTTTCTCGGCACTTTAATGAAAATTGTCGGCTGGCCATTTGCACTACCTGTCGACTCCATCTTGTTATCGCTAGCAACTTTGGCTGTTGCATTCCTCATACAATCCACGATGCTTCGTTTTGGATTTCAAAAAATACTGGCAACAGCACTAGCGACCGCATGGTGCATTTACCCAGCTAACTTAGGCGTCGAGATTGCAGCATTTCCTACGGCATTCTACGAAGCGCTACCTGGATTTCTCTTTATGCTGGCGCTATGGCTTTGCTTGCGCTGTTTTGATGACAAAAACCGTGTTCGTTGGCTTTGGTTATTCTGCCTAGCGGGTGCCATGCTCGCCATGTCGCGCTCAACATTGTCATGGATATTTTTACTACCTATTTTTATTGCTCCTTTTCTACCAAGCACCCGTAAAAAAACTCTCGCCGTATGTTTGGCCCTCATCGTGCAGTTAGCATGGTCCTCAAAAAACTATGTTGTTTATGGTCAGTTCCACCTAGAAACCGCATCTGATGTTGGGCAAAACATTTTTAGCACCATTGTTAATGCCGGAAAATTCGACGACTTCTATACTTTCAATGTTAATAGAAATCCTGACAATACCTTTATCGCCGAAGGAATCCCCTGCTTATATAAGGGAGATATTCCCTGCGTAGAAAACCATATTTCTACGCAAACAAAAGAACTTGACCTTGCACTGGAAAATCACTTGGTTACAAACAACCGTTTGTACGGTGAGACATACTTCATGCATGAACTGTCAGCAAAGATAAAGCCACTGTATATGGATTATTTACTCCACAACCCTGCAGCTGCATTTGACATGATTTTGCGTTCTTATCAATTATTCTGGGGAAATATTTATTGGCAAGTTTCCTATATCCCAGGGCTAGATACTGATCCATTAATACTTGAAACCAACGCACTAATGGAAAAGTACAAGTGGTTCAATATTGTTGCTATTCACGCACTAGGCTCAATAGCTCTCTGTCTAATCATTACCACTCTGATACGCCGCCAGCCTTTAACTAGCTTACAAACAAGTTTTTTATATGCCGCTCTCGCTTTTGGGTATGTAGCTGTTGTTTCATCACTGGGCGACCATGGCGAGAATGCCCGTTACCGCGTCGATGTCGAACCCTTAGTCTGGTTGTTACCGTTTATGAGCTATCGCTGTATTACACAATTCTTTAGTTTGCAGAAGAATCATGGCTAACACAGATCAAACCCTACTCGCCTTCGACTACGGTCTGCGCCACATCGGCGTTGCGGTTGGGCAAGCATTAATCACCAGCAGCAACCCTGCCGGCATTGTGCGCGCGCGCGATGGCGTGCCGGACTGGAACGCCATCGCAAAACTAGTCAAGGAATGGCAGCCACAATTATTATTGGTTGGGCTACCGTTAAACATGGATGGCACAGACAGCCCAATGTCGCTGCGTGCGCGCAAGTTTTCGCGTCAACTGCAAGAAAAATACAAAATTGCTGTAGAGCTGATTGATGAGCGCTTAACCAGCTTTGCCGCCAAACAAACACGCAGAGAAATGCAGAGCAATACAGACTTTGGCAGAGACACCGTGGATGCTGAAGCCGCCTGTATCATCCTACAGGATTACTACAACCGCGCTTCTACATCCTCACAGCAGTAACACTTATTGAAATTGATTGCGGTGGTAACTTTTTTCCGGCTCCATCCACTGATTCAGCGTCAGCACATTGGTATCACTCAAAGTGCCCGCTGTCTGCAAGAGACGCAACATATTCAAAATATATTGGTAACGAGCCGTGTCATATAAGAATTTAGCGCGATACAAGCGCTGCTCGGCATCTAATACATCCACGATATTGCGCGTGCCCACTTCGTAACCAGCTTGCGTAGCATCCAGTGCACTTTGCGCCGAATTAATTGCCTGTTTTTGCGCAGCAACGCGCTGGATATCCGTTGTCACCTCTAAATAATAAGAACGCGCGCCTTGCACCACCGTGCGCTGACTATCTGTCAACTGTTCTTCTGCGGCAATTTGTTGTTGGTACGCCTGACGACGCGCCGCACTGATACCGCCGCCGCTGTACAACGGAATGCGCAAATTGATTGCAACAGCATTGCCATTCATGTCGTCATTCATCCTGCCAAAACCCGTGTTGTAATCAATATCGCCATCACTATTGCTGTGTTGAAATGAACCGTACAGCGTTGGCAAATGTGCAGCGCGACGCGCTTTGGCATTTTCGCGCGACGCATCGACTGCCAGCGTGGCCACACTCAATCCCGGATTGTTTTCCAGCGCCAATTTTTCCCACTCAGCCTGTGCTTCCGGCTGCAGCATTTTGATCGGCAAGTCGGCCGACAAAGGCGCGATACTGTCCAATCGTTGACCCGTTAATTGCTCAACCGCTTCAAACGCAATGCCGATATTGCCCAGTGCGCTCAATGTTGCGACATGGGCGCTGTCATAGGTCGCTTGTGATTCCTGCACATCGGTAATCGCAATCAAACCAACATCAAATCTTTGTTTTGCTTGCTCCAGCTGACGCTCAATCGCTTTTTCCTGCGCCAATGCGGTTTGATAAGTGTCAATGGCACGCAATACGCCGATGTAGGTATCAACCACGCGCACCATAAACGCCATTTCATCGACGCGATACTGTGCATCAGCTTGCTCACTTATTTTTTTTCCTTTTTGGAAGTCGTACCACTGTTCCATATTGAACAAGGTTTGTGTGACCGTGAGATTGCTGCTAGTGGTATTGGAACGCACATTGTCACAATCACCTAAACCCGTCCCTGTTCCAGAACAGCGATAGCCCTGAATGTGATTTTTGGATTTCGACTTTGTTGCACTCAGCTCTGCTTGTGGCAACAGCGGCGCTTTATAAATATTTCCCGTCTCGCGCCCTGCCGCTGCTTGAGCCGCTTGTGATTTCAAGCTCGCATCATTTTGTCGCGCACTTTGAAAAACCTGTTCCAGTGTTTCAGCGTGCAACGCACCGCTCATAGAAACGCACAACAGTGCCAACGCACTCGCACGCAACGCCATTTTCTGCCAGCCCATTTTTTGCATATTACGCAGCATATCTCTCTCTCGTAAGAGCCATTGGTGTAGGTGGATCAGTCTAGCAAAGGACTGCCCGCATAGGCGCAAGTGGTCTTAAGGGATAACCGCGAGCGACATTTGTCGGTGAACGCCTCACTACCCAGTGCTACACTGCCTCACCGTTGCTCGGGGTGCTGTGCTGGTCATGGCTGAGAGATACCCGTCCACCTGATCCGGATAATGCCGGCGTAGGAAAGCAGAAGCTATGTCACAGCCCAACACATCGAACACATCGCCTCGCGTACTGAGCCTTGCCGGCTCAGACACCAGCGGCGGCGCCGGCATCCAAGCGGATATCAAAACCATCAGCGCTTGCGGCGCCTATGCCCTGACCGCTATCACCGCTCTCACCGCACAAGACCCCGACGGCGTGCAAGCCGTGTGGCCGGTCAGCACGGAACAACTGCGCCAGCAAATTACCTGCACCCTGCGCTACGAACCCGCCGCCATCAAACTCGGCATGCTCGGCAATGCGACACTTGTACAAGTAGTACTGGATTGCCTACACAACCATCCTCACATCCCCGTCATCGCCGATACCGTCATCCGCGCCAGCAGCGGTGCCGCCCTATTAGATGAAGAAGGGGTTGTTCTGTTGCGCGACCAACTCCTGCCGCGCGCGACTGTCGCCACACCCAACCATCAAGAAGCACGCGTGCTGTTTGGCGACGACGACGAGCGCAGCGTGCAGGCATGGGTGCGGCAACACGGCGTGGCGGTCTTGTTGACGGGCGGCGACAGTGCTCTTGCCGTTGCCGGTGAACCGCGCCACTGCACCGATATTTTGATTACGCCAGACAGCATCGAACACTACACGGCACCACGCATCGAAACCGACAATCACCACGGCACCGGCTGCACACTGACGGCAGCGCTGGCCAGTTTTCTCGCTCGCGGTTTTTCTATCCCCGAAGCTGTGCAGTACGCGCGCCATTTTGTGCAACAGGCGTTGCGCGCCGGCGCGACACAACACTGGCCCGGGCACGGTCCACTTCATCATTTTTTTGCTTTCGGCCACCGCGCCGCTACGGAGAGTTCACCATGACACCCCCTATCACCGCTGAAAAAATTCTGTCGGATACCGCGCAAGTGGATTCCGCGTCTGTTGCACCCTTATCCGGCTCGCGCAAAATTTATCTCGAAGGCAGCCGCTCCGATATTCGCGTGCCGATGCGCGAAATATCACTGACGGACACACAGCTCGCTAACGGTGTAGAAAAAAATGTGCCCATCCGCGTGTACGACACCTCCGGCCCTTACACCGATCCCGCCGTCAAAATTGATGTGCGCCAAGGCCTGCCTGATGTGCGCAGCGCGTGGGTGTTGGAACGCGACGACACAGAATTGCTACAAGGCTCTAGCTCCACCTACACCAACGAGCGCTTGAGCGACAGCAATCTCGCGCATTTGCGTTTTCGCCATTTGCGCGTGCCGCGCCGCGCAAAAGCGGGAAAAAATGTGTCGCAGATGCACTACGCGCGTCAAGGCATCATCACGCCGGAAATGGAATACACCGCCATCCGAGAAAACATGAAACGCGCGCAACTGGCGGAAGCCGCCGCGCTCGATCATCAACACGCGGGGCAATCGTTTGGCGCAGCCATTCCCAAAGAAATTACGCCAGAGTTTGTGCGCGAAGAAGTAGCCCGTGGTCGCGCGATTATTCCCGCCAACATCAACCATGTGGAATTGGAGCCGATGATTATCGGCCGCAATTTTTTGGTCAAAATCAATGGCAACATCGGCAACTCGGCACTCGGCTCGTCGATTGAAGAAGAAGTGGCAAAGCTGACTTGGGGCATCCGTTGGGGCGCGGACACCATGATGGATTTGTCGACTGGAAAAAATATTCACGAAACGCGCGAGTGGATTATTCGCAACTCACCGGTGCCGGTGGGCACGGTGCCGATTTATCAAGCGCTGGAAAAAGTGGATGGCATTGCAGAAAACTTAACTTGGGAAATTTTCCGCGATACCTTAATTGAGCAAGCCGAACAGGGCGTGGATTACTTCACCATTCACGCCGGCGTGCTGTTGCGCTATGTGCCGCTGACGGCCAATCGCACCACGGGCATTGTGTCGCGCGGCGGATCCATCATGGCGAAGTGGTGTTTAGCGCATCACAAAGAAAATTTTCTTTACACACATTTCGAAGATATTTGCGAAATCATGAAAGCCTACGATGTGAGTTTTTCACTCGGCGATGGCTTGCGCCCAGGCTCGGTGGCGGATGCCAACGACGCAGCGCAGTTTGGCGAATTGGAAACGCTGGGCGAGCTGACGCAAATTGCGTGGAAACACGATGTGCAAGTGATGATTGAAGGCCCTGGCCATGTGCCGATGCACATGGTGAAAGAAAACATGGATAAGCAATTAAAACACTGCGACGAGGCGCCGTTTTACACACTCGGCCCACTGGTGACCGATATTGCGCCCGGTTACGATCACATCACCTCTGGTATCGGCGCGGCAATGATCGGTTGGTTTGGCTGCGCGATGCTGTGTTATGTCACACCGAAAGAACACTTGGGCTTGCCCAACAAAGAAGATGTGAAAACCGGCATCATCACTTACAAAATTGCCGCGCATGCGGCTGATTTGGCGAAAGGGCATCCGGGTGCGCAGTTGCGCGACAACGCACTCTCCAAAGCGCGTTTTGAATTTCGCTGGGAAGATCAATTCAATCTCGGCTTAGACCCCGACACCGCGCGCAGTTTTCACGATGAAACGCTGCCGAAAGAGTCCGCGAAAGTCGCGCACTTCTGTTCGATGTGTGGGCCAAAATTTTGCTCGATGAAAATCACGCAAGATGTGCGCGACTACGCCGCTGCACAAGGATTCGATGTCAAAGGGGCGGACACGGTGCGCATGCTTGATGTGGAGAGTGAGATGGCAGAAAAATCGCGTGAGTTTCGCGAGACCGGCAGCGCGATTTATCACAAGGTGTGACATGCAGTCGCCGTTTTCTGCGCACGACATCAACATCGCACAAACAGAAACGGTTTTTTCGGGTTTCTTTCGCATCCTGCGTTATCGGCTGAGTCATCGCTTGTTTCATGGCGGTTGGAGTCAGCCTGTGACGCGCGAATTATTTGCGCGCGGCAATTCCGTCGGTGTGTTGTTGTATGACGCGCAGCGCGACCGCGTGGCACTCGCGCAACAATTTCGTATCGGCTGCCTCGACAACGAACACGGCGCCTGGGTGTGGGAAGTGGTGGCGGGGATGGTCAAGCCCAATGAAACCGCAGCCGAGGTAGCCGTACGCGAAGTGGCGGAAGAAACCGGTTTGCAGATTGCCGCCGATGCTCTGCAACCTATCGCCAACTATTACAGCAGCCCAGGCGGCAGCGATGAACGCCTGCAACTCTTTTGTGCGCTGTGTGAGCTGCCCGCGGACCTCGACGCCGTCCACGGCCTTGTTGAGGAGGGCGAAGATATCCGCGTGCGCAGCTTTGTCGCCTCCGAAGTGTTTAATGCTATGCTGAACGGAATAATCAATAACGCCGCAAGCATCATTGCCCTGCAATGGTTGCAGCTACATCGAGATGCATTGCGGCAACGGGCGACTCCAAATGATTTACCAGTTCGATAAAGCGGCTCCCATACATCTGTTACAAATTACGGATTGCCACATCCACAACGAACCACATCGTCTACTGTCGGGCGTCAACACTTACAACAGTCTGAGGCAAGTGATCGATGGCGTGCTGGCCAGCAATGATCAACTCGCTGACCTCGCCCTGATCACTGGCGATTTGACTCACGAAGGCGACGAGCGCGCT
Organism: Pseudomonadales bacterium; assembly: GCA_041395785.1. Lineage (GTDB taxonomy): Bacteria > Pseudomonadota > Gammaproteobacteria > Pseudomonadales > UBA7239 > UBA7239. The sequence continues at coordinate 81,408 of JAWKZZ010000006.1, forward strand.
TATCGCTTGCTGCAAGAACAACTGCAACGCTTGCCGATGCCATTTTTCTGGCTGCCCGGCAATCACGATCATTTGGCACCGATGGCAAACACCGCCAACAGTGAACACCAACAAGCCAAACAATTGCTATTACAAAATTGGCAAATTTTGTTATTGGATACGCATGTCGAAGACGAAGTGGGCGGCGCAGTGAGTCAGAGTGAATTGAGTTGGTTAGCAACCGCGCTACTGGAGCACTCGGATAAATATGCTGCCATTTTTATGCACCACCCGCTGCTGCCCGTCGGCTGTGATTGGCTGGATCCACAGCGCATCGCCAATGCCGAACAAGTGCTGACCTTGTTTGATAACACACCGCAATTGCGTGTGGTGTGTAACGGCCATGTACATCAAGAAAATGATGTACAGCGTTTGCACTACCGCTTGCTGTCTACGCCTTCCACTTGCATACAATTCAAACGCAATAGCGCCGATTATGCCGAAGATGATTTCCCGCCAGGTTATCGCCGCTTTGCATTGCATGCCGACGGCAGTTTTGACACGGAAGTGCTGCGTGTGGGTGAGCTGGTGCGCGACCCAGGCGCGCCGCGCGGCTACGATGAATTCAACTAATTAGCGCTTTGTTTTTTGTATGGCTTTTTCTATTGTTTATATCCACGGCTTTAACAGCTCGCCGCAATCGCACAAAGCGCAGCAATTTCGCCAATGGATTGCCGAACACCACCCCGATATCACCCTGCACATTCCCGCGTTAAAACCGTTTCCGCTGGATGCGATAAAACAACTGGAAGATTTAGCCGCACTAAATCCACACCACACCGGCTTTATCGGCAGCTCTCTCGGCGGTTTTTATGCCGTGTGGCTGGCAGAAAAGTTTCAGGCGCGTGCAGTGCTCATCAATCCCGCCGTGCGCCCCTTTGATTCACTGGCGCGCTATCTAGGTGAAAACACAAACTTTCATACGCAAGAAAGCTATACGCTGACGCAACAACATGTGGATGATTTACAAACCGTATTTGTTGCCGCGCCTTCGCAACCAAAAAAATTGTTGTTACTGGTGCAAACCGGCGATGAAACACTCAACTTTCGCGAAGCGACGACCCATTTTCAACGCAGTCCAGCGGTGATTGAGTACGGTGGCGATCATGCCTTCCAGCAGGCGGAGCGGTTTTTTCCGCAGATGTTGAAGTTCTTACAAGGGTGTTAACTGACTTTTGCTTTTGGATAAAACTTAACATTCGGCAATCCTTTGAAATCGCTGTCTTGCGTCCAGATTGTTGCGCCATACTTTTTTGCAGTTGCAAAAATAATACTGTCAGCGAGAGGCAGTTTATGCGTTACCCCATAACTAGCAGCATCCATCGCCAACTCAGAATTTAAGTTAATGACTTTTCCCTGCTCCATGTGTGCGACTGCAGACAAGGCTGACTCTTCATCACATTGACGCAAAACATTTTTAAAGACTTCAAGGATGGTAATGCTGGGTACAATCAATTGATCGACATCTTGGATCGCTTTGCCAAAAACAGTTGCATTGGAGTCGCCCGCAAAATATGAAAGCCAAGCTGAAGAATCTACAACATTCATACGCGGTCGCCATCGCGCTGAACATCCGTACTAATGCCCTTAAGAAAGCCTTTCATTTCTTTTAATGGCTTCAAGGGAATAAGCTCAATTCGATTTTGATACATCAAAATCTGCACTTTTTGCCCAGAAAAAATCCCCATGGCTTCACGAATGTCTTTGGGGATAACCACTTGGAACTTGGGAGATACGGTGACAGAGGTCATAACAAACCTTAATCGATACGCTGCTGGTATTACGATATTGCTATCGATAGGCTTTGTCAAATACCCGACCTTCGCGGGCGCACAACTTCAAACCGATTCGTACTGCGCGTAATACGCCGCCAGATAATCTTCAAAACTCTGGGTTGGTGGCACAGACTCTGCCTCTCGCTGTTGTTGCAGTGAAGTTTGTGCAGCATTCACAAAATATTGCTGCTGCTCTGCGGTTAAAGACTGCGCGGCAAAATAGGCCGCGTGTTGCTCTGCCAATGCGCTGGTCAACTGGAAAAACGACTGGCCGCTCGTGCGCATATCCTGCAACACACGCGCTGAAGTCGTGTACTGGTTGTCCCGCATTTTTTGATATTGCGCCGTGACACTTTGCGTGTACTGCTCACTGTCATACGCTCGATCTAACAACTGCGCGCAGCGCATAATGTCGTTTTGCATCAAGTTGGCCCAATCCAGCAAGCTGCGCTGCTCGCCACCCACTTCTAATAACAAACTGGGATCGCGGCCGCGTTCGACCACCGCCGCTTGATTATGCGCCAACTGCACATACTCTTCTTCATCGGTGAGCGGACTATCGCGCAATGCGCACCACAACAAAAACACTTCAACAAATGCTGCCGTAGAAATATCCATGCCCAAAGGCAAATACGGATCCAAATCCATGCAGCGCACTTCGATGTATTCCACACCGTGCTCATGCAGCGCGCGGATCGGCGTTTCACCCGAACGCGCAATCCGTTTTGGACGAATCGTGCTGTAAAACTCGTTTTCAATTTGCAGCAAGCTGGCACTGAGTTGGCGATAGTGGCCATCGGCATCACGCACACCCATTTTTTCATACGGCGCGTAGGGTGTGATCAAACCTTTTTTTAAGGTACTGATGTAACTGGGCAAACCGTTGTAGCACACCATCAACGCCGCCTGCGCATTGCTCTGATAGCCCAAGCCACCCATGCGCAACGAAGTAGCAAATGGCAAATGCAAACTATCGCCACTGTCATCAAACGGCGCCAGATGATGTTGTCGCCCTTGTACAAAACTGGCGCACAGCGCCGGTGACGCACCGAACAAATACAACAACAACCACAAGTGGCGACGAAAATTCCGAATCAAATCAAAATAGCGCCGCGTTTTAAAATCTTGCAAACTGCCGCTGTCTTTTTCTTGTTGTTGTAAAAATTGCCACCACGCATCGGGAAACGAAACATTGTAATGAATGCCGGCAATTGCCTGCATACTTCTGCCGTAGCGATGACCCAAACCTTCGCGATAAGCCGTTTTCATACGCGCCGCGTGCGTGCTGCCGTATTGCGCCAATGGAATGCTGTCATCATTGCCCAACACACAAGGCATACTGGCCGGCCAAATTCTTTCATTTTGCGCGTGCAATACACGGTTGGTATACACATGGATGCGATGCAGCCACGCCAGCGCCTCTTCCATCGTTGCGCATGCTGGGGTAATAAACTCCAGCAAGGCTTCGGAAAAATCGGTGGTGATGTTCGGATGTTTCAGCGCAGAACCCAAAGCGGCAGGATGCGCTGTGTGTGCCAAGTCACCTTCCGGTGTAACGCGCAAACTTTCTTTTTCTATGCCACGCCGAATACCGCGCAGCAGATGGCAATGTTCGCCTTGCTGGAGCGCGGCCAAGCGCTGTTCAAATACTCTCATTCCGCTGTCAAATCCTGTACGGCTTCTGCATTGACTTCGTCAACTTCATCAACACCAACTTCAGTATCCGCAGTGTCTTCGTCATCCGTCGGTGCGGTTTCTGGCTCATCAAAAGTTACAGGGGTAGAGCGCCGCGCCGGTTCTGCATCACCCAGCAATGGAATATCTTTTTCGTTTAATGGGCATTGCAACAACACCAATCGCTGTTCAATGTCGCGCGCATTATTTTCTATCAAATGATTGAGCGCGATGTCACGGTGCGGTGTGCGCCATGCAGCAGCAGGTTCGCTATCATCCAGCCATTGCCCCTGTTTGCCCAAAAACAAACCCTGCTGATTGCTGATCACAAACACTGTTTTCATACATCTTCCTACAAGAAACGAATCACACCCAAGGCCTGCGCAGCTGCATTATCACGCAGCAAAAACACACGGTATTCTGAGGGCGGCAACTGTTTTTTCAAGATCACAATGGGTTGATATTGTTGCGTGGCCGCGTTGATATTGCGAGCATCCAGCGTGACGCGGTATGCCGCTTGTCCGCAAAACAATAACCCTGTTGCTGATGAGTCAATTGGCGCATTCACCTGTAGCTCTACGGCTAAAGCGCGCGCCTTTTTACTGTAAGCCTGTACTTGCGACTCAGAAAAATTTTCACTCGGCGCTGGGCACTTATCTGTCGCCACCACTTCCACCGCCGCTGGCTTATAGCGCGCGTCAATAGCCTTGTAGGGATTGTAATAGCCGTGATGATACGCATTAAACAAACGCCAATCTTGATTGTGTGGATAGAACGGCATTTGTGAGCGCCCCATACCGCCGTCGATCAGCCAGTTGTAATGCGACACTTTGATGTTGTTTTTCTCTTGCGCCAAATCATCTAGCACGTGCAACGAGGCGACTTGAAAACATACGCACAACACCAACAAAATGTTGCGCAACCAACGCTGCGCATAGCACTGTAAAAAACTACCGCACAACAGTACCAATAACAACGATGTGTACAAACGGTAACGCGAGACTAAACCAGTTTCCGCACCAAAAGCACGGCCTCGCCCAAACGCCACTAGCGCCAGCGACACCAACACTAGCAGCAATACCGCGACAAAAAATCGGTCGGATTTTTTGCGTGAACGCCATACATGATGCAACAACATGATCAGCATCACACCGCCAACTACCGCCGCCGGCTGCCATTGTTTGGTATCAAAAACCGTCGCGCCGACTGCTGCCAATCCTGAAAAAATGGCTTGCACAACGGACATCAGTGGCGTGACAGGTGCACCATACGAAGGCTTAATGTAATCCTGTAGATTGGTTGGGTCTGTATACAGTACATAGCGCCACAGGTGGTCCGCCGCGAAAGGGCTTTCGTACCAAAAATACATTGCGGTAGTCACTAAAAACGCCAGCAACCACACGCCGATCTGACGCGTATTCTGCGGCACACCCGCCATGTACGCCGCAAACATATTGCTCACTAGCAAGGCCGGCAGCACTAACAAACCATTAAATTGACTGCCGATCGCCAACAGCGACCAACACAGCGGCACCATAATTGCCGCGGCATTATCTGCTGCACTGCGCGCAGCCAACAATGCAAACAAAATCACAATTTGATTGGAGATGGCTGTTATCGCCCAAAAACTGGCGTTCCAATAAAACAAATTCAAAAACAAACCTACAGCGATTGCTGAGGCATACCACCAGCCTACGGTTTTTTTCAGCCAATCAGCCAACACCCAACAACACGCCAACAAAATGGCATTGCCCATCAACTCATAATGGAAAAAATTGACTTGCCGGAACAGTGCGTAATCCAGCAAATACAGCAGATGATTGACGATAGTGATGTGTTCATGGTTGGGCAGCGCGATGACCGCCAACCACTCCGTCCAATGTTCGCGCGCGAGAAATATCTCGAAGAACCACAACACATCAACAAAATCGTCTGCCTGTCCGGCATCTAAGGCAAAATGAAAAAAGACCGACCAGTAGTAACACAGCGCGCCGACCACCACCGCTAGGCAAAAAAACTTTTCTGCTCCAGAAACCGCAATGGCCTTGTGTTGCTCAAGCGGCGGCATCGTCGCGTCGTTCAACTAGGCGCGAGAAGAAAATTCCCGTTTCAAACAATAAGCACATCGGGATAGCTAACATTAATTGCGACAGCGCATCGGGCGGCGTCAGCACAGCGGCCACAATGAAACAGCACACAATAATCCACGAACGCTTTTCCACCAGCGCTGCAGTAGAGGTCACACCCAACAACACCAACAACACGGTGGCAACCGGAATTTCAAAGGTAAAACCAAATGCTACAAACATCCCCAGCACCACATCCAAGTAGCGCGAAATATCCGGCGCATAGGTCACGCCTTCCGGCAAGATGCGACTCATAAAACCAAACATCACGGGGAACACTAAAAAATACGCAAACGCCACGCCGATATAAAACAGCGCCACACTGGATACCATCATCGGCATCACAATGCGTTTTTCGCGCTGATACAACCCTGGAGCAATAAACGCCCACAAGTGATACAACAACACCGGCACACTGAGAAAAATAGCGGCGACAAACGCCAACTTAAACGGCGCGGTAAACGGGGCAATCACTTCCGTGGCCAACATACCTGTGCCGTTGGGCAAATAGCGCAGCAAGGGTTCAGATAAAAAATGAAACAAATCGTTAGCAAAATACGCCAGACAGCAAAACACCAACAACACCGCGCACACGCACCACAGCAAGCGGCGACGCAATTCCAACAGATGCGCCAGCAACGGCTGCTCGGCGCTATCAATGGTATCGGATGGCGGCACAGGATCATCTGACACAGTCACAGCTTCCCATCGTTGTCAGTGTTTGATAGCGCAGGCGGCTCATCTTTCAATACGCGCTCTATCGCCTGTTGCGGTTCGTGCAGGCTTTTCATAATCGCTTCATTGTGCAATTGACGGCGAATATCATCAGCACCTAACTCGCGTTCCACTTCGCGCCGCGTATCCGCCAACACACGCTTTAATCGACCTATCCACAAACCCGCTGTGCGCGCTGCCTGCGGTAAGCGCTCGGGGCCAAACACCACCAAAGCCACCAGTGCGGTCAGCACCAGTTCAGAAAAGCCGATATCAAACACCGCGCAAAATCTTTCAGTTAGGCAGGCGGATTATTTTTATCATCTGGCAAGTTTTTTTGCGCGACATCGTCAGCAGGTTTTTCTTCTTCGCCATCGCGCATCGCGTTCTTAAAGCCTTTAATAGAAGCGCCTAAATCTTTTCCAAGATTTTTCAATTTCCCCGTGCCAAAAATCAGCACTACAATCACTAGGACTATCAGCCAATGAATCGGACTACCGAAACCCATAACCTTACCTCGCTGCTTTTTCTTCTAAGCCGGACAAATCAAACCGCCGCGCTAATTCATTCAAAACATCTTCTGACGACAAATTAAGATGCGACAACATCACCAGTGTGTGAAACCACAAATCAGCCGTTTCACAAACCAATTTATGCCGATCGCCTCCGTACTGCACATCTTTTGCCGCCATTAGAGTTTCGCCGCATTCTTCGGCAACTTTTTTTAGGATTTGATCTAAACCTTTGGCGTGCAAACTGGCGACATAAGATTTCTCTGTCTCGCCAGCCTGCTTGCGCGCTTCCAACACTGCGGTTAATTGTTCCAATACATTTTGCATTTTAAGCACCGTAAATCTGCGCGGGATCTTTTAGCACCGGATCCACCGCCTGCCACTCACCCTCTTTTAATACGCGATAAAAACAGGATTCGCGCCCTGTATGACAAGCAATGCCACCGCGCTGTTCCACTTGCAGCACAATCACATCAGCATCGCAGTCCAAACGAATTTCATGCACGCGCTGTGTGTGACCGGATTCTTCACCTTTGTGCCACAGTTTTTGCCGCGAGCGCGACCAGTACACGGCCTCTTTGCGCTGCGCGGTTTCTGTCAGAGCGGCGCGGTTCATCCACGCCACCATCAACACACGGCCGGTTTGGTGGTCTTGCGCGATGGCGGGCACGAGGCCGTCCGCATCCCAGCGGATGCTGTCCAGCCATTGTTTCGATGCTTCCACAGACATAAAAGGATATCGCGCTGAATAAAAGTGCCTGCATTGTAGCTGTCTCGCCCCGTATAATGCGCCCCCTTTTGCCCACACGCCGGTACCCACATGTCCTCCGCTCATCCGATCGAAAAGCTGCGCAATGTCGCCATCATTGCCCACGTTGACCACGGCAAAACCACGCTGGTCGACAAGCTGCTGAAACAATCCGGCACGCTGGATCGCCGCGCGCAAGAAGCTGAGCGCGTGATGGACAGCAACGATCAGGAGAAAGAGCGCGGCATCACCATCCTCGCCAAAAACACCGGCGTAGATTGGAACGGCTACCGCATCAACATCGTGGACACCCCTGGGCACGCCGATTTCGGCGGCGAAGTGGAGCGCGTACTGTCGATGGTGGACTCTCGTACTGCTGCTGGTCGATGCCTTCGACGGCCCGATGCCGCAGACCCGCTTCAGACCAAGAAAAGCGTTTGAACACGGCCTGAAGCCGATTGTGGTGATCAATAAAGCAGACCGCCCCGGCGCACGACCGCATTGGGTCATGGATCAAGTCTTTGAATTGTTTGACAAATTGGGCGCAACCGACGAACAACTCGACTTCCCCGTGATCTACGCTCTCCGCCTCAACGGCGTGGCCGGTCTCGAAGTGGACACGCTGGCCGACGACAGGAGCCTGCTGTTCCAGATGATCGTGGATCGTGTGCCGCACCCCGATGTCGATCTCGACGGCCCGTTCCAAATGCAAATTTCCGCGCTCGACTACAACTCCTATGGGCGTAATCGGCATCGGCTGCATCAAGCGCGGCAAGATCAAACCCGGCTCGCAAGTAAAAATCATCAACATCGACGGCAAAGTGCGCCAAGGCAAACTGCTGCAAGTGATGGGCCACTTGGGCTTGGAGCGCGTGGAAGTGGAAGAAGCCACGGCGGGCGATTTGGTGTGCATCACCGGCCTCGACCAACTCAACATCTCCGACACCATCTGCCAAGTGGATGCGGTGGAAGCCCTGCCCCCGCTGGTGGTGGACGAGCCCACCGTAAGCATGACTTTCCAAGTCAACAACTCACCCTTCGCTGGCAAAGACGGCAAGTTTGTCACCAGCCGCAACATCAAAGAGCGCTTGGAGCGCGAGCTATTGCACAATGTGGCGCTGCGCGTGGCGGAAGGCGACAGCCCGGATAAATTTATTGTCTCCGGTCGCGGCGAATTGCATTTGTCGGTGTTAATCGAAAGCATGCGCCGCGAAGGGTTTGAACTCGGCGTATCGCGCCCAGAAGTGGTGACCAAAGAAGTGAACGGTGAAATTCACGAGCCGTTTGAAGTGGTGGTAATTGATGTGGAAGAACAACATCAAGGGCCGATCATGGAAGAAATGGGTCGCCGCAAAGCTGAATTAAAAAACATGGAAATCGACGGCAAAGGTCGCGTGCGTTTGGAATACCTCGCGCCTTCGCGCGGCTTGATCGGTTTCCGCAACAGTTTCCTCACCATGACATCCGGCTCAGGCATCATGACTTCGGTGTTCGATCACTACGGCCCAGCCAAAGCGGGCGACTTGGGTGGGCGCATCAATGGCGTATTGGTGTCGATGACGCCGGGCAAAACCCTCGCTTACGGCTTGTTCAGTTTGCAAGATCGTGGGCGTTTGTTTATCGACCCGAATGTGGATGTGTACGAAGGACAAATCGTCGGCTTGCATTCGCGCGACAACGATCTCGTCGTCAACCCCACCAAAGCCAAACAGCTCACCAACATCCGCGCCGCCGGCACCGATGAAGCGTTAATTCTCACGCCGCCGATTCGTCACTCGCTCGAACAGGCGCTGGAATTTATTGAAGACGATGAGCTGGTGGAAGTGACGCCTAACCACATCCGCCTGCGCAAAAAATTGCTGACCGAAAACGAAAGAAAGCGCGCCGGCAGCAAGAAAAGCTGATTTAATTAATAGACGGTCAGCAGATTAGCCGCACTCACTTAAAACTGCGAGTTTGTTTTATGGTAGAAAAAACATTTGAAAAGCTTATGTACTCCGCGCGATGGATTATGGCACCAATTTATTTTGGGCTTAGCATCTTATTGCTTGCGCTTGGCATTAAGTTTTTTCAGGAAGCCATCCATATTATCCCCACTATATTTTCAATGACAGAAACCGATTTGATTTTGGTGGTTTTGTCATTGATTGATATGGCCTTAGTTGGCGGGCTTATTGTGATGGTTATGTTTTCCGGTTACGAAAACTTCGTATCAAAGCTGGATGTAAATGAAAATACTGAAAAACTAAACTGGCTGGGCAAACTAGATTCTAACTCACTTAAAAACAAAGTTGCCGCATCCATTGTCGCCATATCATCCATTCACCTACTGAAGGTGTTTATGAATGCGCAACACACATCCAACGATAAAATTATGTGGTACTTGTTAATTCATATGACCTTTGTCGTATCAGCTTTTGCGATGGGCTACTTAGATATTTTGGTACACAAAGGCAAAAACAAAAAACAGTCCCAATAACAACCCATAAAAAAACAAGAAAATCACCAGAGAGAATCAACTAAGAAAACTTTTTACCTTCTCAGCCTGCGCCATGCAGTCTTCGTAGCCGTGCTGCATCAACTCCTCGCAATAAGAAGCTTCGAACAGCAAATAGCTGGCGATACTCGCGCCGCCTGATGGCCGTGTGGCGCCGATGGTGCGCAGAAACAACTGCAGCGATTTTGGCAAGCTGCCTATATGTTTGGCGGCAATTTCGTCAAAGTGAATACTGGGAGAAATAACCAGCGTATCCACCTCCCGAACATTCAAAGACTTTCTTTTTTCATCGCTTATATTGCTCACAAACTTATTGAAACGATGCATCATGTTGATGTCTTCTTCCATCGCATCAACAAAGGCGCTGTTCAACATCTGCGCAAAAATTTGTGCGATTGATGGCGAAAACACTTTGTTATTGCGATTGATCGCCAAATGACCCAAATTGCGGCGACCACTGACACCAATCACCAGAATTTTTTCTGCACCCAAATGTAGAGCTGCGCTCATGGGCGAGGATTGACGCATCGCGCCATCGCCAAAAAATTCGCGGTGAATATGCACAGCGGGAAACAAGGCCGGCAGCGCAGAAGATGCCATCAAATGTTTGTGCGTAATATCTTCACGCAAACCGATACGGTGTATGCGATGCCAATTTTCTATCTGCTCGTGCCCTTGAAAAAAACTAATGCTCTGGCCGCTGTGATAGCCCATGGCGGTAATACACAATGCGCGCAAATAACCGCGCTCAATGAGCTCAGGCAAAAACTGAAAATCAATATTCTCCAGCAGCAAGTGATACAGCGGCATGTTGTCAAACAGCGACAGCGGTCTGCCGAAAGTGACACCGCTGCGAAAAAATGACAGCAACAACTTCAGCGAGCTGCCCAACAATTCGCCGTAACCGGCGTGCACCACTTTTTCTGCATGCAAGCTGCCCCAAATATTCTCCAACTTGGCAATACCTTGCGCAAAGTGATCTGCTTGCGTTGCTAGCATCGCCGCGTTGATCGCACCGGCAGAAGTGCCGCAAATAATGGGAAATGGGTTGGCGCAAGCGGGCGGCAAAATTTTGGCGATCGCTTTCATGACGCCCACTTGATAAGCAGCGCGCGCGCCACCGCCCGACAACACCAGTGCTGCCTGCGCGGGAATATTGCAGGCCTCCATGCTGACGGGCTCGACGAATGCGCTGGCTGTCTCGCTCACGATTTTATTTCACTCACGCTTGTTGTCGCTGTTTTATTGTTGCGTGGCAAGGTACTGCGCCACAACTCGCCGCTGCTAAAACACTGCCAACCCCAACGGCACCACGCCATCAAAGAGAACACCAACCACAGCGACCACAGCAGCATAACCGCACGGTACACCCACATCGGTACAGAAATTACCCACGCAGCGGGTATGCTCTGGCCGCGATCTTGGTACCACAGCAGCTCGCTGAGGCTGGACTGATTGCCGACGACCTGCATCTCTGGCGAGGACAGCAGGCTGGCGGGAATGGTCCCCACCAAGCTGCCCAGCGCCAGCACGCTCAAGATCACCAGCATCACCTGCGTCAGTTGTAAGTTGCCGCAGCTCCATGCGGCGGTATTGGCCGCGCGGCGGCGTGCCAGCGCCACAAACCACGCCACCACCAACAAGCTGCCCACGGCATTGACCGTGCTCATGCCCAGCCCCAACAGCAGCCACTGCCAAGTGGCCACCGGCGCCACTCGGCTGCGACCAAGCGCAATCGCCACCAACATCATCACCACCAGCACGCCCCAATACAGCAGCGCCGGCCCCATCAGCGGCCCGCCCACGGCCAGCAGCCAGCGGTCTTCCGGCATCTGCACGCGGAGGTGGATATTGCTGAGCGGTTCGTTGATCTGTGGCTGCGGCGTGGTCATGCGCCAACCCAGCTCGCCCTCTTGCCGCCAACTCACGGCGAGCTGCTGACTGCCTGGGCGCAGGGGCAATTTGAGCTGCGCATCGGGCTGAGCGGGATTGCTCTGCTCCACGCCGTCGATCGTCACCCGTTGCAACTTCGCACCTACGGGCAGGGTCAACGGCAGCTCGCCGCCCTGACTGCTGCGCACCAGCAAGCTCAAACTGGTATCCGCCGAACGCGCCCCTGGCCGGTAATCCATATTCACCGACTCCACCGTGCGCGTGCTGCCTGCCACACCCTGCGGACGGCTGATCTCTGCGGTCAAGCTTTCGCCCGGCCACGGCTGCCAAGTGGGTGTTGCGGCGTTGCTACTCTCTTGTTTGACCGGGTTCAGGCCGCTGAACGATACATGCCAAATCGGCGCGATGTCCCACTGCCACAGCTCCACCCACGGCACATCCTTGGCCGCTGTCAGATGCAAAGCTGCCGCTGGCTTGAGCGTCGATGTCCACGAGAAGGTTTGCGCATCGGGCGCAATCACCGCCTGCACTTGCGCATCGCGCACAACCACCCCGTCCGTCAGTACCGCCTCACTAGACAACAGGGGGATCGCCAGATTGATCGCACCCGACAGCGGCGCCACGCGCTCCACCGTGGTTTGCACCTGCCAATCCAATCCCAACAGCAAGCGGCGCACAACGCGCACAAAAGGCGGAGCAGCATCAGGAAGTAAGCGCACACTCTCGTTACCTGCTTGCTCTGTCGGCGTGTTGCGCGATAACTGCAAGCTGTTGCTGGGAATGCGTCCTTCGCTCAAACCGGAGACCTGCCAGCCCTCGGTGCTGGCGCTGATATTGTGCGCCGGCATGGGGAAAGGCAGTTGCAGGGCATCGCCCGCCACCTCGCCTTCCAGCACCACACTGTGGCTGCCCGCCACCAACGCCAGCCACAACTGACCGTTTTCATCGCGACGCAGGCGATTTGTGAGCACACCATCCACCAACACCGAGCGCGGCTGCCACTGGCTTGATGCCGCCGGCAGCGGAACAGCAACAGCCATTTGCGCGTCAATTTGTAACTGAATGCGCAGTGCATTGCCGCTGATTTGCACCTGCCCGCGATTCAGCGCGGCACACTGCGGCGCACAATCAGGAGCGCGAGTGAGGCGCTGCTCCAGTTCATCCAACAGAGCTTTGCTGGGGAAGGCCGTGCTGCTTTCCTGCGCCAGAACGGGCTGTGTTTGTAACAACAGAGCACCCAACAGCAGCACTGGTGCAATCGCCTTGCCTACCGCCAGCTTGCGCCACGGCGCGCTCGGCCAAGCAGCGCGCAACAGCAGGCCCGCAAAGGCAAATGCCAGCAGCACCGAAACCAAACGCCATATTTTATGGAGTGTTGGCGAGAGTAAGTACAAACGCACAGTTTGATCTTGCATAACCGGTCCACTCCAATTCAGGCTGACTGTCTGCCAGCGCCACGCCGGTTCGCCGGGGCCGGTTTGGATTTGCGCGCTGGCGTCGTAGCCCTTGAGCAGTTCGCGGCGCGGCTCCCGCGCTGCGCGTTTGGCCTTCTCGACCGAACCGCTGCGAGCAAGCAGCGGTGCCGCCGCCGGCATCGCCTCCATGGCGACATTCGTATCGACAGCCTGCAGCGCAACCTCAGCCACACCACCCTGTGCCGGTACGCCGCCCTGCTGTATCGTCGCGTAGCGCCCCAATTCCAATTGCGGATAAATGCCACTGCGCACCTGTTCAACGGCAAAATTCAACAGCAGTAACAGCAGCAACACCAACACCGCGCCGTTGCCTACCGCCACCACCTGCTGGAAACGCCCCACCGGCAAGACGCGCAACAAGCCCGTGCCGATTAACGCCGCCAGCCACACGAACACGGGTGCCTGTCCAGCGTGATAAGTGAGCAACAAAGCCAACAAACCCACCACGCCACCGACAGCGCCGAGCAAGCGCCAGCTGGCAGCCGCCACCATCAACACCAGAAAAATTGCCCACAGATTCCAGCGCGACAACCATGAATTAGCCGCGCTATCGGCCCCGGCGGCATGCAGCAACATCCAGCCCGGCGGCAAGTACAAGTTGGCAGCCACACTGTTCATATCGCGCTGCCACGCGGTGATGGGAATCGTGGTCGGCTGCGCCAAACGGCTGACACTCAGCAGGCGCAACCAACCGGCGCGCAGCTCGACGCCGGCTTCCTGTGTTTGACCGTCCAAGCGCGTCACCAACTGCGGCTCATCGTTGACCTCCACGCGCCCCAAGGTTTGTGCGGACGCAGCAGAAAAGCGACCGGCCTGCCGCAAACTGCCCGACACCACATCGCGACTGGTCATGCCGCTGCCGTCAAAATCCAGCCACAGTTCGCGCTGCAACGACAGCGCATCGCTGGCGCTATCGTCCGGCTGCGCCACATCCCCGCGCTGGGTTTCTGTCAGGGTCAGCGCATCGTCCGCCTTCAGCAACCAAGCGGGCGCTTGTCGCCACGCGACCGGCATATCGGTTTGCGAGGGATCCAGCGCCGCGGCGCTCGCCGGCGTCACTTGGCGCAACTGGCGATCCGCCTGCCACGACCACACTTCCTCCGCCGGCCAACTGTCATCCAGTTTTTTCGGGCTGAAGCTCAAAGGCTGGCCTTCTGCGCGCGCGCGCAGCACCAGCTCCCACTCCCCAGCGCGCAGCTGCACACGCAGGCGGCCATCCGGTTCGATGCGCGCCGGCAGCGGTGTATCCAAAGCCAGCGGCACAAAACCCTGCAACAAAAACTGCCCCAACAGCACTTCGCGGTCGCGTCCCGCCACACGCAGGCGCAATACAGTTTCCATGCGCAGCGGGATGCCGTCCTGCACTTGGCGAAACACCTGTACCGACAAATCATCTGCCACCGTCACCGGCGCGCTGCTTTCGCCGAACAGCAGAAAACCCTGCGCATCGATGCCCGGCTGCGCCACGGGCCTGCCCTGCACGGTGAGCGCCAGCAGGCCGGTATCGGCAGGCAAACGCAAACGCGTGGGCAGTGCGTCCCAGCGCATCACGCCTTGCAACTGATGCTCGCCCACTGGCAGCAGCACCGAGGGCGCACCCTCATGTTCCACCACGATCGCCGGCTGTTTATCGACCAGCACATCCTGCGGCCACTGCTCGGCAGCGCCGGGGAGCGTCACCCACGCTTCGCGATAGAGTTGCCAGCTTTGAGTAAAAGTTGCACCGCGCTCATCGGCCTGCAGTGCCAACTGCCCCGGCCAACGACAAAAGCGCTCACCGAGTTCAGCGTACTGCGGCGGGCAGACGAGATCTTGATGTGCATCCAGCACCCACGCGCGCCACGGCTCAAGCGGGGCGGGCACAGCTGCCGGCGCAGCGAAAGACGCATGGCACAGCAATGAAAAAATTAGTACGGCTATTTTTTTAACCCTGCGCATATTGCTCTCCTTTCTTATTCCATGTTTTTCGAATGAAAATCCGCTGCCAAATAGCGCGCAAACCACGCATCAGTGCGCCCCATAAATTGCCAGCCCGCCATATAGTCAGGAATGCTTTTGCCAGCCACTTTCACATCCGCATGAAAACTTGCCATCAGCACATTTGCCACACCAGAAAAAATCCCTGGCAGCAATAACACCACAAGAAGCAGTGCACGCCAATGCGCACCACTCACCCATAAGTTCCGCAAAACTGTCAGCGCCAACAACAACACCCCAAAGTAAACGGCAGACGATGATCGCATCATAAAATCGTTATACACGCCGTAGTAAACACAGGAAATCAGCACTGCAGAAGAAAATATTGCACAGGCGAATACGATTGTGCCTTTATCTAGCCATCTCCGATATACCGCAATGACCAATGCGTACACGCACCAACTTTTCAACAAAAAAAGTGCATAAATAGCTTTATCTATTTTTGTAAAAGGCAATAGCCCATATGGCTGCCCGCCGATAGAAACACTTGCGTAATACGCTCCCAATATCCCCAAGACACTGAATCCCATTAATCCAGCCAACACACCATCTTTATGGCCGTCGCTACGCATGAATTGCCACGCCAATAAAATTGACACCAACGGCAATAAACCCAATGCAATCATGGGTGAGTAATACGCCAATAAGGCGCACGCAAATAAACTTTCAGCCACTTTCTGCCGACATACAGACTGATATAACAATCCAACCACCAACCAACCAGCAACCGCTTGGTGCGGCGCCCACAACAAAGCGGCAGCCAAAGAAGTAAAGTTTCCAAACCACTGATCTGGCATCAAATCCGTGGCTGGCCAGAACTCCATCATCGGCGGCGCACTCAACCATGTGAGCAATGCATCTTGCAGCGTTGTACCTGTATCCAATCGCGCCCATTCGTACGGATGCTGACTGAGCTCTAGCAGCACACCCGCCACCACATCCCATCCACCAAACAACACTAAACCGATTGCAGCCGCCCACGCTCGCACTTGCGCCAACAACACCAACATGCGCAATGCAATCCAACACCCCGCCAACAACCAGAGATGTTGCACAAACATGGCCGCTGATGTTCCCGCTATTTTCCCCACCACCGCCGGCCACAAATAATATCCGGCGTACTGCACCAAAATTTGTTGACTGCCATCGGGGCGCGCATAACTCACCGGCCATGCGTAGTGAATCAAATCCAGTAAACGCCCGTTGTGCATTACATAATCAGAGGATTGATAGCCGTAACCACCTGCACCACATACACTCACCCACGCCAACACCATGAGATAACCAGAAACGCCTTGCGTGGTATTTTTTTCTACTGGCGCTTGCTGACGAATACTCCACCACAATGCGGCAGCCCAACACACGGTAAAAACAATTGCCCATATTGGGTGCAACCATGTCGCTGAAAAAAGTAGCAGCGGGCTTCCTAACCACAACAACGCCGTTTTCCACGGTGAAAACCGTTCAGCAATCAACCAATACAGGGCACGGTAAAAAAAGGCATGCCCCAAAACATACACCAACACTTCCTGCCAACCCGCCACCGTTTGGTATAACGATCGCGTAAGCAACGCAACGAAAGCCATCGACCAAAACGGCATATCCAAGCCAACGCGCAGCCATGCTGACTTTATGAACACTGCATTGCCGCGCATTACCTCAGCCATCATGATCGCGTGGTTTATCGCGCCAGATTTTCATCAGACAAAAAAACAAAATCAGCGCCGGAAAAATACTCAGGGTAGAAAAAATAAAAAATCCTTTGTAGCCGAAACTCCCCACCAAAAATCCTGAAACCCCGCCGACCAATTTACCGGGCAGTGCGACCAAGGAACTAAACAAGGCGTACTGCGTAGCGGTGTATTCACGACTGACCAGCGACGATAACCACGCCACTGCCACGGTGCCGAGAGAAACCGCCCGACAAATTCTCGCCTGTGATTACTGCCGTAAACACCGCGACATTGCCGGGAAAAATCGCCAGCAATATGTACAACAAATTGCTCACGGCACCGAGCAACATCGCCAGCAACAAACTGCGCTGCACGCCTAACATCGCCACCACGCCACCGCCAATAAACGCGCCGGCGATACCAATCCACACACCATACAATTTAGAAACCGTGGCGATATCGGTTTTGCTAAAACCACTGTCGAGATAAAACGGAAATGCCATCACGCCGATCATCTGATCGGGAATTTTGAACAAGCCCATGAACAGCAACAGCGCCACGCCGAACCAGCCGCTGTAACGCTGAAAAAAATCGCGAAACGGTCCGATCACACCATCGCTGAGTGTTGCGCGCCACGACACTGATCGCACCGTCACCGCCTCTGGTTCACGCGCCGCCAGCGTCGCCAACATCACCAACAACACGGCGCAGGCCATCGCGCTGTAGACCACCGACCACGCAATGTGGTCCGCCAACACCAGCGCCAACGCGCCCGACACCAACAGCGCAATGCGATAGCCGAGTGTTGCCGTTGCCGCCAATGCGCCCTGCGTTTCCAATGGCGCGATTTCAATACGGTAAGCGTCGATCACCACATCCTGCGTGGCACCAGCGAATGCCGCCAGCGCTGCCGCCGCCACAAACCAAGCAAAAGAGCCGGCGGGCGTGATCCACGCCATCCACAATAAAGCCATCGCCAGCACAGCCTGCGCCAACAACAGCCAACTACGACGCTGGCCTAGCCGCGTTAACAGCGGCAGGCGCACACCGTCCACCGCCGGCGACCACAAAAATTTAAAGGAGTAGGTCAAGCCCACCAAACTGACCAAGCCAATCTGCTCCAGTGACACGGCGTTGTCTTTTAACCAAGTCGACAGCGTGCTGCCCACCAACAGAAACGGCAGGCCGGAGGCAAAACCAAAAAAGAACATCACCAAGGCGGCAGGTTGTGCAAACGCTTGGCGCAATGTGAGGCGAGGAGGCGAATCCATGCAAAAGCCTGTTAGAAAGAGCAGCAGCCATTATCTACACAAGCCGCTACCATGACACCCTGCTCATCGCGGAGGAAATCCATGCGCATCGCAAGCCTTCCCCTGTTACTGCTCACGGCGCTGTTAGTCGGCGTCGCAGGCTGTCAATCCCAACCCGCCAACAACAAGCTCACGCTGGAAAACAATTACTGGAAATTGGTGGAACTGCACGGGAAACCCGTTGCTGTTATCGACAATCAAACCGAACCGCATTTGATTCTGCATGCTGATAAAAAGCGCGTCGCCGGTTCTGGCGGCTGCAATCGCATCATGGGCAGCTATACCGCGAACACAGACACCGTGCAATTCAAGCAAATGGCCTCTACGATGATGGCGTGTGCGCAAGGCATGGATACCGAACAAATATTTCTGCGCTCACTGGAAGGCGAACAACGCTGGCGCACAACGCGTGACACACTGATACTCACCGACAAACAGGGAAAAGTTTTTGCGCGGTTTTCCGTGATTTTTCTTCGTTGAAATGCAGCCACACTAAGGATGGCATTTTGAATGATTGACACACCACCAATACCTTACAAGACCAGCACTTGGTTTTGGGTTTGTGCCGCTGTTTTTCTCGTTTCTGTTACACGCGGCATCCGCATGCCGGGCGATTGGGCATACACACACTTTTTATTTAATTACGAAGCTGGATTTATCAAGCGCGGGTTAGTGGGAGAGATTTTCCATACACTAAATCCAACATACAGCAACAATTACCTATGGTTTAACGCAGTCAACATCACCTTGCTTATCTGCGTCATTGCCTCACTCTTGTACTGCTTGTATACGCTAGTCAACCGTAAAAACACACTGCTAACAGCAGCGGCCCTGCTTTTCGCATCCAGCTTAAGTCCTGTATACCTCGCTCATACCATAGGCTATTTTGATGTCATTGGCGTGTTCGCCGTTATTCTCTTAACGCAAATCCTAGGTTCTCGTTATAGCCAATGGCTTGTCTTACCTATAACAATTATTTGCTTGCTGATACACGAATCATTTTTTATTATATTCTTTCCATTATTGTTTGTTCATGTTGTTTTTTTTCAAAAAAACCATGGGCGAAAAGCAATATTTTTACTGGGATCCGGATACGCCGCGACATCCTTCGGCATTGCATTCTTATTAGCAAACTACGCATTGCTAGATGCAGCCAGCAGAGCAATCTTACAGGATCACCTAATAGAAATTGCATCCATTCCGCTGCGCTACGATGGATTTTCTGTATTAGTCAGGCGCATCGGCGACAACTATGGAATTATGGAGCCTTCATTCTTTAGCCTATGGGCCAATATCGAATCACTCCCTGTTACACTGCCAACAGCCATTGTATTAAACATGGTCATCTGGAAAATTGTACGCCCACACCGCAGCGCCACAACAACATTGGTGATTTGTTTGGCTTCATTTTCACCGCTGGCAATGCACATTCTTGCCTGGGACACTCACCGCTGGAACGCATTGATGGTAACAACTAGCTTCCTAAACCTCTGTAATGTGGCACGCCATTATCCGATCCCAAAAATCCAACCGCCTTACCCCATTCTTGTGCTGCTAATTTTTCTTAACGGAGCATCAACCATTGGCTTGTTTGAATCACATGAAGTCAAACAATTTCCTTTTTTTGATGAAATTTACGAAATCCTTCCTGGATATGAATCTCAATAAAACAACCACAATTAGACAGCCTGTATTCCTAATATATTATTTTTTTGGTAATGCAAATGAATCAAGACGAACTCAAACAAGCCGTAGCAAAATACGCACTCGATTATGTGATGACACGCATTTCACGCGATTCTGTAATTGGGATTGGCACCGGTTCCACCGCCAATTATTTTATCGACGCACTGGCAAAATATGCCGGCGATTTTGCCGGCTGCGTATCCAGCTCTGATGCTTCTTCGCAGCGTTTGCAAAAACATGGCATCGAAGTGTTTGACCTCAACCACACGGGAACCTTTGATATTTATATCGACGGCGCCGATGAATCCAATGCACACTTGGAATTAATCAAAGGCGGCGGCGCAGCCTTGACGCGCGAAAAAATTGTCGCCGCCTGCGCGAAAGAATTTGTGTGCATTGCCGATGAATCCAAATTGGTCGACACGCTGGGCAGCTTTCCACTGCCGGTAGAGGTGATTCCGATGGCGCGAAGTTTGGTGGCGCGCGAATTGGTCAAACTGGGTGGCGACCCTGTGTATCGCACCGGTGTTGTCACCGACAATGGCAATGTGATTCTTGATGTGCACAATCTACACATCACTTCGCCGCACGCGCTAGAAGAAAGAATCAACAATATCACCGGTGTAGTGTGCAATGGCTTGTTTGCGCTGCGCCCAGCCGATGTGTTGTTGCTCGGCAGACCCAACGGCGTTGAAACACGGCGCGCCACCGCGTAATGCAAAATATTCGTCACACGGTTTTGCAAAAACCACCGCAGCCCTTGTGCGTGTGGTTGCACGATCGCGCTTCGCTCACGCGGCGTTTACGCGCTCTCAGCGAGCAGCAATTTTCGGTCACGGTATTAAAACAGCGCTGGGAAAAACCGCGGCGCGAGGAAGCCCAATTACTCCGTATTCCGCCGCAAGAAGTGGCGCTGATTCGCGAGGTGATCCTCCACGGCAAACACACACCTTGGGTGTACGCACGCAGCGTACTGCCCTTGCGCACCCTGAATGGCGCGCTGCGTTTTTTGCGCCACTGGGATAATCGCCCCCTCGGCGCATTGTTATTTACCAATCCCAACATTCGCCGCGAAAAACCTATCGTGCAAAAAAATTCCAGTGCCGCATTGCCCGCTGCGCTGCAAACGCACGGAATACCGGCAACACTGTGGGGGCGCGCTTCGGTGTTTCGCCACGGCCAACACGGTTTATTGGTGGCAGAAACTTTTCTGCCAGCATTGGCCGATATCATCATGTCGTCATCACACGCAGGTCGCCTGCCATGAAAATGTTTCGACCACTTACTAAACGAATCCCACCCACCGCGCATGATCTGTGGCAGCTGATGCGTTTGGATAAACCTATCGGCATCCTGCTGCTGTTGTGGCCGACACTGTGGACGCTATGGCTCGCCGCCGGTGGTTTTCCCGCGTGGAAAAACTTGCTTATTTTTGCCGTTGGCTGTGTGTTGATGCGCTCCGCCGGCTGCGTGATTAACGATTACGCCGATCGCCATTACGATCGCCATGTCAGCCGCACACACGACCGCCCACTCACTGCCGGCCGCATCAAACCCGGTTACGCATTGGTGTTGTGCGCTGCGTTATGCGTGTTGGCATTTTTTCTCGTGCTACTTACCAATGCACTCACCGTAAAACTCGCATTTGCCGCATTGGCGCTGGCAGCGGTGTATCCATTTTGCAAACGCTACACGCACATGCCGCAAATCGTACTCGGCGCCGCGTTTGGTTGGTCAATTCCCATGGCGTGGGCGGCGCAAACACAAGCACTCGCACCGCAAGCCTGGTTAATTTTTGCCGTGGCACTGTTGTGGACGCTGGTGTACGACACTTTTTATGCGATGGTGGATCGCGAAGACGATTTAAAAATTGGCATTCGTTCCACTGCGATTTTATTTGGCGATGCCGATCGCGCTATCACCGGCGTGTTGCAAGTGTTGGTGCTGCTGGGCTTGTTGTTGATGGGCAAACGCTTTCAACTGCAGTGGCCGTATTTTATTTCCATCGCCAGCGCTGCCGGTTTTTTTGCGTGGCAACAATATTTAATTCGCACGCGCCAACCTGCTGCTTGTTTTCGCGCTTTCTTGAACAACCATTGGGTGGGTATGGTGGTATTCATCGGCATCGCCGCCAGCTACGCACTACCCAAAACCGTTTAACTTTATTGAGGATTTTTTATGCAACGCCCTAGCGGTAGACAAGCCGACCAATTGCGCACTGTGCGCATCACCCGTCACTACACGCGCCACGCCGAAGGTTCGGTGTTGGTGGAATTTGGCGATACGAAAGTGATTTGCACCGCAAGCGTCACCGCCGGTGTGCCGCGTTTTATGAAAGGCGAAGGACGCGGTTGGATCACGGCAGAGTACGGCATGTTGCCGCGCTCTACCGGCAGTCGCATGGATCGTGAAGCTGCGCGCGGCAAACAAGGCGGCCGCACGGTAGAAATTCAACGCTTGATCGGCCGTTCACTGCGTGCGGCGGTCGACACCAAAAAATTGGGCGAGAACACCATCGTGATCGATTGCGATGTCATCCAAGCGGACGGCGGCACACGCACGGCATCAATTACTGGTGCCTGTGTCGCGCTGGCCGATGCTATCGCCTTTATGCAAAAGAAAAAAATGATTGCGACTAATCCACTCACCCGCATGATCGCTTCGGTTTCTGTTGGCGTTTATCAAGGTAAAGCGGTGTTGGATCTCGACTATCCTGAAGATTCCAGCGCCGAAACCGACATGAATGTAGTGATGGGCGAAGACGGCGGTTTTATTGAAATTCAAGGCACCGCCGAAGGCGCGCCGTTCAGTGAAACAGAATTTCAAGCCATGTTGGCATTGGCCAAAAAAGGCATCGCCGAATTAGTGGCCGCACAAAAAGCCGCACTAGCCTCGTAAAAAACAAACATCAAAACAATTCGATATCGTAATCAGCAAACACAGGGATGTGGCTGGAAAAGACACGATTATTGCAGTAATGCACGGTGCGCACCGCAGAAGCAAACTCTGGTGAAATCACCTGCGCATCCACACGCCAGCCATCACCCTCGCCCACAGTTCCCGCTGGCCACCAACTAAAAATATCGCGCTCGGAGCTGACCATGCGCAGCGCATCGCGATAATCAAACTCGTTGTATAAGCCGTTCAACCACTCGCGCTCAAAAGGCAAAAAACCCGGCGACGACTGATGATTCTCCCACTGCTGTACATCCGCCTTCTGATGCACCATATTCCAGTTGCAACACAGAATATAGCGGCGGCGGCGATTGCTGATTTTTCTGAAATGCTCTTGCAAACAATCTAAAAACCGCATGCGCGCTTCGATAGATTTAGGGTTTTGTTTTGCCTGCGGCACAAACAAGGAAACCACACTAAAGTGTTCAAAATCAGCACGCAGATAAGTGCCATCTAGATCTACTGCCGGACTAAAGCCAAAACCTGGCATCACCGCGCGCGGCAACTGGCGCGTGTAAATCGCCACACCGCGTCTGCCGTCAGCGCGGTCACAAAAATAGGCGTGATAGCCCGATGGAAAACAGGCATCGCTCAAACGGTCTTCGCTGGCACGCAAATCTTGCAGACAGATCACATCGGCTGCTTGCTGCTCCAGCCAAGCAAACAAACCGCGACTTGCCGCCTGCTCAATACCATCGACACTGAGACTGATAATACGCATAACGCGCTCACACCCAACTTATTTAGCGACAATGTTATAGACTTCGCCGCCTTCGGTCTGCTTTTTTAACTCGGCTTTTTTGGAAATTTTTATGCAAGACTACCAGCAGCAATTTATTCAGCTCGCACTGGCACACCAAGCATTGCGCTTTGGCGAGTTCACACTCAAATCGGGTAGAACCAGTCCGTACTTTTTTAACGCCGGACAATTTCACAGCGGCAGTGCGCTCGCCGAATTGGGCCGCTGCTACGCTGCCGCCTTGGTCGCCTCCGGTATCGAATTCGACATGCTGTTCGGCCCCGCCTACAAAGGTATCCCGCTAGTCAGCAGTATTGCGATTGCGCTGGCGCGCGACTTTGGGCGCGATGTGCCGTGGTGCTTCAATCGCAAAGAAGCCAAAGCGCACGGCGAAGGCGGTTCTTTGGTTGGCGCCCCCCTGCAAGGCAAGGTGGTGATCGTGGATGATGTGATTACCGCCGGCACAGCCATCGGCGAAGTGATGCAGATTTTTGCTGGCTATCCGCAAGCCAGTGTCAGCGCCATTCTGATTGGCCTCGATCGCCAAGAACGCGGGCAAGCGGGTGATTTATCCGCCGCGCAGACCGTCAGCCAGCGCTACGGCGTTCCTGTGCTCAGCGTATTGGGGCTGAATGAACTGATCCGTTTTTTACAGCAAGCCGACGACCAACCCGCTGTGCTCGCCGCCATCCAACGCTATCGCGAGCAATACGGCACACACTGAACCTTTACAGCAACCGGCGCTCTGCTTAGAGTGCTTCAACACCCTGACAGGTAGTCGACCATGATCACACTTTCTCGCCTCGCTTCCTCTCCTCGCACAAATTTACTGCTCGGCGCGGCACTGCTAGTACTGGTATGCAGCGCTCAGGCCAGCCCATCAAAAGCCACTCGCAAGAGTACGACTACCAATACTGCAGAAATGCATATGTATCGCTACACCGATGACAAAGGTGCGCTGGTCACGAGCAACAGCATCACACCTGAATACGCGCGCAAGGGTTACCAAATTGTGACTGTAACGGGCGTGGTGTTATCAACCGTTGCGCCGGAACCCACAGCGGAACAACGCGCACAATTAGCACAACAAGAAAAAGACAAACTGACTGCCGAACAGCAAAAAGTCCACGACAAAGAGCTGTTATTGCGCTACAACAGTTTGGACGATATCAATGTCGCCAAAAAAAGACGGCTGGATGAAATCAACAACCAGATTGTGTTGCTCAACTCCAATGCCGGCACACTGAAATCACAGATGGATAACGAACACCAACGCGCTGCTATCTTTGAACGCAATGGCCAACCTATCCCCCAAGTGCAATTGGATAAAATTAATGCCCTCCAACAGGCCATTAAAGTGACCGAAGATCAAGTGATGCAACGCAAACAGGAACTGGTTGATGAAACTGCTCGTTTTGACAAAGACACCGAACGCCTGATTCTTCTCAACAAAAATCGTGGCAAACAGTTATAGGCATTAAAACGCCGAGGCGCGCGGCGACAACACACCCAAACGCAGCACTTGCCACTGCTCTTGCCAGCCCTGTGTCGGCATATCGCGAAAGCCACCGCGCGCATATTGACTGATTTTTCCATCCAGAAAAGCCACCAACAACGCGGCTGATTGTGAAGGCGCAGCCACCGTGCGCAAGTTTTCTTTCACTTCCGCATCGCGAAATACTTGGCGCAACTGCGTGTTGAGTCGATCAAAAAATTGTGTCACCCGTAAACGCAACTTGTCGCGCTCACCCGCCAGTGCATCGCCATACAACAAGCGCGCCAAACCGGGATTTTTTTCCGCAAATACCAATACCAGCCACAGAATTTTTTCACAACGCGCCGCCGCTGTTTGCTCTTCTTCCATAATGTGGCTGACACGCGAGAACACCACCTCCTCAATGTACTCAATCAGACCTTCGTACATTTTGTATTTGCTGGGAAAGTGTCGATACAGCGCCGCTTCAGACACGCCCACGGTTTTCGCTAACCCCGCCGTCGTGATCAACTCGCCAGGGAATTGCTCCAGCATTTGCGCGAGCGCTTGCAAAATTTGCTGCTTGCGCGAAGGTTTTTGTGCTTTTGCCACCTGATCCGTCATTTCATCTCAGCCTATCAAACTTAATTTTTATTGGTGATCAAAGTGCCTACGCCGTGGTCAGTAAAAATCTCCAACAACACCGCATGCTCCACACGACCGTCAATGATGTGCGCGCTCGTCACGCCGTGTTTAACGGCATCTAACGCGCACTGAATTTTTGGCAGCATGCCGCCGTAAATCGTGCCATCGGCAATTAAGTCGTCCACTTGCGCCGTGGTTAAACCCGTCAACACTTTGCCGGCTTTGTCTTGCAAGCCAGCGACATTGGTTAACAACATCAATTTTTCTGCCGCCAAAGCTTCGGCTACCTTTCCCGCCACCAAATCGGCGTTGATGTTGTAACTCTGGCCATCAGCACCCACACCGACCGGCGCAATCACCGGAATGAAATCGCTGTGTACCAAGGCATCGATGACTGCACGGTTGACGCTCTCCACTTCACCCACAAAACCGATGTCCAATGTTTGACCGCTCGCATCTTTCATCGCCATTTTTTTAGCGCGTATCAAATCGCCATCTTTACCGGTAATACCTATCGCTTTGCCGCCGGCTTGATTCAACAAACTCACCACGGTTTTGTTGACCGCGCCACCCAACACCATTTCCACTACTTCCATCGTGGCGGCATCCGTGACGCGCATGCCCGAAATAAATTCTGAATGGATGCCCAACTTTTCCAACAGCGATCCAATTTGCGGACCACCGCCGTGCACTACCACTGGATTCATGCCCACCAATTTCATCAGCGCGATATCCTGTGCAAACTCTTGCGTCAGTGCATCATCCACCATGGCGTTGCCGCCGTATTTCACTACGATGGTTTTGCCGACGAAGCGTTGAATATACGGCAGCGCTTCCGTCAACACATTGGCGATATCGAGCGCCTTTTCACGACTCAGGGTCATACGATTTCTCATACTATTTTTAGAAAAGATTAGAAAGGCAGTGGCAGCCCGCTATCCACTTGCTGTAACTGTTGTTTAAACACATTTTTTACGGTGGCGAGTGATTCTGCATCGTCCGCCTCAAAACGCAGCGTCAATTCTGCCGCCGTATTGGACGCACGCACCAAGCCCCAACCTTTGGCAAAATCCACGCGCACACCATCCAGTGTCGAGACTTTGCCATTGCCCCACTCGCCGCTGTCTATTAAGTGCTTGACCAGCGAAAACTTTTTATCTTCCGGCACCGCAATGCGAATTTCCGGTGTGCTGAATGACGCAGGGAAGTCGGCAAAGATATCGTCCAAACTCTGATCGCGGATCGACATGATTTCTATCAAACGCACGGCACTGTACACGCCATCATCAAAACCAAACCAGCGCTCCTTAAAGAAAATATGTCCACTCAGTTCACCGCCGAGCATGGCGCCGGTTTCCACCATTTTGTTGCGGATATGCGAATGCCCACTCTTACACATCACTGGGCGACCACCACAACTACTGATCAGCGTATTCAAACGGCGCGTAGATTTCACATCAAAAACAATATCGGTGCCGGGGTTGCGCGACACCACATCTTTCGCAAATAACATCATCAAACAATCCGGCAAAATCACTTCGCCGCTGGCTGTCACCACTGCCAAACGATCGCCGTCACCATCAAATGCCACGCCGAGATCTGCACCTTCATTTTTTACCGCTTCAATTAAATCATTGAGA
Source organism: Pseudomonadales bacterium (assembly GCA_041395785.1). GTDB lineage: Bacteria > Pseudomonadota > Gammaproteobacteria > Pseudomonadales > UBA7239 > UBA7239. The sequence continues at coordinate 108,960 of JAWKZZ010000006.1, forward strand.
TTCGCAAGCACACTGGGATCCGGCTGATGATACGGAAAGGTGCCATCCATATCGCAATACAGTGGCACCACATCGCAACCCAACTCCTCCAACAAGCGCGGCGCAATCACACTCGCCACACCACTGCCGCAATCCACCACCACTTTGTAGCTGCCCGCCAACACTACATCCGAAACAATGTGGTCGATGTACGCATCAATGGTGTCTTGCTCGCTGTATTCGCCTTCACTGTCACCTTCACAAAAGTTTCCGGTTTGTACGCGCTCACGAATATTTTGAATTTCTTCACTGGCCAAGGTATGGCCGTCGATCACCATTTTGAAACCATTATCCGACGCTGGGTTGTGGCTGGCGGTGACCATAATGCCGCAACTAGTTTCCGGTAGAGTTTGCGTCGCAAAATTCATCAGCGGTGTCGGCACGGTGCCGATATCGACTACCGAACATCCCGTCATTAACAAACCTTGGCGTACGGCATCCTTCAAGCGATAAGTGGACAAACGCCCATCACCCGCCAACACCACGCGCGTGTGACCTTTTTCGATGCACTCGCTGCCAAATGCGCGACCGATGCGTGTAGCCAACGCATCCGACAATTCATTGTCAGCATTACCGCGAATATCGTAATCGCGAAAAATAGACACCGGTACGACAAAATTATCTGTGCCTGCCGTCGTTTTAACTGGCTGAGAAGTTTTCGGATTGACGGCACGCACTTCCAACACATCGTCATCTAAATCCAAATCAAACACATCGCCAGATTGAAATAACGGATCGACCAAACCCAGATCAGCTTCGCCCTGTGCCGCACTGGCGGCGGCAAATTCTTCCTTATCAACTTTGCGCGCACCTTTGATCTGAATTGGCGTGAAGTGTTCTGCCTCCGCCTTTTTCACCAAGCGCGCCGCGCGACGGTTTAACATCACCAGCACCAACACACACACACTCAGCGCCATTCCCTGCACGATGTACTGCCAAAAAGCTGCCCATGTGTTTTCCTGTATCAAAGTCGCGCCGGGCACTACTTTCACTTTCCAGTAAGGCACTTTCGTTTCCATTTCATGGCTTACCCGCCCAATACCACCCGCTTTTCCTGTACGAAAAACATCTTGCGCCACGCCACCGGAAAAGCGCTGCTGCAAAATTGTTTCACCAACTTCAGCATCTATTTTCTCTAGGTCCGCACTAAAAACATGTTCATTTGTTATCAATAATACAAAGCCAGTAATTTTTCCGGCCTCATCTTTTACCGGCAATAGAAAATCAAATTTTCGTTTTTTCTCCTCTTCGAAAGCCTCTGGATAAATTGCCGCGTTATTGCCTGCCGAGGTCAGACGATCAAGCTGTGAAAAACGCAAGCCCATCGAGGAATAGTCTCCATCTACAGGAATCAAGCGCACAGCCTCTACTCCCATGTCGGCATTGGCCGCCTGCAACTTCGCCGCCGCCGCTTGCAACGCACTGACATCAGCCTGCTGAAACACTTGTGCAATAGCAACACTGGTTATTTGCGCCGCCACGGCTGCTTGGAATTTCTCGATACTCTCATTCAATACCTCAGCCTGCGCGGTGGCAGCTGCATCCGCAGCTTGACCGAGGCTTTTAGAATTGATGTGCGCAAAAAATCGCGGCAGAAGGCTGATGGCAGCTAACGCGAGAGTTACTGTCAATGCAGCAATCAGAATAATGGGGGTTTTTTCCTGACTACTTAATGCGCCCAAATGTTTCACGCGTTTCCACTCCGTATAAAGCTTTTTATTTTTTATGTCGCACTACGAATTGCTCAGCCATGAGATGGACAATTCCACTTGCCAACTGTTGTTTACTCATCGCCGGAAATACTTGTTCTCCGTTCTGCCAAAACACCGTGGCGGCATTGTCGTCACTGGAAAAGCCAATGCCGGGCTGGCTGACATCATTCGCCACAATCATGTCTAATTTTTTTCGCTGCATTTTGTCACGCGCGTACTGTGCCACTTGTTGCGTTTCGGCGGCGAATCCCACCGTGAACACCTCGCGCCCCAAGGCGGCAACGCTGGCAATAATATCGGGATTTTTCACCAGTTCTAGCGTCATGGTGTCTGCTGCTTGTTTTTTGATTTTGTCGGTCGCCACGACCACCGGACGGTAATCCGCTACCGCGGCGGCCGCTATGATGATGTCGGTCTCAACAATTGCTGCCATCACCGCATCGAACATCGCTTGCGCGCTCACCACATCCACGCGTTGCACGCGCGCCGGTGTTGGCAGAGAGACAGGCCCGGCAATCAGCGTGGTCAGCGCGCCGGCATCGACACAGGCGCGCGCGAGCGCAAAACCCATCTTGCCGGAGCTGTGATTGCTGAGGTAGCGCACAGGATCTATCGCCTCACGGGTCGGTCCTGCGGTGATCAACACGCGCTTGCCCGCCAGTACCCCTGTCTCGAAACAGCCCGCCAGATGACGCAGTAAATCCTCGGCTTCCAACATCCGACCGAGGCCAACATCGCCGCAGGCTTGCACGCCTTCAGCCGGCCCCCACAAACGCACGCCACGCGCACGCAATATCTCGACATTGGCCTGCGTGGCCGCATTGCGCCACATGCCCTGATTCATCGCCGGCGCCAAACACAGTGGCGCACGCGTGGCGAGGCACACGGCGCTGAGCAAATCGTTCGCCTGCCCTTGCACCAACTTCGCCATAAAATCAGCACTCGCGGGTGCGACCAACAGCACATCCGCCCAGCGTGCGAGTTCGATATGCCCCATGCCCGCTTCGGCTTCGGAGTCCAGCAGAGTTGTGTGCACAGGATTGCCCGACAGCGCCTGCAAAGTCAGCGGGGTAATAAACTCCAGCGCCGCGGGCGTCATGATCACACGCACCGTTGCACCACAATCTTGGATACGACGCACCAATTCTGCCGCCTTGTACGCTGCAATACCGCCCGTGATGCCGAGCAACACCTGTCTGTTAGCCAGCGATGCTGTCATGTACCGATCCGTTTGAAAGACATGGATAATCAAGCGCGGTAAGATAGCACGCGCGCACGGATTCGCGCAGCAAGAAGCATTAGCTAGTACACACTGACATGGAGGTTTTTATGCCCATTACCGATTGGCCCCTCAACGAGCGCCCGCGCGAAAAACTGTTGACCCAAGGCGCAGCAGCCCTCTCCGATGCTGAACTGCTGGCGATCTTTCTGCGCACGGGCACACGCGGCAAAACCGCCGTCGATTTAGCGCGCGACTTGCTCATTGACTTCAACGGCCTGCGCCACCTACTCAGCGCCGAGCGGCAAGATTTCTGCGCCCGCCACGGCTTGGGATTGGCGAGCTTCGTGCAACTGCAAGCCGTGCTGGAAATGTCTAAACGGCATTTGCTGGAAACCCTGCAACGCGACACTGTGCTCAACAGCCCCACCGAAGTGCGCCACTACCTGAAAGCGCGGCTGCGCGATTACCGGCGCGAGGTATTTGTCTGCCTGTTTCTCGATACCCAGCACCGCGTCATCTGCTGCGAGGAGCTGTTTCAAGGCACGCTGGATGCCAGTAGCGTCTACCCGCGCGAGGTCGTACAGCGCGCGCTGGCACTGAATGCCGCCGCCGTGATCTTTGCCCACAATCATCCCTCCGGCATCTCCGAGCCCAGCCAAGCCGACCAGCGCATTACCACTCGTCTGTGTGAAGCATTAGCCTTGGTTGATATCCGCGTGCTGGATCACATGATCGTCGGCGACGGCTCCGTGCTGTCGATGGCGGAGCGCGGCCTGCTGTGACCGCTCCTCAAACGCCGATGCGCCTTTTTGCTTGCCTGAACCGGCATGCTCTGGTATAAAGCGCAGCTCTTTTTTTGCGACCTCACTCCCCCCGCGATAGGTCGCCGTTTCGATAACAGGTGTTCCATGTCCAGAGTCTGTCAGGTAACCGGCAAAAAACCCATCACCGGTAACAATGTTTCCCACGCGATGAACCGCACGCGCCGTCGCTTTGAACCCAATCTGCACTACCACCGTTTTTGGGTGGCGACTGAAAACCGCTTCGTGCGTCTGCGCGTTTCTGCCAAGGGCATGCGCATCATCGACAAACTGGGCATCGACTCCGTATTGGCGAGCATCCGCGCCAACGGCGAAAAAGTCTGATTAGTTTTTACTGAATTCAGGAGCAACGCATCATGCGCGACAAAATTCGTTTGGTATCTTCCGCAGGCACCGGCCATTTCTACACCACCGACAAAAACAAACGCACCATGCCGGAAAAAATGGAGATCAAAAAATTTGATCCCGTGATTCGCCAGCATGTGATCTACAAAGAAGCGAAGATTAAGTAAGCCTTCGCAGTGTAAAAACCCGGTTCGTCCGGGTTTTTTTATGCCCGATCTTTATACCTGAGCTTTATGCCAGAGCTACCCGAAGTTGAAACCACTTGTCGCGGTATTGCCCCACACCTCACGGGCAGCACCATCCAGCGCGCCATCGTGCGCCAGCCGCGCCTGCGCTGGCCTATCCCCCGCAAGCTCGCCAAAACAATCACCGGCAAGCGCATTACGGCCGTTGAACGGCGCGCGAAGTATCTGCTGGTAACGCTGAGCGATGATGCAACACTGATCATCCATCTCGGTATGTCGGGCAGCCTGCGCTTGGACGACCCCGTCGCGCCACCGCGCAAACACGATCACATCGAACTGTATTTGAACAACGGTCTGTGTCTGCGCTACTGCGATCCGCGCCGTTTCGGAGCATGGCTGCATACAAGCGACAATCCGCTGCATCATCCGCTGTTGATCGATCTGGGGCCTGAACCGCTCAGCAAATCGTTCACCGCAAAATACCTGCAGACGCAGCTCGACAAACGCCGCCAGCCCATTAAAACGCTAATCATGGACAGCCATCTCGTGGTGGGCGTGGGCAATATCTACGCCAACGAAGCTCTGTTTTTAGCGCGCCTCCACCCGCTGCGAGCAGGGCAAACGCTGACTGCCGATGACTGCCAGCGTTTAGTGCAGCAGATCAAACAAATCCTGCGCCGCGCCATTCAGCGCGGCGGCACCACCCTGCGTGATTTCATCGGCGGCGACGGCAAACCAGGCTATTTCGCACAGGAACTGCTGGTGTACGGACGCGCTGGCGAGCCATGCCCGCACTGCCAAACACCGCTGGAGGAAATTCGCCTCGGCCAGCGCAGCACCGTTTTTTGCCCGCTGTGCCAAATCTGAGAACCTCATCGCACAGCCAAGATCATCGCAAAGAAATATCTTGCAAAATATTTTTTGCCGTATTAAGTTTAGACAACGCGCCTCTATAAATCATGAAGTTAAGGCGTACTCTTTAGAAAATACGCCAACTTCAAAGGAGCATTGGCATGGCTTTTACCCTGAAAAAACTCGCAACGCCCTTGTTAGCTGCCAGCTTGTTGCTGCCTTCGCTCAATGCTTTTTCTGCTTCAACAGTTGCGGCTGATCCATTTACTGACGATAGACCCTCTGCTCTGGCGATGGTGACAGATTTAGTTATTCTGCGACCGCTCGGCACTGCAGCCACGGCTGTTGGCGGTGTAGCTTGGTTGCTCAGCCTGCCGTTTACCTTGCCGGTCGGCGGGGCGGATGAAGCAGGCCATGTACTCGTGGGTGAGCCTGCGGTGTACACCTTTTATCGCTGCTTAGGCTGCACCAGACCAGGCCACAAAGGAAACGGCACGATGACGAATGGTACTGCAGACCAAAAGTAACATCGGTTACACGAGAGCTTTACCACCAAAAGCCGCAGCTAGTGCGGCTTTTTTATGACTGCGCTTTGCGCGCGGCAAATTTTTCCGCCAGTGCATCCACCACAATCGGGTGCACAAATTTGCTGATGTCGCCGCCCAGTGAGCCGATTTCTTTCACCAAACTGGATGAAATATAGGAGAGATGATCTGCTGGCGTGAGAAACAAACTTTCCACATCTGGTGCGAGCGCACGATTCATATTCGCCAACTGAAACTCGTACTCGAAATCAGAAACTGCGCGCAAGCCGCGCACCACGCCGCTTGCCTTTTGTTGGCGCACAAAATCGACCAACAAAATATCAAAACCGACCACTTCCACATTGTCGAGGTGGCTCAATACGCGCTTGGCTAAATCGACGCGCTCGTCCAAGGTCAGCAGCGGACCTTTGCGTTTGCTGGAGGCAATAGCAACGACGACCGTATCAAACAAACGGCAGCTGCGTTCGATCAAATCCACATGGCCATTGGTGATGGGATCGAAGGTGCCGGGATAAATCACTTTTCGCATAAGAAACCCCTAAACAGTTGCGGCGGGGAGAGAGGCGCAATGGGCGGCATGGTACCGGATTTACTTAGACGCTCAAGCAATTTTTTCACTGCGCCGCCACAAACCGAAACACACTTGACCGGCGCGTTGCTGACGAAATATTGCAAAGCCCTGCGGTGGAATCAAGGTAGCTGTTGCGGGCTGCTCCACATAAATCCAAGGATCTTCTGCCAATAATTTGCGCTGCTCCATCAATGCCACCAACGCAGCCGGTGATAGCGTGGTATCGGCAAATGGCGGGTCGATAAACACCATATCAAACACTGCTGATGTCGTCGCCAACCACGACTCACTGTCCGCCAACACAATCTGCGCCGCATCCGCCGCCAACAACTGCTGTGCCGCGCGCAAACCGCGCACAGCGTGCGCGTTGCGCTCGAGCAGCGTGCAATGCGCCGCACCGCGCGACAGCGCTTCAAATCCCAATGCACCGCTGCCGGCAAATACATCCAAGCAGTGCGCGTCCGGCAACACCGGCATCAGCCAATTGAATAGCGTCTCGCGTATGCGATCACCCGTCGGCCGCAAACCTTCACCATCGACAAACGCAATTTTGCGTCCGCGCCAACGCCCGCCGATGATGCGCACACGGTTGTCATTCTTCGCCTGCGGCTTACGCAAAGCAGCTCTCCTGTATCGAGGGAGTGATAGGATAACACCCTGTAAAATGGCTTCACTTCTCTTGGGAAAATAGCGACGCTCATGGCAATTTTTGGTTTTGGTAAAGACAAGAAAACAACGGAGCCATCTGCGCCTCCTGTAGCTGCCGTTGAACAACCAGCCATCGCGCCCGAAACAGCCTCCCAAGAAACAGCGCCGACAACCAATAACGACAGTTTGTTCAGCCGCATCAAGCGCGGCTTAGCACGCACGGGCAGCAGCATCGGTGAAGGCATCGGCACCATCCTGCTCGGCAAACGCCAAATTGATGACGAGCTGATCGAAGAATTAGAAACGCGTTTGTTATCTGCTGATGTTGGCATCGATGCCACCACCGTCATTCTCGACGATCTCACTGCACGCGTAGCTCGCAAAGAACTCACCGATGGCGACGCGCTGTACAAAGCCCTGCAAGACAATTTGCAACAGATGCTGCAAGTGGCTGAAGCGCCACTGGTGATTGAAAAAACACGCGCGCCGTTTGTTATTTTAGTGGTGGGCGTAAACGGGGTGGGCAAAACCACCACCATCGGCAAATTGGCGATGCGTTTACAACAGCAAGGGCATAGCGTGATGCTCGCTGCCGGCGATACTTTCCGTGCCGCCGCCGTTGAGCAATTGCAAGTGTGGGGCGAACGCAACCGCGTCACGGTAGTTGCTCAACACACAGGCGCCGACAGCGCTTCGGTTATTTTTGATGCGGTGCAAGCGGCGCAGTCGCGCAATATCGATGTCGTGATTGCGGATACCGCCGGTCGTTTGCACAACAAAAGCAACCTGATGGAAGAGTTGAAAAAAGTAAAACGCGTGATTGGAAAATTGGATGGCAGCGCGCCGCACGAAGTGTTGTTGGTACTCGATGCCGGCACCGGGCAGAACGCCATCAACCAAGCACAACAATTTCACGAAGCGGTTGGCGTGACCGGTATTGCACTGACTAAACTCGACGGCACCGCGAAAGGCGGTGTCATTTTTGCACTGAGCCAAGCGTTAAAGTTGCCGATTCGTTTTATCGGTGTCGGCGAAAAAATGGAAGACCTACAAGTGTTCAGCGCCGCGCCGTTTATTCGCGCGCTGTTTGGAAAAAATTAACACCGCTATCGCATGATTGAATTTCACCATGTCGCCAAGCAGTACCCGAACGGCTTCGAAGCGCTGAAGCACATTCATTTTTCGCTCGCGCCTGGTGAAATGACTTTTCTTACCGGGCACTCCGGCGCGGGAAAAAGCACACTATTAAAACTGTTGATGCTGATGGAGAGGCCTACGCAGGGCCACATCGTCGTCGCCGGTCAAGATTTAGGTAAGTTAAATCGCACGCGCATTCCCTACTATCGCCGTCATATCGGCGTGGTGTTTCAAGATCACCAATTACTGCCTGATCGCAGCGTGTTCGACAATGTGGCCCTGCCATTGCACATCGCCGGTTTTTCACCCAACGATATCGGTCGCCGCGTGCGCGCCGCACTCGACAAAGTGGGCTTGCTTGACAAAGAAAAAAATTTTCCGATCGCGCTGTCCGGCGGTGAACAACAGCGCGTAGGCATTGCGCGCGCCGTGGTCAACCGTCCACCGGTGCTGTTAGCCGACGAACCGACCGGCAACCTCGATCCAGAATTATCTGCAGAAATCATGCGTTTGTTTGGTGATTTTAGTCGCGTCGGTGTCACGGTGTTGATCGCAACACACGATCTCGATTTGATTCATCGCTTCGGCAAACACCGCGAATTGGTGTTGCAGCGCGGGCGCTTGGTTCGCGGCGGGAGTCACTGACTATGGCTGCCGCACCAGAGAAAAACAAACCCGCACGCGGCGCATCGGCTATCGCTATGAGTTGGCGCGTGTTGTTGCGCGCTTGGTGGCAGCACCATCGCAAATCTGCGCGCGATAGCTTGCAACAACAATGGCGCAAACCCTTTCAACACCTGCTCACCGCAGCAGCGATCGGCATCACGCTGGCACTGCCCGCCTTGTTTGCCTTGGCCATCAACAATTTTCAAAAACTGGGCGAACAGTGGCACGGCAATCCAAGAATGTCTGTGTTTCTAGATCGAAAAACCAACAGCAATGAAATTGCTGATCTACAAAAACAATTGCAGAAAAATCCAGCCGTTAAATCCATCACTCTCATCACGCCAGAACAGGGCTTGGCCAGCTTTGAAAAAAGTTCACATTTATCCAATACATTAACGCTACTGGATGAGAACCCACTGCCACCGCTGCTAGTCGTTGAACTACAAGAAAATATCGAACCCAATGCTGTGCAAGATTTACAAGCACAATGGCAACCACTGCCACATATCGACAGTGTGCAAGCCGATTACACATGGCTTAAAAAACTTTTTCATTTGATGCAGCTCGGCAAACGCATTGCATTCGGGTTGGCGATATTGCTCGGCATCGGTGCGCTGCTGTCCGTCGGCAACACCGTGCGTTTAGCGTTGGAAAACCATCGCACTGAAATTGTCGTTGCGGCATTAGTGGGCGCAACAGACGCATTTGTTAGACGACCATTTCTCTACAGTGGTTTTTGGTTTGGCTTTTCCGGCGGCTGGGTGGCTATTTTTTTGGTCGCGGCGGGTTATCACAGCATCATCGCGCCTGTCACAGAGCTGGCTGCTTTGTATCAATCTAATTTCGTGCTGCAGGGCCCAAGTATTTTCACGGCCTTGTGTTTACTACTGGCTGGAATCGCTATCGGCGTGCTCGGCGCGTGGCTCACCGTAAGCGGCCATTTGCGCGCTATGCGGCCACAATAAATCACGACAATTTTTTTCGCGCACGATCATCCGCCGCTTTGCTGCGACGGGTTGGTTCAGCCTCTAGCGGATTTTCTGGCCAATAGTGTTTGGGATATTGGCCGCGCATATCTTTGCGCACTTCTCTGTAAGCGTTTTGCCAAAAACTGGCAAGATCTTGCGTCACCGCCAACGGCGTTTGTCGCGGCGATAACAGATGTATCAACAGCGGAATTTTTCCATCGGCAATGCGCGGCGTTTCTTGTGCGCCAAACATTTCCTGCAAGCGCACCGGCAAGATCGGTTGTTCACCTGCATAATCCAAGGTGATGCGCGACCCGGTCGGCACAGTGAGTTGAGCAGGCGCCAAACAATCCAACTGCTGTTGCTGTGTGTAATCCAAACGCGCTTGCAGCGCCGACAACCAATCCACTTGCGCCAACTGGCTGCGGCGGCTGACGCCAGATAAAAACGGCAACAACCAATCTTCCATTGTTTCCAGCAAGTATTTTTCTGAAAAGTCAGGAAAGTTTTCTATGATGTTTTTGGTCGACACCCACTGCGCTCGCTGCAACCACTGCCGTGCTTGCTCAGCCAGCGGCAAATTACGCCAGCCGATTTGGCGCAAGCCGCGACACAATTCTCGCGCCACCACTTCTCCGCCTGCGGGCAAGGCTTTCTCTTTAACAATGATGGCGCCAAAGCGTTGCACCTCACGCGCGATCACGGCTTCTTCTTGTGTTGACCACAACACTTCTGTGCCGGCAAAAAATAACTCTGGCAAAAAAACAACCAAGTCTTCTTCTCGCACGGCAGCCGCTAAATAAATGCGCGCATCGCGACCTTCGCCATCTAACTCAGCGACAGCCAACCAAGATTCGCGCATCAATAAACTCGGCGGCGCCAAAGCTGCACCGACACCACTGGCTAACTGCCAGCGTTCACCGCGCTCATCACGGCGGCGCGCTACGCGCTCGGGATAACACAAAGCCAACATCAGCCCCACTTTTTCTTCATGTTGTGTGCTGTCATTGGCAATGGAAAGTAATTACCGCAAGCGTTTGGCTTGTAACTTCACGCGCTCACGCGCACCGCGATCCACTGCGCCACCGTGCTGTAACGCCAACCAACGCAGATGAAAATCGGCCTCTTTTTCTCCGCGCAACACATCGCGCTCATCTAATAAAGCCGCCACATCACAAGCCAACGCCCCTAATCCGTGTTCATGCGCGCGCAACAGCATATGCGCGTAACGCGGATGCACCGGCAGCGCCACCATCGCACGGCCGTGTGCCAAAATTTTTCTCGCCGCATCCAATGCGCCCAACTGCTGCAATTTTTCGCGCGCTTGTTGCATGTGCGCGGCTGGTGGTTTATCTAAAAAGGCGAGTTGCGTTTCCTCCACACCCCACTGTGCCAACTCCAGCGCCAACGGCATCAAATCGCTATGCAGTATTTCTGGTGCGGGAAATTTTTCCAAAATATTTTGTTGCTCTGCACTCCACAAGCGATAACACACACCCGCCTGCTGCCGCCCCGCGCGGCCAGCGCGTTGTGTTGCAGTTGCCTGTGACACACGCGTCGTCACCAAGCTGCTCATGCCGCGCCGCGGATCAAAGCGCGCATGGCGCGCCAAACCTGCGTCAACCACCACACTCACGCCATCTATTGTCAGTGAGGTTTCTGCGATGCTGGTCGCCAAAATAATTTTTCTGGCGCCATCGGCGGCTCTTTGCAAGGCCGCTTGCTGTTGTTCTATTTGCGCCTCGCCGTGCAAGCTGTGTATCTGATAAGTTTCTGCACCGCTGCTCTCTGCTAACGCTTTGCTTACGCGGGCGATTTCACGCTTACCGGGCAAAAACACCAACAAATCTCCCTGCTGCTCACGATAAGCGCGCTGGACTGCCTGTACTACTGCTGCAGTAAACGCATCGCCTTGTTGCAACAACAAATCACCACCTAGATAGTGAATATCGACGGTGTAGCTGCGCCCCGCGCTGTGGATCACCGGTGCATTATCCAGCAACGCGGATACAGCAACACCATCCAAGGTCGCCGACATCACCACAATTTTTAAATCATCACGCCAATTTTTTTGCACATCGTGTGCCAACGCCAAACCGAGATCGGCATGCAGGGAGCGCTCGTGGAACTCATCAAAAATAATCAAGCCGATGCCGCTGAGCTCTGGATCATTTTGGATTAGCCGCGCCAACACACCTTCGGTGACCACTTCAATTTTTGTACGCGCAGAAACTTTGCTTTCACCGCGTATGCGATAACCCACGGTTTCACCCACCGCTTCCCCGCATTGTTGCGCCATGTATTGGGCGGCGCGTATCGCGGCTAGGCGGCGCGGCTCCAACATGATGATGCGCCCGTGCACCGCACCCGCTTCTAACAGCGCCAGCGGCACGCGCGTGGTTTTGCCCGCCCCTGGTGCCGCCGACAACACCACACACGCCGATCTGCGCACGGCATCGCACAAGGCTGGCAACACCTCATCAATAGGCAGTGATAACTTCATACGGCGGCGTGTGCTTTCACAAAACACGACTCTTGGTGTTGTTTTCTTGATCGCTTAGACTGAGCGACGATTGAGGTTTTGTCATGCACACTTTAACACCAGAACATTTTTCTGCACTCGCTGCACAGGGTTACAACCGCATCCCCGTGGTGCGCGAATTATTTGCCGATTTAGAAACGCCACTCTCCTGCTATTTAAAATTAGCGCGCCAGCCCTACAGCTATTTATTGGAGTCCGTGCAGGGCGGCGAAAAATGGGGGCGCTACTCTTTTATCGGTTTGCCTTGTCGCACGCAGTTGATCGTGCGCGGCCAAACCGTCACCGTGCAACGCGATGGCGAAGTATTACAACGCGAGCACTGCGCCGACCCACTGGACTTCATCAATCAATATCGCGCGCAGTTTCGCGTGGCCGAGTTACCGCACTTCCCGCGCTTTACCGGCGGCTTGGTCGGTTTTTTTGCCTATGACACCGTGCGTTTTATTGAACCGCACTTGCAAAACTCGCAGCCGCAGCAAGACCCGCTCGGCACGCCCGATATTTTGTTGCTGCTCTCTGAAGAAATCTTGGTATTTGATAATTTGTCTGGACGCATTTTGTTGATTGTGCACGCCGATACTGCGCAACCCGACGCACTCGCGCAGGCACAGCAGCGCTTGGACGCACTGCAAGCACAACTCGCAACCGCCACGCCAGCGCTACCACCCATTGCGTTAGCCGCACCGACAGATGAAAAACTTGAGCAGCAATTTGTTTCTTCGTTTGGCGAAACCGCGTTCAAAAATGCGGTTGCCGCCATCAAAGAATACATTTTGGCAGGCGACACCATGCAAGTGGTGTTGTCGCAACGCATGTCGCTGCCCTTCGATGCCGAGCCTTTAAATTTATATCGTGCATTGCGCAGTTTGAATCCGTCGCCCTATATGTATTTTCTCGATTGCGGTGATTTTCATATCGCCGGCTCGTCGCCAGAAATTTTGGCGCGGCTGGAAGATGGCTCAGTCACGGTGCGACCGATAGCCGGCACCCGCAAACGCGGCAGCTCTGCTGAAGAAGATCGCGCGCTAGAAAAAGATTTGCTGGCTGACCCGAAAGAAATTGCCGAGCATTTGATGCTGATCGATTTGGGGCGTAATGATGTCGGCCGCGTGGCCACCATCGGCAGCGTGCAACTCACTGAAAAAATGGTGGTGGAGCACTATTCGCATGTGATGCACATTACCTCCAATGTCACCGGCGAATTGCGCAACGGCTTGGACGCAATGGATGTGTTGCGCGCCACACTGCCCGCCGGCACTTTGTCCGGCGCGCCGAAAATTCGCGCAATGGAAATTATCGATCAATTGGAAAAAGAAAAGCGCGGCATTTACGGCGGCGCCGTTGGCTACCTCGGTTGGGGCGGCAATATGGACACTGCGATTGCCATCCGCACTGCTGTTATCAAAGACAAAAAACTGTATATCCAAGCGGGTGCCGGCATCGTTGCCGATTCGATACCGCAATCCGAGTGGGACGAGACCATGAACAAAGGGCGCGCAGTTTTTCGCGCGGCAGCAATGGTGTTGGCAGGAAAATAATATGCGAGACGATGCGCACGAACTCGGGCTAATCATCGACTCGCACACGCCACTCATTGTTATTCAATCGCACGAAGAAACGCGCGTGTTGGATTTGCTGATGCAAGCGAGCAACACGCGCACCCTGCCGATGCAAGTGTGGTCGGTCACAGACGGCTTGCGCGCCATGGGTTTCAGTATCGGCGAGAATGATGGCGAGCAACTTACTGATTTGGATGCCGCCCTACTCGCCATCAAACGCACGCGCGGCAAAGGTCTATTTGTGCTGTGCGACACGCATACTTTCCTAAACAACGAACACCCAAAAACCGTTCGCTTATTAAAAGATATCTTGCTGCAATACGACGCTGTTAATCGCACGGTTGTACTGCTGGGCGATGACATTCCACTGCAGCAATCTTTGCGCCGTTACGCCGCTGAATTTGTGCTGTCTGCGCCCAATGACGACGAGATACTCGCCATCATCCGCGAAGAAGCGAGCGCGTGGTGCCAGAAAAATCAACAAACTCGTATCAAAACAGACAAGCTGGCGCTGGATCGCATCATCATGCATTTGCGCGGCTTGCCGCCTGCCGATATACGCAAACTGGCGCGGCAATTTATTCATGCTGACGGTGCTATTTCGCAGCAAGACCTTCCTTTAATTAGCAAAAATAAAATGCAATTACTGGATGTGGATGGCGTGCTGCAATATGAATACAGCACAGAAAGTTTTGCGCAAGTTGCTGGCTTAGAAAACTTGAAACGCTGGCTGAATAAACGCCAACACGCTTTCTTGGCGCCATCCAATACCCTAGACACACCGAAAGGTATTTTATTGCTCGGCGTACAAGGCAGCGGCAAAAGTCTCGCCGCCAAAGCGGTGGCTGGCTTATGGAGTTTGCCACTGTTGCGTTTGGATTTTGGTGCGCTGTACAACAAATACTATGGCGAATCCGAGCGAAATTTGCGCGAGTCTTTGAAGCTGGCTGACAACATGGCACCCTGCGTGTTGTGGTTGGATGAAATTGAAAAAGGCATTGCCGGAAAAAACGATGACGATGGCACCAGCCAACGCGTGCTCGGTACTTTTCTGACTTGGCTATCAGAAAGGCAGCGCCCTGTTTTTGTCGTGGCGACTTCCAACAATATCGCCAATTTGCCAGCCGAGCTGATCCGCAAAGGTCGACTGGATGAAATCTTTTTTGTCGATCTGCCCAAACCGAAAGTGCGCGAAGAAATTTTTGCTATTCATCTCGCTAAACGCCAGCACGATCCAGCGCTGTTTGATTTACCAATACTCGCTGCTGCAGCCGAGGGATTTTCTGGCGCGGAAATTGAGCAGGCAATTGTCGCTGCCACTTACTCCGCGCAAGCGCAACAACAAACACTGCAAACCTCTGCTGTTTTGGATGAATTGTCACACACCAAACCCATCGCGGTTGTGAAAGCGGAAAGCATTGCCGCATTGCGTGTGTGGGCCGAAGACCGCACTGTCCCCGCTGATTAGCCAATATTCTTTTTAACGAACAATAAAAAAGGGCATCGATTGATGCCCTTTTTGTTGTGCGCTTGTCCTCAATTACCGCTGGCGATTCTGCCGGAGATGATCTCCACAAAACCCACATCCTTGATATTTGTCAGCTTGGCAGGTTTCGCTGGGTTCTTCTGCGCCCACATCTGCGTATCCGCTTTTGGCGCAGAGGTGATGATGTCGCTGTAACCATCCAAATTCACATCGCCACCGTTTGCCAAGTAGAGCCCACGGTTATCTTTCGCACGCACGCCAAGAATCGGCGCGAGGTCAGAGGCGCCTGTTGCACCATCCAACAAGTACACCGCACCGGCATCTTTCAGCACTTTGCCTTTGGTTTTCGGTGGCACAGGTGGCAGCGTTCTGTCACGACCCGGCGCGCCAGCAATCACATCCAACTGGCCGTCGTTGTCGATATCACCACCGCCCGCAACACTCCAGCCCAAACGGTCGCCCGCTGCTTCACCTTCTGTTTTCTGGCCGATGGCGACGCAGGCGCCCGTACTCACACAGGAGTAACGGTACACAGCACCCGCCTGTTTCAACAGCTTATTTTTGCCGTTGACACTGACTGTTGCTGCATGGCGATAAGCACCCACCACGATGTCTGCCTTGGTATCGCCGTTGAGATCGCCAGCACCGGCGACGCTGTAACCAAACCAGTCACCCGCGTTTTCGCCTTCGGCTCTCGCCCACTCTGCACGCGTAGCACCGGAGTAAACCACCGCCGCACCGGCATCTTTCTTGCCATTGACATCTGCTTTGGGTAGACCGATTACAACATCGTCATAGCCATCACCGTCCACATCACCCGCACCAGCAACGGCGCTGCCGAGATTATCGCCAGCTGCCGCGCCAACAGACACTTCGAACAGCGCTGTAATTTCATTGCAGGCATTGGCAGTCGGATCTATCGCTGCCGCTAGGTCGGCGCCAGAACACACCAAGGCGCGACCGGCGTCTTTGATCGGTTTGCTCGCTGGCACGGCGATATCGGCTTTAGGTGCACCGATAACCACATCCTCAGTGCCATCGTTATTGGTATCACCCGCATTGGCCACAGCCCAACCGAGGTTGTCGCCTGCCGCTGTGCCCTGCACGCTGGCCATCAAGTCGCCTGTTTGACCATTGAACACATACACCTTACCGGCATCTTTCAGTGCTTTTTGTGCGCCAGCGGCCGGTACATCCCAACGCGGAGCGCCCACGAGGATGTCGGAGTAGCCGTCACCGTTTACATCGGCACCCGCCACGCTGTAACCAAACCAATCATTGCTGTTCTGGCCTGCCAACGGTGCTGTGCTGAACAACTCGCTGCCATCGCGACCGGAGTACACATACACACGACCGGTAGATTTCAGTTTTTTGGTGCTCGGTGGCAACGGTTTATCCCACAGGTGAGCGCCAACCACGACATCATCAATGCCATCGTTGTTTACATCACCCGCATTGGCCACGGAGATACCGAAGTTATCTTTTTTCAGCTCGCCCCATTTGCGCATCAACACACCAGGATCTGCGTCATAAGGATCCGCATCGCAGGCATCGCCCACGCCATCACCGTCGGTATCTTTCTGATCTGCGTTAGCAACAGCTGGACAGTTGTCCGCGTTGTCGCCCACGCCATCTCCATCTCCATCGGTGGTTTCGGTAGGATCATTGGGGAAGGTATCGCACGCATCGCCCACGCCATCACCGTCGGTGTCTTCTTGGCCAGGATTCGCTATCAACGGACAGTTGTCGTCATTTTCATCCACGCCGTCGCCGTCGGTGTCGCCGTTCGGGGTGCTATCGCACGCATCGCCCACGCCATCACCGTCGGTGTCTGTCTGGGCTGGGTTGGACACTGCTGGGCAGTTGTCCGTCGCATCAACAACGCCGTCGGCGTCACTGTCTGGCACCGTGTTGGAAGAAACTTGTGGGGCTGCGTTGTAGGTTCCGTTGCCTGCCTGATCATACGAAACGGTACAGGTGACAGAATTGCTGTTCATGGTGATGGTGGCGTTGTCTGTGCCTGAACCCGTACAGCCGCCGGAGCTGGTAATAGCAACCGACAGGCCGGAAGAAGCCGTGGCCGCCACAGGGAACGAACCACTCGGGGTTGCTGTTGATGGTGCCGGTGTTGTCACTGTGATCGTTTGATCAGCCTTGGTGACGGGCCAGCTTTTCGTATCCGATTTCGCAGCAAAATTGGCGTTGTCGGCAGCATCCGCCTGAATGGTGCAAGTGCCTGCCGCAACATTGTGCACCAACCCGTTTGAAGCATTGACTGTACAGACACTCGGCGTGGTGCTGGAATAGGTGATCGCCATGCCGGTATCAGCGACCCCATCCGAAGTTTTAGCAAGGGCAGTAACCGTGTAGTCCGCATCCAACATAGTTTTTGAAGCGGGAACGCCAGACCATGCGATGCTTTGATTCACCTTGATGTTGTAAACCACCGGCGTGGGTTCGCCATTGGCGCTATTGCTGTCCTCGCCCTCGACGGTGACCACGCATACCGACAAGGCTCCAGCCGGCAGCGTGATTGTGCGCGTGATGTTGCCACTGCCTTGGCACATCCATGTACTACCGGTCCAAGTTGGATTACCGCCCGTACAACTGCCCGAGGTCATGATGCGCACTTGGTTGCCGCAGTCATTGCCAATAGAATACGGCAGGGAAGCTGTCACATCAAAACTGCTATTGGCATCCGCACTGGCAGGCGGCGGCGCAGATACCGACAGGGTATTGTTAGCAGCAAAAGCATTGCCGGCCACCAGCAAAGAAACACCTAGCAACCAGCGCGACAAGCGCGAAAAACAGACGGGAGGGGAGTTAAAAAACATACAGCGTCTCTTAGATGATTGTGAACTACATCACAACTATCTCACAGCCGCTCCACAAAGGTCTACTAGCAATACTTCTTACTAATTACAAGCCGGCTCGTATCTTTATTTCATGCGTTTCCATACGATGACAGTGCCGACTGCAGCGCCTGCTTGAGACTCTTGCCACTCAGTGGCTTGTACAAAGCTCGCTGAATGCCCGCACCCTCCAGTACCTGTTTGCTCGGCGCACGACTCACACCTGTCAGCATCATCATGATCATATTTTTGCTGTTGATCTTTTGATCTTCGCGTATATGCGCCGCCACTTCCAAGCCATTCATTGCCGGCATTTCAAAATCAATTAACGCAATATCAAACGGCTCATCCGTATTGGTGTGTGTGCGCAAAATCGCTAATGCTTCCGTGCCGCTGTGTGCCGATTGCACGA
Source organism: Pseudomonadales bacterium (assembly GCA_041395785.1). GTDB lineage: Bacteria > Pseudomonadota > Gammaproteobacteria > Pseudomonadales > UBA7239 > UBA7239. The sequence goes on from JAWKZZ010000006.1 coordinate 127,522, forward strand.
TCATGCCCCATTGCACAGCTTGCTGCTCAATGATGGAGCAATAGGTCACATTGTCATCCACAATTAACAAACGACGCCCCTGCAACGACAATGCATCCTCTGCTGGATGCGCCTGACTAAAATGTGCGTCCAATGGCAAACTAAACTCAATAATTGCACCACCATTGGCGAACAATTGCATGCCAAATTTTCCGCCCATCAAATGCAGGTACTGCTCTGCAATGGTCAAATTGAGGTTGTCACTGGAATGCAGCTCGCGTGTACGCGCAGCATGATGGCGATCCGTCAGCGTGTTCTGACCGGAATGAATTTCAAACAAAATTTGATTGCTATCTGCCGCTTTTGCGCTCAATACCACTTCGCCCTGCTCGACATTGCGCAGCGCAAATTGCAGTAAATTAACAATAACATGCTGAACTTTATCCTGATCGCCTTTCACAAAACCGACAATACTGCTGTCGATATGATAAATCAGTTCAACTTTGCCAATTTCAGCGCGACCGCGACAATTTTCAACGCATGACTCAATCAATTCTGTCAATTCAAACGGCGCATTATTCAAATCAACATTGCCGCGCTCAATGGAAGATAGATCCGACAATCTATTGGTAACATCCAACAACATTAAGCCTGAATTGCGGATAGTTTTTATTTGGTTGCGCTGTTGATCGGTCATATTGCTGGACATCAACAAATCCGCCATACCCAACACGCCGCTGATCGGCGTGCGCAACTCATGACAAATATCCGAAAGATTGACCAATGTACGAACTTCAACTTTCTTTTCTTCGATAACAGGAAGCCGCTCTGTCTTGTCGCGCAGCCTTTCAGCCCGATATGCCACGGTAGAAATCAACATCACCAGCGTTTCAAAAATAACCGTTGCCGCCACGCCCCAAGAAGCAAAAGCCCCCTGCGGCAGCAATCCGTTGATATTAAAAATAGCGACTAACGCCATACAGGCCGTTGTTGCACGCACCAAAATAAAGTAACGCGCCAATACATACTCCTCCATGTTGGCATGCAGCGCGACGCCAAAAATAAAAATCACGCCAAATGACGCGATAACGGCAGCCAACAGCGTGCTGATATGTGGCGGGATAAACCAATTAGCAATAGCTCCGCACAAATTCAATACAGCGAGCACAGTGAGCACATGGTGTTGCCACGGCACGCGGGTACGCGTTTTCATCAAACTCTGCACATACAGTGCGCCAAACATCCCCGCCAAAAAAATAGGTGTTGTGATTTGGTGATCCAGCAGACCTTCACTGCTATCGAACCATGACAACCAATAGCCGTGCCATGCCATTTGAATAGCGGCCATAGACAGCAAAACAAAGCCGTTCCATAAAAAGGCTCGGAAACGATAGACTGCAAAAACACCGAAATGCACCGCGGCTAAAAGCAATAAACTGCCCAGCAGAAACCCCTGCCACCATTCCTGCTGACTCACGGTCGCAATGTATTCGCGCGGTGTGCTGAGCAACAATTGCACATTGACTGCTTTGTCTGATTCCACTCGCACAAAATAGGTATAAGCGGCGTGCCCAGCGATATTCAAATCAAACAGACTGATGGGGTAGTTGTACGCACGATCCGTGTACGGCGTGGCTGATCCTAATTTACTGTGTTTGTGCAACTGCCCTGTTTGCGAATCGATAACATAGAGATCGACATAATCGATATCGGCGGGCGATGCTTCCAAAATAAAACGCATCTCTTCGTCGCGCTGATTTTCCATTGTGAAGCGCAGCCAGTACGCCGAGGTGGTGTACCCGAAATACAACTCCGCCATGGAAGCAGGCGAAAATTGATACGCATAACGATCAGAAACAACATCGTCAATAGTAAGTGCGCCGCCCTTATCTTCCAGCACATCGACATAAGGCGACAACGGCAACTGCATCGCATCGCTGTTAATTTCCACCAGCGGCGCCGCGAACAACGATTGAGAAAACAACATCCAAACAACAACTGCAAACCACGGTATGCAATGTTTCATAGCCATAATCCGGCGAGGCCGCTCCTTGATGAATTCCCGTTTCGTCAGACTCCAGTATTTGCGCGTTCACGCGCAATTGCGCGCCAACCGATATCCCTGCGCATAAACATGCCGTCCCAACGAATCCCGTCTGCCAGATGGTACGCAGTCTGCTGCGCCTCGGCTACTGTTTGTCCCAAAGCGGTGGCACACAATACACGGCCACCCTGCGTGACAACCTCGCCGTCTTGCACGGCTGTACCAGCATGAAACACCTTGGCGTTCGCCACGGTGGCCTCCAAGCCTTTGATAGCGGCACCCTTGGCCACATCACCCGGATAGCCGCCGGCAGCCAGCACCACGCCCAGCGCGGGGCGCAGATCCCATTCCGCATGTGCGTTATCCAACTGCCCCGCTAGCGCTTGTTCCACCAGCGCGGGCAGAGAGGTCTGCAATCGCATCATGATGGGCTGCGTTTCGGGATCACCAAAACGGCAGTTGAACTCGATGACTTTTGGCGCGCCACTTTCGTCAATCATCAAACCCGCATACAAAAAGCCGGTGTAGGTGTGGCCTTCCGCCGCCATGCCGCGCACCGTCGGCTCAATCACTTCGCGCATCACGCGCGCGTGCACAGCAGGTGTGACCACCGGCGCGGGCGAATACGCGCCCATGCCACCGGTATTGAGACCGGTATCGCCCTCGCCCACGCGTTTGTGATCTTGACTGGTTGCCATCGGCAATGCAGTTTTGCCGTCTACCATCACAATAAAACTGGCTTCTTCGCCGTCGAGAAATTCTTCCACCACTACGCGCGCGCCGGCCGCACCGAATTTATTGTCCGCCAACATATCGCGCACAGCATCTTCCGCTTCCACCAACGACAGCGCCACAATCACGCCTTTGCCCGCCGCCAAACCATCGGCCTTGATAACAATGGGCGCGCCTTTTTCACGCACATAAGCGAGCGCGGCATCCACCTCGGTAAACACGGCGTAAAACGCCGTGGGAATGTTGTGGCGTGCGAGAAAATCTTTTGCAAACGCTTTCGAACCTTCCAACTGCGCGGCGTACTGCGTGGGGCCAAAAATTTTCAAACCCGCCGTTTGAAACGCGTCCACCACGCCGTTTACTAAAGGTGCCTCTGGCCCCACGATGGTGAGATCAGTGTGGTCTTTGGCAAACGCGATCAGTGCGGCGTTATCTAAAATATTCAGCGCCACATTTTCACATTTGGTTTCTGTGGCAGTACCTGCATTGCCAGGCGCTACAAAGATTTTTTTGACACGCTCATCTTGCGCGCATTTCCAAGCCAGTGCGTGTTCGCGACCGCCGGAACCCAAAATTAAAATTTTCATTTTTTCTGTTCCATCAATGTCTGAAATGGCGCATACCAGTGAACACCATCGCCATGCCGTGTTCATCGGCAGCGGCGATCACTTCATCATCGCGCATCGAGCCACCAGGTTGAATCACACAGCTGATGCCTACTTTAGCGGCGTTGTCGATGCCGTCGCGGAAAGGGAAAAAAGCATCGGAGGCCATCACGGCACCTTGCACCACTAAACCGGCGTGTTCAGCTTTGATCGCCGCGATGCGCGCAGAATTGACGCGACTCATCTGCCCCGCACCAATACCAATCGTTTGACGATTTTTAGCGTAAATAATGGCGTTGGATTTCACATACTTCGCCACTTTCCACGCAAAAATCAGATCGTGAATTTCCGCTTCGGTCGGCGCGCGTTTAGTCACCACTTTCAAGTCGCTGTCCTTGATCATGCCGATATCGAGATTCTGCACCAACAAGCCGCCATTGACGCGCTTCCAATCCATTTGCTCGACGCGCTGGCTAGGCAACTCACCGCACACCAACACGCGCACATTTTGTTTGGCGGCCAAAACAGCCAACGCGTTGTCAGCCACCGAGGGCGCGATAATCACTTCCACAAATTGACGCTCCACAATCGCTTTCGCGGTGGTCGCATCCAACTCGCGGTTAAAAGCAATGATGCCGCCAAACGCCGATTCTGGATCGGTGGCGTAAGCGAGATCGTAAGCGGCGCCAATACCATCCAAGGACACAGCTGCGCCGCAAGGATTCGCATGCTTAACAATCACGCAGGCGGGTTTTACAAAACTTTTTACACACTCCAAAGCAGCATCGGTATCCGCAATATTGTTGTAAGACAATTCCTTGCCCTGCAATTGTTTTGCCGTGGCAATGCTGACTTCACGCTGCGTAGCCTCCACATAAAATGCTGCTGCTTGATGTGGATTCTCGCCGTAACGCAAATCCTGTGCTTTGATTAATTGCGTGTTGAAAGTGCGCGGAAATTTTTCCACGGTTTCACCCATGCGCGCACCGAGGTAATTGGCAATCATGCCGTCATACTGCGCCGTGTGTTCAAAGGCTTTCACTGCCAAATCAAAGCGCAATGCTTGCGACAATCCTTTATCAGCATCCAACGATGCCAACACGCGCGCGTAATCTTGACTGTTCACCACGATACCGACATGCGCATGATTTTTGGCGGCCGCGCGCACCATGGTCGGCCCGCCAATATCGATATTTTCGATCGCGTCATCCAGCGCGCAATCCGGCTTGGCCACAGTTTGTGCAAATGGATACAAATTCACCACCACCAAATCAATCGGGGCTATGTCGTGCTCTTGCATCACGCCGTCATCCTGCCCGCGTCGACCGAGAATGCCGCCGTGAATTTTTGGATGCAGGGTTTTCACGCGCCCATCCATCATTTCTGGAAATTTTGTGTGATCGGCCACTTCCGTCACGGCAATCTTGTTTTCGCACAACAAGCGATAAGTGCCGCCCGTCGATAACAGCGCCACACCGCGCGCCGCCAATCCTTGCGCAAACTCAACAATGCCTGTTTTGTCGGAAACAGAAATTAACGCACGGCGGACGGGAGTGACTGCTGACATGTAAACCTCAATGATAGATATAAAAAATTGCGAATAAAAAAGGAGGCTCTCGCCTCCTTCCTGGCCTTCTTTCCTACTCCTACAGCATATTGTACTGCTTGAGCTTCTTGCGCAGTGTGCCGCGATTAAGCCCCAACACTTCTGCTGCGCGCAGTTGATTATTGCGCGTGTACTCCAATACCACTTCTAACAGCGGCGCCTCCACTTCGGCCAACACCATTTGATAAATATCGGCGGCGGGGTGGCCGTCGAGATGATTAAAATAACTGCGCAGCGCCTGTTCAACGCAGCAGCGAATCGTCTGTGGGTTAAGTGCCACTGCCGGCGCAACTACTTCACTCGTTTCTTCATCCGTTTGCGCCACCAACTCCATACGCTTACTCAACATTACCCGCCACCAACATACTCCAATTGACTGCCGCATCACCGGGATTCACGATCTCCAGTGCGATATGCACCGGCCGGCCTGGCGGCATCATCGTCTGCCCACTCAACTCACCCGATAAATATTCCGCCGGCTTGAAGCGGCGGCTGGCGACCGGTGTTTTCGCCAGATCACTGAAATAAATATCCAATTCCGGGAAGGGAAGCGTCTGCTCGGTTGCGTTCAACAGCATGGCATCAACGACCAAAGCGTTGGGCACTTGCGCATGTTTTCTCACCACCAAATTTTGAATTTTGATGTAGCGCCAGTTCTCTACCACGGGCAACTGGCAACCAAACACACTACAAACGGTCTGCAGCATTGGGCGACTGGTGCTAGTCCGCGCCAAACGATCGAAGTTGAACAGTGTGTATTGCACTAACAGCAGCAAGCTCAGCAAAGCAATCGCAGAACCCAGCAACGCGGTTGTCTTCCAATCTTTTTCTATGCGGCCCGCGCGCGTGGATAACAAATCCACAGGCAGCGGATCGATATGTGCAATCATGTCTGCGCGATGACCGCCGCGCTGTGTATTGCCCAATTCGCTAGCCGCAAATGGATCGCGCTGACCAAAGCCGAGATCGCTGCCTGCGGTATCCTGCACGGGATTGGCAAAATCTTGCAGCACATCGCGCACATCTTCGACACTGTTCAAATCAACTTCGGCAGGTTTCTGCTCTCGGGCTTCCTCTTCTAAAATATCTTTCGCCCATGACTCATCGGCCACCGTTTCGCGACTGTTGTGCTGCAGGCTGTCGTCGTCAACAAACTCGCCGATATCATTAAAATCAAACGCCTGATCCTGCGCGATGTCTGCCGTTTGTTCATCGACTACATCATCGAATACGCTGCCGTAATCATCCTCAGGATCGCCAAAATAGGTTTCGTTGATAACGGATTTCGTCGGCGCAATGACAGGCTCATCGTCTTCTAAAAAAGTGTCATCACTGATTTTTTCGTCATCGCCGATGTCTTCAACTTTTTTCTGCGCGACATCACTGCTTGCTGGTGATTGTATGGCGGCACCCAAATCGAATGTCTTTATTGGCTTGCCATTTTCACCGAGCAAACTTTCGCCGAGCTCTGTTTGTTCAGAACGCGACGCAACGGTTTGGCCGGCATGGGTTTGCGCCATATTTTCCAATGTGGATTGGTCGAGGCGAAACTTGTTCGACGGCGACGGCGTGTCTGCTGCCGGTGGCACAGGCGCACCGCCGAGATTGACCCAATGTTCACGCGCTTGGAACACCAGCAAACAAGAGCCGCAGCGCACTGCGCCGTTAGCCAATTTCAAATGTTCTTCTGTCACCCGAAACGAGGTATGACACTGAGGACAGCGGGTCACCATGTTGCTCATGCGTATCCTTTTTCCCTGTCGTTCTCTATGAAAGCGTGTAAATTTTGGTTGCGCATAGTGTAGGCAGGTTTACCCGCCTTGTATATTTCTTGCACAGTCATTCTGTGAACCACCCCGCAAGCCTACGATATTTGTCGCTTTGATTTACCGCAAAACAATGACGAGCGCCAACTGGTCGACACAAGATTGTTTCGGCACAATGCCGCGACACCCAACCTGAAGTCGGAGACTTTCCATGAGCACTGTTGATTACGATCCCTATTCCCACGAAGCCATGAAGGATCCGTACCCTTTTTACGCTGCGATGCGCAAAGAGGGCAAACCGCACTTCATGCCGAAGTACAACGGCTGGGCGCTGGCGCGTTTCCAAGACATTTGGGATGCCAGCAGCAAGGTGGATGACAACTGCACCTTTACCAAAGGCCAAACGCCAGGCCAAGTGCTGCTGGGCGAGCCCGTGCCCTCTACTTTTATGACCATGGACGCGCCGGAACACCGCAAATGGCGCGGCTTGATCCGTCACGAGTTCACACCGGAAGGCGTGAGAGAGCAGGAGACGCGCCTGCGCGCGCTGACGCAAGAGCTGTTGGCTCCTCTGCTGAAAAAAGGGCAGTTTGATATCTACAGCGAGCTTGCCAACCGCGTGACCTGCATCAACGCCGGCCACAACCTCGGCCTGCCGCGCGAAGACGCTGAAAAATGGCGCGCGCTGATCGACGACATGCTGCACCGCGAAGAAGGCCAAGTCGGCGGCGGTTCAGAGCGCAACCAAGCCGCAGCGGGCCAGCTGTTCGGCTACTTCGGTCAGTATGTGTACCAACTGCGCAACGACCCCGCGCTGGCACAGCGCTACACAAAAATCTTCTTAGACGCGAGCGTAGACGGCCGATCTCTGAGCGACGAAGAGATGATGTTCTATCTGTTCTCGCTGCTGGTCGTCGGCTCAGAAACCACGCCGATTACTGTTGCCGGCACTTTCTGGAACCTGCAGAACAATCCCGAGCAAAAAGCGGCGGTGCTAGCCGAGGTGAAAGCAGGCAAGTTTGATCTGGCGCGCAAAGCCTTCCTAGAAACGGCACGCTTCGACCAACCTACCAACATGCTGGCGCGGGTCGCGAAGCGCGACTTCGAACTCAACGGCGCACAGATCAAGGCCGGTCAGCCGCTGCTGTTCCTGTACGCTTCTGCTGAACGCGACGAGACTGTGCATCCAAATCCAGATAAGTTCGACCTGTACCGTCAACCGACCGAAAAAAGCTTGATGTTCGGTCACGGCGGTCACAAATGCTTAGGTCTGCACTTGGGCGTGTTGATGGGCTGCATCCTCGTCGAAGAAATCTTGAAAGCAGCGCCGGATTTCGAAGTGGCGACCGAACAATGTGAACGCCTCTACGGTGAGCACTTGTCCGGCTGGGGCAAGGTGGTTATCAAGTTCAAACCGCACTGAAACCTGTAGTTCCATTGGATTGAAAAGAGAGAGGCACTGCTGTGCCTCTTTTTTGTTTCTATTTTCTGCCTGCGCTTCTTTCCAAGCAGAGGTCTGTGCCACACTTAACGCTCTGTTTTTTCGATGGATCGCTATGTCCACCACACTGGCCGGATTACTCGCCTGTTTTCTCTACCTCGCTCTTGCAGGCTGGCAGTGGCGCGACTGGCGCTTGGCTACTCCAGCACCATCCAACACACAACGCTTGCCGTACCTCTTCATTTTAGTCGCAGCGCTCGGCTTGCATGGCTGGAGTGTCTACACATTGATCGACACCTCCGCCGGTTTTAATTTTTCTTTTTTTCATGTGTCGTCGCTGATTTTTTGGGTGATTTGTATCACCGTCGTGCTGAGCTGCATTCACCTGCCCTTGCACATGCTGCTGCCGCCGTTGTTCACCTTAACCACCCTTGGCGTGCTGTGCTCCATAGTCGCTGAAAGCCCGTACACACCGCACACACTCAGCTACCCAGTGGCATTGCACATTTTGCTGTCCATACTCGCCTACAGCATTCTCACCATAGCCACCATGCAAGCACTCGCTTTAGCGCTGCAAGATCATTTGCTGAAAACTCGGCAATTACAAAAAGTGATGGCGCAGCTACCACCACTGCAAACGATGGAGTCTCTGCTATTTCAAATGTTGTGGGCGGGCACAACGCTCTTGGCGCTTTCGATTGCCAGCGGCTTGTTATTTCTGCATGACATACTGGCGCAACATTTGGCGCACAAAATGTTTTTTTCTTTTGCTGCTCTGGTGGTGTACGGCATTTTGCTATGGGGCCGACACCAGCACGGCTGGCGTGGCAAGCAGGCGATCCGCTGGTCACTGGGCGGCTTTCTCGCCTTGATGACGGCCTATTTCGGCACCAAATTTGTACTTGAATTGCTGCTGCAACTCTAACGGTTGCGCTGCCATTCGCATTTCCTGACAATAAACGCCCTCGTTTCTGAAAAGGTTGTCTCTTGGACGATATTTCCATCGGCCTGTTGATCACGATCTTGGCCTGCCTCACCTTGTTGGGTGCATTTTTTTCCGGCGCGGAAACCGGCATTGTTTCCTTGAATCGTTACAAATTGCGCCACCTGATTAAAAAAAATCATCGCGCCGCAAAACTCGTTGATTTTTTGCTGTCTCGCCCCGATCGTTTTTTTGGCATTGTGTTGATTGGCAACAATCTCGCCAATGCCGCGACAGCGGCGATCGCCGCCATCGTAGTGCAACGACTTTACGGCAGCACCGGCGCGGCCATTGCCACTTTTGCGATGACACTGGTCACCATCATCTTTGCGGAAATTATTCCCAAAATGTTGGGCGCACTGTATCCAGAGCGCATCGCCTTTCCCGCCAGTTTTGTGCTGTATCCTCTGCTGAAACTACTGTATCCACTGGTGTGGTTGACCAATATTGTTTCCAACAGTTTTTTGCGACTGTTTGGTGTTACACCCGAAAAAGCGAGCAACGATCAATTGAGTACCGACGAGCTGCGCACGGTGGTGCGTGAATCGGGAAAAATTATTTCACCGCGCTACCGCGGCATGCTACTCAACATCCTCGACCTCGGCCAAATGACCGTGCAGGGCATCATGGTGCCGCGCGCGCAGGTAACAGGCATCGACATGGATCGCAGCGACGCAGAAATTCTCACTCTGCTGCGCAACACAGAATACACACGCGTGCCGGTTTACCAAGGCGAGATCAACAACATTCTCGGTATATTGCATATGCGCCGTATCGGTCGCCTATACGATGACGAATCCAATGAACGCGATGTGCGCGATTTTATTTTGGCCAATATGCGCGAACCCTACTTCATTCCCGAAACCACGCCATTGAATGTGCAGCTGCTCAACTTTCAAAAAGAAAAGCGGCGCATTGGTTTAGTGGTAGACGAATACGGCGATGTACAGGGCATCGCCACACTGGAAGACATTTTGGAAGAAATTGTCGGTGAATTTACCACCAACTTTGGCGAGGGTCACAGCGCGTTTGAACGCCTACCCAACGAGCGCTTTCGCATTGATTGCAGCATGAATATCCGCGACCTCAACAAACATCTCGACTGGCATTTACCCGTCAAACCCAACAGCGCGCGCACGCTGAACGGTTTATTTGTTGAACACTTGGGGGTAATCCCGATGGGCAATATTTGCTTCACGATCGGCCGCTACTGTTTTGAAACCGAGATCATTGCCGATCACAAAATCCAACGCGTGCTGGCTTTCGAGAAAAAATCTGCTTATTAATGTTCCAACAATCGTGCAATTTGACCATCGAGCAGTGCGCGCTGACTTTGCGCAAAGCTAGCTATGCGGAAAAATGGCTTGCCACTTTCACCGTGCTCTGCCGCGAGTGAGAGTTTTTCTTGCGACTGCAACAACTCGCCCACATCGGCACTCACCGCCAACTGCCCATTACCCACTTGATGACACAGCCAATGACTGCGCTGCTCTTCCAAGGCCAATTGTCGATTGCGCAAAATATCGTTGTCACACGGCAAATGGCGATCTAACGCCAATGACCACTGCAGCTGTATACCCAACTCTTCATCGCGGCAAGCCTGCAACACGCCAATCAAAACTTCTGCACAACACGCAGCGCGCAATAAAACATCCGCCAACTCGACAGAATCTGCCGGCATCACCAATTTAATACAAGAACCCGCTGTTGGCATGCGTTGTGCGTTATACAAACGCGCAGTTTTCTTAACCTGCTGTTGCAGTTGATCTAATAATGTACGCAAACGATCGCGACTTACCTGCCGCTGCAGCACATCAATGTTGTGGCATTCCAACAACACATACACATAGCCATCATTGTTGTGCAATAAATTGGTGGCAGCATCATTCAATTGCGCTTGGGATGGTGTTTGAATTTGCTGCGTGTGCTGGTGCAACTGTGCCATTAACTGCCGCATCTCTTGCTCGCTGAGACGCAGCGGGCGCTCTGCAAAACACGCCTCCATCACATCCTGTGGCACAGTATCTAGCAGCACTTCCGCTAACGCCGTGCGCTGCTCACGAATTTCGCGCGTGAAGTGATAACTCAACAGCACGAATAACACCATTGCCAACACAACCAACACTGCCAGTAGCCACTGTGTTTCAGGAAATAGATGTTCAATTTTTTCTGTTTCCAGCGTTACCACCACACTGCCCGTCATATTGTCGCCGAGACTGAGTGTTGCGGAATAATTGCGCAAATAATCGCGATGCTGTAATTCGCTAGGCGTCGCGCCGGCCTGTGCCAATAAATTATTGCTGGCATCGTAAATACTGACACTGACAACACTCGACACTTTCATCAAACGCGAGAGCTGCGCCTGCAGCCCAATTTGATCGTGCTGCAAAGTGGCATCAAGCGTGTTTTGTGCCAACTGTTCCGCCACTGCTGAACCGTAGGCATCCATCGCGCTGTTCACCACCAAGCCAACGCGCGCCGTAAAAAAAATGCTAATAATTACAAAAACTGCTGCCAGTATTGCGCCATACGCTAAGACCAAACGCAGCAGCAATGAGCTCTTTAAAAAATCCACCAACTTCATGCTTATCCCTTCGCATTCTGTATAGAAATCTGGTCATTGAGCGTCCAGAAATCGTAAAGAATACCTAGGCCACATAAACCTGCTGTCAGCAAATACAGAATGCCCGTCAGCCATTTGCCCTGATACATTCTGTGCACGCCAAACAAGCCGAGAAATGTCAGCAATATCCACGCGAGGTTGTAATCGATACTGCCGGCGTTGAAACGCAAGTCGGCTTGTCTATCCATGCTGGGAATTAAAAATAAATCGATCAGCCAGCCTATGCCGAGCAGACCCAAGGTGAAAAACCAAATCGTACCGGTTACCGGCTTGCCGTAATAAAAACGGTGCGCGCCGAGAAATCCAAAAATCCACAACAGGTAACCGATAGTCTTGAGATGTGTATCGCGTTGCGTCATGACAAACCTCTTCAGTCGATGCAACGGTGCATTATATACGCCCCAATGCTTGTGCCAGTTGTTCTAAACGCTGCGGTGTTCCCACATCCAACCAATAACCCTTGTAGTGCTCACCATGCACCGCACCGTTTTTCATTGCGGGCAGCAGCACCTCGCGCAGAGGCAACGCTTCGCCCGTACGCGCGCGCCATGCAGCAAGCAATGCCGGCGATAACACGGACAGCCCGCTGAAAGTCAGCCCTTGCGCTTCCCCGCGCGGCATCACGCAACCGTCGCGCAAGACAAAATCGCCCTGCGGGTGATGATCGGGGTTATCCACCAGCACCAAATGCGCCAGCACATCGGCAGGTAAGCTTTGCTGCAGTGTTGCCAAGGGAAAATCTGTCCAAATATCGCCGTTGATGACCAAGAAAGGCGCATCGCCGAGCAGAGGCAAGGCATTGACGATGCCGCCGGCAGTCTCCAGCGGCTGCGGTTCGCGCGAGTAACGAATGCTCACGCCCCACGCCGCGCCATCGCCTAATGCGTCTTCGATCATCTGACCGAGGTGCGCCGTGTTAATGATTAGCTCACGAAATCCAGCGGCAGCCAGTCGCTCGATATGACGCACGATCAGCGGCTTGCCCGCCACATCTAACAACGGCTTGGGGCAGTGATCCGTCAGCGGACGCATTCGGGTGCCCAACCCCGCCGCCAAAATCATCGCTTTCACGGCAGCGGCTTCCACCACGGCTGGCGGCGACAAGCGGGCAAAACGCGCTGCTCCATCCACTCCACAAAATGCGCAGCGGGCGGATACTTGGCCGCCACCTCTAGCGTGTAGTGCAGCACGAGCGGCAAGTCATGCAAATAGCCGGCTTTGCCATCGCGCAGAAACAGACGCGCAAAAATACCCAGCACTTTGATGTGGCGCTGCAACCCCATCAGATCAAACCACTGAATAAATTGCTGATCCGAGGCGCCAGCCTGTCTGCCTTGTTGTATCAATTTTTTACGGTAAGCAAGCGCCCACTTTTCTACCTGAGTCGGTTCCCAGCGCACATAGCAATCGCGCAGCAGGGACACCAGGTCATAGGTAATCGGGCCGATCACCGCGTCCTGAAAATCAATCGCGACCAACTCGCCCAGCGGCTGACTGTGACTGTGCAGCATCAAGTTGCGGGCGTGAAAATCGCGGTGTACCAGCGCCTGTGGCTGCTCCAGCGCGCTGGTCACCAGCCAATCGAAACATTCATCCAGCAGGGTTTGTTCATTGCGACCCCAGGGCTGGTCGAGCAGTCCCTGCACAAACCAAGTGGGGAATAGCGCCATCTCATCCCATAGACGCTGGCCGTCGTAGTGCGGCAGCGCGGCTGCCGGCACAGTCACAGCTTGCAATGCCAGCAGCATGTCCATGGCTAGATGATAGAAATCGTCCACACTGTCTTTGTTCAGCGCTGCCAGCAACAGCTGATCGCCGCAGTCCTCCACCAGCAAAAACCCGCGCTGGAGATCCACTGCCTTCACTTGCGGTACGCGTACCGAGCCAGATGCGAGCATCTGGGACACCGTGAGGTATAACTCGCTGTTTTCCGTCGCGGGCGGCGCATATACCGCCATCACCGGCGGTTGGCTGCCTGCCACGCGAAAATAGCGCCGAAACCCCGCATCACCCGATAAACCCTGTAGCTCGACCACCTGCTCCTGTACCAACTGCTGTTGCACCCAATCTGCCAACTGCTGTTCCACTGTCTCGCCCATTCCCAACGCCACAAACGCAGCATTCTAACGCCTGCCTGTCTTGCGCCACAGTGCTGGCAAATCCTTTACAATGCGGCGTTCTAACGCCCACCCGAACATCGCTCGTCTTTGGCAATCGGGGATGCACTGCATAGCATGGAAATGATTTGATGAACCCGATTTTGCCCTCTGCGCGCCATCATTTAGCGCGCCTGACACTGACCGGTTTAGGACTGGTGCTCGCCGCTGCGACTTCAGTCTCTGCACAAGCATCTGGCTGGGATTGCAACCTGAATGAACGCGGCGAGTGGCTGTGTCAAACCGGCACCGGTGTTACCACCGAAAGCGGCGCAGAAGTCGCCAGCAGTACAAGCACCGGCACACCGCAACAATCCGCTGAAGACGCGGCGATCGAAGCTATCGCTTACGGTCGCAGCAACGAAAGCAGCAACGAAAATTCTGAATCAAAAGACCCTAACGATCCCACACATCGCACACGCATCTCTGACGATTGGGTGCCGTACGATAAACTCACTGCAGAACAGAAAAAACAATTATCCGGCGCACAAAAACACGAAGCCAAAATGTGCTGCGGCATGTATGTCGATCCCGCAGACAGTGGCGACAAAACCAAACCGGAAGAATCAGAAATTCTGGCGCACGCTGATAAAACCTATACCGACATCAACGGCCAAGTCACACGCCTAAAAGGCAATGTGCAAGTGAGCCAAGGCTATCGCTATTTGCGCGCCGATACCGCCACCCTGCGTCGAGAACCGCGCCAAGTCGCGTTGCGCGGCAATGTCGCCTTGCGCGAACCCGGTTTACTGTTAACCGGCACGCGCGCTGATATGCAAGTGGATGAAAACACTGCACAAATGGAAGGCGTGCAATATTTAATGCACAAAGCGCACGCGCAAGGCAAAGCGCAAAGTTTGAGTCGCAGTAACACTGGCGTAGTCGCACTAACCGATGCCAGCTACAGTTACTGCCCAATCGGCAGTGAATTGTGGGCACTCAACGCCAGCTCGTTAACCCTAGATCCGAACGATTCACAGGGTCGCGCGCGCAATGTCACCCTGCGCGTGAAAGGCGTGCCGGTTTTTTACACGCCGTATTTGCAATTTCCGCTGGGCAACGAGCGCATGTCCGGCTTCTTGGTGCCGTCGTTTGGCTTCGGTGAAAACGGTTTTGATCTCGCTGCGCCTTACTATTTCAATCTCGCACCGAATTACGATTTGATACTCACGCCGCGCTTAATGACCGATCGCGGCTTGATGCTCAGCGCCAACGGCCGCTACATGACCGAACATACTTACGGTAGCGCCACCGTCAGTGTTTTACCTGGCGACCAAGACGCGGGACAAAGCATAGACAGCGATCGCTGGTTCCTCAATTTCAAACAGAATGGCGCAGCGGAACATTGGGAAAGCATGGTGGATTACTCCTCCGTCAGCGATTCGCAATATTTCCACGACTTGGGCTCCGATGGCATCAGCGGCGTGAACAAATCGCAGTTGCGCCAACAGGCACAGTTTGACTTTCTGCCAGATGAACACTGGCGTTTAGGTGTGATGGCAAAAGATTTTCAAACGCTGAATGACGAAAACCTGTTTGATGAGGTGGACGATGCCATTCGCGCCGGCCAATTGCCCTTCTGGTACAGAAATGTGTTGCGCGACAATCAATTGGTTGAGCCACACCAAGTGCTGCCCGCGCTGTTCGCCGAAGGCAACTACAACTTCGACAACGGCTTAGTGGCTAATCTGTATCACTCTTTTGCGCGTTTCGATCATCAACACGAAGGTCGCACCCAAAACAGCATTTACTTTGATACCGATTACACACCACTGTTTGATGCTCTGACAGGCCAGCCCGTTATTGACCCTTACACCAATCGCATCACTTATTTGGGCGAGCGCGAATTTATTGCCGGTCAACGCACAAAACTCGATTACAACATCGCGTTTCCGCTGCGCAGTGCTGGCGCATTCTTCACACCAAAATTGGGTGTGCGCCATGTGTCGCAATCGCTGGATGAAACCACTTTCTTTACGCCAGATAGCAACCCATCGGCATCGGCTGCCTATGTCAGCCTAGACAGCGGTTTAATTTTCGAACGCGATACGCGTTTGTTCGGCAACGATTACACGCAAACTTTCGAACCGCGCGCGTTCTACTACTATTCAAATCCTGGCGATCAGGATGACATGTACAACTTTGATAGCAACGCACTCTCCATGTCGTATGCACAGTTGTTCCGCGATTACCGCCTCGCCGGTGAAGACTACATCGATGACAACAACCAGCTCTCGCTCGGTGTCAGCTCGCGCTTGTTGAGCCCCGTCACTGGCCGCGAATTACTGCGCGTCGGCATCGGCCAAGCGTTCTACTTTGACGAGCGCGATGTTGTGGTCGAAGAAGATCCTGTGCGCGCGGAATACGAGCGCAACCGCTCGCGCTCCGCGCTGGTATTCGATGCCGCCGCGCGTTTAACACGCGAGTGGGATGTGCGCACTGAAATACTGTGGAACGAAGATACCGACAGCCGTGAACGCCAAACACTGGCGCTGCGCTATCGCGATGGCGAAGGCGTGCTGTTCAACGCCGGATACCAATACATAGAACGCTCAGAAGAATGGCAACCTACCGCGCTCAACCCTAACAACGGCTTGCCGCTCAGCCAACTGTCTCCTGTCTATGATCCAATCACCATGCAACCCATTGCAGGCATGAACCAAATCACGCCTGTCTTAGGCCAAGGCTCCTACACCGACCGCACCGTGCAACAGTTCTATGTATCCGGTTCTTACCCACTCAACAACGCGTGGAGTTTGATCGGTCACTGGAATCGCGATACCACCAACAATCGCAACTTGGAAACTATCGCCGGCGTGGAATATGACGACTGCTGTATCGCCGTCCGTTTCATTGCTCGCCAATGGGTAGTCAATGAGCACTTTGTTAACGATGTCGATATGCAGGACACCGATAACGGCATTTTCCTACAAGTGCAATTCAAAAGCCTCGGCAATGTGGGCAACAGCGTAGACAGCATGCTGTCTGACAGCATTTTCGGTTACGAAGACCGCTACAAAACGATTGATTAATGCAAACGCTGGCAATGCAAAAGGTACCCGCAATGAAGAATATTTTTTCTGCCTGCCGCACTCTTGCTGTAGCTCTGTTAACGGCCACTTGCTTTTCAACCGCACTCACGGCGCACGCTGAATCCAGTTCACAACAAACGCTGGATAAAGTCGCCGCCGTTGTGAATGACGATGTCATCATGGCCAGCGAGTTAGCACTGCAAACGCGCATGCTGGCAGCGCAAATTCAACAGTCCAAACAACCCCTGCCGCCAATCAATGTATTGCAACAGCAAGTATTGGAGAAACTGATTGTCGAGAGCCTACAACTACAAATGGGTGAACGCGCTGGCATCAGAGTCAGCAACCAGCAACTCGACGCTGCGGTAGCCGGTGTCGCCGCCCAAAACAAACTGAGCACAGAAGTGTTTCGCCGCGAGTTGAATGCGCAGGGCATTCCGTTTGGCATGTTCCGCGAAAACATCCGCCGCCAAATGGTTTTGCAACAAGTGCAGCAAGCGTTTGTGATCAAACGCATTGAAATTTCCGATCAAGATGTCGACAACTTTTTGGCCTCCGAAGAAGGTCGCCAACTGGCCATGCAGGAAGCGATTGATAAGCCCATCAACCAAACGCAGGCGCGGCACATCCTGATTAAACCTTCCGCCATTCGCAATGACGATGAAACGCGTGCGCTGTTGAGCAAAATTCAAAATGTTGTTCAGCAAGGTGGCGATTTTTCCGCCTTAGCTAAAAAGTATTCGGAAGACCCTGGTTCTGCATTGAAAGGCGGCGATCTCGGCTGGGTATCACCGGGACAAGTAGTGCCCGAGTTTGAAAGCGCCATGAACAACACAGAAATTGGCTCCGTATCGGATCCGTTTCAAACACAATTTGGCTGGCATGTCGTACAAGTATTAGATCGCCGCGCACAAAACATGAGCGAAACCATCATGCGTCAACAGGCGCAAATGATTTTGCGCAAACGCAAATTCCAAGACGAACTGCCGCGCTGGTTAAAAGAATTGCGCGATCAGGCTTATGTCAAAATCAACAGCTAAATGACGCACGCCATTGCACTCACGCCCGGTGAACCGGCAGGCATTGGCCCAGACATCGCCGTACAAATCGCCCAACACGCGCAAGCTGCTCCCATCATTGCCTATGCCGATCCCGCATTGCTGCTGGCGCGTGCAGCACAATTACAACTGCCGCTGCAATTGCACACTGTCGATCAACAATTGCCAACAACACCCGCACCAGCGGGTTCGCTCTATATTCGCGCGCACCACTGTGCTGCCAAAGTTAGCGCAGGAAACTTAGATACAGAAAACGCGCATTATGTGTTGCAGTGTTTACAGGCAGCCGCGAACGATTGCCTGCAACAACCGCAACAACTCGCCTTGGTTACCGGTCCAATTCAAAAAAGTGTGATTAACGAAGCGGGGATTGCTTTCAGTGGTCATACCGAATTTCTGCAAGCACTCGCACACTGCGACAAGGTGGTGATGATGCTCACCACTCCGCGTTTGCGTGTGGCGCTTGTCACCACACATCTACCGCTGCGCGCTGTTCCCGATGCGATTACCGTCGACAATGTGCGGCGCACACTACAAATTATTCACCGCGATATGCAGCGTTATTTCACGCACACTGCGCCACGCATTGCTGTGTGCGGTCTCAACCCACACGCCGGCGAAAACGGTTATCTCGGGCGCGAAGAAATCGATGTGATTGCACCTGTGCTACACGAATTGCGCGCGCGCGGTTTGCAACTGACAGGGCCACTGCCAGCCGATACGGCTTTTACCAGCACACTGCGAGAAAAAGCAGATGTGTTTGTGGCGATGTATCACGATCAAGGTTTGCCAGTTTTGAAAGCCGATGGGTTTGGCGAAGCAATCAACATCACTCTCGGCCTGCCCTTTGTACGCACTTCGGTCGATCACGGCACCGCCCTGGATTTAGCCGGCACAGGGCGCGCGCAGCACAGCAGCTTGCAACACGCGATCGACTGTGCCGTGCAAATGCTGCAACACAGCCACGCATGCAACGCGCGCAGCGATGAGAAAAACTGATGCGTGAGAAAACCCTTTCCAGTACGCACACACCGCGCAAACGCTTTGGGCAAAACTTTTTGCACGATACGCACATCATTCAGCGCATCGTCAGCGCCATTGCGCCGAAAGAAAACGAACCTGTCGTCGAAATCGGCCCCGGACAGGGCGCACTGACGCGCGTCTTGCTCTCGTATCAACCGCAACTGACGGCAGTGGAATTGGATCGCGATTTGGTGGTGTTGCTGCGCGACGCCTTTGCTGACGAAAAAAACTTTTCGCTGCGTGAAGGCGATGCACTGAAATTTGATCTCACCAGCTTGTCGCCCACACCGCACAGCCTGCGCGTCGTCGGCAATTTGCCGTACAACATTTCTACGCCTTTGCTCTTTCATTTGCTGGAGCAGCGCGCGTGGATACGCGACATGCACTTCATGTTGCAAAAAGAAGTGGTGCAAAGACTGGCTGCCGAACCTGGCGGCAAAGATTACGGACGCTTGAGTGTGATGGCGCAGTACTACTGTCACATCACCCATTTATTTGATGTGCCGCCTGGTTGTTTTTTTCCACCGCCGAAAGTGATGTCAGCCATCGTGCGCTTGCAACCGCGTGAACCTGCCGTGGTCGCCAAGGATGTAGCGCTACTCGCCACACTCGTCAGCACGGCTTTTCAGCAGCGCCGCAAAACGCTGCGCAACACGCTCAAAACGCTCGCCAGCGAAGCGCAAATACTCGCAGCGAATATCAGTCCGGATGCGCGCGCGGAAACACTGTCCGTCACCGATTTTGTACACTTGGCCAATATTCTGCACGGAGACCGTTAATGTCTGGCATCAGCATTCAAGTTAAAACCCAATATTTGGCCGAACATTCCTCACCGGATATTTCGCGTTTTGCCTTTGCCTATTCCATCAGCATCACCAACAACGGCGATGAACCCGTGCAATTGTTGCGCCGCCACTGGATCATCACCGACGGCAATCGCAAAGTGGAAGAAGTGCGCGGTGATGGTGTCGTCGGTCAACAACCGTGGATTGCGCCACACGCCGCGCATCACTACACCAGCGGTGCGGTGTTGGAAACGCCGGTCGGCACCATGGAAGGCAGCTACACCATGCAGCGCGAAAACGGCGACACCTTCAAAGCACTTATTCCGCGCTTCACACTCGCCAAACCCGGCGCTTTACATTAAGTCAGCATCATTATGGCTCTCTACGCCGTCGGGGATTTGCAAGGCTGTTTCCGCGAGCTGCAGCAACTATTAGCAGCGGTGCAATTTAATCCAGCGCACGACACGCTGTGGCTGACCGGCGATCTCGTCAATCGCGGCCCACAATCCTTGGAATGTTTGCGTTTTATTAAATCGTTGGGCAGCGCCGCACAAACCGTTTTAGGCAATCACGATTTGCATTTGATAGCCGTAGCGCTAACCAGCGCTTCCAGCAAAAATAAAGACACGCTACACGAGATTCTCGCTGCACCGGATTGCGCCGAACTTATCACATGGCTGCGACAGCAACCTTTGATGTTAGTAGACGAACAAAAAAAATTGGCACTGGTGCACGCCGGCATTTTTCCTGCGTGGAGCTTAGAAAAAGCGCGCGCCTTGGCACAAGAAGTGGAAACCGTTTTGCAATCCGATCACCGTATCGATTTTCTGCGCACGATGTACGGCAACGAACCCGACAACTGGCGCGATGATTTGCAGGGTGTTGAACGCCTGCGCTTTATCACCAACGCGTTTACACGCATGCGCCTTTGCGCTGTCAGCGATCACGCAGAACGCCAGCACGCGCTACAGCTGCAATACAAAGAAGGCGTAGACAATATTCCCGCCGGTTACGCGCCGTGGTTTATGCGCTTTACACCACCACAGCATTGGCGTGTGTTATTTGGTCACTGGGCGGCGTTAGAGGCCACCACAAACCACGACAACATCATTGCACTCGACAGCGGGTGCGTATGGGGTAGGCACTTAACCCTGTACCGCGTGGATGATGGGGCTTATTTTTATTCTTCTTAGTGTTGAATCGAAAGATGAGCTGGTTACGCGAGTCCAGCAAGCAAAGCGAGCGACTTGTTAGGTTTTTGCATTTAATGTGCCTATGACTAAATAGTTATTTTGAATTCAGTGGGAGAAAGAAATACCTGCTTTACCCATGGCTTTGATGGAGATTGCTCTGCCCACTGATGTACTAACAGTTTATTCTCTTCACTAATTTGTGCCCCAAGCAATATGCCAACTAATATTTTCTCTGGAAATTGGTAGGCCGAAGCTCCACGCTCGTATTGCAATACGCGCCACTCTTTTTCATAAAACCAATGATCTGATTTTGTGAACATTGACCGGTCTAGCATTACTTCTGGTGTGTCGATAATTGGGTTAACCGTTGGTCTAGATTTTTCATAATTAACCGGATGCGCGGTAGGTAGAAATTTACGGTCTAAAACGATACAAATTCCTTTATGGGAGTCCGAGTAATGCGACCACATAAGGATGTCATCTGGAATCTCAGAAATACACATGACCCCAACTTTAGAGGTTACTGTCTCTTGGTACATTTCTCGAAACTTTGATAAGTTTTCTGGACTTCTTGGATATGAATTTGGATCTGATAGCTTCAACCTAGCTTCTTTTTGCCTAGCCTCTCTATTCATTTCTGGACGGTATTTAGCCAAAAGTTTCTCGTAGTACTTTAGAAACTGTTTTTTTTACCTCTAAAAACTAAATTTGGGCGGCAATCAAATGGGTCGTTAAATGATAATGGCGCGGGGAAGTAATATATGGAATGCAAAATTATTTGCCGCACCCATTCAAGATTTTCACCTGCAAGACTTCTATAGCGATAGAAATAGTTATCTTCGGCCATAGTCAAAAACCTAACTCTTACTTATCCGCACACCCACCACGCGCATCCAACAACGCCGCCGCGCGCGCTGCCGCAGCCTTCACTTGCGCCGGTGCCGTGCCGCCGATGTGATTGCGCGCATTGACGGATCCTTCCAGCGTCAACACCGCAAACACATCTTGCTCGATCATTGCGCCAAAACTTTGCAATTCTGCCAAGGCCATTTCCGCCAAATCTTTGCCGGTGTTGACACCGTGCCCCACGGCTTTGCCAACAATTTCATGCGCATCGCGAAATGCCACACCTTTGCGCACTAAGTAGTCCGCCAAATCGGTTGCTGTAGCAAAGCCGCGCCGCGCCGCTTCGTACATCACTTCGCGTTTTGGTTCGATAGCGGGAATCATGTCGGCAAAGGCGCGCAGGCAATCCTTCACCGTGTCGATAGTGTCAAACAGCGGCTCTTTATCTTCTTGGTTGTCTTTGTTGTATGCCAGCGGCTGACTTTTCATCAGCGTCAGCAGTGCAATGAGATGGCCGTTGACGCGACCGCTTTTGCCGCGCACCAACTCCGGCACATCCGGATTTTTTTTCTGCGGCATGATGGACGAGCCGGTGCAAAACCGATCGGGCAAATTGACGAAATTAAATTGCGACGAAGTCCACAACACCAACTCTTCGCTCATACGCGATAAGTGCGTAGTGATCAATGCTGCAGCGGCGCAAAACTCAATCGCAAAATCGCGATCGCTGACGGAATCCAGCGAATTTTCTGTCGGCTTATCAAAACCGAGCAGAGAAGCGGTGAGTGCGCGATCAATCGGATAAGTGGTGCCAGCCAACGCCGCAGCGCCGAGCGGTGATTGGTTCAAGCGTTTGCGGCAATCTTGCAGGCGCGAATAATCGCGCTCCAACATTTCATTCCACGCCAACACATGATGGCCAAAAGTAATCGGCTGCGCGGTTTGCAAATGAGTAAAGCCGGGCATGGTGGTGGCGTGTTCGCGCGCAGCGAGCTCGATCATGCCGCGCTGTAAACGCGTCAGCTCACAGCAGATGGCATCAATTTCATCGCGCAAATACAGGCGCACATCGGTGGCGACCTGATCGTTGCGCGAGCGACCGGTGTGCAATTTTTTACCGGCGATACCGATAGCATCGGTTAAACGCGCCTCGATGTTCATGTGCACATCTTCCAGCGCAATCGACCATTGGAAATTGCCCGCGTCGATCTGCGCCAAAATATTGTGCAAGCCTTGCTGGATGGCAGAAAAATCGTCCGCACTCAAAATGCCTGCGCCGTGCAGCATCTGAGCGTGCGCCAGCGAGCCGCGAATATCTTGCCGATACAAACGCTGATCGAAGACCACTGAGGCTGTAAAACGCTCCACAAAGGCATCCGTCGCTTCACTGAAGCGGCCGCCCCACGGTTTAATCGTGCTATCGTCCGGCGGTGGCATTTTTTTGTCGCTCATGGTGTTATCCAGCAAAATGGCAGTGTCAGTTCACAAGGAAAAGATTATATCAGCATGGCTTTGTCAGACCGTTCGAGACCAAACGCTCAACCATTGCCCGCGAATGGCAAGGACAGCGCGCATTTTTACCTGCCCGATCTGTGCAATATCACCGCCCTGCTGCCACTGATACTGGTGGGGCAGTTATTGGCGCTGGTGTTGACCATCGCCGCCGAACCATTGCCTGCGTTTAACTGGCCGCGCTTTTCGCTGCTGGCCTGCGAAGTGTTGTGGATTGTGCTGACCGGCGCAGCCGTGCTGTGTCGCCTGCGCACCCTGCTGCACCGCGTACCCGCCACCACCGGTGTGGCGCTATGTTTTGTTTGTTTGCTGTTGGTGATTGCCAGCGTGGCGATTGCGGGTCAATGGTTGATGTCTTACCTTTCTTTGAATTGGGCCAGCAGTGTGTGGACGGTGATTCAACACCTTGCGGTGGGTGGCATCATCGCCGGCTTGGTGCTGCGCTATTTTTATTTGCAACAGCAATTACACCTGCAACGCGAAATGCAATTGCGCGCCACGCTGCACGCGCGCTTTCAATCGTTGCAGTCGCGCATCCGCCCACATTTTTTATTCAACAGCATGAACAGCATCGCCAGTTTGATTGGCAGCGATCCAGACACCGCCGAACGCGTGGTGGAGGATATGAGCGCGCTGTTTCGCGCCAGTCTATCGGCAGCAGAAGATTTAGTGTCTCTCGAACAGGAGATTGCGCTATGCGAACGCTATATCCACATCGAGCAACTGCGTTTAGGTGAGCGCTTACAAGTGCAGTGGCAGGTCAATCTTGCGCAGCCAAACACTCTCATCCCTTCATTCTCTTTACAACCGCTGATTGAAAATGCCATTTATCACGGCATTCAGCCGTTGACGCAGGGTGGCACAATTTCTATTTCTCTGCATGACAGCGATGGTTTTCTGCGTTGCGAAATTCGCAATCCTTACACACAAGAAACAGCCAATTTACAACGCGCAGGCAATGGCATGGCGTTAGAAAACTTAGAGCAGCGCTTGCACACCCATTTTGGCGACGGCGTGTCTTTTGCGACAACACAAGAGAACAATCAATTCACCGTGCAATTCAGCATACCGCTGCACACAGGAGTGCGCGCATGAACATCTTGCTTGTGGATGACGAGAAACTCGCGCGCGACCGTTTAGCGCGCTTGATTGAAAAATCAGCACAACACATGGTAGTTGGCGAAGCCGACAACGGTTATACCGCGATTGAGCAAGTGGAAAAATTGCAGCCGGATATTGTGCTGCTCGATATTCGTATGCCTGGCATGGATGGCTTGGAAGTCGCCCGCCATTTAACCAATCTGGAAAATCCACCCGCCATTATTTTTTGCACCGCCTACGGTGAGCACGCGCTAGAAGCCTTTCAAACGCAGGCCGTTGGCTATTTGCTAAAGCCAGTCAAAGCTGAGCAGTTGTTGGCGGCGCTCAATTCCGCCACACGACCCAACCGTGCACAGTTAGTACAAATCTCATCTGCCAACACTATCGAAGGCAGTGCCGCAAAAAAAATTGCTACCCGCCAGCACATCAGCGCCAGCACGCGTCACGGTTTGGTGTTATTGCCGCTTACGGAAGCGCGCTGTTTTATCGCTGATCACAAATATGTGACGGTGTATCACACCAAAGGCGAGTTATTGATTGACGACGCGCTGAAGGATTTGGAAGAAGAATTTGGCGATCGTTTTGTGCGCGTGCATCGCAATGCGCTGGTGTCACTGGCACACATTGAAGGCATGGAAAAAACACATGACGGCCATTATTTATTGCATGTACAAGGCACGCCATTCAAACCGGCGATCAGCCGCCGCAATGTCACCCAGCTGCGCAATCAGTTGAAGCTGCTGTAATAAAACGCTCCGCTTCCGACAAAACTAATTGACTCGAAAAATAACGCCTTTCATTCGTGATTGGATCAACAAAAGCGATCGATTTCGCCAGCAACTGCAGCGGCTGCGAAAAATCTTCCTCTTGTCTTTTTGTCACCACTGGATACAACACATCACAGCTAATCGGCATGCCTAAACTCGCCATGTGTACACGCAACTGATGTTTTTTTCCTGTCACTGGCCGCAAATCGTAAAGTGCTTTTTCACCATCATTGGCAAGCACATCGATGAAGGTCTCGCTATTGGCTTCGCCCTCTATCTCCTGTGTGCGAAAAAACTGCGCGTCCTCCACTAAACGGCTGCAATATTGCAATGGATACTGCAGCGCAGGATTCCAACGCGCGACTGCCTGATACTGTTTTTCTATTTTTCGCGCGCGAAATAACGATTGATAGACATCCCGCGTATTGGGATTGATTGAGAACATCACCACACCGGCCGTGTCTTTGTCGATGCGGTGCAACGGCGATAAAGTGGCGACACCTGTTGTGCGCTTTAAACGCGTCAGCAAGGTTTGTTGCACATAAATGCCCGATGGGATGACGGGCAAAAAATGCGGCTTATCCGCCACTAAGATATGCTCATCGCGATACAGAATATTTTCCTGAAAGGGAATGGTGAGTTCTTGCTGCACTTCGCGGTAGTAATAAATACGCGCGCCGGTTTTGCAAGCCGCCGTCGGCAGCAAGGCTGTTCCGGTTTGATCTATCACTAACCCGCGCGCAAAACGCGACAACCACACAGCTTCATCGATAGCAGGAAAACGCGCACACAGAAACGCCAGCAGCGAAGGCCATACACCTGCTGGTATTTGCACGCAACTGGCGCTCACGCCTTCGCGCAAGGGCAAATTGTGCGTCTGTGGTAAGGTGTTTTTCATACGAAAAAGATAGGAATGATTGTGAACCAGTATACCTTTCAAGCCATCGGCGTTTTGCATACGCCCTTTCGCGAAAAATTTGGCATTCCTCGCCAACCGGGTTTGGCGCCGCACGCCATCAGCACACTGGAATTGTTTGCGCCGTTTAATACTGCAGAATGCCTACAAGGTTTGGCAAAATTTTCTCACCTCTGGCTGACATTTGTTTTCCACGCCACGGCAGAGCAGGGTTGGCAAGCGAGCGTGCGCCCGCCGCGTTTGGGCGGCAATGTCACGCGCGGCGTGTTTGCCACGCGCAGTATGTTTCGCCCCAATCCTATCGGCTTATCCGTGGTGGAATTGGTTGACATCGTAGATGGCGATAACGGCAAACTGCTGCGCTTGCGCGGTGCCGATGTGCTGGATGGCACGCCGATACTCGACATCAAACCGTATTTGCCCTACGCCGACAGCATCCCTAATGCACAAAGCACTTTTGCACAGACAGCGCCCGCAACGCTCGCTGTGCAGTGGAGTGATGGTGCAAAAGACGACGCACAAAGGCTTTCGCTCTCGTCCGATTTTTGCGCCTTGATTGACGAAGTATTGGCGCAAGACCCTCGTCCTGCGTATCGCGCACAGAACGATGATGCGCACGAGTATGGTGTGTGGCTGGAAAAAACCAATGTGAAGTTTTGTGTTAGGCAGAAAGCAGTTTTGATCTTATCGTTAGAACTAAAACTTTAGAACAAAACTATAGTCATCAAACACAAAACCTCATGTCCATCATGTTACGCCGCTGTTGGCACGGCAATCTGCATCCACGCCGCTTGGTATTCGTCTTGTAATGCATTTCCAGCCTCTGTCACGCTCGCGGGTTTCGCGCCAAATTGAGCCATGGCGTTAATCAATGCATCAAAACTATTGCTGTTGCCTTCTGCCTGAAACACCGCACCATCTTCCTGTTTCGCGACAAACAGATCGATGCGACCATCACCCGCATCATTCAACAAGCCATCCTCATTTGTATCGGTATCAGCGTACCAATTTTTGATGCGGATTTCGCCATCGGCTAATTCATCGAGTTGGTCTACCAACAAGTCGCTGCCATCGCGTGTGAACCACAGTGAACGGTAATCCCACATGCCGTAACTGTTTTCACCTATTTGCAAAATATCTGTATCGCTTTCATTGCCGCCAGTGTTGTCGATGGTGGTGCGATCGCCAGACCACAAGTTAGTTTCAATGTATAAATCGTTGCCTGTGCCGCCGATCATGGTGTCAGTACCCCATCCGGCATCCAACACATCATCACCCGCACCGCCGATAAAAATATCGTTGCCATTGTCGGCCCAGTTGCCAAACATCAGCGCGTCGTTGCCGTCTCCGCCATACACAACATCGTCACCGTAACCATCAAACACGCGATCATTACCTTCGCCCGCATCAATCAACAGTGGCGTTGTGATTTGCCCACCATCCAAAATATCGTTCTCGTTGCTTCCGTATAACTCACTCGTATTTTCTTGTGTAATAACCTGCATAGTGGATTCAATACGCAAACCGTCATCGCGCTGCAAAGTGAAAGCAAAGCTGGCATTACCGGCGATAGTATTTGGCATAAAGCCGACATAATTGACACCGCTATTCCATAAGTTTTCGATAAACAAAAAAGTTTGGTCGCTAATATCGCCGTCACCATTAACATCAAATTGATCGGGCAAAAAATTGCCAGAGATTTGTGAGGCACTCACAATTTGCCAGCGCGATTTTTCGGCATCACTCACCGTGCCATCGAGAATATCGCCGGCATTTAATGCCACAAATTGCGAGTCATTGGTGTTGTATGTCGTGGTAATAATTTGATTTGCAATTTGATCTTGCGTCGGCGCACTTTCCACTTGCGTTGCCTGACGCAACAGCGCGTCCCACGTCAGAGCGCTGCCATCCGCGAGCACCACGGTTTGCACACCGGCAGCAATACGCAGCATGTCATCGCCGTCACCATCGCGTAACCAATCTTCACCCACCAGTACCGACACATCCGCATCGCCAATGTGCAAAGTAACGCGCGTGTTGATGCTCGTAGACCAATCGGCGTTGCCGCTCCCTGTGTACGGTCGCGTGGCATCAAAATGCAGGCCGTTACTTTCTTCCTCTACGCTGAACCGCTCGATGCTATATGTCACTGTCGATAGATCGAACGCATCGGTAAACACGAGCGTGTTATTGACGGGGATGTAATAGCCCGACCAGTCGTTGCCATCCAACCGAATGGGATTGCCAGCCTCCAAATCGTGCCAGTCGTAAACGCCCTCCACCGCTGCGTCGATAACCGTGGTTTGGCTGCCGCTGGCGAGTGAGACGTAATAGACATCATTACCCGCGCCACCCACGACAGTGTTGGCGCCCGCATTGGCACGGAGCACATCGTTGCCGCGCGTGCCGATCAAATGGTCGTCGCCTGAACCTGCAGTGAGGTAAGCGCCTGGCACGTCCAAACCGCCCCTCGGCTTCCAAAAAGACCACAGTGTTTGATGATCGCCGCCTAAATCCACCGTGTTGTCGCCATCGCCTACGTCTATCGTGCCGAGGAAAGAGCCGCTCGCGGTGACGGTGTCGTCCCGCTCATCGCCAGTGATTTGGTATTGCGTATACCGGCGAGTAACATCCGCCACGGTTTCTGTGTAGGAAGTCCAACGCGCCTCTGTGCCTACTTGGCTGCTGCTGTAGTTACCGGATACGGTCGCCGTCACCGTGCCATCGTCATTCTCTTGCAGCGAAACATTGCCGTTGACTCTCATGCTGCCCAGCGCGGGATCATCGCCCGACAGCGTGTAAGTGCCACCATTGGTGTAGTAATCGCGGTATACAGGGACTTCCGTGAGGACCCAGTGCGTCTGCTCCGACAAATCCATCGTGTTCTGTTCTGACGACGCGACTACCAGCGGGCTGCCGTCGAGCACGATGGATTCCGCGCTCACGCCATCAAATGTGTAGCTCTTGATTCTCGCGCCGTAAGCTTCGCCTTCCACTGTGTACTGCTCACCCACCACGATATTCTGTGTATCGCCCAGCGTTTTGCCCGCTTCACCCATAGGTTGCAGCACAGCGGTTTGCTCCGTTAAAAACCCGTCGATGGAATAGTCGCTACTCATGTGCGTATCGACCCAACTCGCCAATGACTGGCTCGACTCAGCATCACTGCCGATAGACCATGCGCTGTTGTTGGAAAAACCGTTGCTGGCAAAATAGCCTTCCACGCGAATGAATGTGCCGTCCGCGGCTTGCAACACCAAATCTTGTGGATGCGACAAGGAATGACCGCCCGAGAAGTCCGCCAGTGTGCTGCCAGCCGGCAACAGAATCACAAACTGCGCGCCGTCAAAATGCGGCGTGAGCGTGACACTCGCGCCCGCTGCAATGCGATAGCGATACTCGCTGACGGCCACACCATCGGCTGTTTCGCAGCTCGCGATGGCCTGCCAAGTGGCGTTGTCCATCGTCGCATAGCTGCTGCCATCTTTGGATGTGAGCACTTGCACACTCTGCGTTCCCACCAGCACATCTACACTCGCTGAGTTGCCGCTTAAGTGATTGAGCTGCAAAGTATTGCTGCCTTCGTGGTCGAGCACGGTATCCGCGCCGTTGTCGCCGCTCGTGAACACATAACGATCATCGCCTGCGCCACCGATTAAATTATCGTTGCCGCCTGCGCCGGTTAAAGTGTCATTGCCGTTATAGCCATACAAGGTTTCATCGCCTTCGTTTCCGGTCAGTGCGTCATTGCCGCTGCGCCCGTTCAGCACGCCATTGCTTTCCGCGCTGGCATCCAATGAAAAATCTAATTGAAAGCCGTATTTATCGGTCAGAGCCGTCAGTTGATCCCAGCTATCTAGGTGAACAGTGAGTGCTTTGCCGTCTGCCCGCGTCAGTAGAATATGCGCACCGCTTTCATCCACTGTGACCGCCGCAGGCGCAGTAAACGCCTGCCGCGCGCTGGTCAGTTGCAGGGCAACACCGGCCTCCGCACCGTTGACATCCACATCGCCCGTCATGCTGCTATTGACGGTGTAAACCAACGGGGAGCCGTAGCGCGTGGACACTTCAATGTGCTGCCGTTGCGTCACCGCATCGCCATTCGCCGTTTGCACGCTGAAAGTATTGAGGCTGCCTTGCGTCAAAGTGACGAACTGGCTGCGATCTGCCGACAAATACACTGTAGCGGCATCATTCCCTGCGGTTTCCACCTCAACGCTGCCGGTTGCCACGCGCAAAATGTTGCTGCCCTCGGTGTCGGTAATCACATCCTGCCCGTCGCCAGCAGCAATCGAATACACATCATCTCCTTCCCCGCCATCCAGATAGTCATTGCCAGAGCCGCCAATCAGCGTGTCATCACCTATCCCCGCATACAAAAAATCGTCACCAGCGCCGCCGTCCAGCACATCATCACCACCGTTACCCATCAGCTGGTCGTTGCCAGCACCGCCGTACAAGGTGTCATTGCCCGTTCGCGCTTCTGGGTCGGCATAAGCCTGCGCCTGCCAGTTCGCCCAATCGCCGTAGAGATAGTCGTCACCCTCACCGCCATCGACCACATCATCGCCGCCCTCACCCACCAACACATCGTTGCCCGCACCACCGAGTAACACATCATTGCCCCACCAACCCTCGTCGCTGGATGCAATACTGGGCGCACCGGTGGTGTTCATGCCTTTCTCAATCGTGTCCAACCCAACATCGCCATATATCGTGTCATTGCCGTTGCCGCCGAGCACACGATCCGCACCGCCACCGCCCACCACTAAGTCGTCGCCGTCACCGCCATCGACGACATCGTTGCCGTGAAACTGTTGCGCCAGCGATTGAAAATTGGCGGGCGGCAAACCGTCGACAAAGAAACCTGCGCCAAAAACGCGATCACCAAACAGCACATCATTGCCTGCGCCGCCACTGACAATATCTGCGCCTATTTCACCTTGCACTAAATCATTGCCTTCACCACCGTCCAATACATCGTTGTAATCCGTGTTTTTATTGAAGTCGTAGCGCAGGGCTACACCTTCGCTGGTTTTTTGATAAAAATGCCCGCGACGATAATCGTTGGCTTCTGGCAATTCATCGGGCGCAATAAAATCGCTGTAGGCAATACCTTGATAAAAATATGCGTAAGAATCGCCGGATATTTCATCATCACCGGCACCACCAGCAACCACATCGCGGCCAGCGCCGGCATAAATCCAATCCTTGCCATGACCGCCGTCAAGCACATCCGAAAAACTGGCGCCTTCAAGCACATCGTCACCATCACCGCCATTGAGATAATTTCTTTCGTCTTTATCTTCTAATGTGATAGCCGTTTGTGTTTCTTGTTGCGTCTCTGGATCGTATAAAAATGCGTTATTGAAAATGGCCTCTGCAAGCGACGCGTATTTGCTAGGATTGTAAGTAAGGCCTAAAGAAGCAGCACCCCAACTGCTGCGGTATTGTTCCATCCCCAACAAAATATCGTTGCCGCCCATACCGTAAATAACATCACTCCCGCGTCCGCCGACTAAAATGTCACGATTGCCTTTTTGCGAACCCACTGGCTGCGTCAACACACTTTGATCACCGTCACCGATAATTAAATCATCTCCGTTCAAACCAAATAGCACATCGTTGTTGCCGTGTATTTCTGGATCAAAATCGTTAATTTCATTCAACCGATAATGGTGATAGTTGGTTTGATCCCA
Source organism: Pseudomonadales bacterium (assembly GCA_041395785.1). Classification (GTDB taxonomy): domain Bacteria; phylum Pseudomonadota; class Gammaproteobacteria; order Pseudomonadales; family UBA7239; genus UBA7239. The sequence goes on from JAWKZZ010000006.1 coordinate 159,388, forward strand.
AGCTTCTATCGCCCGCATCTGACTCGTCCAATCATTGCCATACAATGCATCATTTTGATTGGATCCTTCAAAGCGCATAACTTTAATGCCGTGGCTAGATTCCCTTGTATAAATCACCAACACTTCATCTGGATGATCTGGATGCGGCGTGCCTGGATAATCTTCTATAGATTCCCAACGCAAATCACTCGCATTCCATTCGCCCCAATAATCTACCGCGTTATAAATCAGCGATTTGTTACGGTACTGCTCAACATTCAATGCTTCTGGAATACTAGGATCTTTATTTTCAACATGGCGATTATTCGGCAAAAAAACCTCTACCGGTTTCTCTGCGCCTTGTGGTGTGTACGCGCCTAACAATCCGCGATTGGGCACCGTAAACGCGCCACCGAGCGACGGCATTTCAACATCAGCCATTTCATCAAATTGAATGCCGAATTTATTGCTCGTGATATTGAAATCTTCTATTGCAATCACATGTACATTATTTTGGTTGTCCATGATAGAAACCGTGGCCGTGCTGCCAGACACCGATACACTCCAGCCGTCTTTACCGTTCAACCACTCACCGTTTTCATCCACTGCGATATACAGGCCATTGGCGTTGGCTTCGCCATCACCCACGCGGCGAAAAGTTATGCCGCTCAATAAAGAAATAGATCCACCGTCTAAATCATCCGCAATCATCACATCGCCAAAATTGCTGTCGATGAGATATGCATCATTACCCATACCGCCATTGACGCGATCAAAACCCGTGCCAGCATTTAAGCCGTCATCACCTGCACCGCCTTCGAGATAATCGTCACCCGCGCCGCTGGCTAAAAAATCACTGCCACCACCGCCGTAGAGGTGGTCGTTGGCGTTACCACTGGTGAGTGTGTCACTTGCTTCGGAACCGAAGAGGGTTTGTTTGTTATCTGCTGAAAATATTCCGCCGTCGCTTTCACCAACCACCACACCCGTTTCTGCATCACTGAAATACACACCGCGCACATCGTCGTAGTCTATATCTGCCATGTTCGCGCCCAGCAGCGCACCGAGCATTGCAACACGGTCTTCGAGGTATTGAGCTGAAAAATGCCCTGCAGACCATTGGTCATACAGCGACCCATTCACTTCTTGTAGTGCCGCGCCAGAAATATAAATCGGTGAGAGCGTGTGCAGCGCCAAAAATGCGCCGAAATCTGTAGCGGCTTGTTGGGCGTTGATGGAAAGCGATGAACTAACTGTAGCGTTGTTGATGAGTGCGTTGTAACTTTCTGTATCTCTCAACCGATAAACAGTTGAAAACAGTGCCTCGCGTTGCATATTCTCGTTGCTGGATGTAAGTGCGGAATCCGCAGCAACCCCAAACATTGCGCACAATTTGCTGACAGCACCTTCTAAAGACAGCGATTCATCGTTGCTGCTAGCTTTAAAAATCTCAGCGTACTGTTCTAGAGTGAAGGAAGGATCTAACTGCCAAAGTGTGTCATAAACAGCGAGGGAATCTGTGAGTTTTTTGATGGTGTGGTCGCCTGGAATCCATATTGCATTGTTTTCAATCTGTACCTGCTGAACAGAACCAAGCAGCGTCCCAAGACCTGCCGTTACAGAAAAGCCATCTCCCTGAACATTGAGGATATTTGATGTATCTATATTGGTTGCTGCAACGCCCATCAGGTCAAGTATCTGCGCTACAGAACCGCCTATCCCTGGTGCGTTGTATGTATAGGTCTGAGCAATTTCACCTGCATGATCTACAGCAAAAATTTGCGCAAGAAAACCGCCTAAAGAATGGCCTGAAACTGTCACAGAATCGGTCGACTGTATCTTGCCTGTTGAAATTAGCGAGCCGTAGAACCCCTGCAAGGCATTATATTGAGCCTGAGCTCCAAGCCCTTCAGCCAAACCAATATCAATGGCTACATCCAGTAGCGAATCTGTGCCAGCTATTGCCAAACAAACCTCATTACCATTACGAAACAGCGTTGCCGAGAATCCTGAAATGGCATCTGTGTATTGCTCAATAACATCAGGCCAACGACTAGCAAATTGTATTGCTTGATCTTCTGTCATCCCCGCTTCTTTTAGTGCCTCTTTCTGATCTAATGTTTTTTTACCATCATTTAAATCGGCATAAGCCGCAAGTGATGCCTCTGCATAATTAAATAATGAAACTAAAGATGTCATAACTGCTCCCTTATTATGAAAATTGACCCAATAATGTCCATGTTAATTCCATTAACTTTCCCACAACCAAAATGTGACTCATGTACAAATCCCGTAGGAAAATCTCCACCACGCCTTGAATAATTCACTTGAACACCAAGCGATTTTTTATCAATAAAACGAACAATTTCTTGTTCACTTCTCCATACCAATGGATCTTTATTAAAAACTTCGTCTTTAAAAATCACCCTATGGTAGATATAGTCACCGTAATTTTTTTTATACAACGGAGCAATTAATTTTTCATAATCACTTTTTGATAAAAATACATTTTCATACACCTTTACTCCGCCATCGGCCTTACACCACTGTTTAACTTTATGATCCCAATACGCCTTATTAACCTCACAAAATACAATAGCAAGAATTAGAACAATGACTGGAGACAATAAAATCCACTTAAACTTCATATTCGCCTACCAAAATTCACTACTTTTCTAGTTGTTTATTTCACTAATCTACCAGCGCCTCAACTTCTTCTGGTGTCATCTTTTCTTCTTCTGCCATTTTTCTCAATTTTTCCATAACGGCATCTGTAGCATTTAAGGTCTCCCCATGCTTTGCAAAGAGCACATCGTCCCTGCTGTCATTAACCACCAAATCCATAGCATTTTCTTTGGCGTAATTAGCAATAGCTATCTTTACAACGCTCTTTGTTTTTTCTCTGATAGCCCGCTCTATTTTTCTTTGATAATTAACAACTTCTTTAGCGGAATTCATTTTTGTTTTTATTGTTATAACTTCAGGTATGTTATCTATATTGGCAATACACTTCATATCGTAATTACTGGCGCACATACTCCCACGATAACGATGGCAAAAACTATCGAAATTCTTCTCTAAATTGGCACGAAACTCTGGCTTCATGCAGTCTCGCTCAGCCAGCATTTTAGCTGCATTCATCTCTTCTTCTAACGCTCTCATTTGATCGCTAGATATTCCATCGCCAAGCTTTTGTTTCAGTAAATCTGCATTTTTTTGCTTCGCAAACAACATATATTCGTTCTCCAAGCCTCTGCGATCGACAATCGCCCACCGCAATGGTGCACGCCCAAAGAAACTTTCTGCCACATCACGACAACCTGTTAAAGTCACTGCTAATAGCAAAACCGCTAATACTGTTCTGTTTTTCATAGATTACTCCTTGTATAGATTGTGAATTTTAATTACCGCTCACGCACACTCTCCTGCATATGCTGCTGCAGAGGTGCAAGAAAATACTCGATGATTCTGCGCTGACCGATAATGATTTCTGCTGTCACTTGCATACCAGGCAACAGCTTTTCTTCGCGGCCATCCACAACCATCGTGCTGCGATGCATCAGCAAACTCATGCCGTACAGTAGGCCGCCTTTTTCACGCGCGGTTTTTTCATCGTGGATAGCGTCTTCTGCGATGCGCGTTACGGTAGCTGCCAGTGTGCCGTACTTGGTGTAAGGAAAAGTGTTGATTTTAATAACGGCTGCTTCGCCCTGCTGTACAAAACCGATGTCTTTATTAGGCAACCACGCTTCCACTTCCAACGCCGCATCTTCCGGCACGATCACCATCAACTGCTGCGCCTCCAGCACCACGCCACCCACAGTGTGCACCGCGAGGTCTTTCACCTGCCCCGCCACCGGCGCGTACAACACTTGTTTGTCATCGACATCACTGACTTTGGTGAGCTGCTGGCGCAAACTCCCGGCTTCGCGCTCGCTATCGGCAATTGCCGCCAATGTTTTAACCCGCGTCTGCGCCGTCAATGCCGCCAAGTTTTGTTCCACCTCTAATGCGGCGGCAGACAATTGTTGATTGCGCGCCAACGCAGCAGCTAAATCCTGTTGTTGTGTAATGCGCGTCTCTTCTTGCAGCAAGTACTGATCGCGCGCTACCAATTTTTGTTCGGCCAAGCGCTGCATATTCTGGGCGCGCTGGGTGTTGATCGGCAGCGTCGCCTGCAATTTGCGTATCACTTCTTGATTCACATGCTGCTCGGCCTTGCGATTTTCCCGCTGACTCTGCAAAGCCGACAACTGCGCTTGATATTGCTGCCACTGTTGTTCGAGCAAATTATTTTGCAACGCATTGAGCAGCGAAGATTCTGCTTTGCTATCGAGACGCGCAAGAAACGATTTGTCGCGCAGTAAATTCTCTTCCAGCTTTTGCAATTCGTTGTTGACTCGCTCGCGTTCAGCCCCGCTGCTGGTGCGATCTAACGCCAGCAATGGATCGCCCGCTGTTACGCGTTGCCCTTCGCGCACATAAAGCGTTTTTACCACGCCTTTTTCCAACGGCTGTATCTGCTGAATACGCGAGGATGGGATAATTTTTCCCTCGGCAATCGCAACCACATCAACTTTGCCAACAATTGACCAGACCAGCGCTAACAGAAAAAACGCCACCATACTGAAGGCAAACCAGCGCGCCAGTGGATGCGGTGGCGTGTGCTGAATTTCCAACGCTGCTGGTAGAAATGCCAAGCGTGCAGCTTCTGCATCCATCGGTGAGCCGTATTGTTTTGTCCATAGTTTCATACGCCATTCACCGCCACAGGATTGCTCGGCACATGAAGTTTTCGCAGCGGAATCACTTCGGTTTGATAGCGATGCATCTGCGCGTATACGCCATTCTGTTTCAGTAACTGACCGTGTGTACCCTGTTCGATAATGCGCCCGCCGTCCATCACGAGTATGCGATCACAGCCCTGCACTGTGGATAGACGGTGCGCAATTATCAGCACAGTTCTGTTGCGACAAATAGCCGCCATGTTTGCTTGAATCACGCGCTCAGACTCCACATCCAGCGCACTGGTCGCTTCATCAAAAATGAGAATACGCGGCTGATTGAGTAGCGCGCGAGCAATGGCAATGCGCTGCTGTTGCCCGCCCGACAAATTGCTGCCCTGTTCTTCCACCACGGTGTCATACGCCTGCGGCAGGGAAGAAATAAAACTGTGTGCGCCCGCCATCTGCGCGGCGTGAATAATGCTTTCCATTGGAACAGCAGGATTCGTCATCGCAATATTGTCGCGAATACTGCGGTTGAATAAAAAACTGCTTTGCAGCACCACGCCGATATGGCGGCGCAGCCATGCGGTATCGACCGTGGCGAGATCAACGCCGTCCACCAAAATGCGGCCAGCTTCTGGCGCATACAAGCGCTGCAATAATTTTGTCAGCGTGCTTTTTCCTGAACCCGATCTGCCCACTACCCCGATAATTTCCCCCGGTTTGATGTGCAGGTTGAGATCGTCTATCACCACAGGGTTATCCGACTGATAGCGAAAGCGCACGCGTTCGAAGCGAACAGCGCCCTGCAGTTGTGGCAACACCGTGCGCTGTGGATTGAAGCTGGTTTCGCGCGGCGTGTCGAGAATATCGCCCAAGCGCTCGATGGAAATTTTTGCCTGCTGAAAATCTTGCGCCAACTGCACCAACTTCAAAATTGGTGCGCTGATTCTGCCTGCCAACATATTGAACGCCACCAATTGTCCGACGCTCAGCTCACCGCGCATCACCAACTGTGCGCCCCACCACAGGATGCCCAGCGTCATCAATTTATTAATCAAGCCGGCGGCTTGCGAGGCTACATTGCCTACATGTTGCGCGCAAAAACTGCTGCTGACATAACTGGCGAGATTATCTTCCCAGCGCCGCTGCATCACTGGCTCCAAAGCTAAACTTTTTACGGTTTCCGCACCGCTGATCGACTCCACCAAAAAACTTTGATTTACCGCGCCGTGCTTAAATTTTTCATCCAAACGCGATTTGAGTATTGGCGCCATCACGAGCGACAGCAACACATACGCAGGAATAGTGAGCAGTACCACAATGCTCAGCGAAACACTGTAGTAGAGCAACACGCCGACAAAAACCACAGTGAACAGCACATCGATGCACAGTGTGAGCGCCGAGCCCGTTATAAAGTTGCGAATACTGTCCAACTCGCGCACGCGCGCCACGCTCTGCCCCACAGCGCGCGCCTGAAAATAGGCCAACGGCAAGCCCAGCAAGTGTTGATACAGGGCGCTGCCCAACTGCACATCCGCGCGGTGGGTGGTGTGCGAAAACACATAGCTGCGAATGCCGCCCAACAGCACTTCAAAAATTATCACCACCAAAAAACCTACAGCCAACACATCCAGCGTCTTCATGCCGTGATGCACCAATACTTTATCCATCACCACTTGGAAAAATAGCGGCGTGAGCAAAGCAAACACCTGCAGAAAAAAACTAGCGATCACCACTTCTACAAACAGTTTTTTGTACTTGAGCAACACCGGAATAAACCAGCGCAGATCAAACTGTTGTTGCAAAGATTCTGCCCATGACGAACGACGCCCCAGCAGGATCAATTCGCCCGACCACTGCTGAATAAAAGCATCAACTGTCATGACGGCTGGCTGCGGCAGGCGCAGATCGTGTACTAACAGCTGTTGTTCATGCTGGCGCGCCAACACGCAATACGATCCGTCATTATTTTTGGCGATGGCGGGCAATAGTGCTGCGTCCGGCAGACACTTATCAGTGCGCGTCTGCAGATTCAAATAGCGGTAGCGCAAACCCAAGGATTTAGCCGCGCGCTGAATTTCCGTATCGCCTAATGTGCGACCATCGCTGCCGAATTGATGCGCAAGCTGTGTGGGATCCACGGCCAGTTGGTGATAGCGGCACAGCGCCACCAGACACAACAGCCCTGTGTCCGATGTTGATGGTGTATTCACCGCCTTACCACTTGCCTGTGAAACCTATTTTTCCATTGATACGGCGCGCCGCACAATTTTGCACATCACCGCTGTCCGTGCAGCGCTGAATTTCGTAACCGGCAATTGTAGCGCGCAACACCGCTCTGCCGCCGCTACTGCTAGTGATGGAGGTAAGCGTGGAGTTGACGCCCATTTGCAGATGCGCAATTTCGCAACGCACGCCGTTTTTCGTCAAAAAAGTTTTTAGCGTAGCGCCTGTGAGGTCAATGTAATCCGTCGTGCGCTGCTGATTGTTGGCAAAGTTCTTTTTATCCACGACAGCCACTGCTTTTTCACGCAGTGCAATCAAATGCCCTGACGCGGTGACGATGCCCCAACCCAGCGGATTGTGTTCATCATCACTGATGTCCGCGATATACGCTTCCGTTTTAATCTTTGGAATAGCGCAAGCACCCGTGACTTCTAGCGTCACCACACCCGCCACTGCGTGTTCCAAGTAATAAGCATGCGCGCGCTGACCGGCAAATAACGCGCACAACAATGAACTCAACAGAATGATTTTTTTCATACACAATTCCTTTTGTCGAAGAAGGTTCCTTGGCGTTCTACGGATTCCTATCCGCGAACGGGGCGCGATTCTACTCTATGAACGCGAGTTGCTGTCAACCGTTTTTGAGCAGCACATCCACGCCGCTCTGCCACTGCGAGGGCATTGCACCCAGCGCGTGTTGCAGCTTGCTGCCGTCCAACACCGAGTTCATCGGTCTTGCTGCCGCAACAGGATATTCGTGCGTGGCGATGGCGATAATGTTTGGTTTTTTTGCCAGCACGCCAAGTTCGTGCGCGCGCTCAATAATATGTGTCGCGAATGCATGCCAAGTACATGCTGGCACACCGGCGTAGTGATACACACCACTCGCTATTTTTTTTTCTATCAGCGCACAGGCGGCTTTGACTAAAGTCGCCGCGATATCGGCGGCGTGTGTCGGGCAACCGTGTTGATCGCCCACCACGCGCAATTCATCGCGCTCGCGCGCTAAACGCAACATGGTTTTTGGGAAATTATTGCCGTAGCGACCAAACACCCAACTAGTGCGCAGCACCAACGCGCGGCTGCACGCAGTCAACACTTGTTCTTCACCGATGAGTTTGCTGTGGCCGTACACCGAACGCGGCTCACAACTATCTTCTTCCGTCCACGATTTGCCGACAGCTTTTTCGCCGGAAAAAACATAATCGGTAGACACATGCAGCAGCGGAATTCCAGCTTGTTCAGCGGCAGCGGCCAAATTGCCCGCGCCCATCGCATTGATGGCAAACGCCGCATCTGGCTCGCTCTCGGCGCGATCCACCGCGGTGTAGGCCGCCGTGTTGATTAACGCTTGCGGCTGATATTTTTTTAGCGCGGCATCAATACTCGCTGGATTAGTAATATCCAATTCTGCGCGCGCGCAACGAATCAATTCAACATTGGGTTGCGCAATGTCAGCAAACTCGCGACCAACTTGCCCGTCACCACCGGCGATTAAAATGCGGGCGCTCATACATCATCCATGCGTCTTTTGTGTTCAGGGAAATGCGCCGGCTGCCGCTTTAATTGCTCCGCCAATTCACGCAGTGTGGGCAAGTTTTTATCTTTGTCGGATAACTGCGGTTCTGCAATGGGCCACGCTACCGCGATGTCTTGATCATTCCACAACACACCTATTTCATCGCCGGGCTGATAAAACGCCGTACATTTGTAGAGGAAATCGGCTTCGTCCGACAACACGCAAAAACCGTGTGCATAGCCGGGTGGAATGTATAACTGGCGATGATTGCTGTCGTTCAATTCCACCGCCACATGTTTGCCAAAAGTGGGGGAAGCGGGATTGATGTCGGCTGCCACATCAAATACGGAACCACGCGATACACGCACCAGTTTTCCCTGCGGCTGCAAACGCTGCGCGTGCAAACCGCGCAACACCCCGCGCGTGGAACGCGAGTGATTGTCTTGCACAAAATCAGGAATACCGATGTTGTTGTAGCTATCTGCGCGCCATGTTTCTTGAAAAAACCCGCGGCTGTCGCCGTGTACTTTTGGCTCCAGTATCAATACGCCAGGCAAAACCGTCTCGATGACTTTCATCATCAATCGAGCCTCAACAGGTCCAACAGGTATTCGCCATAACCGCTTTTCTTCAGCGGCTCAGCCAGCGTGCGCAACTGTGTGTCATTGATCCATTTTTGTCGCCACGCCACTTCTTCTGGGCTCGCCATTTTCAAGCCCTGGCGATGTTCAATCGTTTGCACAAACTGTGAAGCTTCCAACAGCGAATCGTGCGTGCCGGTGTCCAACCACGCGGTGCCGCGCCCCATCATTTCTACACGCAAACTGCCGCTGTGCAAATAAATATTGTTGAGATCGGTAATTTCCAATTCGCCGCGCGCCGAAGGCTTGATCGATTCCGCGTATTTCACCACTTGGTTGTCATAAAAATACAAGCCGGTCACCGCGTAGCGCGATTTCGGTTTGGCCGGTTTTTCTTCCAAGCTGATCGCTTTGCCTTCTTTGTCAAACTCCACCACGCCGAAACGCTCTGGGTCTTTGACTTGATAAGCAAATACGGTAGCGCCAGTTTGCTGAGTGGCCGCCTGCTGCAAATTGCGCGAGAAATGCTCGCCAAAAAATAAGTTATCGCCCAACACCAAAGCGCAAGCATCGTCGCCGATAAACTCTTTCCCGATCAAAAAGGCTTGCGCCAAACCATCGGGACTAGGTTGCACGGCATATTGCAGCGAGATGCCCCAGCGCGTGCCGTCACCCAACAACTCCATAAAACGCGGCGTGTCTTGCGGCGTGGAGATAATCAAAATGTCGCGAATACCCGCCAGCATCAGCGTGGTCAGTGGGTAGTAAATCATCGGCTTGTCGTAAATGGGCAACAGCTGTTTGGAAATCGCCAGTGTGACCGGATGCAAGCGCGTGCCGGATCCGCCCGCCAAAATAATGCCTTTCATACTTCTCTCCTAAAAACTTATTTACCCGAACTTATTCACCTAAGCCCAAGCGCTGCATTTGATAGCTGCCGTCGAGCACATGCTGCCACCACGCCGTGTTGTCGAGATACCACTGCACGGTTTTGCGGATACCACTTTCAAAGGTTTCTTCCGGCTGCCAACCCAATTCGCGCTGAATTTTGCTGGCATCAATGGCGTAGCGCACATCGTGACCGGGGCGGTCGGCAACATGGGTAATCAGATCGCGGTAGTGCGCAACGCCTGCCGGTTTTTCAGGGCGCAATTCTTCGAGCAGCGCACAAATGGTTTGCACCACTTCGATATTTTGTTTTTCGTTGTGACCGCCGATGTTGTAGGTTTCGCCGATCACGCCCTCTTTCGCCACTTTGTATAAAGCGCGCGCGTGATCATCCACAAACAGCCAATCGCGCACTTGATCGCCTTTGCCGTAAATTGGCAACGGCTTGCCGGCCATCGCATTCAAAATCACCAGCGGAATTAATTTTTCTGGAAAGTGATACGGGCCATAATTGTTGGAGCAGTTCGTCACCACAGTTGGCAGACCGTATGTTTCATGCCACGCGCGCACCAAATGATCAGATGAAGCTTTGCTGGCGGAATACGGCGAGTTGGGCGAATACGGCGTTTCTTCGGTAAACAATCCCGTAGGCCCCAATGCGCCGTACACCTCATCGGTAGAAATGTGGTGAAAACGAAATGCAGATTTTTTTTCTGGCACTAATGCCAACCAAAATTGTCGTGCCGCTTCCAACAAGGTGTAAGTGCCGACGATATTGGTTTCAATAAATGCGGCTGGGCCATCAATCGAGCGATCGACATGCGACTCTGCCGCCAAATGCATCACGATCTCGGGCGCAAATTCGGCAAACACCGCATCCACCACTGCGCGGTTGCAAATATCCACTTGGCGAAAATGGTAGCGCGGCGAATCGGCCACTGGCGCCAGCGACTCTAGATTGCCCGCATAGGTCAATTTATCGACATTGATCACGATGTCTTGCGTGTGGTCGATGATGTGGCGCACGACAGCTGAACCGATAAATCCCGCACCGCCGGTAACTAAAATCTTCAAGGTATTTCTCTCCTGTAGCAGCCGTTTGGCACTTTCTATCGTTCTGGCAAACAAGCTTTCGATTATGGCATTACCGCCTTGGGCTGTCAGCCGCGCGCTTTACCCGTTAAGCTGCTTGCCGTCTTTACCGCGCCAGTTTTCACGATGCCGAGCCCTCCGCCACCAACGCGTTTTTCATCCACGGCCAACACGGTGGCGCTGTGGCTGCAAAAGCACGAGTTTTTGCGCTTTCTCGTTACCGGCACGATTAATACCGGCGCCTCGTGGGTGGTGTATTTAATTGTCCGCCACCTGTTGGTCGCACTGCAGATGCCGCCCATCGCGTTGAGCAGCAATCTCGCCATCAGCAGTGACAAATTGGCTTTCACCGCCGCCTATGTGTTCGGCGTGCTGTTTACTTACTACATGAACTCGCGCTGGGTGTTTCGCGTGGTCATGAGCTGGCGCAGCTTTCTAGAGTTTCCGTCGGTGTATGTGGTGCAATACAGCATGGGCATCGTGCTGATGCACATATTGGTAGACAGACTCGCCTTCCCCGTCGATTTCGCGCCGCTGGCGGTGATTGTGTTGACGATGCCGGTGACTTTTGTGCTGTCGCGCTTCGTACTGAAGCGCCATCCGTCGCGTTAAGCCTTGGGCCTGACATACAGCACTAGGCTGTGTCCCACCAGTTCAAAACCGTGAGCATCTGCCACTTCTTTTTGTAGGCGCTCGATTTCTTCGTTGTGAAACTCCACCACCGCGCCCGTTTCTGCGCAGACCATGTGGTCGTGGTGCTCGTCGCCGCGGTGCAATTCAAACACGGCGTAGCCGCCGTCAAAGTTATGGCGCGTCACCAAACCGGCTGTTTCAAACTGGGTTAACACGCGGTAGACCGTGGCCAAACCTACATCTTCGCCACTTTCCAGCAAGTTCTTGTACACATCTTCCGCGCTGAAATGGCGCTGGTCGTTGTTCTCCAGCATTTGCAAAATTTTGATGCGCGGCACCGTGACTTTGAGCCCTGCTTTGCGCAATTCCTGATTTTCACCAGCCATGTCCCGCCCCTTCTAGCGCTTTCGACTATCGGGTATTATCGCCGCTCGCTGCAATCAGTGGAACCACAACACCCATGCCCGTTTCTTTACGCCACACCCTGACGCGTCTGCTGCTGCCCTGTTTGTTGGCACTGGCCGTAGCAGCCTGCTCATTTCCCGGCGTGTATCACCTGACTGTGCAGCAGGGCAATGTGGTGACGCAAGATATGGTGAACCAGTTACAACCTGGCATGGACAAACGCCAAGTGCGTTTCATCATGGGCACGCCACTGTTGATCGACAGCTTTGAAGACAGCCGCTGGGATTATTTCTACTCGCTGAAAAACGGCAACAACGAATACTCGCGCGAGCGTTTGACGCTGTATTTCACCGAAGATGTATTGACCAATATGCAGGGCAACTTCCGCCCCGAACAGGCCACCGCCGCCGTCCGTTCAACGGATGAGCAACCCGAAGAACCCGAAGAAGAAGAAGACGAAGATTGGGATATCAGCAAGTGGTGGGATTAACCCTTCGCTTGGGCGGCACGCTGTCGCCGCGCCTCTTTCGGATCTAGCAGCAGCGGGCGATACAACTCCACGCGATCGCCCTCAACCAATACATAGTCATCGTCTACGCGACGGCTGAAAACCCCCAGCGCCAGCTGTGTGGTATCCAAGCTCGGAAATGCCGCCGCTATCTCTGACAGCGCAACCGCTGCACGCGCGGTGCAGCCTTCCGGCACCACCAGCGCCTTCACCACTTGCCGCTCCGGCAGCGCACAGGCGACTTCAACCTGAATCATTGCGGCTGCGTTCATGCGCTGGCACCCAGTTGACTGTGCGCGCGACGGCACAGAGCATCCACCAAATTCACCGCCACGCTTTCAAACAATTTTCCGGCGGCGAGGCTGGCCAGCTTGCCGTCCAGTTCGAAGCGCAAATCCAACGATACCTTGCAGGCCTCCGGCGCTAACGCCAAAAACTGCCAGCTCCCTGTCAGCGCAGTGAATGGACCTTCCAACAGACTCATTTCAATGCTCTGCGGGCGCTGTAAACGGTTGCGCGTGGCAAACGCCTGCGTGATCCCCGCGCGGCTCAATTCCAAGCGCGCTTCCACGATTTCTGGCGTAACCGATAACACCGTTGCCGCCACGCAGCCGTCCATGTACTGCGGATAGGCAGCGATATCGTTGACGAGATCAAACAACTGCTCCGCGGCATACGGCAGCAGGGCTGTCTTGGCGATGCGAGTGACAGGCATAACGAAATCCACAAAATCATGGCGCGAGTATTGCGGTCATTCTAACGAACCGCGGCATCCTGCACCTATAATGCCGCCATGAAAAAAGCGAATAGCAAAGACAACGGCGGCACCATCGCGCTCAATAAAAAAGCGCGCCACGACTATTTCATTCAGGATCGCTACGAAGCCGGCATTGCCCTGCAGGGCTGGGAAGTGAAAAGCCTGCGCGCAGGCAAATGCCAGCTGGTGGATTCCTATGTGCTACTGAAAGACGGAGAAGCCTTTTTGCTTGGCGCGCATATTTCGCCGCTGCAAAGTGTCTCCACCCACTTCGTTACCGATCCAGCGCGCACGCGCAAGTTGCTGTTAAAAGACCGAGAACTGGCGGATATTTTTGCCGCCGTGCAACAGAAAGGTCACACCTGTGTCTGTACCGCGATGTACTGGAAGCGCCATCTGGTGAAATGCGAAATCGCACTCGCCAAAGGCAAAGCAGAACACGACAAACGCGAAGTCGAAAAAGAAAAAGACTGGCAGCGTGAAAAACAGCGGCTGATGGCGGCGCAGTAGCGCTCAGCCGTTTTCAATTTCTTCCCAGCGCGCATAACAAGCATCCAACTGCGTCTGCTTCGCCGTCAAGGCTTCTAAAACAGCACTGGTTTGTTGGTGGGTCTGGGTATAAAACGCTGGATCTTGCATTTGTGTATTTAGCGCGACAATTTCACTCTCTAGCTGCTCAATTTTTTCTGGCAGCTCCTGCAATTCGCGCTGCAATTTGTACGACAGTTTTCCCGCTGTATTTTTTTCCGCTGTCGCCACAGGTGTAGCGGTTTTTACTGGCTCGGCAGGTGCTGGCTTTGCAGACACTTTCGGTGCATTGGCCACAGCGGCCTGCCAGTCACTGTAGCCGCCGACGAATTCGTTGATCACGCCGTCGCCTTCAAACACCACCGTGCTGGTAACAACATTGTCGACAAAACTGCGGTCGTGACTCACCAACAATACCGTGCCCTCAAAATCGCACAGCAATTCTTCCAGCAGTTCGAGTGTTTCCAAATCCAAATCATTGGTCGGTTCATCCAACACCAACAAATTGGCGGGCTGGCTAAACAATTTCGCGAGTATCAAACGGTTCTGCTCACCACCCGATAAGCGCCACACCGGCGTGCGCAAACGCGCCGCATCAAACAAAAAATTATTGAGGTAGCTGATGATGTGCAGCGGCTTGCCATTGATGTCGATAAAGTCGCGTCCGCCGCCGACATTTTCCACTGCCGTGGCTTGCAAATCTAAAGTCGCGCGCAGTTGATCAAAATACGCCACCAGCAATTTCGTGCCGCACTGGATGCGACCGCTGGTGGGCGCCAATTCGCCGAGGATTAATTTCAGCAGCGTGGTTTTGCCGCTGCCATTGGCGCCGATCAAACCGATGCGATCGCCGCGCATCACGGTGAGCGAAAGATGGCGAATGATGGTTTTCTCTGCCACAGAAAAACTGACATTTTCCAGCTCGGCGACTAGCTTTCCGGATTGTGCAGCTTGATCAAGCTGCATACGCGCAGAGCCGACTTGCTCACGCCGCGCCGCGCGCTGCTCGCGCATTTCTTCCAGTGCGCGCACGCGCCCTTCGTTGCGTGTGCGTCGCGCTTTAATGCCGGTGCGAATCCAACGCTCTTCTTCCGCTAATTTTTTATCGAACTCACTGTTAGTTTTTTCTTCAGAAGCTAAACGCTGCTCGCGGTATTCCAAAAAGCCGCGATAGTCGCCGCGCCACACCAACACCTGCCCGCGATCAATTTCCCAAATTTGCGTGGCATTTTTTTGCAAAAAGCTGCGGTCGTGTGTAATCAGCACCACCGCGCCGGCAAACGCGCTGATCTCCTGCTCCAGCCAAGTAATCGCTTCAATATCCAAATGGTTGGTCGGCTCATCCAACAACAAAATATCCGGTTGCTGCACCAGCGCGCGCGCCAGCGCTGCGCGCCGCCGCCAACCACCCGATAAACTTTTCAACGCCACATCCGGCGACAACTGCAAACGCGTCAACACCGTTTCTATCTGCTGCTGCAAACGCCAACCGTCCACCGCTTCCAACGCCGTTTGTACGCGTTGCAACGCCGCTAATGCGGCATCGTTATCCAGTGGCTGCGTCAACAAATGATGGTACTGCGCCAACAATTCACCGGCTGCTTGCAAACCGCCCGCCACCCAGTCGTACACAGTTTGTTCGCTGGCTTCTGGCAATTCCTGTTGCAATTCCGCCACGCGCACACCGGCAGTGCGCCACACTTGCCCGCTGTCCGGCTGCGTGCGCCCCGCAATTAAACTCAACAGCGAGGATTTTCCCGCACCGTTGCGGCCGAGCAAACCGATGCGATCACCCGCAGCAATATTTAAGTTGGCGTTATCCAACAGCACATGCGTGCCGAAGGCCAACTCCGCCTTTTCTAATCGCAATAAAGACATGATTTACTCGCCGCGTTTTGCTTTGCCGTTGCGCTCGATATCGCGCACTACAAACTGCGGTTTTTTGTTGATGGTGAGAAACATGCGGCCTAAGTATTCGCCGATTACGCCCAACATCATCAACTGCACGCCGGTGAGTGTGAGTACACCCGCCATCATCGATGCCCATCCGCGCGGCGTATTCGTAAACAGCGCCTCAACTAAAATTGCAGAAAATCCCACTAAGCCGACACCGGCTAACAACACACCGGTCAGCGTGCCGATGCGCAAGGGCAACACAGAAAAATTGAGCAGCATGGATAAAAACAAACGCAGCAAGCGGCGAATCGTGTAGTTGCTCTCACCGCTGGCGCGCGGCAGATGTTGCACGGCGAGAGTGCCGACATTTTGCGTGATCTGAAAAATCAAACCGTCGATATAGGGAAACGGTCCTTGATGTTCGACAACTTGTTTTGCTAAAAAGGCACTCACGCAGCGAAAGCTGGAGAGATATAAACCTTTGGGTTTGTCGATCACCACATCGGCACACCAGTTGGTAAAGCGGCTGCCCCAATTGCGCCAATTGTCGTGCTGTTTTTGTTCGTAAAAGGTGTACACCGCATCGTAATGGTTGTTGCGTGTGTGCTGCCACAAGCTCACCACTTCTTCCGGTGGATTTTGCAAATCATCATCCATATTGATGATGTAGGCACCGCGCGCGTGCGCGTAACCCGCCATCACCGCGTTGTGTTCGCCAAAGTTTCGCGCGAGATTTACTACAGTCAACGCCACCGCATTTTTTTTGCATAACGCACGACAAACTTCTAAGGAATTGTCTGGGCTGCCGTCGTTGACCAACACCACTTCCAAACCGCCTTCTACATCCAACTGCGCTAGGGCATCCACCAATACGCCAATAGAACTCGCGCCGTTGTACACCGGCACCACGATCGACAGTGCAAATTCAAAACACTCGCCCACGCTAGAAATTATTTCTGTTTTGCTCACCGTTTTCTCCCGTGTATCCACACCGACCCACCAAACGGCAGATGCAAAGGCCAGCGGCGCTCGCAGTCTAAAATGGCATGAAATAATTGATTCAACCACGCCGGCGGCGGCGCGACATCACTCTCCGTTTTGCTTTTGCCCACCGTGAGGCGCTGCAACATCATCAGTGGAAATAACAGGCTGTTCCAATATCCCACGGCCATCATTTCAAAACCGGTTTCTGCTAACAAGGCGCGCAGTTGTGCCGCGTTGTAGCGGCGCGCACCGTGCACATGTTCATCGTGTGCCGATGCCATCCATTGAAAAGCCGCCACCTGCAATAACAAATGCCCCTTGGACTGCAAACAGCGATGACATTCACGCAGCATGGCTTTTTCATCGACATTGCGGTGATACAACACATCCTGCGACAAAATTACAGCAAACTCGCCATCCGCAAACGGCATGCTGTTGACGCTGCCACGCACAATGTCCAAACCTGTTTTGGCGTGCGCCATGTTTACTGCATCCGCATTCCATTCCAAACCAGTGTATTGATACTGCGGCGCGTTTTTTAATAAATACGCCAACATGCCGCCGGTGCCGCAACCAGCATCCAAAATTTTTGCCTGATCGGGCAGTGCCAATTGTTGCACGCGCTCTGTCACTACTGCATGCAAGGCGCGATACCACCAGAAACTGCTTTCCAGTGTATCCATCAAACGGTATTCAACGGCTTCCACAAAAATTACTCGTTAGGCGCTGGCTAATTTTTTCTTCAACCACGCTACTTCCTGCTCCAAACCGCCAGCCGTTTGCGAAATAATGAACTCTTCCACTTTTTTGCCCACCAAGGGAATCGCCGCTTTGCATTGATAGTCAATGCTGTATTCGCAACCGCCTTCCGCAGCGGGTTTTAATTTAAAGCGCGCCGACAAATTCACCGGCTGCCCTTGCACCTCCACACTGTAAGTGCCCATGTAGGTGCTGCCCACCACTTCCCACTGCTCATTCATGGTCAGCGTGTTTTCTGCGTTGAACATCGCCGCCAACACTTTCGGCAGATCGCGCTTCACCGTACGCTGCAGTTGCACGGTGGTTTTGCGGCCATTTTCTGCCACCGTACAGCTCACATTCTTTTCTGCCAGATCCGCGCAGCGCTGCGTCAACCAATCACTATTGGTCATCGCGGCAAAAACGGTATCGGCATCTTCTGAAAATTGATGGGTGATCGACATAGCAGGCTCCTTGTTTTTACTGCATTTCACTGCGGCAGAAGGTTAGCACAGGTTCTTGCCGCGTTTCATTGCACAGCGACTACTGCTGCCGATACCATGCACGCACTGGAGGTTGCCATGCCGCACACTTATATCAAACGCATACTCAATGCCCGCGTCTACGATGTGGCGCAAGAAACACCATTGGATGTCATGCAGGCAATGTCGGCGCGTATCGGTAATCGCGTGCTGCTGAAACGCGAAGATTTGCAGCCGGTTTTTTCATTCAAGTTGCGCGGCGCGTACAACAAAATGTGTCATCTCTCTGCCGAAGCGCGCGAACGCGGCGTGATTGCCGCTTCTGCGGGCAATCATGCGCAGGGTTTGGCTTTAGCCGCATCACGCATGGGTGTGAAAGCGTTTATTGTGATGCCGCGCACCACGCCCGCCATTAAAGTGGAAGCCGTCAAAGCGCGCGGCGCGAAAGTGATTTTGCACGGCGACACTTACGACGAAGCCTCTGCCCATGCACAACAATTGATGCAAGAAAAAGGGCTGACCTATGTGCACCCGTACGACGATCCCGATGTGATCGCAGGTCAAGGCACCGTGGGCATGGAAATTTTGCGCCAGCACCCCGACAACCTGCACGCGGTGTTTGTGCCAGTGGGCGGCGGCGGTCTGTGCGCCGGTGTGGCGACTTACATCAAATATGTGCGGCCAGATGTGAAAGTTTTTGCGGTAGAAGCGGAGGAATCTGCCTGCCTCGCCGCTGCCATGCAGCATAAAAAGCGGGTAAAACTGCCACAAGTGGGTTTGTTTGCCGACGGCACAGCAGTGGCGCAAATCGGCGAAGAAACTTTTCGCATTTTGAAAAAAACCATCGACGGCGTGATCACGGTCAGCACCGATGAAACTTGCGCAGCCATTAAAGATATTTTTGAAGACACGCGCGCCATTGCCGAGCCATCGGGCGCATTGGCGCTCGCCGGTTTGAAAAAATACGCAGCAGAACATGCTCTGGCAAATGAAAACCTAGTTGCCATCAACAGCGGCGCCAACATCAATTTTGACCGCCTGCGTTACATTTCTGAGCGCACGGAAATCGGCGAACAACGCGAAGTGGTGCTGGCGGTAACCATTCCTGAAAAACCCGGCAGCTTCAAAGCGTTTTGCAAATTATTGGGCAAACGCAATATCACCGAATTCAATTACCGCTATGCCGATCAACAACAGGCGCATATTTTTGTCGGCATTCAAGTGGCAGCGGGCAGCAATGATCGCCACGAATTGCTGCGCGAACTCGACAGCAATGGCTATCGCGCACTGGATATGACTGACGATGAAATGGCGAAGCTGCATATCCGCCACATGGTCGGCGGTCACGCGCCCACCATTTCCGACGAGCGCCTGTTCCGCTTCGAATTCCCCGAGCGCCCCGGCGCGCTGATGCAGTTCCTCAACGGCTTGGGGCAGCGCTGGAATATCTCGCTATTTCACTATCGCAACCACGGTGCGGCCGACGGGCGCGTGCTGGCGGGCCTGCAAGTGCCGACCGAGGAGTACGCGCAGCTAGCGAAGTATTTAAAAGCCTTGAACTACCCGTACCAAGAAGAAACCGCCAACGCGGCTTACCGGCTGTTTTTGGGTTGAGTATTACGAGGAGTATGAGGAAGGAGCCCGAGATGCCGCTGCCGGCGTAGCCTTGAACCCAAGGTTCAAGGTGGGTGTATCGGCATTGCCTTTAGGCTTTCCGCTAAACGGACATGCACACCGGCAGTGAACAAGATACATCCGGGGGAGTTTGCATTATCGGCTCGAGGACATAACCGACTGGCGCACATCTCAGGACAGGCTCAGTATACCCCTCTTCTCGCGCAAACAAGCATGGCAATTTATCCAGCATTTTCTAGGAAGCCGCTCATGATTCAGATTTTGCTCCGCTGGCGCCGTTTTGCTTTTGCTTTGTTGCTCACGCTGGGTTTGCTCGGCTGCCAGACTGCACCGCCACCCTCGCCACAACAATCATTAGCAGCGCTTTCACAACAGGCGCAGCAAGGCGATGCCGCCGCACAATTCCAACTCGCCGCTCTTTACAGTCGCGGTGATGGCGTGGAAAAAAATTATCCAGAATCCGCGCGCTGGCTCACCCTCGCCGCCCAGCAGGGCAATGTTCCTGCACGGGGCGTCTTGGCGACGATGTATTACGAAGGTGTGGGCGTAGCGCAGAATTACACGCAGGCGGCACACTGGGCGCGCTTAGCTGCCATGCAGGGCGATGGCACTGGGCAATCAGTGTTGGGTGCGATGTATTTTGAAGGGCGCGGCTACGCGCAAGATTATCAAGAAGCCTACGCTTGGCTGGCGCTCGCCGCTGTCAACGGCGAGCTAGCAGAAACCCAAGCGCGCGATCGCGCAGCGGAAAAACTATCTGCAAAAAACCTGCAACAAGCCCAGCACCGCGCAACCGCGCTGGCACAGCAAATAGCCGCGCACTCGCGTTAGCGAATCACGCCACAGGCGAGGCGCGCACCACCGCCACCCAGCGGCGCAGGATGATCGGCGTGGTTGTCACCACCGACATGAACCATCAAGGCGCGACCTTTGATGTCTGCCAGCTTCAGGCGCGGCGCCAAAACTGGCTGCACAGCAAAGCCTTTGGCATCGACGAACAACGGCGGCAAATCGCCGAGATGACCGTTGCCCCACGGTGTGCTGTGCGCCTTGGTGCCCTCAGGATCGTAGTGACCGCCAGCAGCGCCTGCCGGCACCGCTTTGTCGTCTTTCACAGCCGGCGCGCAGCTAGGATTTTCATGCAAGTGGAAGCCGTGTAGCCCTGGCGTAAGACCGTGCAAATTGGGCGTGAACACCAAACCGTAGCGCGTTTCTGAGATCACTACATCACCCACGGCTGCACCCACACCTTTGTCATCCACTTGCTGCAGCGACACCGTGACATCAGCCAGTGCGGAGGTGGTCGCCAATGCCAGTGCAAACGGTAAGAATTTTTTCATAGCAAACTCCTAGATAGAGACACCTTCGAGCGCAGAGTCTGGCACAAGTTCCTCGCCTTCGCCGCCTTGCAT
This sequence comes from Pseudomonadales bacterium, assembly GCA_041395785.1. Classification (GTDB taxonomy): domain Bacteria; phylum Pseudomonadota; class Gammaproteobacteria; order Pseudomonadales; family UBA7239; genus UBA7239. The sequence goes on from JAWKZZ010000006.1 coordinate 180,381, forward strand.
GAAGGCGGGCAGACGGTGACACTAGCACGATATTTGTTTACCACGATTCACATGAAGCGCATCCTGATCGTCGAAGACGAAGAAATCATTCGTCAAGCACTGAAAAAAGTTTTGCAGCGCCAACAATTCGAGGTGGCAGAGGCCGATAGCGTCGAAGCGGCGCTCGCGCTGCAGCCGTCACAATTTGATTTGGTGATTAGCGATTTGCGTTTGCCCGGTGCCGTCGGCACGGATTTATTGCAACGCTGTGGCGATACGCCTGTGATTATCATGACCAGTTACGCCAGCATGCGTTCAGCGATTGATGCGATGAAACTCGGCGCCGTCGATTACATCGCCAAACCGTTTGATAACGATGAAATGCTCGCCACCATTCAGCGCGTACTCGGCGCAGATGCCGCCGTGTTGCGCAAACGCGCACCGAAAAAAAACAGCGGTGCCGAACAAGCCAACACACTGGCCAGCATTATCGGCAACAGCCCTGCCATGCAGACGCTGTACAGCAAAATTAATAAAGTTGCCCCCACCGATGCCACGGTGTTGATCTGCGGCGAGACTGGCACCGGCAAAGAGTTGATTGCCAACGCCATCCACAACAGCAGCCCGCGTGCGCAACAGCCGATGATTTCCGTGAACTGCGCGGCGATTCCTGAAACGCTGATCGAAGCGGAATTATTCGGTCACGAAAAAGGCGCATTCACCGGCGCCACGCAAGCACGCGAAGGGTTAATCACCGCGGCCGATGGCGGTACTTTATTTCTCGATGAAATCGGCGAACTGCCGCTAGAGGCACAAGCGCGTTTGCTGCGCGTATTACAAGAAAATGAAGTGCGCGCGATCGGTTCGGTCGCTTCGCGCAAAGTGAATATTCGTTTGCTTGCCGCCACCCACCGCAATTTGCGCCAGATGTGCGATGAAAAACTATTTCGTGAAGATTTGTATTTTCGCATCAATGTCGTACAACTGGATTTACCCGCCCTGCGCGTACGCGGTGACGATATTTTGCTCATCGCCACCCAACTGTTAGCGCGCTATTGCGAAAAAATTGGCCGCGAGGTGTTGGCTTTGTCCACTGCCGCACAACAGGCCATTGTCGAATACCCTTGGCCTGGCAATGTGCGCGAGCTGGACAATATCATCCAACGCGCGGTGATTCTGTGTGATGCCAAAGCGCGCGAACTGGACAGCGCGCAGCTGGATCTCCCCTCTGTTTCCGCAAAAACACCCGTCACTTCGCTGGAAGATTATTTCGTGCGCTTTGTGTTGGACAACCAAGACGCTTTATCGGAAACTCAAATCGCGCAGCGCTTGGGCATCAGCCGCAAAAACTTGTGGGAGCGCCGGCAAAAAATGGGCATTCCCCGTCCGCGCGGTGGCAAGCAACCCGCATGAATGCCGCAACACTCACCACCTTGGCCGCACTCAAAAACAGTGGGCGCAGCGTTGCAACCCCTTTTTCGCTGGCACTGCCAGACCACAGCGTCGTGGTCTGCGAAACCGTCCTGCGTTTACTGCCAGAAAAACGCATCGTGCTGCGCGGTCGCTACCAGCAACAAACCGTATTGGTGAAATTGTTTTTTGATACGCACAACTGGCAAAAAGAATGCACGGGCTTTGAGCGCTTGCAGAAAACAGGCATCGCAACGCCAGCGTTGCTGTTGCAGCAGGCCGTTGAGCAGGGCGGTGTTTGCCTGTTTGCTTTTATCGACAATGCACAGCCTTTAGATGTGTTGTGGCAACACGCCGATGAAACAACCAAGCGCGACTATCTCGCGCTGCTTCTGCCTAATTTACAAACGCTCTGGCAACAGCAAGTGCTGCAACAAGATTTGCACCTAGGCAATTTTCTCCTGCAAACACAAGCGGATGACAGCCTAACACTGTGGACGCTAGACCCAGCCAGTTGCGTACCTTTTTCGCACGCGGAAGCACTGCAAAAAAATCTGGCTTTACTGCTGGCACAACTGCCTGTGGCCGATTGGGATTTTGCTGTACACACATTGCGAACGGAAGCCGACATCAAACCTTTAGCACAACAGCAGTGGCGGCAGCGCCTGCACCATTACTTGCGAAAAATCTTTCGCGACTGCACGGAAGTGGCCGATCTCAGCCCGCACAACAACTTGCGTATTCTCTGTCAGCGCCATGCTTTAACCGCAAATTTTCTGGCGTGCTTGCAGAATCCATCCGCGCTGGCAAACCATGCCGCAATGTTAAAAAATGGCAACTCTGCCAAAGTATTTCGCATCGAAATGGATGGTCGCCTGTTTGTCGTCAAGCAGTACATCAACAAAGATTGGTTGCGCAAACTGCGGCGCGCATTTCGCCCTTCACGCGCGGCACGCAGTTGGCGATTTGCTCATATGCTCGCCTTTGCTGGTGTGCGCGTGCCCAAGCCCGTGGCGCTGATCGAACAAAAAACAGGACCGCTTGTCACCAGTGCGTGGTATATCAGTGAATACTGCGCCGACACGGATTTGCTCACGCGCTGGCAGACACAAATGCCAAGCACGGAAGAGCTGCACAGTTTGCGCGCACTGTTTGATGCGCTGCAAGCACTGCACATCCATCACGGCGACATGAAAGCCAGCAATTTACTCAGCGATGGCAAAAGCATTGCTGTGATTGATTACGATGGCGCACAAGAACATCGCAACACGGCAACGCTGCAGCAAGCCCTACAAAAAGACAAACAGCGCCTGCTACAAAACTGGCAAAACAACACCGCATTGCAGCAACAACTGCGTGAGGCTCTGGCCGTATGAACACCACGCGCACCGCTCTGCACATTATTCACGGCTACAACGAGCCATTTTTGTCGCTGTCTAATCAATACAGCCGCGCGCTGCAATCGGATGGTTGGCGCGTGATTACCGTGTATATGTCCGGCGCACCTGACACCGCCATTCGTCAAAAAACCATCGCTGATGATGTGTGTTTTTTCAACACGCCCGACGCAGCTATGAAAGGTTTGAAACTGGGTTTGATCCAACGCGTGCGCCAGTTGGTGCAACAACATCAACCACAATTGATTATCGCTCAACGCTACAAACCGCTGTATCTCGCCCTGCTCGGCAGCGTAGGTAGCGCTATTCCTGTGATCGGTGTGGCGCATGCATTCGGTGTATTGAAAAACTTTTCGCGCCGCTACCTGCTGTATTTTTTTCGCCAGCGTTTATTGTTGGTAGGTGTATCAGAAGCTGTCACTAATGACATGCGCCATGACGATCATGTGCTGCAAAAGCAAGCTCTACTGAACTGCATTGATACCGAAACACTCGCACCGCACTTGTTGCCGCGCCCCGCCGCGAGAGAAAAACTGCAACTGTGCGACGATGAATTTGTTTTTGCCAATGTCGGTCGCCTGCACGACGACAAAGACCAAAGCACGCTCATTCGTGCCTTTGCACGCATCGCTGCCGCTACACCTCAAGCTAAATTGCTGTTGATCGGCAAAGGCAAACGCGAAGCGCGCTATCGCACCTTGATTGACGAATTGCATCTGCAAGAGCGCGCGCTACTAACCGGCCCTGTCCCTGATGCCAACACACTGTTTCCCGCCTTCGATTGTTATGTTTCCTCCTCTGATCGCGAACCGTTTGGCATCGTGCTGACGGAAGCGATGCTGGCTCGTCTTCCGGTGATCAGCACAGACTGCGGCGGCGCGCCGGAAGTGCTGGGCGAACACGCGCTGTATTTTCCCTGCGGCGATGATCAGAAACTGGCTGCACAAATGCTGCAAGTTTTGCATGATGCTGGCGAACAAAATCAACAACACGGCGAACAGTTGTATCAGCGCCTGCAACAACAATTCTCCTTTCCCCCTTTTCGTGAACGGCTGCTCGCTGCCGTTTCTCGCCTGGTAGTGCCGCGATGAAAGTTTTGTTTTTAGTGCAAAAAGAACAACGCGTGATTCTTGATCGTCTGTACGACAGTATTGCTCGCCATGCCGGCGAGTGCGATACACGCTGGCTGACATCCGACGAGCAGGCCAACTTAAAACACTATTTCCGCGAGCATATAGATATTTCTCGCTACGATCGCATTGTGTTTTTTCTGCGTTTCAAAAAAGAAATGCGCCAGTGGCGCTTTATTCGCACGCTGCCCAATCTGGTGATTCTGGAACACGATGCCTACCAAAATTACATTCCTAACAAATATCGCGGCAAATACGCGCGCCACTACCACCGCATGCCGTGGGTGCGCGTGCTGTGCTCCGGCGCGCATGTCACGCAGCGTTTGCGCCACGAAGGCATAGACGCGATTTTTATTCCCAAAGGTTACGACCAAGCCTTGATACAACATCAGCAGCGCGAACGCTCTATCGAATTGGGGTTCGTCGGCAGCTTGAAAAGTGGCGTGTACGCACAGCGCAAACAGTTTTTGGAGCAACTGGCCACACTAGAAAATATGGAGATTGTGCGCACAAACTCCGGTCAAGATTATGTCGATAAGTTAAACAGCATTCGCTTTTTTGCCAGCGCCGATATTGGCATGGGCGAATACATGATCAAAAACTTTGAGGCGATGGCGGCTGGCTGCGTGCTACTCGCTTGGCAGCAGGGCAACGGCGAAGAGGAAGCACTGGGCTTGCGCGATATGGAAAATATTGTGCTGTATTCCTCGCTGCAAGAATGTCGTGCCAAATTGGCGCAACTGCGCGCCGACCCCGCTTTAGCAGCCCGCATAGCCACAGCGGGAAAAACCTTGGTTGAGAAGCAATTCAGTTTTGAAGCTTTAGGACAAAAAATTGTGTGGGCGATTTCCGCGCCGCTGCGTCAACCGCAAGACTATCCACGCACACTGTTACAACGGCTGTTTGGCTAAAGAAATATCGCGGCAAGGTGCCGCTCCTACCGTTTTATTTTGCTTTTGATTTATTTTTTTCGGCTTTCTTTTCGTCATAGTTTTTCCACGCTTTATCGCGCCACGCCTGCTGGCAGGCGCGGTCAAACGGGTTGCGATACGGGTAGCGCGCGTAAAACAATTCCAGCAATAACTGCCGTGCTGGCTGCGGCACCACCAGCGTCAACAATTTCATCACGCTGCGAATCAATGCTGGCGGCTTGGGCATGACTGGTGTCACACGCAAAAAATCTGCACGCGCAGCTGCCGTATCCCACTGCGCGCCGTGTCGTGCAATAAACGCTGCCGTTTTTGCGCGAAACAATTGCTTGCGACTCCAGTAGTGTTTAATCACCGCATCATCCGCGACTAAATCCGTGCGCGCAGATGCCGCCATGCCCAACACCAACTGTTCGGTAGTCAAGCTTTTTTGCGACGCTGGATACACCGCATCATTCAACGCCAACGCCAAATCCAACACCGCGCTGTTCGCGCAGGTAATGCCAAACAAACCAGAATTGATCACGGGAATATTTTTCGGCTCAATTTTGTATTGTTGTAATAACGCAGCAACCGCCGCATCTTGCGCCACCACGGGCGGCAACTGGCTGTGGTACAACTCGTCCACGACACAAGTCGCATCATTGACCGCCGCAAATAGCAGCGCAGGGTCGCGCAGAAAAAAAGTATCGGTGTCGATGAAAACGGTTTTGCTCGCCAACGGCACCGCCTGCTGCAACACACACAATTTGCTGCGGTGGTGGTAGCGCAACTCGCCTGCCCACTGCTGCAAGATTTCTGCTGTCAACGAATAAACCGTAACCGGCAACTGCTGGTAATGGGCTGGCGCATCGGTGTACACCGAAATAGTAAATTGCGTGGCATCACTGGCGCGATACAGCGCTGACAAAATACTGAACTGCGCTTCGCAGTGATAGGCCGCATCTGGCCCATACACCAAATACAACAGCTGCGGTTTTGTGCTGGCAGCGGCCGTCATGGCTTGCGGCTCGGTTTCAGTAAATGCAACAGACCGCGCAGCACTTTTTTATTAAATTTTTGCAGTGGAATCTCGCGCAGTATTTCACGCGCTAATGCTTTGTCACCCTGTTTTGCTGCGGTGAGAAAACTGCTGCACTGCAGTTTCAACAACACTTCGGCATACAGCGGATGCGCCTGATAATCGGCAATGGTCTTTTTCATGGATTCGTACATATAGCGCACATTTTTGTACGAATTGCTGGCGTGCTTGCGGTAGTGCATCAACACTTCACCCAAACCCACCATGCGATAGCCGCGCGAAGTGAGTTTGAACCACAAATACATATCTTCCAGTGGAATCGCTGGATTCCAACCGCCCTCTTTATCCAGCACCGCTTTGCGGATCATGCAGGTGGAGGCGACGATGCCGTGACCTGTATTGGCAAACAAGTTTTCAAAACTGATATCGCGCTGCGGTGGATTTTTCTGGCGACCCGCGCGCACATTGCCATCGCCGTCGATATTTAACGCATTGCCGCCGCACACGGCCACTTCAGGATGCGCTTCCATAAACGCCACCTGCACAGCGGTTTTTTCCGGCAACATAATGTCATCCGAGCCGAACTGACAGATGTATTTTCCTGTCGCCAGCGCCAACGCTTGATTCAGCGTATCCGACAAGCCGCTGTTCTGTTTCGCAATAAAAGTGAACGGCCTGTCAGTCGCTTTTGCTTCTTCATGCAAGCGCTGCAGCACAGCAGCCGTACCGTCAGGCGAGCCGTCATCGATCACGATCAATTCAATATTCGGATAAGTTTGTGCCAACACACTGCGCACACAGGCTTCTATATAACGCTCATGTTTGTACGCAGAAATAAGCACGGAAACGCGCGGAGTATCCATCAGCTTCCCCTACCGCAAGCCCAAAGCGCCAAACCATTGATGCCAGCGCGCACCCTTGGCCAGCGTAAAGCAACGCTTCAAACGCAGCTTGCGGCAGTAGCGATGCTTATTGCCCAACTGGCGCAACAAATTAAATAATTTGATATTAAAAAACGATTGATCGTAACGCGCCATCTCATCAGGAATGGCAGCAATATCGCGCAGCAATGCGCTGTCGCAAACACCAAAGGCTTTCAATTCCTCACTGGCGTGCTGTGTGCGCTCCAATACAAAACGCATGCGCTGCTGCTGCCGAAAACGATGCACGCGCCGCTCAGCATTGCGATCAACCATTGTTTTTTGTTGGGCATTTTTTCCAGCCAAGCCCGCATTGGTATGATTACCGCCGTGAATGCGGTGCAATACCAAAGGCTCATCGCAATACGCCAAGCCACCGTAGCAAGAGGCAGCCAGTGCCAATTGATGATCAAAAATAAAATCGTCGCTAAACGGCAGCGCCATCGACAGCAGTGCGCGATGAAACAGCAGCGCGTGTGCAGAAACCGCATTTTTAAAAAATAGCGGCACCGTGCGCGCGCTATTCGCAGTCGGTTTGATATTTAGCGTTTCAAACAGCGTTTTGCCCAAGGATTTTCCTTCGCCATCCATCAGCGCACTGTCGGAATACACGCCCACCGCCTTCCCAAGCAGTGACAACTGTTTTTCAATTTTATGTGGCAGCCAGATATCGTCCTGATCAGAAATCGCAATGTATACGCCCGTTGCTTTCGCCAACGCGGCATTCAAATTGGCGTGCAGCCCGACATTGTTTTCGTGGCGCAACAGCTGAATGCGCGCATCTCGGCTGGCGTAGGTTTGTGCAATAGACCAAGTGTCGTCGCGGGAAGCATCGTCGCTGATAATAATTTCTAACGCGGTATGCGTTTGCGCCAAAATAGAATCCAACTGCGCCGCTAAATAGTTAGCGCCGTTGTAGGTGGTGACAACGATAGAAACCCGTGTAGACAATTGCTCAGTCATTTTTCTTTTTACGCAGCAGACGAAAAAACAGTTTTAACAGCATGACGGGGGACTCGCCGCGATACAACTGGCGAAAAGCCGCCGAGCCTGCCCCCAGTTCTGCCGCTATGGTCGCCAAACAGCGCAGTCGCCGTTTGTCATTATCTGCTCGCAAGGATTTTGCCAACACGCGATCGCTCAGCGCAGCCAAACAGCGCGGAATCTGCCTGCGACGCAGCAAATACTGCACCTGCAACATGCGCAGACTATTTTGACTCATGCTGACACCGTGTACGCGAATAAACGCTGCTAAACGCGCATCCGCACGATAGCCAAAACGCAACCCCGCTGTTGCGGCGCGCAACCAGTAATCCCAATCTTCCAGTGATTTCAGCGTGATATCAAAATCACCCACAACATCGACCACGCGACGGCGCATCATCGCCGAACACACCGGCATGATGTTGTTCACCACCAGCGCCGGCAGCACGGTTGCCGCAGCGCCTGACACTTTTGGCATCCAATCCTGTTCATTCAATGCGATATTGGCGTAAGTTTTTTCTGGCTGATCGGATAAAAAATAACGGCTGCTGCCGTAGGAAATATCCATTGAATCATCTGTTGCAAAATGTTCGAGATGGGCGGCAATTTTTTCTTCATGCAACACATCATCGGCGTCAAGAAATACCAAAAATTCACCCTTGGCGTTTTTAATGCCGGTGTTGCGTGCCGCCGATAAGCCTTGGTTGTGCTGGTGAACATAACGCACGCGTGCATCTTGCTGCATCAATTGATGCGCCACGGCCGCCGTATTATCCGTGGAGCCGTCATCGACAATAATGACTTCTAATCGTTGATGTGTTTGACGCAATGCCGACGCCACCGCCTCTGCCAAAAAAGCAGCGTAGTTGTAAGCGGGAACGATGACCGACACCAAAGACATTACGCAGCGCCCTTTTTTGATGCCGCAAAATGACGCAGTTGTTTGCGCGCAATGCGCCACGCCAACGGGAGCTGTTTTTTCTCTTGCTGGCTCCAATAACGCCAAGCCTTACGGTAATCGTGTGCGCGCAAGGCCGTTTTTACCAGTTTGCTGTACTGCGCTTGAATGAGCTTTGCTAAATAATCGCGCTGCATAACCAGTGCCGGTTCATCTTGCAAAATCCGCCACACCCCCAGTTCTGACAACAGCGTTTTTTCGATATTGTCGCGAAACCCCGCCCAAATTCCGCCCGCATGCACACGGTACGCCGCCATTTTTTCATCCACATAGCGAATATCGCCGCGCAAGGCAGTGAAAATATGAGTCGGCCAATCCGCCATGTCCGTTTTTAAATACAACGCAGGAAACGATTGCATGCGCGGGTTGCGAAACAGGACTGACAGTGTCGGCACCGGGTTTTTACGCAATACATCATGCAGCGCAAAGTCTTTGTAGTTATTTTTGATATCGTGATGCCCCATATAACCCGATTGCTCATCACCCTTAGCATCGACATAAATGGCAGGATGGCAACAAGCGGATAAACGAGGATTTTCTTGCAAGAGGCGCAACTGCTTGTGCAATTTTTGTGGGTCTGTCCAGTAGTCATCGCCATCCAATAGCGCAATGTACTCGCCGCGCGCTTGCTGTAAATTGTGCAGAAAGTTTTTGCGCCCCGTTTGCCTGCCGTTGATAAATAGCTTGTCATGCGGGTCGTGATAAAAAGCGCGGATCGCATCAGGATAACGTGCGGCGTAATCGCGCACAATGGCAGCCGTATTATCGGTAGAGCCATCCTCCCCCACCAACACTTCCAGCGTAAAATCCCCTTGCTGCATCAATACGCTATCGAGCGCCTGCGCCAGAAACTTTTCATGATTGTAGGTGGTGATGCAGACGCTAATCAGAGGTTGTACCGGCATGATGTAAGCCTCAGGTCTGCAAACTGTACTGCCGTAACAGAGATTGCGTTGTTTCTTTGCCGTTAAACATCAACACATCAATGATGGACAGATGCGGAACAAATGGTGTGACGCCCTGATCGTAACGAATATCATCCATGGTAATAAAGCGCAGTTCGATATTCTGTGCAGCAAAATCTTCTGCACGATACAATTCGCGCCCGCCGATGGCATTGATATACATATCTGCTCCTGTGGCTCGACAAAGAGAAAAAACCCTGTCTACCCCCCTCAAATCTTTATCATTTTTATCGATAGCTGATGACATCAATAACGGCGTTTTAATACCTATATACTCACAAATTACTTTTAGACTATTGGCTATAAAAATCGATAAATTTTTCTCTTCGCAATCTAAAACCATTTTAACCAATTGCAATGTCTCTTTATAAAACGAAGTTTTTCTATATCCAGCATGTAATTGCCCAAGAATTTTTGTTTTGCTTTTGTCAAACTCTCTTACAGAAATTGCTCGCTGATTTATGTCGCTATAAGTGGAATCTGGCATAACAGGCAGGCTTATCCACGCAGGATCACCAGCCACTAAAATACGGTTTCTATTTATCCATCCGCCTTTCATATACTGAACATCATCGTAGACAACAAATTTGTCAACAGAGTGAATAAGCTGAAAGTAGCCGAGATACGGAAAAAAATACGGTTGCATGATGGCAAGCTTCATATCTCCAATTTTCTCCGCATAGATGGTTGGTTTATCGACCAAGGAAAATAAAATATGCCGTTGGAAATGTTGGCGATGTCATTAAGTGTGCATACGGGTCATTCATAAAGCAGTTAATAAGCTTCCATTTTTCAACATCTCTTGCTGCATGTGCAAAGTGATCCATAAAAACTAACGCCATGGATGTTGCCACTGATCCATTGGGCTCTACCTCACAAGATTTTTCTTGTTTTTCTTTCGATTTCTTTTTTCAAATATATTTCATCATGTTATTTTATTTTCCCCGCAAAATACCGCTCCAGCTCCTGCCGATTTTCCATAACAAAATGTAACAAGCTGCATACACTATCAACGTCTTCATTTGTTGTTGCCGCGCTATTTGGCAAGCAAATTAGCTTATCTGTCAGCTTTTCTGTTTCTGGCAACAACAACCCAACATGAGGATAGAGTGAACAATACGGCTCCATACGGTGGCAGCCCGGATAAAAGTAGCGCCGTGCCAATACGTTTTCTGCTTCCAGCACATGCACAATCGCATCGCGACTAATGCCTGTGCTTTCATCCACACACACAATTACATAATGGAAGTTGTGTTTTTCTTCAGTGTTGTACTGAACAACAGACAAGCCTGAAATATCTGCAATGCGCCGGGTGTAATGTTCGTGATTGTGGCGATTATGTGTAATAAAACTATCCAAGGCACTCAATGAAGCCAAGCCCATCGCAGCAGATATTTCGCTCATCTTGCCGTTAGTGCCAATGTGTGTGACATGATCCTTACCGACAAATCCAAAATTAATCATCAGACGAATCACGCGTGCCACTTCATCGTCATTGGTGGTGATACAACCACCTTCAAAAGTATTCATTACTTTGGTGGCATGAAAGCTGAACACTTCAGCATCACCAAAATTGCCCGCCATTTTGCCTTTGTATGAACACCCAAAAGCATGAGCGGCGTCATACAGCACTTTTAGATGATGTTTACGTGCCAACGCATCAATCGCTTCAACATCACAGATATTGCCCCACACATGCACCGGCAAAATGGCGCGCGTGCGCGGTGTAATCAAGGATTCAATTTTTTGCGAATCCATGCAGTGTGTTACAGGATCAATATCGCAAAACACCGGCGTAATGCCCTGCCATTCAAGGCAATGCGCAGAAGCCACAAAAGTAAAACTCGGTACGATTACTTCTCCACTGTCGATACCCAATGCACGAATAGCCACCTGCAGACCAATGGTGGCATTGCACACGGGAATGGCATGTTTTACGCCCAGTAACTTGCACAGCGCCGCTTCAAACTGCTGCACCTTCGGACCGTTGTTGGTGAGCCACGCGCTTTCCCAGATCTCATCGGCGTACTGCATGAAAACTGCCTTATCTGGTCGGTTAGGGCGGCCAACATGCAAAGGATACGCAAATAGTGATTTGCCACCAAAAATATGTAAGTCGCCAACAGACTGTTTGACAAACACGATACTTATTCCTCAAGCTCTGCTAAATAATTATCTATCGTGGCTCGCTCAACAGGTGCTAAGCGCGAAATATTCGCAACTGCAAACTGATCATTGCCCATATACTCTGGCAGTACATAACCCATTGCCTGCATTCTATCTGACAATGCTGCGTATACCGTAGCTGGAGATACACAAAATGCTTCATAACTTACCTTTAACACTGATGATGCAGGAATTTTTGCCAGGCCATCATTTACTGCTTTACGCGTGAAATGCACCTGCCCTGCTACTTGCTCTAAAGGCGATAGATTTTTTAGCTGCGTATATTCTGGCGGCTTAAACGAAAACCATTTGGTCACGTCATTGAAAAAAGCCTGTCGTGCAAAATATAACGACTCGGCGTTATCTCCTGAATCCCTGCTTACATCAATAAACAAGCACCTGGGAAAAAGTTTATACAGCTCCGGCAAATTCCAATTGAGTATCATGGCTTTCATAAGCAATGGCTTACCAAACGCTTTTTCCATTAATGCCAATTCGCTAACAAAGCCTTTTGCATCATGGATATTGCTATGAAAATCATCAAGATATTGAATTTCTCCAAAATGAAAGAAACGGCGCCAGAAATACCAGTACTCGCTAGGGGCTAACGCACCTACAGTATGTCCATAATGTGAATTGAAATTTTCACCATTGTATACTTCTGGAAAAATTTGTTTCTTGCTGTCGTATGTATGCAGCACCTGTTGGATACGCACGCCCACATAAGGGTTAGCGTAAAACCGTGCAATTAAATTACTGGGGTACGCCAACACGCCCAGTGATGCCAACCATTGCATCATCACGGTTGTTCCACTGCGAGGACATCCAACAATAAAAACAATAGGATGCTGTAGCTCATCTACTGCTGGTCGATCCATTTTTTCCAGCATGGCATTCAACTCTGTTAATGCCCCCATTAAGTCATTATCACGAACAAACCGCTCTGAACGCCCTTCATCCATGACTTAAGACCCCTAGAATAATTGACGCTACATCGTGCATTTGCTGTTCTTCATAACGCTGGTCCATTGGCAGCGGAATAATATTGGCTGCCATTTGATATTCAATACTAGAGGGCTGATCTGATAACTCTTCCAGCACACTGGGCCATAACTGTGGGCAATACACCTTGTTGCGTAATAGCGCCTCTCTAACCTGAGAAAAACTATTACATAAAAAAGGGTACGCCATGGGTACACACTCTTCGTCCATGTCTGCAAATGTGGCGCGATTGTAAGGGCCCAACCGGGCATGTAACGCCCCATAATTTCTTCGCCGAATCTCAGACACCAATGAATAATCAATCGACGATAGAATGTTACTGGTTACATGCGACATTCTTCGCAAGGGCAGAGAAGCTATTACTGCTTCATTTAACTGATAATCTGAAAAGCCATCTTCTGCCCCCAGGTCTATGCGTTTTAGCAAGTGCGTACAGCGTTCATAGGACTGATCGATCTCCATATCCTCAGTAGGGCTAGAACAGCCACTAACATACGCACCATCCGGCACACCAAAGAACTTTCGCGCAGAATAAAATGTTGGCACATTGCTTATAGCAGAAGAAAAAAATGCCTGAGTATTATCGATAATTACATTTTTTGTATTGTTTGCCAGCGCCTGAACAACGCTGTCTTTTAGCCCAAAATAGTTGATATACAGAACTGTAATATCTGCATCAAATTCATCTAGCCCTACTGGCTCAAGTTGTTCATTTATTGCATAAAAAGCATATGGAATTTTTAACTCCAGAATCGGCTGCATAACCGCTGCACACAAATACTTTGGCAGAACCAACTGCCTAGGGCTGTGTTCTTGTAGAATATGCTTTAGCGCATTTCTGCCGCTGTTTAGTGCAATCGCCTCTTGGTGGAAAGATCTACCGGGTTGTAATTCCAATTCAAAATACCCTCCGATACTTGCATCTTTATTGGCGTCCATTTCAATATCAAAGATCTTTTTTTATCTGGTTAATCATGTCAATTTTGTCCTGCATGTCCGCCATTTTTCGGAAAAAGTTATCCCTGTTTTTGCGCTTTGAAAGAAAAATTCTGATTTTCTGGCGGGGCTTGAATAAAAAATCTTTTTTCTTTTCCCAGTTGGCCGCTGTTTCTGGTTGGTATCCAAGCGCACTCATTGGTTCTGCACACACGCTCTCCACTACTAGCAGATCCTTTGAACTCAGCTCTTTTAAATATTTTTTGGCGTTATCGCTCATGATAGGTTTGGACAAATTCTCCCAATACTCATTGCGCTTGGATTCTTTATTGTTCTCATCTGTTTGAAAACATTTCTCATCCACCGGTACGCCAATAAATTCTAGTGCCCGTGCCATTTCCTGTTCTGGATTAGCAATCAATGCTTCATACTTGAGAAAATGCGCCTTTATACCAACCCTGTTTACAAGATTTAAAATTTCTTGCTGCTCTGCCTTCCATTTTTTTGCAATTTCGTATGGGGTATGCATGTACAACGGGCGCTTCATCCAGGAGGCCACGTTGTCTCTTGGATCACGATAGAGGTAGATGTAGCGAATATCTGCTGCGTCCGGCAACCTTTCCAGTAAAGGCACATAATTAAACATGTGGTTGTCTTTACACGCGTAATTATTCTTGCCTTCTTGTCGTGCTTTCTCGCTGTATATCGCATCAAAGGCTGTTGCCAACGAATTTACGCTGTAGCGTTCACATAACTCTGCCGCACCGGCTTTTAGCGACCAATCATGGTAAGAATGATTAGCGAGCTTGACCATATGCTCCAGGAGTTTTTGGGCATGTTCCTTCTTTTTTAAATCCCCGTACAAGCCAACGGATTCATTAAATGCATCTAAAAAATGCGGCGCAACGGGCGCATCAATATCTGGATGATTGCCCAACAATGTTCTTAGCAAATTGGTGCCAGAGCGCTCTGACGCAAGAAAGATAACTTTTTTCATATTACCTACGGTTCCACAATGGTGTGTGATGCGGTCTTGGCGCGATATTGCGTCAAATCGCCCTATTTTCCCATGGGAATCTATCATACAGCGGTTTTTCACCCAAGAAGGTGCAAAAATTCTGATACGCGTTTGGCTCAGAAAGATTGATGACCAACAAATTATCCCTAAAACGAAAGTAATCCATCACCATACGATTGTGATCGTGGTAGTATGTTTGAAGAACATGCCTGTTGTATGGATCGCCGGGAATGAGCGCATGGCGAACATTGAAGTTGTCCCAGGCCGTTCTGCCCTCGGCCCGCTGTGCCCTTTTCAAATCGTCTTCTGTCGGTATCGCGCCATTCTGACCAAATACTTTGCTGTGGAAGCGCAGCAAGGAGTTGTACCACTGCTCTTCCGAATCTCGTATCGACAGAATGAAGCGGGCATCAGGAAAAACCTGATCGAGAAACATAAAGGTATATTGCCAACTGAATGGCGCGTCCTGGAATGCATCCGCCGAACGACAAAACGCTGCGATATTGGAAAACCGTCTTTGAGCATAGCTGCCTATCAACGCCTGCGCGGCCTCTTGATCACCCATGCGGTAACCCAGATCACGCAAAGCGGTTTCCAGTGACGTTGTCCCTGTTTTATTGGCCCCGATACAAAAAACTTTTTTGCGACGAGGCTGTAACCAGCGCTTCATTTAACCGAGGAATTCTATTACGGCTCCAGGGTCTCAATCGCATCATTGATGGCTGTGCGCACATCTTCATTATCGGTTTTTTCCAGCGCAGCTTTCAAAGCAGGAATGTCAGTTTCTGAGCCGACACTTGACAATACTTCCGCCGCTTTAGCGACAACTTCGGGATCTTTTTCATCCAATGCCAACTTAATGGTCGCTGCTGTATCTTCGTATTCAGCAGTGGACAGGCTGTCGAGTATTTCTTGTTTCACTTCGCCTGTGACATCTTCTCGGGTGATTAATTTATTCATCAGGGCGATGTCAGATCTCGTGGGTTCCATATCAAAAATAATGGCTACCTGATCGTCGTTACCTTTTGATAAAAAATATTTCAACTGCGCATCGGGCGACATGCTGGCCAACTCCGGCTCTTCCTCGCCTTGCTCCATCGCCTGCTGTGGCTGCTGGGCGGCGACAGTTTTGGCCTGCTGAATCATGGCATCCACCGTGAGCGGAGGCTGCTGAGCGGCAGCGCCCGCTGTAGCGGTGTTGTAGCGCGTAACACTCACGCTGACAGGAAAGCTGTCTTGCAAATTCGCAAACTGCATGCTGATGGTGTACGGCACATCAGCCATCGCCATGCTGAGCACTTTACGCAAACTGCCATCGGCAATATGCAGCGTCACGGTTTGGTTGTTATCGCCTTCTACCGTAATTTTTGCGCCGGTTAATTCAGACAATTTGGCAACAAACGCCGCGCGCGGCATGGTATCCACATTGATCGACAACAATTCACCGTTGCGCTGAAACGGATCGGTAGTTTGCTGTTGTGAAGTGGCTGCCGCTTTTGCCGCAGGTGCTTCTTCGTCTTTACCGCAAGCAGGCAGCAGAGCAATGGCGGCGGCCAAGAGGGCGATTTGTGGCAGTGAACGCATAACAATCTCCTTGAGTTGTGGTGTGACAAAAAACCCGCCGAAGCGGGTTTTCGATGTATGTTCTAGTTAGTCTTCAGAATTGTGTAATAGTTCGCTTGCCATTGAAGGTAATTTTTCCAACGAACTTTCTCTGTGTATCCGTCGTTACAGCGCCCGTGGTTGTACTTTTCCATGTGAAAGCGCCGCCGAAGGGGTAGAGCACGCTAACATTTTCATTGAACAGAACACCGGCCTTGGTTGCTGGCATTCTGTCGTAACTGGCGCGCGCACCGTGAGCCGTCTGCAGGTAGAGCATGGTGCAGTTGTTGCCGGCTGCCAGCGCTTGCAGCGCCTCCGCGGTGAGGTCGCTACTTAAATCTACAAAATTTACGCTGCGGTGTTTGTGCCTCAAGTCATCGTGGTTCACGCCATTTTCATGGCCGCTGACTCTAATCGCCTCCTCCACAACGGCAACCAATACGCCGTCTTTGGTGATCAATCCTTCACCAACCACAGCGTCTGTGGAATCCTTGATTTCGCCCCACTGCGCTTCGGCATAGACCTTGCTGATGCTGCAGGCTCCCACCAACTGTACAGCGGCAGAGCCTTTATACGGTGCGTCAATGTGGTACGGCGGCACAAAGCCTGTAGCCATAGCCTGCGAGGATACGAAAACAGCTGCCGCCGCCAGTGATGGGATCAGTTTCATAGATAATCTCCTGATTCAACGGGGGCAAATGCTGCCCATCCGCTTAAAAATAACCGTGGCTACTATATGCGATTGCCGCAAGGCACGCACCCACCAAACGCTATGGCGTGGCACGATAGCCTTTGAATACGATGGAGCCAGAAAAACTA
The DNA here is from genome assembly GCA_041395785.1 of Pseudomonadales bacterium. GTDB lineage: Bacteria > Pseudomonadota > Gammaproteobacteria > Pseudomonadales > UBA7239 > UBA7239. Next base: position 197,617 of record JAWKZZ010000006.1, read on the forward strand.
TCGGCGCGGCACTGCTGATTACTCGGCGGGCCGCTGCACACCTCTGTTTCAAAACCCTTGAAGTTGGCCTGAAGATTCAAGCGGTCTTTGTTGGCAAAAATATCCCATTTGATAGTGGCGCGCGAGTTGGCGTTGGGCACGATGCTCCAAATACTGCAGCCGGAAAAATCCTGCACAAAGGCCACCAGCTCCGCGCCCACCATGTTGGTGTAGCTGATGTCTTTGCCCACGCCTGTGCCGCTGTTATTGCTGTAGCGAATCGGCGCGTAATCTTCTTCCAATACCAACAGCTGCTGGCTGGCGGTGATGATGCCCGTGCCTTGCGATGTATCAGTGCTGTCAAACACTTCACCGAACCACGCGTTTTTATAGGTCACCGGTTTGAAGCCACAACTGCCGCTGGCTTTGATAGTCACACTGCCGTAGTAGCCGTCGTTCACATGGTAGGGCGGCGTGGCGGCTTCCGCTGCAACGGCAAACAACAGTGCAGAAAAACCGGCAAAAACCGTTTGCTTCAACATCGTAAACCTCCGCGAAATGTGTCGCTGCTGTTCATACTAGCACCAGTTTTCTGCGCGCAAACACGGCGCATAAAAAAACCCCGCATGCGGGGTTTTAACAACGGCCTTATTAGGGGATAAGCGCTCTTCCTTTGAAGCTCATACTACCTTTGAATTGTAGCGACTTGTTGCATTTGACTACATTGTTAACACTCGTGCAATGATTGGGATCCGGTTGTATGTCACCAATGAACGACTGTTTCATGGCAATATCCATCGAGCCTTTGGCCACATCTTGTTTTATCTGGAAAAACGAACTGGGCTGCGTCCACCAACTCATCATCATGCAACCCGATTGCGCCATTACATAGTTCGCTACCGCGATGCCCCATAAAGCTGGCTCTCATTTTCATATCCGCTTTTTGTGGTGCATTATTGTCATTGAAGTATTTCATGTAACTCTGCATGCCTCCCGCTTCAAGCGCCAAAATAGCGGAGCCATTCGCATCAATCACGCCTGCGCCAACGGAATTATCGTTAGAATCATAAATAGCGCCGTACTTTGCGTTGGGGAACTTTTTAGCCGGCACCTTACAGGTGCCAGAAGACGCAAAGGTAGCCGTTCCTACAATTGGCGTACCGCTAATGTAGTAGGGGGGCGCAGCAAACGCAGCCGCTGACAGCAGTGTCAATGTTGCGGCGGCGAGGGTTTTGATGAGTGTTTTCATGGGAGATTCTCCTTGGTTAGATATGGGATAGCGATGGCATTCCGGTAGAGCAAAATCCATCTTGCGATCACGGTGCCATTTTCTTCCTGTTCAAAACGGATGGCAATAAAAAACCCGCACGACAGACTGTGTCAAAACTAGCAGCCTGAACAGGTAACAGAGACAATGCCCGCATTGAAAAATGCGGGCATTGTTATTTATGGCTTACATCAAAGGAGAAGCGGTTACACAAGGCAGTTTGTTTCCCGTTTCGCTCGACGAACTGATTCCCGCCGATCATCCGGTGCGTGTAATTGCCGCTTATGTTGATAGTCTTGCGCTGGATACCTTGGGTTTTTCTAAAGCGGTAGCTAAAGCCACAGGGCGACCGCCGTATGATCCCGCCGACATGCTGAAGTTGTATCTGTATGGCTATCTGCACCGTGTGCGCTCATCACGCCGACTGGAAGCTGAGTGCCAACGCAATGTGGAAGTCATGTGGCTACTGAGTCGTCTGACACCGGATTTCAAAACCATCGCCGAATTCCGACGCTTGAATAGCAAAGCATTTACAGCCGTATGCCGCAGCTTTGTACAATTTTGTCGGCACGCAGGGCTGATTGCCGGTGAGTTAATCGCCATTGATGGCAGCAAATTTCAAGCGGCTTCTTCGCGCAAGCAATACTCGAGCGCAACGCGTTTGGCGCAACAACAGGTAGCATTGATAAACAGATTGCCAGCTATCTCACCCAACTGGATCCAGTGATAAAGCAGAGGCTGACAGGTTGTTGATCGTTCTGCCGTACACGCCGCCTTGCAACAACTGCAAGCCAAACAGGAGGCCGTACAGAGCAACACGCCTTTTTGCAGCACGGTTTGACGCAATACATCCACACCGAACCCGATGCACGCATGATGCGCCACGCCCACGGCAATGACTGCCTACAATGTACAAACAGCCGTTGATACACAACACGGTTTGGTGGTACATCACGATGTCACGCAAGATACCTGTGACAGTCGCCAACTATTGTCCGTGGCGCAAGCTACGAAAGTGGTTTTGCAGCAGGACACGCTCACCGTCACGGCAGATGCCGGTTATTCCAACGGCGAGCAATTCCAAGCCTGCGACGATCAACAAATTGAAGCCTTTGTGCCACCGCATCGCGCGGTCAACAACCAGTCGCAACAACAGCATTTTCAAAAAGAAGCGTTCACCTATGATGCCAACAGCGACAGCTGGCGCTGCCCGAACCAATGCACACTGACGCGCAAGCAAATGAACAAGGGCTCTGTGATTTATGCCGCGAGCACCAGCGACTGCTCCTGCTGTCCACTCAAAGCCATTGCAACCAGTGCCGCGCAGCGCTTTATCAGCCGCCATGCGCACGAAGCCGCTTTTGATCGCATGACAAAACGCCTGCAAGCGCGACCAGACATGATCGCTGGCGACGGCAGACAGTGGAGCATCCCTTTGGCAACATCAAGCAGTGGATCATGGGCAATGGTCGCTTCCTGCTATGGGGATTGCAGGGTGCCAGCACGGAAATGGCACTGGCTGTCACGGCTTACAACCTGAAAAGAGCGATCAATATTGTCGGAACAGAAAAAATGATGGCTTTGCTGGCGTAAAGCACCACTTTTAAAAAAGTGACGCACATTTATTACGAAATTGGCAGATAAAAAAATGCCCCGAGCTAGTCGGGGCATTTTTTTGCTCTTCAGGCTGCTAGTTTTGACACAGTCTGACGAGGCGGGTTTTTTTACAAGACCTATTGTCAACGATCAATGCCCGCTGCCGGTCAGGGATTTCACCATGTCTTCTACCACTTTTTTGGCATCGCCAAAGATCATCATGGTTTTATCCAAGTAGAACAAATCGTTGTCCAAGCCGGCATAACCCACCGCCATTGAACGCTTGATCACCATCACGGTGCGCGCACGGTTCGCTTCCAAAATCGGCATGCCGAAAATCGGTGAAGTTGGATCAGTTTTTGCTGCGGGATTGACAACATCATTCGCGCCGATCACCAGCACCACATCCGTGGATGGAAAATCGCTGTTGATTTCGTCCATCTCTTTAACATCTTCGTACGGCACATCCGCTTCCGCCAACAACACATTCATGTGACCGGGCATACGGCCGGCAACGGGGTGAATGGCGTAGCGCACGGTCACGCCTTTTTCTTTCAGCGCTTCCGCCAACTCTTTCACGGCATTTTGTGCGCGCGCTTGCGCCATACCGTAGCCAGGAACAATCACCACGGAATCGGCATTGCCCATCAAAAACGCAGCATCATCAGGCGAACCGGATTTGTAATTTTTCTCTTTGCCGTCATCGGCTGCTGCACCCACAGCTGCAGCACCAAAACCGCCGAACAATACATTGAACAGCGAGCGGTTCATTGCGCGACACATAACATAAGAGAGAATCGCGCCAGACGAACCCACCAGTGAGCCCGCGATGATCAACATCGCGTTGCCCAGCGTGAAACCGATACCGGCTGCTGCCCAGCCAGAAAATGAGTTCAACAATGAAACCACCACCGGCATGTCGCCACCGCCAATCGGCGCGATCCAGAAATAACCCAACACGATAGCCGTGCCGGTCATGATCCAGAAAGAGGTCATGTTTTCCGTCAAAAAGTAATGCACGCCCGAAGCCAGCATCAGCAGAGCGAGTGTTGCTTGCACTACTTTTACCCAGCTGCCGTGCAGTGATTTCGCCCATTTTTTTGCCGCCAATTTGCCGTAAGCAAATACGGAGGCGCTGAAAGTAATCGCACCGATAAAACAGCCGACAAACAATTCAAAACGCGACAACGTGGAATGCGTTTCGCCTTGGTGCAACACCGCAGCTACCGCGATCAACACTGCCGCCAAACCGACCAGCGAGTGCATCATCGCCACGGTTTCTGGCATGTGCGTCATCGCCACGGTGCGCGCGCGATAAATACCAATCGCTGCGCCAGCAACCATCGCACCTAAAATCATTCCGAAATGCGGATTGGGCGCAATAAAAAAGGTCGCGACGACCGCCAAACCCATGCCGATCATGCCGTAACGGTTGCCCATGATGGCGGTGGATGGGCCGGACAAACCGCGCAGTGTCAAAATAAATAAAACGGCGCCGATCAAATAAGCCCAGCTAGCGTATTGAGCAATGTTTTCCATGATGACGGCCTCTTATTTCTTTTTCTTGCGGAACATGTCCAGCATTCTTTCTGTGACCGCAAAGCCACCGAAAATATTGATGCTGGCAAAAAATACGGCGAGTGCGCCGAGTACGCTGGTAGGCGTGATCGCTTGCAAGCTGCCATCTGCTGCGGGGATATAAACCGCTTGCAACATAGCGCCGACCACGATGATGCCGGACAGCGCATTGGTTACCGCCATCAGTGGCGTGTGCAGCGCGGGCGTGACACCCCACACAACATAGTAGCCGACAAAAATTGCCAGCACGAAAATGGTGATGATTTCCATGATGTATTTCTCCGCGCGAAAATTAGTTTGGTTTTTTGTAAATGACTTGGCCGCCATCGACGATGATCGTCGGCTTCACCATTTCATCTTCACGATTTAACTTCAGTGATTTGCTTTCTTTGTCGTGCATCGGTTCTAAAAAATTCACCATGTTGCGCGCGTACAAAGCAGAAGTTTCTGCAGCAACCAAGGCGGGAATATTGGTTTCACCAATAATTTTCACACCGTTGTTCGTTGTCACTGTTTTGCCTGCTTCCGAACCTTCGACATTGCCGCCGGTAGACGCTGCCATATCCACTAACACGGAGCCGGGTTTCATTTTCGCCACAGTGTCAGCTTTTACTAACACGGGCGCTTTGCGGCCGGGAATTTGTGCGGTAGTGATCACGATATCGGCGTTGCTCACCGCTTTATCGACAATCACTGCTTGGTCGCGCACATACTCCGGCGAAGGCACCCACGCATAACCACCCGTGCCGAGCGCTTTCGCTTTTTCTTCCTCGCTCATCGGCACATCCAGCCATTTGCCGCCCAGCGATTCCACTTGTTCTTTCGCCGCAGGGCGCATGTCTGACGCTTCAACCACCGCACCCAAACGCTTCGCGGTCGCAATGGCTTGCAAACCAGCAACACCCACGCCAAGCACGACCACGCGCGCCGGTTTCACCGTGCCCGCCGCTGTCATCAACATCGGGAACATGCGTTGATATTCGTTCGCCGCCATCAACACGGCCTTGTAACCAGCGACATTCGCCTGTGAAGAAAGAATGTCAGAACTCTGCGCGCGCGTGATGCGAGGAATCAATTCCATCGCTACGCAGGTCAAGCCTTTTGCGGCGTAAGTGTCGAGGTTGTCATTGGCGTGCGGCGCAAACGCGGCCAACACAATCGCACCACTTTTCATCAAACCCGCTTCTTCGGCGGTTGGCGCAACCACTTTCAGCACGATATCCGCGCTGCCCACGGCATCTGCCGCCGTCGCCGCTACACTCGCGCCAGCGGCGGTGTATTGCTCATCTGGGTAGCTCGACGCAACACCCGCACCACTTTGAATCACCACCTCATAACCGAGGCCGGAGAATTTTTTAGCCGTTTCCGGCGTGAGCGCAACGCGGTTTTCACCGGCTGCAGTTTCTTTGATAACGCCAATCCGCATAGGGCTCTCCCTGTATGCTGCTGCTGAAAGGCGGCGAGGATACACAAAAAGCCTCAGCAGCTCCAACCAGAAAACCGAAAACACCGGCGCTAGTTGCTTGATTCACAAACTATTTTTGTAGTTTTTTTACAGTATGATGACGGTTTCCACTTTCTCTTTTTGATGGTCGCCATGCATTTTCAAACCATTCTCTACGGTGTCGATGAGCACATCGCCACCATTACCCTCAACCGCCCCGAAGTGCTCAACGCCTACACGCCGGATATGGGCGACGAAATCGTGGCCGCTTTTCGCACGGCCGAGAAAGACGACAGCGTGCGCGCTGTCATCCTGACTGGCGCTGGCGAACGCGGTTTCTGCGCCGGTGCCGATCGCGTCTATCTGCAGAAACCCCTGCCGGAGGGTACGCGCTTAATTGGTGAGGAAGCGCTGATTCGCTCCTTTCCGTTAGAGCTGGCTAACTTTCCCAAGCCCACCATCGCGGCCATCAACGGCCACGCCATCGGCATCGGCATGACCATGATTCTGCCGCTGGACATGCGCGTCGCAGCCGATCACGCCAAGCTATCTCTCAACTTCACCAAGTTGGGCATTATGCCGGGGTTGGGAAGCACTCACTTGCTGCCAAAGATTGTCGGCATGGCGAAGGCGCAGGAACTGCTGATGACAGCCCGCACCATCACCGCGCGCGAAGCCGCTGAGATGGGCTTGGTCAATTACACCGTTCCCGTCGACAAATTGATGGCTAAAGCGCGCGAGCTGGCCCTGCAGTGCGCGGAGTGCAGCGCACCCACACAGAAGTATGCCAAGCGCGCTCTGCACTACGGCGCGGCGGTTTCGCTGGAAGAGGCGATGGCGAACGAACAACGCTCTGTCGAGCTGCTCCGCACAGAGCAACAGCGCGACTAAACCTCACATTGTGCAGGGGCAGCATCACAACGCGCGCCCCTTTAAACACAGCCCCTTCGCCGCAATATACCGCTACAATTCCACCCCTCGTTTTTCCCGCCCTGAGATTGCTCATGCAAGACGTTTCCCTCGACGACAAATACACCCTCGAATCTGGCCGCATCTTCATCACCGGCTCACAAGCCCTGGTGCGCTTGCCCATCATGCAGCGCCTGCGTGATGAAAAAGCGGGCTTGAATACCGCTGGTTTTATTTCCGGTTATCGCGGCAGTCCGCTGGGTATTTACGATTTGCAGTTGTGGAACGCAAAAAATCATTTGGAAGCCAATCACATCCATTTTGAACCGGGTGTGAACGAAGACCTCGCCGCCACTTCGGTGTGGGGTTCGCAACAAGTCAATTTGATCGACGGCGCTAAATACGACGGCGTGTTCGGCATTTGGTATGGCAAAGGTCCCGGCGTGGATCGCTCGGGCGACGCGATCAAACACGGCTCTTACAGCGGCTCCTCGCAACACGGTGGCGTGTTGTGTTTAGCGGGCGACGATCACGGCGCGAAATCGTCCACTATCGCACACCAATCCGAACACGCGTTTTTGCATTTTTCGATGCCGGTATTCAACCCAGCCACTGTGCAAGATTATCTCGATTACGGTTTGTACGGTTTTGCGATGTCGCGCTATTCCGGCTGCTGGATTGGTTTTATTTGCGTCACCGATACCGTGGAATCTTCCGCTTCGGTTTATGTCGATCCGCATCGCGTCGACATCAAAATCCCTGAAGATTTTTCCGTTGAACCCGGCTCACTGAGCAGCGCGTTTGGCGTGATGCCCTTAGTGGCAGAAAAACGCCAATTTCAACAGCGTTTGCTCGCCGCGCAAGCATTTGCGCGCGCCAACCAACTCGACAAAGTGGTGCTCGGCGGTAAAAACAAAAAACTCGGCATTATCACCACCGGCAAATCCTATCTCGATGTGCGCGATGCTTTAGAAGAACTCGGCGTGGATGAAGCGCGCGCTGAACAACTCGGCATCGCCATTTACAAAGTGGCGATGACTTGGCCGATGGAGCCGGAAGGTCTGCGCCAATTTGCTGACGGCTGCGACGAGCTGTTGGTCATCGAAGAAAAACGCGCGTTCATGGAAGATCAGATTGCCAAAATTCTGTTCAACCTGCCCGCAGAAAAACGCCCTGCACTGGTTGGCAAATTCGATGAAGTCGGCACACCGTTGGTGCCATCGGAAGGTGAATTGGATGCTGCGACCGTGGCGCGCATCATCGGTGACCGTTTGTTGAAACGCGTAGCGGATGAGCAAATCGAAAATTATTTAAAACCGAACGCTTGCGGTGTGATTGCCGCCAGCGGCGCGACCAACTTGATGCGTATGCCCAGCTTCTGTTCTGGCTGCCCGCACAACACATCCACCAATGTACCGGAAGGTTCGATAGCGATGGGCGGCATCGGCTGTCACGGCATGGCGGTGTGGTTGCCCGAACGCAAAACCAAATCGCTGTTCCAGATGGGCGGCGAAGGCGCACCGTGGATCGGGCAAGCGCCGTTCACCAATACCAATCATATTTTCCAAAACCTCGGCGACGGCACTTATTTCCACTCCGGTCTGCTCGCCATTCGCGCAACTGTTGCTGCGAAAGTGAACATCACCTTCAAAATTTTGTTGAACGGCGCCATCGCCATGACCGGCGGCCAACCGATTGAAGGCTCGCATTTAGAAGGCGAAATTACCGCACCGGAAGTGGCGCACCAAGTGACCTCCGAAGGCGCGAAAAAAGTTGTTCTCGTTTCTGACGATATTGAAAAACACGATCGCAGCAAATTCCCGCCACACACCGAGTTTTATCACCGCGACGATCTCGACGCCGTGCAGCGCGAACTGCGCGACATTGCCGGCACCACGGTCATTATTTACGATCAAACTTGTGCGACAGAAAAACGCCGCCTTCGCAAACGCGGTAAGTTTCCTGATCCCGATAAAAGAATTTTCATCAACGAATTGGTGTGCGAAGGTTGCGGCGATTGCTCGGTGCAATCCAACTGTATCGCCATTGAGCCGGTGGAAACCGATTTTGGTCGCAAACGCCGCATCAACCAATCCTCGTGCAACAAAGATTTTTCCTGCCCGAAAGGCATGTGTCCGAGTTTTGTCACCGTGCACCACGGCCAGCCGCGCAAAATGAAAAAGGGCTCTGCCACCGCGCAAATGGAAACGGAATTGTTCGCGCATATTCCACTGCCCACACTGCCAGACTTGTCACAGCCGTCTAACATTCTGGTGACCGGCATCGGTGGCACAGGCGTGGTCACGATCGGCGCGTTGCTCGGCATGGCTTCACATTTGGAAAACAAAGGCGTTTCCTGTTTGGATGTGGTGGGTCTGTCGCAGAAAAACGGCCCTGTCACCAGTCACATTCGCATCGGCAAAACACCGGAAGATTTGCACGCCGTGCGCATTGCCACCCAGCGCGCCGATTTGATACTCGGCTGCGACATCGTGGTCACCGCCGGCATGGAAGCAGTGTCGAAAATTCAAAACGGTCGCACCAATTTGGTAGTCAACAGCTTTGTGGCGCCGACGAGTGAATTTGCGGCGAATCCGAACTTGGATTTGTCCAGCTCCACCATGGAAAAGGCTCTGCAAAAAAATGCCGGCGTTGAGCACACTTTTGTGATTCCCGCGACGCAATTGGCCACTGCTTTATTTGGCGATGCGATTGCCTCCAACTTGTTCCAAGTGGGCTTTGCTTGGCAGAAAGGTTTTATTCCGCTGTCGCTGGAAGCCATCATGAAAGCCATCGAGATGAATGGCGTGTCGGTGGAAATGAACAAACGCACCTTCCAGTGGGGTCGTATGGCCGCACACGATATGGAAAAAGTGCTGGAAGCTGCGCGCCCGCAAATGATGCGCGAACTGGACACCAAACCGAAAACGCTGCCCGAGTTGATCGCGCATCGCATGACGCACCTCACCGGCTATCAAAACGCCGCGCTGGCGGAAAAATACAAAGCACTGGTGGAGAAAGTAGCCGCCGTTGAAAAACAAAAGTTTGGCAGCGAAGAACTGGCGCGCGCCGTAGCAACTTACTATTCCAAACTGCTGTCTTACAAAGACGAGTACGAAGTAGCACGCCTGTATACCAGCGGCGAATTCCGCAAAAATTTGGAAAAACAATTCGAAGGTGACTTTGAATTGGAAGTGCATCTGGCGCCGCCTCTGCTGTCACGCCGCGATCCGCTCACCGGCCGCTACAAAAAATCCACCTTCAACGAAGGCATGTTCAAAGCGTTTGAGGTGTTGGCGAAATTCAAATTCTTGCGCGGCACGCCTTTCGATGTTTTTGGCTACTTCCCGCACCGCAAAATAGAGCGCGAGCTGATTACGCACTACGAACAGTTAATCAACGATGTGCTGTTGCCGAACTTAAACGCGGACAACTTCGCCACCGCGGTGAAAATCGCCCAGCTGCCGGAAGAAATTCGCGGCTACGATGTGGTGAAAGATCAACACATTGAGCGCGTGCGTGTGAAAGAGCAGCAATTGTTAGCAGAGTTTCGCAATCCTGCGCAACCGCAAGTGGTGCAGTTCGCACAAGCGGGTTGATCGTTCAGCCCGCGCGACTTTCGTTCCAATAACAGCCGTTCATCATCGCCTCTAGCGCTTCCCTGTGATAAATCATGTCATCGGGATGCGCTGGTTTTTCTGCCTGCCCAGCCAACACGGTGCGCTTGCCGATGCGAAACATCACAATCGCGTGACGCAACGCCGCATAAAATGTGTAGAACGCCATGTTCTGCGGTTGATAGTCCGTCAGTTGCGCGTAATGCTGCACCACCTCGTTTAAACGCATGAAATTCGGCATACCCGGCATGTTCATTAGCGGCGCAAAATCTTGAAAAAAATGGTGTAAAAAAATCATCCAACCCAAATCGACTTCTCGCGGTGCAACACCTGCCATTTCCCAATCCAATACCGCCACCGGCACAAAATCGCGATACAGCAAATTGCCGGTACGGCTATCGCCCCAACTAATCACTTCTTCACTTTCGCTCACCGGCCAATGCGCTTCCAGCCAATCAAAACAGCGCTCAATTAACGGCGAGCGCTCTTCCTGCGCCACCCACTCGTAGTACGCGCGCTGCTCAGCCACATGGCGACGCAGTGCTGATGCGCCACTTCGTTGAAATTGCAAAAAATCGCGCTCTGCTGGCGTGGTTTTCACACTGTGGATGGCTGCCAGCACAGCCAACGAATGCCCCTGTAGCTGCCGCTGCTGCTCGGAACTAGCATCTGCCAACCACGAGCCGAAGGGATAGGGCATGACATCTGGCGGCACTTCGCCGTCGACGCGCTCCATCACAAAAAACGGTGCGCCCAGCCAAGCCGCATCCGTTTCACTCCACAACACGCGCGGTACCGGCGCGCTACAGCGCTCACCGATCAACTGCATTACTTTGAATTGCCTATCCATGTCATAGCTGGGAAAAACAGGCAGCGCGGAAGCCTCAGGAGGCAAGCGCGCCACACAATGCTGCTTATGCTGTCGCCCACCTTCTTTCCATTGCAATGAAAACAACAGCGTTTCGCTGGACATGCCATTGCTCGAGGGCGCAACTAACTCCGACAGCTCCACCTCATGTAAGCCGATACGCTGCTCCAGCCAGCGCAGCAAGTGCACACGCAATGCAGCGTGATCTCTGCCCGCACCCTTCAACTGTTCCGCGCTGCTAGGTTCGCTCATGGCAATCTCTCCTCATACGCCGGTATAGCGGCTGTGGTGGCTAAAAAAGCCAAACTCCATCATGCCGTAGCCGATCTGCCCGTTTAACTCGAAGCGCGCAGGTGTTTCGACCAAGCCCCACATTTTGTCGGCATCCGCCACAGCATCCCAAGTAAAGCCCTGCACCTTGAGCGCCCCCTGATACATACCATGCCGCCAATCTGGCTCCAAACCATAACCCGTACCCGCTGTGAGATAGGTTTGCAGCAGCGGTTGCCCGCGCAACTCCAGCGCGCCGCCAGGTGCATCAGGAAAACGCACCACGCCTTCTTTGATGTGACATTTGAACGGCTGCGCTTGCTCAAAAACATGGTCGTGTTGCGGGCTGCCCAACCATTCGGGTTCACGCACCGGATCTTTCCAAATCCGCATCGCCTCCTCAATCGTGCGCTGGCCGTTATCGGTTTCATTGACGATGTACAGCAACACAAAATCTTCGAACAACACCGGAAAATAATTCCACATGCCCTCCATCGATGGCGTGCCAGTATGTATGCCCTGTGGCTCAGGCTCACCCACCGGACGCACACCCCACGAGCGGTCGCGACTGCCCAGCCATTGCATGGGATCAATCTCAAAATGATTGCCTTGCACAGAGAGTTTTCCCTGCCAGCGACCCAGTTGTGCAAAGCGCATGGTGTCAAACAACACGCGGCCGTGGCGGCGAATAAAATGGCGCGGCTCTAAAAACGGCTGGTGTTCCCCGTTAAAAATGGCATCTAGGGTGATGCCCCATTCGTTTTCTTCGACGACAACGCGCAAACGCTGCAAACCATCCAACACTTCAATACGCATAGGGCCGACAGAAATATCTGCGCGATCACCCAACTCACGCGAGGCGCGCAACACATGGTGTTTATCGCCGTGGCGCACCAATAAAAACGCATCTTGCGTACCGAGATTGGGGTATTGCCCCAAACCAAACACGACAAATATTTGTTCTTGCGGATTGAAAAGATTGAAGTAATAGCGGTCGTAAAAATTGCGATCCGAGTTTTGCGCAAAACGGATCACATCGGCAATTTGGTGCAGCGGATAATCGTCCATTGTCGACAACATAAAACCCCCTCGTGGTTTTGCTGGTTGCACTACACTGGATCTAGCCTAGCAGATTTCCCTGTCCCCATGACAAGGCGGGTTTCCCACTACGCCGTTCTGCATAGGTATAAGTCCACGCTTATGGTGAGGGTGGATTGCCACCACTCAACTCTGCAAACAAAATATCCGTAACTTTCCATGTCAAGCCTGTGCGGCGCAGCACCACGCGCAGGCCTTTCTTTTGGTCTTCCACTTCAAAGCGGCTGCTGGTTTTGTAGCCAAGTTTCACTTCGGCCAGTGGTTTTTCTTCGGTCGTTTGTTCACCCGTACTGGGTGTATTACTTGCGGCGCTTTCCGTTTCGCCGCGTATTTTTTTCGCATTCTTCACGCTGGGTTTTTCACCGGATAACAACAGTCCTATCCCTGCCGGTGTTATATAGGCTTCCAACATTTTGTCGACTAGAGGGCCCGCCAACATCATACCCAGCGCGGCAAACGGATTGTCTTTCATCTCGTCACTTTGTATTTTTCCCATCAGCGCAGCATTAAGCTGATCTTTCAAACTCAGGCGCACACTGGGGAAATCAATGTGCTCCGACAGTGCCACGCTGTCGCGCATTTCCACCGCCTGCCGAATTTGATGCACTGTGATGTACGGCAGCGCAAACACATACGCCGCCACCAGAAAAACAGCCAACCCCGCTAATGCTTTTTTCATGGTTTTCTCCGCTTACTTGCCAATACAAAAACTGCCAAAAATTTTTCCCAACAATTCATCGCTACTGATCGCGCCGGTAATTTCACCGAGATACTGCTGCGCCAATTTCAAATCCTCTGCCAACAATTCACCGGCGCCTGTGGCGTGAAAATGCGTCTGTGTTTGCTGCAATAACAAGGCCGCGCGCTGCAGGGCATCAACATGGCGCGTGCGCGCGCTAAAGCGCCCTTCGCCGGCATTTGATAAACCCGCTACTTCTCGCAAGCGGGCGCGCAAGAGCGAAACACCTGCTCCGGTTTTTGCCGACAATCGCACGACTCTTTCGGTTGCATCAGCCGTTAAGCCGCTGGCATCGATTTTATTTTGCACCACCACGGTCGGCACTTCGGGGCGCGCATGCGGCGTGATATCCCGCCACAACAAATCCGGCTCAGTGACTGCACTTTGGCTGCTATCCACCAACAGCAACACCAGATCGGCGCGTTCAATTTCTGCCCACGCGCGGCGGATGCCCTCCTGCTCCACAGGGTCGTCACTGTCGCGCAAACCGGCGGTGTCGATGATGTGCAGCGGCAAATTGTCAATAACGATGTGCTCGCGCAACACATCGCGCGTCGTGCCTGCTATATCTGTGACGATCGCGGCATCGCGCCCCGCCAGCGCGTTCAGCAAGCTGGATTTGCCCGCATTGGGTTTGCCTGCGATCACCACTTGCAAACCTTCGCGAATCACCGCGCCCTGTTTTGCTGTTTGCAGCACATCTGCTACCGCGGCGACAATCGCGGCGAGTTGCACCGCAACGGTTTTATCGGCGAGAAAATCAATTTCTTCTTCGGGAAAGTCCAACGCCGCTTCTACATACATGCGCAGATGCAGCAGCTGTTCGACCAAGGCATGCACCACGCGCGAAAACTCGCCCTGCAGTGAATGCACCGCATTGCGCGCCGCCTGCGCGGAACCGGCATCGATTAAATCGGCAATCGCCTCTGCCTGCACCAAGTCCAATTTGTTGTTGAGAAAAGCGCGCTCGGAAAACTCACCCGCGCGAGCAATGCGCGCGCCGCGCTGCACGCAGGCTTGCAGTAACAAATTCAACACCTGTGCGCCACCGTGGCCGTGCAGCTCCACCACATCTTCGCCTGTAAACGAAGCGGGTGCAGCAAAATACAGCGCGATACCCTCGTCGATCACGCCATCTTGATCAGAAAATACACTGAACACCGCTGTGCGCGGCGGCAGTTTTTTGTGGGTGATCGCTTCTGCTATTGCCAGCGCTTTGCTACCTGACAAACGCACCACACCGATGCCTCCTTTGCCAGACGCGGTGGCAATGGCGGCAATGGTGTCGCGATCCAGCGCTGTCATTTGGCTTGTGGTTTTTCCATGGATTTATAAACCCAGAATTGGTGCATCATGGAGATCAAGTTATTGACCAACATATACAACACCAAACCGGCTGGGAAAAACAAAAACATACCTGTGAAAATAATCGGCATCAATTGGAAAATTTTTTGTTGCATGGGATCAGCTGCGGGGGGGTTCAGCTTCTGCTGCACCCACATGGAAATGCCCATCAACAACGGCAGCAGGAAGTACGGATCTTGCACCGACAAATCCACAATCCATCCGTAAAACGGTGCTTGTCGCAAATCGACACTTTCCATCAAGGACCAGTACAGCGCGATAAACACCGGCGTCTGAATAATCATCGGCAGACAGCCCAACATCGGGTTGGCTTTTTCTTTTTGATACAGTTTAAACATTTCCTCGCGCAACTTGGTGGGGTTGTCGCCGTAGGACTCTTTCATTTCCTGCATTTTCGGCGCGAGTTTTTTCATCACCGCCATTGAGCGATAACTCAAAGTCGACGGCCACAAAAAGAGCAGCTTCACGCACAGCGTCAAACCGATAATCGCCAAGCCCCAGTTGCCAACAATGGAGTGGATCCAATGTGTCAACGAAAACAGCGGTTTCGCGATCCACCACAGCACACCGTAATCCACAGTGAGATCCAAATATGGCGCAAGATTTTCCAAGCGTTTGACATCTTTCGGGCCGACATAAAATTGTGCTCCCAGCGTGGCTTCATTGCCTGGAGCAATCTCTACGCGTGGACCAGTAAACCCGAGAAAATAGATATTATTTTTTTCATCATGTTTAGTGTAGAAACTGTTGGTTGCCGTCGCCGCAGGAATCCACGCACTGACAAAATAATGCTGCACCATCGCTATCCAGCCGCCCGTGATTTTTTCTTTTAGCGGCGTTTTCGCCATGTCGTCAAAACCCATTTTCAAATAGTTTTGTTCGCTAGTGGTGGTGGCGCCGCCCAAAAATGGACTGATACCTATACCGCCGCCGGAGCTCACCGGCTCATGCGTATCGCGTTTGATTTGTCCATAAAAATAAGCGCTCCACGCTTGCGCAGTGCTATTTTTTACGACATAGGACACATCCACCAGATGTTCACCGCGCTGCAGGGTATAGCGTTTGATAATGCTTGCACCGGCGCTATCCGCGAGCTGTAAATCCACCACCAAGGTATCGGTATTGTCTGCCATGTCGTAGCGCGTTTGCTGCGCCACGAAACGCGGGCGCGTAGCGCCTTGGTCGATACCGTTATCACCAATCAAGCCACTTTGCGCGATATAGGTGTTGGTATTCGTGCGCGTCAGTACGACGAACGGGTGTTCAGGTTCATTAATTTTGGTGGGATAACTGCGCAGTGCGGCCATCACGATATCGCCGCCATCGGTATCGATTTTTAAATGCAATTTATCGCTGTAAATATTGATTATTCTTTCTGCCATTTTTGTAACAACAGCGGCATTACTTGAAGTTTCCGCGTCTGGCGCGACGGGTGTATCGGCGTTGTTACTCGGCGCACTCGGTGTGTCCGTAGACACTGCTGCTTCCGACGCAATCTGTTCGGCGTTGGCTTGCACCGGCTTTTGCGCTTGCTGAAACTTATTCCATTCCACCAACAACATCAGAGAAACGGCGGCTATGGCGACAATCAAAATAGGGCGTTGGAAATCCATCGTCTTGGTCTACGGCTGTGGTGGTTGAGGAGAGGTTTGGCGGTCGATCGCAGCTTCTGGCACGGGGTCAAACCCGCCCGGATGCCACGGGTGGCATTTTAGGATGCGCGTGCCGCCAAGGTAAGTGCCGCGCAATACGCCGTGTTTTTCTATCGCTTCATGGGTATAGCGCGAACAGCTGGGATGAAAACGGCAGCGGTGTGGCAGCATTGGGCTGATGCCATCGCTATAAAAGCGCAGCAGTGCTAATAGCGGTTTTTTCACGCTTCCGCCCCCCTGTTCTGCTGTTGCTTGCGTTTCTGTTTGAGTAGGCGTTGCCACTGCGCATCAATGATGGTGCGCAACTGCGCGTTGTCTAGCTTGCCCAACCCCGCCCTAGCCAGTGCAACGATATCCAGCCCGATCAGTTCGTGTTGATGGCGGCGAAAACTTTCGCGCAACTGGCGCTTGATGCGATTGCGCTGTACGGCCAAGCGCACATGTTTTTTGGCGATCACCAGCCCCAAACGCGCTGGCGCTGTCGATTCAGCTACACGCACCAACAACAGCAAAGAGGCATGAGAGGCTTTGAGTGTGTTGCCATCAAAAACCGCTTTGTATTCGCGCGGCAGCAACAAGCGCTGCTGGCGCGTAAAACACTGGTTGGATGGCGTAGAAGGCGTAGAGGGAACTTGCTCGCCCGCTGCTAGCGCAACGGGCTTTTCAGGGGTGGACACACAGATGCCGAGGGCAGTGCGTCGCGGAACAGCAATTAGACCGTTAGACGCTTGCGGCCTTTGGCGCGGCGGCGGCTCAATACGATGCGGCCGTTCTTGGTGGCCATGCGAGCACGGAAACCGTGTGTGCGCTTGCGCTTCAGAACGCTGGGTTGGAATGTACGCTTGCTCATGCTGCACCTATCTGTCTATCGTGAATCGACCACGCCGCAGAAGTGGCTTTGTCGAGAAAAAAGAGGCGGCATTGTACAGAACCCAAACCAGACTGACAACGGCTCCACGCTGACAAATTGCACAAACGCACGCCCAGTGGATATTTTTAGTTATCCACAGCATATTCCCATCTTTTATCCAAGATTTGCCCTTGAGCACCCAAAAATATCCGCGATAATGGCCGTCCGCGAGTGGCGCTGTGGATAAAACACCTACTAAATGCCTCTTTGCCTGCCTTTATACCCCTCGTCTTTATAGGATTTCTATGCAGCAACTATGGAGCTATTGCCTTTCCCGTTTACAAGACGAGTTGCCCGGCCAGCATTTTAATACTTGGTTGCGCCCGCTGAGCTTGCTGCCCACCGGCGGCAACCCGCGCCAACTGGCCATTGCCGCCCCCAACCGTTTTATCGCCGACTGGGTCAACAATAAATACCTCGCTCGTCTGCAAGAGCTGCTGCGAGAAGCTTGCGAGCAGCACGGCGCCGAACAGGTGACGGATATTCAGATTCAGGTCTCTCCCACGGCAACGCGCTCCCTGTTCAACCTTGCTGTGACAGACGCGATTGCACCCGAACCTGCGCGCGCATCCGCTCCCGCTACAACCGCTCTCGCGCTGCACACCGCAGCAGCCCCCGCGGTGTCGCGCATTGTGGTACCGCCATCGGTGATCGCGCCGCAGGTAGAAGGTGATGTAAAACACCAGAGCAACATCAACCCGAATTACACTTTCGCCAATTTTGTAGAGGGCAAGTCCAACCAGCTGGCCCATGCCGCTGCGCTGCAAGTGGCAGAAAACCCTGGCGGCGGATACAACCCACTGTTTATTTACGGCGGCGTCGGTTTGGGCAAAACGCATTTGATGCACGCGGTGGGCAATGCGCTGCTAGAAAAAAAACCCAACGCGCGCGTGGTGTATTTGCACTCCGAACGCTTTGTAGCCGATATGGTCAAAGCGCTGCAGTTAAAAGCGATGTCGGAGTTCAAACGCTTTTATCGTTCGGTCGATGCTTTATTAATTGACGACATTCAATTTTTTGCCGGCAAAGACCAATCGCAAGAAGAATTTTTTCACACCTTCAATGCGCTGTTGGAAGGTGGTCAACAAATGATCGTCACTTGCGATCGCTACCCGAAAGAAATAGCCGGTTTGGAAGAGCGTTTGCGCTCGCGTTTTGGCTGGGGTTTAACCGTTGCTGTCGAGCCGCCTGAACTGGAAACGCGTGTGGCTATTTTGATGAAAAAAACGGAAGAAGTCGGCGCACAACTGCCGCCGGATGCCGCCTTTTTTATCGCGCAGCGCATTCGTTCGCATGTGCGCGATTTGGAAGGCGCATTAAAGCGCGTGATCGCGCACTCCAAATTTACTGGCAGTCCCATTGATATCGAATTGGTCAAACATTCGCTCAAAGATTTGCTGGCGCTGCAAGATAAATTGGTCAGCATCAGCAATATTCAAACGACCGTCGCTGAATACTATCGCATCAAAACCAGTGACTTGATGTCCAAGCGCCGCAACCGCACGATCGCGCGTCCGCGCCAGATGGCGATGGCGTTGGCGAAAGAGCTCACCAACCACTCGCTGCCAGAAATTGGCGATGCCTTTGGTGGACGCGACCACACCACCGTGTTGCACGCTTGTCGTAAAATCCGCGAGTTGCGCGACAGCAGCGCCGACATGCGCGAAGACTACAAAAAACTCCTGCGCGCGCTCACCACATGAGCTGACAGAACGCCACAACACTGACAGAATACGCGGCTGCATAATTTTAATAATCGACCGGCATCGGGAGCCAAAACACATGCAATTTACTATCCAACGCGAAGCTCTGTTGAAACCACTGCAACTGGTGGCTGGTGTGGTTGAACGCCGCCAGACCCTGCCCGTGCTCAACAATATTTTGATGGTGCTGCGCGAAGGCGAGTTGGCGATGACCGGCACCGATCTTGAAGTTGAATTGGTCGGCCGCGTGCGAGTGGACGACGAGATTCAAGCCGGTGACATTACGGTGCCGGCACGCAAGTTTCTGGACATCGTGAAATCGCTGCCCGAGGGCGCGATTGTTAATTTTTCTCTTGAAAATCAAAGGGTTACGATAAAATCCGGCCGCAGCCGCTTCACCCTTTCCACCCTGCCCGCCTCGGAATTTCCTGCCGTCGAGGACAGCCCGAATACGCTGTCGTTCTCACTGCAACAACAACAGCTCAAACGCCTGATCGATGCCGTCTCTTTTTCCATGGCGCAACAAGATGTGCGCTACTACCTGAACGGCATGCTGCTGGAAATCACACCGGAATTCGTGCGCACCGTTGCCACCGACGGCCACCGCTTGGCGCTGTGCACACTGCAAACCGCCATCGAAGGCGCCACGGCACGCCAGTCTATTTTGCCGCGCAAAGGCGTCATGGAGCTGGTGCGCTTTCTGGCTGACAGTGAACAACCTGTGCGCGTACTGCTGGGCAGCAACCACTTGCGCGCCCAGACCGACGACTTCACCTTCACCACCAAATTGGTGGACGGCAAATTCCCCGACTACGAGCGCGTGCTGCCGCGCGGCGGCAACAACCTGATCCAAGCCGTGCGCCAAGAACTGCGCCAAGCCTTTTCGCGCGCAGCCATTTTGTCCAACGAAAAATACCGCGGTGTGCGCCTGATTCTGGAAGCTGGACAGCTAACCCTGGTGGCCAACAACCCCGAGCAAGAAGAGGCGGAAGAATCCGTCACTATCGATTACGACGGTGCGGGCTTTGAAATTGGCTTTAATGTCAATTACTTGGTGGATGTACTCAACGCCTTGGGCGGCGAAGCGGTGCGCATTTCACTGGCTGATGCCAACAGCAGCGCCTTGGTGGAATCCGTGGACAGCGCGGACGCCATCTATGTCGTCATGCCCATGCGCCTGTAATTCCCAACGGATTCGTGCACCAAGCACACCCCTGCTGCGCTGATTCAGGCTCCCTGCTGTGCCTATAAAACGCCTGCAGATACAGGGTGTGCGCAATATCGAGCAGGTAGCCATAGAACATTGTGCCGCTATCAATGTCTTTACCGGCAGCAATGGCAGCGGTAAAACCAGCCTGCTAGAAGCTATTTTTATCCTAGCTAGAGCGCGTTCTTTTCGCAGTGCGCAATTCAATACCGCTATCAACCACCTGCTCACTCGCTGCGTGGTCTTCGCTGAAATGACCAACGGCACCAGCGTCGGCGTGATGCGCACACGCAAGGAACAACAATTATTCAAAGTGAATGGAAATCCTATTCACTCCGCTTCGCAGCTGGCGGATGTGCTCCCTTTGCAATTAATCGACGCAGAATCCTTCTCGCTCTTAGAGGGCGGCCCCAAAGTACGGCGGCAATTTTTAGACTGGGGTGTGTTTCACGTGGAACCAGAATTCCTCTTTCACTGGCGCCGCGTACAAAAAGCGATCAAGCAGCGCAACAACTTATTGCGCCAAGCCAAGGTTAAAAATGCTAAAATTGAGGATTCGGAATTAGCGCCTTGGGATGCTGAACTGGTGCAGTGCGCCGACAAAATAGACGCTATGCGCGCGCGTTATTTGTGTCGTCTAGCGCCGCATTTTTCGCGTCTACTCAAGCAGCTGGTGGAGCTGGAAACACCGGAATTGCACTACCGCAGGGGTTGGTCTGAGACTTTATCTTTGGACTTGGTTTTACAGAAAGACAGCGCGCGCGACTTACTGCACGGCACCACACACAGTGGCCCACAACGCGCTGACATTGATATCCATATTGGTGGACGGCCCGCAGAAACGGTTTTATCGCGCGGCCAAGAAAAATTACTGGCCTGTGCTTTGCGTTTAGCACAGGGGATTTTGCTACACGAAATCACAGGAAAGACCTGTATTTACCTGGTGGATGATCTACCAGCGGAACTGGATTTACAGCGGCGACAAGCACTCTGCAAACAATTAAGCGCTATGCGCAGCCAAGTGTTTGTCACTGCTACCGATCCCGATAGTTTGAAAGATTGTTGGCCGAACACCGCTGACACACAATGGTTTCACGTGGAACAAGGTCGGGTGAATCTCATCACCTCGCCCTAGATGTTTTTATCGCAGCAGGACATTAAAGGTAGTAATAATGAGCACAAATACAGACACCCTTAATACTTTGGACGATAACAGTGGTTACGGTGAAGCCAGTATTCAACAACTGGAAGGCTTGGAAGCCGTACGCAAACGCCCTGGGATGTACATTGGTGATACCTCTGACGGCACCGGTTTGCACCACTTGGTGTTTGAGGTAGTCGATAACTCCATCGACGAATCACTGGCTGGCTACTGCGACGATATCCGCGTCACGATCCACGCCAATAACTCCATCACCATTTCTGACAACGGTCGCGGTATTCCGCCCGGTGTGAAGATGGACGACAAGCACGAACCCAAGCGCAGCGCGGCAGAAATTGCGCTGACCGGTTTGCACGCTGGCGGTAAGTTCAACCAAAACAGCTACAAAGTCTCCGGCGGTTTACACGGCGTGGGCGTCAGCTGTGTGAATGCCTTGAGTAAGTTCTTGCGCCTAACTGTGCGCCGCGATGGCAAAGTCCACACCTTGGAATTCAGCCAAGGCGCGGTGCTGAATCGTGAAATTGTGGCCGTGGATGGTATCCCCACCTCCCCCATGAAAATTACCGGCAACACCGACAAGCGCGGCACAGAAGTTACTTTTCTGCCCGACACTGAAATCTTTACTGAAAACCACGAATTTCACTACGACATCCTCGCCAAACGCCTGCGCGAACTGTCTTTCTTGAACTCCGGCGTGCGTATCGTGCTGAAAGATGAGCGCAGCGGGCAGGAAGAAGTCTTCCAATACGAAGGGGGCTTGGCCGCTTTTGTCAGCTACCTGAATGTCAATAAAACACCGCTCAGCAATGTGTTCCACTTCCTTGTACCGCAGGGTGAACAGTCCAACGGTATCGGCGTGGAAGTGGCGCTGCAGTGGAATGACAGCTACCAAGAAAATGTGTACTGCTTTACCAACAACATCCCTCAGCGCGATGGCGGCACGCACTTGCAGGGTTTTCGTACGGCCTTGACCCGCACCCTCAACAACTACATGGAAAAAGAGGGTTTGCTGAAGAAGGAGAAAATCAGCACCAGTGGCGAGGATATGCGTGAAGGCTTGACCGCTATCGTGTCGGTAAAAGTGCCGGATCCCAAGTTCTCCAGCCAGACCAAGGACAAGCTGGTGTCGTCGGAAGTGACCAATGTGGTCGCAACCGTGATGAGCGAGAAGTTCGAAGAATACTTGTTGGAAAACCCCGCTGCTGGCAAAACCATCGTCGGCAAAATTATCGATGCCGCGCGCGCACGCGAAGCGGCACGCAAAGCCCGCGAAATGACTCGCCGCAAAGGTGCGCTGGATATTGCTGGCCTGCCCGGCAAATTGGCCGACTGCCAAGAGAAAGACCCCGCCCTCTCTGAACTGTATTTGGTGGAAGGTGACTCCGCGGGTGGCTCGGCCAAACAGGGTCGCGACCGCCGCACGCAGGCTATCCTGCCGCTAAAAGGCAAAATTCTGAATGTGGAAAAAGCGCGTTTCGATAAAATGATTTCCTCGCAAGAAGTAGGGACTTTGATCACCGCAATGGGCTGCGGTATCGGCAAGGATGAATTTGACCCTGAGAAACTGCGCTACCACCACATCATCATCATGACCGATGCGGATGTCGACGGCTCCCACATCCGCACCCTGCTGTTGACCTTCTTCTTCCGGCAAATGCCGGAGTTGATCGAGCGCGGCTATGTGTACATCGCACAACCACCGCTGTATAAAATTGCGAAAGGAAAGCAACATCAGTATCTAAAAGACGAGCAAGCACTCACAAACTATCTCACCCAAGCCGCTTTGGATGGCGCCAGCCTACATGTGAATGCACAGGCACCTGGCATCGGTGGCTCGGCTTTGGAAACCTTGGTCACGGAATACCGCAGCGTGATGGCGATTGTCGATCGTCTCTCTCGCCTCTACCCTCCCGCTGTATTGGAAGAATTGATTTACCAAGCCGCGCTAACCCTAGATCAGCTCAAACAGCGCGACACGGTGCAGGCTTGGTGTGAGCGCCTGCAGGCGGGCTTAGAACAGAGTGCCAACGGCAGTCACCGCTTTGATGTGAATGTGTACGAAGATGCAGAGCGCGATTTATTTCTGCCCGCCGTCCGCATCACCGCGCACGGTGTGCCGATGGAACATGTGCTACAGCGCGATTTCTTCGCCTCCGGTGAATATCAACAAATCGTCAAACTCGGGCAGCAATTACAAGGTTTGTTGGAAGAAGGCGCCTTCGTGAAACGCGGCGAGAAAACCACGCCCGCCCTGAGCTTCAAGCAGGCGCTGGAGTGGTTGATGGATGAATCGCGCAAAGGGCACACCATTCAACGCTACAAAGGCTTGGGTGAAATGAACCCCGATCAATTGTGGGAGACCACCATGGACCCCGCCAGCCGCCGCATGCTGCGCGTGACGATCGAAGACGCTATCGCCGCCGACCAGATGTTCACCTGCTTAATGGGCGACGCTGTAGAGCCGCGCAGGCACTTTATAGAAACCAATGCGCTGGCTGTCGCGAATCTCGACATTTAATCCATTTACCCAAGAAACAAATTTCCAAGGCTGCGCAATGCAGCCTTTTTTATTTAAGTATTAATATATTTATATATGAGATTTATTTTTTTGTAGTGATTATAGAGGGCGCTAATTTCTGTGGAAAACTGCTGTTAGCGCAAGCGCAACAAGGGTTTTGGACAAGGATAAGCACGGTAAAAACATTGAAAAATGTGTCGATAGTCTGTTTGAAAAAAATTGAACAAAACGGCGGAAATGCTCGCGAACAGAGATGTTCATTTTTTGGCAGCATTTATAGACACGACATACACAGCATCACAGTAACAGCTGTGTTATACACAAGAAAATGTGGATAAATTGGTGATGTTTTAGCGATCCAAGGGCGAGAGCACACCGCCAGGGCCGCGATTGAGAACATGGGTGTAAATTTGCGTGGTTTTCACATCCGAGTGACCGAGCAATTCTTGCACGGTGCGTATGTCATTGCCGCTCTCCAACAAATGGGTGGCAAAAGAATGGCGCAATACATGCGGGGTAACGGGTTTGTTGATGAGCGCAACTTGGGCGGCCTGTTTCACGGTGCGCTGAATGCGTTTCGGATCCAGATGGTGCCTGCCCTGCCGTTTAGTCAGCGGATCAATCGATAAATTATCGGCGGGAAAAATATATTGCCAAGGCGCTTCCACGGATGCTTTGGGATATTTGTTTGCCAGAGCATAAGGCAGCGCTGTGTGGCCTAAGCCTTGCGCAAGATCCGCTTGGTGGCGCTCCAAAGCAGTTTCGACTTGCTTTTGCAGGGCATTTTTTAGCGATTGCGGCAATACCGTGACGCGATCTTTACTGCCCTTGCCATCGCGAATCACTATCGCGTTGCGCGAAAAATCTAAATCTTTAACGCGCAGGCGCAAACCTTCCATCAAGCGCATGCCGGTGCCGTATAACAAACGCACAAAAAGATTGAGCGTGGGATGCGGGATAGCGGCAAACAGCGCATGCACTTCACGCACGCTCAACACCACCGGCAAATGGCGTGAAGGTTTGGCGCGCACAATGCCGTCCAACCACGGCAAATCAATTAGCAGCACTTCTTTATAAAGAAACAGCAGCGCGTGCAGCGCTTGATTCTGGGTGGATGGCGAAACGCCGCGATCCACGGCGAGATAAGAGAGAAAGGCTTCCACCTCCGATGCTGCCATATCGCGGGGGTGGCGTTTGTGGTGAAACAAAATGAAATTGCGGATCCACGCGAGGTAGGAGCGTTCCGTGCGCAGAGAATAATGTTTGATGCGCAGCCGATGACGAACTTGTTCGAGCAGTTTTGGTTCTGGCGCAGAGATAGGGGATGTCGTAAAAGAATCCATATAACTTCCTTGTTTTGTATAACACATTGATGTAAAAAGGTCTTCCAGACCTTCGATGGCAGCATATAAACCACTGCGGAGTATTATACACCAATGAACCGTTTTTTAATGTCGTCGAATTAAAGTTAGGCGTCAAAAAATTTGTCTTTTGTTTTAAGTAAGAACTTTGTTGCAAGTTAAGCAGGCAGTAATTTCGCCGCGCAAGTTCTGCAAAGTAGCAGCAATAGAAAAAGTATCAAAAACGCAGTGTTGGAAGAGTCTGCTTCTGCCCTGCTCGAAAATGCTTCGTCATAAGTTGCGCGGCTTCATCGCTGCGTTTAGGCTTGCAACAACATAAACATTACAAACAGTAGCTCGCGGGAAGAAGCCAGTAGATTCAGCAGCAAACCACCTGCCTAACAAGTCGCTCAAAGGCGCTCGCGAAGCTCGCTGGACTCGCTGCTGCGCAGCTCGCCCTTTAGCTCGGCGTTATGCACCAAGCGAAAATAGTTTTAAATTTTGTGCCAATAGAAAAAAGTGTAGTTGTTCCGCATTTTCCTTTTAAGAAAATTGCGCTGAAAGTAAGCAGTAACGGAAAGCAGTCCTTCGTCAGAAAGCGCGAGTGCGGCAGTGAGTGAAAAATCCTTCACTGAAGAGCGTTCCGCGCGTTTTCCTTTTAAGGGTTTTCTGCTAAGTTCTTTGTCAGGTGGCGCGCAGCTTTTGTGCGTACTGAAAAATAATAGAAGGGGAGTTGTGTGTTGCAGCAGAATCACGGTGTAGAGAGAGCGTCGCTTACGCATAACAAGTCGCTCAAAGGCGCTCGCGTTGCTCGCTGGACTCGCCGCTGCGCGGCTCGCCCTTTAGCTCTGCGTTAGGCGTCAAAGAATTTGTCTTTTGTTTTAAGTGAAAAACTTTGTAGGAATTGCGGCAGTAATTTCGCCGCGCAAGTTCTGCAAAGTGGCAGTTTCAATAAGTTGTTTCAAAAATACAGTGTTGGAAAGTCTGCTTCTGCCTGCGAAAATGCTCTGTCAGAAGTTGCGCGAGTTTCGTGCAGCGTTTAGGCTTGCAGTAACACAAACATTACAAACAGTAGCTTTCGGGAAAGCACGTTCAGCCGCAAACCTGCTAACAAGTCGCTCAAAGGCGCTCGCGTTGCTCGCTGGACTCGCCGCTGCGCCTCGCCCTTTGTCAACGTTAGGTGGCAGTATGTCAGAGCTGCAATTACTCAGAGATCAATGGCAAATTGTAGCCAATGCTCTTTCTATAAAATTTGTAGCACCATTTGTTTTGAAATTGCGAGATGGAACAGAGTGGGGGTTTGCCTGTCTGCTACCACAATTTGGCAATGAGCAAGGCATACTTATTGGTACTGAATATTCTGCAAATGCCTTTTCTGAGGCATTAGAGTCTGAATTACGCAGTTTCATCTATGTTGGCAGAACATCATCATTTGCCAATCAACGCTGAAAAGTACATTGAATGTCTTGTAGAGTGGGGTTGGGCTAGTAGTGAAACAGAACCAGAATGGTATGCAAATGCCACCTAACAAGTCGCTCAAGGCGTTCGCTTCGCTCACTGGGACAGTCAAACCGGCGCTGCTTCACATTGTCGCGCCGGTTCAGCCTGCTGCCAAGCTCGGCGTTATCTTGCTGTAGTGGTATCGCAGTTGCGCAATAAGAAGTGAGCCATCTGTTACTTTGTAAACAAATCGGTGCTCGTCATTAATCCGTCGAGACCAATAACCAGCCAGAGCATGTTTTAGTGGCTCCGGTTTGCCAATGCCTGTAAATGGTTGGCGTGAAGTTTCTTTCACAAGGACATTTATGCGCTCAAGAATTTTCGTATCCGTTTTTTGCCAGTGCAAATAATCTTCCCATGCTTGCTCCGAAAAAATTAGTTTCATTCAGCCAAGCTCCGCTCTTGACCTTGCCCAGCCTCAAGCTGGGCAATCGAGGCCAGAAGCCGCTGGGCATTCTTGGTGCTGCGCAGCAGATAGGCCGTTTCTTCAAGCGCCTTGTAGTCCTCCAAGGACATCATGACTACGGCTTGCTCGCTATTTCGGGTAATAATCAGGGCTTCATGGTCGTCACAGACCCTATTCATGGTGGCGGCAAGGTTTGCGCGTGCAGCGGTATAGGAAATGGCATCCATAGGAGACTCCTCAATATGTACAGAATATTGTACATATGTTGGGTGGTTTGTCCAGCACATAACAAGTCGCTCAAAGGCGCTCGCGTTGCTCGCTGGACTCGCCGCTGCGCGGCTCGCCCTTTAGCTCTGCGTTATGCACCAAGCGAAAATGTTTTTTGTAGTTTGTGCCAGTAGAAAAAGTTAAGTTGTTCCGCGTTTTCCTTTTGAGAAAATTGCGCTGAAAGTAAGCAGTAACGGAAAGCAGTCCTTCGTCAAAAAGCGCGAGTGCGGCAGTGAGTGAAAAAAAATCCTTCGCACAGAGCGTTCCGCGCGTTTTCCTTTTAAGGGTTTTCTGGTAATTTCTTTGTCAGGTGGCGCGCGGCAAGTTGCGCGCTGAAAAATAATAGAAGGGGAGTTGCGTTTTGCAGCAGAATCACTGTGTAGCGAGAGCATCGCTTACGCATAACAAGTCGCTCAAAGGCGCTCGCGTTGCTCGCTGGACTCGCCGCTGCGCGGCTCGCCCTTTAGCTCGTCGTTAGGCGTCAAAGAATTTGTCTTTTGTTTTAAGTGAAAAACTTTGTAGGAATTGCGGCAGTAATTTCGCCGCGCAAGTTCTGCAAAGTGGCAGTAATAGAAAAAGCATCAAAAACGCAGTGTTGGATAGTCTGCTTCTGCCCTGCGCGAAAATGCTCTGTCAGAAGTTGCGCGGCTTCATCGCTGCGTTTAGGCTTGCAGAATTAACAACATTACAAACAGTAGCTTTCGGGAAGAAACGCAGTGAATTCAGCAACAAACCACCAGCCTAACAAGTCGCTCAAAGGCGCTCGCGTTGCTCGCTGGACTCGCCGCTGCGCGTATTTTCGCCCTTTAGCTCACCGTTATGCACCAAGCGAAAAAGTTTTTGTAGTTTGTGCCAGCAGAAAAAGTGAAGTTGTTCCGCGTTTTCCTTTCGAGAAAAATGCTTTGAAAGTCAGTAGTAAACGAAGCAGTCCTTCGTCAGAAAGCGCGAGTGTTGCGATGCTTGAAAGTAAAGCCTTCGCACCAGAGTTGTTCCGCGCGTTTTCTTTCAAGGTTTTTCTGGTAAGTTCTCTGTCAGGTGGCGCGCAGCTGGGAGGGTGCGTGCTGAAGAATAGAAGGGGAGTCGGGTTTGCAACAGTGGAACTTTGTAGAGAATGCCTCGCTTACGCATAACAAGTCGCTCAAGCCGACCGCCTCAAACGGTGCTGCTTCGCAGTATGCACCGTTCTCGGTTCCCCTTCGCTACGCGCTTCGGCGGCAGCTTAGCTCTGCGTTAGGGGCTAAGCTGAGTATCAACATCCATGTGTTTGTGCAGAATACGAATAATTTCAATGCTAGTCTCACCAGTTTTGCCGGCTTTGTAGAAAATAATATGACTGCCTTGTGGGGGAAATTTTTTGTACCCAATTTTTATATCGTCACAAGTTTTGCCAGCTTGCGTATTTTGCCCAGCATGTGAAAGCATCATCAAGTTGTTTGAGGTACAAATTTTCGTTGTTCTCTACCCCATGTTTTCGGTAAAAGAGAGCAATCGCTCGCAAATCTGCTTTTGGCTTTACTGAAACTTAGTAAATGTATTCATTTATTGCGGCTATCCAGTTCAGCAATAAACTCTCCGTAGTTAATCGGTCAGACCGCTTTGCTCTCCTTCGTTCAGCATACGACGCAAAACATCCAGCTTGCTTTCCGAGTTTTTCCAGCAATCTCAACGCTGCTGCACTACCTCGCTGGCAAGAGCGTAGCGTCCGCTTTCCAGTTGAGGTGCGCAATAAAGCCATCAAAAGTGCTCGCCGAGGCTAATGCTAGTGTTTTTGGCCATGCTACCTACCGCAAATTACCAATAGTTACCAGTTTATGGTATATCGGTGGCGGCGCGTTGGTCAATACAGCCCCTAACAAGTCGCTCAAGGTCGTGGCTTCGCCACTGGACAGCTTCAGTCGGCGCATGCTTCATATTTTACGCGCCGCCTTGCGCTGCCTGCTCGGCGTTAGGCGTCAAAGAATTGTCATTTGTTTTGAGTGAAAAACTTTGTGAATTGCGGCAGTAATTTCGCCGCGCAAGTTCTGCAAAGTGGCAGCAGTAGAAAAAGCATCAAAAAAGCAGTGTTAGAAAGTCTGCTTCTGCCCTGCTCGAAAATGCTTCGTCATAAGTTGCGCGGCTTCATCGCTGCGTTTGAAGCACGCTTAACATAAACATTACAAACGGTAGCTCGCGGGAAAAGAGCAGTGAAACCAGCAGCAAACCACCAGCCTAACAAGTCGCTCAAAGGCGTTCGCGTTGCTCACTGGACTCGCCGTAAACGGCTCGCCCTTTAGCTCGGCGTTAGGCCTTAGGAAACCAATATGCTCTGGGATGAAATTGTAAAAACTCTTGGTGGAATGGCGATCCTTGTTGCGGCTATGGCCTGGTTAGCAAGGTCTCTGATAAATTCCATATTGTCTAAAGAATTAGAAAAATTTAAGTCAGACCTTCAAATAAGCGCTCATCGTCACGCTGTCGAATACTCTTCTCTTCATGCGAGAAGGGCAGAGTACATTAGAACTATATTCAAAATCAGTTAAGCTTTATCAAGGAATAATTAGTTTATCAATGGAGTTGGGTAAGAGAAGCTTTAGGGCAAACAATATGAAAACCATGAAAAAATGCAGAGCCTTAGGAAATAAAAGAGGGATCACACGCTGTCACCTGAAGAAGAAATAAAAGCAAAAAGTCTTCACAAAGAATATAAAGGAATTTATGTCTTTTTATAATGAGAAAAAAATATATTTCTCAGAAAGTCTGCAGCTTAATTGAATCCTTTGCAAATCTAGCTGGTTACATGGGCGTCATGTATCAAGCGTTGCTCTCAGAGATGAAGATGATTCACCTTATATCAATCCATAGTTGAAAAACTTGGTTCAAGGCTGGAAAAGGTGCCTAAACTACTTGAGGAATTGGAAAAGAATTCAGAATGCTGCTGGGGTTTCAGGTGGTAAGGCTAACAAGGCGCTCAAGCAGATTCAGCGCGTTGCGCTGAACTGGACGCCTTCCACCGGCGCTGCTTCGCATTTTCGCGCCGGTTGCAGTCGCCGCTTAGCTTTGCGTTAGAAGTCAAAACAAGTGTCTGCCGACTTCATGCAAATCAATCCGATACGACAATTTACACTGCCTTTATGGCGAGCATTAATGTCGGCAGCCATACCTACTATATAGGTCAGCAAATTGGCAATGGAGCTTTTTTTTTTTTTTGGAACTGTATATGAGTGCTTTGATGAATGGCAAAACCACTTGTAGCAAAAATTCTTGTTCCGCAAGGGAAGAACTTTTGAGCAAGTAAAATCTGTATGGCTAGAAAGACTTAATAAATTAATAAGCCTTAGGCATCCCAATATCACATATGTACACAATGCATTTGAATACAGAGATACTTTTTATTTAATTATGGAGCGCTGTGGTTTTCCGTTAGGCAGGCTAATGAGTGGACCATGCCAGATCCACACGCTTTGGATACCTCATATAGCACGCGATGTATTGCAGGCAGTTTCATATATGCATTCGAAAAATTATGTTCATAAAGACATTCATCCTGGAAATGTATTCGTATCTCAAAGTTTTGACAGGAATGGTTCCAACAAAAGACCCTGTCTGGTCATTTAAAGTGGGGGATCTTGGAATATCAAGGCTAGAATCAGATATAAATATATTTGGAACCATGTTGGCGCAATGGATGTTTCCGCCAGAAGCAATCAATCCAATTGAGTTTGGAATCGTAGGTAAATCTACAGATATTTACCATGTCGGTTTGCTATTGCTAGCGGTAATGCCAATAGAGTGCCAAACTTTTCAAAAGGAGGAAGTGCTCTCTGGTGTTCCTCGCCAACTTGCAGAAAACTACCAAGTCCATACGCTCCTATAATTGCGCGAGCACTCCGACGCCATGTGGGTTTAAGAACCTAGTGCGATACAGTTCTGGCGAGAAATTCAAAATGCACAAGGCATATGACTCCTAACAAGTCGCTCAAGGAACGCTCGCGTTGCTCGCTGGACGTCCCCAATCGGCGTATGCTTCGCATTTTACGCGCCGCTTGTGGTCGCCCCTTAGCTCTGCGTTAGGCGTCAAAGAATTTGTTTTTTGTTTTAAGTAAAAACTTTGTAGCAATTACGGCAGTAATTTCGCCGCGCAAGTTCTGCAAAGTGGCAGTAATAGAAAAAGTATCAAAAATGCAGTGTTAGAAAGTCTGCTTCTGCCCTGCTCAAAAATGCTGCGTCAGAAGTTGCGCGGCTTCATCGCTGCGTTTAGGCTTGCAGAATCAACAACATTACAAACAGCAGCTTTCGGGAAGAAGCACAGTGAATTCAGCGGTA
Source organism: Pseudomonadales bacterium (assembly GCA_041395785.1). Classification (GTDB taxonomy): domain Bacteria; phylum Pseudomonadota; class Gammaproteobacteria; order Pseudomonadales; family UBA7239; genus UBA7239. The sequence goes on from JAWKZZ010000006.1 coordinate 229,314, forward strand.
AACCACCTGCCTAACAAGTCGCTCAAAGGCGCTCGCGAAGCTCGCTGGACTCGCCGCTGCGCGGCTCGCCCTTTAGCTCTGCGTTAGGCGTCAAAAAATTTGTCTTTTGTTTTAAGTAAGAACTTTGTTGCAAGTTGAGCAGTAATTTCGCCGCGCAGGTTCTGCAAAAAAGTAGTTTCGGTAAAATGTTTCAACAACGCAGCGTCGGAAAGTCTGCTTCTGTCCTGCGCGAAAATGCTTCGTCAGAAGTTGCGCGGTTTCATCGCTGCGTTTAGTCTGGCGGTTCCATCAATATTACAAACAGCAGCTTTCGGGAAGAAACGCAGTGAACACAGCAACAAACCACTGCCTAACAAGTCGCTCAAAGGCGCTCGCGTTGCTCGCTGGACTCGCCACTGCGTGGCTCGCCCTTTAGCTCTGCGTTAGGTAACCAATATGAAACCAAGTATCGCCATTCTCATTCTTCTTGCATTTTGTCAAATTCTTCAATTGCAAAAGAATACGGTGTGTATAACCTAAAAAAAATACTGACCGTTACAAGAGCCAATGCCGGAAAGAAAATACGGATTGGATTTAAAGTATCTTGATCAAATAATTAATGATTTATCAATACACGCAAAAAACTATCACAAAGTTTGATAATGGCAACGACAAGTTACAGGCAACAAATGACACAAAAGTCCTTTCTAGCATGTTAGATACTCTGGTAAACCGTCCAAGAGCATCTCCAGATCTTTTAAGAAGAACTAGCATCTTAAACAGTATAGGCCATAACCTAGACATCCCAGGTGCAACTGAGGCAGATCGAAAGTTTTCAAAACCTATTACATCAACTAACCTGATGACCCGTCAGCAAATTACCATATGGGTATTTTTAGGGAGTTCGAATCAAGGCGGAAAGGCATTGCCTTACTTGAAAGCCAAAAGGCAAGGTTATACCAATGCTTATTATTCATTGGGTATGGCATATTTAACACAAACAACACTGAATTGGCTCTGAAGAACTTTGAAATATATAAAAGCCACAACCCCAGTGATCAAGGCGTTGTCAAAATAATGAAGCCATAAAAAGGGAGTGGATCTATCCAGTTCAAATCTAAGTAACAATGGTTACCTAACAAGTCGCTCAAGCCGACCACCGCAGTCGGCGCTGCTTCGCCAGTTTAGCGCCTCCTGCGGTTCCCTTCGTGCTGCGCACTTCGGTGGCAACAGCTCACGTTAGGCGTCGAATTTGTCATTTGTTTTAAGTGAAAAACTTTGTAGGAATTGCGGCAGTAATTTCGCCGCGCAAGTTCTGCAAAGTGGCAGCAGTAGAAAAAGCATCAAAAAAGCGGTGTTGAAAGTCTGCTTCGCCTGCTCGAAAATGCTTCGTCATAAGTTGCGCGGCTTCATCGCTGCGTTTAGGCTTGCAGCAACATAAACATTACAAACAGTAGCTCGCGGGGAAAAGAGCAGTGAAACCAGCAGCAAACCGCCAGCCTAACAAGTCGCTCAAAGGCGTTCGCGTTGCTCACTGGACTCGCCGGCTCGCCCTTTAGCTCGGCGTTATGGCTATAAGGAGAATTCGTGCAATTAACTATTAATGTACCAATCAAGGCAGATATTGTTAATGGCGGCTTTGTAGTCTCTGTTGCAGGAGACAATACAACATGGAATAAATCACAACTCGGGCACTATGCAGATAAAAGTGGCGTCTATATACATCATACAAATGGAAAAATTATCTATATTGGAAAAGCCACAACCGGAAATTGGGGTAATTTTGGCGAGCGGCTACGCAGAGAGTTTCAAAAATCAGCGTCATCAAATTCAAACCTCTATCAATTGTTAGCGGCTCAAACGCATCCTATAAAAACGTACCTTCTTGACCTAGAAGATATAGACATGATGGTTAATCCTGGGCCAATGCAATTATCTCCAGTAAGAAAGGCGCTTATCATGGAGCAAACATTAATCGGTCTTTATGAGCCAGAAGGTAATCGTGTTTAGCCATAACAAGTCGCTCAAGGTCGTGGCTTCGCCACTGGACAGCCCCAACCGGCGCATGCTTCGCATTATGTGCGCCGCTTGTGTCTGCCCCTTAGCTCAGCGTTAGATGCCAACATGCAGAAACCTTTCCAGCGCGTAGGATCAAATTCAAATTCTCAAGTTGGGCGGGAGTTCGAACTTGTAGCGCAATCATTTTTTGCTTCAGAAGGCGTCAATTTGCAAAGAGGACATAAAGTACCGGTAGGTGTAGGCGAGAAGAAAAAATTGCACAGTTTTGACCTTGGTTGTGATGACAAAAAGTGGCTTGTAGAGTGCAAATCTCATAGATGGACATCGGGCGGCAATGTTCCTAGTGCAAAAATGACAGTTTGGAATGAGGCAATGTATTATTTTTATGCTTCACCGCCAGAATACAAAAAAGTCATGTTTGTTCTTAAAGACATAAATTCAGAGCGCGGCGAAACTTTGCTTCAGTATTATGTAAAAACATACGCTCACCTTATTCCAGTAGAGGTTGAGTTCTGGGAATATGACGAAGAAGCGGGGAAAGCATTGCGTGTTGGCATCTAACAAGTCGCTCAAAGGCACTCGCTTTGCTCGTTGGACTCGCCGCTGCGCGGCTCGCCCTTTAGCTCTGCGTTAGGTGAATATGAATAACTGCACTACGTACATAAGTTTAGCGATAATATTTATTGCATCAGTAATGTCTGCTGCTTACTTGCCAATATCTGATTTTGTTTCAGGAATGATTGCAGTTCCGGGAGTCGCTTCACTATTTGGGGCGTTGTTTCAAATAGCTAGAGATGCATCAGCGTTTGAGAGGCAAAAGCAGCTGCAAACAGATCAGCAGGTATTCTCACTGGGTGCGTCATCACATATGTCAACAGTTGCATTTGACAAACACGTTTCCTTTTGTGAGGCATACATGTCAGAAGTTCATGAAACCGTAGGTGTGTTATTTCGCGAGGGCCCAACCGAAAAGGCAATGGAGTGCGCGCATAAACTTTTTGCATTAAAAAGACTTTACGCAGCATGGGTTCCAAAGTCGGTTTCCTTGGCTTTAGAGCCATTTGAAGACGCAATAAATGAAATTGGAATTAAGACACATCTAGTTAATGCACTGCGCGGTGAACGTAGTGAAGACAGAAGTAAAGCAATAGACGAGTCATTTAACATATTTGCTAATGTCATGAGTATGTCAAAGCTAAAGGACAGTGCGCCAGACCATAAAGAAGATCTTGCAGTGGAGAACGTCAAGGAAAGAGTGAGAGAAATACTAGGAATCAACGAATTGTTTGAAATCAGAAATTTTATTATCAAAAGGTCAGCAAAGTTTGCGAGAGAATTCACCTAACAAGTCGCTCAAAGGCGCTCGCGTTGCTCGCTGGACTCGCCGCTGCGCGGCTCGCCCTTTAGCTCGGCGTTAGGCGTCAAAGAATTTGTCTTTTGTTTTAAGTGAAAAACTTTGTAGCAATTGCGGCAGTAATTTCGCCGCGCAAGTTCTGCAAAGTGGCAGTAATAGAAAAAGCATCAAAAACGCAGTGTTGGATAGTCTGCTTCTGCCCTGCGCGAAAATGCTCTGTCAGAAGTTGCGCGGCTTCATCGCTGCGTTTAGGCTTGCAGAATTAACAACATTACAAACAGTAGCTTTCGGGAAGAAACGCAGTGAATTCAGCAGCAAACCACCAGCCTAACAAGTCGCTCAAAGGCGCTCGCGTTGCTCGCTGGACTCGCCGCTGCGCGGCTCGCCCTTTAGCTCTGCGTTATGCACCAAGCGAAAAAGTTTTTTTGTAGTTTGTGCCAGCAGAAAAAGTGAAGTTGTTCCGCGTTTTCCTTTCGAGAAAAATGCTTTGAAAGTCAGTAGTAAACGGAAAGCAGTCCTTCGTCAGAAAGCGCGAGTGTTGCGATGCTTGAAAGTAAAGCCTTCGCACAGGTTGTTCCGCGCGTTTTTCTTTCAAGGTTTTTCTGGTAAGTTCTCTGTCAGGTGGCGCGCAACTGGGGTGCGTGCTGAAAAAGAATAGAAGGGGAGTCAGGTTTTGCAACAGTGGAACTTTGTAGAGAATGCCTCGCTTACGCATAACAAGTCGCTCAAGCCGACCGCCTCAAACGGTGCTGCTTCGCAGTATGCACCGTTCTCGGTTCCCTTCGCGCTACGCGCTTCGGCGGCAGCTTAGCTCTGCGTTAGGGGCTAAGCTGAGTATCAACATCCATGTGTTTGTGCAGAATACGAATAATTTCAATGCTAGTCTGGTTGCCGGCTTTGTAGAAAATAATATGACTGCCTTGTGGAAATTTTTTGTACCCAATTTTTATATCGTCACAAGTTTTGCCAGCTTGCGTATTTTGCGCCAGCATGTGAAAAGCATCATCAAGTTGTTTGAGGTACAAATTTCGTTGTTCTCTACCCCATGTTTTTTCGGTAAAGAGAGCAATCGCTCGCAAATCTGCTTTGGCTTTATGGGTTAATGCAAATGTATTCATTTATTGCGGCTATCCAGTTCAGCAATAAACTCTCCGTAGTTGTAATCGGTCAGACCGCTTTGCTCTCCTTCGTTCAGCATACGACGCAAAACATCCAGCTTGCTTTCCGAGTTTTCCAGCAATCTCAACGCTGCACGCACTACCTCGCTGGCAGAGCCGTAGCGTCCGCTTTCCAGTTGGTGCGCAATAAAGCCATCAAAGTGCTCGCCGAGGCTAATGCTAGTGTTTTTGGCCATACTACCTACCATAAATTACCAATAGTTACCAGTTTATGGTATATCGGTGGCGGCGCGTTGGTCAATACAGCCCCTAACAAGTCGCTCAAGGTCGTGGCTTCGCCACTGGACAGCTTCAGTCGGCGCATGCTTCGCATATTTTACGCGCCGCCTTGCGCTGCCCCTTAGCTCGGCGTTAGGCGTCAAAGAATTTGTCATTTGTTTTAAGTGAAAAACTTTGTAGGAATTGCGGCAGTAATTTCGCCGCGCAAGTTCTGCAAAGTGGCAGCAGTAGAAAAAGCATCAAAAAAGCAGTGTTAGAAAGTCTGCTTCTGCCCTGCTCGAAAATGCTTCGTCATAAGTTGCGCGGCTTCATCGCTGCGTTTAGGCTTGCAGCAACATAAACATTACAAACAGTAGCTCGCGGGAAAAGAGCAGTGAAACCAGCAGCAAACCACCAGCCTAACAAGTCGCTCAAAGGCGTTCGCGTTGCTCACTGGACTCGCCGTAAACGGCTCGCCCTTTAGCTCGGCGTTATGCACCAAGCGAAAATGTTTTTTGTAGTTTGTGCCAGTAGAAAAAGTTAAGTTGTTCCGCGTTTTCCTTTTGAGAAAATTGCGCTGAAAGTAAGCAGTAACGGAAAGCAGTCCTTCGTCAAAAAGCGCGAGTGCGGCAGTGAGTGAAAAAAAATCCTTCGCACAGAGCGTTCCGCGCGTTTTCCTTTTAAGGGTTTTCTGGTAATTTCTTTGTCAGGTGGCGCGCGGCAAGTTGCGCGCTGAAAAATAATAGAAGGGGAGTTGCGTTTTGCAGCAGAATCACTGTGTAGCGAGAGCATCGCTTACGCATAACAAGTCGCTCAAAGGCGCTCGCGTTGCTCGCTGGACTCGCCGCTGCGCGGCTCGCCCTTTAGCTCGTCGTTAGGTACCAAATAAAACCATGCGCCTCTGGTCAATACATCCCAAATATCTAGACGCGCAAGGAATCGTTGCACTTTGGCGTGAAACGCTTTTGGCGCAAGCTGTGCTCAGAAATGAAACAAAGGGCTATCGAAATCATCCACAATTAGAAAGATTCAAGAGCTGCAATGCGCCGTTGTCGGCAATTTCCATTTATTTGAAGCATATGCATGAAGAATCAGAAAATAGAGGGTACAGCTTCAATAAATCAAAAATTGGTGCCGCAAGAAAACCAATATCAATAAGTGTCACCAACGGTCAAATGAATTACGAATGGCAACATCTAATGGCAAAGCTGAAGCAGCGCAGCCCAGCGGTGTATGAAAAGTGGTACAAATGTAAAACAATAGAGCCGCATCCGCTGTTTACAGTTTATGCGGGTGAAATTGAGGAATGGGAGAAGCAATAAGTGGTACCTAACAAGTCGCTCAAGGCGTTCGCTGCGCTCACTGGGACAGTCCAAACCGGCGCTGCTTCGCATTATCGCGCCGGTCTGGCCTGCCCCTTAGCTCTGCGTTAGGCGTCAAAGAATTTGTCTTTTGTTTTAAGTGAAAAACTTTGTAGGAATTGCGGCAGTAATTTCGCCGCGCAAGTTCTGCAAAGTGGCAGTTTCAATAAGTTGTTTCAAAAATACAGTGTTGGAAAGTCTGCTTCTGCCCTGCGCGAAAATGCTCTGTCAGAAGTTGCGCGAGTTTCGTGCGGCGTTTAGGCTTGCAGTAACACAAACATTACAAACAGTAGCTTTCGGGAAGAAACGCAGTGAATTCAGCCGCAAACCACCTGCCTAACAAGTCGCTCAAAGGCGCTCGCGTTGCTCGCTGGACTCGCCGCTGCGCGGCTCGCCCTTTAGCTCGGCGTTAGGTGGCAGTATGTCAGAGCTGCAATTACTCAGAGATCAATGGCAAATTGTAGCCAATGCTCTTTCTATAAAATTTGTAGCACCATTTGTTTTGAAATTGCGAGATGGAACAGAGTGGGAGTTTGCCTGTCTGCTACCACAATTTGGCAATGAGCAAGGCATGCTTATTGGTACTGAATATTCTGCAAATGCCTTTTCTGAGGCATTAGAGTCTGGTTACGCAGTTTCATCTATGTTGGCAGAACATCATCATTTGCCAATCAACGCTGAAAATTACATTGAATGTCTTGTAGAGTGGGGTTGGGCTAGTAGTGAAACAGAACCAGAATGGTATGCAAATGCCACCTAACAAGTCGCTCAAGGCGTTCGCTTCGCTCACTGGGACAGTCCAAACCGGCGCTGCTTCGCATTGTCGCGCCGGTTCGGCCTGCCCCTTAGCTCGGCGTTATGCATAATGGAGCCTCCATGAAATATATATTTTTAGTCCTCACTATTGTTTTATTATCAGGCTGTACAGTTCCACCAGATCCTTATAAACCAACATACAATGTTCCCAACCAAGCAGACGTCGAAAAGTATTCAGATGCGGCAAAAAAGGCTCGCTTTTACTTTCAAGAAGGTAACTACACAGAATCATTCCATTACGCCCAAATTGCAGCAGAGCAAGGCCACGCTGATTCACAAGCAATTTATACCGAGAGGGTTTGGGCGTTAAAAAAGATCCTACACAAGCATTTTACTGGTATAAAAAAGCTGCCGAGCAAAATCAGCCTCATGCCGAATTTAATTTAGGCCAAATGTACAATCAAGGTGAAGGCGTAGCAAAAAATAACGAACTTGCTAAGTATTGGTACAGACGTGCTTATGACCATAATTTTGGTCCAGAAGCCAAGCAAAAAATAAATGAGCTATCACAATAAAATGCATAACAAGTCGCTCAAGGACGCTTCGCTGGACAGCCTAAACCGGCGCATTTGCTGCGCAAATTATATGCGCCGCTTCGGCTGCCCCTTAGCTCTGCGTTAGATGCCAATGCGAAAGTGGGTCAAACTAACAATATGGTTATCAACGTCACTGGCGGGCTTTTTGGTCGCAGCTTTTTTGGCTTTATATATATTCTTCACATCACTTCCAGATATGTGTGGCAATCAAGTATTCAAAGAAATTTATTCTCCGGGCAATAAGTACAAAGCAGTTGTATTCCAAAGAGATTGTGGAGCTACAACAGGGTTTTCTACGCAGGTCTCAGTCATAAACTCGAATGAAATACTAGAAAATGAGGGTGGTAACGCATACATTGCAGACAACCATCCTAACGAAACAAAATTGCAGCTAACCTGGCTTTCTGAGCGATCATTAGAAATCAGCAATTCAGATCCAGAGGCACTCACAAGGAATAATGATGTTAAAGGTGTCTCGGTTACATATAAGTAGGCATATGGCATCTAACAAGTCGCTCAAGGCCGCTTCGCTGGACAGCCCCAACCGGCGCATGCTTCGCATTATATGCGCCGCTTGTGTCTGCCCCTTAGCTCGGCGTTAGGTGCTTCTATTCGGCAAGAAAATCGTCATGCCGATAACAACACCGACAAGCATTTCAAACATTGCCAGCAACGCGTAGAACTCTTTACCTATCCAACTAATCGCCGCTATAGAAATACACACCAAGATTACTACTGTGAATGCCCTGTCTATTTTGTTCATGCCGCGCACCTAACAAGGCCATGAAGGCCGTTCGTTTCACTCACTTGACGCCGCTTCGCGGCGCACCTTATGGCCGACGTTAGGCGTCAAAAAATTTGTCTTTTGTTTTAAGTAAGAACTTTGTTGCAAGTTAAGCAGTAATTTCGCCGCACAAGTTCTACAAAGTGGCAGCAGTAGAGAAAGTATCAAAAATGCAGTGTTAGAAAGTCTGCTTCTGCCCTGCGAGAAAATTCTCTGTCAGAAGTTGCGCGGTTTTATCGCGGCGTTTAGTCTGGCAGCACCAGAAACATTACAAACAGTAGCTTTCGGGAAGTGTGCAGTGATGCAATCAGCAAACCACCTGCCTAACAAGTCGCTCAAAGGCGTTCGCTGCGCTCACTGGACTCGCGCCGTCGGCGCTCGCCCTTTAGCTCTGCGTTATGCACCACGATCCTCTGCCATCTGCCACACAGCGCACATCCAGACAGCATAAGCAGCGTATGCAATGAACGCGCATATAAAAAATGGGTCT
>JAWKZZ010000007.1:0-207252 GCA_041395785.1 Pseudomonadales bacterium
CCCAAGCACACGATGCATGAACCTGAAAAAGCAGGCAGCTTTTGCGTCGACTGTCACATGCCCACGCGCACTTACATGACGGTGGATGCCCGCCGCGATCACAGCTTCCGCATTCCACGCCCAGACTTAAGCGCGACACTCAACACACCCAATGCCTGCACCAATTGCCATGCGGATAAAACCAACACATGGGCAACGGATGCTATTGAAAAAAATGCAGGCAGCGCGTGGAAAACGCCACACTACGGCAGCGTTCTAGCGCAAGCGCGATTAGCAAAACCTTCTGCTTATGATGCCTTGGTGCAGCTGATACAAGATGACACACAAGCACCTATAGTGCGCGCAACGGGCATTGGATTACTGGTCAATTTTCCAACACGCGATATCTTGCCGCTGATAAAAAATGCACTGCGCGACAACAGTGATTTGCTTCGCCTCGGCGCATTGCGTGCAACCGAAGCGCTGTCACCAGAGCAGCAAGCCATCCTGCTTCCGCTGCTAGATGATGCTGTACTCGCCATTCGCATCGAAGCGGCAAGACAGTTAGCCGGAAACCCCATTGCGCAAAACAATGCCAGCTTTACGAAAGCTCGTCAGGCATATATCGACAGTCAAGAAATTGATGCTGATCGCGCTGCTGCGCTAACCAATCTCGCCGGACTCGCCATACGCGAGCAACGCCTGCAGGAGGCAGAAACATTATTGAAAACCGCCATTGAACGCGAGCCCTATTACATTCCCGCCTCTATCAACTTGGCCGACTTGTATCGCATGCTGCAACAAGAATCCGCTGCCGGAAGCATTTTAAAAACAGCCATGCAACGCGTGCCGGATAATGCGGATCTCATGATGTCGTATGCACTGTGGTTGGTGCGCAGCAATAACACCAACGAAGCTGTCCAACAACTCAATCTAGCCACGCAGCACAGCCAAGATCCTCATATTTTTTATTTATATGCCATCGCGTTGAATCAAGTGGGCAAAACGGGCGAAGCGTTTAGCGTATTGGACAAAGCAGCTGCTCTGCCTACTTATAACCGCAATGTACAACTCACGCGTTTTAGCATGGCGTTAGACAACAAGCAGTATGAACGCGCAGAGAAATATTTACGGGCGTGGCAGCTATTAGATCCACAAGACCCTACAGTCTTAGAAGTGACGAATCAGAATCGTTAATGCGTATTTTTAGGCGGTTTACGCAGCAGCGGCGTGACATTGGACGATTGCGTATCACTTTCTCCAGCAACAGCTGGCTGGCTGCGGCGCCAAACAGCGTCGTTGATTGGCTGATCTGAAAATTCACCAACCACTTCATTGAGTAGATTTTTGATCGTTTGGCAATCACCACTATCGCAGGCTTGTTGAATTCTCTCCAAACAGACCAGCAAATTGGGCAGCGACAAAAAACTTTCCTCTGCCCGCATAATCATGGGATGACCTGTACCGGAAACTCTGTCACCCAACACCAATTCCTCGTACAGCTTTTCGCCTGGTCGCAATCCAGTGATTGCAATTTCTATATCACCATCGGGGTTTTGTTCATTGCGCACGGTGCGGCCCAGCAAGGCGACCATGCGCTCGGCCAACTCCATAATGCGCACGGGTTTACCCATATCCAACACAAAAACTTCCCCGCCCTCACCCATGCTGCCCGCTTGCAAGACCAACTGCGCCGCTTCGGGAATGGTCATGAAATAGCGCACCACCTCGGCATGTGTCACCGTCACAGGGCCACCGGCATTAATTTGATCAAAAAATAACGGCACCACAGAGCCAGACGAGCCCAACACATTGCCAAAACGCACCATACAAAAACGCGTGCCCAGTTTGCTCTCTGCATAGGCTTGGCAGATCAACTCCGCGCAGCGTTTGCTGGCACCCATGACACTGACAGGGCGCACGGCTTTATCCGTTGAAATCAGCACAAAAGTTTCTACAGCATTTTCAGCAGCAGCTTTCACCAAGGACCAAGTGCCAACCACATTGTTGCGCACGCCTTCGATGACATTATTTTCGACAATCGGCACATGTTTATAGGCACCGGCGTGATAAATGGTCTGCACGCCAAAGCTGCTGATAATTTGTGCCATGTGACTCTGATTGGCTGTATTACCCAACAAAGACACCAGTTCAATAGTTTGTAGCTGACTACCGTTCAATGATTGCCGCAATTCCATATCAATTTGATACAGACCAAATTCATTGATATCGACCAGCAACAAAATGCGCGGATTGCTCAGCAATATTTGCCGGCACAACTCGCTGCCGATAGAGCCTGCTGCACCGGTTACCATGACCACATGATCTCGTATGCAGCGATCCAACAAATGCAGATCCGGCGCAACGGGAACGCGCCCTAAAATGTTGTCATATACCTGTGTGACATCGCGGCCGCGCAAGGAGCTGTCCAACAACTCCTCAATACCGGGAACCATCTGCGATTTCACGCCCATCGCGGACAATTCCTGCAAGATTTCTTTCCTGCGCTGCAAAGGTGCAGACGGCATCGCCAGCAGCACCTCGGTAATACCGTAACGCTCTAACAGCGCAGGAATATTGATGGCACCATATACCGGCAGACCATCCAAAATCATGCCATGCTTGGCCAAGTTATCGTCTATAAACAACACCGGCTTGTAATCGTCGCTGCGCTCCAAAGCCTGATACACCTGTAAGCCCGACGATCCGGCGCCGTAAATGGCCACGCGCTCGCGATGAATTTCCACACCCTTGTGATAGTACGCACGAATCGCCATGCGCGATCCGCCGATAAAAATATAGGCGAAACACAAATAAATAACGGGAACTGAGCGCGGCATGAACATATCGCTCATGTACGCGATAACAGCAACGATTAATGCGGAAATTAAAACGCCCTGCATCACAGCAAAAATCGCTTGCTGCCCCATGTAACGAATAATGGAGCGATACAAGCCAAGACGGCCAAAAGCAAACAGCGTCAAAGCCAAACAGACAGCAAGCAAAACATACTGTGCTGTTTGTTGAGGAAGCCAAACTTCCCCCAAGCGCGCCCAAAAAGCGAACAGCAGCGCCGCCCCCAACAAAAAGAAATCGACAAGCAGCATCAATATTTGCTTGTGATACTGTTGTAAAAAACGCACTGTCTTTCGAAAAATCTTCACATCTAACCTTTGCTACGCACTGCCGCTGCGGATGAGTTCTGTCGCAGCTTGCGCTCTGACTGCAAGATGATGAAACCGTAACACACAACCCACGCCAGTGGCAGTCCGATGTTCATCCAAGGCTGCTGTATGTGCTGTTGGAGAATTGCAGTCGCCGAGCAAGCCAACATTAAAACGACATAAACGCGCAACACTTGGCGATGGCTGTAACCGGCCAACACCCAGCGCTGATAATGATGCTGGCGATGTGGCAACCACACTTTTTCTCTTTTACACAAACGCTTGCACAGCGTCACGGTTGCATCCACCCAAAAGGGAGAAAAGATCAGTAACAGCACCCACAGTGAATAGATACCTGTTTTCCATCCGTGAATGCTGAGCGTCCCCATAAACATCCCCAACAATGTAGAGCCGCTGTCGCCCATAAAAATACGCGCGGGAGGAAAGTTAAAGCAAAGAAACCCGATGCAAGCGGCAACTATCACTGCACAGAACATGGCGTATTCCGTTTGCCCCTGCATCACAGCCAAAATGGACAAAGTTGCAAAGCCGATAACGCCCATCGCGCCCGCAAAACCATCCATGCCATCCATAAAGTTGTAGAGATTAATGCACCACATCAACACCACAATACCCAACACTGGCCACAGCCCTGTTAGCCACTGTGCGCTGACATACGCGTGTGCACCCCACACCAACAGCGCCGCCGCCACCACTTGTGCAACCAACCGTATCAATGGATGCAAACCTTGCTTGTCATCCAGCACCGCTATTGCCAGCAATATTGCTGCCGCCACGCCGTGATACACAGTAAGAAAACTCTGCAATTCCTGTAGCAGTAACAACACCGCGCACGCAACGCCAGACGCAATGGCAATACCACCTATACGCGGAACTGGAACTTTATGCAGCGATCGCTCATTGGGAAGATCGAGCCAAGTGTGTTTATTGCGCGTGATAAATAAAAAACATAATGATACTGACACACAAAATGCCACAAGCAAGGCGATCAAGAAATGCTGCACCAATATGTCATTCATGATGGCGCATCGCAGAAATTATTTTGGGCAGCTCACAAAAAAATGTCGTAGTTGGAGTCCAACCTAACAATTTTAATTTACCCGCAGAATAAATCGCAGGCTCAGTTAAGCGTTTTACAACACCACGATTAATCGTCAATTCAATGCCTACGGTTTTTACAGCATCGCCGAACACACCGGCAGCTTTTAACAAGAATAAAGGAACACCCCATTTAACGGGTAATTTCCCTAATGCCTCTCTAATACCTGCGTATAAGTTGCTAGCGGTATACAGCTCATCATCCGCTACGATAAAAATCTGGCGATTAGCATCATTATGTATAGCCACCAACCATATTGCCGATGCAACATCGCCGGCAAACACCATAGAGCGCTGGGCATTCACATTGCGCAACGGAGGAAAGTAGCCGCGCTCTACTCCCTGAATCATTTTGCGCAAATTGCCTTTTACTCCCGCGCCATAAATCAAACACGGTCGCACAACAACAAGATGAGGGATGCCGATATCATGCAATGCGATTTCTATCTTGCGCTTCCAATAGCCGTAGGCATCGGTTGGCCACGCATCCCAGCTTTCATCACAAACTTTCTCACCGGCATCTGCTGCTGCTTTTGTCGTGCTCACAAAGACAAACCGCTGAACGCCCATTGCCACCGCTTGGCGAGCCATATTAATGACAGCAAGATAATCGGCCTCATACTGCTCAGGAGCCGCCGAAAGATGGGCCGTTCCTGCCAAGTAAAAAACAGTATCAATACCTTCAAGCCATGGCTCACAGCGCACAATAGGCGATAACTCGCCCACTACTGTTTGATGACAAGGCAAATCTGAATTTTGAGCATCACGCACTAAAGCGCGTGTAAAAATTTTTTGCTGCTGCAAAAGCGCAAGCAAATATTTCCCTAAAAAACCGCCAGCACCAGTAACTAAACAGCGCTGAATTTTATTTATATCACTCATACATTTTTACTAGCGCACCAAAACAAAAAACCAGGGCAAGCCCTGGTTCTTCGTTATGACTAGCACTACAACAATCCTTAGCCTTTACCCAAAACACGCAGGTTGGCAGGTGTGTAGTAATCATCCGGGCGTTTTTTAGCAGGTATTTTCTGAATGCCACCTTCTTCGTTGACCAAGTTGTTCAACAGGTAAGCGCCTTTCTGCAGATCATGATAGATCTCCTGACGAGGCGACATACCAGGCATGTCATATGCGTTTACAAAAGTACGCATAGTTGTACGCCACAAGCTGCCTTGGCTGTCGTAGTTGTCAGCCAGCAATGCACCCCATGAGTCTTCATCCATGTACAAACGACGCTTAGCGTAGATGTGGCGCTTGCCTTCTTTCAAAGTCGCAACCACTACCCATACACGGTGCAGCTCGTAACGCATGAATTCTGGGTTGGGGTGACCCACTTTCAGAATGTCTGCATACTTGTGCTCTGGCGAATCAGCTTCGGTGTTGTTGTAAGGAATAAACACTTCACGCTGCGGTTCCAGCTTCCAATCGTAACGATCGGTTGCACCGATAAATGCCAAAGCATCGTCAACTGTTCTCAAACCACCAGGGCCGTCTGGGAAGTCATAAGCGATAGTTGGCGCACGACGCACACGACGCGTACCAGGCAAATATTGCCAAGCATTACGCGGCAATTCAGTCAGATCTTGGAACTCGTGTACCAGCGTTACTTTACCTTTTTCACGCGGCGGATCGGTTACTTCTACCAATACCTTGGCATTAAAGTTAGCATCGATTACCTGCTGACGCGTCAAGCTAGGATCAAACAATTGGAAGTAACGGCTTTCAAACTGCTTACGCATAGAAATGCTGCCGTTGCTAAATACCGCACCACTCGCTACCTGACCTTCTGTCAAATAGATGTTAGGTGAGTATTCGTGGTTCCAAACCACTTCCACGCCATTTTGTGGAATGGGGAATGGAGGACCAGCCACACCGCCGCGCACACCGTTACCACTTGGCACGATCTCAGCTTCTACAGCATTTTGTTTAACATTTTTGAAAATAAAATCGTTGTAGCGCACTTCACGCTTGGAAGGATAAACCTTCATCTTGAAAGTGCTGGGGTATTTTTTGAACAAAGCTATTTGACCATCAGATAAATTTGCTTTGTATTGTTCGTAGTTTTTGCCATCGATAACAAACAATGGCTTTTCATTGGGGTACGGGTTTGGGTAGTAAGTGCCTGTACCTTTGTAGTCAACATTTTTTGGCGCGCCCAACACGGTACCTGTGTAAGCAGGAATAGTGCCTGCAGCATTACCTTTTGGATTAGCCCCCATAGGCGTCAGTTCAGTGCCGAGCTTGTTAGCTTCAGCTTGAGAAACTTTCGCGTTTACCTGTGCTGCAGATGCCAGCAGCAAAACGCCCGCTGAAACTGCTACCGTTATTTTTGTATTCATATGCTTCCGTGTACTCCAGAAAGTTGACGGGTTACGGTCCACCTCAAAAATTGAGGATGCCGTAGGTTACCGCAAAGACTGTAAGTGTAAAAGGCACTTTGCTGGTTTTTATTGCCACTGCTGACTGAGACAAATGTAGTAGGACAAAGGCAGCGCAAAGTGTTCAATTTTATGGGTGGGAACTGGCTCTATGACTACAGTAGAATGATCGGTTCTACAGCGATTGATAACACTGGAAAGCTAATGTCACAAGCCACAAACAACGGCGTTGAGAACATCAATGTTGAATCACAGAACATCCTGATTACACCAGCAGAGCTCAAAGCGCAGCTGCCACTGACTCCCGCCGCCATCACCACGGTGAAAGCTGGTCGCGAAGCGGTGCGCAATATCCTAGATGGCACCGACCCACGCCTGCTGGTGGTGATCGGCCCCTGCTCCATCCATGACACAAAAGCCGCCATGGACTATGCACACCGCCTAAAAGGCTTGGCTGAGCAAGTAAAAGACTCACTATTGATCGTCATGCGCGTCTACTTTGAGAAACCACGCACGACTACCGGCTGGAAAGGGCTAATCAACGACCCGCATATCAATGACTCTTTCAAAATTGAGGAAGGCCTGCACATCGGCAGAAAGTTACTGCTGGATATTGCTGAACTCGGCTTGCCGACGGCTACCGAAGCGCTCGACCCCATCTCTCCACAGTACTTACAAGACTTGATCTCATGGTCAGCCATCGGTGCGCGCACGACTGAATCACAAACACACCGCGAATTGGCTTCTGGTCTGTCCTGTGCAGTGGGCTTCAAAAATGGCACTGACGGCGGCATGACGGTTGCAGTCAATGCCATTAAATCTGCCGTATCACCGCACCGCTTTCTCGGCATCAATAGTGAAGGACAAGTCGCCATTATCACGACTACCGGCAATCGCTACACGCATGTGGTGCTGCGCGGCGGCGATGGCAAGCCCAACTACGATTCCGTCAGCGTCGCCCTGTGCGAACAAGACCTGCAAAAAGCCGGTATCAAACCCAACATCATGGTCGATTGTAGCCACGCCAACTCCAACAAGAACCACGACCTGCAACTGCTGGTGATGGACAATGTGGTCAATCAAATTGTGGAAGGCAATCAGTCCATCATCGGCGTAATGATCGAAAGCCATATCGGCGCAGGCAATCAGAAGATTCCAGATGACTTGAGCAAACTCCAGTACGGCGTATCGATTACCGATGCCTGCATCGACTGGCCCAGCACGGAGAAATGTCTGCTCTCGGCGCACGAAAAACTCCAGCCTGCGCTCGCTGGCCGCCGCTCATCAAACTAATATTTCACATTAAAAACAATTTATAACCTACTGATAAATGGAGATTTTATGTCGAAACCACAGTTTAACACTCAGCGATCGGCCGAGTTGTATACCTTTGCCAATCAAGATGTGCCTTGGCTGGTAAAACTCTGGGCCAACCAGACTCCCGACAAGCTGTTTCTGGCTTGGGAGCCCAAAGAAGGTGAAGCGCGCACTTGGTCGTACAAACAGTTCTGGGATGAAATCAACACCGTCGCCTGCGGGCTGATCGCCAAAGGCGTAAAAAAAGGCGACAAACTGCTGATCCACGCAGAAAACAGCCCAGAAATGATGATTGCGTGGTACGCCTCCGCCATCGTTGGCTCCGTAGGCGTGACCACCAACACGCGCTGTGTGGGCGATGAACTCACCTACTTCGCAGAACACTCCGAAGCGGTCGGCTGCATCACCCAACCAAAATTCATCCAAGCGCTCGCTGAAAACGCCAAAAGTTTGCCGTGGTTTATCGTGTTGGATGACAACTCCGGCGAAGAACCCGCCGCCGAAGAAGCTGCTTTTGCTGCCAAATACGAGCGCTGGAACAGCCTCTATCAACACGGCACAGAAGCCCCTGCACGCCCTGCCGAGCCCATGTTGCCTGTCGGCATTCAATACACCTCCGGCACCACCTCGCGCCCGAAAGCCGTGGTGCACACACATGCCAATGCGCTGTGGGGTGGTCGTACCGGCTCGCAAAACTTGCTGATGACATCCGATGATGTCTACCTCTGCTTCCTGCCCTGTTTCCATGTCAACGCACAGAGCTGGTCGTTCTGGAGCATGCTCTGGTGCGGTGGCAGCGTGGTGTTGCAGCCTAAATTTTCCTCCAGCAAATTCTGGGAGTTGTCACTGAAATACAAAGTGACGCGCGCTTCGATGATTCCATTCACCATCAAAGCTATGTTTGCTCAAGCCGTGCCTGAGCATTTTTACAAAACTTGGTCGACGGGTGTGAAGCTGCACATCATCGAACAGCACTTCAAAGTCATGACTTTTGCTACTTGGGGCATGACAGAAACCGTCACGCACGCCACGCGCTCCGACATTCTGCAAGACTCGCCAGAAATGAATATCGGCGTGCCAACACCAGGCTATGAATACGCCATCATCAATCCTGAAACTGGCAACTATTGTGCAGTGGGTGAAAACGGCGACTTGTGGGTGCGCGGCACACGCGGCGTGCAATTGTTTTTGGAATACTACAAAAATCCAGAAGCAATGAAAAAATCATTCACCGATGACGGCTGGTTTCAAACCGGCGATATGGCGCGTTTAGAAGCAGACGGCTATATGTACTTCGCGGACCGCGACAAAGATGTACTAAAAGTGGGCGCAGAAAATGTTTCCGCGCGCCAAGTGGAAGAATTTATCGGCAACTTGCTCGGCATGGGTGTACTCGACGAGCACGCCGTGGTTGCACAAAAGCACGACATGCTCGACGAAGTGCCTGTTGTTTTCGCCATCAAAAGCCCGTGGACGCAACTCAGCGAAGACGAAATCCGTCAAAAAATTATGGAAGGCTGCGCGACAGGTTTAGCGGACTTCAAACGCCCGCGCGCCATTTATTTCTTGCAAGAAATGCCGCGCGCCACGCTGGAAAAAGTCGCTAAAAACAAATTGCGCGAAATGGCGGATGAGTTGGCGGATCAAGAAAAGAAATAATTTCTTCATCAGCTAAACTCCAAGTTAAAAAGCCCGTTTTTACAACGGGCTTTTTTATGGCAAGAATTTATTGAGGCTTTACAGCCAGCGGAAATCCATCCGCAGACAAATCGTAATAACGGCTACTGAAAAACCCATCGCCCGCAGCTAGCTGGGTGTCTCGTCCAAATGCAGAGAAATAACGCGGTTTGGCGCTGGCTGGACAGTAATGGCTCACCAAACTCAAGCGTGTTTTTTCTAGCTCGGTTACGCGACAGCCGCCGTGCGTCAAATTGGGATGCCAGATCAACACATCGCCAGGCGATGCGGTTAATCGCTCAATTGCCACCCCTTTCGCTTTCGCCTGCTGACCTAAAAATTCCGTATAGCGTTGATGAATACCCTTGCCATCTTTGCCAGCCTGCCAATACAAACGATCTTCACCAAATAGAAACATCGGATCGCGATGACTGCCAGGAAAGTACATCAACTCCCCCTGTCCTTTTTCAATTTTTTCCAGCGCAATCCAACTGGCCGTCAGTGTGCACGGTGGATCCACCACGACAAAAGCCGTGTCTTTATGCATGGATTGTTCCGATCCCCAGGTGAATAACAGAGATTGAAAAACCATCGCCGGTTCTTGATAAATCAAATGCAAAAAACGCGCGACTACTGGCGCCAAGACCATGCTCCGCGCCAGCACACTGGGCACATAAAAATCCAGCAAGCGACTGCGCCACGGCAAAACGGCTGCAGTGGGAGATGCAAGAATTTGTTTTTGCAAGCGCATAATGTAGCGATCTGGCTGCTCGTGTAGGAGAGCTAGCTCGTCCCTCAATGCAGCAACCGCTTCATCAGCAATCGCTTTGCGAAAAATCACATAGCCATCGCGATGAAAATCACGCAGGAAATTGGCTTCTTCTTCTGTGCAAAGTTGAGATTGTGTTAATTGTTCGATAGCGGATAACGCGTCATCCCTGTCTATCCAAAGTTGTTGCGGAGGAGAACAAGTTTGTATTGGCTTCATTCCCCCCTCCACTACACACTTAAATTGCTTTAATCGTTCCCTTCGGCAACACCGCATGCACTGCTTGGCGTTGGAACTTCAGCTCAATATTGTCGCCGGTGTTCAACACCAAATAATCACCTTCAATGCGCACGATTTTTCCGAGCAAGCCCGAAGTCAACACCACTTCATCGCCTTTATTCAAGCTACTCATCAAGGCTTCTTGTTCTTTTTGGCGTTTACGCTGCGGGCGAATCACCACAAAGTACATAAAAATAAACATACCGCCCATGATCAACAACATGCTGTACGGGCTCTGCGGGCTTGCTGCAGCAGGTGCCGCAGAGGTGGTTTGCGCTACAGCTTCAGAAATAAAAAAACTCATACTTACCTCAGGGTTAAAAAAACAATCAAATCTCTTTCAGTTCGCCTTGCAATAAAGCGAGCACATCGTCGTGATGTGTCTTGGTAGCCACTTTATTCATCACATGGCGCAACTTGCCATCGCAGCCGATGATAAAAGTGGTGCGCAGTATACCCATGGACTCTCGTCCCATGAATTTTTTCAGCCCCCACACGCCGTATTTTTCGGCGATTGCGTGATCTGGGTCTGACAACAAATCAAAGTTCAGGTTGTCGCGTTCACGAAATTTCAGCAGCGATTTTGGCTGATCAGGGCTGACACCCAACACCACCGCGTTGACCTTAGCCAGTGCTTTTGCACTGTCGCGGATACCACAGGCTTGCACCGTGCAGCCGGGCGTCATCGCACGAGGATAGAAATACAGCACCACGCGCTGCCCGCGATAATCTTTCAGCGCTACCGCTTGCCCGTCCTGATTAACCAAACTAAATGAAGGCGCTAAATTGCCTACTTTAGGGAATGTCATCTCACACTCTATCCGCTAAATAACGAGTGCCGCATTATGCCAGCTCTGCGGTAATTGGAGCAGTTTCCACTGTTTTGAAATCCAACATTCTTGGAGACTAACCTCAGGAAATGCGCCAAAAGCCAGCGTCTTCTCCTTGGCGGCGAAACGGTAAGCCATGCGCCAATACTTGTAACCGTCTGCCTGAACGAGGATGTACAGGACGCCGCCCCGTAACTATTTTCTGAAAAATCAGCTAGTTACGGGCTTCTGCGGACGTCCCCGGAGGGATAGATGGAGGCGCGGGTCGGAATCGAACCGGCGTACGCGGAGTTGCAGTCCGCTACATGACCACTCTGCCACCGCGCCAAACTGGAGCGGAAAAGGAGACTCGAACTCCCGACCCCGACCTTGGCAAGGTCGTGCTCTACCAACTGAGCTATTTCCGCAAAAAGTGACTGCCTAAAATTGCTAAAGGCGAGCCGCGCATTCTACGGGCAGATCGCCAATAGTCAACCAAAAACGCTCTACAACAATGGCTTAGACGCAACGATGATGCCGTTGTTATCGGCATAGAGGTAATCGCCATTGTTCACTACCGCACCGGCGATTTTCAGGGCAACACCCACATCGCCCAGCCCGCGGCGCTCAGTTTTGAGGGGGATAGCGCCCAACGCATGCACACCCAAATCCATCGTGGCAATGGCGTCTACATCGCGGATGGCACCGTAAATCACCACCCCACTCCAACCGTGCTCGACCGCGCTGGCAGCGATTAAATCCCCCATCAAGGCGCGGCGCAGCGAACCGCCACCGTCCACCACCAGCACGCGACCATGCCCCGCCGTGGCCAACTGCGCTTTCACTGCTGAGTTATCTTCAAAGCATTTGACAGTCACAACCTGCCCGCCAAACGCCTCGCGGCCGCCGTAGCTGACAAACAGCGGCTCCAATACGGTGATGTCTTTTTCGTGGGCATCGCACAAATCGGGCGTAGAAATCATGGGTTATCCTCAATCGACAAAAATACCGACGCTTTGCTGCTCAAAAGCGGGCGTGTATTTTACAAGCTGCAGGCCACAGGTGGCGGCGTTTCCTGTGCGCACATCAAACGCAATGCCGTGCCAAGGGCAAATCAACTGGCCGCCGCGAATACTGCCCCTATCCAGCGCGGCACCGGCATGCGGGCATACATTATTGACAATAT
The DNA here is from genome assembly GCA_041395785.1 of Pseudomonadales bacterium. Lineage (GTDB taxonomy): Bacteria > Pseudomonadota > Gammaproteobacteria > Pseudomonadales > UBA7239 > UBA7239. The sequence continues at coordinate 12,681 of JAWKZZ010000007.1, forward strand.
GAATCTGGTCATCGCACTGAAAAAGCAGTAGATTGCGCCCGTCAACCATGACTGCACGCTTATAACCGTTATGCAGGCGATGCAGTTTTTCTAACGCGATAAAGCGCATAAAAATTCTACCGATTGTTGTTTGAATATCATGAAATCAACACCGCAGCGCCCAGCACTTGAACTGCTCTCGCTACCGTATATCGCTGACAGCCTGCCGTATTTTCACACCATCGCGGCACAGCTGCCAATGCCAGTTATGCTGCAAAGCGATATCACGCCACACAACAGCGCAGCTGAAACATCTACACGCGGCAGATTCGACATCATCACCGCAGCGCCCGAATATTCACTGCAAACACACAACGGCAAAATATCGTGGACTGGCACTGCTCCTGTCTCTCTTTCTGCCACCGATAGCTTTGCTACTTTACACGCCGCAGTGACGCACATGCTTAGCAACAAGGTGGATTACGCCGCCGCAATACAACATGAACTTCCCTTTTGCGGCGGACTGATTGGCTATTGCAGCTACGATTTAGCTAGAGAATATATGCCTCTAGCGACTACCGCAAAAAAAGATATCGATATTCCCGATATGCAATTCAGCTTCTACGGCTGGGCGTGCATCCAAGATCACAAAGAGAAAAAAAGCTGGCTAATTATTCATCCGCAGTGCAACAAAGAGTTTGCGCAAACACTGCCCAGTCTTTTTGTTTCCCAAGCATCAAGCACAAATATCAACCAAAAACCGCAATCCACAGCAGAGTTTGTTAGCAATATGACAAACTCTGAATACGCCGCAAAGTTCTCTGCAATACAAGAATACATCCATGCAGGCGATTGCTATCAAATCAACTTTGCGCAGCGGTTTTCCTGCAGAACCGATCAGGACCCTATTGAGCTATACCAACACCTTCGCGGCGTGATGCCATCACCCTTCTGCGCATTTATTTCCGTTCAAGGCAGCACAGAAAAAACCATTCTATCTTTTTCACCGGAACGATTTGTGCAATTAGATGCTGATGGCATAGCGACCAGCCAGCCCATCAAAGGCACGGCTTCTCGCCACGAAAATCCACAAACCGACGCACAGGCAGCGCTTTCGTTACAACAAGACCCCAAAAACCTTGCTGAAAACTTGATGATTGTGGATTTACTGCGCAATGATTTTGGCAAGGTGTGTGAAATTGGCAGCGTGACAGTGAAGAAGCTGTTTGAGTTGCAAAGCTTTTCGAATGTGCATCATTTAGTGAGTACGATTGAAGGCAAACTAAAGCCTGAATACAACGGCGCAGATTTGCTACACGCCTGCTTCCCCGGCGGATCTATCACGGGCGCGCCAAAATTACGCGCCATGCAAATCATCGAAGAAATGGAACCCAATCGCCGCAGCATCTATTGCGGCAGCATTGTGTCGTATTCCGCACACGGCGCGATGGACAGCAACATCATGATTCGCACTCTGCTGCTCGATGAAGATCAATTATTCTGCTGGGGCGGTGGCGGCATTGTGGCTGACTCCGAGTGCAACAGTGAATACCAAGAATCGTTTACCAAAGTACGAACACTACTCAACGCTCTGCAGGGAAATTGCAGGCATTAAAAAACCCAGCGCACTGGGTTTCTGCAGGGAAGATTAAAGGGAAATAATTACTTAATATCGATCAGGCTTCTATTTTTCTCCAAAGTGGCCTGACCAATACCTGGCACATTCACAAGATCATCGACACTTTTGAAAGCGCCGTTCTGCTCACGAAAGCTGATAATGGCCTGCGCTTTCTTCATGCCGATACCATTGAGCCTATCAGCCAGCGTGACTGCATCTGCGGTATTGATATTGACCGTCGCCGCCACCGCTGGTTGAGGCGCAGCAGCGACATTGGATGGGTTGGTATTTTTAGCTGGCTCCGCATGCACAGCACCCGCCGTTAATGCCGATGCCATAAGAACAGATGCAAACAATGATTTGATCATTTTCATAAAAAACTCCATGTAAGAAAGTAAGTGCAATCCCTGCACTACTATTATGACAAAAGCAGAAAAGAAAATATGTCAGCCAAATCGCACAAATTTAACGCAATGACGCATTAATGGCGCGCAAAGCCTCTGCGGGATTCTCTGCTTGCGTGATGGGGCGACCGATCACCAAATAATGACTGCCATTTTCTAATGCGTCCTTGGGCGTCATGATGCGAGTCTGGTCGCCTGCCGCACTGCCCACCGGTCGAATACCGGGTGTGACCTGACAAAAATCCTTACCAAAACGCTGGCGCAGCGGCGTCGATTCTCTGGCCGAACACACCACGCCATCCAAACCTGCGTTAGCCGCCAAGCCCGCCAAATGCACGATGTGGTTTTCGAGCGTGTTTTCTACGCCAGTCTGACGCAAATCCTGCTGATCCATGCTGGTTAATACAGTTACCGCAATCAACAAAGGATCTTCTGCGCCCGACAATGCCGCTCGCGCAGCCTCCAGCATTTTGGAGCCGCCGCTGGCGTGCACATTCACCATCCACACCCCTAAATCGCGCGCAGCCTTCAACGCATGAGCAACAGTGGTTGGAATGTCGTGAAATTTTAAATCTAAAAAAACATCAAAGTTTCTCTGCACTAACTGCTTTACAACTGCAGGACCACAAGCGGTAAACAGCTCCTTCCCCACTTTCAATCTACAATCATTTGCATTGAGTTGGTCAACTATTGCCAAGGCATCTCGCTCGGTATGCACATCCAAGGCGACAACTACAGGGGACTTATTGACAGGCATTTTTCTTTCCGATCACATCATTAAATAGTGGAAACACTTTTGGGTTTAGTTGCTTTGACTTGATTGCGCAGCACTTTGACATGCACTTGATGCCGCATAGCTTGCACTGCGCTCACACTCAAACCCAACAATGCACCTGCGACAAAAAATATCAGCAACCATAGTGCCAGTTGAACATTTTCTATGGGATGACCAAACCAATGTACGGTAACGGTTTCCATGTTATCCAGATAAAACCAGACACCAATCACAGCGCCAGCAGCTACAACAAGCAGTGACAACACTTTCGAAAACCACTTTTTCATATCGGCTTATCCTTAAAAAAATCACCGGCAAAAAGAAACGGCATGCGGTGGTTGCCACATGCCGTTTGCGAGTACATTCACAGAAAGCTCTGACAGCGCGCAGCTCAAATATTGTCACCACGCAAACTGTCATTCACTCTATCCCTCAACTCTTTGCCAGGCTTAAAGTGAGGCACATATTTTCCTGTCAGCTTTACCGTATCACCTGTTTTGGGATTGCGCCCAATACGAGGTGCGCGATAGTGCAGAGAAAAGCTACCGAAACCACGAATTTCAATTCTGCCACCTGTCGACAGAACATTTGCCATGGCATCAATCATCGTCTTGATGGCCAGCTCCACATCACGAGATGACAACATCTCATAACGGCCTGCTATGCCTTCAATCAACTCTGATTTGGTAACTGTGTTTCTCTCCACCATCAGCTCCTCACAGGTAAACCCGTATTACTGGTTCTGCATCTGTGCTTTGATCAAATCACCAATCGTCGTTGCAACCGGTTGATCAGCTGCTTCCTTCTTATTGTGATCACGCAACGCATCTTTGTCGTCTTCCACATCTTTCGATTTGATAGACAAACCAATGCTACGGCTCTTGCGATCCACACTGATGATTTTCGCTTCTACTTCGTCGCCTTCTTTCAGCGCGTTGCGAGCATCTTCCACTTTGTCGCGACTGATTTCAGATGCTTTCAATACAGCTTCTACATCATCGGCCAATTTCACTACAGCGGCTTTGGCATCTACAGAAATAACGGTGCATTTGACGATGCTGCCGCGATCATTTTCAGCAACATAGTTGGAGAATGGATCGTTCTGCAATTGCTTGATGCCCAAGGAAATGCGCTCACGCTCAGGGTCAATCGCCAGAATAACGGTATCCAGATCATCGCCTTTCTTGAAGTTACGCACGGCTTCTTCGCCGGTTTCGTTCCAAGAAATGTCGGACAAGTGGATCAAGCCGTCGATATTGCCATCCAAGCCGATGAAAATACCGAAGTCAGTGATTGACTTGATTTTGCCGCTGATTTTGTCGCCTTTGTTAAAGCTGCGAGCAAATACATCCCAAGGATTTTCTTGGCACTGTTTGATGCCGAGAGAAATACGACGGCGCTCTTAGTCGATATCCAACACCATAACATCCACTTCATCGCCCACTTGCACGATTTTAGAAGGATGAACATTTTTGTTGGTCCAATCCATTTCAGAAACATGCACCAAACCTTCCACGCCTTCTTCCAACTCAGCAAAGCAGCCGTAGTCAGTCAGGTTAGTGATTTTTGCACGCACGCGTGTGCCTTCTGGGTATTTGTTGGTGATGATGATCCAAGGATCATTGCCCAACTGTTTCATGCCCAGAGAAACACGGTTTTTCTCACGGTCAAATTTAAGAACTTTGACATCAATCTCATCGCCCACCGCAACGATTTCGCTTGGGTGTTTGATGCGTTTCCACGCCATATCAGTGATGTGCAACAAGCCGTCCACACCGCCCAAATCAACAAACGCGCCGTAGTCAGTGAGGTTTTTAACCACACCTTTAACTTGCGAACCTTCTTGCAGATTGGCGAGCAGTTCTTCGCGCTCAGCACTGTTAGAAGTTTCCAACACAGCGCGGCGAGACACCACGATGTTGTTGCGTTTTTGATCGAGCTTAATAACTTTGAATTCCAGTTCTTTGCCTTCGATGTGCAGCGTGTCACGCACAGGACGCACATCCACCAAAGAGCCCGGCAAAAAGGCGCGAATGCCTTGGATATCAACTGTAAAGCCGCCTTTGACTTTGCCGTTGATCAAGCCGACTACTACTTCAGAAGCAGCAAACGATTTTTCCAATACTTTCCAAGCTTCAACGCGCTTGGCTTTTTCACGCGACAGTTTGGTTTCACCCATACCATCTTCAACGCTTTCCAGAACGACTTGTACTTCATCGCCGATCTGCAAAGAAAATTCGCCGCGTTCATTCAAAAACTGCACACGAGGAATAACACCTTCAGACTTCAAACCAGCGTGAACGGTTACCCAATCGCTGTCGATGTCGATAATTACGCCCGTCACAATAGAACCGGAGTTCATTTCAACGGTTTTTAGACTTTGTTCAAAGAGTTCTGCAAAACTTTCCATTAATACACCTGTGCTGATCGCGTATACGATCTGTTTGACCGCAAGCCAGTACATGCGGGTAAGTAATAAACAGTGAAGTTACCCCTGCGTTGGAAAAAAATGTGCAGGACTGGTGGTAATTCTCACTGACCGGAAGAAGCTGCCTGTGTCAAACCACCTTGCATGGCGAGATTCAGTACAGCCTCTACTACCTCTTGAATACCCATTGATGTGCTGTCTATGACAACTGCATCATCCGCTGGCCGCAAAGGCGCCACAGCGCGGTTCATATCGCGTTCATCACGAGCGCGTATGTCTTTCAAGGAGGGCGGGCAGGCTAACACTCTGCCCCTTATTTATCAACTGCTTATAGCGTCTTTGCGCCCTCTCCTCGGCACTGGCAGTGAGGTAGATTTTGAGTGCCGCCTGCGGGAAAACGACCGTCCCCATATCGCGACCATCGGCCACCAAGCCGGGTGCAACCGCGAACTGCCGCTGGCGACCGAGCAGTGCTGTGCGCACGGCTGGCAGCGCACCCACCTGTGAAGCACCGATGCCAGCCGCTTCCTGTCGGATCACCTCACCAAAATCGACGCCATCCACCCAAATGTGGTTTTCAGACGCAAAGCGAATGTCCAAGCCTGTGAGCAAGGCGATCAAAGCCGGCTCATCGTGCAAGGCAATGCCTTGTTGCCCGCCAGTCACCGCCACGATGCGATACAGCGCGCCGCTGTCTAAACAGTGCCAGCCCAGACGATCCGCCACTAGCTGGGCGATTGTCCCTTTACCTGAACCCCCTGGCCCGTCGATGGTGATGACTGGCACAGTCGACATCAGAGTGCCGCCTGAATATTGAGGCCTGCCTTGGCAGACAGGTCCACAAAGCCTGGAAAGGAAGTCGCTACGGTGTCGCAGCCTTCAATGGTGATGCTGTCTTTGGCGACCAAGGAGGCAATGGCAAACGACATCGCGATACGGTGGTCGTGATGGCTCCAAATCGTGCCGCCACCCATAGAGCCACCATTAATGACCATGCCGTCTGGCGTGGGCTGTGCGTCCACGCCCAGCGTGTGCAAACCGTCGGCCATCACCTGAATGCGATCCGATTCTTTGACGCGCAGCTCTTCTGCACCGCGCAAGATGGTTGTACCTTCCGCGCAACTAGCCGCCACAAACAGCACAGGAAACTCATCAATCGCCAGCGGCACCAACGCTTCTGGTATTTCAATGCCATGCAATTTTGCAGAGCGCACACGAATATCGGCGACCGGCTCGCCGCCCACTTCGCGTTGATTGCACAACTCAATATCGGCACCCATCAATTTCAAAATATCGATCACACCCGTGCGCGTAGGATTGATACCAACATGCTGCAAGGTGATATCAGAATTAGACGCAATACTGGCACCGACCATAAAAAATGCTGCGGATGAAATATCGGCAGGCACATCAATATGAGTTGCTTTAAGTGTTTGCCCGCCGCGAAGCGTTGCGGTTGCACCCTTCACTTCCACACGACAACCAAAGCCATTCAACATGCGTTCAGTGTGATCGCGCGTAGGCGCAGGTTCTGTAACCGAGGTTTCACCTTCCGCATACAAACCGGCCAACAAAATACCGGATTTCACCTGCGCGCTTGCCATCGGCATATCGTAATGAATACCACGCAAAGTTTTTCCACCGCGCACCACCAGTGGCGGTGTACCTTTTTCTCCTGTTGATTCAATCACTGCACCCATACTGCGCAGCGGTTTTGCCACGCGCTCCATTGGGCGTTTTGATAGAGATTCATCGCCGATCATTTCTACATCAAACTGTTGGCCCGCCATCAAACCCGACATTAAACGCATGGAGGTGCCAGAATTGCCGAGATCCAAAGCTTTTTTCGGCTGCTGCAAACCGTGCAGACCCACGCCGTGTATGGTCACTTTGCCATTATTTGGACCGACAATATTTACACCCATCGCACGAAACGCTTGCAGAGTAGCCAGTGCATCTTCGCCTTCGAGAAACCCTTCCACTTCCGTAACGCCTTCTGCGAGCGAGCCCAACATAATGGAACGGTGTGAAATAGATTTATCGCCAGGCACACGAAACGCACCGCGCAAATGCCCACCGGGTTGCAGTAAAAATCTCACAAATCACCTATTTAATCAGATTGTTTTTTCATTTGGCGGATAGCATCCATCTCGCCAAACGCGTCGCGCGCCTGCTTGGCTCTTGCAAACAGATCGTGCAAATACTCACCATTGCCGCATTCAATCGCACTGCGCAAATCCAGCAAATGCTTTTCAAAATCATCCAAACCGTTTAGCAAGGCTGTTCGGTTTGCGAGTGCAATATCGTGCCACATCACAGGATCGCTGCCGGCTATGCGCGTAAAATCGCGAAAGCCACCGGCGGCATAGCGGAAAATATCTCTGTGTTGCGAGCGCTGCGCCAAAGTGTCTACCAAGGTGTAGGCCAACATATGTGGCAGATGACTGGTTAGCGCCAACACGCTGTCGTGCTCATCCACAGACATCAACGACAACTCAGCGCCCACCGCTTGCCAAAGCGCAGAAATGGCGGCAACCGCCGCTGCATTCGAATGTGGCAGTGGCGTTAAGATCACTTGATGGCGAATAAAAAGCTCAGCGTTTACCGCATCAATGCCACTTTTTTCTGAACCCGCTATCGGATGCCCCGGAATAAAGTTTTCTGGCAAGCTGCCAAATACGGTTTCTGCATCACGCACCACAGAGCCTTTCACGCTGGCAACATCTGTCACCAAAACACCTTGTTTAACTGCAGCGCGCAAATATTCACAAATACTTTTTACGCTGAGTGTAGGCGTGGCAATCACGACCACATCACCCGCACTTAATGCTTGTAGCTGCTCTGTTAGATCAATAGAGCCTCGATCAATCACACCCTTTGCAAGCGCTTTTTCAATCGTACTGGCGCTGCGACTAACCCCTAACACTTCCAAACACGCGCTGCGTTTTTTCAGCGCCAAAGCCAGCGAGCCGCCGATCAGACCAAGACCAACCACCAAAACGCGGCGCGATTTCATTGTGACAGCACCTTGCGGCAACCACTCAAAAATCTTGCATTCTGTTCGGGCAGCCCAATGGAAATTCGCAACCAAGTTGGCATGCCGTACACCGCGACAGGTCGCACAATAATGCCTTCTTGCAAAAACGCCTGATACAAAGGCGCAGCATCACAGCCAAAATCCACCGCAATAAAATTGCCGGATGACGCAATAAACGGCAGATTTAATTCTTTCAAACCCATTTCCAACTGCTGCATGCCTTTTGTGTTGACATTAACGCTGCGTTGCAAATAGTCATCGTCCTGCAACACAGCCTCTGCGGCTGCCAAAGCCAATGAGTTTGCATTGAATGGCTCGCGCAAGCGGTTTAACAAATCAGCAACCACGGCGCTGGACACACAATACCCGACACGCAAGCCCGCCAAGCCATACGCTTTGGAAAAGGTTCGCGTCACGATCAAATTCGGATAGCGATCCAGAATAGTTAAGCCGCTGGCATAATCTGCCCTGCTGACATATTCGTGATAGGCCTCATCCAATACTACGATTACATCGCTCGGTATCGCCTTTAGAAAACATTCAATTTCTGCAATCCCCAGACAAGTACCGGTAGGATTATTTGGGTTGGCGATAAAAACCATACGCGTGTTTTCATCAACCAACTTCGCCATCGCATCTAAGTCATGGCCGAAGTTTTTATCTTCTGCCACACGCAGCTCTGCATCCAAAGACTGCACGGCGATGGCATACACCACAAAGGCGTAACGCGAAATAACCGCATTTTCTGACGGCGACAAAAACACTCGCGCGATCAAATCCAATAATTCGTTAGAGCCATTGCCAATCGTAATTTGCTCTGCTGATACCGCCAGCTTTTTAGCCAACGCTACTTTCAAATCAAAAGCAGAGCCATCGGGATACAGCGCAACATCCGCAGCAGCCTTCTGAATGGCAGCCACGGCCGATGCTGGCACACCGAGTGGGTTTTCATTGCTGGCCAGCTTAATAATATTGGTGATGCCTAATTCGCGCTCCAGCTCAGCCACCGGTTTTCCCGGCTGATACGGCGACAACTTTTTTACACCAGGCACAGCAAGATCAGCGATTTCTTTCATGGCGACCAAGATTTACATTGAAAATTAGAGAACAGCGCGCGGATACGAGCCAAGCACGCGCAAGTCAGCCGATTGTGCAGCCACTTCACTCAATACAGCGGCGACCTTTTCACTGTCGGCATGACCGGAAAAATCAATAAAGAACACATAGCTCCACGCGCCATTGCGCGAGGGCCGCGTCTCGATACGCGTTAAATCAATATTGTTTTGATGAAACGGGGCAAGCAAATGATAAAGCGCGCCCGGCTTATTGCGCACCGCGACGATGACAGAAGTTTTATCATCGCCACTGACTGGCACTTTTTGCGTGCCAATAATCAAAAAGCGCGTGGAGTTATCCGGCATATCCTCAATTTTTTCGTGCAGTTTCTTGAGGTTATATAAATCAGTAGCCATATCACCTGCAATTGCCGCTGCATTCCACTCGCTCTGAATGCGCTTTGCTGCTTCGGCATTACTGGAAACCGCCACGCGCTCTGCGAGTGGGAAATGTGAATCCAACCACTTTCTGCATTGTGCCAAGGACTGCGCGTGCGAATAAATACGCGTGATATTTTGCGTTTTGGTGACATCCGACACCAACAGATGATGGTGAATACGCAACTCGACTTCGCCGCAAATATGCACCGAAGATTCCATAAAATTATCGAGCGTGTGATTGACCACACCTTCGGTCGAATTTTCGACAGGTACCACACCGTAGTTGACTGCACCTGCCGCCACTTCGCGAAATACTTCGTCAATAGCCGCCATCGGTACCGTGATGCAGGCATGGCCAAAATGTTTCATCGCAGCGGCTTGCGTAAAGGTTCCCTCAGGCCCCAGATAGGCCACACGCACTGGCTGCTCCAAGGCCAAACACGAGGACATGATTTCGCGGAACAGGCGCGCCATTTCTTCATTATCGAGCGGGCCGGTATTGCGCTCCATCACTTTTCGCAAAACCTGCGCTTCGCGTTCAGGTCGATAAAAGATGGTTTCTGTGCTGCCTTCAGCTTTTTTACATTCTGCCACTTGTTGCGCACAGCGTGCACGCTCAGAAATTAACGCTTGAATATTGGAATCCAGCTTATCAATTTGATCGCGCAATGATTGCAAACTTATAGTCATTCTGGCTCCTCAAGCGTGACGCTGGGAAAACTGCTGCATGTGTGCAATCAGCGCGTCCACTGCATCATCTGTCACAGCGTTGTAAATACTGGCACGCATGCCGCCTACCGAGCGATGTCCTTTCAGGTTCAACAATCCAGCCTCTTCTGCTTCTTGCAAGAAAGGTTTATCCAGCGTGTCAGCAGGCAGCGTAAACGGCACATTCATCCACGAACGACTTTGCACTTCGACAGGATTTTTATAAAAACCACTTTGATCAATGTAATCGTAAAGTTTTTTAGCTTTGCGCTGATTCACTTCAGCCATCCTTGCAACGCCGCCCTGCGCCTTCAACCATTTGAACACCAAACCCGCGAGATACCACGCATAAGTCGGCGGTGTGTTATACATAGAGTCATTATCAGCCGCCGTTTTCCAGTCAAGCAGCTTAGGAATATCGCTTCGAGATTTACCCAGTAAATCGTCACGCACAATCACAATCGCCAGCCCAGCAGGACCAATATTTTTTTGAGCACCTGCATAAATCACGCCAAACTTTGATACATCAATCGGGCGCGAGAGAATGGTGGATGACATATCTGCCACCAACGGCACGCCATCTACCTCGGGTACCCAATGGAATTCCACGCCGCCGATAGTTTCGTTGGGGGTGTAGTGAAAATACGCGGCCTGCTTATTGATCGTCCAATTTTCCACAGCAGGAATCGTCGAAAAATTGCTCGCTTTCGATGAAGCAACCTTATGCACCTCACCGAGTCGTGCGGCTTCTTCGAATGCTTTTTTTGACCACTGACCCGTAACGAGATAATCCGCTTTCCCTTCAACCGGCAACAGATTGAGCGGGATTGCAGAGAACTGCATGGATGCGCCGCCCTGCAAAAACAAAACTCTGTAATTGCTCGGCACGCCCAACAATTCACGCAAATCACTCTCGGCTTCTGCAGCAATTTGCGTGAATTCACTGGAGCGATGGCTCATTTCCATCACAGAAAGTCCACGCCTCTGCCAATCCAATATCTCTTGTTGCGCTTGCAGCAGTACAGCTTCCGGCAACGCGGCGGGACCTGCACAGAAATTGTATTTTCTGTTCATCGCGTGTTACCTCAAATTACTCCGCCACCTCATCTACTTCACCCTCTTCAGGCTCAGCAATACGCTCGATGCTCACCAAATGCTCATCTTCTTTCAGACGAATCACACGCACACCTTGCGTGTTGCGGCTGACGATGGCCACTTCATCGGTGCGCGTGCGCACCAAGGTGCCTTGATCAGAAATCAACATTAACTGATCGCCGTCAAATACTTGCACTGCACCAACAACATCACCATTGCGTTCAGAAACTTGCATCGCGATAACACCTTGCGTGCCGCGACCTTTGGTTGGGAACTCAGAGGCTTCTGTGCGCTTGCCATAACCGTTTTGGCTCACGGTCAAAATCTTGCCGCCTTCGGCTGGCACGATCAGCGCGATCATGCGTGCGCCATCCGCCAAACGGATACCGCGTACACCGCGCGCGGTGCGACCCATCGCACGCACATCATCTTCTTCAAATCGCACAGCTTTACCATTGCTAGCAAAGAGCATGATGTCGTTTTTACCGTTGGTGATTGCTGTGCCTACCAATACATCGCCTTCGTCCAATTCCACAGCACGCAAACCTACAGAGCGCGGGCGCGAGAACTCGGTTAAGAAAGTTTTCTTCACCGTGCCATTGGCAGTAGCCATGAAGACAAAATGATCTTCTGTGTATTCTTTAATCGTGAGGATTGAAGTAATGCGCTCGCCTTCATCCAACGACAACAAATTAATCATTGGGCGACCGCGCGAACCGCGCGCTGCCACAGGAATTTGATATACCTTCAGCCAATACACTTTGCCCATGTTGCTGAAACACAACATGGTGTCGTGTGTGTTAGCAATCAATAGATGCTCAACAAAATCTTCGTCTTTTACCGCGGTGGCAGACTTGCCCATGCCGCCGCGTTTTTGTGCTTGATACACATCTAGCGGTTGAGCCTTGGCATAACCGCCGTGAGAAATCGTGACCACACGATCTTCTGGCGTGATCAAATCTTCTGTGGTGAGGTCTAACTGTGAGCTGATAATTTCTGTGCGGCGATTGTCGTTGTAATCACCTTTTACTTGCTCCAGCTCTTCACGAATCACCGCCATCAAACGCGCATAGCTGCCGAGAATTTCTAAATACTCAGCAATTTGTGCCAGCTTCTCTTGGTATTCGGCCAACAGCTTTTCATGCTCCATGCCGGTCAAGCGATGCAGACGCAAATCCAAAATTGCCTGCGCCTGTTCCGCAGAAAGATAGTACTGCCCTTCACGCAAACCAAACTCTGCACCGAGATTTTCAGGTCGGCACGCGGCATCACCTGTTCGCTCCAACCATTGCGCTACCGTTCCCGGTTTCCAACCACGCGCAATTAAGCGCTCTTTGGCATCAGCCGGCGTGGGTGACTGACGAATCAACTCAATGACTTCATCAATATTGGAAATCGCAACCGCCAAGCCTTCAAGGATATGACCGCGCTCACGCGCTTTGCGCAGCAAATACACGGTGCGGCGCGTCACCACTTCACGGCGATGACGGACAAACGCTTCCAGCATCTCTTTTAAATTTAGCGTGCGCGGCTGATTGTCGATCAATGCCACCATGTTGATACCAAACACAGTTTGCATTTGCGTTTGCGCGTACAAATTGTTTAGCAATACTTCACCAGATTCATTGCGCTTCATTTCAATCACAATACGCATGCCGTCTTTATCAGACTCATCGCGCAGCTCTGAAATGCCATCAATTTTCTTTTCTTTGACCAGCTCAGCAATTTTTTCAATCAAGCGCGCTTTGTTCACTTGATAAGGCAATTCAGAAACAATGACGGTTTCGCGCCCAGATTTCTCATCGCGCTCAACCGCTGCTCGTGCGCGCACATAGATGCGACCGCGCCCTGTGCGATACGCCTCCACGATGCCAGCCTTGCCATTGATGATGCCAGCCGTTGGAAAATCCGGCCCCGGCACATGCTCCATCAATTCATCAATCGACAAATCGGGATTGGCCACCAAAGCCAAACAGGCGTTAATAATTTCCCCAATATTGTGCGGCGGAATATTGGTTGCCATACCCACTGCAATACCTGAGGAGCCATTCACCAACAAGTTGGGAATACGCGTGGGCATCACTTCAGGAATCAATTCCGTGCCGTCATAGTTCGGCACATAATCGACCGTTTCTTTGTCCAAATCCGCCAGCAAATCGTGAGCGATTTTTGACATGCGAATTTCGGTGTAACGCATGGCTGCAGGTGAATCGCCGTCTATCGAACCGAAGTTACCCTGACCGTCTACCAGCATGTAACGCAAAGAAAATGGCTGCGCCATGCGCACGATGGTGTCGTACACCGCTGAATCACCGTGCGGGTGATATTTACCGATGACATCACCCACCACACGGGCGGATTTTTTGTAGGGCTTGTTCCAAGCGTTGCCCAACTCGTTCATCGCGAACAACACGCGACGGTGCACCGGTTTTAAGCCATCACGCGCATCGGGCAGCGCACGACCCACGATGACGCTCATCGCATAGTCCAGATAGGACTGTTTCAATTCATCTTCAATATTGACGGGCAGAATTTCTTTGGCGAGATCAGCCATGCGGCGCGTTCCTTTTTATTCCTGCAAACAGCTATTGCGGGCAGCGATAAAACCACTGCAATGAAGCGGGCAATTCTAACTGAATTGCCACGCCTTGTGGGGGGATAGCGGGGATACGCCAAACAGGCGCAGGCGCTAATTGAGCGCCGATAAATTGATTAACAGACTTTCCAGATACGCATCATCGACGGGCTTACCGGCAATCAGGGCGCGGTAATACAGTGGCCCCCAAAGTTGGTCGAGCAATACATCCAGCCGAACCGAAGTGCCCAACTCGCCAGTTTCCACCGCTTTTTGTAAATCACGCAGACCGATGGCCTGCAAACGCGCAAAGAAACTGTTGTAGAGCAGATCGAGCATGGCAGCGTCGGTGCGACACTCAGCCAACACCGCTAGCAGAACGGGAGTCATGCGCCCGCGCAGCAGAGTTTTGTATCCGCCTTTCAAGCACGCCAATAAATGATCGCGCAGATTGCGACCGTCAAAAGGCAGCTGCGGCATGTGCAGCGCCTTCTCGGTCAGCACCTCAATCACCAAGGCCACCTTGCTCGGCCACCAGCGATAAATTGTCGCCTTGCTGACACCAGCCAAACTGGCAATGGCTTCGATTGTGATGTCACTGTAGGGTTTGCTGTCCAGCAGTTGTGAACACGCCCCAAGAATAGCCGCATGACTTGCCTGGCTACGCGGCCTACCGGCACTGCGCCTGTCACTGACTCCCACAAACACCTCCTTATGTGCTCCAGCGTGGTCGCATTTAGTCTAGCAGAGGGCGCGACATTGCCAAGTCCAAAGACCCTATTTTTTCATTGTAATTGAACAAGTTAGCGAACATTGTTATAGTGACCTGCCCAAAATTGCTGTCGGCCACCTATACCGACACTTAGGGCACAAGGGTGGTATCGCGCAGCTCCGACAAGACACGCTGCCAGTTACCGGATTCTCGCCTGTACAGCAGGCAAACCGCATTGCCCACCCTGTAGTGATGACTGATTTTCTCGCCTTGTGCTGCCTAACTTGAATTAGCACAGGGCGTTACACAAAAGCAGCAAGACCATTCCGCACTATTCTCTGTTGCAGTAAGACGCTCCAGCGCAGCACTAGAGAAACCGGAACCCGACTGCTTATCCCAGCCGTCCTGCAGGGCAATGCATACCGTTATGCATTGGCTTTAAGCCAATACCTGAAAGGACAAATAAATATGAAACGCATGTTAATCAATGCGACACAGCCTGAAGAGCTACGCGTCGCGCTTGTTGATGGTCAAAAACTGTACGATCTGGATATTGAACACACCAATCGTCGCCAAGAAAAAGCCAATATCTACAAAGGAAAAATCACTCGCGTTGAGCCCAGCCTCGAAGCTGCTTTTGTCGATTACGGTGCCGAACGCCACGGATTTCTTTCACTGAAAGAAATCAGTCGTGAATATTTCAGCAAGCAGCCCAACGAAATTGAAGGCCGCATCAATATTCGCGATGTCATTCGCGAAGGCCAAGAAGTTATCGTTCAAATTGATAAAGAAGAGCGCGGCAACAAGGGTGCCGCCTTGACCACCTTTATCAGCTTAGCTGGTCGCTATTTAGTATTGATGCCGAACAACCCGCGCGTAGGCGGTATCTCACGCCGCATTGAAGGCGAAGATCGTTCAGATTTAAAAGACGCACTCGCCGGACTCGATCTCCCCACCGGCATGGGCACCATCGTGCGCACAGCTGGCATTGGCCGCTCAGCGGAAGAATTGCAGTGGGATTTGGACTATCTGCTGCAACTGTGGAACTCCATCAAAACGGAAGCAGACAACAGTGCGGCGCCGCACTTTTTGTTCCAAGAGAGCAATGTTGTCATTCGCGCGATTCGCGACTACCTGCGGCAAGACATCGGCGAAGTCATCATCGACACGCGCAGTGCCTACGAGCTAGCGTCTGCTTTTATTAAGCAGGTAATGCCAAACTACCACAGCAAAGTGAAGCTGTATCAGGACAGCATTCCGCTGTTTAATCGCTATCAAATTGAAGGCCAAATCGAAACCGCTTTTGAACGCGAAGTAAAGCTGCCTTCAGGCGGCGCGATTGTTATTGATGTGACTGAAGCCCTGGTTTCTATCGACATCAACTCCTCGCGCGCCACCAAAGGCGGCGATATCGAAGAAACGGCTACCAACACCAACCTAGAAGCCGCAGACGAAATTGCGCGACAATTGCGCTTGCGTGACATGGGCGGTTTGGTGGTGATTGATTTCATCGATATGAACTCACCTAAAAACCAGCGCGCTGTAGAAGATCGCATTCGCGATGCACTGCAAATGGATCGCGCGCGCGTGCAAGTGGGTCGAATTTCTCGCTTCGGCTTGTTGGAAATGTCGCGTCAGCGTTTGCGCCCATCGTTGAGTGAAACTTCCGGTCATGTGTGCCCGCGCTGTAACGGCCAAGGCACAATTCGCGGCACTAAATCTATCGCACTCGCTCTTTTGCGTATGCTGGAAGAAGAAGCACAGAAAGAACGCAGCTCTGAAGTTCGCGCTATCACACCCGTTGCCGTGGCTAGCTTTTTGTTGAACGAAAAAAGAAAGCAAATCAGCGAAATTGAAAAACGCCATCAGTGTCGTGTAGTGATTGTGCCGAATCCTGACATGGTAACGCCGCACTATCACATCCAGCGCTTGCGCGATGGCGATGCACAGCTGGCGCAAACCAGTTTTGAAATTGAAGTGGGTGACATTACACCTCAAGAAATTGACGACACTTCCGCTGCTTCACAAGCACCTAAAGCAGCTGCCGTGCAAATCTTGGTGCCTAGCACCCCTGCTCCACAGCCAACAGCCGTCGCCCCTGTAGCGCAACCCGCCGCACCGCAGAACAACGAGAAAAAAGCCGCCAGCTTTATGACGCGCTTGTTTGGTAAGTTGTTTGGCGAAGGTGAAAAGCCAGCGGATGAAGCACCAGCACCGCAAGAAAAAACCAACGCCCCGCGTGAACGCAACAATGATCAACGCCGTCGCGGTAATAATCGCAACGGTCACAACCGCAATAATCGCGAGCGTTCGCGCGACCGCGATGACAATGCGCCGCGCAACGATCAAAACCGCAGAAATAATCAGCAGCAAAAACAACAGCAGCCAACTGCTCGTCCCAACAATACCCAACAGGGCTCGCAGCCTGCGCGCAGCGAACAACCTCGCAACGAACAATCGCGAAATAGCGAAGAGCAAAGTAACGCTCAACAGCAAGATGCTGCGGGAGCACCAGCTCGCCGCCCTTCTGGCAAACGCCCGCGCAACAATGATCGTCAACGACAACGCCCAACTGCAGTAGCTGAGCAGCAATCGTTATTGCCTACTGAAGCAACAAACGAAGTCATCGCCACACCAGAAACACAAGCACCGCGTGTTGAACAGAAGGCTGTTGAATCAGCTGTAGCGTCTGCTGTCGCCGCGCAAAGTGAGCAACCGGCACAAACCGCCACTGCAAAACCTGCCGTCGCTGAGCAGAAAGTTGAGCCTGCCGTTGTTGCACAACAAACAGCCGAACCCGTTGTTGCCGAACCTGTTGTTGCCGCAAAGCCTGAGCCAGTCAAAGCAGAGGTTATAGCTGCTGAAAAATCTGCTCCTCGCGTGCGCACCCGCGCCAACAATGATCCGCGTTTGCATCCAAATAAAGCGCCGCGTGAATTCACTATTGTGGCTGGCGAAGCAAACAATCCAGAGCCGCGTATTCCGACAGAAATGGCGCAACCAGACCCTTCGCGTCAACAGCGTAAACGCCCAGCGAATGACCCGCGCAGCAAAGCTCAACATGTTGCCGCAGAAACTGCCCAATAATTACCACGGTGTGTAGAAACCATGTACGCCTACTCAGAAATTGACAAAAAGATTCTTGGACAACGCGTTGTTCAGTTTCGCGGGCAGATGGAACGCTTCCTCAAAGGTGAATTGGCGCCAGCCGAATTTTTGCCTTTGCGTTTACAAAATGGACTTTACATACAACGCCACGCACCGATGCTGCGCCTAGCTGTTCCTTACGGCTTATTGTCATCCAAACAGTTGCGTATGCTTGCTCATGTAGCGCGCCACTATGACAAAGGCTACGGTCATGTCACTACACGCCAAAATATTCAGTTTATGTGGCCGCGCTTAGAAGAAGTGCCTAGCGCATTGGCTGATCTAGCGACTGTAGGCATGCACGCCATACAAACCAGTGGCAATTGCATACGCAACACCACAACCGATCAATTTGCCGGCGTTGCGGTTGATGAATTGATTGACCCTCGCCCGTACTGCGAAATTATTCGTCAGTGGTCAACATTCCATCCAGAGTTTGCTTTTTTGCCGCGCAAATTCAAAATTGCAGTGAATGGCGCCACCGCTGATCGCGCTGCCATTTTGATTCACGATATCGCTATCGAGCTAACCAAAAATGCAGCGGGCGAAATGGGTTATCGCGTATTTGTCGGCGGCGGCTTAGGGCGCACACCGTGCATTGCTGCATTAATCCGCGAGTTCCTGCCAGAAAAACATTTGCTGACTTATTTAGAGGCGATTATCCGCACCTATAATCTGTTAGGTCGTCGCGATAACAAACACAAGGCGCGCATCAAAATTTTAGTAAAAGCGTTGGGCGCAGAAGGGTTTGCAGCCAAGGTTGAGCAAGAATGGGCATTGGTAAAAGACGGCCCAGCCACTTTGACTGAGCAAGAAATTCATCGCGTCAAACAACACTTTACTGCACCACCCTACAAAACTTTTAACGAACCAGCGACTGCCGAGCAATTGGCGCAACAAGCAGCAAATGACAAAGCGTTTGCCAACTGGATGACTCGCAATGTCAACCCGCATAAACAAGCTGGATATCGCATTGTCACTTTGTCACTGAAGCCTACCGGCGTTGTGCCTGGCGATGTGACAGACAAGCAATTTGAAGCGATTGCCGACCTTGCTGACGAATACAGTTTTGGCGAAGCGCGCACCACGCACAATCAAAACATTGTGTTGGCTGACATTGAAGGCGGTCGTCTGTTTGAATTGTGGCAAAAAATTAAACCACTCGGTTTTGCTGCGCCCAATATTGGCACACTAAACGATATGATTTGCTGCCCAGGTGGCAGTTATTGCGCTCTAGCCAATGCCAAATCTATTCCAGTCGCCGAAGCCATCCAAAGAAAGTTTGATGACCTAGATTATTTGTACGATCTAGGCGATATCGAACTCAACATCTCTGGCTGCATGAATGCCTGTGGTCACCATCATGTGGGCAACATCGGCATTTTGGGCGTCGACAAAAAAGGCGCTGAGTTTTATCAAATATCACTCGGCGGAGATTCAGGCAAGCACGCCGCGCTGGGCGATATTCTCGGCCCTTCTTTTTCGCAAGAAGATGTACCCGCTGTGATTGGGAAAGTGTTAGATGTGTATGTAGAAAATCGCATCGAAGGCGAAAGTTTTATCGAAACTTATCGTCGCATTGGTATTGATCAATTCAAGGAGCGCGCGTATGCCTGAACAGCGCATGATTAAAGACGGGCAAGTTGTCGTAAATTCTTGGCAACTCATCAGCAAAGAAACAACCGAGCTACCTGCAGGCAATCATCTCATTCTGCCGTTAACACTATGGCTGGCACTAGAATCTTCCTTAGCAACACGCAACGACATTGCCGTTTGGTTTGATAGCGAAGAACTGCCTGACGCAGCATGGGCTGACAAACTCAAGCAATTGCCGTTAGTAGCCATCCACTTCCCAATTTTTACGGATGGTCGCGGATTTTCTATCGCTCGCTTATTGCGTGAGCGTTTTGATTATCGCGGTGAAGTTCGCGCCTTTGGTCATGTGCTGCGCGAGCAGATGTGCTACATGAAACGCTGTGGTTTTAGCAGTTTTATTTTGGCTGAACACATCAACCTAGAAGAAGCCGTCGAATCTTTGAATGATTTTACCGAGTATTACCAGTGCTCTGTTGATCAACCACAACCGCTCTTTCGCAGAATGTAAAAACACCGCGTCAAATAGTTCGACGCGGTTTTCTGCCACTAATTTTTTCTGCCTCCGCACGAGACTTCATCGGTTTACGCTGCTCGCGCTTCATCACTTCTTTATCTGCTGGCGTCAGTGCAGATATAGGCGGCACCGGCAAACCTGCCTCTTGATACAAGATAGCCACTTCGCCGGGTTTTAATTCCTGCCAACGGCCTTCCGGCAATTTATTTGCCAGAGAAACCGGACCAAAGCGCACGCGCTTCAAGCGCGACACATTCAAACCCTGCGATTCCCACAAGCGCCGCACTTCGCGGTTGCGACCTTCCATCAAGGTACAGCAATACCAGCGGTTGATACTTTCACTTTCTTCTTTGTGCAGTAAACCGACATCGGTGAAACGCGCCATTCCATCATCAAGTTCGACGCCGTCGCGTAAACGCTGCAGCATATCAGCATCGACCACGCCCATCACACGCACCAAATATTCACGATCAATCTGCGCACTAGGATGCATCAAGCGATTTGCCAATTCGCCATCGGAAGTCAAAATTAACAAACCACTGGTATTGATATCCAAACGCCCCACAGCAATCCAACGCCCTTTTTCTAGTGCTGGAAGATGTTCAAAGATAGTGGGACGACCTTCTGGATCTGAGCGCGTACAAATTTCACCGACTGGCTTGTTATAGAGCAAAACGCGCACACGCGGCCCTGCTAAACGCGCCGCAGAAATATTTTTACCATCAACACAAATTTTATCGGTCAATGTAGCGCGATCACCCAGTGTTGCCAATTTTCCATTAACCGTAATGCGTCCTTCGACTATCCATGTTTCCAATTCACGACGAGAGCCAAAGCCCGCACGCGCCAACAGTTTTTGCAATTTTTCTGTCGCAGGAGCAATGGATTCCTTTTTCGCTCTAGCCTTGCCGGTCGCGCCCGCTGGCACGGCTTGTTTCCTAGATGGTGGACCTTTCCTAGATGTGGACATTAGTGCACCACTGGCGAGTCGGAAACATCTTCAGCAGGGTTTTCTGCGTTTGGCACAACAGCCTCTTCATCTTCCACCATTTCACCACCAGCCTGCTCAGCTAAGCGAGGAGCCAATGCTTCCATGACTTGCTGCTCTTGACCAAAATCCAATTCGGCATTGATTTTGTCGAGATCACGGATTTCACTCAAAGAAGGCAACTCATCCAAACTTTTTAAATTAAAATAATCTAAAAACTGTCGTGTGGTAGCGTACAAGGCCGGACGACCTGGTACATCGCGATGCCCAACGATACGCACCCACTGCCGCTCCATCAGCGTTTTGATAATTGCCGTACTCACGGCAACACCGCGAATTTCTTCAATATCGCCGCGAGTAATTGGTTGCCGATAGGCAATCAACGCCAGCGTTTCTAGAATGGCGCGTGAATAGCGCACGGGCTTTTCTTCCCACAATCTACCTACCCACAGCGCCAGCTCCTGCCGCACTTGATAGCGCCAACCACTGGCAAGCTCTTTTAATTCAAAGCCGTGATCGCGACAATCCGCTGCAATTTCTTCAATAGCCACTTGAATTTCTTCCGCATCTGGCTTTTCGGCATCACCGAATACCTCTTGATCGGCAAACACTTCGGCAATGCGTTTCACCGACAAAGGCTCATTACTGGCCAGCAGCAAACCTTCTACAATTTTTTTGAGCAATGTTTTATCAAACTGACTCATACGCTTTTATCACTTTTCGTTAATTTTTATCAATTCGTTCTAGCTTTAACATGAATTGGACCGTAGGTCTCTGTTTGCAACAGTTCGATCAGAGATTCTTTCACCAGCTCCATCACTGCCAGAAAAGTTACCACAACCCCTAACTTACCTTCCTGCAACGTGAACAGTGTTACAAACGGCATAAATTGGCCGCCTTTTAATTTTTCCAATACTTGCGACATACGCTCGCGAGTAGACAAACGCTCGCGTTCCACTTGGTGGCTTTCAAACATATCCGCACGACGCAACACTTCCCCCAGCGCCAGTAACAATTCTTTCATATCGACAGGTGGATCGGCGCGACGGCTCTCGCGCTCCGGCGGCTCTGCGCCGCCAGGAAATACCTCGCGCCCTTCTCGTGGCAAAGCATCCAAATCTTCTGCCGCCTGTTTGAAACGCTCATACTCTTGCAAGCGACGAATCAATTGCGCGCGCGGATCCTCTTCATCTTCTTCTGCTTCAGACGAACGCGGCAGCAATACACGCGATTTAATTTCCGCCAACATCGCCGCCATCAACAAATACTCAGCCGCCAACTCAAACTGCATGGCATCCATCAGCTCAATGTACTGCATGTATTGACGGGTAATTTCAGCGACATTGATATCCAAAATATCAAGGTTCTGCCGGCGAATGAGATACAGCAATAAATCCAGCGGACCTTCAAATGCCTCAAGAATCACTTCCAAAGCATCCGGTGGAATGTAAAGATCTTTCGGCAACTCGGTGATGCTTTTGCCATGCACAATCGCAAACGGCATTTCCGCCTGCTCTGGCTGAGATTTAACCGCATTCACATCTGGCGATAATGAAATGGGGCCGCTTGTTTCTATAGATTCTGCAGTCATTGTGATTCTTTCAACTAAGGCTCAAGGAACACTGCGAATCTGGATGGCATCAACACCCAAACCAGAAATCACATCAGAAATAACAACTACTTTATCTCCTGATTGAAAACCATCATCACGCTTCAAAATTTCAAACGCAGCAGCCAATGTTTTCTCTGGATCGCTAGAGAAAGCCAAGCGATGAGCAACCACGGCACGATTCAAATTCATTTGTCTTCGTGTTCGACCATCATTGGTAAATGCAAAAATGGTAGTTTTTGTTGGACGGCAATTGGTTACTAAATTTGCCATCACGCCACGGCGCGTAATAACAACGATACCGCGCGCCTCCATATCCTCGGCCAAATGCACTGCCGAATGCGCCAAATGCTGCTTATCATGATCTTTCGTCAGCTTGTCACAGAAACGCAAGCCTGGCACTTTTTCTGTTGTGCGTGCAATGCGATCCATGTACTCCACACAACGAATTGGATATTTACCGACAGTGGTTTCACCCGACAACATGATGCAATCCACTTCTTCATAGATGGCGTTTGCCACATCGGTTACTTCAGCGCGCGTAGGGATTGGATTCTCGATCATCGATTCCAACAAATGCGTTGCAACAATCACGCGCTTACCCTGTTCGTTGCACAAACGCACAATCATACGCTGCACATTCGGCAAATCTTCAATATTGATTTCAACACCCAGATCACCGCGCGCCACCATTACACCATCTGCGGCGGCAACAATTTCTTCGATATTTCTAACGCCTTCCTGATCTTCAATTTTGGCGATGATTTTAATTTTGTCAGCCTTACTGCCAAGCAACTTACGCAGCTCGCGAATATCATTGGCTTCGCGCACAAAAGATAGCGCAATAAAATCCACTTCTTGCTTCATACCAAAGAGGATGTCTTCACGATCTTTGGTAGTGATAGCCGGCAAATTGACACGGATACCGGGAAGATTCACATGGCGGCGGCTTTTTAAACGACCGCCGTCCAACACCTTACAACGCATCACGCGACCTTGAATTTCTAATACTTCAAGATTGATGATGCCGTTGTCGACCGTAATTTTGTCGCCGATTTTTACATCGTTGATCAAATCGTGGTAGTTGATATTCAATGATGTAGATTCCACATCATCGGCACGAGCAGACACAGAAATAATATCGCCGCGCTTCAACTCCAAATCATTTTTCAAGGTGCCGGTTCTAATTTCCGGCCCCTGTGTATCCAGCAACAAAGGAATCGGATGCTGCAATTCTTTGTTGAGTGTTTTGATGGCCTTGATCACTTTTGCATGCGAGGCGTGATCGCCGTGTGACATATTGAGGCGCACGACATTCATCCCGGCCTGTGCCATTTTTTTCAGCATATCGTACGACTCAGTCGCAGGGCCGATGGTGCAAATAATTTTGGTCTTTCTCACAGCTGTACTCCGGCTGAACTTCCCAGCCGAGCATTTTAGCCTTTCAGCTGCAGCTGTTGGGTAATTCTTTCCAGCACACGGCTTATCTGACGCACACAGGACATCAGTGACAGCGATGACACCTGCTGACCACCCGAGCGAATGATGTAATCACACACCGTGGTAAAACCACCCACGCCTATACGGTGCGCTGATTGTTGCAGAACCTTGACTAGCTCGCAGGCCGCTTCAAAATCCTGCATTTCTATCGCACGACGCAGCTTGCCCACTTCACCCCATGAGTGGCGAATAAAACGCCCTACCTCATCGATGGCTTCAGCTGCATTATTGTCAAATCCCTCCATCAACACGGCGATATCCACAGGATTGACTCGGTTACAGGCACACCACGCCGCGACTGTTTGTATCATCAACTCCGGCTGCACAGGCTTGGCAAGAAAATCATTCACACCGGCAACAAAACAGCGTTCCATGCCATCGCCCCAAATATTGGCCGTCATGGCGATGATTAAACTATCTCGCAGCTCCTCATCGGCGCGAATCAAGCGCGTGGCCTCTAAACCGTCCATCACCGGCATCTGCAAATCCATCAAGATGCAATCAAATCGCCGGCCGCTCAGGCATTGCAAAGCCTCCTGCCCATTGCTGGCTACTGTGACATTGGCTCCCGCCATCTCCAGCAATTCATGCACCACTTGCTGATTGAAGTTGTCGTCCTCCACCACCAGCACGCTGACACCCTGCAAGTGCTGCTCCATAGTGGATTTCGTTGTCACCGCTGCCGCTGGCTCTGCAAGCTCGGGAGCAGATTGCCGCGCCAAACGGGCTGTGAACCAAAAGGTACTGCCTTTGCCGCTTTGACTCTCGAATCCCACCTCGCCGCCCATCATCGCGGAAAGGCGTCTGTTGATGGCTAAGCCAAGGCCGGATCCTCCAAACTTGCGCCGCAATGACATATCTGCCTGCTGGAAAGCGGCAAATAATTTTTTCTGCAGACGCGGAGCAATGCCAATCCCTTCATCGCTTACTTCAAAACGCAGCAACATATTGGCAGCGCTGCTCGACACCACAAAAACTCGCAAGCTAATTTTTCCCTTTTCAGAAAACTTAACCGCATTACTGACATAGTTCAGCAGCATTTGTTTAAGACGCATTACATCGCCGATCAAAACCTCATCTGTGCGCGCATCAATATCCACATGGATTTTTAATTGTTTTTCTTGAATTTTTCCACCATATAAATCCACCACCGACTCAATTACTTCTTTGACACTAACGGGCGAACTGTCGAGATGCAGCTTACCCGTTTCCAATTTTGAGTAATCCAATACATCGTCAACCAGCTCCAACAATAAACTGCCTGACACTTGGATTTTTTCTAAATAATCCTGTTGCCGACTATTTAACTCCGTAGTCAACACCATCTTCGACATATTGATGATATTGCTGATCGTCGTGCGAATTTCATGGCTCATATTGGAAAGGAAATCTGTTTTTACCTGTACAGCTGCCTCTGCTTCATGCTTGGCATTTTCTAAATCATTAGTGCGCTCTGCCACGCGCTGTTCTAACAGAGCATTAGCTTCCAACAGTCTTGCTTCCGCCATTTTTCTATCGCTGATGTCGCTGTGCGTACCCACCATACGCAAGGGCTTACCCTTGGAGCTATAGCGCACAATCATGCCGCGATCGAGCACCCATTTATAAGTACCGTCTTTGCAGCGCACGCGGTGTTCGTTTTCATAAAATGCCGTTCTACCGGCGATGTGTTCATCAAAATCAAATAACACTTGCGCCATATCGTCTGGATGCACCAATTCAGACCACGCAGCAGGTGTCGCTTCAACACTATCGCCGTAATAATCGTACATACGGATAAAATAAGCGGACAAATGCACTTTATCGGCCTCCATATCCCAATCCCACACCCCATTACCCGAGCCTTCCAAGGCAAAATTCCAACGCTCTTCGCTTTCACGCAATGCCTGCTGGCTGCTACGGCTTCTTAGCATAATCAAGGCTAAGCACATGCCGACCATGGTGATAATGACCATGTACAACCAAAAATTGAGCAATGCATAGCCGTTTTCATCGCCGCTAAAAATCACCGTATGGTTGAGAATACTGGCGATGCTCTGGCAGGCAATCATTGCCAACACTAACAGCACACCATGGCGACCTAAACCCACCGCTGCCCACATCACAAAAATAAACATCCAGAAGGGTTGCGCATAGTTAATAAATACGCTCTCAAACCACTTCAGAAAAATGATCTGGCCACACAAAAAAGCCAGCGCCAAACACAACACGCCTCGCACTAATGTGCGCGGACTAAATTCAATATCTGGTTTTTGTTGCCACACCAATACCATCGGCGCAAACAACAACACACCTAACACATTGCCCTGCCACCAAGACAACCACGCTGAAAGAAATTGCTGTTCACTAATACGGCCAGCCAACCACAAACTGCCAATGCCACCGGTCGCGCTAACGATGGCGGCCGCCGCACCCGCTAAAACCAAGCAGTAATAATCACGGGTATCCACCACAGCTTTATTAATGCGGAAAACTTCTGCCAACAACCACCACGCCAATAAATATTCCAGCGTGTTACCGACAGCAAAAGCGAAAGTGATAGGCCAAGAATTGGTAGCGCCTTGCAAATAAACGGCTGTTAATGCACCCAAAAACAATCCGGGCCAATAGCGTGCGCCGCCCACAAGTAGTACAGCGACAGACAAACCACTTAATGGCCAAATGAGAGAGACAATGTTGTCGGCAGCAAAAACACTTAGAACGAGTCTGGCAATAGCTGCATAAGCGATAGCCAGCAGCAGAATGCAAACCACATAGTGCAGCAGATCAGAGAGATCGCCTTTGCCTAACTTCCTGTTCATTGACCACCTCAACCCTGTGCAGCAAGTCCTTGATTTTTCCTGTCGGTAAGACAGTAGCACTATAATGTGCGCATTCAAACCCCTACCCAACTGCCACCAGTAAAGCCGCCTTTTTGGGGAGCACCTATGTCTGATTTTGTCACTATAGAAAAAGATCGCCTAGGCATCGCCGTTGTTCGCATGAATCGCCCTGAGCGCATGAATGCTATGGCTTTTGATGTCATGGTGCCGCTCAAAGAAGCACTGGAAGAAATTAGTTTCGATAACACCACCCGCGTCGTCATCCTCACCGGCGAGGGCAAGGGCTTTTGCTCGGGTGCAGACCTTAAAGACCCAGGCTATCTGTCCATTTTTGATGGCTTAACCATGCCGGGTCTCGCCCGCCGCGCCATGAAAGTATTGGACGATGTGATGCACGCCGTGCAAACCATGCATCAACCGGTGATTTCTGCCATCAACGGACCTGCCATTGGCGGCGGTTTTTGTTTGTCAATGATTACCGATATCCGCATTGCGTCTAGCACCGCCCTATTTCGCGCAGCGGGTATCAACAACGGCCTAACTTCAGCAGAGCTAGGATTGAGCTACACCCTGCCGCGAGCGATTGGCTCCACACGCGCCTTTGAAATTATGCTCACAGGTCGCGATGTGAGCGCGGAAGAAGCCGAACGCATCGGCATTGTCTCTAAAGTGGTCGCACCAGAAGCCTTGATGGATACCTGCTATGCGATGGCCGAGCAAATCATGCAGCACAGCCATATCGGCGTGGAGCTTTCCAAACAAATGCTGTGGTCTGGCTTGCAAGCCAGCAACTTGCACACACACATGAACCACGAAGGTCACGCGCAACTGTATGTGCGCATGACAACGAAAAACTTTGAAGAAGCGATTATTGCGCGCAAAGAAAGCCGCAAGCCCGACTTCAAAGATTGAGCAATCATCAGCATGCAAAAAAATTCTTCGCCAATAGTCGAACTAAAAAAACTTAGCGTCTCCGTTGGGCAGCACAAGTTATTTTCTGGCGTGGACTTCACTCTGCATGCTGGTGAATTGTTGTTAATTACCGGCGAAAATGGCAGCGGTAAAACTTCACTGCTGCGCGTATTAGCGGGATTAAACACACAATACGATGGCGAAGTGCGCTGGCGCGGTGAAAATATTCGCAGCAGTTGGCACGACTATGCGCAGCAGTTGCTCTACCTCGGCCATCAGCCTGCACTGAAATCCCAGCTTTCCGCCTACGAAAACTTAGCTTGGTATGCGAGTATGGCAGGGGTAAGCATGCAACAAGTGCAAGGCGCGCTAGAAATGCTTGGCATTGCACACAAAGCACACTTGCCTTGTTATCGCCTATCAGCAGGGCAGCAGCGACGCGTGGCATTAGCGCGATTGTTTTTTAGCTCGCAATCACTCTGGATACTGGACGAACCATTTACCGCACTGGATACCCATGGCTTTGTGTTGATTGCCGAGCGCTTGCAGCAACACTGCGCCCAAGGCGGCTCCATAGTGCTCACCACCCACCACGGCAGTGAAAACCTCGGCATGGCGTACAACAGCTTGTCGCTGGATGCGTTGCATCACCGTGAGAACGCGGCATGAGCACGCTAACCGCCACCTTACAGCGCGAATGGCAGTTGGCATGGCGCAACTTGTCTGATGCCATCAACCCCCTTGTCTTCTTTTTGATGGTGATTGCTTTAGTGCCACTGGGCGTAAGCGCCGAGTCATCCCGTTTGGCGGCGCTAGCACCTGGGATGTTGTGGGTAGCTGCCCTACTCGCCAGTTTGTTATCAGCCGATATGTTGTTTCGCCGCGATTACGATGACGGCATGCTGGAGCAATACTTGCTGCTGCCCATGCATTTGTACGGCATGGTGTGGATCAAAGTGCTGATCCACTGGCTGTTTACAGGCTTACCTCTGGCGCTTCTATCACCGTTACTGGGCGGGATGTTGTCTCTGCCCGTCGCTGCTATGCCTATCACTATGCTGGCACTGGCACTGGGCACCCTGTGTTTGTCACTGCTTGGAGCGATTGGCGCCTCGCTGACTGTCAGCCTACGGCGTGGCGGCTTGCTCGTTGCCGTTATTGTTTTGCCGCTTTATATCCCTGTACTAATTTTTGGAGCCAGCGCTACCGCCCAAACGGCTGCAGGTACAACCGCTTGGGGGCAATTGGCCATACTCGCAGCGTTTGACTTGATGGCGCTAGTGCTTACACCGCTGGTGGTTATCACCGGCTTGCGGATTGCCGTGGAGGGTTAGAGCTATGCCCTGTGGTATCCTGCGCGCGCTTTTTTCTCCCTTCATCCAACGCTCAACTGTTATTCCATCATGTTAAAAACTTGGTTTCATCGCTGGGGGTCTCCTCCATGGTTTTATCGCATGAGCGGCAAACTGCTGCCCTGGTTCGGAGTAGCTACTCTCTTGCTGCTATTGATCGGCAGCGTATGGGGCTTGGCAATCGCGCCGGAAGATGCACGGCAGGGCAATAGCTATCGCATCATCTATATCCATGTTCCCTCGGCCTTTCTGGCGCTCGCTGGTTACTACTTGATGGCGATCGCAGGCTGCATCGGCTTGGTATGGCGCATGAAGCTGGCGTTCTGGGCGCTGCGTGCCGCCGCTCCACTCGGTGCTGCCATGACTTTTATTGCACTGATTACCGGCGCTTTCTGGGGCAAACCCACATGGGGCACTTGGTGGGAATGGGATGCGCGCATCACTTCCATGTTGATTTTATTTTTCCTCTACCTCGGCGTAATGGCGCTTGCTAATGCTTATCAAAATACCGACAACGGCAACCGCGCCGCCAGTGTGCTTGCACTCGTCGGTACAGTGAATATCCCAATTATTTATATGTCGGTGAAATGGTGGAACACCCTGCATCAAGGCGCCACATTAAAACTGACATCCGCCTCCACCATTGATCCTTCTATGCTGCAACCGCTTTGGGTGATGATCGTCGGCTTTTACTGTTTGTACGCCGTATTGTTGCTGCTGAACCTGCGCTGCGAAATTTTGTCGAACGAGCGCAACAGCCGTTGGCTGACAGATCTATTCAGCACATCAACTTCGGGAGACAAGCAGTAATGTACTTCCATACTCTGCACGACTTCTTTCTTATGAACGGCCACGGCTTTTATGTGTGGAGTGCTTATGGCATCAGCTTTGTCACTTTATTAGCCATGGTATGGCAGCCACTTCAACGACACGCCAATTTGCGCAAGGAGATCGCGCAACAAGCTCAGGAATAACTCATGCACCCTATACGCAAACAGCGCTTGCTCATAGTGCTCGCTATTCTGATTGCATCCAGCGTAGCGATTGGTTTAATTACCTTTGCATTGCGCGAAAACATGAATTTGTTTTTTACCCCAGCAGACATCACCAGCAATAAAGCGCCGATGGATCGCACGATACGCCTCGGTGGTTTTGTCGATAAAGGCAGTGTAAAACGCGACGCCAATAGCTTGGCGGTACAATTTTCTATCGGCGACGGCCAGCACAGCATTCCTGTTACTTACACCGGCATTCTTCCTGACTTATTTGCCGAAGAGCAGGCAGCCATCACCAAAGGCAAGTGGGATGGAAAAATATTCGTCGCCACTGAAGTGCTCGCCAAACACGATGAAAACTACACGCCGCCAGAAATTCGCGACAGCATGAAAAAAATGGGGCCAAAACCCGCCGCCCATCCACAGTAGGTCATCATGATTCCTGAGTTCGGTCTTTACTGCCTCATCCTCGCTTTTTGTTTCAGCATCGCCCAAGGCGTGCTACCCATTGCAGGCTCCTATCTACATTCTGCGCGCTGGATGCGCATCGCTTCTCCACTAGCACTCACCACCTGCGCGTTATTGTGTGGAAGTTTTGCCGCACTGGTTTACAGTTTCATCACTGACGATTTTTCGCTGAAATATGTCGCCAATAACTCCAACACTTTGTTGCCTGTGCAATACAAAGTTAGCGCCACTTGGGGTGCACATGAAGGTTCGCTGTTATTGTGGTTGTTGGTACTCAGTTTTTGGGCCGCGCTCTTTGCACTGCGTTCTACCAAATTGCCAACTGTGTTGCGCGCGCGCGTGCTCGGTGTACTCGGCTTAGTGACGACCGGCTTTGGCGCTTTCACTTTATTTACTTCCAACCCGTTCATGCGCAACTTGCCTTTTATTCCACCGGAAGGCAGCGACCTCAATCCTTTGCTGCAAGATTTCGGCCTCATTATTCATCCACCCATGCTGTATTTTGGTTATGTGGGTTTTGCGATTCCATTTGCATTCGCCATTGCCGCGCTATTAGAAACAGATGCGCCGCTGCGCAGCAGTGTCAGCAATGAATGGACACGCTGGGTGCGCCCTTGGGTCAATACGGCATGGGCATTTCTCACCATCGGCATTGCACTCGGCAGTTGGTGGGCGTATTACGAATTGGGCTGGGGCGGCTGGTGGTTTTGGGATCCCGTAGAAAATGCTTCATTTATGCCGTGGCTGGCTGGCACAGCACTACTGCATTCTTTAGCAGCTAGCGATAAGCGACAACTATTTTCCAGCTGGACACTCCTACTTTCTATTTTTGCTTTTTCACTGAGCTTATTAGGCACATTTCTTGTGCGCTCCGGTGTGCTCACTTCTGTTCACGCCTTCGCCAGCGATCCAACACGCGGTTATTTTATTCTGGCGTTTCTCGCTATCGTGATTGGCTGCTCACTCACACTATTTGCGTTTCGCGCACCGACTACGCCATCAACCGGCTACCGTTTTTTATCGCGCGAAATGTTTGTACTGCTCAACAGCTGCCTGATGGCTATCATTTTGGCAATCGTTTGTTTAGGCACACTCTACCCACTGATGGCTGATGCAATGCAATGGGGAAAAATTTCTGTTGGGCCGCCTTATTTCAACAGTTTTTTTATCCCGCTAATGTTCATCGTTCTGCTGCTGTTGCCTGTAGGTGTACAACTGCACTGGCACGATCGACACACATTCAAAGAATTATTTTTTCAGTGGTTGAAGAAACCGTTTGTCGCTGCATTATTTTTCTCTCCTGTACTTTTACTGGCTTTGTCTCTGCCATTTTCAATACTAGCGCTGCTTGCCGCATGGCTCGGCTTGTGGGTAGTGATTAGCACACTGATGGATATTCGCCACAAACTGCGCAATGCGCATACGCCTTGGCAAGGGCTTAAATCATTGCGCGCCAGCTATTGGGGCATGTGCCTTGCACACATAGGGCTTGCACTCAGCGCGATGGGCATTGCATTTACATCACTGGCTAGCGAACAACAGGATATCCGCCTTGCACCAGGTGAATCGGCTTCATTGGCAGGCTATCACTTCAGTTTCGAATCACTCTCGCAAAACAACGGCCCCAATTACACCGCACAACACGCCAACTTTCGTGTGATTGCTCCTAACAACGAGTCACACATGATGCTGCCTGAAAAACGCACTTATTTGGCTTCTAGCCAAGTAATGACTGAGGCTGCAATTTGGCCAGGCTTCACACGCGACATTTATGTTTCTATGGGAGAGGCGTTGCAACCAGAAATGGGTGCCACTAGCCCTTGGTCGTTGCGACTGCACATCAAACCCGCTGTGCGCTGGATTTGGCTAGGAGCAATTTTAATGGCTCTAGGAGCTGTATTAGCTGTATTGGACAAGCGTTATCGCCATGTGCGCTTGCACACCAGCGCATCACAAGAACATGTCTCATCATGAAAAAGCGCATCACCCTCTTTCTCCCTCTGTTCGGTTTTATTGTGCTCGCCATCTTTCTAATGCGCGGCTTGTCTTTAGATCCCAAAGAAATACCGAGTGCATTACTGGACAAACCATTTCCAGTTTTCTCTTTGCCTTCACTGCGCAATCAAACAACACTGACTGAAAAAAACCTGCACGGACAAAAAGTATTGGTCAATGTATGGGCAACTTGGTGCATTACCTGCCGTGTCGAACATCCATTTTTAATGCAGCTCTCCCAAGAAAATATCGCTATTTACGGTATCAACTACAAAGACAGCAATCCCGCCGCTGTCGTTTGGCTAAAAGAAAAAGGCGACCCTTATCGTGATGTGATTGTTGATGCTGAAGGAAAACTAGGCATTGATCTTGGTGTATTTGGTGCGCCAGAAACCTATTTTGTGGACTCATCCGGCACAATTCGCCACAAACATGTTGGCGACATCAATGCGCAAAACTGGAACGAAGAACTCAAAGCGGTGTGGGAACAGTTGCCTTAATAATCATTGACCGATGGCGCTAGGGTGAAATAAAAAGTAGCACCTTGATCTACCTGAGCCTCGGCCCAGATTTCTCCACTGTGGCGATGCACAATACGCGCCACCGTCGCCAGACCGATACCCAAACCATGAAACTCATGGTCACTATGCAATCGATGAAACGGTGAAAACAGTTTATCGATATATTTCATATCAAAACCCGCACCGTTGTCGCGCACGAAATACACCAAATCACCGCTGCGATCATGCACGCCTAGCTCCACCGTTGGATTTGCGACTTTGCTGCTGTATTTCCATGCATTGCCCAACAAGTTTTCCAGTACCACACGCAAAAGATCACTATCGCCATTGGCTATTAAGTTTTCTGCACGAATAAAAGTTACCGACTGCTCAGCGTGGCTTGCACGCAAACTATCGACAACCTCATCAGCTATTTCTGTCAAATTGACAGTGGTGTAACGCATATCTTGCCGTGACACACGCGACAGATGCAGTAAGCTGTCAATCAGCGTCCCCATGCGCTGGCTGGCAGCGCGAATTCTGCCAATATAACTCTTCCCTATGTCGTCTAATTGCGCGCCACAGTCTTCTAACAGTGCCGCACTGAAACCGTCCACCGAGCGCAGTGGCGAACGCAAATCGTGCGAAACAGAATAAGTAAACGCCTCCAGCTCACGATTCGTTGCGCGCAGCTCACTGGTGCGCGTCTGTACTTCCTCTTCCAAGTGCTCATTGGCGTGCAGCAGAGCTCGGTTTTGCAATTCAATCGTATCAAGCATGCTGTTAAATGCCTGCACTAACTGCCCCAGCTCGTCATGCCTATCTGTTCTTGCCCGCAATGAATAATCTTTAAATCGATTAATGGTGTTAGCAATTTGAGCAAGCATTAACAAGGGCGCAGAAATAAATGCCTGTATTTTGCTCGATAACACAATGGATACCATGCTCACCAACAAGACAACCAAAATCACCACGACACCAAATGCCAAAAACCGCTGATTCAAGGAGTCCAAAGAAACACGCAAATGTAGCTGTCCAATTTTCTTCGAGTCTTCCCAAAGAATGGGCTGAATCAAATCCAGATACCCATCCTGAAAGCGATAAATAAAGTTTTCAGAAGCCAAACACACAACACCGGGGATACTATTGCTTTCAACATCTGGCGCCTGATAATGACCGCGCAAATACATAGCGATCACCTGACCGCCTGCGTCTTTAATGCATGCTGAAACCAAGGATGGATCGATACCAAAACCGCGCAAGCTTTTTCGTGCATCCAATACATCCTGATACGCCACCGCATTTGCACTATGGCTAGCCACCACGCGCGCCAACAGTGTTGCTTGATGAACAAGATTATCGCGATAGGCGTAACGATCAAAAGTGACGAACGCCACGCTGGCGAGCAACAAACCGAAAAAACTGATGGCGCAAATCATCAGAATCAGCTGTTGTTTAACCGGTATGTTTTTGAGGTGTGTAATCACAAGCGTTGAAAGAAACCATTGAAAGTCGATCCCAGTATGCTTTGCGCTCCTTCCATGTGCAAATGATGACCACCTGCGTATACGGACCAACTAATTTGCGGCAGCGCCAACAATCGCTCCGCATAATCGGGATACGCCTGCACCAAACCCTGCTCTGCCAAGCACAGCTCGGTGGGCACGCAAATGGCGCGATGGCAGGCATCCATTTGCTCAGGCGTCAGCCGCATCATGGATGGCACGCGTAAACGCGGATCAGTGCGCCAACTCCACTGCTCGTCGCCGTGCTGAACCGCATTGCGCGATGTGATGCAACGCGCCGCTTCTGCAGATAAAGGAAATCCATGTCGCTGTCGCTGCAACACCATCTCCGCGAGCGATGCGTACCGGCGCAGCGGCTTCTTTTGATTCTCAGCGCGCAGGCTGTTAGCTATTTGTGTCGGCGTTTGCTCCGCCACTGTGGTTTGCGCCCATAAGCCATCAATTAAACCCAAGGCCAAAATGCGCTCTGGCATAGCAGAAGCCAATAAGGCTGCAATGATGGCACCGCGCGAATGCCCCAACAGGCCGAAGCGCTGCCAACCGAGCTGATCGGCCACAGCAAGAATTTCACGAAAATCATCCCAAATCAGGTAATTAGCATGTGCAGCGCGGTGATCACTGAAACCGTGCCCTGCCATATCCAATGCCACTAAATCGACATTCGGCATCAATGGTGCAAGCTGGGAAAAACTCTCACTATTGTCCAACCAACCGTGCAAGGCGATAACAGGGATACCACCGCGATACCAACGCTGCGCCGCTAAACGCAGGCCCAATACATCAAAACAAATTTGCTCAGGTATTGGAGTGTTGTGCATTAGGCGCAGCAACAAGATTGGCGCGATATTCCACATCGCTATTGTTATCACTGCCCATCAAAGCTGCGCTGGCATCAGCAATGCTTCTGCCGTTGAATAAAATATCATTCAGCGCACTCACCAAAGGCATATAAACACCGAGTTCATCCGCTTTTAATTTAACCAGATGAATGGTGTTGATCCCTTCCGCCACTTGCCCTACTTCTGAAATTGCTTCTTGCAGCGAGCGCCCCTGACCGAGAGCAAAGCCGATACGATAATTGCGCGATCGCGGTGAAGTACATGTCACGATTAAATCACCAACACCGGCAAGCCCGATAAAAGTCAGTGGATCTGCACCCAACTTCGCTGCAAAACGCCCCATTTCCGCCAAGCTGCGTGTAATCAACATACTGATCGTGTTGTAACCCAAACCCAAAGCAGCAGCCATGCCGCAAGCAATGGCGTAACTATTTTTTAATACACCGCCGAGTTCTACGCCGTAAACATCATTATTGCTGTACACACGAAAATACGGGCTGCGCAAACAGTCTTGTACTTGCTGACACACCATAGCATCCGCACTAGCCACCACGGTTCCCGTTAATTGTTTTTCTGCAATCTCACCGGCAAGGTTCGGCCCACTTAACACTGCAATTTTGTGATTGGGCAATTCTTGTTTCAGCACATCGCTCATCAACCAAAAACCGTGATGATTCTCACCTGTTTCTATGCCTTTTGCAGTGCTGACCACAATGGCATACGGCGATAGAAACGGTCGCATCTGCTGCACCATGGCGCGAAACACTTTGCTGGGTACAGAAACAAATACGATAGTCGCATCAGACAATGACTGCTTTAAATCTGCTGAAACTTGCAAACGGGAGTCGAGTTTCAATCCAGGAAGATAAGCAGCGTTTTCATGCGAAGCCTGAATGGCCGCAGCCTTGGCTGCATCACGCACCCACAGCACGGTAGAGAAGTTATTTTCCGCCAAGATATTGGCGATGGCAGTACCAAAACTACCACCGCCGATAACAACCACTTTATTTTTTGACAACATACAAAGATTATTTTGAAGCGCACTCACCACCAACAACATTGACGCCAGTAATATTGCTGGAATTGCTGTCGATCCCACTCCAAATAATTATTTCGCTAGCACCTTTTGCCACACTACCACTGGCATCAACACTATCTTGTTCGCCATCGGCATTAGTCACGGACAACTGAAAACTGCATTGATACTCATCATCGCCTTGCCCATCATCAGCACAGACCAGATTCCAAGTATTGCCGTCATTGCGCACAGCACATGAAGCATCCGCAAGCGCAGAGCCCATCCAGAACAGCGATGACAGAGCCGCTGCTGTGATTATCGTCTTCCGCATAACATTTCTCCTGAAAATGAGTGGGGCTTCTAGGCTATCACAGTCATGCCAGTAAGCGATTTACCCTCGCCACAAAACCTGCTGGGTTTTCCAACGCCAAACCTGCTGACAAACGCGCTTCGTCCAACAAAACCAGTGCCAAATCAGCAAATTGCGACTCATCATCCGTCTTCGCAAGACGCTGCACCAAGGCGTGTTTAGCGTTCAGCTCAAAAATAGGCTTGGACTGCGGCACCGCTTGGCCTGCTGCCTCCATCATCCGGCGCATTTGCAAGCCCATATCCGCCTGCCCTACGACCAGACAGGCGGGCGAGTCCACCAAGCGCGAGGAAAAGCGCACCTCTTCCACTTCATCTGCCAAGGCAGTTTTGACTCGCTCCAACAAAACGCTATCACCTGCCGACTTTTCTTGCTCCTGCTCGTCCGTCTTTTTCTCTTTTAACAGATGACTAATATCCAAATCACCGCGCGCCACATCGGCAAAAGATTTACCCGCGTATTCACGGAAATAGCCCATCATCCATTCGTCGAGGCGATCGTGCATCAAGACAACTTCAATGTCGTTGGCGCGAAACACTTCCAAGTGAGGGCTGTTTTTTGCTGTGTCGTAGTGATCTGCTGCGATGTAATAAATTTGCGTCTGCCCTTCTTTCATGCGTGCAATATAGTCATCCAGCGCTTGATCTTGCTCTTTGGATGAAGTGCTTGTGGCAAACCGCAACAATTTACCAATGCGTTCACGGTTGGCAAAATCTTCCACCATACCTTCTTTCAAAACATTGCCGAATGTTTTCCAAAAACCAGAAAACTTCTCTTTATCTTCAGCCAATTTTTCCAGCATATCCAACACGCGCTTGGTCAACGCAGACTTCATGCTTTCTACCGTTGCATCCTGCTGCAAAATCTCACGCGAGACATTCAAAGACAGGTCATTGGAATCCACTACGCCTTTTACAAAACGCAGATACAAAGGCAAAAACTGTTCAGCATCGTCCATGATATAAGTGCGCTGCACATAGAGTTTTAGGCCGCGCGCCGCATCACGATGGTAAAGATCCATCGGGGCTTCTGTTGGGATATACAACAAGCTGGTGTATTCCAACTTGCCTTCGACTTTATTGTGACTCCAAGTCAGCGGTTCCGCGTAATCATGCGAAACATGCTGATAAAACGACTGATATTCTTCGTCTGTAATGTCGTTTTTGCTGCGCGTCCACAAG
Source organism: Pseudomonadales bacterium (assembly GCA_041395785.1). Taxonomy (GTDB): domain Bacteria; phylum Pseudomonadota; class Gammaproteobacteria; order Pseudomonadales; family UBA7239; genus UBA7239. The sequence continues at coordinate 50,840 of JAWKZZ010000007.1, forward strand.
GCTGTTGCGCTGTTAACATTTTCCCACTCACCAATCTCCTGTTCTTTGCCTTCTTCTGCAGGCGGCATGTACTGGCGCATTTGCACTGGGATAGCAATATGGTCGGAATATTTGCGCACGATACTGCGCAAGCGCCAGTCATTGGCAAACTCCGCTGCTTCTTCTTTTACATGCAACACAATGCGCGTGCCGCGATCCAATTTCTCGATAGTTTCCACCGTGAAATCCGCATCGCCTGCAGATATCCAACAAACACCTTCGCCAGCAGGCAGTCCAGCGCGACGGCTAAAGACTTCCACTTTATCCGCAACAATAAACGCCGAATAAAAGCCAACACCAAACTGGCCGATCAGATGCGCGTCTTTTTTTTCATCACCGGAAAGATGACGAATAAACTCTGCCGTACCCGATTTGGCAATCGTCCCAAGATGCGAAATGGCTTCTTCACGACTCATGCCGATACCGTTGTCCTCGATCGTGATCGTGCGCGCCGCCTCGTCCACGCTGATACGCACTTTCAGCTCGCCATCATTTTCATACAGGCTGTTATCAGCCAGCGCGGCGAAGCGCAGTTTGTCGCAGGCATCGGAGGCATTGGATACCAACTCACGCAGAAAGATCTCGCGATTGCTATACAGCGAGTGAATCATCAGTTGCAGCAGTTGGCGTGCTTCCGTTTGAAATGACAGGGTTTCAGCAGCGGACATCGTAGAAGTCTCCATAAAGCAGTTAGAATCTGGCAAACGAAGCCAAGATGGGGACAAAGTGCCGCTTTTCAAGACAAATCACAGCCAGCGATGGATAGCGTTTGCGGCACTCTCACTCATGCTCGCCTTCATCACGGGTCAATTTTTACTCGCACTGGATCGCTCGCCCTCCGCTGACGACGCACTGTTTTTGTCCGTTCCCAAAAATTGGCTAAACGGCTACGGCTGGGCAACCAGTTACAGCGAGAAGATCCCTTTTAATCCAGACTTCACCGGCCCCGCTGCACTGCTATTGCCGGCGGCTCTGCTAATCAAACTGTTTGGCACACAATGGTGGATCGGCGGCGTGACCGGCTGGGCAGTCAACAGCCTATTGGCCGCACTGTGTCTGTGGCAGATTCGCGATTACGGAAAAAATCCTGCCCTCAATATGCTTTGTTTAGCCTGCGGCATTGTGGCTGGCTTTGCGCAAGATTTTTCTTCACTGATTGGCTACTACACCGGCAGCCTGTTATTTCTACTAGCTACCTGCGTCGCCTTTAATGTCCGTTACACCCTACTACGACGCGCTGTTTTACTCGGTGTAATGACAGCCATCAGCCTGTTAATTAAACCTCTACTCATCCCTGCCTTTATTGGCTTGTCGATACTCTTTTTTGCTGCAGTCACTAGCAAAAAAATTGACCGCACACCTTCGAACTCCAACAACAAACAGCTGTTTTTCGTTTTAATCGCACTATTGTTACCATCGCTGCTGACCGGTGGCACTAGCACACTGCTACAAGAAAGTGCGCTGCAGGATTATTCAGCAAGCTATCGAGAAAACTACCAGCAATATAAACAAAACTTTATTGACCACCATGGCTCTGGCATTGGCCAATGGGAAGCAGCCAAAGACAAAACGCATTATCTAATCAACAACGCCAACAAAAATCTGTATTTTGTTGAAGAAGGACTGTCTAACTTTGGCATTAAAAATCCGTTTCTTGGCGATGCACCTGCCGATGTCTATCATATCGTCGGCGCGCTATACCTTATCGGCTTAATTATTCTTACCTTACTCTCTGCCAAAAAAATCATTACAGAGAAAACCCACACACCATACACATGGCTGCTATTTATACTCAGCAGCTGTATTCTGGTCTATGTGTTGTGGTTTGTGCTGTTTGCCATGGCGATGTCACCCGGCCATCTGTATTTCCCCATGCAGTGGACGCTATGGCTGATATTTTTACTGTTGGCACATCGAGGTAATACGCAAACAAGAAGCATCATTATCGCCATAGCGGCTCTCGGCGTTTCCCTGATTTATATGCTGGATGCGAGCAACCGGAAAACCATTTTTTTACAGGATCGCGTAGAAATCGCACAAACAGCCGGACTCGATCAAGCCATCAGCCAGATAAAAACTACCGCTTATTTGCAGCCACTAGCAGGTTGCGGCTACAGCAACTACCCGCGCCACATTGAGTATCGTTTAGAAACCTCACAAAACTTTGCCGATTGTCTGGATTTAATTAACGATCATGTCGTTAAACGCAACGAACATTACGCATGGAAATCACCACTGAGCTTTACGCTAGTTTTGTCGTTGCAATCGCTAGGCTTTAATCCAGCAACCAATCCAATTATCGCCGCCTGCCAAAGCAACACCCTGTATCGGAACAACGATATTTTTATTTTTCGATGCTCGTTTGATGATTTACAAAAACTTGATCTAAATACCCTGATGCCAGCTATCGAAGCCACGCACCAATGGTACAAAACGCGCCTGCCGTAAAACCTACAGCACCAGAGGCTCGCATTCCAAAGCGATGCCAAACTCGCGCAATACATCACTGGCGATTGCATTTGCCAACGCCATGATCTCTTGCCCGGTTGCGCCGGATTGATTCACCAGCACCAAAGCCTGTTTATCATGCACACAAGCAGCGCCCATGCAACGACCTTTCCAGCCTAATTGATCAATCAACCAACCGGCTGCAATTTTAAATTTCCCCTGCTCGCCGGTATAAAAAACCACTGACGGAAACCGCTCGCGCAGGCGCATAAAATGCTCTGGCGAGATCTGTGGGTTCTTAAAAAAACTCCCTACATTGGGCAGCACGGAGGGATCCGGCAAACGAGATCGTCGCACGGCACACACGGCATCTTTAATCATCACGGCATCTAGCTTTTCATCGGCCATGGCTTGCGCATGATGTTCAGTCAGGTATTCATGCAACGCCGCATAGTGGCTGCGGATCTGCGCAGACTTCGTCAGCCGAAATACAACCGAAGTGATAACAACTTTTCCCGATAAACGCTCTTTAAAAACGCTATTGCGATAAGCGAAGCGGCAAGCCTCGTTATCCAACTCAAAAGTCTTGCCACTTTCCAGATAGACCCCGCGCACAGCGTCAATATACGCCGCCACTTCCACGCCATACGCACCAATATTTTGAATAGGCGCCGCACCTACAGTGCCAGGAATCAACGCCAAATTTTCCAATCCGTACCAGCCTGCTGCGAGTGATTTTTCCACCCACTCGTGCCAACGCAGGCCAGCACCTACACAAATCAATACACTGGCATCGTCTTCATGCTCCACAACGACAGTTTCATCGCGAAAGCGCAACACCATGCCTTGATAATCTTGAGTAAAGACAATGTTGCTGCCTTCACCCAGCGGTAAAACCGGCAAAGTTTTTTCTTGCGCCAAAGCCAGCGCATCCTGCAATTCACTAATATTATGCGCTTCACAAAAAAAAGCAGCGCGCGCATGCAAAGCCAATGTGTTGTACGCCTTAAGATCTACCCACTCACGCAACACAGCACTTCAACCTTGTAAGCGCGTGGACACAATATGGCGCAACAAGCCTTCCGCTGCGTCTTCCACCAGATCCAACACCAACTCAAAACTTTCCGCGCCGTCGTTATAGGGATCTGGCACTTGCGTGTATTGTCGCTGCTTGCTGTAATCCATAAACAAACCCAAGTGCCCAACAAAATCCTTAGGCTGAATGGCGCGCAAATTGCTGAGATTTATTCTGTCCATCGGCAAAATGAAATCGAACAGTTGAAAGTCCGTTTTAGTCACTTGGCGCGAACGCTGTGGCGACAAGTCATAACCGCGCGATGCCGCTGCACGCACAGTGCGAGGATCCGGCGGGTTCCCCACATGAAATGCCGCCGTTGCTGCCGAATCCACAATAATTTTGTCGGCCAATCCTGCTTCCTGTACTCGCTTTTCGAACACGCCATGCGCAGTCGGCGAGCGACAAATATTTCCCAAACAAACAAAAAGCACTTTTGATTTCATACAAAGTCCAAACTAAAAAACTATCGTTGCGATAAGAGATGTGCGCGCACGATATCTAAATCTTGTTGTGTATCCACCCCTGCTGGAATAGGCGCGCAAGATTCCGCCACCTGAATCACCGAACCATGATGCATCGCTCGCAGCTGCTCCAACTTCTCACAGTTCTCTAACCAGCATGGCTCCCAAGTGACATAGCGATGCAAAAAACCCGTGCGGTAGGCGTACAAGCCAATGTGGCGGTAGCCCCATACCGCCGCTCCGGCTTGTTCAAGCAACAGCAAACCCTCACGCGGCCACGGTATCGGTGCGCGACTGAAATACAAAGCCTGCATCGCAGCATTACAAACCACTTTCACCACATTGGGATCGCGAAACTGCGCTTCGTCGTGTATCGCTTCACACAGGGTCGCAATATCTGCAGAAGGCTGCTGCAATAACAACTCAGCCACTTGATTGATAACGACCGGCGGAATCAGCGGCTCATCACCTTGCACATTCACTACCACTTGCTCATCCGACCAACCGCGTTGTGCCGCTACTTCTTGCAGTCGATCCGTGCCAGAAACATGATCCGTGCGCGTCATGACCACCTGCGCACCGAACTGTTTTGCCACCGTTTCGATACGCGCATCATCGGTGGCTATCACCACTTCACGGGCATCACTCTGTTTAGCGCGCAGCCAGACATGCTCAATCATCGGCTTACCGGCAATATCCAATAAAGGTTTGCCAGGTAAGCGTGTGGATGCAAAACGCGCAGGAATTACCACCACAAAACTCATTACGCCACCTTCTTCTGTTTATTCTGCGCCGCCTGCCAAACGGCATCGACCCAAGCTTCCGGCAATGTCATTGCAACACGCAAGGCATACCAATTCTCTTTTGCAAAAGATGCACATTTGACGGCATCTTTTTCTGTCATCACCACAAAAGCCTCATCATCAAAAGATAAATCCTCTGCGACAAACACATGATGATCAGGGAAAGCATGTTCAGTAAGTGCGAAATCTAACGCTCGCACTGTTGAAAAAAAACGCTGCGGGTTGCCTATGCCAGCCACGGCATGTACAGGCTGCGATTTATCCAATGCATGCAACGGTAGCGTGGCGCCTGTTTTCAAAGATACCCAACACTGCGGCAACAGCTTCAGCGCCACTACAGCAATATCTGTAGGTATTTTATTGTGCGCTGCCTCGCCATTACTGACTACAAAATCTACCGACCGCAAACGCGATAGTGACTCACGCAACGGGCCCGCTGGCAGCAATAAACCATTTCCCACGCCGCGCTGCCCATCCAACACAGCAATTTCAACATCGCGCGGCAATGCATAATGCTGCATACCATCATCAGACAAAATGACATCGACTGAATGCTGTTGTAGTAAAAAAGTAGCTGCCGCCAGACGATCTCTGCCAATCACAACGGGACAATCAGTTGCCCGCTTCAGCAGCAAAGGCTCGTCACCCACTTCACGCGGATCATCTTCCCGCAACACACAGCGTGGTACACCGCTATGTGAGCCCCCATAGCCACGACTGATGATGCCTACAAGCACACCGCGTTTTGTCAGTGCATCGGCCAACGCACACAGCAATGGCGTTTTACCTGTTCCACCGACTGAAATATTGCCAACAACAACCACAGGCACCGGAAGAACAACCTTCTTACTGAGAAGATTTTTTTTTCGAAATTGACTAACAAGCAGAAACAGCGTTGATAAAGGCAGCAACAGGGCGATGAAAGGCCAATAACGCGCTGCGTTGCCGTACCACAGGCGCTCAATAAAATTACTCAGTGTTTTCATCGCGCCTTGTAGTAATGCTCAGCCGAGCAAAGCCCATCTGCCCCGCCACATCCATCGCTGTTACTACCGCCTGATGCTGCGCTTTAGCATCGGCAGAGAGAATCAACGGAATATCCGTGCGATCACCCGCAGCATCGGACAATGCTTTACGCAATGTTTCAGGTTTGTTATCCACCAAGGCACGATCATTAACCGAAAAATTACCGCCTTCAGACACCACTAACTCAACGGTGGCGGGCTGGCGTTGCTGACCGGAGGGATCTTCCGCTGTCGGTAAATCCAACTTTAATTCGGCGTTGTGTGTGAAGCGACTGGAGACCATGAAGAAAATCAGCAGCACCAGCAGGATGTCGATAAACGGCACCACATTGATATAGTCGTCTTGTCGTTGGCGTTTGCGAATTTTCACGGTGCAATCAATGCTCTGCGCTAGATTTTTCGCCCTTGACCTTGCGATCCGAGTGCAAGGCATCCACCAATTTCATTGCATCCTGCTGAATGCTAATCATGTGGCCATCAACAACGCGATAAAAATATCGGCTCGCTAAAGATGCAGGAATAGCGACAATCAACCCAGCGGCTGTTGCAATTAGCGCTTCAGAAATACCTCCTGCTAATGCGCTCGGATTGCCCGTACCACCTTCCAACATGATCGCTGAAAATATTTTGATAGTACCGATCACCGTGCCCAACAAGCCCATTAGCGGCGCGATATTGGCGATGGCACTCAAAGCGCTTAAATAACGCTCCAAGTCATGCTGCACGCGACCTGCCGCCACTTCCATACTTTCGATCATCACAGCGCGACTATGGCGCGTGTTGCTCAACCCTGCCGCCAACACCTGCCCCAAAGGCGAGGAGTCATGCACGGTTTTAATTTTTTTTGCATCTAACTGACCGTGTTGCAACCAATCCCAAATTTGCAACAACAAAGACGCGGGAATAATTTTTTGCGCATTGAGAGTCCAATAGCGCTCAGCGGCAATGGCAACCACAGCAACCGATATCAACAATAACGGCCCCATTATCCAACCGCCAGCCAACACAATTTCGTACACGCTTTTCCCCTCTAAGGCATCAATCTCAAGCCGCGCAACTTTACCATACCGCCCGCTAAATCAGGCATCCCACAGGCTGCGCCCAGCCTTTTTACGCAACACTTCCACATACGCTTCATGCGCCGCTAACGCTTCGTTTTCTGCAGGAATAACCGGCAGGCGCGCAGCCAAGGCCATGTCTACCCGCCGGATCGCAACATCACCGGCCAGCGCATTCGAACCGAGATCACCTTGTGCACTGGACAGCAAACTCACCTGCCCGCCGGTCATCGCCAAATAGACATCAGCCAAAATCTCGGCGTCTAATAAAGCGCCGTGCAGCTCACGATGTGAATTATCGACATCGTAGCGTTTGCATAGCGCATCCAAGCTATTGCGCTGTCCGGGGTGACGCGCTTTTGCCTGCGCCAGCGTATCAGTAATGGCGCAGTGCTCGGCCATGGAGAAGCTATCGCCATGTACGCGCTGCAATTCGTGATTCAAAAAACCAATATCAAATGCTGCATTGTGAATCACCAATTCAGCACCCTTCACAAAAGTGAGAAAAGCCTCGGCCACTTGGTGAAACAACGGTTTGTCTGACAAGAACTCCGTAGTCAACCCGTGAACTTCCAGTGCTTTTTCTTCACTGTCGCGTTCAGGATTGATGTATTGATGGAAGTGATTGCCGGTCAATTTTCTATCAACAATCTCTACGCAACCGATTTCAATCACGCGGTTGCCCTGCGCCCAATCTAGGCCCGTTGTTTCAGTATCGAGGACAATCTGCCTGACCATATTTACATCTCGTCGATAGCTTTATTTGCCAGTGCATCACAGCGTTCATTCTCTACATGACCACTATGCCCTTTAACCCAGTGCCAGCTTACCTTGTGTCGACTGGACGCCGCATCCAAACGCTGCCAGAGATCTTGATTTTTTACTGGCTTTCTATCACTGGTACGCCACCCATTTTTTTTCCAGTTTTCCATCCAACTGGTTACACCTTGGCGCACATATTGCGAATCGGTTGTTAGATCCACCAAGCAGGTATCTTTCAGCGTTTCCAAAGCCACAATAGCCGCCATCAATTCCATGCGATTATTGGTCGTGAGTGATTCAGCACCAAAAATTTCCATTTCATTCTCGCCATAACGCAAGACAGCTCCCCAACCACCTGGACCAGGGTTACCGCGGCAAGCACCATCGGTAAAAACCTCAACTCTCTTTATTATTTCACTCACAGCGACACTTTCCATTAACAATCATTGCGTGGACGAACCACCGGCACAACAGGTTGCGGTGATAACGCGCCCAAAGGATTCAACACCTTTTTTTCTTTTTCTACTAGCAAGGGTCGAACACTGCCCACTGTTTTGCGCGCCAAAATAAAATACACACTTCCAAATGGCAGCTGCGATTTACCACCTATATTTTTCACGCATTGTAGGCGGCGCCGTAAACCATCGCCCAACTGTGGCGGCACATAGGCTGTATGCACAGATTCTACAATTTCAAAATCCAGCAACTGCAGCCAGTCGTGCATTCGATGACGACCAATAAACCGATGAGCAGCCACTTCATTGTTTTTATCCAAAACACGCTGAACGGCATGCTGCAAACCCAACGCACTCCAACGCTGAAAACCAAAGATCAAAACACTGCCATAGGGCATCAGCACCCGAGCGGTTTCACGCAATAATTGATGCGGCGACTCACTGTAATCTAGGCAGTGATGGAGAATGGCCACATCAACACTTTCATGCTCAATGGGCAGTGCGTGAAAGCGACATATTGCAGAAATATTCTCATGCACAGACGCCATATCACTCAAGGTAAATTGATGATGAATTGAGCTTGCGTCTGATAAAGGCAGCGAAGGACACACACCCAAGGACATTAAGTGATAGCCAAACAGATTGGGCAAATATTGATCCAGCAATCGCTTCTCAGACTGCCAAATATTCTGCCCAACTCCACTGGCATACCATTGCTGAAACGCTGCGTACTTAGTGAGTTGAAAATCCGGCATGCCACACCTGCTAGTGCAGTCAAACACTTACTGCGACTTTCCCAATTTTGCCTTTAACACTTCCACCACAATGGGGATCAGCGATACAGCAATTACCCCTAGAATCACCAACTCAAAATTCTTTTTAACAATTTCCATGTCGCCAAAGAAAACACCCGCACCAATACAAATGGGTGCCCATAACAATGAACCGATGCAGCTAAACATAATGTAGCGTGGGTAAGGCATCTTGCCGATACCAGCCACAAAAGGCGCAAAGGTGCGAACGATAGGCACAAAACGCGCGATAATCACGGCGCGCGTACCGTATTTATTGTAAAACTGCTCTGTGCGCTCCAAGTGTTTGCGGTGAAAAAAAATGGAATCCTCAAATCGAAACACGCGCGGCCCCAAATTTCTACCTATCCAATAATTGACATTGTCACCACAAAAAGCAGCGACGATAACAATCACACCGCACAACACAGGATCCAGCTTTCCTGTGGAAGCAGCCAAAGCTCCAACAGCAAACAACAAAGAATCCCCAGGTAAAAACGGCGTAACTACTAAGCCGGTTTCTGCAAACACAATCAAAAACAAAATACCGTACACCCAGATGCCATAAACTTCGATCATCGTCGCCAAGTGACCATTAATATTCAAAATAAAATCTATTGGGTTCATTGTTTTTCACCTTCCATTTTTGTGTATTTATAAATGTTGATTAAGTGGTCCGCCCGAGACGATTTGAACGTCCGACCTGCCCCTTAGGAGGGGGCCGCTCTATCCAGCTGAGCTACGGGCGGATATAAAAATCATGTCAACTGATCTGCACGGCGAAACGATAGCGCCAGTAAAACACATAGCAAACACCACAACAGCAATTGATGATTAGCAAGTAAAGAGCTGGCAATTAATGGAATTTGTTCATTTAACGAAGGATACATCGTCACAAAATCTTCTCCATGCAACATGGCAGATACCTCACCCCACACACAGGCCAGTGCTGCCAATGGGAGTAACAATTTTGCGCGGATATTCCATGTGTATACAGCGCTGGCGCTCAGTGGAATTTCAGGCACACAACGACGAGACAACCACAAGCCACCCGCGAAAATAACCGGCAAACCGTATAGTGCAACAGGAATATCCATGTAACGCCCATAAGTTGAAAACATTACAGCAAAAACCATCGCACCCACACCGTACAACGCAAAACCACGGCGCACCCAATGCACCGTAGTGGACGATTGTTTATGTTTCAACAAAGCCATCAACCATTGCACACCGCCTATTGCAAACAATATTGAAAATGCTGCTAAAAAATACCCCCATATCCTCGCAAACGGTTCTGCCAAAACTTGCAAAAGCAACTTATACCAGTAAGCAACACCAGCACTGGATAACCAGTGTTGGTCTGCTATAAAAAATAGAACACGCTGGGAAAACCATGTCATTGATGAGGGCGCAATAGATAAACGCAAACTTTTATAGACAGCCAAAACAATTACTGCAGCAAACAATTGGCTCCACACGCCAAGAAAAATCATCTGCTGCGTCGTGCGCAAAGAAGGCAGTAATAACAAACCAATCAGAACACCTAATACGACAGAAGCAACTGCACGCTCCATTGCATCATCCAATGGCACTACCGGCCCAGTCAGCGGAAATTTTTCTTCGCGCGCACTATCAAACAAACCCCAACGCGCACCAACTGTGCCCTCCAATTGCGCCTTCCATGACTGGTCGTACGCTTCCACGATGTTGTAATCAAAACCATGTTCTGCTGCGAGTTTTGGCAAAGCGCGCACAAACTCTGCCGCCGTCAATAAATCTGCATGCGCCGGTCCACGGCTGCGTCCTTCGGTTGGCCACCCTGTTTCACCTACCAAAATGGGTTTTCCTGGGAAACGCTGTTTAATTTTTTCAATGATGGCCAGCATGTGCTGCTGTGCGTCATGCAGTGAAACCGGCTCATCTTCCCAATACGGCAAAATATGTATCGTGAGGTAATCCACATGCTCAGCCACTTGCGGATTTTTTAACCAAAACGCCCACACATCGGCATACGAAACTGGCTGCTGAATAGCACTACGCACTTGATCTATATAAGCAATTAGCTCATCCGCTTTGAGATCGCGACGCAGCAGCACTTCATTGCCGACAATGACGCGCTTCACTGCTTGTGGATAGCGATTGGCTGTCTCAATCAATACTGCCACTTCCTTATCGTTACCATTTTTTTCTCGTCCCAACCATGCGCTATGCGTCAATACAAAGCCATGTTTTTCCGCCAATTCAGGCACTACCTCCATACCGTCCTGTGCGGTATATGTGCGAATACCACTGAAAATGCCTTTAAGCCGCACCAAATCGGCTTCAATCTGCTCCTGTGTAGGAAAAACTTTTTTCAGTGGTGACTGACCATCAGCAAATGGCGCAAATGAAGCACTTTTCAAAGGTTCGTGCCACTCGCTTGCTATCGACCTCGGATAAATCACGCCCCACCATGCCAGCGCAGCCAGCCCCATGCACAGCAACAACATAAACAGTTTTTTTATAGAAAAAGTACTATCAGTCATTCTCAACTCTCAACTTGCGATTACATCAAGATTTTTGCGCAACACATCCAGTGCTTGTGCAATATTTTTTACATCTTCTGGTGTGCCGCGCTCCTGCCACAGCAAACCCATACCTGTGGCACTGCACTCTAGCAATGCCCAACTCTCAGGAAAATTTTGACGAAATGAAACGAGCCATTGCTGCGCTATTGCCGGCACACTGCCCGCAATATCTTGCATTTCCCCTTCCGCATTCAACCAAATTGCCCATAGCTTCTGCGGCTGATCCGTAATCGGCCACGGGAAATAATACAGATAACCAGACTCGGGTAGCTGACGGTGCTGATAGCCACTGGTGCGCAGCGTCCAAAAACGCACCGCCAACCCCATTTGTGCGGCTGTTTGTCGCAGCAAGTCCAGCTTTTTGTCGTGCGCTGAGGGGCGCAAGCGCGTCAAACGCGAAGCAATAAACAATAGCGCAAAAGCTAAAACAATCCAGCGCCACATTATTGAACGCTCACGGCAAGAAATTGATCTAGCGCAGCTGCATCAAAAGGCCAAACCAAATGGCGAGCTGTTTCCACATCTTCCAACACCGGAATGCTCAAAGAAAATTGCGCGAGTAGCGCATCATCCTCAGCAATATCCACCAGCTCCACCGGCCAGCCCTTCGCCACATACGGCAGCAACAACTGCTCGGCTAACTCGCACAGATGGCAGCCCAAGGTTCCGTACAGAATCAGCGCACGAGGAGAATGTAATGCGATAGCCAAGATAAATCGTCTCTCTGGAAAGCAACCGGAGAACGCCCGGCCAAACTATAATGGCCGACGATTTTATCGTATATCGACCCCTTGAGAACGCACAGGATACCGCATGGCGGTCTGGAATGATTTTGCACTGAGCCACACCGGCAATGTGCGCACCAATAATGAAGATGCCTTTTCCTGCCATCCAGAACTGGGGCTATGGGTGGTGGCTGACGGTATGGGCGGTCATGCGGCCGGCGAAGTGGCGAGCGCCATTGCCATCAACAGCATCACACGCCAAGTACGCCAAGGGCGAGATCTCGTCGAAGCCGTGCAACGCGCTCATCACGATATTTTGAATGACAGCCGCAACGGTCGCGGCGCGCGGGGCATGGGCACGACGGTCGTGGCACTGCACAGCACCGGCCCGCGCTACCGAGTAGCTTGGGTGGGCGACAGTCGCGCCTACCTGTGGACGCAAACCGGCGAACACAGTGGCACCCTAGAGCAACTGACTACCGATCACTCTTATGTGCAAATGCTCGTTAAAGCAGGCACTATTTCTGAACAAGAAGCCGCCACGCACCGCGAAAAAAATGTCATCACCCAATGCTTAGGCTCTTTGGAGAGCGAACACATCAGTGTTGATTCGATCGAGCGCGAATGGCAAGCCGAACAATGGCTGCTACTGTGCAGCGATGGACTCACGGATGAGCTCAGCAACGATCACATCCGAGAAATTCTCACAACACAACACATACCCGAAAACGCAGCCCGCGCCCTGCTAGACAGCGTGTTGGCACAGAGCGGACGCGACAACATCACGCTTATTTTGATCGGAAAGCCGAAAACAGCGAGCAGTACCCTCTTCAATAAGGTGCGCCTGTGGCTCACTCACAAAAAACCTTGAACCCAGACAAACTATTGACAGGCTCTTTTGCCTCGCTGCTGATTGCATTGGCGTTGTTTGCGCTCTCTGCCAGCCTATGGCGATTTGCAACCGGCATCGACGATGCCCACATTAGCTTCTATGTCGCACATACGCTCGCGACAACAGGAGAAATGCTCAACTATAACGGAGAGCGCGTTGAGCAAAGCTCATCACTGTTGCATGTCCTGCTGACAGCCTTGTTTGCTCGTATCAGCAACGCCAATGTAGTCACTGTAGGTTATGTCATTCCAATGTTGGCTGGCTGGCTTTGCTTGCCTCTGCTGTGGTTGATAGCTAGACGCGAACAGCTAGCAGCGGCCGCGCTGTTATGTACGGCATTGCCGCTGGTTTACTGGACGCATGCAGGTCTAGAGACGGCGCTGTTTGCATTGTTGTTACTGCTGTATGTGCATTACCTTTCGCAGCACGCTGGTTTGCTCTAATCCTATGCGGATTTGCCTTGCAACTAACACGACCAGAGTTGCCGCTGTTCGTGCCAGTATTGACGCTAAGCTTCTGGGTTGCGTGCCGGTTTCTCGCTCTACCTTGCCGCGCTGTCGGTCTGCGCGCACTGCTCAGCATCCTCATCGCACTGTGTATCGTAAGTTGGCGCTGGTACTACTTTGGTGAGTGGTTTCCACAACCTGTAACAGCAAAATCAGCCGGCATTACGCTCACGGCGTTCAAAGCCGGTCTATTGTATCTCGGCACTATTTTCACGAATCCAACCGGCGCTCTATTTGCTATAGCCAGCATGATTGCCTTGCTGCACTTACTGTGGCGCAGCGCACGAGGCAAGGAAAATGCACTGTTGGTTGCCAGCAGCCTTGCCTGCGCCGGTTATACCGCATTAGTCGCTCTGACCGGTGGTGACTGGATGCCACAACAACGCTTTCTCGCACCCCTTGTACCACTGCAGGCCTTGTTGCTCATGCGCAGCCTATCTCTGATATTGCAAGCAAGGATAGCTGTACTCGCGGTGATGTTACTGGCAGGCAGCCAAATACTGCACAGCTACCTGCAGGCACAATTTCATCAGCAAGCTGAAGCTAATCAACCTATCGCATCGCTGCCCTATAGTGCGTTTGAAATGAACTCTCCCAGTGTTCGAGCCAACCTACCCACGCTTGCGGCGTTGATGCCACTCATTGCCAGTGTTCACGAACAAAAACATGCACCAGTGCAGTTATTGAGCGGGCAAATGGGTGTGTTGCCCTTCCATCTCTCACTGCTTTTCCCGAATCAATTGCGCTTTACTGACCGCAACGCCCTAGTAGAGTCCAGCCTCACCAACTGTAGCCTCACAAAGGATCGCCCGCGCGTACCACAAGGACTGGACGGTCTCGCCACGATCTTTTTCATCAAAAAAGCGCGAGAATTGCAAGAAGGTTGCGGCATTGCACCGCCAGATATCATTTACGATCTGTGGTGGCACAACAAGGTAGCAGACACTCGCACGCTGCTGGAAAAACATGGCTACATCGTTGCGCATGTCCACGAAGGCACCACTCTACTGCAAGACCAACTGGTCTTAATCAGAAAAGAGTGGCTACAACAAACCGACAAGCAGCCGCCAGCAATTGCACCACACTAACGCTTACGCTACCTTGCGCGCCAATTTCACTGAGTGAGAAAAAACTATGGCTCAATATGTTTTTACCATGAACCGCCTCGGCAAAGTTGTTCCACCGAAGCGTGAAATTTTGAAAGATATTTCTCTATCATTTTTCCCTGGTGCAAAAATTGGCGTGCTGGGTTTGAACGGCTCCGGCAAATCTACTCTGCTCAAAATTATGGCGGGCGTAGATACGGACTTCATCGGCGAAGCGCGCCCGATGGCGAATTTAAAAATCGGTTATCTCTCGCAAGAGCCGCAACTCGACCCCGCCAAAGATGTACGAGGCAATGTCGAAGATGGTTTAGCTGAACCGCTTAATGCCTTGAAAGAATTGGATGCCGTCTACGCGGCTTATGCCGAAGAAAATGCTGATTTCGATGCATTAGCAAAACGCCAAGCCGAACTGGAAGACATTATTCAAGCCTGGGATGCGCACAGCATCGAACATAAATTAGAAGTAGCCGCCGATGCACTGCGTTTGCCGCCATGGGATGCTGATGTCACGAAACTTTCCGGTGGTGAGCGCCGCCGCGTGGCGCTGTGTCGCTTGCTGATGTCGCGCCCAGACATGTTGTTGCTCGACGAACCCACCAACCACTTGGATGCCGAATCTGTCGCTTGGCTGGAACATTTTCTGGTGGAGTTTCCGGGAACAGTCGTCGCCATCACGCACGATCGCTACTTTCTCGACAACGCCGCTGGTTGGATTTTAGAACTCGACCGCGGTCACGGCATTCCTTATGAAGGCAATTACACCGCTTGGCTGGAACAAAAAGAAGCGCGCTTGAAGCAGGAAGAACGCAGCGAAGCCGCACGACAAAAAACGATCGAACGCGAATTGGAATGGGTGCGCCAAAACCCTAAAGGTCGTCATGCAAAAAACAAAGCGCGACTTGCGCGTTTTGACGAATTAAATTCACAAGAATATCAAGCACGCAATGAAACCAATGAAATTTACATTCCACCTGGCCCACGCCTTGGCGATAAAGTGCTGGAAGTGAATCATGTCACCAAATCCTTTGGTGATCGTGTCCTGTTGGATGATATTAGCTTTACTGTTCCCAAAGGTGCGATCGTCGGCATCATCGGCCCCAACGGCGCTGGCAAATCCACCTTGTTCCGAATGATCACAGGGCAAGAACAACCCGATCAAGGCAGCATCGTGATCGGCGAAACCGTGAAACCGGCGTATGTTGAACAATCGCGCGAAAAACTCGATGCCAACAAAACTGTGTGGGAAGTGGTATCCGACGGCTTAGACATTATCAAAATCGGCAACTATGAAGTCCCGTCCCGCGCTTATTTGGGGCGCTTTAACTTCAAAGGTTCCGATCAACAAAAACGCGTGGGTGAATTGTCCGGCGGTGAGCGCGGCCGTTTGCAACTGGCGTGCACACTAAAAGAAGGCGGCAACTTTTTATTGCTCGACGAACCCTCCAACGACCTCGATGTTGAAACACTGCGCGCACTGGAAGAAGCGCTGCAAAACTTCCCCGGTTGTGCGATGGTGATTTCGCACGATCGCTGGTTCCTCGACCGCGTTTGCACACACATCCTCGCGTTTGAAGGCGAAAGCAAAGCGGTATTTTTTGAAGGCACTTACACCGAATACGATGCCGACCACAAAGCGCGCATGGGCGATCAACAGCCAACGCGGATGAAGTACAAGCGACTAAAGGAATAATGAAGATAAAAAAGATGCGCCAACAACATAAGTTTCTTGTTATTAGCGGCTGGCTGTTGGCCGCTCCACTGTTATTGGAGTTTTTTCTCCAAGCAGGAAGCTACATCAATCAAACTTTCTTCATGCACAAGCAACAAACCAACTGGCTATCCTCCAACCTTAGAATTATTACCATGGGAGACTCCAACACCTACGGACTCTATCTAGACAAGCAAGACGCCTACCCCAAACAACTAGAATCCATCTGGAATACCGCGCACCCGCACAGACCGATTGAAGTCATCAATCTCGGTTATCCCGGCGCCAACTCATCAAGACTTGTTGCCAATTTTGAAAAAGCGGTCCAGCAGTTTCAGCCTGACATCGTCTTAATCATGATAGGCACCAATGATGGATGGACTGCTCCTATCACCATCACAGAATCAACAAGCAACAATGCATCCTTTCAGCCAATATCTTGGATAAAACTTCACTCTAGACTCTACCGCTTATTTTGCCTAGCAACTCGCCAACCATTCCAAGACGATGATTTGACTGCAGTAACCACATCCGACCCAAAACAGAGAGAGACTGCTAAAGGAAGACCAGCAACAATCAACTACAAAAATACAGCATTTGATTTCTCGATGAACTTTCGCCCAGTAACAGCGCAATTCGATGTAGAAGCTGAGATGCAAAAGAACATAGAAAGACTTATCCAATTAGGAAAAAATCACCACATTGAGGTATTTCTTCTAACCTATGCCGCCGACAAAGGGTATTACAAACAGGCCAATAAAGTTGCTATCAAAACAGCTGCAGATAACGACCACCCCTACTTAATTAATACCATCAATACTTTTAAAGATCTGCAACCAAGCAAAAACAACAGCAACCCATATTTTTTTAGTGATCTACACGCCACAGCGCAGGGCAACCAAATCTTGGCCAATGAAATTTCCAAACAGCTTGCATCTAAGCTTGGCATACCCGTGGAAAACACATCACCATGAAACACCTCATCCTCGGCGGCGCTCGCTCTGGTAAAAGCCGTTTTGCTGAATACACAGGGCTAGCGACCGAAAAACAACTGATTTATATCGCCACATCACAAGCATTGGATGATGAGATGCAAGCACGCATCCATCATCATCAAACCTCTCGTGATACGCGCTGGGTAACCGTTGAAGAGCCGCTGCAATTAGCCGATGCATTACAGCAGCATGCCGCCGAAGACACCTGCATCCTAGTAGATTGTTTAACACTCTGGCTGACGAATCTTTTACTTGCTGGCGACGATATTTTTATACGCGAACGCACTGCTCTGCTAGATGTTATACCGCAGTTAACGGGCGATATTTTACTGGTCAGCAACGAAGTGGGGATGGGTATTGTGCCTCTCGATCCACTATCGCGGCGCTTTGTGGATGAGGCAGGCCGTCTACATCAACAACTTGCAAGTATTTGCGACACAGTTACTTTGGTTGCTGCCGGTTTGCCGCTATCACTTAAATCAACCGGCTCCGCGTAGAAATCAACCACCAGGGCGTATACCTATCCTGAGAGGTACTACGCCGTCTTTGCCATCGCGCAAAAAACGCACCTCTACTTTTTCATTCGGTTGTGCATGGGTAATACGCTTCATACCAGCACGAGTGGTGGTGGCAGGTTCACCATCAAAATGCGTAATGATATCGCCAGGCCGTAAGCCAGCTTCCGCAGCTGGACCATGGCGATACACGCTGCGCACGATCATGCCCTGCCCAGGCTGCAAGCCCAAACTGCGCGAAGCAAACGCATTTAATGCTTGCGATTCAATACCTATCCACCCGCGTATCACGCGCCCGTAATTAATAATATCGTTCAATACTTTTTGTGCTGTGTCTGAAGGAATGGCATAACCAATTCCCACCGAGGCCCCTGTCGGACTTTGAATGGCCGTATTGATGCCGACCAATTTGCCCGTCGTATCCACCAAAGCGCCGCCAGAATTTCCTTGATTAATGGCAGCATCCGTTTGCAAATAATTTTCTTGGATATTCAACTCCAAACCGTAACGCGCCGCGGCAGAAATAATGCCCTGTGTCACGGTTTGCCCGACACCCAAAGGATTGCCTATCGCCAACACCACATCACCAATGCGCATGTGTTGTGCATCGCCAAAGCGAATGGCCGTCAATTCTGGTAGCGAAATTTTTAGCACTGCCAAATCGGTTTCTTTATCCACACCCACCAATTTTGCTTGCGCATCACGCCCATCGTGCAAACTCACCAACACCTGATCAGCACCAGCAATCACATGATAATTCGTCAACACATGCCCTTCTGTGCTGACAATCACCCCCGAACCTAATGCACCTTCTACCCGCTCTTGCGGCGTAAGACTGTTCTGTAAAAATTGCTGCAAGCGTGGATCACCTACCACTGGCACACGATGCACAATTTTTCGAGTATAGATATTGACCACTGCAGGCATTGCCTGTTCAGCAGCATCCGCATAAGAATCAACAGCCGCTGTTGTTAAGCGCGCAGCTGAGCTTGTATTACCCTGAACACTGGCAACCACAGACTCCAGTGTCTGAATCTTTTGATGCTGCAGATAAAACAACGCAATTGCCAAACCGCACAACGCAGGCAGCGCAATATCTTTTATCCAAGTTTCTCGAAAACGCTTGTTCATACAGAACCTATTCACCCACTTTATGCGCGGCGATTATAGCTGCAGCACATCCCGCACCAACCACCCGCCTCTTGCGAATATTGCCGTTATAATGGCGCACCCCAAAATACCTACTCTCCCCTTTCCCCACAGAAGGATAGATCATGATCAAACCACACGGCGCAGACACACTCCAGCCACGATTTGTTTCAGATGCTAGCGAGCACGCCAAACTCACCGCTGAAGCCGCACAACTGCCATCGGTATTGATCAGCTCTGCCGCTGCCGGCAACGCAGTCATGATGGGCGCAGGTTATTTCACGCCACTCAAAGGCTATATGAACTTGGCTGATAGCCTTTCCGTTGCGGAAAAATTGCACACTACCGACGGCTTATTTTGGCCCGTACCTATCGTCAATGTATTGAAAGATGTCTCAGCGATTAAAGGCGCCAAACGCATTGCGCTGCGCGATCCTAATGTTGAAAGTAACCCTGTTATTGCGGTGATGGATGTCGACGCGATAGATGAAGCCAGCGACGAGCAAATGCAGTTTATGGCCCAGCAAATTTTTGGCACGCTGGATGAAAAACATCCTGGCGTTGCCACTTTTTTAGCGGCCGGTCGCTTTCTGGTTTCAGGCGCTATTCAAGTGTTGAACTACAGCTACTTCCCTCAAGAATTCCCCGATACCTTCCGCACTGCTACGGAAATCCGTGAAGAAATTTCAAGCGCGGTTGGAAAAAAGTGGTGGCGTTTCAAACACGTAACCCGATGCACCGTGCGCACGAAGAACTGTGCCGCATGGCGCAAGAAAGATTGCAAGCCGATGGCATCGTCATTCACATGCTGCTCGGCAAATTAAAAGCGGGCGATATTCCTGCCAGCGTGCGTGATGCCTGCATCCGCAAAATGGTTGACGGGTATTTCCACCCAATACCGTGATGATTGCCGGCTACGGTTTTGACATGATGTATGCAGGTCCTCGTGAAGCGGTATTGCACGCGATCTTCCGTCAAAACATGGGCGCTAGTTATCTAATCGTCGGTCGCGATCACGCCGGTGTTGGCAGCTATTACGGACCTTTTGATTCGCAAATTATTTTTGAAGAAAAAGTACCTGCTGGTGCATTACAAATCAAATCTTTGGCGCGGACAACACTGCGTTCTCTAAAAAATTGAATCGTGTGGTGATGATGCGCGAAGCAGAAGGTCACACCGAAGAAGATTTCATTGTGCTCTCCGGCACTAAAGTGCGCCAAATGCTTGGCCTAGGTATTGCACCGCCTCCCGAGTTTTCACGCCCAGAAGTTGCCAAAATCTTGATGGAATACTATCAGGCTATGGATAACCAAAGTAATTCACCCAAACAACCACCAACGAACAACCATACAACGAGCAACACGAGACCACGCCTATGATGGAACTTCTCACCGACCCGCAAGCTTGGATGGCGTTTATCACGCTAACCACCTCGAACTGGTACTCGGTATCGACAACATTATTTTCATTTCTATTTTGGTAGAAAAACTGCCGAAAGAAAAAAAGAATTTGCTCGTCGTCTTGGTCTGTTTTTTGGCGATGTTCATGCGTATCGCACTGCTGATGACGCTGGCGTGGATTGCCAATATGATAACACCTCTATTTACCGTTATGGAGCATGGTGTTTCAGGTCGCGACATCATTCTGATTGCTGGTGGTTTATTCCTTATCTGGAAAAGCACACAAGAAGTCCATCAGTTGCTGGAAGGTGTTGAAGGCCACGCAACGCACGCTGTACGCGCCAATTTTTTTGCCATCATCACGCAAATCATTATTATCGATTTGGTTTCTCGCTCAAGATTCCATCATCACCGCCGTTGGCATGAGTAACCAAATTCCAGTTATGGTATCTGCCGTGGTTGCCTCTGTGGGTTTGATGATTGCTTTTGCTGGTTTTATTGGCAGATTTATTGAAGATCACCCTACCATCAAAATGCTCTGCACTGGGTTTCTTGCTCGTCGTCGGTGTTGTATTAGTAGCTGACGGTACAGGTCACCATGTACCCAAAGGTTATATCTACTTTGCCATGGCATTCTCGATTCTTGTCGAAGCACTGAATATTCGCCTGCGTGCAAAAGCGCACAAGCCAGTTGATCTGCGTGAATCTTATGCCAATACGGATCATGACACGCCTGCTCATTAAATAATGAGAAGTTAGTGCCACCAAAAAAGCCGCAGTGAATGCGGCTTTTTTATTGCGTAATTTTACTACGAAAGATAAAGTTAGTTCGGTTCGTTCAGTACAACAATACGCGGCACAGGCAACGAATTAAAAGTGGAAGCCGTAGCTGCTGTGTAAGCACCCATCATGCGACCTATCAACAAATCTCCACCGCTAACTCTGGCAATTCAGTGCTTCTTCGATGACATCGATGCTGTCGCAAGTCAGTCCAACCACGGCAGACGGCATTGTTTTCCCCAGACGAAAAACATGCAGCGGATAACGCGCATGATCATAAATACGACCACTGAACATACCGTATACGCCATCATCTAAGTAATACCGAGGCTGATCACCGCGCAGTGCTTTTCCCACCACCGTTGTTACTGCGGCTGCCGCAGGTGCAATTAAATAGCGACCAGGCTCTGCAATCACTTCCACATGCTCAGGCAATTTTTCAGTGCTTCACGAATTGGCGCACAAAAGGCAGCAATATCGATATCACCACCATTGTCGTAATCGACAGGAAAACCACCGCCATTATCCAAAATACGAATCGGCACTTCGTATTCGCTGATTAATTTTGTGCAAGCTTCAATCGCCGCACATGCGTGCTGGGCGATGTCGATTGCGAGCCAACATGAAACGACAAACCTTTGACATGCAAGCCCAAAGCTTTCGCTTTTCAACATGGCTGGCACTTCTTCGGGGAACAGCCTTTTTCGACAAATCGACGGCACAATCAGGGCTGCGAAATGCCACACGCAGCAACAAACCTACACGATGCGCGTACTGGCGAAACTCGAATTTCAACGAGATTATCGACCACAAAAGTACTGCAACCGAAACGCAGCGCATCGCGAATATCTTTATCTTTTTAATGGGATGCGTGTGAATCGTGTTGCGCGGATTCACTTTTTGCTTGCGCAGTAAATTGATTTCACCCGTTGAAGCAATATCAAAACCCCACCCAATTGATTCAGCGTATTGACTATCGCCGCGTGCGGAAACGCCTTCACCGCATAGAACAAACCAACATTCGGCAGCGCAGCTTTAATTGCTGATATTGGTCGGCCAACTTCGCGCAGTCGAGCAACAGCAACGGCGAACCGTACTGCTCGACCATAACGCGCATCTTGGTTTCATCGAACAAAATATCCGAAAACAAGTTGGCCATTGCCGCACATCAACCGTTATCAGTTTTGCCAACCGCTTCTAACACATACTGCGGCAGTGCAAACGAAGCAACATGAATGTCTGGATTGTAATAACGCGTTTTAATACCAGACGCTTTGAAGCGCTCGCGAATCGTATTGGCATCCACATGACGCAGCGATTTATCGTCGCTAGACCACGCAAAAGTCATCACGCCGCCCACATAAGTAGGCACTGCAGCGGTGTAGAAATGCACATCACCAAAAGTTAGTGCTGCGTTGCGCCGTGGTTTTCACTTCGTCCAGCTGCATAAAGACCACGCCGTTTTGCGTAACCATGATGCCGCCATCGTTCAAGCAGCGTTTGCAATCACTGTAGAACTGGCTGGTAAACAACACTTCGCCAGGACCGATAGGGTCGGTGGAATCGGAAATAATGATGTCAAATTTTTCTTGGCAATTCGCCACAAAACGGCAGCCATCATCAATCACGATATTGGCGCGCGGGTCGTCATACGCACCTGCGGAATGGTTCGGCAGATATTCGATCGCCATATCAATAACGGCTTTATCAATTTCTACTTGCGTCACATGTTCGATGCTGCTGTGACGACACACTTCACGCAAAATACCGCCATCGCCACCGCCGATAATCAGCACGCGTTTTGCCTTACCGTGCGCAAGAATCGGCACGGCCAAATCCATTTCGTGATAGATAAATTCGTCTTTTTCGGTGGTTTGCACCACGCCGTCCAACACCATCACGCGACCAAACAGCGCGTTGTGAAAAATCATCAACTGCTGGTGTCCCGTATCAAACTCAGAAATAAACCTTGTCAATGTCGTGGCGTTGTCCCCAAGCATCGTACAGTGTTTCATTCAGGTCTTAGTCATGGCTTTGCTTCTCTCCGCAGTGTGGTGGGTAAAAGAATGACCGCCAGCCTATCGAGCAAGCCGGCATACAGGTTTATGGTACAAGGAAGCGCGCGATTATGGAGTGGTTTACGAGATTTGCAAGCCATTATCTGTTGTACCCCAATGAATGATCTCCTATTCTGCGCCCCACAAAATAAAACCCTACTGGAACCAATCTGGATGAAACGCTTGGCACACAAAGCAGCAAAGCCCGCGACAACAATTTCAACCTATTACGTTTTATCGCAGCCACAATGGTGCTGTTTGGTCACAGTTATTCCAGTAATGACCCCTTAGCTGCCTACTATCAAGTACCCTCGCACCACATGGCAGTGGACATTTTCTTTGCCATTAGTGGTTTTTTGGTGACGGGTAGCCTATTTGCCCGTCATAGCCTTATAGCCTTTGCCTTAGCTAGACTTCTGCGCCTAGTGCCCGGTATTTTTGTCTCCTGTGCCATCACCGCCCTAACTGTTGGCCTCTATCTCACTACTCTGCCCATCAGCGACTATCTAAAAGACACCGCCACTTGGAGTTATGTCTGGGTCAACAGCATGCTGCTTGAAACACAAGTTAACCTTCCCGGCATTGATGTAGGCATGAACGGATCCCTGTGGACAATCCCCTTTGAGGTTCGCATGTATGCCATTCTTGCAGTTGTGGGCGTAGCCATTTATTGGTGGCCTCGCTTGCTCAACATTAAAGCTGCAATTGTTATTGTCCTCATTGCCATATCAGCCAATATTGGCTTAATGATGATTGCTTACGCGCCTGTTGCCATTTCAACAAAAATGCTAGCTAGTGTGGAATTGAGTTATTGGCGTTTCCTTGCAATGTTTTTTCTCGGTGCCGCTTTTTATATTCTTCGGCATAGGATTCCACTCAGCATTGTCATCGTTGCAGTGCTATGTGGTTTGATCTATTGGTCAAAACTGTCTACTTCAGGATACTGGCAATAACAGCCTCTTTTTTGGCATGTACAGCCTAACGTTACCCTATTTGGTGCTGTATTTCGCCTATTTACCAAGCCGCTTCTTGCAAGGTTTTAATAAAATCGGCGATTACTCTTATGGCATTTATCTCTATGCCTTCCCGATACAGCGCCTTACAGAGCATTTAGGTCTAGCCACATCCCCTATCACTTGGTTTCTATGGTCTTTTCACTTACTGTCGCTCTAGCTGCTTTCTCTTGGCACATTGTTGAGAAACCCGCATTGCAATTAAAAAACTTGTACAAAGCTCCAGCAGTTGCACCACGCGAATAATCCTCCGATAATCGCGCCCCGCTTCATGGTGGCCCTGTCGGTTCCTCGCAATGAACGGCTGTAAACCCCGCCAGGCCCGGAAGGGAGCAACGGTAGCAGCCCGTTTGTGCCGAGGCTCGGCTGGCAGGGACACCACCCTCTTTCGTCTATACTAGCGCCTCGTTTTTCACAGACTTTTCGGCCATGAGCTACCAAGTTCTCGCCCGCAAATGGCGTCCACAACATTTCCGTGACATGGCAGGCCAAACACATGTGATGCAAGCGCTCATCAATGCGCTGGATCACAATCGCCTGCACCACGCCTACCTATTCACCGGCACGCGTGGGGTGGGCAAAACCACTATTGCGCATCTTGGCGAAATGCCTCAATTGCGAAACTGGCATCAGCTCGCAACCCTGCGGCCAATGCGCGGCGTGCTGTGAAATTACTGAAGGGCGTTTTGTTGATTTAATCGAAATTGATGCCGCAAGCCATACCGGCGTGGATGATGTGCGCGACATGATCGACAACGCGCAATACATGCCGTCATCAGGTCGATTCAAGGTATACCTGATCGACGAAGTACACATGCTTTCAAAACCGGCATTCAACGCGCTGTTGAAAACCTTGGAAGAGCCGCCTGCGCATGTGAAGTTTTTACTCGCCACGACGGATCCACACAAACTGCCGGTAACGGTGCTGTCGCGCTGCCTGCAATTTAATTTGAAGAATTTAGCGCCAGAAAAAATTGTCGAGTATTTGAAAGTTATCCTCGATAAAGAAATGATTCCTTACGAAGACGCCGCATTGTGGTTGCTCGCCCGCGCTGCTGACGGCTCGATGCGCGATGCGCTGTCACTCACCGACCAAGCGATTGCTTTCGGCAGTGAAAAAATTGGCGAAACCGGCGTGCGCGAAATGTTAGGGCACGATGGATCGCCGTTTAATTCATCCGATAATGGATGCAGTGATTACCAGTGATGCGCCCGCTCTGTTGACGGCTATTGCGCAACTTTCAGAACAGAATCCTGATTACAGCGGCGCACTGGATGAATTATTATCTCTAGTTGCATCGCATTGCCGTTGCGCAAGCCGCGCCTTCCGTTTTGGATCAATATCCGGATGAGCGCGAGCGTTTGCAGCAGTTGACCAACAGCATGACAGCAGAAGATGTGCAGCTGTATTACCAAATTGGTTTGAACGGTCAGCGCGATTTGTCGTTAGCGCCAGATATGCGTTCCGGTTTTGAAATGGCGCTGCTGCGCATGTTGGCGTTTCGCCCCCACAACATAGCTGGCGGCGGCGAGAAAAAAAAAACTGAGCTGAACACTGTACCTGCAGCACCTGCTGCTCACACGCAAGCTGATACCAAGACCGCAATTGCATCCATTGCTACTTCCACTGTAAAACCAGTGCAGACGGCTGTCACACCTCAACCTGCAATAGCGCAAACCACCACTTCTCAGCCGCCCGCACAACACACACTGAACAGTGAAAGCTGGCCATCCTTGTGGCAGCGCATACCGATGACAGGCATCGTGCGTAACACAGCGGGACACTGCTGCTTAGATCACATTGAAGGCTCTTGCTACTACTTCACACTGGATGCCGCACAAGCCAATTTGTTTAATCCATCACACGCAGAAAAACTAGGCAACTTACTGCAAAAATATCTCGGTTTTTCCTGTGAAGTCATCATCACAGTGGGCACACCACAGAAAACAACGCCAAACCAATTACAGCAACAAAAGCAAGCACAGCGACTACAAGAAGCAGAAGACTCATTCCGCAGCGACCCCAATGTTATTGCACTGTTGCAACAATTTGAGGCAGACATTCGCGAAGGCTCCATCGAACCATTCCAACCTTCTATACACTAAACGCATATCACGGGAGACCGATTATGAAACTGGGCAACATGAATGAATTGATGAAACAGGCGCAAGCAATGCAAGAAAAAATGCAGCGCATGCAGGAAGATGTTGCCAAAATGGAAGTGACCGGTGAATCAGGTGCTGGCTTGGTAAAAGTGGTGATGAACGGCCGTCACGATGTGCGCAGTGTCAATATCGACAGCAGCTTAATGACTGAAGACAAAGAAATTTTGGAAGATTTACTGGCTGCCGCAGTGAACGATGCCGTACGCAAAGTGGAACACAACTCACAAGAACAAATGCAAAAATTAACTGGCGGCATGCAAATGCCACCCGGCTTTAAAATGCCGTTTTAATTAGCAAACCTAACGCGGCAGCGGCGTGCGCAGTGTCACAAACTCCTCCGCTGCTGTCGGATGTATGCCTATCGTGGCATCAAATTGTTTTTTAGTTGCACCAGCCTGAATCGCCACCGCAAACCCTTGCACGATCTCTCCAGCCTCTGCACCCACCATGTGCAAACCCAATACGCGATCTGTTGATTGCTGCACGACCAACTTCATCAACATACGCTCACTACTGCCACTCACGGTATGTTTGAGTGGACGAAAATCGGTGCGATAAATCACCACATCTTCCACACCAAAACGCTGCTCAGCCTGTTGTTGCGACAAACCTACCGCAGCAACTTCCGGCGAAGAAAAGACAGCACTGGGGATCAATTCGTAGTTAATACGCGCGCGCGCACCATCGCCATACCAATGATTTACTAACCACATAGCTTCTGCCGTTGCTACCGGCGTTAATTCTTTGCGCCCCACTACATCACCAAGGGCATAGATAGAAGGTTCCTGCGTGCAAAAGTTTTCATCGACCAACACATGCCCTGACGATGCGCGCTGTACAGCCGTATGCTCTAAATGCAAAGCCGCTGTAACCGGTTTTCTACCGGTGGCATACAACACGCAATCCGCCGCCAAGGTTTCACCATTTTCACAATGCACCAATAAACCTGCATCTGCTTTTTCAATGGCTGTCACATTGTTATTCAGCTGCAGCGCAATGCCTTTCTTCAGCATTTCTTGCTGCAAGAATGCACTGACATCCGCATCAAAATGCCGCAACAAGGCATCACCGCGATACAGCACCGTCGTTCGCGTACCTAATGCCTGCAAAATTCCAGCCAGCTCCACGGCAATATAGCCGCCACCTACTACCACCGCTCTTTTCGGTCTTTCCGGCAAGGAAAAAAACTCATCAGAAGTAATCGCGTGTTCTATCCCGGAAAGGTTTGGCTTCCACGGTGATCCACCCACCGCAATCAAAATACGCTGTGCCGATATTTTTTTGCCATCAACCGCCACAGTCTGTGCGTCTACAAATTGCGCCGCGCCGCGAATTACTGCTACGCCCGCATCTAACAACAGCTTCTGATAGATACCGTTTAAGCGTTGCACTTCCGCTGTGACATTGGCTGTCATTTTTTGCCAGTCATGAATATGCGCAGCATCAGAC
This sequence comes from Pseudomonadales bacterium, assembly GCA_041395785.1. Classification (GTDB taxonomy): domain Bacteria; phylum Pseudomonadota; class Gammaproteobacteria; order Pseudomonadales; family UBA7239; genus UBA7239. The sequence goes on from JAWKZZ010000007.1 coordinate 78,788, forward strand.
CTACCAAACCCAACGGCGTCATGGCATTGCTCGGAAAACTGCGCCGCATAATGAAATAATTTTTTAGGGATACAACCCACATTGACGCAAGTGCCACCCAAGTATTGTTTTTCTACCAGGGCTACACGCACTCCTTGCACGGCAGCCATACGCGCTGCACGCACACCGCCAGAACCGCCACCAATCACCAACAAATCAAAATCAAAATCAAATTGCATGAAAATCAACTCCAGCCTGATCAATTACACCAGGCACAATTTCAAAAGAAATATTTTCTGCCTGCAAACGCATCAATAGCGCCGACATATCGCGCAGCGATAAAGGATCTCCCAGCACAAGATAGGCGAGATACTGATTAGCACGCACACCTTCGCACAATAATGGAAAAACTTCCTCCATGTTTTGCACCCTGTGTTGTTGCGCATCACGCCGCGCCAAGCGGCAAATATTCTGATTGACTGCAGCATCAGCAATCACACTATCGCAGGCTTGCAACACGCGCAGTGCTTTAAAGGTCAGCAAATCAGGATCACCTGTACCACTCCCCACAATCGCCACACGCCCCAACTCACCTTCGCCGCTCACAAATTGATCGAGCTGCGCTGCAAAATCGGGCTGCTGCTGCAAAAAACCGTCGCTGCTGGCACTGATTAAATAGCGCTGTAACAAACCATCCCAAAACCGCAGACGCTGTTTTGCATCCAATATTTTCTTGGCGACTTGCTGCCGAAACTCTCCCACTTGCTGCGCTAAATCGCCGAGTGTAGCTGGCAATAAAGCTTCAATACGCGCACGCAACAAACGCGTCAATACAGGTGCCGTGCCACTGCTAGACACGGCAACCGTTACTGCACCGCGCTCCACAATAGCGGGGAAAATAAATGTACAGAGTGCTGGCTTATCCACCACATTGACGGGGATATTCTGCTGCTTTGCAATAGCAGAAATACGGGTCGCCAAGGCGTCATCATCACTCGCCACAATAACAAGTGCCGCCTCTAGTAACAGTGATTCATCAAAAGCATTTTCCGCGATCGCGACAATATCCGCACCAGCGCGTTCCAACAAAAAGCGTTTGCGTTGCGCAGAGTCTCCCGCCCCCACCAACAAACATCGCCTGCCTTTTACATCTAAAAAAACAGGCAAGGTTTGCATTGTCTAGACTCCGATTAGCGTCACTTCTTACGCGCTGTTGCGACTTTCTTCGCGGTTGTTTTCGTAGCAGCAGTTTTAGTTTTGGCAGCCGGTTTTCTACGCACAGAACCAGACTCATCATCTGCCGCGCCGCGACTCTCCACCCAAGTGCCGCCTTTATAAAACGCACGCCATCCGGTCGGTTTGCCGTCAATCTCACTCTGCACATACTGCTCTTTTGTCTTGCGACTAAAGCGCACCACCGCTGCATTACCCTCTGGATCTTGTTGCGGCGCAGAAAATAAGAACTCGTATTTGGGATCAATTTCTTCGCGGTGTGGAATCAGCTCCGACACCAATGGCGCGCGTGTTTCGCGGTATTTTGGAAACTGACTGGCCGCGAGGAACAAGCCCGAAGCGCCATCACGCAACAAATAGAAATCATCCACTTTCTGGCAGCGCAGCTCTTCCATTTTTACCACATCCATCTTCGGCGGTGCCGCTTCACCATTGCGCAACAATTTGCGTGTATTTTTACATTCGCTGTTGGTGCAGCCGAAATATTTGCCAAAACGCCCCGTTTTGAGTTGCATATCGGAACCACACTTATCGCATTCCAATAGCGGCCCGTCGTAGCCTTTTAATTTGTATTGCCCCACCTCAATGCTATAGCCATCACAATCGGGGTTATTGCCGCAAATATGCAATTTGCGTTTTTCGTCCAGCAAATAAGCATCCATCGCCGTATTGCATTTTTGACAGCGATGTTTGTGGCGCAGCTGTTGCACTTCGGCATCATCATCTTCAGCAATTTCATCACCGGCAATCAAATTGACCGTCGTTTTGCAGCGTTCTTTGGGTGGCAATGCATAACCAGAACAACCCAAGAACACTCCCGTACTGCCAGTGCGGATTTGCATATTGCGACCACAGCTTGGGCATTGAATGTCAGTCTCGGTTGGATCATTGGCGCGCATCCCGCTCTTGTCGCCTTGCGCACGCACCAACTTCTGGCGGAAATCGCCGTAAAAATTATCGAGTACCTTGGTCCAGCCCTTGTGCCCTTCCGCAATCTCATCCAACGATTCTTCCAAGTTAGCGGTGAAACTGTAATCCATCAAATCACTGAAAGATTCGGTGAGTCGCTCAGTCACGATGTCGCCCATTTTTTCGGCAAACAAACGGCGTTTTTCTAATTTCACATAACCGCGGTCTTGAATGGTCGAAATAATTGCCGCGTAAGTGGATGGACGACCAATGCCGCGCTTCTCCAATTCTTTCACCAAACTGGCTTCGGTAAAACGCGCTGGCGGGCTGGTGAAATGCTGCGTGGGGTTCAGTTGTTGCAGCGCCAACACTTCGCCTACTTTCATATCAGGCAAAATATTGTCTTCTTCACCGTCTTTCTTATTCATTTGCGGCAACACTTTGGTGTAACCATCAAACAGCATCACGCGGCCGCGTGCACGCAATTCAAATTCAGCAGCTTTTACATCTACGCGTGTACTGGTGTATTGCGCGGGTACCATTTGGCACGCTACAAACTGTTGCCAGATCAGCGTGTAAAGACGCTCCGCATCGCGCTCAACTCCGGCCAATTTATTTGGCTGCAATTTCACATCGGAGGGACGAATAGCTTCGTGCGCTTCCTGTGCGCCTGATTTACTGGCATAAAAATTGGGTTTGCTCGGCAAATATTTCTCACCAAACTGTTGACCGATAAAATCGCGACAGGCGTGTACCGCATCCATCGACAAATTGGTCGAATCGGTACGCATATAGGTAATGAAACCCGCTTCGTACAAACGCTGCGCGAGCATCATGGTTTTCTTTACGCTGAAACCCAAACGCGAGCTGGCTGCCTGCTGCAAAGTGGAAGTAATAAACGGTGCCGATGGGCGCGACTGCGTCGGTTTGTCTTCACGCGCGGCTACTGTATATGTCGCTTTTTGCAGTGCAGCCACTGCCGCTTTTGCTTGCTGCTCATTCACAGGACGAAAGTTTTGCTCGCCTTGCTTCATCACTTCCAATACCACACCGCTGCCTTTCGGCGTTTTTACATCGGCGTGAATTTGCCAAAACTCTTCTGGCACAAAGGCGCGAATTTCGCGTTCGCGCTCCACCACCAAACGCACCGCCACCGATTGCACACGCCCAGCCGACAAACCGCGCGCCACTTTCGCCCACAACAGCGGCGACACCATAAAACCGACTACGCGATCGAGAAACCGGCGCGCCTGTTGCGCATTGACGCGGTTAATATCCAATTGCCCAGGCTGGGCGAATGCTTCTTGAATCGCTTTTTTAGTGATTTCGTTAAACACCACACGGCGATATTTTTCTTTATCGCCACCGATGGCTTCACTCAAATGCCAAGCAATTGCCTCTCCTTCGCGATCCAAGTCCGTCGCGAGGTAGATGGTGTCAGCCTGCTTCGCCAGCTTGCGCAATTCATCCACCACTTTTTCTTTGCCGGGGAGAATTTCGTACTGTGCTTTCCAGCCGTTTTCAGGATCCACGCCCATGCGTGTCACTAGCTGTGCCTGCGCTTTCTGTTCGCGATGTGCCGCTTTCTCCTCCACCGACATCTTGCGCGTCTTGGCTGCCTGCTCAGCGCGCGCTTTGGTGTCGATTTCCTTGCCACCGCCCGTAGGCAGATCGCGAATATGGCCGATGGATGACTTCACCACGAAGTCACTCCCCAGATATTTATTGATGGTCTTGGCCTTGGCGGGAGACTCTACGATAACGAGGGATTTGCCCATAAATACCTTTGCTGCACGCAGTCTTGGATAGTCAGTCAACGGGGAGCCCGATTAGCACCCCTCAGAGGGTGCGACTATATAAGAAGGAAGACTAGGGCGGTCAAGCGAAAAAACAGATTTGCCTAAAAAATGATCAGAACAGGCGCACCTCAAAACAGTTGCCGCCTGCCAGCAGGTTGTAAAGGCGAATATCCCAACCTTGCTGAGTACAGATACGCCGCACCAAGGACAGCCCCAAGCCCAAGCCCTCCCCACGCGCCGCGGTTCCGCGCACAAAGGGCTGAAAAATAACCTCCTTGCGCTCGTCTTCAATCTGTTTGCCCGTGTCTTCAACCCGAAAACCGCTCTGTGTCAGCACGAGGCGCACAGCACCGCTATCGGTGTAATGCACGGCATTGCGAATTAAGTTTGAAATAACAGCGCGCAACAACGCCGTGTTAAAGCGTTGATCGGGTTGTGCAGGCGTAGATTCCACTACCAAGCTCAATGACAGCTGCTTGCCATTCGCAAGTGGCAACCATTGCTCACATTGCTCGCGCGCCATTTGCTCCAAAGTCACACGACTGATAGCTGCATCCACTTCAATATTGTTGCGCGCCAACTGCAAAAAAGTATGCACAAGATCGCGCATCTCTTGTGCTGCACGCTGAATACGCGCCAATTGATTGGTTTGTTTGTCATTAAGCTGTGTCGAGGCTTGCAGCAGTTCACACGCTGTTGCGATAACCGTCAGCGGCGTGCGCAACTCATGGCTGACATCGCTGGTAAAAAAACGCTCGCGTTCTAGTGTGCCATTGATACGCGCCAAGGCATCATCAAAAGCCAGCGCCAATTGCCCCACTTCATCGGCTGCATAATCAACCGCCAAGGGCACACTTGTTGTCGGCTGTTGCTCACGATCACGCACTTGTTGCGCCAAACGCGAAACCGGCGACATGATGCGGCGCGCAAGAAAATAACCCAACACCCATGCTGCCACCACACTCAATACAAAACCTGCCACCACAATCAAAAATAAGGCTCTTTCGCGTCGCTCAAGATTAGTCTGATCACGCAAAAACAAAAACTTTTCATTCCCCTGCTGATACACAAGTGCGTGAAATGCTTCTCCATCACGAAACACTTCATGAAATCCTGTGTTCAAACTTTTCAACCAATCCGGCGGTGCATTCCACTCATCCACCTGATCTGTTTTTTCATGAAAAAAACGAGAGCCTGGCATCAACTCCAAATCTCGACCTTCACTGTATCGCGCCATGGCCAGTGTAAGATCATCGTGCAGAGTGTTGCTCAACAGCTGACTTTCCACCATTTGCACAACAACAATAATTCCGACCGAAAACAGCGCACTGATGACTGCCGCCATCAATACAAAAGCGACGATGATGCGGCGTGATAATTGTTGATTTTTTTTCAAGGCTTGCATGTTTTTCTACACTTAGACCTATCTAGTTTCATTCTTGTTGTCGTGCCAAACGAAACCCAATACCGTGTACGGTATGCAATAGTGGTGTTTCAAATGGCTTATCAATTAACTGGCGCAATTGGTGGATATGGCTGCGCAAGCTGTCGCTATCAGGGCAGTTATCGCCCCACACCGCCTCTTCTAACTGCTCGCGACGCACCACCGATGGGCTGCGCTGCATCAGCACTTCCAACAACTTTAAGCTCATGGGATTCAGCTTGATAGATTTGTCGGCTCTTTTGACTTCCAAAGAATCCAAATCATAGACAAGATCGGCAACCGTCAATAAGCGACTGACACCGCGAGTACGGCGCAATACAGCTTCAATGCGCGCCGCCAATTCCGATAACTCAAAAGGCTTTACTAAATAATCATCAGCACCGGTAGAAAATCCCTGCAATCGATCGTTCAGCGTATCGCGCGCCGTCAACATAATGACGGGCAAATTGTTTCTCGCTTCGCGCAAACGCTGACACAAAGTAAAACCATCAATACCTGGCATCATCACATCCAGCACTGCCAAATCGTACGATTCTGTCGCCGCCAGATGCATGCCGGTCATGCCATCTTGCGCGCAATCCACCGTATAACCTTTCAACTCTAGGTAGTCCGTTAAATTCGCCAGAATATCGCGATTATCTTCCACCAATAAAATACGCACACGGCACCTCTATCAAAAAACTTTAACATCAAGCATTGCGATGACCTTCCAACAACACCTGCCACTCCTGCTCACTCCACAATTTTCGACTATGACGATACAGTTGCTCCAAATCGCGTCGTGCAGCTTTATTAGGCATCCAGCAATGACGGGCTTTTTCTAAATCCAATAAAGCAATTTCTGGCAATATTTCTGCGTCGCCCGCTGTTAAAAAAATATGCTTGGGATACAAACAAGTGTGCTGCCATTGTGCGCGATGCATGACACCCAAAACGCCGCCGATTTGTATTAACAAGCGTTGATGTTGTTCATGACCAAGGCGCTGTTTGCCTGCACGCGCGTACCAAGTTTCCAAATCGACATAGCCATCCAACGACTTGGTTACCAACACCGCCTGCCAGCTACCCGCCTCTTTTCGCGCTTCGGCAAAAACAATCTCCGGCGTGGTAATACCCATCTCGCCGAATGCGGCGGTGGCAAATTTTTCGCGCATCACCGTGGGCAAACCCAAGGGATATCGCAGGCTGCGAAACAAATGATTGCGTTGGCGTTTGATGTAAACCATCCCTAATTCCGGCAACACTAAGCGCTCTACGCCGCTCTCTCCATCGCGACGCACATTGGCAGGCTCCACCGACTCACCACGGAGATTCCACCAACCGTTAAAATCGGTTGGCACACTTAAATCATTGCTCACACTCACTCAAGTATCCATCGTATTTACTCAATACGCGGATTATAGCGATACTCTGATAATACAAAGTACAGGTTATCAATATGGAATGGTTCCCGCATGTCACTGTCGCCACGGTTATTGAGCGCGATGGAAAATTTCTGCTCGTCCACGAATTGGATAAGTTCCAACAAAAAATGGTGTACAACCAACCCGCAGGGCATTGGGAAAAAAATGAAACCATGATCGCTGCCGCCATGCGAGAAACCCTAGAAGAAACGGCTTGGCAGGTAGAGATTGATAGCTGGCTGGGCTTGTATACCTACACAGCACCATCAAACAACATCACTTATGTCCGCGTGGCTTTTGTTGCCCAAGCGTGCGAATGCATGCATACACAACTGGATGAAGGCATTCAGGCTGCCGTCTGGATGGACTACGAGACTCTACTGCTGAAAGAAGCAGCCGGCGAATTGCGCAGCCCCTTGGTTAAACAGGTGATTGACGATTACCGCGGCGGCCGCCGCCTGCCGCTAAGCAGTATCTACGAGCACTAAACACTCCTCTGCGCAGCACTAGGGTGCTTTTGGCTCCCTGAGTGGAGTCCTTTAGAATGGCCGCCCCTACTCAGGTTTCCCCTTTCCTCCATGAATAACCCCAGCAAAGTCATCGTCGGTATGTCCGGCGGTGTCGATTCCTCGGTCACCGCTCTATTGCTGCAACAGCAGGGCTATGCCGTGGAAGGCTTGTTTATGAAAAACTGGGACGAGGACGATGGCAGCGAATACTGCACAGCAAAAACGGATCTTGCTGACGCACAAGCTGTGGCCGATAAGCTCGGCATCCACTTGCACACCGCCAACTTTGCCGCTGAATACTGGGACAATGTATTCGAGTATTTTCTGGCCGAATACCGCGCCGGTCGCACGCCAAATCCCGATATCCTCTGCAACCGCGAAATTAAATTCAAAGTTTTTTTAGACTACGCCACCATCCTCGGCGCAGACAAAATTGCCACTGGCCACTACTGTCGCGTTAAAACCGTCGATGGAAAAACAGCATTACTAAAGGGCCTAGATCCAGAAAAAGATCAAAGCTATTTTTTACACGCCGTGACAGAACAAGCCTTAGCAAAAACTTTATTTCCTATCGGCGAGCTAGAAAAATCAACCGTGCGCCAGTTGGCTGAACAACACGGTTTAGCCACCGCCAAGAAAAAAGACTCCACCGGCATTTGCTTTATTGGTGAACGCCGTTTCAAAGATTTTTTAGAGCGCTACTTGCCTGCACAACCGGGCGACATTCTGACGGTTGATGGCAAAACCATTGGCAAACACAGCGGCTTGATGTACTACACCATCGGTCAGCGCCAAGGCTTGGGCATCGGCGGTGTAAAAGATGCCAGCGAAGAACCTTGGTATGTGGTGGACAAGGATCTCGACAACAATGTTTTATTGGTAGCGCAGGGTGAGCACCCTCACTGTATGCCTCTGCACTAAAGTGTTCACAATTACATTGGATCAGCGGCGCGGCACCGAGCAATCCAACGACCTTACATTGCAAAATTCGCTATCGCCAAGCTGATCAAGCCTGCAAAATCGCTGTATTAGACAACGGAAACGCGCGCGTAGATTTTGCAGAAGCACAGCGCGCTATTTCCCCTGGACAATCCATCGTTTTCTATCAAGGTGATGTGTGTTTAGGCGGCGGCATTATTGAACAAAAGCTTTCCTCGGAGGTTGCATGAGCAACACATCAATGACTGATCAAGCCATCGCCCTAGCCGGCATTGCGCAAGCCGCCATGCTAGTCAATCAATTAGCGCGAGAAGGCAGCGCAGACTCGCAAGCCATGCAATGCGCCGTGCACAGCATTTTGGCGCTAGATGCGCCAGACAGCGAGAGCATCTTTATCAACAAAAAACACCTGCATTTAGGCTTAAAAACGGTGCGCGAAGCCTTTGAGCGAGACTCCGCTTCTAGCGCAGAAACCCTGCGCTACTGTGCCAGCATGCTACATTTACAAAAAAATCTTGTTAAAAATCCAACCATGCTGGATACGCTGCGTAAACGCATCCAACAACTGCAAAAACAAATTGATTTGCACGGCGATCAAACCTCCAGCCAGGTGTTTAGCAGCATTGCCAGTATTTATTCCGATACGCTCAGCACCTTTCCATTTCGCGTACAAGTAAACGGCCGCCCTGAACTGTTACAACAACAAAACATTGCCGATCAAATACGAACTGCCCTGCTCGGCGGTGTGCGTGCCGCCATTCTGTGGCGACAACTGGGCGGCTCACGCTTGGATTTCATTTTCCGCCGCAAAGCGATTTACAACGCCACCGTTGCACTGATGGAAGCTTGAGTGTGAAATTTTCTCTGCTCGTGACTTCCGCCCCATGCAATAGCGACGCTCCCGCAACGGCGTTGCGCTTTGCCAAAGCGGCACTCGAAAATGGTCACAGCATCTACCGTATTTTTTTCTTTCGCGATGGCGTACACAACGCCAATACTTACTCCGTTTCACCACAGGATGAAAACAATCTCCCGACTGCATGGCAACAATTTTGTGCAGCCAATGCCATCGATGCCACTGTTTGTGTTACGGCAGCGTTGAAGCGCGGCGTGCTGAATGAAAAGGAAAGTCAGCGCTGGCAGCGCAGCGGCGCCAATGCATCACAGCACACCGAGATTGGCGGTTTAGGTTTGCTCACCGAAGCCATTATTCACAGCGATCGCGTAGTGACTTTTGGATAAGCCAATGTCAGCCAAAATCTCACAAAAATCCATCTTGTTCGTGCTACAACACGCGCCTTATGGCAGCAGTGCAACCCAAGAAACCTTGGACGCTGCACTGGCTGCTGCCGCCTTTGAGCAACAGGTGCAATTGTTTTTCAGTGGCGATGGTGTGTGGTCATTGATTAAAAACCAGCACAGCGATTGCATGCAAAGAAAAAATATCGAAAAAATATTACAGGCTTTGCAGTATTACGATATCGAAACCGTTTATGTCGATGCCTGCTCGTTACAAGATCGCGCGCTGACAACAGACAGCTTTGCCATACCCACCACCCCACTCAATGCCAATGAACAAGCAGCGCTATTTCAGCGCGTTGACTGCGTCATTGCGCTGTAGCGACCATCGTGAAACTCACGCCATGACGATCTTGCACACCTTCAGCGCCTCCGCACAACAACACGCAGAGCTGGCGGCTCGCCTCCTGCGCAGCGTAAACCACGGTGATGCGCTGCTGTTGCTCGGCGATGGCACTTACAACTTGGCTGACAAAACCTTTCTACAATTTGCACAAGAAAAAGAACTGCAGCTCTACGCCATGACTATTGATGTGCAAGCGCGCGGCCTACAAACGGTCAGCAATAATGCCAACGCAGCCGATGATGCGCTGTTTGTTGAATTGAGCTGTCAGCACAGCAAAGTGGTGAGCTGGTTTCCATGAGCCAAGCGCTTTATGACGAAGAGGGATTTTTGCTGGAGCTAACGGCGTGGAAGCCAGAACTCGCCACACACATTGCCGAGCAGTGCGACATTGCACTCACAGATGCGCACTGGGAAGTCATCCACCATCTGCGCAATTTCTACCAGCAATTTGGCCTCTCACCCGCCATGCGTCCACTGTGTAAATATCTAAAAGAAAAATTGGGAGCAGAAAAAGCCAGCAGTATTTATCTGTTGCGATTATTTCCGGGCAGCCCAGCAAAAACTGCAGAAAAAATTGCCGGCTTACCGAAGCCAGACAACTGCCTGTAGTGTTTTTTAACTATACAGGGCGCGCCAACAACACCGTTGTCATCGAAGCAGAATGATTGTGCAAAACAACTTGTGCAACACAAGCAGGCACTAAAGATGCCTGTTCAGCCGTCAGCAACTTACCCGCACAGGTCACGCTGCCTGTCACTGTCATCAGCAACACATAACTGCCTTCTGTTGTGCATGAAAATACAGCATTAGGCGCAAGCGATAATCGCTGCACAAGAAAATCATCAAACCGAACTATCTGCTCCAGCTTTACACCATCGGCATCACACAACACAGGAAACAGCTGTTCTTGCGGCGTTTCCAGCTGCGCTAGGCGCAAGGCTTCCTCGGTATCCCAATGGTTTTGCGTCAACACTTTTTGTGCAAACGAAAGAATTTTTCGCTCATATACCGGCGTTTGAAACTCTATGGTACGAACACCGTGCTGCAAGGCATGAGGCGTTAATAACGGCACCGCCAACACATCGCCTACACGCAAAGAACGCAGCGCAGTAAACGCCTCCATCGCCTTGCGTAAATTCAACTCTTGGTCTTTTTTTGATGCTGAAACTTCCTGTAACCACTGCTGCATTTGCGCAGCGCTGACAGGTGCATTGACATCAACGGCATCGCGCAAACGCAACGCGTCCAACTGCGCATCAATCTCGCGGCGAATAACTGCATACTCACTCACAGACTGCTGATAGGCTGCAAGAAAACTGGCGTCATCGGAAAAATCTGCGCGTTTCTCTTGAGAAAATCCATAACGAATTGCGCCGACACTATCCGGCCACGCTGACCGATCCACATGAGTGACAATATACACTTCGCGTTTCTTTTCATGCAGCTCGAAATACAAATCGCCAAACACTTCTTCAGGCAGCGGATCTAAAATTTTTAGCAAATTGAGCTGTTGCTGCTCAACACCGAGTACCGCCTCCTGTGCCAATGACAACAACCAAGACAGCGGCGTGACACCGGTTTCTGTTGCCACTTGTGAAACACCGCGCGCTTCCATGCCGGTGATACCAAATCTCCCGCCGCCTCAACGGTTTGGGAATAAACACAGGCTGCAAATCAAAGGGCTGAGAAAAATCTAATAACGCCACCTGCAATTGTTCGGCGATAGATTCAAAGAAACATTTTTCGCAATCATCACATCTAAAACGGCTCGCTGATCAGTGATACACGCGCGCGTTGCACCGCATTGTTTTTATCCAACTCACATGCCGCATACAAAAATGACGCATCTGCGCTAGGCAAATGCGTCTGTTCAAAGGCACGAAACTGCAAAGCATCATTAGTTGGGCAGGCGCTCAAGCAGAGCGGCAACTCCCTGCCCCAAACCGATACACATCGTGGCAATACCCAACGTCGCATCACGTTACCCAAATTACTTATCTTCAACAAGGTGCCGGTAATGCGAGCCGGAGCAGCCCAAAGGATGCCCCAGCGCAATGGCTCCACCGTTGACATTGACCTTGTCGTCAAAGGCATCCGACAGCCCCAAACCTTTTAAAACCGCCAAAGATTGCGCGGCAAAGGCTTCATTCAGCTCCCAAAATTCAATGTCTTTTACCGACAAACCCGCTTTTTTCAACATGTTTTCTGTCGCGGGTACTGGGCCGTAACCCATGATGGAAGGATCCACACCTGCTACCGACATACCTAAAACCCGCGCGCGCGGCTTCAATCCTAATTGCTGCGCTTTTTCTGCCGCCATCACCAACATGACCGAAGCGCCGTCGGTAATTTGTGACGAAGTGGCTGCCGTCACTGTGCCACCTTTGGGATTAAACGCCGGTTTCAATTTTGCTAACGATTCCATCGTCGTATCAGCGCGGATAGTTTCATCTTGCGTCAACAAAATTTTGGCACCGATTGTGTCGTGCCCTTCTATTGCAATAATTTCTTTATCAAACCGTCCTTCATTGCGTGCGGCATTTGCGCGCGCATGAGAACGCACCGCAAACGCGTCTTGTTGTTCGCGTGAAATGTTGTGCAGAATAGCAAGATACTCGGCGGTCAAACCCATCATACCCGCCGCCTTGGCTAATTTTTTACTCGCCTGCGGGTTTGGCTCCAAACCGTAATCCATCGGCACATGACCCATGTGCTCCACACCGCCGATCAAAAAAGTATCGCCGTAACCGCTGTGAATATTGCTTGCAGCAATATGTAATGCCGACATAGACGAGCCGCACAAACGGTTAATGGTTTGCGCAGGCACAGTAAATGGAATGCGCGTGACCATGCTGATCATGCGCCCAACATTCCACCCTTGCTCTTTGGTTTGATTGACGCAACCCCAAATCACATCATCCAGCGTGGCTGGATCTAACTGCGGATTGCGATCAAGCAATTTATTGACCAATTCAGCAGAAATATTGTCACCGCGACGAAAACGAAATGCGCCATCTTTGGAGCGCGCCATCGGCGTGCGTGCAAAATCGACAATCACTGCATCACGAGGGTTGAGTGCGCTGCCAGGTTTAGTTGTAGCCATGATGATTTACCTCCCGGTTACGCAAAATTACGAAAAATATTTTTGTTGATTAGCCGCCATCGCACGCTGGCTAGCCGTTGGCTCATACAACTGACCCAGTGCCGCATGAGATTCAGCCATCGCAATAAAAGCAGGCATACCGATGGCATCCATCCAGCGGCACACGCCACCGCGAAACACGGGGAAGCCCAAGCCGTAAATCAGCGCCATATCTGCTTCGACTGCACTGTCTACAATTTTCTCATCGAGACAACGCGCCATCTCTGTACACATCGGCACCATCATGCGCGCAATAATTTCCTCATCTAAAAACTCTTTTCTGGCAGACACTTCTGGCGCCAACAGCGCATACACTTCGTCTTTCGCGATTTTTACCGGCTTACCTTTTTTATCTTTTTCATGATTGTAAAAACCCACGCCATTTTTCTGACCCAAGCGCTTGTTGTCATACATGATTTCCAGCGCCGTTTTGAAACTGGGTTTCATGCGATCAGGAAAACCGTCCGCCAATACATGCGCCGCGTGGACACAGGTATCAATACCCACCACATCGCACAAGAATGCAGGACCCATTGGCCAACCCCATTTCTCCATTACGCGATCAATCTGTTGAAAATCCGCACCGTCCTTCACCAATTGCACAAAACCGGCGAAATAAGGAAATAACACGCGGTTCACCAAGAAGCCGGGGCAATCGTTCACCACAATCGCTTTCTTGCCCATGGTATTGGCGTAAGCCACCGTGCGCGCCACCGCATCATCCGAAGTTTTTTTGCCGCGAATAACTTCCACTAAAGGCATGGCGTGCACTGGGTTAAAAAAGTGCATGCCGCAAAAGTTTCGTGGCCGCTGCAAACTTTCTGCCAATAAAGAAATCGAAATGGTTGATGTGTTAGAGGCAACAATTGCATCTTCAGCGAGAACTTTTTCTACTTCGCTCAATACAGATTGTTTGACTTTGACATTTTCTACCACGGCCTCAACAACGATATCGACCGGCTTAACTTGCTCATACGAAAGCGTTGGCACGATGCGATTCAAAGTATCGCCCATCACTGCAGGTTTCATGCGCCCTTTCTCGACTTGCTTGGTCAGCAATTTATTTGCCTCCGCCAAACCGAGATCTAAACCGGGTTGCGCAATGTCTTTCATTACCACTGGCACACCTTTGTAGGCCGATTGATAAGCAATGCCGCCGCCCATAATACCCGCGCCCAACACAGCTGCATGCGCCACCGCTTTCGATGCTTTTTTCTCCCAACTTTTTGCTGTTTTTGCCAGCGCTTGATCGTTTAGGAAAATACCGATCAGTGCTTGCGCTTGTGGCGTGAGTGCCACACTTAAAAAAGCATCCGTTTCAACTTTTACTGCTTCCGCACTCATCATGCGCGCCGCTTTTTCCATCGCATTGACGGCAGCCATTGGCGCAGGAAAATTTTTACCCGCCTGCGCTGATACCACGGCTTTGCCCGTGGTAAACGCCATCATCAATTCCAAATCACTCAATGCCAATGCGCTGGTTTTTTCTTTGCGTCTGGCTGCATAGTCAAACACGCCTGCAGCTGCCTGCGCGCACAATGCAAACGCCGCATCGCGCAGGGCATCACCCGCTACTACCGCGTCGACAGCACCCACTTCTAAAGCGTGCGCTGGTTTCTGTTCTGCGCCGCTGGCAATCCATTCAACGGCGTGATCGAGACCCAGCAGGCGCGGCAGGCGAACCGTGCCGCCAAACCCCGGAATAATGCCCAGCTTGGTTTCTGGCAAGCCAATTCTTGCGCTATCACTCATCACGCGGAAATCGCAAGCCAAACACACCTCCAGACCCCCGCCCAAAGCGTAGCCGTTAATGGCCACTACGGTGGGGAATGGCAGCGACTCCAGTTCGCTGAAAATGCTATTAGCGCGAGACAAATACGCAGCAATGGCTTCGTTGCCGCGCGAGAACACGCCGTTGAATTCCGTAATATCTGCGCCGACGATGAACACCGACTTTGCACTGGTGACCACCAAGCCCTTGATGCCAGCTGTCTTGCGCAGGGAGTCTAGCGCTGCCGCCAGCTCATCCAGCGTGGCGACATTGAATTTGTTGATGGATTCGCCGGTGAGATCAAACTGCAATTCAGCGAAGCCATCTGCCTGCTGTAATACTTTGATAGCGTTGCCTTGGTAAATCATGTCTATCCCCTGTCATAACGCAGAACTTAAACGGATGCGGGCCAATATGCACAGGTTTCCACGCACCAGAAACACTGATACAGTCTAGCGGAATACGCTTCTTTTATCATTGACGACTGTGCGCTCATTTCTTTCCAACTTAGCCATCACACTGCTCTCGCTGTTGCTCACACTGGCACTGGCAGAATGCAGCGTGAGAACCTTGCAAGCCTTGGACTACTTGCCAGTTTTTACGAAGAAAACTATCGACAAAGGTCATACGCCCAATAAGCGCGTCAATGCAAAGTTAGTGCGCAGTAGCAACCCCGTTTTATTTATGGAGTTTGATCGCAATGACCCCAATATTAATAGCGCGGGTTTTCGTGGCGCCGACTTCTCGATAGAAAAAACACCCAACACAACACGGATTGCCATCTTGGGTGATTCCGTAGCCTACGGTTATAGCGTCCCCATCGAAGAAACATTCAGCCATCTGCTCAATAAACAACTAAACAATGATGGGAAAAAAGTAGAAGTACTCAACTTTGCCGTCAACGGCTATAGCACGGTTGCCGAATTAGAACTTTATAAAACACGCGTGCGCGAATATCGCCCTGATATCGTGCTCTTGGCTTATGTGTTAAACGACCCAATCCCCGCTGCTTTTGTTGTGCAAAGTGTTGGCCGCGCTAGAAAACAAGTCGATGCCTTTCAGTGGCTGTCCGACACAACGCAATTTGGCGCATGGCTTTACCTGCAATGGCAAGCAATCAAACAAAAAACCGATCAAAGAAACAATTACCACAGCATCTACACCAATCAAGATTTATGGAATGCTGCATCTACATCGCTCACCGAACTTGCCGCACTTGCTCAACAAGACGACGCAAAATTTGGCGTTGTTGTTTTTCCGTTATTGTTAGATTTTAACGACTATCCGATGCGCGATATTCATCACCAAGTGAATAACACACTGCAAGCCAATGGCATTCCTCACATAGATTTACTGGATGATTTCAGCGCTATCCCTTATATGGATTTGCGCCCACACCCCAACGACGACACACACCCCAATACCATCGGACATGCCATTGCCGCTAAAAAAATCTCCGAGATGCTAGAAAAGGACTTTTTACCGCCTAAGCAGCGATAGCCGGCACACCACTGTGAAACCGAAACTCCGCATCGGGCGACTCAATCAATTCCTTCTCTCGTTGCAAGAAAAATTCGACTCGATGATCAATATCCTGCAGCGCAATCTTTTTCGCCAAGCTCAAATAATCCATAAAGTGGCGCGACTCCGATTGCAGCAGAGATAAATAAAACTTCTGCAACACGGGATCCAAATGTGGCGCCAAAGCGGCAAAGCGCTCACAGGAGCGCGCTTCAATAATTGCACCTAGGATTAGCGTATCCACCAACTTTTCAGGATCGCGCTTGGGCACATGCGTGTGCAAACTGGCCGCGTAGCGCGACGCGGTGATGGTCTTGTACTCGATGCCGCGTTTTTTCATGATGGCAGCGACCTGCTCAAAATGGCGCAACTCCTCACGAGCCAAGCGCGACAACTTTTGCAGCAGCTCGTATTGATCCGTATGGCGATACATCAGCCCCAACGCCGTAGAAGCCGCTTTTTTTTCGCAGTTGGCGTGATCAATCAACAGCAACTCAGGCTCTTGTAGAGCGCGCTCTATCCATGCCTGCGGCGTGCGGCACTGTAAAAAATCCGTAATAGGTGTGATATCAACACTACTCATCTTTTATCTTAAAACCACTACAAAGGCGCATGCTGAAAGTAGCGTTCGTAATGCGCACAAGACAATTCATAAAACTCTTTATCAATGACATCGCGCAAATCTCGAATACCTTTGCTCTGTGCTTGTTCTGTTAAACGCAAACCATACAAAGCAGGATCCTCAATTTGACTAGCTCCAGCTTTCAATAACTCCACCACCCAACTCACCGGCGCGCGCGCAGGATCAAAACCAATTTGCTGCGACTGCAACTGCTGACGCAACACAGCCTCATCGACAACCACAAACCAACGACTGACAATTTGCTCCAGCAACACATCAATGCGCTGCAACACAGCGCGCCGCTCATCCTGAGAGTATGCGTTCCAAGCAATTACTTCATGCGAAAAACGCTTGCAGCCGCGGCACACCGTGTCGCCAATACCTGTCGAACAGACACCAATACAGGGCGTTTTAACAGGTGCAGTCGTTTTCATTAATCTTTCGTAATGACAGAAACGCCGCCTAGGTACGGGCGCAACACCTCTGGCACCGTGATAGAGCCATTGCCGTTCTGGAAGTTTTCAATGATAGCCACCAGCGTGCGTCCAACCGCCAAACCTGAACCATTCAGCGTATGCAATAGCTCTGGTTTCTTGGTGTCTGGATTGCGCCAGCGCGCTTGCAGACGGCGCGCTTGGAAGTCTTTAAAGTTGCTGCACGAAGAAATTTCACGGTAAGTGTTTTGCGCAGGCAGCCATACTTCGATGTCATAAGTTTTAGCACTGGAAAAACCCATATCGCCACCACACAGGGTGATCGTGCGATATGGCAGCTCTAGCAGTTGCAGGATTTTTTCTGCATCAGCCGTCAGATTTTCCAAAGCCGCCATCGAGTCTTGCGGGCGCACAAACTGCACCAACTCCACTTTTTCAAACTGGTGTTGGCGAATCATGCCGCGCGTATCGCGACCATAGCTACCCGCTTCACTGCGAAAACAAGGCGTGTGGCACACCAACTTCAACGGCAGCTCTTTGTCTTCCAAAATGCTGTCGCGCACGATATTGGTGACAGGCACTTCTGCTGTCGGTATCAAATAATAATTTTGCTCACCAGATAACTTAAACAAATCTTCTTCAAATTTTGGCAACTGCCCAGTGCCGCGCAGAGAATCGGCATTCACCATATACGGCGCATAGATTTCTTGATAGCCGTGTTGTTGTGTGTGCGTATTCAACATGAATTGAATCAACGCGCGATGCAGACGCGCCAAACCGTTTTTCATCACCACAAAGCGCGAGCCGGTGATTTTGGCCGCTGTTTCAAAATCCAGCATGCCCAAGGCTTCGCCGAGATCCACATGGTCGCGTGTCGCATAATCAAACGCTTTGGGCGTTCCCCAGCGGCGCACTTCCACATTGTCATTTTCGTCTTTACCGGCAGGCACGCTGTCGTCCGGCATATTTGGAACCAGTAACAAGAAATTATCCAACTCCATTTGTACCGCTTTCAAATCTTCCTGCAAGGCATTGAGTTCATCGCCCATGCCATTCACCTGTGCCATCAGCGCGTTGACATCTTCGCCTGCCGCCTTGGCTTTGCCGATATTTTTTGACAGGTTATTTTTTTCCGCCTGCAGGTTTTCAGACCGTATTTGCAATTCTTTACGACGATTTTCCAAGCCATCAAATAACGCTGTATCCAAGGCATAGCCATTTCTTTTTGCCAGAGCATTGGCTACAGCAGCAATATCAGTACGCAGTAATTTAGGGTCGAGCATGATCTTCTCTCAAAATAAAAAAACAGGAACACATTCAGGTGATTCGAACCAAGGCAATACCCAATACTGTCGCCGCGAAACAGAGCACCGAAGTCGATGCCACATACGCACACGCAGTCAACCATTCACCGGCTTGTACCAAACGCACCGTATCAACAGAAAATGATGAGTAGGTAGTAAAACCACCCAAAAAACCGATAACCAGTAAATGCTGCTGCGCCACTGTCAGCCACTGCCTGTCGTGTGCCAGCGCAAAAGCAGCACCTGCCAATAATGAGCCCACTGTATTAACCGACAAAATTACCCAAGGAAAAGTGTGGCTACGCGTCACCCCTACAAACAACACCATGCAACCATAACGTGTCAGCGCACCTAAACCACCACCCAATGCCACCAGCAGCCCATTCATGCATTGTCTCCATTCTGCATACCGTAACGCTGCCATGTGCTCTGTTTATTCAAGTGCGACAGATGCGTCATTTTTTCAGCAATTTTCTGCTCTAAACCACGCACTGTTGGCTGGTAAAAAACTTCGTCTTTTAATTCTGGCGGCAAATAACAATCTCCCGCAACAAAAGCACCCGGAAAATCATGTGCATAACGATAATCAGCGCCATAACCCAGCTCTTTCATCAAACCTGTTGGTGCATTGCGAATATGCAAGGGCACCTCGTAATCAGGTGATTCCGCCACCAGTTTCCTGGCCTTGTTAAATGCCTGATACACCGCATTACTTTTTGGTGCACAGGCCATATAAATTACAGCTTGCGCCAAGGTCAATTCAGATTCCGGGCTTCCCAACCTTTCCACTACCTGCCAAGCATTGAGCGCAATATCTAACGCACGCGGATCGGCATTGCCAATATCTTCACTGGCCATGCGCACTACACGGCGCGCGACATACAGCGGATCGCAACCGCCATCTAACATGCGCATACACCAATACAAAGCGGCATCCGGCGACGAGCCGCGCACGGCTTTGTGCAGTGCAGAAATTTGATCGTGAAAAATTTCTCCACCCTTATCAAAACGGCGAATATTGCCCTGCAGTATGCGCGCCAATACCTGTTCGTTGATACAGGCACTGCCATCACCCTGTTGCTCAGCAATATCCGAAGCCATCTCTAACAAATTTAGCGCCGTTCGCGCATCACCTTGCGCAGCACGCGCCATCACTTGCAGAGCGGCATCTTCGATTTTTATCTGCCGCGCTAGCAATACCTCATCGTGGTTCAAGGCATTGACAATCACTTGCTGCAACTCGTCTTCTGTCAATGACTGCAGGACATACACACGGCAGCGCGACAAAATCGCGTTATTCAATTCGAAGGATGGATTTTCTGTTGTGGCTCCAACAAAGATCACTGTACCGTCTTCGATATAGGGCAAAAAAGCATCTTGTTGCGATTTATTAAAACGATGCACTTCATCCACAAACAACAGCGTGCGCTTTTGCCATTGATCGCGCATGCTACGCGCTTCATCCATCGCAGCGCGAATATCTTTTACGCCAGCAAATACCGCAGAAATAGCGATGAAATGCACTTGCACATGCGCCGCCAACAAGCGAGCGAGCGTAGTTTTACCAACCCCTGGCGGCCCCCAGAAGATCATCGAATGCAGATGCCCTTTCTCGATAACCTCGCGCAATGCTTTACCTGTCGCGAGCAAGTGTGATTGCCCAACATAGTGCGCAAGCGTCTGCGGCCTTTGGCGGGCAGCCAAAGGTTGTGCAATGCTAGATGGTGCTTGGTCGAACAAATCTGTCATTACTGTGCTTTTGCTTGAAGCACATCCGTGCCAGCAGGCACTTCAAAATGAAACACCGCGCCAGACAGCGCTGGATTCACACTTACATCGCTAAATTGAATGGTGGTTTTTTGTTGCATAGCGTCCAAAATCATCATGCTGACAGGTGACGATTTTTCAAACACAATCTCCAGCGAAGAAAATAAATCACTCTGTTGTTGCTTGGGCAACAAACGAAACCCCTGCGTCACGCCTTTCATTTTTTCCACGACAAATTGTTGACTAATCACCGCCGCATTGCCGGCAAACAGCATCGCCGGTGTTTTGGCATAGTTTTCCTCAAAAGGCTTGATAGATACCTGCTGCAAATCGGGGTCATACACCCACAGCGTTTTACCGTCAGTAATAATTTTTTGTGGAAATGGCTCGGCTGTCTCCCAATAAAACTGGTTGGGCTCCATCGCTTTCAGCTGACCTTTATTTTGCTGCTGCACCACACCTTTTGCGTCCTGCACTTCTTGCACAAAGTTAGCCTGTAGACCTTTTACTGGCTCCAGAATCGTCAGCAAATCCTGCAGGGCATCGGCATGCACGGATGAAAAAGACAACGCCATGCCAAACACCATTACCCAAGCAATCACTTTTTGCATAATCACCTCATCGAAAGATTTTGTGCCAACACTTCACGGCTGCCATTGCTGTTCATCGCACTCACTACACCAGCGGCTTCCATTGCTTCGACTAAGCGCGCGGCACGGTTGTAACCTATTTGAAATTTGCGCTGCACGGCAGAAATAGAGGCTTTGCGCGTTTCCAACACAAAGGCGACCGCTTTGTCATACAGCACATCCCCTTCAGGATCACCGCCTTCACCGCCCTCTTCATCACCACTGGAAAAGCCGGGCACAAACACACCTGTCTGTTCCTGCATAATTTCTTCGAGGTAATTGGGTTCGCCGCGCCGTTTCCAATCTTCGACCACGCTGTGCACTTCGTGGTCATCCACAAACGCGCCGTGCACACGAATCGGCACCGGACTGCCCGGCGGCAGATACAACATATCGCCGTGACCCAACAACTGTTCTGCACCACCTTGATCAATAATCGTGCGCGAATCAATTTTGGACGACACTTGAAACGCAATGCGCGTTGGAATATTCGCTTTGATTAAACCAGTGATGACATCCACCGATGGGCGCTGTGTTGCCAATACCAAATGTATGCCTGCTGCGCGCGCTTTTTGTGCAATACGCGCAATCAGTTGCTCAACTTTCTTGCCGACAATCATCATCATGTCAGCAAATTCATCGATCACGATCACGATGTATGGCAACTTGTCTAACACTGGCGCAGTTTGTTGATCGACAGGTTCAAACGCCATGGGATCCGGTCGCCACACAGGATCCGTAATTGCCTGCCCCGCCGCTTTCGCATCCAGCACTTTTTTGTTGTAACCGGCGAGATTGCGCACACCCAATGCCGCCATCAATTTGTAACGCCGCTCCATTTCACCCACAGACCAACGCAGCGCGTTTGCCGCATCTTTCATATCAGTCACTACCGGCGTTAACAAATGCGGAATGCCTTCGTACACCGACAATTCCAACATTTTGGGATCGACCAAAATCAAACGCACATCATCGGGGCCCGCTTTAAACAGCAAGCTCATCAACATGGTGTTTACGCCGACCGATTTTCCTGAACCTGTAGTACCTGCCACCAATAAATGCGGCATTTTGGCCAAATCGGCCATCACCGGCGCACCCGCAATGTCATGTCCTAACGCGAGCGTAAGCGGGCTTTTCGCCTCGTCATACGCTTGCGAAGCCTACACATCACCCTAGCGATCAATTTCTCGCTGTTCGTTCGGCACTTCAATGCCGACATAGGATTTCCCAGGGATAACTTCCACCACGCGCACGCTGATTACCGCCAACGAACGCGCCAAATCTTTGGCCAAACCGGAAATGCGGCTCGCTTTAATACCCGCCGCTGGTTGAATTTCGAAACGCGTGATGACTGGCCCAGGTTGTACAGAAACCACTTCTGCACTCACACCAAAATCCAGCAATTTAATTTCCAACAAGCGCGACATCGCTTCCAATGATTCTTGCGAATAACCGCGCTTATCGGTGGCTTTGGCTCTATCCAACAACGCCAACTCCGGCAATTCACCCGCCACAGCATCATCGGAAAATAAGCGCACTTGTTTTTCGCGCACCACGCGTTTGCTCGGCTGTACTTTTTCTACCAACACCGGCGGCTCAACAATCACTGGCGCGGGCGTTTTGCGTTTTTCCATGCGCAAGCGTTGCGCATCCATAGCTCGCTGCCTTTCTTCGCGTGCATCACCTGCAATGCGTTTTTCATCGCGATCGCGCTGCACCTCAATCACAGTGCTGCGCGTCTGCCCAACCAACGAGAGCGTCAAACGCCCCACTTCATCCATCAACCACAACCAAGACAGATCGGTAAAAATCGTTAATCCAAACAGAAAAATAACACTCAACAACGAAGTCGCGCCCAACAAACCCAGCATACGCTCGGCTGCTTGCGCCACACCCTGCCCGATCAAACCGCCACTAGAAAATGGTAATTCACTGGTTGCTGCCGTTGGCCATTGCAAAGTGGCAATACTGGTTCCTGCCACCATCACCAATATCAAACCGATGCAGCGCAACGCCAACATGGTGGGATCAAGCGGTTCTAAGCGATGGCGTTTTTGTACACGCAAAGCGCTGTAAACCGCCAACACAACAGGCAACAAATACGCGAGTCGTCCAAACAGCGAAAACAACACATCGGCCAACCAAGCGCCAAAATAGCCGCCTAAATTGTGAATGCCGCCGGCTTTATCACTCATGGAAGCGGTGCTAGACCAACCAGGATCTGCACTGCTGTAAGTCAGCAACGCCGCCAATACAAAAAAAATAAAAAGCACTAAAAACAACAAGCCGATTTCACGCACACCGCGCGCTACCGCAAGATTGGCGCGTGAAGGCGCAGCTTGCAGACGCGACGATGCTTGCAAAGACGAGTCTTGTTGACGAGTAGAAATTTTATTTGTCGGTCTAGCCATGATGTTTTATCGCACTCAACGCTGGCTAATCCAATTTTCTAATTCAGCTAATGCTTTGGGCACACCGGCTAAATCTGTACCTCCACCTTGCGCCATATCCGCACGACCACCGCCCTTACCACCCACCAAAGGCGCTAGATCGCGAATGATATCGCCCGCTTTGAAACGCGCGGTGAGATCCGCCGTCACACCGGCAATCAGCGTGGCTTTTTCACCTTCCGTTGAAGCCAACAAAATCACCGCTGACTTCAACTTATCTTTCATTTGATCCAAGGTGGTGCGCAAAGCATTGATATCCGCGCCATCGAGCTGCGCAGCCAATACTTTCACGCCGTTGATTTCTTTTGCTTGTGCGCTGAGATCTCCCGCACCGCCGCTGGCTAATTTCATTTTTAACTGCGCCAACTGCTTTTCTAGTTGACGATTATTTTCTACCAACGCTTGTACTTTATCGGCAAAACCAGCGCGATTGGTTTTCAATACCGCGCAAGCATTCTCCACTTCCGCTTCTATGGCATCAAAACGCGCTAAGGCCGCTTTACCAGTCACCGCTTCAACACGACGCACGCCGGAAGCCACGCCAGCCTCTGACACAATGCGGAACAAACCAATATCACCCGTGCGTGTTACATGCGTACCACCACACAGCTCCACCGAAAAAGGATGCCCTTCTGAAAAACCCGCGCCCATACTGAGTATACGCACCGAGTCGCCATACTTTTCACCGAACAACATCATCGCGCCTTTGGCTTTGGCGGTGTCCATATCGCCCACGGTTGTTTCAACCGCGGTGTTGCGGCGAATTTCGTCGTTCACCAAATTTTCAATCGTTTGCAATTGTTCATCGGTGATAGCTTCTGGATGCGAAAAATCAAACCGCAAACGCTGATCATCTACCAACGAACCTTTTTGTTGCACATGCGTACCCAACACTTTGCGCAGTGCCGCGTGTAGCAAATGCGTAGCCGAGTGATTGGAAGCCGTCGCCAAGCGCGCATCAGCCGCTACATTGGCATACAAATCATCACCTAATTTGATGTAACCGCGCGTCATCGTCACATGATGCAACACGGCGCTGCCGCTCTTAGTCACATTATTGACATCCAGATGAGCAAATTGCGTGTAGAGAAAGCCCCTATCCGCTACCTGACCGCCAGATTCCGCATAAAACGGCGTGCTATCCAGCACGACAATCCCATGATCGCCTTCACGCAGCGCATCAATTTGCTCAACACCGTGATACAACGCCACTACTTTCCCGTGCCCTTTAATGCCGTTGTAACCCGTGAACTGCGATTCAACATTCACCTTAATCAGTGTGTTGTAATCCAACTCAAACTTGCCAGCGTCTTGTGAGCGTTTGCGCTGCTTTTCCATCTCGCGCTCAAAACCTTCCTCATCTACGGTGAGATCGCGCTCGCGTGCAATATCTGCCGTTAAATCCATCGGGAAGCCGTAGGTGTCATACAACTTGAACACCACTTCACCAGAAATCACAGAGCCGCTCAATTCAGACAAATCTTGCTCAAGGATTTTCAAACCATTTTCCAAAGTGCGCGCAAATTGCTCTTCTTCGATACGCAGTGTTTTCTCAATATGCGCCTGTTGTTTTTTCAGATCAGGATAGGCTTCACCCATTTCTTGCGCGAGCGCTGCTACGATTTTGTAGAAGAAAACATCTTTCGCGCCCAATTTATTGCCATGTCGCACTGCACGGCGAATGATGCGGCGCAACACATAACCGCGACCTTCGTTGGAAGGCGTCACACCATCGGCAATTAAAAACGAACACGAACGAATGTGGTCTGCCAACACTTTCAACGAAGCCTGACCATCGTTTTTACAACCCACCGCATCCGCCGCTGCCGTGAGCAGCGTTTGAAACATATCAATATCGTAGTTGCTGTTGACATGCTGCATCACCGCAGAAAT
Organism: Pseudomonadales bacterium; assembly: GCA_041395785.1. GTDB lineage: Bacteria > Pseudomonadota > Gammaproteobacteria > Pseudomonadales > UBA7239 > UBA7239. The sequence goes on from JAWKZZ010000007.1 coordinate 104,181, forward strand.
GCGCTCCAAGCCCATGCCAGTATCCACACTCGGCGCAGGCGCGGATGCATTTCACCATCGGCTGTGCGATTGAACTGCATGAATACATTGTTCCAAATTTCGATATAGCGATCGCCGTCTTCTTCCGGCGAACCGGGCAAGCCACCCCAAATATGTTCACCGTGATCGTAAAAAATTTCCGTGCAAGGCCCGCAAGGCCCCGTGTCTCCCATCGCCCAAAAATTGTCGGAGGCATACGGCGCGCCTTTGTTGTCGCCGATGCGAATAATGCGCTCGGCTGGCAAGCCAATTTCTTTGTGCCAAATATCAAAGGCTTCATCATCGGTGGCGTAAATGGTCACCCACAATTTTTCTTGTGGAATGAACAACCATTTGGGCGAAGTTAAAAACTCCCAAGCAAAACGAATGGCATCGTGTTTGAAATAATCACCAAAACTGAAATTGCCGAGCATCTCAAAAAATGTGTGGTGACGCGCGGTGTAGCCCACATTCTCCAAATCATTGTGCTTGCCACCTGCGCGCACACATTTCTGCGAAGTCACGGCACGGGTGTAGGCGCGTTTGTCCATCCCCAAAAAGCAATCTTTGAACTGGTTCATGCCAGCATTGGTGAACAGCAAAGTGGGGTCTTCATGAGGTACCAGCGAGCTGCTCGCGACGATGGCGTGGCCTTTGCTGGCAAAAAAATCAAGGAAGGCTTGGCGAATTTGGGCGCTTTTCATAACTACTCAATAAGTGCTGGAAAATACAGACAAAAGTGCGGGTGATTATACGACGAGACAACTACACACGAAGGATAGTATCGCTATAGCGTGCCACCTGTGGGTCGTTGGTCAGCAGGCGCATCGGCTCCAATAAGGCTTGCGCCACTAAGAGGCGATCAAACGGATCTTGATGGTGAGAAGGAAGTTCTTCCACAGCAGCCGCGTGCTCAGGAGCAATCGCCAACAAGCGGTAGCCAGATTCACGGAAGTAGCGCACCGCATCAGCACCAGAAACCGGCATATCCCCTCGCCCCAACGCATGCTTAATGGTAATCTCCCAGACACTGGCGGCGCTGACCCAAACCACCGTGGACTCAGCCGCAATCAACTCACGCGCAACGGCTGTTAAACGCGGGCTGTCGGTTATCGCCCATAGCGCAATATGTGTATCCAACAACACATTCACGGCAGATCACCTGCAAACAGCCGCCCCAGCTCACTGTTGTGCTGGTCAATATCATCCGGCACTTCAAACACACCTTTGGCCACACCCAAGCGCTTACCAACGGCGCTCGCATCAATCGGCACCAGTTTGGCAGCGGGCTTACCGTTACGGGCGATGATAATTTCCTGCTCTCTGCCTGCTTCGATGGCCTCCACCAAGCGCGACAAAGAAGACTTTGCTTGCAGCATATTGATTGACAGCATAAGACTCACCTCGTGTAGAACACAGGCTTAGTCTAGTCTAGCCAAGCTTAAATAAATAGAGCGAAGGAAACCAAAATCCTCCCCTGATAAGGGGAGGTGATTTGTGTAACAAATCTGAGGGGTTGCCCCCTCGCCAGAAGGATAAATACCGCTTCAGGCAGATATTCAAAGCGCCGTGGCGTTGATCACTTTCACACTACCCGCATCCTTCACTGCTTTTGCCGGTGGCACCGCAGGCAGATCAAAACCCGGAATGCCGATGATGAGATCGGCTTTGCCATCGCTGTTAATGTCGCCAGCACTCACCGCAAACCCGAAGTAGTCTTTTGTGACACTGCCGTATAACGCATCACCCATCAGGTCAAAACCGTCGCCACTGAACACAGAAACACTACCCGCGTCTTTGATGGGTTTCTTTGGATTACTGGTGGCTTTGTCGTCTTTCCATGCGCCCACAATGATATCGGCTCGGTCGTCGCCATTCACATCGCCCGCTGCTACGCTGTTGCCCAGTTGTGCTTTCGCATTGTCACCGTATTGTTTGGTGAGTTCAGTGCCATTGCTGCCAGAGAACACGGTCACGCTGCCGGCATCTTTTTTCGGTTTGATGCCTCTTAAATCATCATCCAGTGGCGCGCCAACCAAGACATCCGCGTTGGTGTCTGTGTTTACAAACCCACTGCAACCGCTTTACCAAACTGCGATTTTTTCGTGCCGTATTTTTCCATCAAAGGTGTGCGGGCGATGTTGTAAAACCTTCACGCTGCCTGTGTCTTTGTTGGTGCTGTTTTCATCGTCATTTGGCGCACCGATTACGATGTCTGCGTTGCCGTCTCCATCCACATCATCGGCAGCAACCGCTGTGCCTGCATAGGCTTTTGCGGTTGCACCGTAGAACGGTGTGCCAATCATGCTGAGACCATCGCCGGAATACACTGTCACACTGCCGGAATCTACCAACCTACTGACTGTATCGTCATCTTTTGGTGCACCGACGAGAACATCGGCATAGCCATCGCCGTTTACATCACCCAGCGCGAGTGCTGTACCAAACCGTGTTTTAGCAACCGTACCGTAAACATCCTGCGTGGTAGCGCAACCCACACCAGCACAGCCGTAAACCACACGCACCAAAACCGGTGTCTTTGATGGCTTTGGCGGGTGGTGCGGCTGGCGTATCAGCCAAGGGGGCACCAATGACTACATCATCAAAGCCATCGTTGTTGATGTCTCGACCGCCCGTTACGGCAAAGCCCAAGCCGTCTTTGGCAATCACGCCTTTGCTGGTGAACAACACCACGCCATTTTTGCCGGAAATCACTTCCACCTTGCCAACATCCTTGATGGCTTTAGCGGGCGGCGCAGCTGGGATGTCATAGTCCGGCGCGCCGATCGCATAATCCCCATAGCCATCACCGTTGAAGTCACCGGCAAAGGCTACCGAGGAGCCAACCTTTTCTTTGCTCAAGTCACCCTCTACATCATCGGGTGTTGGCACAGGGTCGTCGCATTTATCACCAGCACCATCGCTATCCCAATCGAGCTGGTTGAGGTTGCTCACCAATGGGCAGTTGTCGCTGTCATCGGCTACGCCGTCGTTATCTGTGTCGGGTTGGCCGCTCTCATAACACACCAGCGTAAAATCCCAGTTACTGCCGTTGGTACTGGAACCTGCCACCATTAGCCTGCCATCCACTCGTTGGATCACTGATCGACCATAAGCATTGCCTGCGCCAATCGCCGTGGTGACTTTGCCAGCACTACCAAAGCCGGTATCCAAAGAGCCGTCCTCGTTGTAGCGCACCAGTGCAACATCTTCAAGGGCATTACCCGACACTACCAATTTGCCGTCTGCCTGCTGAATTACCGAGCTAGCCTGATCACTGTTCCCACTAATATCGGTGGTGACTTTGCCATCTCCATCAAAACTAACGTCCAAGGAACCATCGTCGTTATAGCGCACCAACGCAAAATCATCCTTGCTACCAATACGACCATACCCCGCCACCACCAGCTTGCCGCCAGCCTGTTGAATCACCGAGCGCACTATCATCGCCCCCGCCAATTGCCGTGGTGACTTTGCCATCCCCATCAAAGCTAGCATCCAAAGAGCCATCAGCGTTGTAACGCACCAATGCAAAATCCTCATTACCGCCGTTGACACTACGCCCCGCCGCCACTAGCTTGCCGTCTGCCTGCTGAATTACCGATGACGCTCGATCATAGTCACCACTGATATCTGTGGTGACTTTGCCATCCCCATCAAAGCTAGTATCCAAAGAACCATCTATGTTGTAACGCACCAATGCAAAATCATCATTACTGCCGGTGAAGCTATAACCCGCTACCACCAGCTTGCCGTCCGTCTGCTGAATCACTGAAACGCCAGAATCAGTGCCCGCGCCAATCGCCGTGGTGACCTTGCCATCTCCATCAAAGCTGGTATCTAAAGAACCATCGGCGTTGTAGCGCGCCAGTGCAAAATCATTATTACTGGTGCCAGCCACCACTAGCTTGCCATCCACCTGTTGGATCACGCTTGACCCATAGTCATAACTGCTCCCCATGTCAGTGATGACTTTGCCAGTACCGCCACCAAAGCTTAAATCCAAGGAGCCGTTTGTTTTATAGCGCACTAGAGCAAAATTGCCGTCACTCGTGCCCGCCTCCACCAACTGACCATCCGTCTGCTGGATTACGCTTGACCCATTGTCATAATTAGTTCCCATATCAGTGATTACTATGCCAGCACCACCAAAGCTGAGATCCAAATCGCCAGGGGCGGCGTGGAGTAAGGCGGGACAAACTGTAAAAACTACAAGGGCCAATAGGTGTGAAATACGAGTCATGAAATCTCCTTTTTTAATCAACTGACTGACGCGCCGATGGTTTCTTTTCTCGCAGAACAATCCCACAAAAAAACCAGCTCCATCAACCGTTCTTCATGCGCTAAACGCCTCCGCAATCAACTCAAATGACCGCAGGCGCACATCAAAATCAAAGCACATGGTCTGGATCATCACTTCATCCACCTGCGCTTTGGCGGCGATGGCTTCGATCTGCGCTTTCACCTGCTCCGGCGTGCCGACCACCACGGCATCGCGCTTAACAGCCAGCCTCTCCAGCAACGCGGCGCTGTAGGGGTAGGCCAAACCCTGTTCGACGGAACGGTACGGCGGGTCCAGCCCTTGAAACACTTCCGCCCACCACAAATCTCGCGAGGCGCGCTGGCGAATGGCCTCGGCTTCGGTGTCGCAACAAATGGCATACACGCACACATTCGCCACGGGCTGCGGGTAAAACACCGAGGGCTGGAAATGCTGCCGGTACGCGGTAATCACATCGGCATAGATATAAGGGTTGATGAAATGCGCAAACGACAGCGCCAAACCGTGCTTGGCGGCAAACGCGGCGGAACTTTCGCCAGAACCCAGCGACCACAGTTGCGGGTGATGGTCTGTGATCGGTGTGGCGCGCACCGAATGCCACGCCGGGTTCAACGGCGGTTCACCGGCGACAAACGCCTTTAAGTCGAGCATTTTCTGCTCGAACGCCTGCTGCCCCAGTGGTGAGCCGTACAAACAAGCGGCGTGCGTGGCGGCATCACCACCCGGTACACGGCCAATGCCGAGATCTATGCGGCCGGGGAAAAATGTCTCCAGCATTTTGAACTGCTCGGCGACGATGTAAGGGCTGACATTGTTGAGCAGGATGCCACCCGCCCCGACGCGCAGTGTTTGTGTTTCTGCCGCCAGACGACAGGCCACCAACTCCGGTGCAGCCGAGGTGAAACTGACTGTGCCGTGAAATTGCGCCGTCCAGTAGCGGTGGTAGCCCCAAGCCTCCGCTTTTTGCGCGAGGATAATCGCTTCGTTCACTGGGTCTTGCGGATGGCCGCCTTCACGGATGGGGAGTTGATCGAGAATGCTGAGTCGTAACATAGCTGGCCATTGGCAGTGAAAAATGGCTTGCAGTATATAATCTGCACGCAAAATCGGAGACAAACATGCGCAACTTGAAACTTTTTTTCTGCGTAACGCTGGCTGCTTTTTTTAGCTTAACCGCACAAGCAAACCAGCCTAGCGTGCAACCGCAAGCTGGTTTGTGGCAAGTGGAGAGCTCCACCTCGCTGTTTGGTCATGTGGTGCCAGATTTAGGCAAGCTCATTCGTCAAGGGCCGCAAAAACTGCAAACGCATATCGACAACATGCTGAGACAAAACCATGCGCGCCTGAATGGCGATGGCACCACCAGCTTGTGTGTGAGCGCACAGCAAATTGCCAGCAATCATTATGTGAATGACCAAGGCAGCGGATGCAGTGTTAGCACCGGCAAGCGCATCGGCAATGTGATTATTTTTCAAACACGATGTGAAGCGCCTTATGGTTTTGGTGTCACCACGGTTCGCTTGCGCGACAGCCAACACTGGGAGGCCACTTCACAATTTATCGTGACCATTCGCGGCATTGCGCAACAAATTGACAACACCAGCTACGGCACTTGGCGCAGTGAAAGTTGCAGCACTGGTTTGTAATTACGCGAGCAATAGGCCATCACGAATAAATTGCGCCAGCGTCTCGTTCACTGCCACCAGCAGAGCATCCACATCTGCGTGCTGCATTTCTTTTGCCAACTGAGCTGCAACTGCTTCCACGCTTTCAAACCCATCATCTTCCAACAGTTGCAACAAACGAAAAGTAGCAGCATTAGATTCCACAAACTTCACTTCATCATTTAGCTGGCGATACATCAACAAACACACAGGCCCACTACTTTCCTGCTCCGGCAAAAAATCTTTGCCAATGCGATGCACAGGGTAGTGATAGCTCAGGGGAAAACACCAAGGCGACAGCAAAGGCTTATCACCAATGCGAGCCTCACCAACAACAAAATCCGGCTCGTGACGCAATACCACTTCGCTCCATTCGTAATGCGCCAGTTCTTTGAGAAAAGGGAAATCATCAGCGCGATCACGCTCGCTGCATAAATACTCCACAAACTCGCCAGCCACCCACGGAAACAACGGCGTTTCACAACGGTGCGCCGTATAAAAATCTCGCACCAAGGACTGCCACTGCTCATCGCTCAGAATGCTGCGCATCACAGGAAATACGCCCTGCAATAATTGCGAGATATTGTTGAAAAATAAATCGCGGTACACCAGTAAGCGCCGCTCCTCTATGCCTTGCGGCGCAGGAAACCTATCCGGATTGCGCAAGTGATTGGCAAACTGCAATTGCTGTTCGCGCAGATCAGCCATTGCATATCTCTTGCTGAATAGTGCGTATCTGTTGCACCTCAGCCAACAGATCGGCAAACAGCGGAAAGTTAAAGTCTCGCTCCAACACCGTGGGTTTTATGCCGTGTTCGCGATAGCTGAATGCCAGCAGCTCCCACACCGGATCACACACGGCAGCAGCATGGGTATCAATGCGCAAGTCTTCCTCCTGCGTGTAGTGACCAGCAACATGCAAATAGGCAATGCGATCTGTTGGCAGCGCACGAATAAAGGCTTGTGCGTCATAACCGTGATTGATGCTGTTGACGAACACATTGTTGACATCCAACAACAAATCACAATCTGCTTCATTTAATACCGCATGAATAAAATCCATTTCTGACAACACTTGAAACGGCGCGGCGTAGTAGGAAACATTTTCTATCGCAATGCGTCTTTCCAGCCTATCTTGCACTTCACGAATGCGCTGCGCGGTGTTTTTTATCGCTTCTTCCGTAAACGGAATTGGCATCAAGTCATACAGATGCCCGCCTGCACTGCAAAAGCTCAGATGCTCGCTATAAGTATGCACATGATGCGCATCTAGAAAGGTTTTTAATTGCGCGATGAAATCGCTGTCGAGCGGATCTGTTCCGCCCAGCGACAGCGACAAACCGTGCGCCAACATCGGGTAGCGCGCAGTTAGTGCATGAAGTTTTTTGAGTGAGGTGCCGGCAGTGTGGATCCAGTTATCCGGCGTGACTTCTAAGAAATCGACAACGCTTCCTGCGTTGGATAAATCATTCAGCAACGCACGCCGTATACCAAGACCGGCTCCAGCGGGCGTTGCTGTTTCTGCCAAAGACACCTATCAGTTCATCATGCCTTCGCCACACTTACCTTCGCCACATTTGCCTTCTGCGGCGGCTTTGTCATCGTGTGCTTTTGGTGCTTCTGTTTTAGGTGCATCGGCTTTGGGCTTTTCGCTCTTGCCGTCATCGCACTGAGCGCCACACTGACCTTCTCCACACTTGCCTTCCATGCAGGCTTTTTTATCTTCACCGCATTTGCCTTCTGCGCAAACCTTTGCATCACCTTCGCCGCATTTTTCCGCGTCACCACCCGACTTCAAGTCTGGATGACCATGCAAATTAAACCCTGAAGCCAGTTCGGTATTGCTGAATGGGCTGCTAGCTGCATTCACCATCGGCGCAGAGACAATGCTCGCCATGGTCACAGCTGCCAGCAGAGATGTTTTGTTAAATGTTTTTTTCACGATCAATCTCCAAGCGTTATGAGAAATTCAAAATCACGGAAATGGTTTGGCATGCTTTTTATCTTCGGCACGCAGGCGCACCAAATCGTCTTTCGACGGCTTTTTGCCGGTTTCATAAAAATACGCCATCGACAAAGCCACATCGCGGATATTGCCGCGAATCAAATTGCCGATAAACAAACCGTGCAAAATACTGCCAAAAACACCCATGCCCATTTCGTAAGTCATGGTGCAAGTCAGCTTGCACGACTTGTCATCAATTTTATCGATGCGATAAGTAAACTTTGCTTCACCAAAAGGTTTGGCTGGCTTGCTGCCGTTGTGCAGGCGGATCACAAAGCCACGCCCTTCATTCCACTCGACAACCGTTTCATCCAAAGCCTGTTGTGGGCCCGACACACGGCGGCTGGCACCTACGCCTTCTTTCTGCGCAGTGGTGATCGTGCACTTGGTGATGTTCGGCACATAGTTGTGCGCCAGCGATAAGTCTTTCAATTTTTCCCAAGCTTGTTCAGCGGGAATTTTTGCCGTGGCGTTGTAAACAGCGATATGACCCATGTGCGGTTTTCCTATTGGTGGATACAGTTCAGAATGCAGATTCTACCCCATTGCGAGGCACGCTCATGACACTCACCATCGGCTGGATTGGACTCGGCACCATGGGCGGCCCTATGGCAGGCCACTTGGTGCGCGCGCAGCACAAAGTACAAGCCTTCAATCGCAACGCCGAGCGCGCCGAACGCTGGCAGCAACAGTACAAGCTGCCCTGTGTGGATTCCGTAACCGCCGCCGCACTCGGCGCGGACATGGTGTTCACCTGCGTCAGCAACGACGATGCGTTGCGCGAAGTGGCTCACGCCACCTTCCCTCACATGAAACCCGGCGCAGTGTTAGTGGATCACAGCACCACTTCGGCTCGCGTTGCGCGCGAGCTGTATGTACTCGCCGCACAGCAAGGGCTGCATTTCATTGACGCACCCATTTCCGGCGGGCAAGCCGGCGCGGAAAAAGGTCAGTTGGCAGTGATGGCTGGCGGCGACGCAGCCGCCTTCACGCGCATCGAACCCGTCATTGCCGCCTACAGCAAACGCGCCAAGCGCATTGGTGACGCAGGCGCTGGGCAGCTCACCAAAATGGTCAACGAAATTTGCTTTACCGGCGTGGTGGCCGGCTTGGCTGAAGGCTTATTTTTTGCCGAGAGTGCAGGCTTGGATACTGATGCCGTTTTGGAAGTTATTTCGCAAGGCGCAGCGCAATCTTGGCAGATGGATAACCGTGCTCACACCATGTTGCGTGGCGAATACGACTTTGGTTTTGCAGTGGATTGGGTGAGAAAAGATTTAGAAATCGCTCTTGCCGCTGCGAAAGATTTTCATTGCGAATTGCCTGGCGTAACGCAAATCAATCTGTGGTATGAAACCCTGCAAAAAATGGGACATGGCAACAGCGATACTTCTGCATTACTCGAAAGATTGCGCCATCAAAAAACTTGACAACACGCTGCGCAAAGTCGCTAAATGAGCCATGAAATTCAATGACTTGTGATAATACGAGTCATTCCCATTCGAGGACTGCAGCGATGAAAGGCAATAAAAAATCAATATTCTGGAATGAATTATTGGTTGGCGAACTAACCGCCGTTGATCAATATTTAATTCATGGCGAAATGTATGCAGACTTTGGCTTGAAAAAACTCGCTGAAAAAAGCCTGCATGAATCAGACCATGAAAAACAGCACGCAAAGGCAATCATTCAAAGAATTTATTTTTAGAGGGGAAAACTGATCTTTTCTAAGCGCGATTCACTCAATGTAGGAAAATCTGTACAAGATGATCAGTCTGACCTCGCCTTGGAATACCATGTAGTGGACTCATTAAAAAAGGCTATCGTTGCCAGTGAGGCAGCACAGGATTTTGTCACGCGAAATGCTACTGCTGCAACTGGATGACACAGAAATGGATCACGCCTACTGGCTTGAACAACAACTCCGTTTGATTGACATGATCGGCTTGCAAAACTATCAGCAATCGCAGATGGGAGACGCCCCATGAAAGGTGATAAAAAAGTTATCGACGCGCTAAATAAAGTTTTAAAAAATGAGCTGACGGCTATCAACCAGTATTTTTTGCACGCGCGTATGCTGCGCAACTGGGGCTTGGAAAAAACTCAATGATCGCGCCTACAAACAGTCCATCCGAGTAATGAAAGAAGCTGACAAGCTGATTGAACGCATTCTCTTTTCTGGAAGGCCTCACCAACCACAAAACTTGGGCAAGCTACTGATCGGTGAGAACCCTCTGGAGTGTTTATGGGCGATCTCAAATACGAGCGCGAGCGCGCCCTCTGCTGGTGGAATCCATCACGCCTGCGAGGAGCAGCAGGATTTTGTCAGCTGAGAGCTACTGGAAGATCTGCTGGAGCACTGTGAAGAAGCCATTGACGGCTAGAAACCCAGCACAGCCTGACTGAGCAAGTGGGTACACCCAACTACCTGCAAAGCTGTTGAAAGCTCTGATTAAAAGGCACTGGACAGCTCAGCTAATGCGAACGAGAATAAATCTCATTGATATTTGTGAGATTGCATTTATGTATGTTTGCGTCTGCAAGGCTGTCACCGAAAAGCAAATCCATGCCGCCGTTCAGAAGCTGCAGCCCGCACAATGAAAGACTTGCGTGAGCAACTGGGTGTCGGCGCAGACTGTGGCAGCGCGGTAGTTGGGTAAGCAGTACCTGCGTGAAGCGCGAAGTGAAGCCGTTCAAATGGCTAGCTTCTACGCTGCGTGGCCCAACAACTGGCCACGGATGGCTCAAAAACCTCTCCTCTCGCCAAAAAATCTAGGCTTCTCGTCACTACTGGGCAACCTGTTTTTATTTTGTATTTCTCTCATATTCAGCCTGCTGCAGCAGAATGGGCTGTGCGTACATGGCTGCCCAGCCCTGATTACGGTGCAGTAAACGCCCCGCTCTACGCAATGGGCTCTTTATGTATGACGGGTGAACTCGGTTGGAAAGGCACACCTAACGCGCGGTCGCCGTATATCTCCAAAGATTTTATTGTTCATGTCACACACGATGAACACGCTTTTCGCAACCAAACACCAACTTTCATTCCCAAGGCGCAATATTTTATTACTGGGCGACTTACGGCTGGGGATGGGGTGTTGAAGACAACGAAACCGCTACATCTGTTTTCAAATCAACAAAACCCAAATGCCAATATCTACAACTTAAGTGTGCCGGGCTACGGCACTGACCAAGAACCGTTAACACTGCAACGCTTTAGCAAACAACACCCAGACAAGCATTACGATGATGTTGTAATTTTGCTGTATTACAACGATTTTGAAGACAATATCGCCACAGAAAGGTACAGCTATCCAAACCGATGTTTCAGCAAGATAAAGACAATCAATTACAGCTGACCAATGTACCCGTGTCTTATGTGCCATACCAGAAGCTGTTTCTATTACTGAACCACCGCCCGCACAAACATGGTTACAAAAGCTAGCTTCGAATTTCATGCTCGACAAACTTGCTCGTATTATTTTTGCGCCATCACACACGAATACAAATCTCATACCAGAAAAGCCAACTGGAAATGAGGAGTATTCTGTAGAAATTACAAAAAAATTACTGCAAGCCATACAAACATTCTGCCAGGATAGAAAATACGCTTCCATGTTGTTTTTTTAATGACTATAAATACCGATGACAAACCAGCCGCACTCATCAATACCTTAGCTACACAGCTCGAAAAAAGAAAATTAGCTACTCTTTTATTACAGCAAAACTTTCCACGCACTGACCTTTGGTTAGATACCCACTACACACCTTATGGCCAGAAACTACTCGCAGAACATATTAGCAGTGCCATTGCTGGACTAGCTGCTGACTTAAAGCTTGCCAATGACTCTTGAGTAACACCCGATATGTAGCCATCATCACCAAACGCAACGACCATCTGACGATACTCGCGCCACTGCTCTACATCTTGCGGCTGCACTCTGCAATACAGCGAATGTTCAAGCAATGATGTATCTGGAACTCTTTGTCGCCTATCTTTTTTACGAAAGCGTAGCCTGTTTACTACCGCCCACAGAAGAAAATGCCATCAATCAAACAAATAATCATTAAATATTCCAACGCCACCTTACCAAAAGCGCCATACCCCCCTCAAATCAAACATATGGCGATAGAAAGCGTAGCCTTGAAACAACCAAGCCAAAAGACTAAATACCGGCTGCCACAAGTACAGCAGTACCAAATCCAAAAATAGCGTGATAATTGACTTCTGCAAAACGGTCTTTCAAACGCAAGACAGAAGGAGAATCCTCAATGATCAGTTGTCGAGGCTCTGTAACCCGCGATCTGGACTCGTCCATACGGCTTCGCTTACCTTTCTTCTTAAAAAATGCTTTAGGGAAACCGCAAACGGTAGTGACAACATTGAGCATCCAATACGCCAACGGATACCACACCATCCAATAATTTTCATGATACCTCTCATACCGAGAATCGATAATCATGCTGACCAGAAACTGCAAAAGACAGGTACAGCCAAGAATGACACCCGTCCACCCTGCAGCAATGTACGGATATAAAGGTAATCCGGTAGCTCGACAAATTTTCCAGCTATCCACAATAAAGCGATTGCAACCAATGTAACTCCACAAGACACTGACGATATATTCCAGTGCCACAAACCACATTCTGCGTTTTTTCCAATGTAACATCTTAGGTAAATAGCGCGACCACACCTGCACCACCTTGCGCCCAACGCGTGCGCTGACGAAACAATCCTTTCAAAGTTTCCGGCATTAAAATCCAACACAACGCGTTGCTCGTAACGCACATCCCAATGCGCCAACTGCAAACGCCAACTGACATCAATGTCTTCCGTAATCATATCGGTACTCCAATATCCAATGCGCTGTAGTGCCGCTTTGCGAAAAGCCACCACCACACCAGATACCGTAAACACTCGCCCGTAAATGCGTTGCGCACGCTTAATCAAACCAATAATGCAAGAAAACTCGCCCACCTGAATTTTTCCCAGTAAAGAGGAGCGATTGCGAATACGCGGATTACCCGTGACTGTGTCTCTACCCGTGGAGAGTCAACAAAATGCGACATCAACCAATGCAACGCCTGTCGATCTAATAAGGCATCACCATCAATACACAATTAAATACTCACTATCTGTCATTAGCGCGGCAGTATTTAATCCCATTGCTTTGCCTTGATTGGTGGCGAGGTGAATTACACGCAACTTTATCGTGCAACTTTGCTTGCTCATCCAAAAGCGCGCCCAGTATCGGTACTGCCATCATTGATCGCAACAATATCGTAGTTGGGATAATCCAAATTCAATAAAACTCTGGCGTTTCGGAACTCATTGAAATGCTCGTCATGACAATAATATTACGGCAAAACATCGCACCGTCACTTTAGGATAAAATCTAATGGCTCTGGATGACGCCAATCATCACTGTCGTGCTTTTCCCAATGCAGACGATAGTAATACAAACATCCACAAGTAAGCCATCAACAATGGGTACATAAAGGTGAATGCCAACAGAAAATCGACGATGCGCTCAAACATAACCACTACCGCCGTTCATAGGGATAGTCTTGGTAACGACAATGCTTTGAACACAGTATCAAAGTCTGGAATGTTGGCGTGAAAATCATCCGGATACCATGCAAAGTTTAGATAGCCTTCTCGCGACCATAATTTTACTTGCTGCGAAAAATTCCGATTATTGATAGCTTCCCCTGTACGCCAATCACGCGCTTGCAATTCAACAACAAAAACGATTTTTCTGTGCCGGCGATAGATATTCGAGTTTCTTAATCAGATTTTTTGTCCACTGTTCAGGATCTTCAGCTTTCTCCATCCAAGGCATCGCCATCAAAGCGACATAATCATATTTAAGCAATGCCGTTTCCATACTTTGCGCAAACCAATCTACACTTTGTGGATTCAACGCCGTTTCTGCATAGAAATTACGCAGTGCGAATTTCAGGCCGATACACTTGACTGTTTCAGCCAAATCCTGTAAAGGCATCTGTGCGCCTGAACTTTCAAATAGGTGAAGCGCTTGCGCGAATCGCATCATCTTTCCACTGTGCATAATTATTTAATTGCACACCGCGTTGTGAAAAAACCACTGTGTACCGCTTGAGGATGAAAATCCTTCTCATCTGTATCGATAATGGCATCATCGTGAAACAAAACCCTTTGAAAGTTAGCATGTGCTGCTAAGTCAATGTACAAATCCAAAAATACGCTGGCGCATAAATGGGTCAAATAAAGACAAGCGCTGATAAGCAGAGTCCGGAGCTACTGGTACCCCCTTGCTCACACCACTGCCGGATACCGTGTATACGATAGAAATCTTTACCAAAGTCAAAGGGCCAGTACAGGCATCCACGCATACACATCGACAATTCGCACGCGCGTTTTTAATTGCCAAGCAACGCGATTAAATAAATCCGCCCGCACAGGTAAAATGGCGGTTGGGAAAATAAATCTGCACTGGCATTACCGTCACCATCCGGATCCGCAAATGCCCAAATACACAGTAGAAATATGTAACTTCTGAATACGATTTAATAATTTATCTAAATTACGCCATTCAGCCGCACAGGATCTGCATCGTAAACATAATCTAAATCCACATGCGCAGCCCGCACAGGTGAAACAGGCATACGATAAGGTTTTAGCATTTCCTTAAAATCTGACAGCGATGGATTGAAGCTAAATGATATGGCGCTCAATGCGACCACTGTTGATATACGGTTTCGGATAGGCTCGTCCTAATGTAAAGAACCAACGAAACCCCGCTGCCCTTGCTGCATTCTCTGGTAGTAATATCTTATGCACCATAAGGCCAAACCATGACTCTCGGTGCTACACCCGTCAACTTTTGTAATTGTTTACTGCTGCGCTGTGCATCCTGAAAAATACGCTGATACGCTTGTTGTTCCGTTTCAGCGTTGGTGTTTGCATCATACAACGCATTCATCGCCGGTTTCATTACCTTGTGGATAATAGCCAAAATGCCTCAAAGTGAATCGTAACTAAGGTGAGGCAACCAATCAATCCACTGGCCTGCATCTCGCGTATTTCCGCAGCTGACAGCCCTTTTATGTAGGCACTCCCTGCACTACCTTGTGCAGTGCGATTTTCGGTTAAGTCCAGCCAACGCCCTACCACAGCCATCACTGCGGGATATAACCGTACAACTTCAACAGAGGAAAACACGCGTATAAAACTTTCATATCCATCATCAAAACTCAGTAAAACTGCTTTAGATGGTAATGATTTTTTACCGAGGCGCGTCCTCCAATTGGTTTACCGATACCGGTGTGTAACCATTTTGGCGCAACCACTCAAACTGTTCTGCTAATTGCTTACTACTGACAGCAACAGTATCTGCATCTAAATGCCCATCGACATCATCGCGCACATCGTGATAACACAAAGTAATTAACTCATCGGCCAATGCAGATGGCAACAAAACAATATTTTGCAGAAGTAAACAAATAATTTGTGAAAATATAACGATGGGATCATCTGAAGCGCCATGTGAAACCTCCGAATGCTGTGCTGCGCAACTCTTCATCACCATCATAAGGATGGTAATTAAGCCTTACCCCATAAATCCATTCCAAAAAGTTTTATCTCTGCTTCCAATTGTGACGACGATAAAGAATTTGTGCCGTTGATCGGTTCCAAAATCTTGTTGCGTATAAGTTCCTATACCCATTAACAAGGTGTGACGAAACTCAAAATCATAATGGCGTTTAATACCCTGATACTCTGCCGCAATACCAATATCCAGATCGCTGCTAGGATTGAAATAAATGGTGTTGGCTTTTCAGAATTAGTTGATGTGTAAATCATTCAGCAATGCCCACTGATGATGTGGGTTACTCCACACTACTTGATAACCCCGCTGAGCACCTAACATCCAACGTTGATTTCCGTCAGAAAAATCCACATAAGTTAAACCTTCGCACGGTAATACCTTCACCTTCATCCACTTGATAACGCACACCCGTTTCTACTGAGTGCTTTTATACCTGCGTTATACGCACGAACTGGCAGTTGCGAACTAAAAAGTTTCCAATCCACCATTACCGACCAGTTGTCATCTAACTGCCATTCGGTTGTCAGTGTTAAACCCAAATCTGCATCGGATGTGCGTAACTGCGATTGACTTCCGCTGTATTGCGATAAGCAACTTCATTCATCTGATCGCGCTGTTCAGCTCCTACGCCGTAACGATCAATCTGCCCTTCTTCCTTCAAAAGTTCCGTGCTTGATGTTGTATGAAAAAAAGCTCGATATTGATAATCGATAGGCTTGGAATACCACCACACCTCCAGCTTCAAAATCGCGGCTACCGTTTGCACCTGTATTTACCGTTGCCATTAGAGCCATGGCTACTGACTTTGACTATGCTCCCAATGAAAAATCCATCGAAAGCTCCTGCATATTATGAATAGCCCAATCTCTTTCAGATTTTCACTGGATTTAAGGTCTGGGCATTTACTCACCAAACGCTGCGTAATTTTTTCTGCTTCTGGGAAATCGTAGAGCGCCATTCGACTGCCAATAATGCCTGACCAAGCACTGTAAGAATCTGGTGTAATTTGCAAAGCATCACGCTGCCACCGCTCAGCTTCTCAGCGATCCGCGCAATTGATAAATCTGCCCAACCGCAGATCGCAAATCTGCATTAAGTGGTGCTCGCTCTTGATAAACCCCTATCTCAGTTTGTGCATCATCTAATTGGTTTCCCCACGCCTTCAGTAGCTGATGCTGTTGTAGTCTGCATTCTGCTCATCCCACTTTTTTCCCACCACACGATCAGACTTTCCATACAACCAAGGTTTCTCATCGACAATCAGTACATCGATTGTTTTCCTTTGCACCATCAAAATTCTCACTTTCTAACTGCGCATAAAAATACAAAGTTCTAGCGTTTGCATCCGTTGTTTTTTTATCTATCAAAGGTTGTAAAACTTCCCATAGCGCGATCAGGTTTTTCAAGGTACAAAGCAGATTGCGCCACTGCAACGCGAATATCATCACGAATAATAGTGCGTTCTACTACCGCGACATCGAACTCATCCAGTACTTGTTGATGTCTTGCATCCAACTCCCACACCAACAATCTATCCATACGCTTGCTGCATGGCTGCAACGCGCTCAGGAAACTGTTCGTATAAAAGTTTAATCACTCTATCGCAGCGACGAATTGCTTCATGAATATTTTTTTTTGCGAAGGCTTTGATCTGGCTCTGGCATTCCCAAGCAAATGAACAGCATAAGGCAGCGCCATCGGAATACAAACGCAGCCAGCCTTCCTTATTGATAGCATCAGGATAAACACGCGCCAAAGCCACCGCTTTATCTGGCACACCAATCGTATCTGCCGTCTGAATATAGTTTTGCATAGCCACTCGTGCTGAGGATTCATTCGCAACGCATTGTCATAGTCAGTCAGACTATCGAAAAAAGCGACTGGCGATCATGCCAGTAGGCTTTGGTTAACCAATAGCCTCGCTCTCACCAAAACGCAATAAGTATTGATGAAGATTTTTTTCTGTCAGGAATTTCTTTGATCAATCAGTACTGTCGTCAAATCAAGCAGTAAAGGGTGCAAAATTTGGCTGCGCTGCTAATGCTTGACGAAACAATTTCTCTGATTGTTCAAAACGCCCAGCATGGCGCGCTTCACCCGCTTGATCTCGCAAGCTAGCAGCTAACACCACTGGTACGAATAAGCAGCAGAAACAGAATAGAGCAGATCTTCCGCATGTCTATAATTCCTTTTGACGAAGCCGCCATATTTTATTGGATAGATTAGAGGTAGCAACCTAATTCACCGCTTTCCCAACGCCCACTTTAATCCACTCTATTTGGAGGGTTACTCTGGGCGCTGTGTATCAATCTCTAGTTCAGCCTTTTCCACAAAATAACTCGGCAACTCGGCTTTGATAGCAGGCGCCAACTCTTTGAAGTCATTCACCTGTTTCACCAAGCTCCCAATACCACCAACTGCCCCTTCGGCAGTGTTATACGCTTCTGTTGCAGTATCCAATCCTCGCTTAACTTTTTCAAAACTATCCAAAAAACTCTTCAACTTTTTGAACACAGCATCCGCTTTAGACAATAAAGCGACTGTGCTTGTTTTGATCTTCAAATCGCCACAACTGACGCACGATATTGCGACTGGTCAATAATGTGGTTGGTGTAGCCACCAAAATATATTTTCAATCGCCATTTGAAAAAGCTGTTCATCCGCTTTTAATGCTTGACAAAAAGCGATTCAATCGGTACAAACATAAACACCATATCGGGCGAGTTGAGCCCATTCAGCTTGTAGTACTCTTTATTCGATAATTCTTCTTTAATACGATCTCGCACTGTTTGCACATGCTCTTTCAAAGCTGCAGCACGCTCCACTTCTTCCTCTGCATTCACAAACGCACATAAGCATTCAGTGAGACTTTTTGAATCAATGATGAGGTGCTTATCCTGTGGCAAAAACACCACCGCATCCGGACGCTTTCTTCCCTCCTCGCCAGTGACACTGACTTCACGCTGATAATCTTTACCCAGCTGTAAACCCGAGCGATCCAGCACATTTTCCAGCACCAACTCACCCCAATTACCTTGCAGTTTTTTTGCCCGCGCAATGCAGTAGATAGCTCGTGTGCTTCTAGTGTAATTTTTTGATTCAATTCTTTGAGATGCTCTAACTCTTTTTCAACTCACCCTGCTGCGTAGTTTCTCGGTGATGAATTTCCTGCACTTCTTTTTTGAAGTTACTTCGATGGATTGTTGGAAAGGTGACAACACTGCATTCAGCGTGATCTTGCTACTATCCTGCAAGGATTTTGATTTTGCTTCCAAAATCTCATTCGACAGCAATTTTCTTTGAAATGCTCAGCCAAACTATTTTTTGCTGCTCAAAATTGTCACAGCTCACGCGCATGGCTCGCCGCACGCTCTTCCTGCTGCGCTTTTTGTGACCATAACGCAGCTCCGCTTCTGCGCATTGTTTGTTTGCCAATTCAAGTTTTAATTGAAGTTCTGTACTTTCATTTTTGGCTCGTTTTTCACTACGCAGCATGGCAATAAAAAAACCAATCACACCACTCCACGCAGCCACTGTCGCGCAAATAACCACGATGTCGATAGTCCACGCATTAGGCATAACAACTCCCACTAATTGTTCTCTTAAGCAAAACAAAAAAGCCGCTGGTTTCCCACAAGCGGCTTTTCTTCAATTGGTCGGGACGAGAGGATTTGAACCTCCGACCACTTGACCCCCAGTCAAGTGCGCTAAATTAAAGCTGCGCTACGCCCCGAAATTCTTTTACGCTATTTCTGTGCTTGCGCTTGCTGAGCGAGTACGGCGAGCAAATCTTCTAACTCGGTAATCATTTCACGAACCAGCGCGTACGGAAGCGCTCGGCACTTTCATCCACAATTGTGCCTTCATCCGTCAAACGCTGACGCGCGCCGCCGATCGTAAAGCCGTGTTCATAAAGCAGTGAACGGATTTGGCGCAATACAGTCACTTCTTGACGCTGGTAGTAACGGCGATTGCCGCGACGCTTCACCGGCTTGAGTTGTGGGAACTCCTGCTCCCAATAACGCAACACATGCGGTTTTACATCACAGAGTTCGCTCACTTCCCCAATCGTAAAATAACGCTTTCCGGGGATAGGTGGTAACTCATCGTTATTGCCGGGTTCCAGCATCATGAAAATTCGTATCCTGTGCTAACTGTTCCAACCGATCCGCTTACTCGGCTTGATCGGCTTCGCCCTCAAGTATTTCCACGCGTGCTTTCAATTTTTGACCAGGTCGAAAGTGACAACACGACGCGCTGTAATGGGTATCTCTTCGTCGGTTTTTGATTGCGACCGGGGCGCTGGCTTTATCGCGCAAATCAAAATTTCCGCTGAAGCCAGACAATTTTACATTTTTGTTCTGCGCTAATGAAGAGCGAATCTCTTCAAAAAACACTTCACCAATTTCTTTTGCTTCCGCTTATTGAGGCCTAACTCCTCAAACAACTTTTCAGCAAGATCAGCTTTGGTTAAAGCTGACATCGTTAATTCCTGAGTGAAATTCGTATTGTTGGTCAGAAGCAGCCAAAACAGCATCCACGCATTCAACAATTTCGTTCTCGTTATGGGTGCGCGAAAAGCCAACTGAAAGGTCAAGCCCAAAGCGACACTTTTTCTATTAGATTCAATATGTTCGCCAACATATACATCAAACACCTTGAGGTTTGTTAACCACTCGCCCGCAGCCTGACGCACTGACGCACAGAGATCAGCCACCGGCAAATTGCGATCGACCACCAACGCCAAATCGCGACGCACGGCAGGAAAACGAGAAACAGGAACAAACGCCGGTGTGCGACCTTAACAACAACGCCTCACGCTCGATCTCAAACACCAACACCAGGCTGGGATATCCAACTTGCGCTGCAACTCTGGATGCAACGCACCGATGATGCCCACGACCTTACCGCGATCCAAAATAGCTGCCGTTTGCCCCGGATGCAGCGCAGGATGCTCCGAGCGTACAAACGAAAAATCGCCCGCTCGACCTGTACGCGCCAACAGTGCTTCCAAATCACCTTTGAGGTCGAAAAATCCACCTTGGCAGATGCCTGCCCCTCCCAAGACTCTGGCGTTCGAGTGCCGTACAACAGCGCCGCCATCATTGGTTGCTGCTGAACCGCGCCATCTTCCAAGCGGAAGCGCAGACCAGATTCAAAGAAACGCGCACGACTTTGTTGTCTGTTCAGGTTGTATTGCAGTGTGCTCACCAAGCTCGGAATCAAGCTGGCGCGCATGACCGACAAATCCGCCGAAATCGGGTTTTGTAAGCTCACACCAGCCTGCTGCGGCTCAAATAAGCCAGGCAGTTCCGGGACAGAGTTAAACGAATAACTGATGACTTCCTGATAGCCGCGCGCCACCAAAACAGAAGCAGGCGTTCCAGCTTCGAGCTTAGTCTCCGGCACGCCCACCAAATCCACATCGGCACGCACCGCGCACGAAGCGAAACGGTTGTAGCCACACACGCGCCACTTCCTCGATCAAGTCTTGCTCTATAGCAATGTCATAACGCCGAGCTCGGCGGCTGAATGGTCCACCTCAAAAGCATCAACAACTGGAGTAAAACCCAGTCGCTCGAAAAATAGCCGTTACCTCATTTTCAGGCAAATCCAACCCTAAGTATTGAGCCAATAAACCGCGCGTCAATCGAACAGGCTTGCGTTGCGGCAGATGATCTTCAGAAACCACTTGAACTACGGGGCCAGCTTCACCACCCACAATTTCAAGCAGTAATTTTGCTGCTAATTCAATAGCTTGCGACCGAATGTTAAAGTCAACTCCTCGTTCAAAACGGTGCGAGGCATCGGTGTAGCTGCCGTAATTACGCGCCTTTCCTGCCATCGACACCGGATTAAACCAAGCGCTTTCCAGCCAAATATTACGCGTCGCAGGAGAACCGCGCTCTCAGCGCCACCCATGATGCCTGCCATCGCCAAAGACTGTTTCGCATCCGCAATCACCAAGGTGTCCGCTTCAGTTTTCAACCAAGCCTATCCAATAGCACAAGGGATTCCCCCTTCTGCGCCAAGCGCACATCGATCTCACCATCCAAGCAATCGAGGTGCGCGCATAGGCTGGCCGTTCCAACAGCACATAGTTAGTAACATCAACCACAGGATCGATACTACGCACAATCGGCGCGGCGCAGGCGCTCCGCCATCCACAGTGGAGTAACGCTACCCGTGTTGATATTGCGAATGACCCTGCCGACATAACGGGCGCAGTGTTCGGGCGACTTCAAATTAACGCTAGTTCTAGCATCAACTTTAGCTTCTATTTCGTTGATTTTAAATGATTTTATACTTGATCCAGTCAGTGCAGCCACTTCACGCGCCAAGCCAACCATACCTAAACAGTCGCCGCGATTCGGCGTTAAATCCACTTCGACCACACTATCATCTAACTGGAGGTACCGAATACACACACCTACTCGGCGCATCCGCAGGCAGCTCCCACAGCCCATCGCTACCTCCGCCAAACCTAATTCCTGCTCGGCGCACAGCATGCCGAAGGATCTCCACGCCGGGCGGAGCTTAGCTTGTTTAATGCTGATACTTGGCAGCCCTGCACCGAGGGTAGCAAAGAAGGGAATTTTCAAAACCGAGTTTTGCATTGGCTGCCCCACAAAACCGCTCCGTTTGGGCTGGCCGTCGGGATGTCCAGCCACTTGGCAGACGCGCAATTTATCTGCATCTGGATGTTGTTCAATGGCGACAATTTTTACCCACTACCACGCCAGAAAACGGCGGCGCAACAGGCGTCACAGCATCAACTTCCAAGCCCGCCATGGTGAGTGTATCGGCCAAACTGCTGCGCGCTCATGTCAGCGCAAGCCACTCTTTTCTTCTGCCGCCATTTTTTATTAAATTTCATAGTTACTAGAAACTTTTCATGCAATGAACTAAAAACAACTGCCAACTTAGCCGGCAAAGTCAGAATTGACCCAAAAATCTCGAATCATTCTCAAAAGAGTCGTAAGTCATTGACTCCGGTAACGAAGCATCGCCAAACGCCTCTACGCCCATACCAAAAGCCAGGCCTGTGTACTTCTCGCTATCGATGCCGACATTGGCGAACACAGAAGGATGCACCATGCCGCAACCCATGACCTCCAACCAGCCGGTTTGCTTACAAATACGGCAGCCTTACCGCGACAGTGCGCACTGCATATCCACTTCGGCCGGGCTCAGTAAACGGGAAGTAAGACGGGCGAAACGCACAGCTAAATTGTCTCAAAGAGTTTCAAAAATTGGTCGATCATGCCTTTCAGGTCGGCAAAGCTCACGCCTTTATCCACCAAAGCCCTTCCACTTGGTGAAACATTGGCGTGGGTCAAATCAGAATCACAGCGATAAACTCGCCCTGGGCAAAGGACTCGAATAGGCATGACTGCTTCTCAGCGATAAAACGCCCATCACACGAATTTGTACCGGCGAGTGCGCAAAGCACGGTGTTGTCGCCGACATAAAACGCGGTCGTGCATGGCGCGTGCGGGATGGTGATCGGGAATATTCAGCGCGCCAAAGTTGTGAAAGTCGTCTTCGATTTCTGGCCTTTCAACCAACTCAAATCCCACGCGCGCAAAATATCGCGGATGCGCGCAATGGTGCGCGTCACAGGATGCAGCGAGCCCACTGTTTCATTGCGGCCATCCAACGAGACATCAATGGTTTCGCGCGCTAGCTGTGCAGAAATCGCGGCAGCTTTTCAAGACACTTTGCTTGGCATCAATTTGCGTTTGAATCGCTTCTTTGACGACATTGATTTTTGCACCGGCTGCTGGACGCTCTTCAGCCGACAACTGCCCTAAATTTTTTAACAATGCTGTCAGTGCGCCTTTTTTACCCAAATAATTGACGCGCACTTCATCAAGCGCGCTCGCTATCGGCAGCAGCAATGGCTTGTTGCGCTTCTTCGACAATGTTTGCAAATGATCCATGCGATTCACATTCAAAAAGAAATCAAGATTTGAATACAAAACGACCCGCAAAAGCGGGCCGTTTCGAGCTTACTGGCAAAACCAAAATTACAGCCAGTGCAGCTTTGGCCTTCTCAACTAATGCAGCAAAAGCTGGCTTGTCGTGAACAGCGATATCCGCCATAACGCGACGATCCAATTCGATACCCGCTTTTTTCAAGCCGGCAATAAATTGGCTGTAGCTAATGCCTTCTGCACGAGCTTGCGCATTGATACGCACGATCCACAGTGAGCGAAAATCACGCTTTTAACGCGACGGTCGCGGAATGCATATTGACCTGCTTTAGTGACAGCTTGCTTGGCAACGCGATAAACGCGCGAACGAGCACCGCTATAACCTTTAGCGAGTTTGAGTTTTCTTTGCGACGAGCATGTGGTAACACCGCGTAGTTTTACGCGTGGCATAGTTCAATTCTCCTCACAGATTACGCATCATTTTATCGACTAACACCACATCAGACTTAGAACCAAATCTGTGCCGCGCAATTGACGCTTACGCTTGGTAGTCATTTTGCGAGGATGTGGCTCTTGTTCAGGCATGCTTGCGCTTGTAACCGGCCGCTGTTTTCTTGAAGCGCTTAGACGCTCCGCTGTGTACCCTTTAATTTTTTAGGCATGGTCTAACTCCGCATTGGAACACTTGTCTACAACGACAGCGGTGCTCGGTTAATGATAAAAATAAGTCTGCGACTTATTTCTTCTTTTTGGGTCCCAGAACCATCGTCAGTTGTCGCTCCTTCCATTTTTGGAAATTGCTCAACCGAACCATAGTCCGCCAAGCTGGCTTCGATGCGTTTCAGCATCTCCATGCCCAACTCTTGGTGAGCCATTTCACGACCGCGATAACGCAGCGTGATTTTGGCTTTGTCCCCGTCTTCCAAGGAAACGCATCAGGTTGCGTAGTTTTTACCTGATAGTCTCCGTCTTCCGTCCCTGGTCGAAACTTAATTTCTTTAATCTGAACACGGTGTTGCTTTTTCTTCTGTTCAGCTTTTTGCTTTTTCTGCTCAAACAAAAACTTGCCGTAATCCATCACTTTACAAACAGGCGGCGTGGCATCCGGTGAAATCTCAACCAGATCCAACTCTGCTTCTTCTGCCGCAGCCAGCGCTTCCCGCAAACTGACGACGCCTACCTGTGATCCATCTGCGCCGATTAAGCGCACTTCACGCGCACGAATTTCATCGTTGATGCGCTGCTTGTTGGCATTTGCAGCGCCGCGCTCTTTATTCTCAACTGGCTGATTAATAACTTGCTCTCCGATAACTCAATATCAAATCCCAAAACACTGCGTTATGAACGCACGCGACCGCGCCGCTGCACCTCGGATTGCAGATGAGCCAACAGCTGTTCCCAGCTCATGGTTCCCAACTCTGCTCCGCTGCGCGCACGCACGGCCACCGTTTTGGTTTCAGACTCCTTGTCTCCCACTACCAGCAGGAAAGGCGTCTTCTGGATCGTATGTTCGCGAATTTTAAAGCCTACCTTCTCGTTTCTCGTCCGCATGCGCGCGGAAGCCCATGATTTTCAAGAAATTCTGCCAATTTGTCGCGTACGCGGCCTGTTTGTCGGTGATATTCATGACCACGGCCTGCACGGGTGCCAGCCACAGCGGGAAAGCGCTCTCTGTACTGCTCGAGCTGATCAAAATGGATAAAGCGTTCCAGAGAACCCAAAATCGCGCGGTGCAACATCACCGGCGTCTGGCGCTGGCTGTGCTCGTCCACATACTCGGCCCCTAAACGACCGGGCATGTTGAAATCCACCTGAATCGTGCCGCACTGCCACATACGACCAATGCAATCCTTCAGCGTGAACTCGATCTTCGGGCCGTAGAAAGCCCCTTCGCCCGGCTGCAAATCAAACGGCAGCCCTTTGGCGTTGAGCGCGTCTGCCAAAGCAGCTTCAGCCTTATCCCAAATTTCATCAGAACCGACGCGCTCTTCCGGTCGCGTAGAGAGTTTGATGATGACTTCATTGAAGCCGAAGTCTTGATACACCGAATACAGCAAATCAATAAAGCTCGCCACTTCTGGCTGGATTTGCTCTTCTGTGCAAAAAATATGCGCGTCATCTTGCACAAAACCGCGCACGCGCATGATGCCGTGCAAAGCACCTGACGGCTCGTTGCGATGACAAGAACCAAACTCTGCCATGCGCAGTGGCAATTCACGGTAGCTGTGCAGTGCTGCATTATAAATTTGCACATGGCAAGGACAGTTCATCGGCTTGATCGCATAATCGCGCGCTTCCGATTCTGTGATGAACATATTTTGCGAATACTTACCCCAGTGCCCTGAACGCTCCCACAATGACAAATCGACCACTTGCGGCGTGCGCACTTCTTGATAGTTTGCTTTGCGCAAACGCTCACGAATATAGTTTTCGATTTCTTTGTAGATGATCCAGCCGTTGTTGTGCCAGAACACCATACCCGGCGCTTCTTCTTGCATGTGAAACAAATCTAAACGCTTGCCGAGCTTGCGATGATCGCGCTTTTCTGCTTCTTCAATGCGCGTGAGATAAGCCTGTAAATCTTTTTTATTCAGCCACGCTGTGCCGTAAATACGCTGTAATTGCGCGTTTTTGCTGTCGCCGCGCCAATATGCGCCAGCCACTTTCATCAATTTGAATGCTTTTAATTTCCCTGTGGACGGCACATGCGGGCCGCGACACAAATCCATCCACTCGCCTTGCTGGTAAATAGAAATTTCTTCGCCAGCAGGCAGATCGTTAATAATTTCTACTTTGTAGTGTTCGCCCATTGCCGCAAAAGTTTTGACAGCTTCATCGCGACTCATGACCACGCGCTGAACCACATGATCGGCTGCCGCCAACTCTTCCATGCGTTTTTCAATCGCCAGCAAATCATCCGGCGTAAACGCGCGCTCGGTTGCAAAATCGTAATAAAAACCATCGTCAACGACGGGGCCAATGGTCACTTGCGTGTCAGGAAATAAAGCTTGTACAGCCATCGCCAATAAGTGCGCGGTGGAGTGACGGACAATTTCCAGCGCTTCTGGACTTTTTTCCGTCACGATCGCCAAAGTGCTATCACACGCAATAGCAAAAGAAGTATCGACTAATTTGCCATCAACGATGCCTGCCAAAGCGGCTTTTGCCAATCCAGCACCGATAGAAGCGGCAACATCGGCAACGGTTACGGCGTGATCAAAACTGCGCTGGCTTCCATCGGGTAGCGTGATAACAGGCATGAGATATCCAGAAAGCCCAGTAAATACCGAGCAAAATTGAAAGAGCGCGATTTTAGGAGAGCCCAGCACCAGTGACAAGCACTGGCGCTACACCTCTAGATTTAGCCAGCTGGCTTCGCTGGCTCCACCACTGCTTTCTCGGTCTCGGGCTTATTCTGCTTGGGCTTTACTGCACCACAATCAGCCGACAGCCAACGCGCATCGGCCTCGCTGTTGACGGCATGCGCCGAACCCTGCTCCTCCACCATCATCTGCGTCACCGATGTCCACGACTCCGCGTTTAGACGCGTAACTGTAGTTTCGCCCTTCGCCTTGGGTTTGCTGCACTGTACTTTCACACGCGTGACATTCCCATCGCGCTCAAGGTCATTGAACTGGCAGCGATTTTCCGCGTCATTCTCGGCGGCCTGTTTTTCTAACTGCTCTTTCGTCAGACACACCTGCATAGGCTTACCCGATACCAACCGCGCAGCCTTCTTTTCCATCATCGCTTCAACCTGCGCACGCATTTCTGGTGGCACTTTGTCCAGCATCTTGCTGATGTCTGGTAACTCTTGCCCATCAACCGCGGTTTTCTGCTTTACTTCCCACAAACCTGGCTTCACATCTTTTACCAAGCTGCCGATGATTTCTTGCGTACTATCTGCATGCGCCGCCGTCGCAAAAGCCAAGCAACTGGCAACCAACCAAACCGCTTTTTGTTTCATAGCCTTATCTCCTTGTCGAACAAATTATTGAATGACTTTTTGCGCAATAGCGATGTTCAGTTCAGCAGGAAGTGCGCTTCTTTGCAACGGCTCACTCACCCCCTCCCAATCCCCCACGGCCGGTACCGGTTGACCGTTGCGAGACAAACGCGCCACCACCTCAAACACATGGATTGCGGACAAATCTACCTGACCTTTCATCGGTGAAATTGCTGTATCCAACACCACCCCATCTGTCAAAGCGGCCACTGTTGTTTTAACGACGGCCAGAGGCATGCGCGGCCCGTTTTTGGCGCGCAACAATACAAACACCACCTCTTCCGGCTGTGCGCCAACCGACGCATCAATACTCACGCGCACACGCAGTTGGAAATCAGTTGTTGCAGCCACTGAGGATTGCAGCCCACCCAAATCACGCGCCCTAGCAACACCGTCGGCAATTGCAGTCGCTTGCGGCGTTCCCTGTGGGATGGTTTGCAACAATCGCTCCCACTTTTCTATCGCACCGCGATAATCTTTCTGCTCGAAAGCGTACATCCCCAATAAACCCAAAGCGGTGATATTGTGTGGATTCAGCGTCAATGCACTGTTCAAAAATGCACGCGCATCATCGGTAAGCTCGCGGTTATTTTTCAAAAACAATGTCTGCGCATACTCCGCCAAGAAGTTATCTTGATCCGGAAAATTGGTAACGAGATGCTGATAATCGCGAATTGCCCTATCCCACTCACCTGCCATTGAAAGCAGGCGTGCACGCATATAGACAAAACCCTCATCAGCCGGGTGATCAGCAAGCCAAGCATCCAGCTCACCGAGCAGCAGCTGTTGCTGACGCGCCTGCTCATCACCAGTAAATTGCTGCGAAAAAACCGCACGGCCTAAATCCGTAATCTGCAAAGCGCGCACTGAACCCATCTGCCGGTATATCAGCAGCGAACCCACAGCTACGCCTAGCAACACCAACAACGAAACGACATTGATCCAGCGAACAGGAATCAATGGCTTGTGCGCTGCACTCACTGATCGCACAGCAGCATCCGTATCCACACGAGTCGTCACAACACGCGGCTTAGCCAATACCAGCCGCAGCAGCACAATCAACACCAAAACCAATGGCGAAAGCCACAACAGCAAGGTATTCCACTGGATGCGCGGCTTATACAACACAAAATCGCCGTAACGCTCGCGCATGAAATCGACAATTTCACCTTCAGATTTTCCAGACAACAACTGCTGATAAAGCTCTTTGCGCAAATCAGCTGCTATCTGTGAATCTGAATCAGCCAAATTTTGATTTTGGCATTTTGGGCAGCGCAACTCTTCCGTGAGTTTTTGATATAGATAGCGCTGTTCATCATTTTGAAATTCGTAGGCATCGATAGAGGCATACACAGCACTGCAGCACAGCACCAACATCAAACACACAGCTAGACGACGCATAAAACCCCTACAACACAACTCTTTTATTTCAAAAATTACTTAGTTGCGGAACAAGAAGCGGCCTACAGGGTTGCGCCACAGGAAGTTCATCAACTTTTTCATTTGGTCAAACTTCTTCTGCTCGTGTGGATAGCCGGTATCCATACCGCCGTAGCGCCCCACAATGATCGGCATCGCTTGCGAATAACCACGCAAGCCGTTTTGCCCATTCACGCTACCCACACCACTCTCTTTGACACCACCGAAAGGCGCACAGGCGACGCCATACATCATGCCGATGTCGTTCACTGCCATCGAACCGGTTTCAATTTTTTTGGCAATTTCCAAACCTTTCTTCTCATCCTTCGTCCACACGCTGCCGTGCAAACCATAGATAGAGTTATTGGCTTTTTCGATGGCTTCTTCCACGGTATTGAATTTAACAATCGGCAGAATGGGGCCGAATGTTTCCTGCGCCATCACATCAAAATCTTCCTGCACATCCACCATAACGGTGGCTTCGTAATACAAACCTTGCAAATCGGGATTGCGTCGACCACCCGCCAGAATTTTGGCGCCGCGTTTTTTCGCATCTTCTACATGCGCTTCCATAATCGCCAATTGACGATCCCAAAACACAGCGCCTAAATCTTCATTCACGCCGTGTTTTTGCCCTTGGCGTATGGCTTTGGCCATTGCCGTTGCGCGACGCACAAACTCGTCATAAATAGGTGCCTGCACATAAATGCGCTCAATACCGCAGCAGAAATGACCGGTATTCACACAGCCACCCCATACTGCGCCGTGCACAGCTTTATCGAGATCGGCATCGTCCAGTACGATCATGGCATCTTTACCGCCCAATTCCAGCGTGACTGGAATCAAGCGCTCTGCACACACAGCGGCAATTTTTTTGCCAGTATTTACAGAGCCAGTAAACGAAATTTTATTGACATCGGCGCGCGTCAAATCGGATCCCGTTTGACCATCGCCCATCAATACTTGCACCACGCCGTCTGGAATACCTGCTTGCAAACATAATTCTTCAAACAACTTGGCAGAATACGGCGTAACTTCCGAACCTTTAATGACAACTGCATTACCTGCGAGAATCGCTTGAATGCCAGGGTTAGCTGTTAAAACAAAAGGCCCATTCCATGGCGTGATAACACCAATCACCCCCAGCGGCTTGTAAGTTAAATGCACTTTTTTCATCAACCCCATAATGCCAGGCGCGCGCATCACTTCATCTTTGAGTGTTTTTTTCGCTTGCTTGCACCAATAAGTAATAAAATCGCAAACGGCATACACTTCAAAAGTCAGCGCATCTTGCAAAGGTTTACCGGTTTCACGGATTACCGTTTCTACCACGCGGTCCTGCTCATTCAAAATAACATCGCGCAACTTCAACAAATATTCCACACGTTCAGCAACGGATTTTGCACCCCAGCTTTTTTGTGCTTTGCGCGCTTTCGCGACAGCTGCCTGCACATCGGCTTCAGAAGCACAAACTAACTCGCCAATATCTTCCAGCGTCGCGGGGTTCTTTAACGCCAAACGACGACGGCCATCTGTAGATTCTGCAATGCGTTCAAAAATAGCCATAAAAGCTCCTAGGGTTTGATAATAGAAAGAGATAAGAAACTGGTGCCGGATACTACCCGCTAGGCATCCACAAACCAATTAGCGAGACATCGTATCAACCTTGGCTGATGCAGCAGGGAGTAAACCCTGTTGCTGCAGGTGCTGCCAAATAAATTGTGCCGACACCTTATTCCCCAAAGAGGTATGGTGCGGATCAGCATCCATCGTCAGAGGGAACTCCTTGGTTTGGCGAAAATCATCCAGCAATGAGATGATCGGATACGGCTTTTGTGGCGCCACTTCTGCAAAATAGTGAAAAGGCTCCAAAGACCACGGACCCAGCCGCGTGTACTCATCCGAAGAATCATGAGGCGTTTCCGTTGCACTGTACTGCACAGAGCGCGGCATAACGAACGCTGCAAATTTTGCCTGCAATTTATCCGCTACAAAGCGATGTGTTTCATCCAAATTTCCTGTCAGCGCATCCAAATAAGGACGCGTTTCGTCCAGCGGGCGCTCCATGGGGAAGTAGCGCTGCCAAGGCGTACCCCAGAGCGGTACAGAGAACCAGTCAGCCTTAATAATTTCCCTGCCCAATTTGCCCAATACAAAAATGGATGTTGCAGGAATCCAGTGCGCCAGCTTAAAAAAACCTTGGCGCTCTGCTGCGCGGCGATAAAAGGTGTCATCCCAAAAATCGGTCATATCAACAACTTCAACCACCAAGTCTGGCTTGTACTTTTCCCCCACTTCTTTCAGCAGACGCAAAGACAAATACGGCGATGCGGATATCCAACCGTAATTAAAGACATGTACATTCGTGTAACCCGCTTGCCTCGCCAATTGTTCCAATCGATATGGCAATGTGTCCTGCCGCCCCAGCCACATGCCGTAAACAAACGAATCACCGAGTACGATGATATTGAAGTCTTCGTCACGCACTTGATCAGGTTCAATGGCAGAACGAATACCATCAGAATTCAAATCGGAATAGTTTTCACGCACCATGCGGTGATCTGGATTGGCAACCAGATTGATACCACTCCACCATTTTCCAAAAATAATTGGCGCAGCGATTTCTAACGCGAATATTGATACAGCCACCAATAGGAACAAATACAACAGAGAAAACCCAATAATTCTCCGTGGCGAACGCTTCCTTTGTATGTGCTTCTTCACCACTTATTTCTCTGTGATATTGAGTTTTTTGTAATAGGCATATACAGGTGGCAGTTGATTGATTTGCAACTGGCTGTACGGCAGAAAAGCCAAAGGCAATTGCATGGTTGCCACCTGTTCAAATCCATTTTTCCGCAAAACACTGTCTATCAGCGCCGTAGAATCAACTTTTGGCATCGGCACTCGCAACAAAACAGGCTCGGAAATAGCCACAGAACCCTCTGGACTCATCACATTAAAACCAACCACTTTATCTGCAGAAAACTCGCGCAAAAGCGCGGATTCATAATCTGACACGCGCTGTTTATTGTCTACCAATCCCACAAACAACTCTTTATCTATTTGCACAGACAAAAACAGCAACCAACACAAACAAAGAGATAATAGAAAACGCATTGCAAGCAGCGAAGCGGCTCCCTTCATGCGCGTTAACAACACATCAGCCCCAGCACCAAACAAAACCGCCCACAAAGGCAGCAAGTGACTAAAGTTTCGCTCAAAAAACACGCCTTGCGCTGAAAAAACAAATAGATAGAACGCAGATACCACCAAAGCCAAAGCAAAAAACAACCGACCTGCTTTTCTATTTTTCAATCCAGACGCAAGCATGACGAGAAAAACGGGCACCGTAAAAAACACCAACAGATACGCAAGGGTTTGTTGCATAGATGGAAAGCTCATCCATCCGCCCTGCATATCTTGTGCAGCGTACTGTTTAGTCAGCAAACCCACGCCATGCCAAAAACCGGATAAATCTTTAAGAATATACGGCGCGGAAACAGCAACGCCTATTAAAAAGCCAACTGGCCACAGCAAAGTATTTATCCAGCGCCGTTGAATAATGCAAATGACCACAAACGCGAGCGCAATCATCGGTGCAAAACTGAACTTGCATGCAAAAGCCACACCCCAAACCATCGCCTCACAAAATGCGTAAGACGGGTTCTTCTGCTCGCAATGTTTCCACGCCAGCCAACACGCCAAGGCCACCAAGAAAATAACAAATGACTCCGGTCTTGCGTAGTGCGCATCCACCACTGCCTGTGGAACCATGACAAGAAACGCTGCAGAAAATATAGCCGCCCTTTCTCCGTATAGCTTTTTGGTAACTACGCAAACCAAAAGTATCGCTAACAGTTGGCACAACACCGAGAAAGCGCGATAAATCACCAAGACAGGCGCTTCCTTAGCGCCTAATTCGCTGACTATCGTTTGGAATAAATACAAAGCCGTGTGATAGCTGGAAAAGTTGTACTGCTTTAGCTTGTAAAAACCACCGGCAAAGTCCCCTCGCCAATCAGCGTTTTCCCAATTGGTATCCAGCGTGTCGCTTGCCTGCATGTGTTTGATCACCGCAAGCGGTATCAGCTCATCGGCAAAATAAGTCTTAGGGTAAACATCCCAACGCAGAGCAACAGCCAGCAACAGCAAGCCGAGCAATGTGACAAGCGATAAGCGGGACGCGAATAGTTGCATCACAACAGAACTTCACCAACGGAGGTGCTGCAATCTAGCAAAACAGGGAACGAAGCGAAATAAATGGGGTGGCTGACGGGGCTCGAACCCGCGACAACAGGAATCACAATCCTGGACTCTACCAACTGAGCTACAGCCACCATAGCTGATACCGAAATGCCTTAAGAAACATAAACGGCGGCGGAAAACGCGGGCGCATTATAGAGTTTGATGCCACAAATGCCAGCCCTAAAAGCTAACAAGCATTTAAAAAACAGGATGTTGTACGCCATCAAGCCGGACGCGCGGCCGTAGCAACGGGAACGGCCGTACTCTTTTTGGGATACAGATAGATGGAAATCTTATCGCTGACAGCTCGCGTGATGCCCTGCAATTCCAAGCTCGACAGCCCACTGATGCGATCAAGATTGATTTTATGTAAATGCACACAGGGAATGTCGGATTGAAATTCGCGCAAATCCCCTTTGGTCAACACCGGCAAAAACGGGCGCTCTGGCGTATGGCGCTTGATGATGGCATGTAAGCCCACCGTCAATGGCATCGCTTTAGGTGCTTCATTGGGATTGCGTGAAGGCATGGCAATATAAAGCCCTTGCTTGCCGATCAAAGCCCCAGGAATGATGTTCAAACCCGTGGGCGTAACAGCACTGTCAGGGATTTTGAAGAAAGTGTCGTGGTGCGCGTTAGGGTTCGGCAGAATAACGAGCTTGCGATCTTCGTGCTCCGGCAAAAAGATGTCGTAATTGCTGTACAACTGCTGGACTGGGCCCGAATAGACGCATAGCGTCCGCTTGAACTGCATAATGAAAGCGATAGCACGGGAACGGTTCTGGATCTTCTCCAGATTCCACACCAGCGGGTCATTTCCGCGCTTTAACATCTCTTTGGCATCAACTTCTGACACGATTGCCGCCTTCAATTTTTCTAAAAAAATAGACTCCCAGCAGTATACATGATGGCCTCGCCCGCGTGATTGCCAAAAACATCACACTTTGTATTTGGGTTTTTACTTAGTCCACAGTATCTGTGGATAAGTCTGTGGGTTGCCACGCAAAAACTGACTAAAAACCAAGTGACTCAAGCCTCGTCTACAGATTGGTCAAAAAATAGCCATTACATATAATTCTTTTATATTCAAATAGTTAAAGAGTATTTATAACAAACAACATGACTATACACACCCATCTTTGCGTTTTTCATGCCTGGCAACACAGTATGTGCATAACCGCGTTAGTCCCCATTAACTGTGGAACATCCTTGGCGATACACCGCGTTTCACAATCCCTAAAAACCTCCTTCTAGCCTTCAGTTACAATGCGCGACCTTCTTCCTCGGTAACATTTGGAAACTCTGCATGAGCAACTCGCCTCTCGCGCTCTCTGCGCTAACTGCCATTACTCCAATTGACGGCCGCTACGGCAGCAAAGTGGAAAGTCTGCGCGCTATCTTTAGCGAATACGGGCTGATCAGAGCGCGTGTGCTGGTGGAAGTGCGCTGGTTGCAGCAATTGGCCAACCACGCCCAAATTGCCGAGTTGCCCGCTTTCTCCGCACAGGCCAACACGCAACTGGAGAATGTGCTGAACAACTTTGACACGCCACAGGCTGAAACCATTAAACACACCGAACGCACCACCAATCACGATGTCAAAGCTGTTGAGTATTTCATCAAGGCACAGATGAAAGGCAATGCCGAGCTGGAAGCTGCCAGTGAGTTTGTCCACTTTGCTTGCACATCAGAAGACATCAACAACTTGTCGCACGCTTTAATGCTGCGCGACGGTCTGCAGCAATGTTTGTTGCCGCTGGCCGACAACATCATTCAGAAACTAACCGATCTGTCGCGCGAATTTGCAGCAACACCAATGCTGGCGCGCACGCACGGTCAGACAGCATCACCCACCACGGTTGGCAAAGAGTTGGCCAATGTCGTCGCGAGATTGCGTCGCCAACGCGAACAAATTGTTGCCGTGCCGCTGCTGGGAAAAATTAACGGCGCTGTCGGCAACTACAACGCCCACTTGTCTGCTTACCCTGATGTGGATTGGCAAACCAATGCAAAAACTTTTGTGGAGTCCTTGGGATTAACTTGGAATGCCTACACGACTCAAATTGAGCCGCACGACTACATGGCGGAATTATTTGATGCCATCAGCCGCTTCAACACCATTTTGATTGATCTCGACCGCGATATCTGGGGCTATATTTCTCTCGGTTATTTCAAACAAAAAGTCATCGCCGGTGAAGTCGGTTCTTCCACCATGCCTCACAAAGTCAACCCCATTGATTTTGAAAATTCTGAAGGCAATTTAGGATTAGCCAACGCCATGCTGGGTCATTTAGCTAACAAATTGCCAATTTCACGCTGGCAGCGCGATCTCACCGACTCCACCGTGCTGCGCAATATGGGCGTGGGTTTTGCTTACAGTGCGATTGCCTACGAAGCCACGCTCAAAGGTTTAGGAAAACTTGAACTGAATCAACAACGCGTCGCAGAAGATTTGAACAATAGTTGGGAAGTATTGGCGGAACCAATTCAAACCGTGATGCGTCGCTATGGCGTGCCAGAGCCCTATGAAAAGTTAAAAGCACTCACACGCGGACAAGCCATGACACGCGAAGTGTTGCAACAATTTATTGATACTTTAGAAATTCCTGACGCTGCTAAAACAGCATTAAAACAACTGTCACCCGCCAGCTACACGGGCAATGCAGCACAGCAGGCGGCAGATATCTAAAAGCATCGCAGGAGCGCAAGCAATGAAGATGATTCCAGCGTTCTACCTAGACCACGACCGGATGCAGGCCTTGGCTCTGGAGCACGCGGAATCCTTCAAAAACGCCAAACCTTTTCGGCATTGTTATATCGACAATTTTCTGCCCGAAGACATAGCCCATCTATTAGCCGACGAATACCCCAGCCCCACGGATATTGCTTGGGAGCGCGGCGGCGATCGCGCCACGCTGCAAACCATGCATAAACTTGGCCATTCGAATGAGCAGCAATTTCCGCCGTTTATTCGCCATGTAATGCACGAATTTAACAGTTCAACTTTTATTCGTTTTATGACGACACTCACCGGTCAAGCTGGTTTGATTGTCGACCCGCACTACCGCGGCTGCGGTCTGCATTCTACGGGGCGCGGCGGCAAACTGATGATACATGCCGATAAATCGCGGCACCCCAATAAAAAAGTTGATCAAATTTTTAACATGATCTACTTCCTCAACCGCGATTGGCAGGAAGATTGGGGTGGACATTTAGAACTGTGGGATAAAAACCTGACGCAATGCGAAGCAAAAATTGCACCCGTGTTTAACCGCGCCGCCTTCTTCTTAACAGGCACCAACACCTATCACGGCCACCCACATCCACTGGAATGTCCAGAAGATCGCCGCCGCAATTCACTGGCTGTTTACTACTACCTTATTGAAAGACCGCGCTCAGAAAACTACGAAGGCTGGCGTAACTTTGTGGATTGGATGCCAACGACAGAGGATGAAAAGTCCCGCCCACAACGCGAGAGTCAACCGCAGGCATTTCGCTTTGAAGGCAAAGATTTAACCATCCCCAGTGATAAAAAGCCCAAATAAAATGCTTTCTCAAATCTCTCGCGGCTCACAGTGGCTATTAGCCATCACACTCCTACTCGCTGCCGGCGCCACTTTTTTCTTTTCCCTCAATCATCCTATTACCGCTGATCTGGCCATGCTGCATTACAGCGCATGGCTGATCAACGAAAAAAACTTTGTTCTGTATCGCGATATTTTTGATATCAATTTTCCTGCACCTTATATATTTCACAGCCTGCTAGGAAACTGGCTTGGCTATGATGCACTACCACTGCGCTGGATTGATTTTTCCCTTATGGCGCTTCTCGGCTGGGCGAGCTGGAAAATTGTTTCCCGCTCTCAAAACCTGCCGCCATCACAGGTTTTAGTCTGTTTTGTTTGCTGTACTGGGTTAACGGTGGCGAATATGTATTGAACGCGATGTACTCGCACTGATTCCTGCGGCACTTGCTTTTGCAGTAGCGAGCGGCGAAAAATTCTCAAGAAACACTGTTGTTCTCATCGGCATCTTGGCAGCTATTGCCTGCAGCATGAAACCCAATACCGTCGTCATGGTTCCGGTTTTGCTATGGATGTTGCACAGCAATCACACTTTAAAAAAATACACTGCCATTGTGCTATTTCTGTTAACCATGTTTTTTGTGGCGCTGATTCCTTTTTCATGGGTAATCGCACAAAAAGGACTGGACAGTTTCATCGATATTTATCGCCACTACATGCCTGTTTACGCCAACAGCCGTTATGACTTATGGCATTACAGCAGCAGTGCCGAACGCTGGCAGACGCTGCTCTCGCAATATGCACAATGGGGAGGCATCGCGTTACTGCTTTCAGCACCTGGGTTGCTGTGGGCGCGGCTGCTTCACCAACACAACAAAGCACTGCACAAACGCATCACCCAGCTTGCTGCGATCACCTTTGCCTTCACGCTCTATGAAGCGATTGCTGGAAAGTTTTGGTTAAACCATATGTTTCCCTCTGCTTACTGGAGCTTTCTCTGCTTGGCGCTATTGCTGACAACACCAACCGAACAATCTGCGGCATGGAAAAAAACCGTGGCGATATTGCTATTGATTCCCTGCGCTGGACTTGGTTGGAGTCTTGCATCATGGGCACTGCCACTCATGCGACAAGCGCATCAAAAAGAGATTGCCGCCCCAGAAGATTGGCGCGCGAGACAAGTCGCCAACTATCTCCAAGCACAACATTTACAGCCAGAAGACACCGTGCAAGTGTTGGATATGGCAGGCGATGGTCAAGCAGCGTTATTGATGGCAAAAGCCACTTCTGCCACGCGATTTTTAATTGATGTGCCGTTGTGGATGCAGCCTGACTCGCAAAAAATACAGGCATTGCGCCAAGAATTTTTACAAGAATTACAGCAGAAAAACCCTGCATATATTGTTTACTTTGAACAATTTCTGCATCCAGGCGGTGGCAATCGCTTGAAAGAATTTAAGCCGCTCTATCGATGGCTAACAGAAAATTATGAAATAGCTGAACAGCGTGAGGCTGCTTACATTATCTTTCGACGCAAAGCAGCGCACTAAAACCTTAAGCTTTTGGCAGGGTTACGCCGCGCTGCCCTTGATATTTTCCGCCGCGATCTTTGTACGAAACATCACACACTTCGTCTGATTCGAAAAACAACATCTGCGCCACACCTTCGTTAGCGTAGATTTTGGCAGGCAAATTGGTGGTGTTAGAAAACTCCAGCGTCACATGCCCTTCCCACTCCGGCTCCAGCGGCGTGACATTCACGATGATGCCGCAGCGGGCGTAGGTGGATTTTCCTAAGCAGATCGTCAACACATTGCGTGGAATACGGAAGTACTCCACCGTGCGCGCCAAGGCAAACGAATTGGGTGGGATGATGCACACATCGCTTTTAATATCGACGAAACTTTTTTCGTCAAAATATTTTGGGTCTACCGTTGCCGAATGCACATTGGTAAAAATTTTAAACTCATCGGCGCAGCGCACATCGTAGCCGTAGCTCGAGGTGCCATAAGAAATCACTTTGCGACCCGCATCCGGCTCGCGCACCTGACCCGCTTCAAACGGTTCAATCATGCCGTGCTCCAACGCCATGCGTCTGATCCACTTGTCTGCCTTGATTGCCATGAGTCTCTGTCCTGTGCGTTTAATGAAAGCTCAGTATTCTAGCAGACCGACTCGAAAATCCACCGTCAAACCGCTATAGTTTTGCCCCTTCTGTTCTGGCGTATTCACCGGCTTATTTCATGACAACAGCACGCAAAATCCTCGTCACCAGCGCCTTGCCCTATGCCAATGGCTCGCTACACCTCGGCCACCTGCTGGAAACCATACAAACGGACATCTGGGTGCGCTTTCAGAAGGCGCGCCAGCAAGATTGCCTCTATGTCTGCGCCGACGACACCCACGGTACAGCCATCATGTTAAAAGCGGAACAACTCGGCATCACGCCAGAACAACTGATTGCTGATGTACGCCAAGAACACGAGCAAGATTTTGCAGGATTTTTAATTGGTTTTGATCACTATCACTCCACACACTCAGAAGAAAATCGTCATTACAGCGAACTGATTTACAACCGCGTCAACGATTTGGGATTGATTAAAACCAAAGCCATTACGCAAGCTTTTGATCCAGAAAAAAATCTATTCTTGGCGGATCGTTACGTCAAAGGCTCCTGCCCAAAATGTAAAGCTGAAGATCAATACGGCGACAACTGTGAAGCCTGTGGCGCCACTTACTCTCCGATGGATTTACTCAACCCCGTTTCCGTTATTTCTGGCGCCACGCCGATCGCCAAACAATCCGAGCATTTCTTTTTTGACCTGCCCGCCTGCACAGACTTTCTCAAACAGTGGACGCGCGCCGGACACCTGCAAGAAGAAGTCGCCAACAAAATGGCGGAATGGTTGGATGGAGGCTTACAACCTTGGGACATTTCACGCGATGCCCCGTATTTTGGTTTTGAAATTCCTGGTGCGCCCAATAAGTTTTTCTATGTCTGGTTGGATGCGCCCGTTGGTTACATGGCCAGCTTCCAATATCTGTGCCAACAGAACCAACTCGACTTCAATGAATACTGGAAACCAGATGCAGAAACCGAGCTGTATCATTTCATTGGCAAAGACATTATCAACTTCCACGCGCTGTTCTGGCCCGCGCTACTGCACAACAGCGGCTTTCGCACGCCAACACAAGTTTTTGCACATGGCTTTTTGACTGTTGACGGAAAAAAAATGTCGAAGTCGCGTGGCACATTTATTCGCGCACAAAGCTATTTAAAACATTTACAGCCAGAATATTTGCGCTACTACTTCGCCACCAAATTGAGCGACGGCGTTGACGATATCGACCTTAATTTGGCGGATTTTGTGCAGCGCGTAAACTCTGACCTGGTTGGCAAGCTGGTCAATATCGCCAGTCGTTGCGCCGGTTTCATCACCAAAGCCGGTGGCACCTTATCTGCCCATCTCGATGCGCCCGAGCTGTGGCAACGCACCATTTCACAAAGTGAGCACATCGCATCCCTGTATGAAAAACGCCAATTTGGTCATGCGATGCGTGAAATCATGGCATTAGCCGATGAAGCCAATCAGTACATTAACGACAAAGCCCCGTGGGTACTCGCCAAAGAAGGTCACCAATTTGCGGCATTAGATGTCTGCACCATGGGCATCAATTTGTTTCGCGTACTGATGATTTACCTGCAACCCGTACTACCTGTTACCGCACAAAAAGCTGCGGCATTTCTCAACAGCAACCTAACATGGCATGACGATATTCAAGCGCTGCTGAATCACAGTATTCTGCCGTTTGAGCCGATGATGCAACGCATTGATGCCAAACAAGTGGATGCGATGCTGGCTGAAGAAAAACCTGCTGAAGCGCCCGCATCGAAAAAACAAGACAAAAAAGCTGCCGCACCCGCTGATAACAGTATCGCGCCGACAATTGACATTGACGACTTTGCCAAAATTGATCTGCGCGTTGCCAAAATTATTGCTGCGCAACATGTGGAAGGTGCAGACAAACTCCTACACCTGACACTCGATCTCGGCAACGAACAGCGCAATGTCTTTGCCGGCATTAAATCGGCGTATCAACCCGAGCAGTTGATCGGCCGCCTGACCGTGATGGTCGCCAACCTCGCGCCGCGAAAAATGAAGTTCGGCATGTCAGAAGGTATGGTGATGGCCGCAGGCCCCGGTGGAAAAGATATTTTTCTATTGACACCGGACAGCGGCGCACAACCCGGCATGCGCATCAAATAGTTGCGCTCCTACCGAATACGGCTATCACTCACGCGTTGAAACAAGGCAATGGTCTGGGCAATCCACGGCGCAGACCACGCCCCCATCCACAAATGATCGGGCGTCATCGTTGCCATTTTCTTCAAATATCCATCGACCAAGCCAGCTAATTTTTCTGAAGAAAAATCGCCCTGCAAACCGCGATCCAACGACACACTGGAGCATGGGCTTTTATTGCTCGCCGTCAACGCCGCATCTAACTGCTCGATACTGGCAAAATTTGCCAATGTTTTTTCAGCCTCCGCATGTTGCGCCACCTGATTTATTCTTCTGAGATAATCTAACCACACGCCACTCACGGCATAGTTATTGCTCATACAGCGACCATTCAGACCCCACACAAAAACTGGATGTTCTTGTTGTGGGCTGCCGATGCTAACTGTACGCCACAACAAAGCATCATGCTGCTCTGGCGACTGCGTTGATAACACCGCAGCGATATCCGGTGCCACCCAATCATCATCATCTAAAAAAACATAAAAACCGTTGGTGTCAGGAATGTTGTTGTAGTTTTGGTAAGGCACAACCTGTGCATCGGTTTCCGCAAGATTTTTGGCAGCAATCACTTTCAGTGCCGCGCGCGTTTGGAAATAATCTACCGCAAATGTGGCATCCCACAACCGCATCAACCGAAACACAAAATCAGCAGGCTTGCCCCATAAACGGCAAAAATCTTCTGACAAAGGACGAAAAGCCGCCTCTGTCATTGCTTGCCAATCCAGCGTCTGGCGCTGTACGACAATTACCGGTACTTTCTGATTCATCACCTACAGTAAATCCTTGTTCCTTGCGGAATCTCCGGCAGTTTTGTTGCACGGGGCAGGCTATGATAGCGCTGAACTCTCGCACTGCTATTGTTATGTCTACACTTATTCAACAAACACTCCGCGAATGGAAGACGCTAGCGACACTCGGCGGCCCCATTCTAATCACACAACTGGCGCAAATGGCCAACGGCGTGATCGACACTGTGATGGCCGGTCGTTACGGCGCGCGCGACCTCGCGGGTGTTGCGATCGGCAACAGTTTCTGGATGCCTATTCTCTTATTTTTTATCGGCGTACTCACTGCACTGCAACCCACGATTTCAACGCATCGCGGCGCACAAACACTGCACAAAATCACACCCGTAACATGGCAAGGTATTTATATTGCTTTGTGCTCAGCTGTCATCATGATGGCATTGCTATTGAATGTAGAACCGGCATTGGTGTGGCTAAAACTGGATGCCGCTACCGCAGAAATCACTCAAGGCTATTTGCATGGCTTTATCTGGGGTGTGCCCACCATGCTGCTGATCGTTGCACTGCGCGGGTTTACCGATGGTCTCGGTCACACCAAAGTCATCATGGGTGTCTCTCTGCTATCGACACTCATCAACATGCCACTCAACTATATTTTTATTTATGGCAAGTTTGGCATACCGTCCATGGGCGGCGTAGGTTGTGGCTGGGCAACTGCTCTAGCCAATATCATGGCATTCATTGTCTTGTTGATTTATTTGCAACACAGCAAAACCTTTCAACAACTATCGCCACTGCGGAAATTTTACAAACCTAATTTACAAGAAATCAAAAAATTATTGCGCCTTGGCATACCGATTGGATCCACGCTATTTTTTGAAGTCAGCATGTTTACGGTGATTGCATTATTTCTTGCGCCGTTAGGGCCCATTGTTGTCGCTGGCCATCAACTGGTACTCAACTTTGTCTCATTGATGTTTATGGTGCCATTAAGTCTTGGCATGGCACTGACGCTGCGCGTAAGTTTTTTGGTTGGGCAAGGCAAAGCACAGATCGCACACCAACTGGCGCGCAGCACCCTGCTACTAGCCCTGTGCATCGCATTATTTTATGTACCGCTACTCACACTGGGTACGCAATACATTGCCTCGGCTTACACTAAAGATACCGAGGTAATCGCTGTTGCCGTGCAACTGTTAAAGCTCGCTGCTATTTTTCAGGTTGCTGATGTTTTACAAGTAACCGCCATCAGCGGTCTGCGCGGCTTTCACGACACACGCATTCCGATGCTCATTATTTTGTTGTCATTCTGGGGTATCGCCATGCCGCTCGGTTATACCCTCACCTTTACCAATTTACTGACACCGGCTATGGGCGCAGCAGGCTTTTGGTTGGCGTTGATTGTCGGCCTAGTGTCCGCCTGTATTTTGCTATTGGTGCGATTGTTTCGCTTTAGTCCTCGCGTACAATCCGGTCTCTAACTGTTACTACTTTAACCACCATGACAAGCACACACGCCGACGCTGATAACCAACTGCACACACCCATGATGCAGCAGTACCTCGCTATCAAAGCACAGCATCCGCATGAGTTAGTGTTTTATCGCATGGGCGATTTTTATGAATTGTTTTTTGATGACGCCAAAAAAGCCGCGCGACTCTTAGATGTAACTCTCACCGCGCGTGGAAAATCTGCCGGCAGCCCTATTCCGATGGCGGGCGTGCCTTTTCACGCGGCGGATAATTATCTTGCACGCTTAGTGCGACTGGGTGAATCCGTCGCTATCGTTGAGCAAATTGGCGATCCCGCCACCAGCAAAGGCCCAGTCGAACGCAAAGTGATGCGCATTGTGACGCCAGGCACAGTGAGCGATGAAATTTTGCTGGATGAAGCGCGCGATAATTTATTGGTAGCGCTATTTCACAACGAAGGAAAAACCGGCATCGCTGCACTGGATATCACCAGCGGTCGCTTTACTGTGCAAGAAACCGAACATATCGAAGCGCTAATTGGCGAACTGCAACGCCTCAATCCAGCTGAGTTATTGATACAACATGATATCGCGTTACCCGATATTGTTACGCGCCGCGCCGGTGTGCGAAAACTGGCTCCTTGGGAATATGATTTTGATACCGCACAGCGTTTGTTGACACAGCAATTTTCTACGCATGATCTGGCGGGTTTTGGCTGCGCCGATATGCTGTTAGCGCTGCGCGCCGCTGGCTGTTTGATGAGCTATGTCAAACAAACGCAACGCGCCGCCCTGCCACACATTAACGCACTGTCCGTTGAGCGGCGCGGCGAAGCAGTGGAAATGGATGCGGCTACGCGCCGCAATTTGGAACTCGATACTAATATCGCAGGCACACAAGAAAATACTTTATTTTCTGTCGTCAACACCTGCGCGACAGCCATGGGGGCGCGCCTGCTGCGCCGCTGGTTACACCGCCCGCTCGCCAATCTCAATACCTTACTGCAACGACAACAAAGTGTTGCCGATTTGCTGGAACAGTATCGCTACGAGCCGCTGCGCGATGTATTAAAAGAAGTGGGCGATGTCGAGCGCATACTGTCGCGTGTCGCACTGCGTTCAGCGCGCCCACGCGATCTCACACGCCTTGCGCAATCTTTAGCGTGTTTTCCTACGCTGCGCGCGCAGTTACTCGATAGCACTGCATCACTCATTCACTTTGCCAGCCGCATCAGCGAGTTTCCAGATGCTGTCACCCTGCTAGAAAAATCCCTCGTAGAAAATCCACCGATGGTCATTCGTGACGGCGGTGTCATTGCCGAAGGTTACGATGCCGAATTGGATGAATTGCGTGCCATCAGTGAAAATGCAGGCGACTATTTAGTACAACTGGAACTGCGCGAACGCGAACGCACGGGCTTGCCGAATCTGAAAGTGGGTTACAACCGCGTCTCCGGTTACTACATTGAATTGCCGACAACACAATCCAAACAAGCACCCGATGATTACATTCGCCGTCAGACTTTAAAGAATGCCGAGCGTTACATCACACCAGAATTAAAACAATTTGAAGACAAAGCGCTATCGGCAAAAAGCCGCTCGCTGGCGCGCGAAAAACAATTGTATGAAGCACTGTTAGATCGTCTG
This sequence comes from Pseudomonadales bacterium, assembly GCA_041395785.1. Taxonomy (GTDB): domain Bacteria; phylum Pseudomonadota; class Gammaproteobacteria; order Pseudomonadales; family UBA7239; genus UBA7239. The sequence goes on from JAWKZZ010000007.1 coordinate 149,044, forward strand.
CATGAACATTTATTAAACATGCAAAATTCTGCGCAAGTGGTTGCGGAGTTGGATGTCATAGCGGCACTTGCCGAACGCGCAGAAGCGCTGCACTGGCATCGCCCTACGCTCACTGAAAAAGCGGGCATTGAAATTATCAACGGACGCCATCCCGTTGTTGAACAAGTGGTGCAACAACTGCATGGCGAAGCTTTTGTGCCTAACGATCTTGTGCTGGATGATCAGCAGCGCATGTTGATTATCACCGGCCCCAACATGGGCGGTAAATCCACCTATATGCGTCAAACGGCGTTGATTGTTTTGCTGGCACACATTGGCAGTTTTGTGCCGGCAGAACGCGCGCAAATTGGTGTCGTCGATCGTATTTTTACGCGCATCGGTGCATCGGACGATCTCGCCTCCGGTCGCTCAACTTTTATGGTGGAGATGACGGAAACTGCGAATATTTTGCATAACGCCACGCCAAACAGTTTGGTGTTGATGGATGAAATTGGTCGCGGCACCAGCACCTTCGACGGCTTGTCACTCGCTTGGGCCTGCGCGCATTTTCTCGCCGAACGCGTGCGCGCTTTTACTCTGTTTGCCACGCATTATTTTGAATTGACTTCTCTACCGGATGAATGCGCAGGGGTTGGCAATGCACACTTGGATGCCAGTGAACACCACGATGGCATCGTGTTTCTGCACAAAGTCCAGCGCGGTGCGGCCAGCAAATCCTACGGTCTGCAGGTCGCCAAGCTGGCGGGGATCCCGCGCGAGGTGCTGGAGGCCGCCAAAGATAAGCTGCACGCGCTGGAGTCTGGCTCCCCTACACATGCGCAAGCACCCGCTACGGCTGCACCTTCGCCGCGCCAGCCAGACCTCTTTGCAGCGCCACAACCGCGCTGTGTTGACACACTGCGCAGCATCAACCCTGATGATCTAACCCCTAAAGCGGCGCTAGAGTTGCTCTACCGGCTTAAAAACGAGATCAGTTAGGCATAATTTCTAGCCATTTCAGCCATTTATCGTAGGTTATCCCCTGCATAAGATGAGTAAAATGTCGCCCCTACCTAAACCCCCTTTCTCTAGTATTTGAGGACATTGCAATGGCCTTTGTTGTTGGCGAAAACTGCATCAACTGCAAACACACTGACTGCGTAGAAGTGTGCCCAGTAGACTGTTTCTACGAAGGCCCTAACTTTCTGGTTATTCACCCCGACGAGTGCATCGATTGCGCACTGTGCGAACCAGAGTGCCCTGTGAACGCCATCTACTCGGAAGACGAATTACCAGCAGACCAAGCAGCATTTATCGAACTGAACGGCGAACTCGCCAAGCAATGGCCGAACATCACTGAAATGAAACCCGCGCTGCCGGATGCAGAAGAGTGGAACGGCAAGCCAGGCAAATTGGCGCTGTTGCAACGCTAAAAATATCGCGCTCAACTCATTGCAGCTGGGCGCACAACTCCTCTTTTAGTTTCATCTCATTCAAAAAATACGCCCACTCGCCAACCAGATTGGCGCGATGAAAAAATACCGCCGCTGACAGCTTTCCCTGCCAGCGGTTTTTTTGTGCCGCTGAAATGCCAATCCAAGTAGGCTCACGCACATTCACCTCTGCCAAAGAATCTATCTGCCATTCGGTGCGCGCCAACTCTTTACCATTAATTGATAACAATAATTCCGTTGGATTGATCGTCGACCCGATGTTGGTATAGCGATCGTACAAATCCGCATTCAATCCAATCAGGGTACAAGCATCATTCAACGCAAGCGGCTGCTCCCAGTGATACCCATACATATCAACCAATATTTTCTTTTCAACAGGTTCATAACGCAGCGACCAAACACCCTGCTGCTCGGCCAATACTTGTTCAGATTCTGTATCTGCCGGCACACGCGCGGCAATATAAAAATCCCACTCGCGCAGTGGTGTGCGCAGAAAATCACTGCCCGATAATTTCTCACTACCGTCTGGCATTTTTTCTTTGCTGACAGGCGTTCTGGAAACTTCATCTAACCAAGTGACAAACTGATTCTGCATGTTCTCTATTTGTCTAAAATGCAAAACCTTCCACAAGGTTTCATCTGTAGAAGAGCGCGCATCAATCTTCCACAACTGAAAATTTTTCAGCTCACGGAATATCCACTCCTGCGCAATACGCCAGCGTTTATCTCCAGACAACATGGAGCCACTACCGCGTGTCATCCAATACAATGGCCGATCTATAATTTTTTTAATGGCACCGGAACTATTAAAGTCAACACCATCCGTTGCAAACGGCAACGGTTTACCCAAGCGCGCCGCCAATGTGGGGAAAACATCCGCTATCGTGATTGCTCGCTCATCCAGTGAATTAGGCATAATTCTTGGATCGACCCAAAACATCGGCGTGCGCACTGCTCCTTCGCTGTAATGCGCTTTTCCGCCAATAAAACCGGCATTGCTGCCTACACGCTTTTCTGGCGCACCATTGTCACTGAGAAAAATGATGACGGTATTGTCCCGTTGCCCCGTGCGCTGCAATGCAGCTAATAATTCGCTGACATTGCCATCCAAGTGATGGATCATCGCGCGATATTTTTCATCATCAGATAGATTATTTTTTTCGATTTTCGGCGGCGTATGCAAAGGACCATGCGGCAAGGGCGTGGCGTACATCATGAACCAAGGTTTGTCGCTGTTTGCTAGCGCAGCGATATCACGCACCGCGCGCTGTGTCAGCACATCGGGCAAATATCCAGAATGTTGTTGCCAGGTATTGTTTTCTTCTTGCAACCAGGGGTTTTCATACACCGAGTTAGCGTATCACGGGCCTTCCGTCTTGATCCGGCCCCTGCAACAACCATCGGTTGAGATAACCAAAAGTATCAAAGCCCTGTGTAGTCGGCATGGCATCGGCAATTAATTCGCTCCGCACATGCCACTTGCCGACCAAATGCGTTGTAGTCTAAATCACGCAACCACTCTGGCAGCGTGGTTTCACTTCTGGCGAAATATCCGCGCGCCACGGGATGAAACCCGAGCCTCGTTGGCGATTGCCCAGTCAACAACGCGGCGCGACTGGCTGAGCAAGTGCTGTCTGTGTAGAATCGACTGAAACGCATGCCTTGCACAGCCAATTGATCAATACTCGGCGTTTGCGTTGGTGCGCCAGGTGTAAAACTCGTTAAATCACCTACACCTAAGTCATCCGCGACAATCAATAACACATTGGGCGATTTAGCTGGACTCGCTGTGACAAGGTTTACACTAGAAACCATTAATAACATCGCGCTGCAAATCAGCAATCGCACACCAGATCTGTAGAGCATTTTTATCTTCACAAATAACTGCGCCATTGATGAACAGTATCCGCATTGAACGCAATCAAGCCATGAAAAGCAACGCCATCTTGACGAGCTTTGCTGGCCTGTATGCATTGGCCGCACTCTGTATCACGGCGTTCTCACTGTATCTCACTGCCACTTTGCATTGGCAAGGCGCCTTTCGTGATTTATGGGAGTTTGTGGATGATATCGAAAGACAATTTCAGGGCATTTGGTCTGCCAGTTATTTATTCGATGCCTACGGCGGTGCGCATCGCATCTTCTTGCCAAAGCTTTTATTTTTCGCTGATTACTACTGGTTTGGCGGCCGCAATGATTTAACAACGGCCATCGCCCTACTATGTCAACTTGGTTATGGCTTACTCATTTTGCACGCCACACGCTCGCAATCATTTACTCGCAGTGAACGCACCATCGTTATCAGTCTTTTTGTGTTGGCTTTATTTAGCACCACTCAAGTAAGCAACTTTTTGTACGCCATGGATGTGCAATGGTATATGTCCAATTTCTTAGCACTAATCAGTCTGTATGCATTGACACTGTGTGAAGACAGCATAAAGAAATGGTTGCTCGTTCTAGTTTTCGGCAGTGCTGCTGCGCTGTGCAATTTCACCGGCATCATGCCGCTGTTGATTGCAGGATTAGCCTTAGTTGTTCAACGCATCCGCAAACCCCTGCATTACGCGCTGATGCTGATTATCGGCGCAATTTGTTTTTTCTATGTGCACAACGACAAAAACAGCACGCATGTTGTTATCAGCGCACTACAACTAAGCGACAATTTGCACACATCTCTGTACATCATCGCAAAAACGCTGATCGATATGGCAATTTATGTGCCTCGCTATTTATCCAGCCCGCTATCGCGCGACTGGCCTCTCGCCGGAGGTGCGCTGGCTCTTTGGGGTATCGCCACAACAATTTTTTATTGGCTGCGGCTTTTTCGCGACAACAAAGCACTAACCCAATGGCAAAAATTTTGTCTGTATCTCTCTACAGGCATTATTACCAGCGCTGTATTCACCGCCTTTGGTCGCCTGATTTACCCAAACTCGGCCATTGCGGAACGCTATCAAACGCTGGTGCTACCTTGGCTGCCATCCCTGTTTGGCTTGCTGCTGCCTAATTTTCACAACAATCACCGCAGGACGCTTTTTGTTGTCATGTGGACACTGATTTTTTCCTGTTATTTTTTTCCTGCACAAATAGTCAGCGCCAACAACATGGTGGTGTTGAGTTCGCGCGTACAACAGGCACACACTGCAGCGCGCGCAGGCGTACTGGAGCCACCGTATATCCTCGCTACGCTCTCTCACCCACTGATTAAAAATAAAATCAATTCTGTCAAAGACAACGACGCCTTCTTGCGTAGCCATACGCTGGGCTACTTCCAGCATCTACCGCAGTTTGCACTGGGCACTTTCATCGCCTCCACAGCAACCAACACTTGCACGGGAAATGTTTCGTCGCGACTCGACCACACTGCTCTAGCGTGGATATTTGACGGCCAACTGTTGCTTGCCAATCAACAAGCTGCGACCGATATTGTGCTTGTGCAAGACGAAACCATTAAGGGGCTTGGCATCTTGGTTGGCTCAGATAACTCTCTACTGCCAGTGACACTTCAAGACGCGCAACAAAGTCGTTTTCGCGCTTACGCACATCAATACGCACTAAAACTTGATCAGCCCGTCACACTGCTAGGTGTACGCGACGACACTATTCAGTGCCAAATGACGCTGCCGAGCCTTGCATCTAGCGCTTAAGTTTCTTCAGCGCCTTTTTGGGCGGTAGATCTGCTTTAATTTTCTTACCCGTTGCAGAGTGTTTCGCAGAAAATGCGGCCAACACTTCAATATGTGAAGTTTGTGGAAACATATCCACCATACCAATTTCATTAAGCAAAAAACCGCGCCGCTCTAATACCGCTGCATCCCTAGCAAAAGTTGACGGGTTGCAGGATACATACACAATGCGCTCAACACCCTCCAAGTTCGCTTGCTGACAAAAAACCTGTGCACCTTCACGCGGAGGATCTAATAAGATTTTGTTAGCCTTTAGCGATATTTTTTCAATATGTTTCTTATCCGATAAATCATATGCCTGCCACGACACATTAGTAACATCACACACAGCCGCCTGCGCTTTGGCGCGATTGATCATGGATTCACTGACTTCTAGTGCAGCTATTTGCTTAACTGACTTGGAGATAGGCAAAGTAAAGTTTCCTAAACCACAAAAAGCCTCCAGCACTAGATCTGTCTTTTGTAACTGCAATGCTGACAACACAGCATCAATCAACAATGCGTTCACCGTGCCATTGGCCTGCAAAAAATCGCCCGGCACACAGGTGAGTGCACTATTGGTGTTTGTGTGTTGCAGATGCAATACTTTTTCTGCTCCAAACACAAACTGTGCCGAACCTTTTTCTTCATGTTGGACAAACACCGTCACCGCATGCTTCATAGAGAAGACTTGCAGCAATGCCTCATCCGCCGGCGTTATTGCTGAAGTCACACGCAACAGCATGCCGACGCCATTATCGGCAGCCAATAATTCGATATGCCCCAACTGCCGAGGCTGCGACCACTGTGAAAAGCACTGCCGCAAACTAGGCAACAATACTTGCAGTGCTGGCACTAAAACCGCGCAGTGCGTGATTTCAATAATCTTCTGGCTGTGGCGCTGACGAAACCCAATCGCCAAATGTTTTTTATCAGCCAACCAACGACAGGCAATGCGCGCACGACGACGATACGCCCACGGCTCTGCCGCCAACACAGGTAGCCACTGCACTGCAGCAATATTTTCAATGCGCGCCAATTGCTCGCGCAGCACTTGCTGTTTGTTTGTCAGCTGCGTGGTGTAATCCATGTGTTGTATATCGCAGCCACCGCAAACCGTGGCGTATTCGCATGGCGGTGCAATGCGTGCAGGTGAAGCTTGCAACACTTCCACCATCTCGGCTTCAACGCGATTGCTATAGCGCTCGCGTTCGCGCACTAACACCTGCTCAGAAGGCAATGCAGCTTCCACCAACCACACCACGCCATCGGCGTAAGTTACACCGCGCAAATCATGCGACAGGGAATTAATCGTCAGTGTTTTCATAAAAAAAGCCCGCCAAAAGCGGGCTTCTCTGGTAAAGCGCTAAAATCGCGCATCACTCTTTGGGGAACACGCGGTAGTTAACGCCCGCCAAACGCTCCAACACGCGGTGCACCTGACAAGAGTAACCAAACTCGTTGTCGTACCACAGGTACATCACCGCGTGATTGCCTTTTACGATGGTGGCTTTCGCATCAAAAATACACGCGTGGCGCGAACCCACGAAATCGCTAGAAACCACTTCCGTGCTGTTCGTGAAATCAATTTGTTTGCGCAGCGGTGAATGCAGCGCCATATGACGCATGTACTCATTCAACTCTTCCAGCGTAGTTTCTTGGTTCAATTCCAAGTTGAGAATCGCCATGGAAACATTCGGAATCGGCACTCGGATCGCATTGCCGGTCAGCTTGCCCGCCAATTCTGGCAGCGCCTTAGCAACCGCTTTTGCCGCACCAGTTGAAGTGATAACCATGTTCAGCGGCGCGCTGCGACCACGACGCTCGGCTTTGTGATAGTTGTCGATCAAGTTTTGGTCATTGGTGTACGCGTGTACGGTTTCAATGTGACCAGACTTCACGCCAAATTTATCGTTGATAGCTTTCAGCGCAGGCACAACCGCGTTGGTGGTGCAGGAAGCCGCAGAAAGAATTTTATCTTCCGGCAGGATTTGCTCGTGGTTCACGCCGAAAACGATATTTTTGATATCGCCTTTCGCAGGCGCGGTGAGCAACACCTGGCTGACGCCTTTGGCTTTCAAATGTTTTGACAAACCGGCTTCGTCGGTCAATTTGCCAGTATTTTCAACGATGATGGCATTGTTAATACCGTATTGCGTGTAATCGATTTCTTCTGGGTTATCGGCATAAATCACTTTGATTTCGTTGCCGTTGGCGATGAAACTATTCGTTTCTTCGTCAACGCGAATCGTGCCTCTAAAAGGACCGTGCACCGAATCGCGACGCAACAAGGATGCGCGTTTTTCTAAATCACCATCACCTTTGCTTTTACGCACAACAATGGCGCGCAGACGCAGCACATCACCGCCACCGGTTTTTTCAATCAACAAACGCGCCATCAAACGACCGATACGACCAAAGCCGTACAGCACCACATCACGCGGTTCTGGAATTGGTTTTACATCGGTGCCAATAGCATCGGCCAATTCGCGCTTCACAAACTCATCAACCGACAATCCACCGCTGTCTTTCATGAAGTTGACTGCGATGCGACCCACATCCACATGCGCACGACCGAGGTTCAAGGCAGATAGCGCTTTCACCACAGGGAAAGTATTGAATTCAGACAATTCGTTTTGTTCGACCTGACGCACAAAGCGGTGCGCTTTCATGATGTCGATCACGGAACGGCTATACAGCTGTTGGCCGTAGATATAAGTGTTCACATTGTGTTCGCGGTGCAACTTACCAATCAGCGGAATCATGTCTTCCGCCAACGCCTCGCGCTGCTTCCAATCTGAGAAATAATCGGCGGGTTTGGGGCGTTTTTGTTCTTCGGCCATGGCGCTACACCTGTGGTCAGTGGTTTAAAAGAGGCGGTATTATATGGCATCCCAGCCTAGCTGATACATAGCTGCGCCCACACACGGACTGAATCGCCCATGCCCAATATGCCGCTGCAAGAAAATCTGTTATCTGAAGTGCTAACACTGGCTCGCACGGCTGGCGATGCCATCATGGCGATTTACGACACGGCAGATTTCGGTGTCGACATGAAAGCCGACAATTCACCATTGACCAAAGCGGATCTAGCGGCGCATGCCATTTTGGAACCGGGTTTGCAAAAACTCGTTGCCGGTGTTCCAGTGTTATCAGAAGAAGGACAGTTGCCCGCATGGGAAGAACGCAGCCAATGGCAGCGCTATTGGATTATTGATCCATTAGATGGCACTAAAGAGTTCATCAAACGCAACGGCGAATTCACCGTCAATATCGCACTGATTGAAAACGGCGAACCCATCCTCGGCGTAGTGCATGTGCCTGCACTCAACATCAGCTACAGCGGCATTAAAGGCGGCGGCGCAACTAAATACGAAAACAACAAACAAACCAGCATTCACACACGCTCCATGAATGAACACAATGGCGAGCCTGTTGCGGTGGTTGCCAGCCGTTCACACGGCGCGGATGCTGTCGATGCACTACTCAGTAAAATCAGCGAAAACCTCGGTGAAGTTGCACTTAAAAATATGGGCAGCTCATTAAAACTCTGCTTGGTTGCAGAAGGTGCTGCCGATATCTATCCGCGTCTTGCACTCACTTCTGAATGGGATACTGCCGCTGCACAAGCGGTTGTTGAAGCCGCCGGTGGAAAAGTTTTAACCGACAAACTCGCTGTGATGCGCTACAACACTAAAGACGATATTTTGAATCCGTTTTTTTATGTGCTGGGCGATGCGCAGTTTGACTGGCTATCGCTGCTGAAAAACTAATTACAAAAAACCCATCAACTCTCGCGCGGCGCTGTAAGGTGTAACCTGACCGGCGACCAAGGCCTGATTCAACTGTGGAAAACGAGCTGCCACCTGCGGATTCTGCTGTAGGCGCAGCTCGATCATTTCGTGCAGCAATTTTTTCATCCACTCCACATTTTGTTCCGAGCGTTTTGCTGCAAACTTTCCTGCATCATGACTGGCTGCACAGTAATCCATCACCATCTGCCACACGGCATCGACACCTTGATGCTGCAAAGCAGAACAACACACCACACGCGGCTGCCAATAATCTGGATGCTTCAACAATTTAAGTGCGTTGCGATAGTGGCTGCGTGTCTGCTCGGCAAACAATGCGCCTTCGCCATCAGCCTTGTTTACCACTAAGCCATCAGCCAATTCCATGATGCCGCGCTTGATGCCCTGCAATTCATCACCGGCGTTGGGCAGCATCAGCACCAGAAAAAAATCGACCATGCTCGCCACTTCGTATTCTGATTGGCCGACACCGACCGTTTCCACGATGATGACATCGTAGCCTGCAGCTTCACACAGCAGCATGGTTTCGCGTGTTTTGTGCGCCACACCACCCAACGAACCTTCAGAAGGCGATGGCCGAATAAAAGCTTCGTCGCGCCGCGACAATTCTTCCATGCGGGTTTTGTCACCCAAAATACTGCCGCCGGCAACGGGCGAACTGGGGTCCACTGCCAGCACCGCTACTTTTTTTCCCTGTGCGATCAAATACAAACCAAACGCTTCAATAAAAGTGGATTTGCCAACACCCGGCACGCCGGTAATGCCGATGCGCACACTATTGCCTGCATGCGGCAACACCGCCTCCAACACATGCTGCGCCTGCTCGCGATGATCGTCGCGCTTACTTTCAATCAAGGTAATCGCTTTGGCCAATGCACGGCGATTACCGGCGCGTAAGGCATCTATATCAACAGCAACACTCATTGTTCTATCACACACATCAATCTATTGAGAAAATAAACCGCTACGAAAGCGCGACCAATCAAAAGCCGCTCCAGGATCTGTTTTACGCGCCGGCGCAATATCGCTATGCCCAACAATGCGCTCCATTGTAATCGACGGAAAATATTGCATCACTTCTCGCGCCAGTTTCTGCAATGCCGTGTACTGCTCGTCGGTATACGCAATGGTATCCGCTCCTTCCAATTCGATACCCACAGAAAAATCATTGCAATTCTCTCGACCACACCATTGCGAAACACCGGCATGCCATGCGCGTTGATCGAGGGAAACAAACTGTGTCACTTCGCCACTGCGATGAATAAAAAAATGCGCTGAAACACGCAGATCTCGCAACTGTTCAAAGTAAGGATGCGCATCACAATCCAACACATTGCAAAACAATGCTTCAACAAAATTGCCACCAAACTGATTGGGCGGCAGACTGATGTTGTGAATGACCAATAAATCTACGGTTATATTGTCTGGGCGGTGATTGCAGTTTGGTGACGACAGGTGTCGCACGCCTCGCAACCAACCATCTGTAGCCAAAACAGAATCCATTTACGACACAGATAGTTGCAGATACGCAGACGCAGGCAGCACTTCCAAATTGCCCTCGTAGAACTCAGCTTGTAATGCAGCAGTGCTGTAGCATTCGATCGCAGCATTGTGTGCATCGCGCAAGGCCGTACACCAACGATCAGAAAACTCGACAGCCAGCGTGCGACCATCCGCGCCGCGCAACCAAGTGCCCACATCAAAAGGATCACCCTGCGCTGGCATCAGCTCAGCTACTGGCCAGCGAATAAATTTTTCCTCCAAGGAAAGAATCTCGCCCTTTGCCACCGCCAAATGCACAACCTGTAAGCGATCCAGTAGCGCGCTGTAAGTTTGGCGATCGCAACCCAACTGCTCAAAACCTTTGCGTAAATCGTGTAACAAGGCAGGAATGCTCTGCATCACTCTGGCTCGCGCCTGCCTATCCTGCGCCGGCTGCACCGAAGCCAATAACGCATCCACGACAGCCAGTGCGCTCAGCCAATTATCGGAAGCCGTACCCTCGCGCCAATGAATAGACATCAGCAAATTCAGCCAATAATCATGCAAAATTTCGATAACCACTGGCGGCCAAAACTCTAAATTAGTACGCGTGGCAATTAGTGCCTCCGCTTCCGAACGCGCAGTCAACACCTGCAAAGACAAACGCGTGCTGGCAACAACTGTCGTCATGTCCTGCTGCACGCGATAACGCAATTGCTGCAAATAATCCTGCAATGGCAACCATTCGGCTAATAACAATGCATCGCCTTGCGCCAATTGCCTTGCCAATACTTCCGATAGTTCGCGGCAAAATTCTGGCACCACGCCATCAATACCCATACTGGTCTGCCAACCAGGCGCCCAATGACTCCACTCCAGCAATACTTTTCTAGCTGGATGCGCAGGATCAACAAATGATTCCTCACACGCAGCCTGCAGCAGTGGCCCAGCCAACAAACACAACACTTCCTTGCCTAACGGCGGCGTTTGTCCTTCTGCATCAGCAATGCGCTCCGTCAGCCAAGAAAACAGCGTGGTCAATCGTTGACTCGCCAAGAGTGTTTGCACAGCCGCACAATCATTGGCCACAGCCGCGACAGCAATTTGTTGCGCCAATGCCGACACACGCTCAACAGAACGCGGCGGTGTAATGAGTGCCAGCGCAGACGCAGAAGGCTGGCGCATTTTTTCTAGCGCATCCCACCATTCAGGCATCGCGACAGGCTCAAATGCGTCAGCTGCTCCACGACGCTGCAACGCGTTAAATACGGCATCCTGCAGCACCGATGAAAAACGGGGTAGACCCAGAATAAATTGGGAAGCCAATTTGTAACGCACACGCAGCGGCAGATGCACTTCTGGCAGAAGCAAAAAAAACAGTCGCGTTAACGCATGTGGCGCAAAAGGACAATCAAAAACCGAATTGGCAATACCTGTCTGCTGTCGCCAAGCAGCAACAAAACTGCCAATGCGCGCAGACTGTTCTTGATACAACGCGCGCACAGCACTGTCAGCATCGGTGAGATAAATCAGTGTCCGCGCACGCGCCGCCGCACCGCTGCCACCTATCACCCACTCCTCTGTTGGATTTTGGCAGCGCAGCCACAATTGATTTAAGTAGTTATCGACAAACAAACGCCGAACACGACGCAGTTCACAGCAGATTGTCGTTTGCTCGCCATCCTGTAGCAGCGCTTTTTCACAGGCATCAAAAACGGCACGCAATTGATCGTGCAGATACACACTGGCCAAGGAGAACCAATGCTGCTGGGGTGAGGAGTTTGTTATTTCGGCGGTAGAGACAGCCATGGTGCGTTCCTTCACTGATGCGTCAACGATATTCTCGGTTCAGCATAAGCGAAGTATGCGCCGTGGTCACTGCATCAGGTCGTCAATATTTTCGTCGGCGGGATCGACATTTCCTACGGCATCACCCGTGACCTTAGCGCGCATTTGCAGCCAACCATCACGGGTATACGCGTAAGGATCCAGGGCCGCTCCTTGAATGGTGTCCTCTACCCCTAACAGTGATTCTCGCGTACTGACCGCGTCCACTGCCGCCGAAGCAAAAATACGATCGTCGTGCGGATTGTCATAGATAACCCCATTGCGGAAAGCCATATCAGCCAAGGCACCTACACCATCGCGAATGGTCGAAGGGCCAAACAGCGGCACCACCAAGTAGCTGCTGTCCTTCCAACCCCAACGCGCTAGAGTCTGACCAAAATCCGTACCAGGAAAACGACGCTGCTGCTCACCCGTCAAATCAAAAAAACCCAAAACACCCGCTGTGGAGTTCAATATCACACGAGAAAACGAGTAAAAACTGGGCAGCGGTTTTGCCTGCAACGCATAGTTCACTGTGCTGGATATATCGTCTAAGTTATTAAAGAAGTTTCTCACGCCTGTGCGCACAGGTTGCGGCGTAACGGTGCGGTAGCCCTCCGCAACCGGTTTCATCACATAGGTATCCGCCTTGTCATTGAATTTATAAATCGCACGATTCATCGGCTCCAGCGGATCGCGATCATGGCTTCCCGCACCCGCACAACCGGTCATTACCGAAAAAAAAGCTGCCAATAAAAAACACTTGCTGTAAGTTTTTATCATCGCTATGCCACTTCCATCATATCGTCTACTAAAGTTTCGATGCCGTAAACGCGCGCCAGCCCCAGCATTCCTTCTTGCAAACCAGTAACCCGCAAACGCTTCTGCTGTTTTTGCAGCTGCCGTTGCAAATCCAACAATGCTGCCAACAGTAGCGAATCCGCAAATATCAGCGCACTCACATCTAAATGCACATCACCGGCCTGCTTGGCATTTGGCAGAGCTAACAATTCACGCAACAACAGCGAGCTATTTTGCATGCCGATTTCACCCTGCACGCGATAGTGATTAGCTGACACCATTTCTAGCACGGTAACACCTATTTCGACTACTGCGCCGGTTGCGCGTTTTTATTGCGCAATGATTGGATCAAACCAGCGATGCCGCCTTTATTGACTTCATCCGCAAACTGATTGCGATACACCGTCACCAAGCTAGCCCCTTCGACAACCACATTAAATACTTGCCAGCCTTTCTCGGTGTTATACAACACATAATCAATTTTTACCGGCTGCTGCCCTGCATTGATGATGACCGAGGTTTTTACCGTCGCCTGTTTGCCGTCATTTTCCAGCAACACATCGGGGGCGATATTTACCTTTACATTGCGATAACGCAGCATCGTTGTGTAGTAAGTGCGCGTTAGTAATACGCGAAATTCATCGCTCAATGCCGTTTTTTGCTCAGGCGTTGCTGTGCGCCAGTATTTGCCAACCGCCAGTGCCGTCATGCGCGCAAAATCAAAACGCGGCAGTATGATTTTCTCTACTTCTGCACGCACCGCATCCGTATTGCTGCCATTTTCTTTCAACAGCTCGATGCGCACAGCTTCAGAAGTTGCGCTGACAATGGAAACCGGTGTTTCCTGTGCGTACAGCTGGGCACTCAGCAGCAGCAACGCAAACGACAAAAACTGTAACACCCTCATTTGCATCACCATCACTCCAAAACACTGTTTGTTGTCGTTGTTGTATTCGATGTTCCAGTTGAACTGGCAGGTTTCTCCGCCATCGAAGTCATGAATTTACCAATCAATTGCTCCAACACCAAGGCAGAAGACACCAAGGTAAACTTTTCGCCTGGCTTGAGCACTTCTTCATCACCGCCTTGCGTTACGCCGATGTACTGCTCACCCAATAAACCTGCAGTCAGAATCTCGACGCTGGCATCACGGCTAAATTCATAGCTGGAATCCAGAGCCAGTGTGACATGTGCGCGGTAAGTGGTTTTATCCAAACCGATATTCACTACACGCCCCACCACCACGCCAGATGATTTCACCGGCGCCTTCACTTTTAAGCCGCCGATATTGTCGAAATCAGCATACAGCGTGTATGAGGTATCGCCACTGCTACTGGTGAGGTTGGCCACTTTCAGCGACAAAAATGCCACCGACAGCAAGCCAATCGCTACAAACACACCCACCCATAAATCAATCGTCGCTCGTTTCATTTTTCTGTCACTGCCTTTTTTCTTTCTTATCTCAAAACATAAATGCGGTAAGCACAAAATCCATCGCCAAAATAACCAGCGCGGAAGTCACCACCGTGCGCGTTGTTGCCGCCGACACACCTGCTGCTGTCGCTTCTGCGTCGTAGCCTTCAAACACCGCGATCAAGGTGACCGCAACGCCAAAAAACACACTTTTAATCAAGCCATTGATCACATCGTCATGCAAATCTACCGCATTCTGCATCTGTGCCCAGTACGAGCCTTCGTCGAGGCCAATCATCACCACACCGACATAGTAGCCGCCAATGATACCCATAACATTGAACAACGCCGTCAGGATAGGCAATGAAAATAGCCCCGCCCAAAAACGCGGCGCCACAACCCGCGCCAGTGGATTGACTCCCATCACCGCCATCGCGTCCAGCTGCTCGGTGGCTTTCATCAAACCAATTTCTGCTGTTATCGCCGAACCGGAGCGACTGGCAAACAGCAAAGCAGCCAGCACCGGCCCCAATTCACGCAGTAGCGACAAAGCCACCAAAGTACCCAAGGCATCAGCAGAACCAAAACGCACGAGCGTGTTGTAGCCCTGCAAGCCCAGCACCATGCCGACAAACAGCCCAGACACTACGATGATGATGAGCGAGAGTACGCCGGCAAAAAAGATTTCACGGATCAACAGTTGTGGCCGGAGCAGCAACTGCCCTGATTGCATCACGATGGCCGCCAAAAACCGACTGGCGAAGCCAAGTTTCCACAGCGTGTTGATGACCCACGCCCCCAAGGCTCGCAGTGTATTCAACACGCCGTTGGGCAAGTTGCGCTCATCGGCCATGCTGCTGCTCCACACCAAAATCTTGTGCAATGGTTGTCTGCGCGGGAAATGCAAACTGCACCGGCCCATCGGCCGCACCGCGCACAAATTGTCTAACCCAAGGATCTGTCGAATCCAGCACTTCTTGCGGCGTGCCCGATGCAACAATTTCTCCATGCGCCATGAAGCAGACTTGGTCTGCCAGCGCCAGTGAGTGATGAATATCGTGCGTCACCATAATCGCTGTTGTGCCTAGGGCTGCATTCAGCTTTTTGATGAGATGAGCGATAACACCCAGAGAAATCGGATCCAAACCCGTGAACGGTTCGTCGTACAACATCAAGGCTGGATCGAGAGCCACCGCACGCGCCAACGCAACACGGCGCGCCATACCGCCAGACAGCTCTGATGTCTTCATGGACTGTGTGCCGCGCAAACCCACGGCAGACAACTTCATCATGACCAAATCGCGAATGATGCTCTCGGGCAAATCGGTATTTTCGCGCATGGGAAAAGCCACATTGTCGAAAACTGACAAATCCGTAAACAGCGCGCCGAATTGAAACAACATGCCCATCTTGCGGCGAAATTGATACAGCGCCTTGGTGTTCATTTGATCAACGCGCTCACCGCCTACCAACACCTCACCGTGTTGTGGTCGCTGTTGCCCGGACAACAAGCGCAGCAGCGTGGTTTTACCGCAACCGCTGCCCCCCATAATGGCTATCAACTTGCCTTTAGGAATGCTCAGATCAATATCTTTTAGGATCGGACGATCCCCGTAGGCAAAGGCCACATTATTAAGCTGGATGTAGGGTTCTTCTGCCACTGGCGTGCCGTTAAATCAAAGTGTTGCCGCATTGTATAGATAGGAATGAGCTACGCCAAACACGCCGCAGCCCTCACTGTCTATGACTGTTTTTTCTTGGCAGCGGCTTTTGTCAGTGCGATGCGAAATGGAATGTGTATCCATTGCGGAAATAAGCGTTTGCCAATTTCAAACAACCACGCATCCGGCCCTATCACCACACGCATGCGGTTAGCTTTTACTGCTTTCAATACTTTCTGGGCGAGATACTCCGGCGAGCGGCCAAACTTCGCCACCATCGCCGCCATGCGCTTTGTGTCGTTATCCGCACCGGAACGCTCCATGGTGGCGTTCAAAATATTGGTGCGAATCGCGCCAGGGTGAATACTGGTCACGCCGATATTGCAGTGCGCCAGCTCTGCGTACAGTGTTTCACTAAACCCTTTCACCGCCGCTTTGGTAAGCGAGTAAGAACTCTGATTAGGAAAGCCGAGAAAGCCCGTCATGCTGGAAGTATTGATGATGTGACCTTCGCCCTGCTTTTGGATATACGGCAAAAAATAATGGCAGCCATACAACACGCCCCACAAATTGATGCCCAACACAAACTCCAAATCTTGCAGCGTGTGATCGGCAAAACTTTTATTCACGGTGACGCCGGCATTGTTGAATAACAAATGAATCGCACCGTGTTGTTGTTCCACTTCGGCAGGCAGTGCCGCCATGCGTTCACGATCCGCCACACTGGCGATATGCGTACTCACCCGCACATTTTTTCCTGCCAGCAAAGCCGCCGTTTCTTGCAAGCCCGCTTCGTTGATATCCACCAACGCCATATGACAGCCTTCTGCCGCAAACGCTTGCGCCAGTGCACGACCTATACCGCTACCAGCACCCGTGATAACAGCCACTTTTCCCTGTAAATTTTTCATTTATTGATAACCTCCTGCGTGTGGTTTGCCAACAAAAACATCCAACAGATGTACCAAACCCGGCAACAGCGCCGCCATGGATTCTTCTGCGCCGCGGCGACTGCCCGGAAAAGTCACCACCAAACTTTGCTCGGCAAAACCGGCCACACCGCGCGACAACATCGCATACGGCGTGCGCTGCTGACCAAACGCGCGCGCCGCTTCCATAATGCCTGGCACTTCCTGCGTCAGCAGCGGCGTGACCACTTCTACCGTTCTGTCGCGCGGCCCCAAGCCAGTGCCGCCAACCGTAATAATCAAACTGACTTCTTGCGCGATTTTTTCTTTCAGCAGAGCTTCTAGCTCTGCCGATTCATCCGGCAACACGCAGTAACCGATGGGATCAAAACCGGCTGTGGTCAGCACATCACAGATACTGCGCCCCGCCGTGTCTTCTTTTTTGCCTTGCGCCACGGTATCGGACAACACAATCACCATCGCCGAACAGCGCCGTTTTAATTTCCGTCTGAAGTGCGATTTACCGCCGGTTTTTTGCAGCAGCTTGCAATCCGTCAACAATAAATTTTCTTGTTCCGTGTGCGGTTTGAGCATGTCATAAATGGTCAGCGCCGCCACATTGGCTGCGAGCAGCGCTTCCATTTCCACGCCGGTCGCTGCAATCGTTTCGACCGTTGCTTGAATGTGCACCGCGGCTTCATCCAAAACAAACGAAATTTCTGAACTGTAAATCGGCAGCGGATGGCACAGCGGAATCATTTCATCGCAGCGCTTGGCGGCAAGAATGCCCGCCACACGCGCGGTTTTCAGTGCATCACCTTTTTCGGTTTCGCCACTGCGCAATAATGCAATGCATTCCGGCGGCGCTTTTAGCGTGGCGGTGGCGATTGCACAACGCAAACTATCGGGTTTTAGGGTGATATCTTTCACGCGCATTCCTTGTGTTGATGATGATGTGTGGCATGTTTTTCATCGCCGTGATTTTCTTCATCATCGTGATTGTGCAAACAACAGCCGTCGACAAACTGACTGCTGCCATCGGTATAAAATTCTTCTTTCCAAATGGGTGCGCCGTGTTTGACGGCATCCACAGCCCAACGGCAGGCTGCAAATGCCTCTGCGCGATGCGCGGCTTGCACCACACACACAATCGCCAATTCGCCAATCGCCAACTCACCAATGCGATGACGCACCGCGATATAGCTCACACCAAATTTTGTTTTGGCTTCCGCTTCAATTTCTGCCAACAAGCGTTCGCACACCGGCAGATAGGCACTGTAAATTAAACGCTGCACCGCTTTGCCTTCGTGGTGGTTGCGCACAGCACCGGCAAACAACGCCAGCCCGCCGCAGTCGGGATATTCGCTCAACGCCAGCAAGGCATTGATATCGAGTGGCGCTTCGCCCATGCGCTGCATGCAATCCGTCACGCTTCAACCTCCAGAAACAGGTGGCAGTAAAACAATCGGGCTGTCCACCGGCAATGCCGCTTGGCGACGCACAATGGCATCGCCCACCGCGCAGGCGCAGCGCTCAATCGCATCGTGCAATTTGGGATATGCGCGCTGCAACGCACTCAAAGCATCGCCCACGGTAGCGGCGCTGGTCACTTGTACGGCCAGATAACGGCATCCCGCCTGGCGCTCAATGCCCGCCAATAGCTCAAAAGTTACCGTTCTGTTTTCGGCATTCACGCGTCAACCTCCCATTGCATACATTCGAACAGGTCGCTCCACCGGCTCAGGAGCGGCAGCATAACCGGCTTGCTTATTCCACACGGCTTGCGCGATCACCTGCTGCAGTTGTTCGTCACTCGCCCCTTGGCGCAGTGGCTCACCCAAAGCCGTGCCGGTGGCGGCAAATAAACAGGTGTACAACTCGCCTTTCGCGGTGAGACGCAGACGATCACAACTGGAACAAAACGGGTGCGATACCGTGCTGATGATGCCCAATTGGTAATGTCCATCCACCAAATACGGACTGGCGGGATCGCTGCTGCGCGCCATTTTTTCGACGCGGTGACGGCTGCGCAACTGCGCCAATACATCACCCTCATCCACCACCGATTGCCGCTGCCAACGCCCCGGCTCGTCCAAAGGCATGTACTCGATGAAACGCAGCGACAGATTTTTTGCCATCGCCCATTCCAACAGCGGCAGCACTTGATCTTCGTTGTAGCCGCGCACCAACACGGTGTTGATTTTGACGCTCACGCCGGTCGCTTGTGCGGCCTCGATACCGGCCAACACAGGGTGAATATCGGCCTTGGTCAGGCGCGTGAATACACTTTCGTCCAACGCATCCAAGCTGATATTGAAATCATTGATACCGGCATCCACCAAGGCCTGCGCGCGTTTTGCCAGCAGCGTGCCGTTGGATGTCAGTGAAATGCGTTCCAAACCATGCTCACGCAGCAGGCTTAATTGTGCGACAACTTCTTCCAGATCGGTGCGCAATAGCGGCTCGCCACCGGTGAGACGAAACTGTGTGATGCCTTGCTCGACAAACAAGCGCGCCAAACGCAGCAACTCATCGTTGTTGAGCAAGTCGTTGCGCGGCAGCCACTTCGGCTGTTCCGGCATGCAGTAGCGGCAGCGAAAGTTACAGCGATCGGTGAGCGACAACCGCAGCTTGCGCTTGGTGCGACCATGGCGATCTAACAACGACTTCATCACTATGCTCCGCGAATTCCTGCCAGTTTATCGCAAGACAATCGGCTCACCCAACGACAAAAACGGCAACACCGCGCCCTCTTCCACCGCATTTGCACTGACAGGAAACCACACCAGCGCATTCGCCTGCGCCAAATTACTCAGCTGGTGCGAGCCTTGATGCGGCAGTGGCGCCAACCACACGGCGCCGTTCTGATCTTGCTGCTGTTGCATGCGCTGCAACAAAGCCACCGACGGATTGGCTTTGGCGGATTTCACCAAACGACCGCGCTGCCAAACAGGGGCAACGCCGCCATCCAAGCGGGCGAGAATAGCGGCGGCGTGCACATACAGCCCCACCCACACGGCACCAGGATTTCCCGGCAGAGCCAGCAGCAAGCAAGCGGATTTGCGACCAAACCACACCGGCTTACCCGGCCTTTGCGCCACTTTGTGAAAATCGCACACGAAACCCACTTGCTCGGCCGCCTGTGCCAGATAGTCATAATCCCCCACGGAAGCGCCGCCCGTGGTGATCACCCAATCTGCACTGGCGCTCGCTTTTGCCAGCGCCTGCACCAGTTCGTCCAAATCATCGCCCACCCACACCATCTCGGTGCAAATTAGGTTTTGCGTCGCCAACCAACTGGCAATCAATGGGCCGTTGGCATCGGGAATGGTATGCCCCACTTCTTTGCCGGTGATGATGACGGCGACTGTCGGACGGCGATAAGTCGTGACCTGCGTCACCCCCGCCATTGCCAAAGCCGCTATGCGCCCCGGTGTGAGCCTTTGTCCCGCCGCCAAAATTTGTTGCCCGCAAGAGGCTTCTTCACCGCGCCAGCGCACATCCTGCCCCGGCTTCAAGGTTTCCGTGAGCGACAACTGCGCGCCATTGCGCTGCACCACTTCTTGGCGCGCGATGGTGTCTGCGCCTTCCGGCAAACGACCGCCGGTAAAAATGCGCACCGCTTCACCCGCTTGCAGGGGGCGAGAAAAAACATCGCCGGCAGCCACCTCGCCCACCAGCGTCAAGCAGCCGCTTTGGTCTTCACCACGCAGGGCGTAGCCGTCCATCGCGCTCTGCGTAAACGCCGGCAAATCACAGGCTGCACACGCCGGCGCCGCCAACACTTCGCCGTTTGCTGCCAACAAAGGCTTCGTGGTCACTTCCAGTACCGGCAGGCTGGCGTAATGCGCCAGTGCGTTTTCCAGCGCGATCAGCGCCTGCCCGCTACTACAGTCGTGCATGTCGTTCTCCAAATTGTGACTGTTTTGCTCGTGAACGCAGCAAGAAACATACCAAGGACTGCCACAAACAAAAATGCCCGCAGCTTTCGATGCGGGCATTGTCTCAACCGTCCAATCAAACCGCTAGTTTTGATGCAATCTGATCAAGCGATTTTTGTCATGTCAAAACCAACGCCCTCACGGCGTTGGCATGGCATAAGTGCTGTATTTACTGCCCCAAGTTTGACTGCCGCTTTTGGTTTCAAACAGCGTCACACGGGCAAAGTAAGTTTTGCTGTCGATGGTGATGGCTACGCCCAGTTGTGATTGGGAAGAATCCAGCGCACCCACTAACGCGAGATTTTTCAGGGTGAGGCTGAGAGCGCCTTTTTTGCTGGCGAAGCTAAAGGCGGACAGGATATTGTCTGGTGCGGTATCTGCAGCAATTTTCTTCATGCTGTAAAGATTGGTGACACCAGAAACCGTGCGCGTGGTGGCAAGCAAATTGGTCAGCGTCTTGCTCAACAAAACCGTGTTGTTTTCGTCATACAGCGTGATTTCCACATCTGGCTGCTTGCAGTGCTTGTTGGTTGGCGGGCATGGGGTGTCAAAATCGTACACACTCAACAGCGCAGGATCAGCGAGATTCAACTTCAACACCAAGCTGTCTTTGGTGGTGCCGCTGTCTTTGACGGTGGCAGAAGTCACCACCACGGCTTCTGATTGGTAAGCCGCCGTGGGCAGGAATTTGCCCTTGGCATCAAGGCAACCTGCAAGCTGCGCTGCTCACTGCCCAAGTTCACCGTGTTTGCCAGCGTTTCAGGCAAAGTAGCACCGATTTCGGTGCCGCTCATCGACACTTTGAGCGTTTGTGTGGAAGGCATCAGGAGACTTTGATTGCCGGCACCACGCCTTTGGCCGTGCTGTACGCAAAGCCCTTGCCTTTGCTCACAAGGCTATTGGCTGGCAAATGGATGTTGCTACCTTTCAGCGCCACATCCAGCGCATCAGTGGCAGGGTCAAACACCTGCCCACTGCGGCGATCGGCGTTGTACTGGTATTGAGCATTCCAACTGTCGTCATTGTTGCCAATACCCACCTTAGCCGTGAGTTTTTGAGCCAAAGATTGGCTGTAGTCGTGAGCTGACCGCTGCTTTCATAACGCACCAGCGCAAAATCATAATTACCGCCGTTCTCGCTATACCCCGCCACCACCAGCTTGCCGTCCGCCTGCTGGATCACCGATCGACCATAATCATCGCCCGCACCAATCGCCGTAGTGACTTTGCCATCGCCATCAAACGAAGTATCCAAAGAACCGTCCTCGTTGTAGCGCACCAGCGCAACATCATCATTACTGCCGTTCCAGCTATACCCCGCCACCACCAGCTTGCCATCTGCCTGCTGGATTACCGATTGTGCATAATCATTGGCCGCACCAATCGCCGTGGTGACTATGCCATCCCCATCAAAGCTGGCATCAAGGAGCCGTCGGCGTTGTAGCGCACCAGCGCAAAATCATAACTGCTGCCGTTGTAGCTAGTCCCCGCCACCACCAGCTTGCCATCCGCCTGCTGAATGACTGAGTATCCTTCATCGTAGCCCGTACCAATCGCCGTGGTGACTTTGCCATCCCCGTCAAAGCCGGTATCCAAGGAGCCATCCGTGTTGTAGCGCACCAGCGCAACATCATCATTGCTGCCGTTGGAGCTATACCCCGCCACCACCAGCTTGCCATCCGCCTGCTGGATGACCGATTGGCCATAATCGCCGCCCGTACCAATCGCCGTGGTGACTTTGCCATCCCCATCAAAGCCGGTATCCAAGGAGCCATCCGCGTTGTAGCGCACCAGTGCAATATCATAATTGCCGCCGTTGGAGCTACCCCCGCCACCACCAGTTTGCCATCCGACTGCTGAATGACCGAATAGCCATAATCGTCGCCCGCACCAATCGCCGTGGTGACTATGCCATCCCCATCAAAGCTGGCATCAAGGAGCCATCGGCGTTGTAGCGCACCAGCGCAAAATCATAACTGCTGCCGTTGTAGCTAATCACCGCCACCACCAGCTTGCCATCCGCCTGCTGGATCACTGAATAGCCTACATCATCGCTCCCACCAATCGCCGTGGTGACTTTGCCGGTACCACCACCAAAGCCAGTATCCAAGGAGCCATCGGCGTTGTACCTCACCAGCGCAACATCAGCATTGCTACCGTTCCAGCTACTCCCCGCCACCACCAGCTTGCCATCTGCCTGCTGGATCACCGAATAGCCAAAATCGCCGCCCGTACCAATCGCCGTGG
The DNA here is from genome assembly GCA_041395785.1 of Pseudomonadales bacterium. GTDB lineage: Bacteria > Pseudomonadota > Gammaproteobacteria > Pseudomonadales > UBA7239 > UBA7239. The sequence goes on from JAWKZZ010000007.1 coordinate 172,233, forward strand.
TGACTTTGGCGGTACCGCCGCCAAAGCTGAGATCTAAATCGCCAGGCGCGGCGTGGAGTGATGAAGTGCCGAGTAAGGCGGCTAGAAGAACAAGGGTGTGGTGAAAGCTTTTCATGGATAGGCTTCCTCAGGCGTGATGATAAAAATTAGTGTCTTTCACTTCCGTTTTACTGCGTGGCTTTTTCCATAGCCGCCAACTCATGCAGTTTTTGCAATAAATCAGGCAAGCGTTCTTGGCTTGCTGCATCCGGCGGCAAGTGACCGGATAAAGATTGTAAAAATGCTGGGGTCGCCACCCATTCAGCAAAACAGCGGCACAAGTAAACGCGTAACTCCAAGGCGCTGTCTTTACATTCCTGCAAGATAGTTTCACGACCATCCAGCACACTAACCAAATCTCCCAAGTCGTGGCTGAACAGAAAGTCACCGCGGCCTCGACCTTTAAATGCCTCCAATTTTGTTGCCAAAAACACCGGTGCGGTGATTACACGAATCTCATGCCCGCTCGGCAACACGGTGAGTTTTGCTGTCTGTAGCGCCAATGGGTACCAGCGGTTAGTGAAACCAAAAATAGCTTCCGTTGAAGGCATCACATCCACGGTTATACCTGCAACACGCCAACGGCAGATGGGAGCTTCTAAACGCGTGTCGTGCATGAACCCGCGTGCGCGCAACGCATCTTCCACCGCGCGGTAATCGGTCAATGTCAGGACTTCACATACCACATCCACATCCTCGGTCGCACGGATAGCAGGCATGGCGGGATCTGTAACCAGTAAACCAGCCACAGCCCCTCCGACAAAAACCATTTGCCGGCATAGATCGCCGCCCAACTGTCCTGCCGCCATATCCAGTAAAACAACATTCGGATCATTCGGGTTCATGGCTGCAAACGCGCTTCCAACATGGGGATAGCGAGAGCTCGCTCGCGAGCACTGCCTGCACGCACGGCATCAAATAGCACCAGCAACTCGTACAAAGCTGGATTACGCAAGGCTGCCTCTGGCACGCTGGGATACAAGGGGTAAAGTGTCATGCCTCGTTGCGTGCCATGCTTATGCGGCCAAACCGGTGGCGGCTCGTTGTTTGGAACCACCACCAACGATTTAAGCGGATCTGCCGCATACACCGTAGGCAAGCCGCGTGTGATTTCGCCTCGCACCGCTGGAAAACAATAGCGCGCCCCATGCAAGACAAAGAGGAGCAAGGCCTCTTTGATGACGGATGGTTTCCCGTCGACACCCTTATGAGCCAGTTGCGCAGCTACCGCGCGCTCGACGGCTGCATGCGTTTCTGATGCGGTGAGCCCTAGCTCAGCCCCCAGTGCCGCATAGCTTGGGGGCGAGTCCTGCTGCAGTGCCAGTCGGAGCAAAACCAGTAAATCTTGCGGTCGCAAAACGAGCTGGGAATTTGATCGAATTCGAGCCACAGCCATACCCTCATTCTTTATTCGCGAATTGCGAATATATGCTCTCTCAACAGATAAAACAAGATTGCGAAGCCACACGCGCGAGATCATCTGGCGTGTTGATGCTCCAACAGTGAGCAGTATTACTATCAAATTCACTGCGCTGCGCATTGATCGACCGCAACCAACGAACAACGGATCGCTCACCTGCCGCAAAATCCTGTTCCAATGTTTTCACCAGCGAACGCCGCAAAAAACATACCAAGGGCTGCGCTTGCTCATCGACCACCGCAAAAACAGCTTGCGCTTGGTTTTGCTCGCACGGCGTGCGTAATTTCTCAATTAAATCCTCTGGAAGATGTTGCGCGTCACAGGGCAACACCAACACCCAGTCGGTTTGTGCGTGTTGCAAGCCGGTCAAAATTCCCGCTAATGGGCCGTGAAAGCCGTGATTGGTGTCAGGCAACACGGTTGCATGCCACGGCGCTGCAATGCCTTGGTAAACATCCAAATGGCGATTAGCGGAGATCAACACTGCGCGTGCCAGCGGCGCAAAGCGTTCCAGCAAGCGCGCTACAAAAGTTTTGCCCTGCAGCGTGAGCAGACCTTTGTCTTGCCCGCCCAAACGCTCGCCGCGCCCACCGGCCAACAGCAGCAGTGAAAAGTTTTCCTGATTGTTCAACGAGTTACCACCCAAGCTGCCATGCACAACCTCTGCCAATCTGTAACAATATCGGCCTCACCAATGAGCACGATTCCCACCATGCACAGAATTCAGCACCTGCAAACCGACATTATCGCGCAAGTGCGCGCTGCGCTTGCCGAAGATATCGGCACAGGTGATATCACGGCTCAACTCATCCCCGCACAGCAACCAGGCCAAGCGCGCATCATCACACGCGAGCCGATGATTATGTGCGGACGCCCTTGGGTGGATGAGGTGATGCACCAAGTTGATGCGAACATTCGCGTGGAGTGGCGCGTCAAGGAAGGCGATGCCGTGGACGGCGACAGCACGCTGTTCACCCTGCACGGCATGGCGCGCAGCCTACTCACCGCCGAGCGCACGGCGCTGAACTTTCTGCAATTGCTGGCTGGCACTGCCACCACCTGCCATCACTACGCACAGCTTGTCGCCGGTACCAGCGTGCGCCTGCTCGACACGCGCAAAACCATCCCCGGCCTGCGCACCGCTCAGAAATACGCCGTGACGGTCGGCGGCTGTCACAACCATCGCATCGGTCTGTACGATGCTTTTCTCATCAAAGAAAATCACATTGCAGCCTGCAACAGCATTACTGCGGCAGTGCAGCAAGCGCGTCTGATCGCCCCCGGCAAACCGGTGGAAGTGGAAGTGGAGAACTTTGATGAACTGGACGAAGCGCTGCACGCGGGCTGTGAAGTCATCATGTTGGATGAGTTTTCCTTGGACGATATGGCAAAAGCCGTTCAACTCACCGCACGCCGTTCACTGCTGGAAGCTTCCGGCAATATCAACGACAGCAACTTGCGCGCCACGGCGGAAACGGGTGTGGATTTTATTTCGATTGGCGGCTTGACCAAGCACTGCCGCGCGATTGATTTGTCGATGCGCTTTTTTTGAGAGTGAAACCGTTATCATTGCGCGTTTAAAGGAGAACCACTGCATGCGTCAGCTCACCAAACTGCTTCTACTAATCGCTAGTTTCACACTAGCTACTTCCGCCTTTGCCAATCAAACACTGCGCATTGGGGTTTCACCTAATTATCAACCACTCGCTTACAAACAGGACGGCCAACTCACCGGCATTGACATTGCCGCTGGTGAAACCATCGCGCAACAAATGGGCCGCAAAGCAGAATTTGTTGAGATGGCATTCGAACAACTGATTCCTGCACTGCAAGCGGGAAAAATTGACATCATCATGTCCGGCATGACCATCACACCGGAGCGCAGCCAGCTGGTGAGTTTCAGCAATCCATATCTCAGCGCCGGACAAATGGCGATTATCCGCTACGCCGATGCCAGTCGTTTTGGTTACAAAGGCACGCTGTTTCGCCCTGATGCGCGCGTTGCTGTAGTTGCAGGTACCACGGGTGAAAACTTTGCCAATGACAGTTTGCGCAATGCCGCCATCTCGCGCTGCGATTCTATTAACGAAGCTTTTGCAAAATTAAAAAATAACAGCGTTGATTTTGTCATTCACGATGCTGCCACCAGCTGGGCACTCGCTACCGACACGGCGCGCCAAGAGTTTATGAGTCTCAACAATGAATTAACCGACGAGCGTTTGGGCTGGGCGGTAAACAAAAGCAATAACGCGCTGTTACAAACCGTGAACCAGCAACTTGCCATCATGCAAAGAGATGGAATACTGCGCGCCATCATTAACAAGTGGGTTCCCGTAACCGTTCAAGTCGAATCGGCAACACCCGCAGCCACAGAAGATACATCCAGCACCTCAACCAATCGCGGTAACCGATAATGACATCATCTGCACAACACACCACCGCCACTTTTCAAAAAATGATCGTGCGTTTTGCACTGCTTTTTTGCGCCTGCTTTGCTCTCGCCGCCTGCTCCAGCTCCAGTCGCACCGATATAGAAACTCACAGCACGGATACCAGCGCTGACTTTGTAAATTTAAAAACTTATCGCTGGGATTTTTCCAGCATGGATAAAACTGTCCCTACCGGTGGCCACACGCAAGAATTCAACCGCGTGGTGTGTGAGTATGTTGATATGCTGATGAACGACCGCGGCTTTACGCGCGTTGCCAAAGGCGATGCCGATATCACGCTGGACTACCGCATCGCGGTGACACAAGAAGAATCCGAAGAGAACGACGCACCAGCATTTGATAATTCAGAAGCCAATGACTACGGCTTGCGCTGGACATTCGATAAAGATAAATCCCCTACTTTCCAAGGCTTGCAAGCCCCAAAAACACACGCTGTGCTATACAACCGTGGCGAGTTACACCTTGCCGCCTTCAATGCGCAAGGCCAAACCATTTGGCACAGTTCTGCCACGCGCATTTTGAAAGGCAGCTCCAACGAAGCTGAACGCCGCGCCGCACTGCGTATCGCGATTGAAAAAATTATGCGCACATTTCCCGTCGCGCCATCGGTTGAATAAATACCCGACCAAGAAGTACACCCATAAAAAAAACCGGCAATGCCGGTTTTTTTATTTTCGTTTTAGCGTAGCTTTATCAAAATGCAGGCACTTCCTTGCAATTGACCGCAGATAGCTGAACGCTCTGGGTATCCAGTATATCTTCGTCCAAAGTAGCATCGTAGAGATAGGCATAGGGGATGGCACCACCCCACTCAGCCATCGTTCCAGAAGAGAATGTCTTCTTGTCTGTATTAACAAGAACGAAACCTACCTTAGCCGATGAATCGTAGTACTCCCAAAAGCTGTTGTATGTATCTGCGTTTACTGTGTAGTCTATCTTCCCATCTGAATGGGTCACAGCCAAACCAAAAGCAGGAGCATACATAACAGGTCGCATGCCAGCAGCAGGCACAACAAATGTGCCTGTAAATTGTGAAGCAGTGCCTTTGGTTAGAGCAGGCTTCTTGAACTTGAGGTACATCTGATCATTAACTTTCAAACACACATCCGCCGCATTCGCAGTAAACGGCAGCGCACACGCCAATAACAAACCCGCTATTTTCATTTTTTCATCACAACATTTCCTTTATTGAGTTTGATTTTCTTTTAAGGGATACAGCCAAAAAGCTGAATCTGGTTTCTAGTTTACTCCCCCCCTCCCCGCATATTCAACAAGACAGCGCTTAATACTGCCCGCTTCTGCTCCATATCGACTGTTCTGGCAGCGCCAAAAATATTCGCGCTCCGACAGCGCGGGCAGCTCTGGGTGATGTTGCCGCATGTATGCAACATATTCTTGGTAGTCACCTGCCCACCATCAAGCGCGCGGTTTGCGCGATGCGTCGCAACCAAATCTACTCATGCCAAATAGCCTCGTCGCGCCACTCGTGCTCTGGTCGCCACACCACCAGCGATTCATTAACCGTCACTGCTGGATGTTGATGCGCCTGCCAGATCACACGCCACGCAAAAAATAGCATCGACACCACCACAGCGATAAAAAACAAGGCCATCGCCGCATCGACATAATTATTGAAAACCACTTGCTCCATCTGTTGCAGTGTTTTTGCTGGCGCCAACACTTCGCCGCGCGCCAAAGCTGCAGAAAATTTTTCTGCCTGCGCCAGAAAACCAATCTTTGTTTCCGGTGAAAAAACTTTTTGCCAACCCGCCAATAAGGTGACGAGCAACACGCCGCAGGCCGGCAATGCTGTAACCCACACGAAGCGCATTTTTTTCATACGCACCAAAACTACCGTTGCCAGAATTAACGCCATGCCCGCCAACATTTGATTCGCAATACCGAATAGCGCCCACAAGCTATTGATGCCGCCGAAAGGATCGGTCACGCCTTGATATAAAAACCAACCCCAAGCACCCACAGCCAATGCCGTCGATAAAACATTGGCAAACCACGAACGAGTATTGCCAAGTTCCGGTACCACATTGCCGAGCATGTCTTGAATCAGAAAACGGCACACGCGCGTCCCCGCATCTAGCGTGGTCAAAATAAATAAAGCTTCAAACAAAATAGCGAAGTGATACCAAAACGCCATCATCGACGCACCGCCGATCATGTCGGCGAGAATTTTTGCCATGCCCACGGCAAAAGTGGGCGCTCCACCGGTGCGCGACAATACCGTGTGCTCACCCACATCTTTGGCTAACTGCGTAAGCATTTCTGGCGTGACCACAAAGCCCCACTGTGTAATCACTTGTGAAGCAGACTCCACCGTTGTGCCAATCACCGCCGCCGGACTGTTTAGCGCGAAATAAATCCCCGGCTCTAACACGCAAGCCGCAATCATCGCCATCACTGCGACAAACGATTCCATCAACATTGCGCCATAACCAATGGCGACAATATGCGATTCGCGTTCCAACATTTTCGGCGTGGTGCCCGAGGCAACCAAGGCGTGAAATCCACTCACCGAACCGCAAGCGATGGTGATAAATAAAAATGGAAATAGCGAACCGGCAAACACAGGGCCCGTGCCATCGACAAACTGCGTGATCGCGTGCATCTTCAATGGCGGTGCTACAAAAACAATGCCTATTGCCAACGCGACGATGGTGCCAATTTTCAAAAATGTGGACAAATAATCGCGCGGCGCCAGCAACAACCACACCGGCAACACCGCTGCGATGAACCCGTAAGCAATCAAGCCAATGGCTAGCGTTTCACCTTTTAGCGTGAACCACGCGCTCCACAGCGGATGCGCCGCCACCCAATGACCGCCATACAACGCCGCCATCAGCAACACAAAACCGATCAACGACACTTCGCCAATTTTTCCTGGACGAAACCAGCGCGAATACACGCCCATCAACAAAGCAATCGGAATAGTGGCCAATAAAGTGGACACTGCCCACGGGCTGTCGGCGAGCGCCTTCACCACCACCATGCCCAACACCGCTAACAAAATTACCATGATCGCCAAAATGCCGAGCATGGCCACCACACCTGCAGTGTTGCCCATTTCCATGCGAATAATTTCGCCGAGTGAACGCCCATCGCGGCGCGTGGAAACAAAAAGAATCATGGCGTCTTGCACAGCGCCAGCTAACACAACGCCAATCAAAATCCACAAGGTGCCGGGCAAATACCCCATCTGCGCCGCCAACACAGGCCCCACCAATGGCCCCGCACCAGCAATCGCAGCAAAGTGATGACCAAACAGCACGCCTTTGTGGGTAGGCACATAATCCAAACCGTCGTTGTGTCTTTCTGCAGGTGTTAAACGGCGGTCGTTGAGCTCCATCACTCGGCGCGCAATAAATCGCGCATAAAAACGATAGGCAATGGAATAGGTGCACACGGCGGCAACCACCAACCACAGCGCGTTGACCGTTTCGCCTTGCGATAACGCAAGCACGCCAAAAGCACTGGCACCTAACACAGCCGCCAATGTCCAAATAAACAACGATTTCATGTGCAATCCTTGTGTTAATTCACAACCAGATTATCGCGATGAACCAGTTCTTCACCGCTGAAATATCCCAACTCGGCTGCGATAGCTGCGGTTGGTTTTCCGATAATTTTCCGTGCGTCTTCTGCACGGTAATTGATTAATCCGCGTGCGATTTCGTTGCCGCTTTCATCCACGCAAATCACCATATCGCCGCGCTCAAAATCACCCTGCACATTTTTTACACCGATCGGCAGCAAACTTTTTCCTTTGCTGCGCACCACATCCACTGCACCTGCATCCAACACCACCGTGCCGCGCGTTTTTAATTGCCCAGCCAACCAGCGTTTGCGCGCTGCCATCGGCTTTTCATCGGCGACCAACAAACTGATCGGCGTGGTTTCTTCCTGCAAAGTGCGCAACAAGGATTTGCGCCGCCCACTGGCAATGACCGTATGGCAACCAGAACGCGCCGCCAATTTCGCCGCGCGAATTTTGGTGCTCATACCGCCGCGACCCAAGCGCCCACTGACACCGCTGGCCATACCATCAAGGTTTTCATCACCCGCCCGTGCGCGCGCCACCAATTTTGCATCGCTATGGCTGCGCGGATCTTTATCAAATAAACCGTCTTGATCGGTGAGAATAATCAGCAAATCCGCTTCCACTAAGTTTGCCACCAATGCCGCCAGCGTATCGTTATCACCAAAACGAATTTCATCGGTAACAACCGTGTCGTTCTCATTAACCACAGCAATGGCACCTAACGCAATCAGCGTTTGCATGGTGCTGCGCGCATTCAAATAGCGTTCGCGGTTCGATAAATCGTCGTGATCCAACAAAATTTGTGCGGTGTGGATATTGAATTGATGAAAACAAGATTCATACGCCTGCACCAAACCCATCTGACCAATCGCGGCTGCTGCCTGCAATTCATGCAGCGCTTCTGGGCGATTTTTCCAACCCAAACGGCTCATTCCCTCTGCCACGGCACCGGAGGACACCAATACAATTTCCACGCCGCGCTGACGCAACTCGACGATTTGCTCCACCCAGTGCTGAATGCTGTCGCGATCCAAACCGCGGCCATCATCGGTCAACACCGCACTGCCAATTTTGATCACCCAGCGTTTGGCTTCTTGTATTTCTGCTCTGCCTACCACAACTTCCCCGCCACTGTTTCTTATTTTTTACTGAACATATTTTTTACTGAACATGTTTTTTACTGGACATGTTTTTACTGGACATAGTGAACTTCGACATCGCCGTCGTCCCAATCCTCATCCCAATCGTCATCATCATCGCTATCTTTCTGCAAGCGCGCTAAACGACGCGCTTCCGCCAACTGCGCAATCGCTTCACGCGATTCTTCTTGCATCGCCAACTGAATAGCCGCTTCTGCGCGCGCCAGTTCTGGATCTTCTTTCTGCATCTCGCGCTCTAACTCAATGTGCGACATGATGGCCTCGCACAAATCTTGCGTGCCATCGCCGGTTACCGCGATGATGGCAAAGTGCGGCATTTTTTTCGTCAGCTTCAAGCGTTTGTACAATTTTTTACAAAACGCTTCGCGCTCGTCTTCTGGAATCAAATCCAATTTATTCAACACCAACCAACGCGGGCGCGCTGCCAAGGTGGGGCTAAACGATTTCAGCTCTTTTTCGATGGCGCGAATATTGTCAAACGGATCGGAACCATCAGGCGGCAACACATCCACCAGATGCAACAGCAAACGCGTGCGCGTTAAATGCTTGAGAAAACGAATGCCTAAACCAGCGCCTTCGGCAGCGCCTTCGATCAAGCCTGGAATATCCGCCACCACAAAGCTGCGCATTTTGCTGACGCTCACCACGCCGAGATTCGGCACTAGCGTGGTGAACGGGTAATCCGCCACTTTCGGGCGCGCAGAAGAAATGGCGCGAATCAAGGTGGATTTGCCCGCGTTGGGCAAACCCAGCAAGCCGACATCGGCCAATACTTTGAGTTCGAGACGCAGATTGCGCATCTCCCCAGGCTGCCCCGGCTTAGTCTGGCGCGGCGCGCGGTTGATACTGGATTTGAAGCGCGCGTTGCCAATGCCGTGAAAGCCACCCTGCGCCACCAGCAAGCGCTGATGGGCTTGCGTCAGGTCGCCCAGCACTTCTCCGGTATCTTCATCGATCACCGTGGTGCCCACCGGCACATTGAGCACCAAGTCTTCGCCACTGTGGCCGGTGCAGTTCGCACCGCGACCCGACTGCCCGTCTTTGGCGCGATGCCGGCGCTGGTAGCGGTAGTCGATCAGCGTGTTGAGTGAGGCATCGGCTTGCAGGAACACACTGCCGCCGTCGCCGCCGTCGCCGCCGTCGGGGCCGCCAAACGGCACATATTTTTCGCGCCGAAAGCTCATGCAGCCATTGCCACCTTTGCCTGCGTGTACGGCGATGGGTACTTCGTCAACGAATTTCATGTGCCTGTTGTCCAGCAGCTGAGAGGCCAGCTCTCAAGGAATGGTAGATTAAAACAAAAAAGCCCCGCAATGCGGGGCTTTTTCCTTACAAAACAACGCTTAGGCAGCAATGATGCTAACGAAACGACGGTTGTGTTTGCCTTTTACTTCAAACTTCACTTCACCATCTGCAGTGGCAAACAAAGTGTGGTCAGTGCCCATACCTACATTTGCACCCGCATGGTATTCGGTGCCGCGCTGACGCACGATGATGTTACCTGCAACCGCTTGTTGGCCGCCAAACATTTTCACGCCCAAGCGTTTTGCCTGGGAATCGCGACCGTTCTTGGTACTACCGCCTGCTTTCTTGTGAGCCATGTCTCTTTACCTCTTGAACCGCGCTATCAATTAAGCGCTGATTGCGGTGATTTTGATTTGGGTGAACCACTGACGGTGACCCTGCTGCTTGCGATAGTGCTTGCGGCGACGGAATTTGATGATGCGGATCTTGTCCCCACGACCGTGACCCACCACCTCAGCCGACACTTTGCCACCGGCGACGAATGGCGCGCCGATTTTCACATCCGCACCATTGCCAACCATCAGCACTTCGCTGAAATCAATTTTGTCGCCCGCTGCTGCTTCCAGCAATTCGACATTGAGAACTTCACCTTCAACAACCCGGTGTTGCTTGCCACCAGACTCAATTACCGCGTACATGTTTACTCACTCCAAATAACGCCCGCCTTTCGAGGCAGGTCGAAGGGCGCGCATTGTAAGAAAACCCAAGCCATCAAGCAAGCAATTCCAAGCCCATAAACCCCTAAAACTGGCATTTGCATTAGAATTACCGTCCTCAACTAGGTAAGCCCATGGAAATCTACAAAGAATTCTCAATCGAAGCCGCCCACCGCCTGCCGCATGTCCCCGAAGGACACAAGTGCGCCCGCCTGCACGGCCACTCGTTCCAAGTCTCGATCCATGTCTCAGGCCCCGTCGATACCGCCAGTGGCTGGCTGATGGATTTTGCCGATATCAAAGCTGCATTCAAGCCCGTCTGGGAACGGCTCGACCATCACTATCTGAATGACATCGTCGGTTTAGAAAACCCCACCAGTGAAAACTTAGCGCGTTGGATTTGGCGTGAACTGAAACCTGCCCTGCCGCTGCTGAGCAAAATTATTGTGAAAGAAACCTGCACCAGCGGCTGCGTGTATTGCGGCGATTGATTGCTAACGCCAAGCCGCACTTGGAAAATCCCCCGCTGCAGGATTATCATTCAGACAATCTTCTTCAACGCGTCTCTTACTAGCCATGCAACGCAAGCCTCTCAACAAGCATTGCACTCATCGCGGACTCGCCCTGCAGTCCCCGCATGGCTTTTGCCTGCTCCTGCTGCCCTGAGGGGCATAGCTATCGCACGCCCTGCGCGGGGCACCCAAGAACGCATTCCTTATTCTGAAACGAACAAAATTTTGGAGCAGCATCATGTCTACTAAAGAGCAGTTAATTATTTTTGATACCACCTTGCGCGACGGCGAACAAAGCCCAGGCGCATCCATGACTCGCGATGAAAAAATTCGCATTGCGCGACAATTAGAAAAATTGGGCGTCAATGTCATCGAAGCCGGTTTTGCCGCCGCCAGCCCCGGCGATTTTGAAGCGATTCAAACTATCGCCAAAACCATCAAAACTTCTACCGTGTGTTCTTTGGCGCGCGCGAATGAAAAAGATGTGCGCCGCGCGGGTGAAGCGATTACGCCTGCACAATCCGGTCGCATACACACCTTTATCGCCACCAGCCCTATCCACATGGAGAAAAAATTGCGCATGGCTCCCGATCAAGTCGTGGAGCAGGCCATCATGGCGGTAAAACTGGCGCGCGAATACACAGACGATGTGGAGTTTTCTGCCGAAGACGCTGTGCGCTCTGACATGGATTTTCTCGTGCGCATTTTTGGCGAAGTGATCAAAGCCGGCGCGAAAACCATCAATGTGCCAGACACCGTGGGCTATTCCATTCCCGCACTCTGGGGTGAGCGCATGCGTCAGTTAATTGAGCGCGTGCCCGGTGCTGACAAAGTGATTTGGTCTACGCACTGCCACAATGATCTCGGCATGGCGGTTGCCAATTCCCTCGCAGCTGTGATGAACGGCGCGCGCCAAGTGGAATGCACGATTAACGGGCTCGGCGAGCGCGCAGGCAATGCATCTTTAGAAGAAATTGTGATGGCCGTACGCACGCGCAAAGATGTTTTTCCGGTAGAAACGCGCATCGACGCCACACAAATTGTGCCGACATCTAAACTGGTTTCCAGCATCACGGGCTACCCTGTGCAGCCCAACAAAGCGATTGTCGGTGCCAACGCGTTTGCGCATGAATCCGGCATACACCAAGACGGCGTACTCAAGCATCGTGAAACTTACGAAATCATGCGCGCAGAAGATGTGGGCTGGCACACCAATAAATTGGTGCTCGGCAAATTGTCTGGCCGCAATGCTTTCCGCACACGCTTAAAAGATCTCGGTATTGAGTTGGATGAAACCGCATTGAACGATGCTTTTGCGCGCTTCAAGGATCTCGCTGACAAAAAATCTGAAATCTTTGATGAAGATTTACAGGCACTGGTCAGCGACATGGAACCGAGTGAAATACAAGAAACTTACCAACTCAGCGCATTGGAAGTGCAATCCAAAACAGGCAGCCGCCCACACGCCAAATTGTCTTTGCTGGTAAAAGGTGAAACGATGCAAGCCGAAGCGGAAGGCAGCGGTCCTGTCGATGCTGCATTTAAAGCCATTGAAAACATTGCACAGAGCGGAACCGATTTATTGCTGTACTCCGTCAACGCCATTACCAGCGGCACCGATTCGCAAGGCGAAGTTACCGTGCGCTTGGAACACGCAGGGCGCGTGATCAACGGCAACGGTGCTGATACCGATATTGTGGTGGCATCGGTAAAAGCGTATCTCAACGCGCTCAATTTGCTCGCCTCCGGTACGCTGCGCATCAACCCGCAAGAAGGCGATCACATTTAATTATTTTTTTGAGATACAACGGATGGACGAGCGACTGCGACTGGATTACTTGGATGCCATGGGCATAGTCCAGTACGCAGCGCGCTTTCCTCTGGCTGGTGCACTGCCATCGCCTATCGTGGAACACGAAGACGATACCGACGATGCCGAGCAAACAACAACCGCGACTACCCCGCAGCATATTCGTCAATTGTTGGACGAAAAAACATCCACGCCGACGACTGCTGCCAAGCGCAACATCAAAGAACCAACACCTCCAACGCAGCCCAACGCATCCCCATCAAAAACAGAACAGCCTGTCTTCCATTGTCATATCGCACTGTGGAAGGTCGATGATTTGCTGGTATTAGCAGAAACGCCGCGCACGGATAAAGCACAACTGGTTTTGCTGAGTAACATCCTGAAAGCTATAGGTCGTTCAGAACAACTCACTAACGCCAACCAATTTTCTTGGCCGCTGCCGCAACACAAAGACAAAACTGTGTCAGCCGCGCGCGATCACTTTCAGGGCATGTTAGATGGCGGCGTTTTAAAAAATGCAGCTGTGCGACAAATACTGTGCTTCGGCAACAATATCTCAGCGCTATTGCATAGCGAGCTCGAAGAAAAAACCACGGTAACGCAATACCGCGACTGGCCTGTTACGACCGCATGTTCACTCAACGCCATGCTAGAAACACCCGCCAATAAAGCTGACACTTGGCGCGCGTTACAGATCTTGGTACGCACTTGAACATACGCCAAGCCACTAGCAAAGATCTCAATGAACTGTTGTTTATTGAAGAACAAGCCCATCAGTACCCGTGGTCAGAATCCACCCTGAAATGGTGCATTGATCAGCCTCATATTCATTGCTTTGTCCTGCATGAAGCGCGAGACATCATTGGCTTTGCCGCTTATGAATGCGCCATTGATGAAGCCACCCTGTTAAACATCGCCATCCATCCTTTTCAACAGGGAAAAGGCGCAGGCAAACAACTTTTGCAACAATCGCTGCTGCTGCTGGACGACGAAATCCAAAAGATTTTTTTAGAAGTGCGCGCATCCAATCTCATCGCACAGCATCTGTACGAAAAAATGGGATTTTCTGCCTTTGGTACACGAAAAAATTACTACCCAACCGTCACCGGCAAAGAAGATGCACAACTTTTTAGCTTAGATATGGCGGCATACCGCACCGCGCATTCACGGTGACCGCGCGTCTGTCGCCATACTGCGCAGAGGGTAGATATCAAAGCGTGTCGACTCCCCTTCCAACACTAAACTAGGCTTCACTCCCGCCAACACCGGCGCATGGCGCGGGCGTTTGACGACAACACGGCGCTGTGCCACCTGCAAGGCTAGCGGCAACAAAGCATCTGCATCTTCATCCGCTCCCACCAACAAGTGAAATGCCGCCATCTCTTTTTTAGGCGCTGCATTTTTGCGCTTTTCAGGAAACATAGGATCCAAAAAAACCACATCCGGCTTTTCTGCGCTTGAATTATCGGTCAACAAATTTTGCATATGCTGCTTCGAATCAACGACCAACAAATGCATGCGCGCAACAATTTCACGCAGGCTTTGTTCTTCGCATCGATTAGCACGCGCGATGCCATCGTGCAGTAGTGCATGAGCCACCGGCGAGCGCTCACACAGTTGCACGCGACAACCCAATGTCGCCAACACAAATGCATCGCCGCCTAAACCAGCCGTTGCATCCAACACTGAAGGAATAATGTTGCCGGATTTAATACCGATCGCCTTTGCAATCGGTTGGCCGCGACCACCGCCATGCAAGCGGCGATGTCGGCTGGCACCGGCAACAAAATCCACGGCGATTCGCTGTTTGCCTTGTAACAAACTGCATCCCTGTTCGTTCAACACCAACAAAAACGGATAAGCGGCGCGTGTGTGCTCGTCAACATCCGACAGCAGAGGCACCGACAACTGCTGCGCCAACAATGACGCTTCACCTGCAAATGACTGATCGACAGACCATACCGCGAGCAAGTGTTGTCACCTATCCAACTCGATGCATGCGATAGCGTCGCAATCCTGCTGCCAATAATGCAAATACACTGAGCAACACCGGCACAGCTGCAATGTTGATAATTTTTAAAACAGTGCCCAACTTGTCGACATCACTGTTTAGCTGATGCTGCACTTCACGCAAATTTTTGCGAATTTTCAAGCGCTCGCGTTCAAACATTTCCACGGCTTGCTTCTGCGCTGGCGTGAGCTCGTTCATCTCCCCCGTCTCTTGATTAGCCGCCGAGGCATTCAACTGTGAAATTTTGTTTTCTGTATCCGACAAGGCTTTTGCCAATGCATCCTGTTGTTCGCGCAAGCGACTGCTAGCTGCCTTTTCTAAATCATCGACGCGCGTAAACGGTCGTTGATAAGTGCCGCGACTGCGCAAATTGATCAAATCAGCACTGCCGCCCAGCGCATCAAGCATATTCACCACCATGTCGCCGTTGGCTGCAAAGGGTGTGGCAACGGTCTGACCGAAATAGTCTTGGCGATCCACCCACATGCGATCCGCCAGCACATCGGTATCGGCCACCACGATCACTTGTATCGGTTCTTTGGATGCCTGCAACACATCGCCAGCAAACTGGCTCGTAGCCGGTTTTCCTGCCGGAAAAGCGGTTTTCACTGTGCCACTCACCCACGCGGCAAAGGTGTACGGATGATCGCCTGGTTTCATTTTTTCCAACAACTCAGCGTGACGTGCCGATCATGCTGTAAGTCTGCGTATCCAGATGATCTGTTTGGTGACTGGATGTCAGCAACGGCACAAATTGCGTCGCACTACCTGAATGCTGAGACAGAAAACCGGCAGAGGCGATATTGATATTTTCCAAATCCGCAATCACATTTTGTGTGCGATTGATGCCATCACCTTCCAAACTCAAAATACCCACATGCGGCACAGGCTGGCCCGCTTGTTGTGCGGGAATACGGTGCGCATTACCCAAATCCAAAACCACTTGGCCGGCATCGTAATCAATACCCCACGCGGCAAATAACCGTTCTAAATCGGAACTGCGATCAGCAAAACCTGTGGCCAACAAACGCGTGTCGCTGTCATCGGCTTCTGCCAATGGGTCGACAAAAACCAATAGTTTTCCACCGCGCAACACAAACTGATCAATCGCAAACAGTGTTTTCTCTGGCAACTTACTGGGATGTACAACCATTAACAGATTTAAATCGTCGTCGATCTTATCGACATTCGGATCAATCATGCGCCGCAAATCAAACAACTGTCGCAATTGATTAACGATCAACCAATCAGGGCGCACACGGTTCGTTTTAGGATCCACACCGCGAAAGATGGGCAGATCACCAATCACACCCACGGTGATTTGCTTAGGCTTATTGAGTCGATAAACCAATTGACTCAACTGATACTCCAACAAATTTTCTTTCTGAGGATTAAATACAGCAATGTTTTCTGAGCGATCGGCCACACTACCCACCAAACCCAAATAGATTTTGTCGCCGCGACCGTCTGGCATCGCTAGCAAGCCAGCCGTTGCCGCCTCATCTTCGGCTTCAGAAAACGGCTCTGGATGCACAATGTGCAGCTGAATTTTTCCTTTCGATTTTCGCTCGTATTCACGCAACATATCCTGCACACGGTTGGCGTAATTGCGCAGCATCGGGATATCCCGCGACAGCGATTCGCTGTAATAAAACTTCAGCTCGATTGGCTGTTCGACACCCGCGATGATATTGCGCGTTCCCTGCGACAATGTGTACAACTTGCCCTGCGTCAAATCAATTTGCCATTTATTGAACAATGCCAACGAGGCCGCGCCCAGTAACAGCAGCGCAACCAGCGCGGCGAGCTGCACGCCGAGTGGCAGCCGCTGCAGACGAAAACTCTGAAAAATAGTACGGGCTGTCATATCCCATCTCACTCTGATTTTTTCTTTTCAATCACGGCAACATTGGCCGCCAACCAGCAGACAATGAACAAGGCGTAGTACAGCAAATCCGCCACATTCAACACACCGCGCGAAATAGCCTCAAAATGCGCCAACAAACTGAGCTGAGCAATGGCATCTATGCCCCACTGCGGCAAAATGCCCTGCAAACTGTTAATCAGTTGCGGCAGGCCGAGCAATACAAATAAAAAACAAATCGTGACGGTCAGCACAAACACAATGACTTGGCTTTTACTCGCTGCAGACAAACAGCAGCCAATAGAAAGAAACGCTCCCGCCATCAACCAACTGCCTAAATACGCGGCGAGAATTGCTCCATTATCTGGCGATCCCAAATAGTTGACGGTCAACCACACGGGAAATGTCAGCACCAATGCCAAGGCAACGAACAACCATGCCGCAAAAAATTTTGCCCACACAATTGTGCACAAGCGCAGCGGAAGCGTCAGCAATAACTCAATGGAGCCACTTTTGCGCTCCTCTGCCCACAAACGCATCGAAATAGCTGGCACTAAAAAAAGATACAGCCACGGCTGATAGGAAAAGAAAACAGACAAATCCGCTTGATTTCTTTGGTAAAAACCACCCAACTCAAAAGTGGCAAATCCACACAACACCAAGAATACAACCAGAAAAACATAGGCCAGTGGTGTAGAAAAATAAGACTTCCACTCGCGCGCAGTAACCACCCAAAAACCAGACATCACACATCTCCTGTCAGCTGGCGGAACACATCATCCAATCGCCCTGTCGTCGAGCGCGCAGCCAATGCAGTCGGCGTTTCATCGACCAGCAATTTTCCACGCGCAATAATCATGGCTCGTGTACACACTGCCGATACTTCTTCCAAAATATGCGTTGAAACAATCACTAACTTTTCTTGCGATAAGTTGCGTATCAATTCGCGCACATGGTGCTTTTGATTGGGGTCTAAACCGTCGGTTGGCTCATCTAAAACCAGCACCTGTGGATCGTGCAAAATAGCCTGGGCGAGACCGACACGGCGACGATAGCCTTTCGACAAAGTATCGACCGTTTGCAGCATCACATCGGTCAGCGCGGATTTTTCTGCCGCCACCGCAATCGCGCGCTGCTTTTCTGCCCCAGACAAACCGCGCACATCGGCAATAAATGCCAAGAAATCGCGCACTGACATTTCACCGTAGCTCGGAGCACCTTCTGGCAAGTAGCCGATCATTTTTTTGGCTGGCAGCGGATTGCGCCACATGTCATAACCAAAGACATCCACGCGGCCACTGGTTGGCTGTAAAAAACCCGTGATCATTTTCATGGTGGTAGATTTGCCCGCGCCGTTGGGGCCGAGAAAGCCCAATACTTCACCCGGCGCCACCTGAAAGCTCAGATTATCAACCGCGGTAAACGCGCCAAATTGCCGCGTTAAGTTTTCAATACGGATCATGGATTACACCAATATTGTTGAAATAGGTTTACGCAATTTTTGTTATCAAACCGCCGTGGGATTGGCGTACATAGCCAACCAATACGGCAAGCAGTTTTCTGGACATTGCGCCATACGCTGCTGAAAAAGACTCCGCTCTAGCGCGACATCGGCAGTATCAAATGGACGAGCGGGATAGCCGCAAGTTCCCGATACACTCCAACCCAGCTGCTCAGCGGCCAAATAATTGGAAGGGAAGCTCACATAATTCGTGAGAATCTGGCGATCTATTTCAGCTGCCACTTCTTCCGTTGACGCGTAATCGCCGCGCAACACTTCACCGAAACTGACATGCACCCTGCCCTTATTGCCGGCAATACCCATCGCGATACTCTGCACATCTTCGTGGGTTTCTTTTTGATAACTGCCCAGCTCTGCTTTCTGCTGCAACTCCCGCGCCTTGACAAAGTCGCAAGGATCCCATTCATACGAGATGGACACCGGCACGATGTTTAACTCATGTACAAAATCCGTCAACGACTGCTCTTTGGGCTTACTCATGGCGAACATTTTAATAATCGCTTCTTCCGTGCGATCCAAGCCATCTTTAGCACGCCCTTCGCGCTGTGCAATCCACACAGACGATTTTTCTTCCATGATGGAGAAGTGAATATAGGCAGACAACAGCTTCAAGGCTGCGTAAATTTTTTTAGGCGCTGTTTCGCCGCGCTGTACCAAAAAACTTTTATTGAGCCGCATTAAATCAGACACAAAAGGCTTGGAGAGCAAGTTGTCACCAATGGCAATGCGCACAGTATCCATGCCGCCATGCCACAATACCCAGTTCACAAATGCTGGATCCATCGCGATATCGCGGTGATTGCTGACAAATAAATACGCCTGTTGCGGATCCAGCTTCTCCAAACCAGAAACCGTCAACGCAGTGGTTGTGCTCGACACCATGTGCTGCATGTACGACTCAACAATGGATTGAAACCCTCTTACATCGCGCACTGCTCGCACTTTTCTGCGTAGAAATAAACGCACAAGCGGCGCTGCAAGACTATGCAAGCATGTTGACAAACGAGGAAAACGAAAACGAATGAGTGCGGCAATCAGTTCATCATCGGCCAGAATGCGCGCCAGAACGGTGGGGACTTCTTCATCACGAAAAGGACGAATAGCATCAAAACGGGAAATAGAATCAGACATCAACAATCCTTACATAAACTCTCTACCAACTCCTTGAACATTTCTTTGTTTTTTTGATTCAAGGTCATCAGTACTTGGTGTGCTTGCAGCACTTTTTCTTTCGCTTGTTTTTCATCCAATGCCGCTTCGTCGATAGCCGTGGCGTGCAGCTCTCCTTCAGCCATGGCACTGACGGCTTGTTTGCGCTGGATATCCATGATCTGCTCAAAACCCATGCTATTCAGCAGGCGAATAATGCTGTCATTATCAGAAACCGCTATCGGGCGCAGGTGTAATTGTTTGCGCACAAACAAAGCCATTTTTGCCAACATGCCCAGCGTCGTGCTGTCCAAACCTTCTGTTTCGGTTAGATCAATAATGACAGACTGGCAAGTGGTGCTGGCAAACATCCGCTCAACACATCGATCAATCGTTGAAGATAGTGTTAGGCGCACATCCCCCACCAACTTCAAGACATAAGCACCGTTGTGTTCAGCAACCAGAACGCGTCCGTCCATCTCACACCTGCACCTGAAAACGCTGTGCGCTTTCTGCAAAAAACACCATACTCATCTTCACCAAGGTCATCACGCCGTTTTAACCAAGGTCATTACAGCAATATCATCTGGCGCACCGCTGACCGTATCGAGCAGCAACGCCTGTTCAACCCCCTGTTGCGAGCGATCACTGGCTGCCACTTTTTCTAACAGCAAAGCTTCTTTGTCGATCAGATTATCCGCCGGAAGAATCTCCAATACACCATCCGAACACAGCACGAGCGTAAAAGTTTCCGGCAACTGCACGGTGACATTTTGGTACTCGGCTTCACGCACAATACCCACAGGCATACCACTGCCTTTTAAATACTGTGCACTGTCACCCGACACCAAAATGGGCATCGGCAAATGCCCTGCCACGCTGTAAGTCAAGGTGTTGTGCTTGGTATCAATCAAGCCCATAAAAATCGTGGCATATTTATCAATGCCAGCCGCTAACAACTCTCGGTTGTAATAAGCCATGGCATCCGCTGGCGTTGGGAACGGGATGGGCTTGCCATCCAGCGTTGCTTCGCGGGTTTCTCGGTGAATATTTAAAGAAAAATGCCGCAGCAAAGCGGTAACAAATGCTGACGACACGCCGTGGCCAGACACATCAGCAATATAAAACCCTAAATGCTCATCACCAAAGCGGATGTATTCCAAAAAATCGCCGCTCAAATACAGCGAAGGAATCATCCGGTGTGAAAAGTGGTATTTGCCGATCTGCAAATCCTGTTGTGGATACAACTTTAACTGCAACTGACGGCCCGATTGCTGATCCTGCTCCAGCGCGCGCAAATGCGCCTTCAGTTCACTATTCGCTTTTTCCAACTGTGCTTGGTAGGCACGATTTTGCTCAAGCAGGCGCACGCGTTCCAAGCACTTATTAACGGCGTGGCTCAAGATATGAAAGTTGACGATAGGCTTAATCAGAAAATCTGACGCCCCGCTGCGCAGCGCTTCAACCACATCTGAAATCCCACTCACGCCGGACAACAAAATCACAGGAACAGGATGTTCGGAAGCCGCAATTCGGCGCAGCAGCTCCAATCCATCCATCTGCGGCATTTTGAGATCGCTGATCACCAGCGAAGGTGGCGTGCGCTGAAAATACTCCCACGCTTCAACGCCGTTGGTAGTCTGCACAACTTGGTACTGCAGCCCTTCCAAAAACATCGCCACGCTCAGACGCACGCTGTAATCGTCTTCAACAAGTAGAACAGTCACGGGCGGAGCTATGTAAGTGGACGAAGAAACCAAGGGTTCAGACATGAATGCGATTTCCGGCTCGAGTACCGGCACACAGTGGGGTGGCAAACCCTACTCCGATCAATAGAGGGGTGCAAGCTTGACTAAATTGCCTATAACATCACCGGAAAACTACAGGAGTACGCCATGTTATTCGCCCGCATCATTACCGCTTTTGCCGCCTTGGTCTGGATGGGCTACGGCACCTGGTTAATCTTTGATCCCAAAGGGCTTTCCTACATTGGCATGAGCTTTGACCACTGGAGCGTCACGGTAGAAGTGTTAGCTATGTACGGCTTTGCCGAGCTGGCCTTGGGCATCTTTGCGCTGCTAGGCGTTGTAAAGCCCCAGCGCTATTTGCACGCTAATTTGGTGCTGTGGTTCATGATTTTTACCGGCCTGTGGGTGGGCCGGATGATCGGCATTGCCGTGTGGGATGGCGATTACAGCTTCACCTTCGGCGCGGAAGGCCTGCCTGCAGGCTATAACCCTGGCGCAGCCTATTTCTACGAGCTGCCGTTCTCAGTGATGTTTGGCATCGCGCTGTGGAAAACACGCGGCCAACTTTAGGCTGCTTTTTCCTCGGCGGTCAGCGGGCGCGCTTCTTCTTCCAGCATCACAGGGATGCCATCGCGCACGGGATAAGCCAAACCGCTGGCCTTACACAACAGCTCTTGTTTTTCCACATCGTAGGTCAGCGGCGCTTTGCTGACTGGGCAGACCAAGATGCTGAGTAATTTTTCGTCGATCATGTTGAGCTCTAAACCGTGGGCGCATCATAGCAAATCAGCGCAACTGCCTCAGAAAATCCAAGACGGCCGAGGAGAAAATATCGTTCTGGTCGCCCGCCACCATGTGGCCGGCATCTTGGATATCCACATACTGCGCGTGCGGCACCATTGCCAGAAACGCCTGCGCCGATTCCGGTGAAATCAAATCACTCATGCGCCCGCGCACCAACAGCGTGGGAATTTGCAAACCGCACGCCGCCTCTTCCAGAAAATTGACGCGAATGGTCGAGCCTTCTGCTGCTTTATGACCATCACGAATAATGAAGTTAGGGTCCCAGTGCCAGCGATAGCGACCGTCATCACACAGTCGTAAATTTTTGCGCAAGCCCTCGTTATTTTCGCCGCGTTTGCGATGCGAGGTGTAGCTCGCCACAAATTCAGCCGCTTCATCCAAGGACGCAAATCCCTGCACGGCGCGCTCTAACATGAAATCACGAATACGCGACAAACCATCGGCTTCCAAGTGCGGTGTGATATCCACCAACACCAATGCACTCAACAAACTTTGCTCACTGATGCGCTGCGCGGCCAGCGAAGAAATGCCACCCAGCGATGCACCAACGGCCACCGGCTTGCGCGAAAAACTGCGCGCGATATCGATAAAATCTTGTGCGAAAGTATCAAAGGCATAATCTTTGTCTGTCGCCCACTCACTCTCGCCGTGACCGCGCAAATCCACCGCCACCGCATAAAAACCTTCCGCCGCAATTTGCTGCGCCGTTTTGCCCCACGCGTGGCGCGTCTGCCCGCCGCCGTGCGCCAAAATCACCGGCTGTTGTTGTACATCGCCATACGCATCAGCCACCAAGCGCAAATTGCCGCGTGTGGTACGAAACTCTATTTGTGTATGCATCGCTGCCATCTCCATTTTCATTGCTCCATATCATAGCGAACCCAAAACCACACAACACGGTGTGAAAACCGTAAAATTGCGTGCATCCACCACCTTCACTGCGCCGGCATGCTACATATCGTACTTTTTGAGCCAGAAATCCCGCCGAATACCGGCAATATTATGCGCTTGTGTGCAAACACAGGTTTTGCACTGCACTTGATCGAACCACTGGGCTTCACGCTAGACGAAAAACAATTGCGCCGCGCCGGTTTGGATTACCGCGACAGCGCTTGCACTACGACTTATCGCGACTGGCAACACTTTCTTACTGCGGTGCAGCCACCGCGAATTTTTGCATTAAGCACCAAGGGCACGCGCACTTACAGCAATGTGCACTTTCAAAAAAACGATGCCGTGGTTTTCGGCCCTGAATCGCGAGGTTTGTCGCAAACTTTTCGAGACAGCCTGCCTAGCGATCACATTCTACGACTGCCTATGCAAGCCGACAGCCGCAGCCTCAATCTTTCCAATGCCGTTGCCATTGTCGCCTATGAAGCGTGGCGACAATGGGATTTCTCCTAGGGCAAGGCATAACTTGGCAAGCTGTTCTTGAACGCTTCCACATCATCGATTTTGCGATACGCTTTTGCCTTCCCTGCAAGCCAAGTATCAATCCCCTGCTTTCCTGGGCTCACCAAAAGCAGCTCTCGCTTCTCAGACGCCAACAACACTTCTCGATACGCCTGTAGCAAATCCTGTTTCGTCATTTTTTTCAGCGCCGATATTTTTTGCTGTCTCGAATCAAAGTTCGTATACCCCAACACCAAATCCACCGCAAATAGAGCCGCTTGTTCAGCTTGATTTTTGGGTTTTTCTTCTAGCTGTACCATGAGCGCGCGCTTTTGCTGCTCAAACCATGCGTCATCCTTTTTCTCAATGACTGAAAAATACTGCTGCAGAAAAGCATCGACTCGTGCATTAACATCCTCAACACTGTGCGAAGGCGACTGCACTAAAAATGCGAGGCCAGGCACACGCACTAAGGGAGAGTAGCTGCCGGACACGATGTAACCCAACTGCTGCTCTGTGCGCAAATGATCGAAAAACGGCGCCGCTAACACTTGATCCAACATCAACAGATACACTTGCTGCTCTATATCGTCTGCCTTTGCTTGAAAGTATTTAATCAGCGCCGCATCGTTGTGCGGCATCGCATCCACATACAAAGCTGGCTGTGATGCAAGCGGCAAAGCAACCACTTTCGATGGCGAAGCAGATCGCTTCTCACTCGAGACAATACCTTGCACTATCTCACCTAATTTCACAGCATCTGCTTGAATGAAGTTGCCATAAATAAAAACATCGGCTTGCGCGCTGCGCACAACCTGTGCCATCAATTGCAGCACATCGTTTAACGATATGGCTTCCAACGCCTGCAAAAGCTGCTTTCTCTCCCAATAGCCGTGTACCAAAACGGGAGATACATCAGACCTCAATGGCAAATACGGCGCCTTCTTATCAGCATTGCGCAATTCATTTATCAATTCCGTTTTAACAAGCTGAAATCGCGCCTCATCAAACGCTGGATTTTGCAGCAAATCTGTCGCCATCTTTAACAACAAGCCCTGCTTTTCACTATAACCGGACAATGACAAACCGATGCCGCGTGAGCGCCTATCTATCGATAACTCCATGCCCGCCAACAGCGCCGCATACAACGACGGATTTAACTTGTCTTGTACTAGACGCACAAACAATTCGCTCATGGCCGTGTGCTGCGCGGTATCTGCCACTTGGCTATTGCGCAAATAAACCATCACATTGCCTTTGGGCACCTGAAAGTGTGCATCTTGCAAAAACCACAACGCGTAGTTGTCTGTAGCAACTACTTGCTGAGGAAGCACCGCTTGTTTTTCCACCGATTGCGCCACCGCCTTCAACTTCAAGTTATCCGGCACAAACGGGTTGACCACAGGCAGCGCGAGCCCTGAATTTTTCAATGGCTGCTCCCATTTTTTAATATCGCCAGCAGCCAGATTAACAACACGGTAAGGCACGCTGTAAAACTGCGAATGTTTGTCGCCCTGAATATCTGGCGCGCTGATAGTCACCAATACATTGCTCGGTTTTAGCTGATCCAAGATGGCGACCACTTGTTTCTGATTCAAGCCTTCCATCAAGAAATCACCGCGCATCACTTCTTGAGCGGGAAAGTACTGCAAATTATTTGCCATTGAACTGACAAACGACATGGCATCGTTTTTTTCGGCGAAACGAAAAGCAATATCTCTCATATTGCTTTGTTCTTTGTAACGCCACTCTTCAATACCTTGCTGACGCAACAAATCAACCGCGTTAAAAAACAACGCCGTGATGTCATCAATATGTTGATAGCCTGCCTGCGTGAGCTTTATATACACATCCATCGAAGCCGCAAAGCGGTTAGAAAAACCGGCGCCAGCCATCAAACTATCTGCCCATCCCTTTTGTTTGAGTACATACAACAAACTACCTTCGCTTTCATCGCCCAACAAGTAGCTGACATAAGCAGCTGGTTTTGTGCGATATAAAGGTTGCATGGACGGCAACGGAAATGTCAGCACTACATTGCGTTCATCCTTTTTAGATTGCAGTGACACGCTGGCTGGCAACAACCCCTGCTGAAAGACGAGTTTAGCTGCATCATCAATCGTCACATGCCTGTTCGGCACTTCATTAAAATACTGCTCTACCATGATCTGTAACGCCGGTAGTGGCTCTCGCCCCAACACCACCAGCGTCATCGCATTTGCAGAATAGTGTTGTTGATAAAAATCCAACAGATCATCGCGCACTTTGTCGCCTGGTCTATCGGCCAATGTGTCCAAACTGCCCACGCTAAACTTAGCAGCTGGATTTTCTTTGGCATACAGCTCGCGATAAACATCATAAGCACGGCGACTATCGTCGTTGATACGCGCTTTGTATTCGGCATTCACCGCATTTTTTTCACGCTCGACATATTCAGCATTAAATAAAGGCGCGATAAAAAATTGTGAGAACCTCTCCAGCGCAGGCTGCAATTGCTGGTGGTCTATATCAAAAAAATAGTTGGTATGTTCCAAGCTGGTAAAAGCATTGTGCGTGCCGCCATGCGCACTGATAAATGCTTGATACTCGCCTGACTTGGGAAACTTTTTCGTGCCGAGAAACAGCATGTGTTCTAAAAAATGCGCCAACCCTTGCCTAGATTCCGGATCGCTGCCACTGCCTACAGCGACATCCACTGCCGCTGCGGCCTTATCTGCCGCCGGATCAGAAACCAGCAACACCTTCATGCCATTGGCCAGCTCGATATTGCGGTAGCTGCGCTGATCCACATCGCTTTTGATCGGCTCATCTAGCAGTTTGCTAGCAGCCGTTTGTGCCGCTGCGGAGAACGAAAAAGACAGCGCCGCAGCAATCAGCAACAGCGATACTAAACGAGAATACAAACAACGCATTTGAGACACAAAAATCTCCGTCTACATTATCAACAATACAGTTAGACCATTAGGCTCGACGCTGGAGCAAGTAGTAATACACCGCGTCCATTTCGACAGCTTCCAGCAACACATGACCACTTTGCTCCGCAAATGCCGCAAAATCACGCCACGAGCCCGCATCCGTTGCCAGCACCAATAGCGTTTCGCCAGTTGTCATATCGCGTAATGCTTGTCGCGCTTTCAACAGCGGCAACGGGCAGTTCAAACCGCGCGCATCCACCTGTTTATCAATGGAAAATGCCTGAAACTTTTTGGGCAGCTCCAGCGTCATACGCGCCTATACTCCTCACAACAACACATGCACCACATCCGTGTAGTATATCCCAGCACTTTCTTTTGAGTGGCAGACACCATGACTTCAACCACCACGCGCGCACGACTTCAGCTCATACACCTTGCAGTTGCCTGCTTACTCACAAGCATTTGCTTACACGCGTTCGCACAAGAAAAGAAAATTTTGTTACCGGAACTCGGTGATAGCGCTGGTTCCCTCACCTCGGATGAGGAGACGCGCAATCTAGGTCAAGAGTGGCTGCGCCAATTTCGCGCAAAAGCACCCGAATCTAACGACGCCGTGATGTACGACTACACACAGAAACTCGTACACAAAATGGCAGAAGGCTCTGACTTAGAAGACAAACGCATTACCTTGGTTATCGTTAAAAATTCAACACTGAATGCTTTTGCTGTGCCAGGTGGCATCATGGGCATTCATGACGGCATGTTTTTATACGCCGATGACGAGCAACAATTAGCTGGCGTGATTGCGCACGAACTGGGTCACCTTTCACAAAAACACTGGCAGCGCAGCGTAGAGCGGCAACAACAAAATCGCTTACCCACCATGGCGGGCATGTTAGCTGGTTTGGTGTTACTCGCTACATCAAAATCATCAGACGCTGGCATGGCAGCCATCATGTCTACGCAAGCAGCCAACATACAGTCCATGCTGCGTTTTAGCCGCGAAAACGAAGCGGAAGCCGATCGCATCGGCATGCAAACCATGGTGAATGCCAACATGAACCCGCACGCGATTCCTGCGATGTTTGAAAGCATGCAACGCGCCGCACAATACGCTGGTGAAAGACCACCCGAGTTTTTGCTCACTCACCCTGTCACTGAAAAACGGATTGCCGACTCACGCAACCGCGCTGAACAATATGCCATCAAGCAATACGATAAAGACCCTGAGTTTGCACTCATCAAAGCGCGCGCACTTTTAACGGCAGCAGAAAATCCTTCCGTTGCCATAAAACGCTTTCAAAATGAAATGAATGGCGACCGTTTGGATCCCAACGCTTGCCAATACGGCATAGCCTTGGCGCAAATCAAGCTGCGCCAATTTGATGCTGCAAATAAAACATTAAAACCGCTCTACACACAGGCGCCGAACAACTTACTGTACGCGCTGGCGCAAGCCGATATATTGAATGGCTTGGGACAATATGACGATGCACTCGCATTGGCAGAGCGCTTACTGGTTGCGCACCCGCGCAATTATCCCGCGACGATGGTCACCGCCAACATTCTCGAAAACATGAAAAACTACAAACGCGCCACGCGCGAATTGGAAAACCTGCTACCTGCCTATGAAGACCAACCCAATATTTGGTACGAATTGGCTGAACTGCGTGGTTTGTCGGGCGATACCGGCGGCATACACACGGCGCGTGCGGAATATTTCATTTTGAATGGCAATTTTGATAAAGCGCGCCAACAACTGACCTACGCGCTCAATTTTTACCGCGACAACCGCTCACAAAGCGGTCGCGTACAAAAACGCCTGCAAGATATTACTGAGATGGAAAGCAAACGAATGCTAGATGGCTGAAAGTAAAAATTTCTACGGATTTACTTTTTCGCTGCCGTAAAATCCAACATGCGCTGCAACGGCTTCATGGCACACTCAGCCAACGCCAAATCCACATGAATTTCTTGCTCGGCGCTTGGGTTGCGTAACACTGCCTCCAACGCCTGCAAATCATTCATCGCCATCCACGGACAATTCGCACAACTGCGGCAAGTGGCTCCACTGCCCGCCGTAGGCGCGATGATCAATTCCTTTTCTGTGCCGGCCGCCTGCTGCATTTTGTAAAAAATACCCTGATCGGTTGCCACAATAAATTGTTTGCGATCTATGGTTTTGACTGCATTGATCATCTGCGAGGTGGAACCCACTACATCGGCCAGTTCAATGACGGAAGCAGGCGATTCGGGATGCACCAAGATGGCAGCATCAGGATATACCGCTTTCAAATCTAACAAGCCGCGCGCTTTGAACTCCTCGTGCACGATGCAACTGCCCTGCCACAGCAACATATCGGCACCGGTTTTCTTCTGCACATAATCGCCGAGGTGTTTGTCTGGCGCCCAAATAATTTTCTGTCCTTGTGCGTCCAAATGTTCAACGATATCCACCGCACAACTGGAGGTAACCACCCAATCCGCACGCGCTTTCACGGCTGCCGAAGTATTGGCATACACCACCACCGCCCGCTCGGGATGTTCATCACAAAACGCGGTAAAGGCGTCAGCTGGGCAACCCACATCCAACGAGCAAGTAGCTTCTAAAGTTGGCATGAATACGCGTTTATGCGGCGTGAGAATTTTTGCCGTTTCACCCATAAAACGCACACCGGCCACAATCAATGTGGAGGCGGAATGATTGCGTCCAAAACGCGCCATTTCCAGCGAATCAGCCACGCAGCCACCACTCTCCTCGGCTAGCGCTTGCACCACGGGCGCGGTGTAGTAGTGCGCCACTAATACTGCATCGCGCTCTTTTAACAATTGCAGAATACTGCGTCGACTCGCTGCCACTTGTTCCGGTGTCATATCCGGTTCATGTGTGTGATTCAAATAGGCGCGCACCACTTCGCGCTCTACCGAATCGGCCAATTGTTTTTCATCCACTACGCTTGATGACATACAACTCCAACCTCAACTTTTCTGCGACTGCTTGGCGTCCCTGTCATACCACTCTAACAATTGCGCAACGCACCACAATAAAATAGCGCCGCCCAATGCCGTAATACATTGCATAACAATTCGGTCGCCTGCCCATGCATTGATTGCATCCGCTGCAGGGGAAAGAATGACGCTACAACAGAAGACAGGCAACGAGTGCTGCCCCATTGCGCGCAGTGCACGCGGTAATTTTTTCTCCAACCAAGCGCCCTGTGGTACAAGTAACACAACAGCCAATACCAATACTAAAAAATGCAGCAACCGTGTACCTGCCAAATCCGTTTTGCTAATAGGATACAACCACTGCGCCACGGTGGTCGGCATCCACAAATCGTGAAAACTAGGCCAACGCCATGACAAAACTACAAACACCGAAAGCGCAAGAAAAAACAGCGTCAACTGCAGCACGCTGCGACGCCACGCCGAACTGCGACTCGCCAACCACTGCGAACAGGCTTCTCTGTGCGCGCCCAATATTGCACCAATAAAAAACAAAAACTGCCAAGTAAATGGATTAAAGAACCACATTTTGTTTGGCCTTGCTTCCAAATTCCAATCGCAAAAAATAGCCAACAAGTACAACTCTGCCGACAGTAAAAAAACGATCAACGGGCGGCGCACCACCAGCGGCAGCATCAAGGCAAACATCCCCAGCAACACAATGTATAAAGGCAGCGGATCCATCAAACCAGGACGAAACTTTAACAGTGAGCTCGCTATCAACGCCTGTTTAGGATTATCGAGAAAGTAGCGCAAGCCCATCTCATTGACATAGTCGCGCGTCAACACATGGTCGTTGACGATAAACAGCATCGCCATCAATTGCGTCAGCACAAATACATGCGCGATATACAGCGTCCAAGTGCGCTGTAAAAGGTGCATCACAGCCGAGACATAGCCTTTGCGCTGCAAGCGTTTGCTGTACGCAATGGCGACTGAGACCCCCGACAGAAACACAAATAATTCGGCAGCATCACTGAAGCCAAAATTGCGCATAGTGATTTCGCCAAAGAGGGTACCTGGAATGTGATCCCAGAATATAAAGATCAACGCCAACCCGCGAAAAAAATCAATGCGCAAGTCTCGGGTCGATGGACGGGCTGGCTGCATGGCTAAGGACTACTCAGAATGGGGTGCGGCATTATGCCCGCAAGCCACCGCAAATCTATATCAAAAAACTTTGATATAGATTGCCGCGCTGCTATGATGGCCGCTCTTTGTTGTACGCA
This sequence comes from Pseudomonadales bacterium, assembly GCA_041395785.1. GTDB lineage: Bacteria > Pseudomonadota > Gammaproteobacteria > Pseudomonadales > UBA7239 > UBA7239. Next base: position 202,778 of record JAWKZZ010000007.1, read on the forward strand.
GGAAGTCCGCCATGACCGCCCCTAATAAAGCCACTATCGCCGCCCGCACTCTGCAACTGCAGCAAGCGTTGAAGGAACGCATCCTGATTCTCGATGGCGCGATGGGCACGATGGTGCAGACCTACGGGCTGGAAGAAGCGGATTACCGCGGCGAGCGTTTCAAGAATGTTCACCATGATGTCAAAGGAAACAATGACTTACTGGTGCTTTCTAAACCTGAAGTGATCCGCGAGATCCACCAAGCCTACTTGGATGCCGGTGCCGACATCATCGAAACCAGCACCTTTAACTCCACGCGCGCGTCGATGGCGGACTACCACTTGGAAGATTTGGTACCGGAGTTAAACCGCGAAGCCGCCCGCCTCGCCCGCGAGCTGTGTGATGCCGCCAGTACACCAGAAAAACCGCGCTTCGTGGCCGGTGTGCTCGGCCCCACCACTAAGGCCGCCTGCACCATCTGCGATGTGAACGAGCCCGCCAAACGCTCCATCGAGTGGGACGAGCTGGTGCGCGACTACTATGAAGCCTGCCAGCATTTGGTCGAAGGTGGCGCGGACATCATCCTGATCGAAACCGTGTTCGACACTCTGAACTGCAAGGCCGCAATCTTCGCCACGCGCCAGTATTTTGAGGACAGCGGGCTGGAATTGCCGATCATGATTTCCGGCACCATCCCCGACAAAAGTGGTCGCACCCTGACCGGCCAAACCGTGGAAGCCTTCTGGAACTCCGTCGCCCACGCCAAGCCGATTTCCGTGGGCTTGAACTGCGCGCTCGGCGCCGATGAATTGCGCCCACATGTGGAAGAACTCTCGCGCATTGCTGGCGTGTATGTCAGCGCGCACCCGAACGCCGGCCTGCCCAATGAAATGGGCGGTTTTGATGAAACACCGGACTCCATGGAAGTCATGATTCGCGATTACGCCGACAGCGGCTTTCTCAATATTGTTGGCGGCTGCTGCGGCACCACGCCTGCACACATCGCGGCGATTGCCAAATCCATGAAAGAGTGCAAACCGCGTGTTGTTCCTACTATTCCACCTGCACTGCGTCTCTCCGGTTTGGAAGCAGTGACGCTCGACAATGATTCGCTGTTTGCCAATGTCGGTGAGCGCTGCAATGTCACCGGCTCTGCCAAATTCAAACGCTTGGTGATGGATGGCGATTACAACGCCGCATTAGCAGTCGCCGAGGAACAAGTGAGCGATGGCGCGCAAGTTATCGACCTCAATTTTGATGAAGCGATGCTCGATTCGTTTTATGCAATGAAACATTTTTCGCAGTTGATTGCCGTAGAGCCCAATATCGCCAAAGTACCGGTGATGCTCGATTCCTCCAAATGGGATGTAATCGAAACCGGTTTGAAATGCACGCAGGGTAAAGCCATCGTCAATTCCATCAGCATGAAAGAAGGAGTGGAAAAATTTGTCGAGCAGGCCAAGTTGTGCCAACGCTATGGCGCAGCAATTGTGGTGATGGCATTTGATGAAAAAGGTCAAGGCGACACCTTGCAACGCCGCATCGAAATTTGTCAAAAATCTTATGACATTTTGGTGAACCAAGTTGGCTTTAATCCAAACGATATTATTTTTGACCCAAATATTTTTGCGATTGCCACCGGCATTGAAGAACACAACAATTACGCGGTCGATTTCATCGAAACCACGCGCTGGATTAAACAAAACCTGCCCGGCGCGTTGGTGTCTGGCGGTCTATCAAATGTATCGTTCTCGTTTCGCGGCAACAACCCTGTGCGCGAAGCGATTCACTCAGTGTTTTTATATCACGCGATTAAAGCCGGTTTGGATATGGCGATTGTCAACGCCGGTCAGCTCGCGGTGTACGACGATTTGCCAGAAGACTTGCGCAACAAAGTGGAAGATGTGGTTTTAAACCGCAACCCCAATGCGACCGAAGCCCTGCTTGCGATTGCCGATGACTACAAAGGCGGCGGTGCGACGAAAAAAGAAGAAGATTTGAGCTGGCGCGAATGGCCAGTGAACAAACGCATTGAGCACGCATTAGTGCTCGGTATCACCAACTGGATTGTGGAAGACGCGGAAGAAGCGCGACTGAATAGCGAAAAACCGCTGGATGTGATCGAAGGCCCATTGATGGACGGCATGAATGTGGTCGGCGATTTGTTCGGCGCCGGCAAAATGTTCCTGCCGCAAGTAGTAAAAAGCGCGCGCGTGATGAAACAAGCGGTGGCTCACCTCACACCGTTTATTGAGGCTGGAAAATCCGCTGCCGCGAAAAAAAGCAATGGCAAGATCGTGATGGCGACCGTGAAAGGCGATGTGCATGACATCGGCAAAAACATCGTCGGCGTGGTGCTGGGCTGCAACAACTTTGATGTGGTCGATCTCGGCGTGATGGTACCCTGCGACAAAATCCTGCAAGTCGCCAAAGAAGAAAACGCTGACTTTATCGGTCTATCCGGTTTGATCACACCGTCACTGGATGAAATGGTGCATGTCGCGCGTGAAATGCAGCGTTTGGATTATCAAGTGCCGTTGTTGATTGGCGGCGCGACCACTTCCAAAGCGCACACCGCCGTCAAAATCGAACCGCGCTACACCAACAACCAAGTGGTGTATGTGCCGGATGCGTCGCGTGCAGTGGGCGTTGCCACCACGCTGCTGTCTGCGGATTTGCGCGATGACTATGTAGCGAAGCTGAAAGAAGAATATGAGCAAGTGCGCGAACGCACCGCCAAACGCCGCGCCGGTGAAAATTTGGTTTCTTATGAAGACGCCAAAAAAATCGGCTCGAAAATTGATTGGGACGGCTATGTGCCTGCTGCGCCCAAACAACCGGGGTTGCACATTCTGGACGACTACCCGCTGGAAGCACTGGTGCCGTTTATCGACTGGACACCCTTCTTCATTACTTGGGAATTGGCTGGAAAATATCCCAACATTCTGGAAGACAACATAGTCGGCGAAGCGGCCAGAAACTTGTTTGCCGATGCACAAAAAATGCTGCAAGACATCGTAGACAACAAGTTGCTCAAGGCGCGCGCCGTGTTTGGCTTGTGGCCAGCCAACCAAGTGGACGATGACAGCATCGAAATCTACAGCGATGAAACGCGCTCTACCGTGCAAACCACACTGCACCATTTGCGGCAACAAAATCACAAAAATGATGAAGCTCCGTTGTTGTCACTCGCGGACTATGTCGCACCAAAAGACAGCGGCTTAAATGATTACATGGGCGCGTTTGCTGTGACCGCCGGCATCGGCACGGATGAGTTAGTGGCTGCCTATCACGCCAAGCACGACGACTACTCGGCCATCATGGTGAAAGCGCTTGCCGATCGCCTCGCTGAAGCTTTTGCCGAACATTTGCATCAGCGTGTGCGCAAAGAGTTTTGGGGTTATGCCGCCGAAGAAAACTTCAACAATGACGAATTGATCCGCGAACGCTATCGCGGCATACGCCCTGCACCCGGTTACCCCGCTTGCCCCGATCACACGGAAAAACGCAAACTGTTTGCCTTGTTGGATGCGGAAAAAAATGCCGGTGTGATGCTGACTGAACACTACGCCATGCTGCCTGCAGCCAGCGTGAGTGGTTGGTATATGGCACACCCGAATGCACGCTACTTTGCCGTGGGCAAAATCATGAAAGACCAAGTGGAAGCGATGGCTGCACGCAAACAACAAGACATCGCGCAAGTGGAGTACGATTTGTCGCCTGCATTAAGCTATGAACATTGAGGCAAGCAATGAGCGAAAAAGATAATCCACAAAAACCTAATTTGCGCGCCATTGTGATGAGCACACTGGCCGCGGCGATTGGCATTCAAAGCAATAAAAACCGCGAGCGCGATTTTGTGCACGGCAATATCAAGGTGTACATCGCTGCGGGGCTTATCTTTACCACATTGTTCATTAGCAGCATTGTGTTGCTGGTGAAGTGGGTGATTAACAGTGCAGGCATGTGATTCAGACACTTTTTTTTCAGAATTACCACTCACACCGGCAGCCACGCTGCTGGCAACGCTCATCACGCAAGGCAAAACACTGACCTGCGCGGAATCTTGTACCGGCGGCTTGGTATCGTCCCTACTGACAGAAATCCCTGGCGCATCGCGCGTCTTTCACGCCGGATTCATCACTTATTCCAATGCCATGAAAACCGCCATGCTCGGTGTACAAGCATCCACACTGGCACAACACGGCGCGGTGAGTGAGCAAACCGTGCGTGAAATGGCGCTGGGCGCGTTGCAACGCAGCGGTGCGGATTACGCCGTCGCTCTCTCTGGTATTGCTGGGCCGGATGGCGGCAGCGCAGAAAAGCCCGTCGGTACCGTGTGGATTGCGTGGGGCAGCGCCAATCAGCTGCAAGCGCACCGCTTTCAGCTCGGCGAACCGCGCAAACGCTGCCAGCAACTCGCGGCGGCCATCGCCTTGGATTTAATTCACCGCACCCTTATCGGCGAAACACAAGACCCGCCGTATTTCTCTCAA
>JAWKZZ010000008.1:0-150072 GCA_041395785.1 Pseudomonadales bacterium
CAACAGTTGTGCTGCCAACAATACCTTGTCATGCATTACCGGCGTCAATGTCGGCAGCACTTCTGGCTTACCGCGCCTCTGAATAAAAGCGATCACCCCTGGCATGTGGTGCGCAATAAAACTCAACACCTGTACGCGACTGGACCAATCATTGGGCTCTGGGATTTCTGTGACAGGAATGCTCTGCTCCACCTCCCTGTAAGGAACGGGAACATTGGTTAAACGCAATTCATCGCCTGAGGCCACAAAGGCCGGTTTGGGATAGGCATATCTTTCGGTTGCTGCGTTGTCATCAAAATCGTTGAAATAAAATTCAAGAATGACGCCTTGATACTGATATGTTGGATGCTGCTCCAAAAACTGCTGCAAACTGAGCCATTCTTGGTCGGTACCGTAACCCGCTATACCCAAACTGTAGAGATTTTTATCTGCGTTTTTTTGAGAAAATACTGCCGCTGCCGTTTCATTATCTTCCACCCCCCAGCCCCATGCGTAGGAATCACCGAGCAGCAGATAGTTTTTCTTGCCCGCCACATAAGCCGGATAGATATTGCGATAACCTGCTGCGTCGTGACTCACCGTGACATGAAAATCTTTACTGTAATACGGCGAGGAAAGGTTTTTAACGCCTCGCCACCCTAGTAATTCATCATATTCAAACAAGTTACTGTAAAAAGCTGGGCGAATACCGCCGCCGTAATCCGGATGCGGAGAAAAAACCCTCACCAACAACTCTGCAAGCAACAATGCCATCACCAAGCCAATGATGACGGCAGCAATATCGCCAACAAATTTCAGAACCCACGAAAAAAATAAGCGCATCAACAAACCACAAATGAGATATCCGTTTTACCCTGCTTCACCAAAAGACTCTCCTTATCTTACTCATGATGGATCTGACCGAAATGGCAGCTGTTAAAATCGTCTATCGTCTGCGCAATTTCTTCGCGCGTGTTCATCACAAATGGCCCATAGCCCACCACGGGTTCGCGTATCGGCTCTCCGCTCAACCACAACAAATGCACGTCAGTTTCTGCGGTAATTTTCACACTATTGCCAACGGCATCTAACACTGCCAACTGTGTATCGCCGCGCAGGGTTTTGCCATCGACGTTCACCTCGCCTTGCAAAATCACTAACAGCGTATGCCAACCCTGTTGTGCAGGCAGCATCACCACTGCGCCCGCCTGTAAATTCACATCCCACACTTGCATAGGTGAAAACGTGTGTGCGGGGCCTTGCAGGTTTTCGTACGCGCCAGCAATCACGCGCACTGTGCCCGCATGATTGGATAAGTTGGCTACGGGAATATTTTCTTTGGTAATGGCTTGGTAACACGGCGGTTTCATTTTGTCTGCCGCCGGCAAGTTCACCCACAACTGCACCATATTGAACATACCACCGCTGCGCGCAAATGCTTCGCTGTGATACTCCTCGTGCAAAATACCGCCCGCTGCTGTCATCCATTGCACATCGCCCGCGCCGATCACTCCGCCTTCACCCGTAGAGTCACGGTGCGCCACTTCACCTTGGTAAACAATCGTCACGGTTTCAAAACCACGATGAGGATGCTGTCCCACACCGCGCCGCGCTGTGGTGGGTGAAAACTCCATAGGGCCTGCGCGATCCAACAATAAAAACGGGCTAATTTCCGCGCCAAATGTGTTGTAAGAAAACAAGGAGCGCACAGGGAAACCATCGCCCACCCAGTGTTGTGCGGGTGCGTCGTGAACAGCTAACACTCGTTTTAGTACAGACACCGTAGCTCCTGTTGATTGCATACACACCTCCTGATTTCTTAGGGCGCGCCTGCTTGAAACACGCACAGCCATCACGCGATACTCTAGCGCGTTACCTCACCCGATGCACAACCATGCTCAACGCCCTGCAATCCTATTTTTTCCACACCCGCCGCCTGTTGCTTTCACACCTATTTGAAATGGTGTTGTCGCTGGCTGCGCGCTGGTTGAGCCGCACGCCGCCCAAGAAAAAACACGGCATCACTGAAGCATTACAACACCCGCAACGCCCAGAAGATTTTGCGCCCTTGGCACAAGAAAACTTCACGAATCCGTTTCCCTACTACCAAATGCTGCGCGATCAGTTTCCGGTGTACCGCTTGCCGCATACGCGTTTTTGGTTGGTGTCGCGCTACGAAGATATTGTGAATTTGGCGCGCGACACCGAAGTCTGTTCCTCACGCATCACTGAAATTTTGGTCAGCGGCAAACCAAAATCTATCGACAAAAACACACCTTCGCTGGCTGAGCGTTTAGGCGCATGGGGTGTGGTGCCAGTGGATGTGCTCGCCGTGCAAGACCCGCCAATACACAGCGCCGAGCGCAAAATTGCGCACAGCGGTTTCAACGCCCATTTTGTGAAAGCACTGGAACCGGAAGTGCAAAAGCTGTGCGATGAAATGCTAGATGAGCTGCTGCCACAAGGTTCATTTGAATTTGTGCAGCAATTTGCTTGGCGCTTGCCGATGCGGCTCATTATTCGTCTGCTCGGTTTGCCAGAAGAAGATTACGAACAAATAAAAAGCTGGTGCTGCGACAATATTCGTCAACTGAGCGGCGTGATCACGCGCACAGAATCTCTAAAAACAGGCTGTTCCAGCGCGCAATTTGTACGCTATTTGTGGCGACACTATCTGCGCATGAAGAAAAATCCACCGAACAATTTCACCGGCACTTTGATACGCGAAGCGAATGATCCCAACAGCATCATGACGGATCAACGCGCCATTTCTACGCTATTTCAACTATTGATTGCCGGCTCCGATTCCTCCGCCAGCTCCATGGGCAATGCACTGCGCATGTTGGCACTGAATCCAGCTATCGAACAACAACTGCGGCGCGAACCTGAAAAAATCAACGACTTCATTGAAGAAGTGTTTCGCTTGGAATCGGCCTTCCAAGGGCATTTTCGTCTGACAAAAAAAGAAATCTCCCCGCACGGCGTCACCATTCCCGCCAACCAGCGCGTATTTTTACTGTGGGCTTCCGGCAATCGCGACGAGCGTTTTTGGGAACAGCCAGACGCTATTGACCTCAACCGCCCCAACGGAAAAAAACATCTCACTTTTGGTCACGGCGTACACGCCTGCATTGGCCGCGAATTAGCGCGCATGGAAATTCGCATCGTGATCAGCAGCTTGCTCGCACGCACAACATCCTTTGCGATTTGCGGCGATACGCCATTTGAAGCCAGCATGTTTGCGCGCACGCTGCTCGCACTGCCGTTGCGTTTTGAATTAACGAGCAAAGAAACTATCAACAAACCACACACATAAAAAAACCTGCCGCAGCAGGTTTTTTCTCGCCGACTTCGTCGGACTATTTAATGGTACCCGAGGCCGGACTCGAACCGGCACAGCTTGCGCCACTACCACCTCAAGGTAGCGTGTCTACCAATTCCACCACCCGGGCTAAAAATTATTTTCCTTTCGATGTTTCAGGCGCTGCGGGAACATCCGCCGCCGGTGTTGTCGTTTCTGGCGCTGCAGGCGCATCACCCGCTGGCACCGTTTTTTCTACCGCAGGCGCTGCGTTATCTACAGGCTGCTTAGCATCTTGGTTGTGCTGCTCAATCACAGCTGCGGAAGGAATGCCCTCTTCACTGCGACCGCCACCGGCTTTGTTTTTAGCCAACATCGCCAAACCGAAGCTAGTAACAAAAAATACAGCGACCAAAATGGCGGTGGTGTGGCTGAGAAAATTGCCGCTGCCGGTGCTGCCGAACAGGGTCTGCGAGCCGCCGCTGCCGAAAGAAGCGCCCATTTCGGCTCCTTTGCCCTGCTGCAACAAAATGAGCGCCACAATGGCGACGCTCACTAAGATGTGTAATGCAATAATTATCGGTTCCATGCTTGTTCCGCTGCGTTAATGATGGCGCAAAACTGTTCGGGATCGAGTGCTGCGCCGCCCACCAAGCCGCCATCGACATCTGGCTGGGCAAAAAGAAGTCGCGCATTATCCGCTTTCACACTGCCCCCGTAAAGCACAGGCAGCACGGCGCTGTGATCGGCTTGCTGTTCAGCCCACACACGGCGAATAAAGGCGTGCACCGCCTGCGCCTGCTCCGGCGTGGCCGTGTGGCCGGTGCCTATCGCCCATACCGGCTCATAGGCCACCACTAGCTGCTGCAACTCCTCCGCCGCCAAATGGTGCAGCACTGCGTGTAGTTGGCGAGCGATCACCGTTTCCGTCACGCCCGCTTCGCGCTCAGCGAGCGTTTCACCAACACACAAGACCGGCACCACCCTCGCCGCCAATGCCTGCCGAATTTTGGCGACTACTTGGTCATCTGTCTCGGCATACAAAGAGCGGCGCTCTGAGTGACCAACCAACACATAGCGGCAATCGAAATCCGCCAGCATCGCTGCCGCCACTTCGCCGGTGTAAGCACCCTGCGTGTGCTCACTCACATTTTGTGCACCCCAGTGAATAGCCGTACCTTTCAATTGCTCGCGGCACAGCGCCAAATACGGAAACGGCGCACACACTGCCATTTGCGTGTGCGCAATGTTTCTTGTGCCTTGCAGCAAAGCCTGCAGCAACGCGCTGTTGCTGGCTTGCGTGCCGTGCATTTTCCAATTACCGATCACCATCGGCTTGCGAGATGGATGCGTCATCAATAAATCCTCAGGCCAATGCTTTTTCAACCACGAGCGACAATTCGGTCGCCAAAGGCTTCACCACACCCAGTTCAGCGCCTTCCACCATCACCCGCACCACCGGCTCTGTGCCAGACGGGCGCAGCAACACGCGCCCCTTTCCACCTAATTTTTCTTCCGCTTGCTGCACGGCTTGCGCAATTACCGGGTATTCGTTGAGATCAAATTTTCTGCAGGCGCGCACATTGATCATCACTTGCGGAAACTTGCGCATACCGCGACGCATTTCTGCCAATTTTTTGCCACTGTTGCGCAGCGCCAACAACACCTGCAGCGCCGACACCACGCCATCACCCGTGGTAGTGAAATGATTGCAAATAATATGACCTGACGATTCGCCGCCGAGGTTCCAACTATTTTCTTGCATACCTTCAATCACATAGCGATCGCCAACACGCGTGCGCACGAAAGGAATATTGCGTTCTTGCAGAGCCAACTCAAAGCCGAGATTGCTCATCTGCGTGCCGACCACACCTTTGCACATGCCGCGCTGCTGTTGATCGCAAGCGATAATAAATAGCAATTCATCGCCATCCACTAACTCGCCCGCATGATCGACAAACAACACGCGATCGCCATCGCCATCAAAAGCAATTCCCAAATCGGCCGCGTGCTCTAAAACGGCGCGCTGCAATTCACTGGGATGCGTAGAGCCGCAATTTTGGTTGATATTCAAACCGTCTGGCCTGCTCGCCAATTCAATAACTTCTGCGCCCTGCTCGCGCAACACATTGGGCGCGATGTGATAAGTGGCGCCGTTAGCACAATCCACCACGATGCGCATACCGCGCAAATGAAAAGTAAACGGCGTGGTGCTTTTACAAAATTCAATGTAGCGGCCCGCCGCATCCGCAATGCGTTTGGCTTTGCCGAGCAGCGTAGGATCTTCAATCTGCATCGGCTCTTTCAACTGCGCTTCAATTTCCAATTCCACTTCATCCGGCAACTTTCTACCCTCGGCAGAAAAAAACTTGATGCCGTTGTCTTCATGCGGATTGTGTGAAGCGCTGATCACAATGCCAGCCTGCGCGTTAAAAGTGCGCGTGAGGTAGGCAATCGCCGGCGTGGGCATCGGCCCCAACAAACCGACATTCACACCTGCACTGATCAAACCGGCTTCCAGCGCCGACTCAAACATATAGCCAGAAATGCGCGTGTCTTTGCCGATCAAAATCAGTTTGTTGCCGTCGTTGATATGGCGTGCAAACACTTTTCCCGCCGCCCAACCCAAACGCAACATAAAATCCGGCGTGATGGGGTATTCCCCCACGCGACCACGAATGCCGTCGGTACCAAAAAATTCTCTGCTCACGACTCAAAATCCTTGTTAATTTTTTTCATGGATGGCTCGCCATACGCTCACCATATCAACCGTTTCTGCCACATCGTGCACGCGCAAAATACGCGCGCCGCGATCCAATGCTATTTGTGCCAACGCCAGCGAAGCCGATAGGCGCTCCTGCACGGGTTTGCCGCTCAGTTTACCGGCTAGCGATTTGCGTGACAGCCCCACCAACATAGGACAAGGCTCTTGCGCCAATACATTTAATTGCCGCAGCAAATCGACATTGTGCTCCAGCGTTTTGCCAAAACCAAAACCTGGGTCCAACACGATATTTTCTGGCGCGATACCCGCTTGCACCACCTGCGCCACACGCGCTTGCAACCAGTCGCGCACATCAACCACCACATCGTCGTAGTGCGGATTTTCCTGCATATTTTCCGGCTCACCCTGCATGTGCATCAAGCACACCGGCAAGCCTGTCTGCACGGCTGCCTGCAGCGCACCTTCACGCCGCAGCGCACGCACATCGTTAAGCATCCCCGCGCCGCGCGCAGCCGCTTCACGCATCAAGTGGGGGTTACTGGTATCAACTGAAATCACCACATCCAAACGCGCCGCAATCGCCTCCACCACCGGCAAGACGCGATCCATTTCTGCTTGCGAGGAAACCGGTTGCGCGTTCGGACGCGTGGATTCGCCACCGATATCCAACACGCGCGCACCGTCGGCCAACATTTTTGCAGCGGCGCGCAAACAGTGATCGAGCTGCGAATGATTTTGACTAAAAAAAACGCCGCCATCAGAAAATGAATCGGGCGTGATATTGAGGATGCCCATGACCACCGGGCTGGATAAATCCAGCTCACGGTTAGCACAGCGCAATTTCATGGGAAAATAATTTCGCGAAAAAAAACAAACCAGCGCGACGCTTAATGCTCGCCCGCTGGCCCGCCTATCGGTGTCACATTATTGGGGGGTGTTTCCGCTGCCGCTTTTTCTACTTCGTTGCTACCGCCAGCAGCTCCGCCACCCGCCGATGTATTGTGCCAATCGCGCGGCGCTCGCACGGCGCGACGCGCCATCAAGTCATCCACCTGTTCGCTGTCTAAGGTTTCATATTCCAGCAGCGCATTTTTCATCGCTTCTAAAATGTCGGTATTGGCATTCAACAAATCGGTGGCGCGCGCATAACTCAAATCAAGAATGCTTTTGATTTCGCTGTCGATCAATTCCGCCGTATGCGCAGAAATATTTTTCTCACGAAACCCTTCGCCATCGCGCGCGTCGTAATCCAACGCACCCAGCTTTTCTGACAAACCGTAATTCACCACCATCGCGCGGGCGATGCTGGTTGCCATTTGAATATCGCTGTACGCGCCAGTGGAGACACCGTCCGCGCCGTAAATCATTTCTTCTGCGATTCGACCGCCGTACGCCGTAGCAATATCACTCATCAACTTGCGCTTGCTGGTACTGATGCGATCCGCCTCCGGCAAAAACCAAGTAATACCCAGTGCGCGACCGCGCGGGATGATGGTGACTTTGTGAATTGGATCGTGTTCCGGCATCAAATAGCCGACGATGGCGTGACCGGCTTCGTGATACGCCGTCATAGTTTTTTCTTTTTCTGACATCACCATCGATTTGCGCTCGGCGCCCATCATGATTTTGTCGCGCGCTTTTTCAAACTCTTCTGTCGTTACCAAACGGCGATTGCCGCGCGCCGCAAACAGCGCCGCTTCGTTCACCAAGTTGGCGAGATCCGCGCCGGAAAACCCTGGCGTGCCGCGCGCAATCACAGAGGCGTCTACCGCTTCATCCAGCGGCACTTTGCGCATATGCACTTTCAAAATTTGTTCGCGACCACGAATATCCGGCAGCGCAACATGCACTTGGCGATCAAAACGACCGGGGCGCAGCAGCGCTTTATCCAAGACATCAGGGCGGTTGGTGGCGGCGATGACAATCACGCCTTCACTGCCTTCAAAACCATCCATTTCTACCAACAATTGGTTCAGTGTTTGTTCGCGCTCGTCGTTGCCACCACCGTGACCACCGCCGCGATGGCGACCCACTGCATCAATCTCGTCGATAAACACGATACACGGCGCTTGTTTCTTCGCCTGTTCAAACATATCGCGCACCCGCGATGCGCCGACACCGACAAACATCTCCACAAAATCCGAACCGGAAATTGAAAAGAACGGCACTTTCGCTTCGCCAGCAATTGCTTTGGCTAACAGGGTTTTACCCGTTCCCGGTGGACCAGACATCAATACGCCGCGCGGAATTTTTCCGCCCAGTTTTTGAAAGCGCGATGGATCGCGCAAAAATTCCACTAACTCGCTGACATCTTCTTTTGCTTCATCCACACCGGCCACATCAGCAAAGGTGGTTTTGATTTGATCTTCCGACAGCAGACGCGCTTTGCTTTTGCCAAAACTCATCGGTCCGCCTTTGCCACCCATGCCGCCCTGCATCTGGCGCATAAAAAACATAAACACGCCGACGATCAGCAACACCGGCAATATGGCAAAGAAAATTTGTTGCAACAAACCGGGTTGCTCCGGTTCACGCCCTTCAACTTTGACATTGTTGCTGAGCAGGTCATCCATCAAATGCGTATCCAGCACATTGGGGCGCACGGTTTGAAATTCCGTGCCGTCTTTCATTTCACCGTTAATTTTTTGGCCGTCGATCACCACCGATGCCACACGCTGCTGCTGCACTTCTTGGATAAAGGCGGAGTAGTCGAGTGCGCTGGCTTGTTGCTGCGGCGTGAGATTGCGGAATGCCGACATCAGCACAAACAAAATTGCGCCCCACACCAACAAATTTCTGATCGTATCGTTCAAAATAAAATCCTCTCGCTACCGCCTGTCTAAAACTCTACACCTGAAACACTGCGCCTTAAAACACTACACCTTAAAACACTACGCCTTAAAACCTTGCGCCAGCAAATACACTTCGCGCGATCTGGCGCGAGAGGCTTGCGGTTTGCGGGTACTCACTTTTTTGTAGCGCCCTTTTAAGGCTTTCAACAGCTCATCAAAGCCTTCGCCGTGGAAGACCTTGGTGAGAAAAGCACCGTCTGGCCGCAACACTTGCGCGGCCATCTCGCTCGCCAGTTCCACCAAGTACATGGCGCGCGGCTGATCGACGCCGGCCATACCGCTCATGTTGGGGGCCATATCGGAAATCACAAGGTCTGCCTTGCGCTCACCCAGCACCGCCAGTATCTCTGCCAACACGGCTTCCTCGGTGAAATCGCCGTGGATAAAGTCCACCCCAGCCAGGGAATCCATCGGCAAAATATCACTGGCGATTACTCGACCATGATGCCCCACCAGCGCTACCGCCACTTGTGACCAGCCACCAGGCGCAGAACCCAAATCGACCACGGTCATACCCGGGCGAATCAGACGATCTTTTTCCTGTATTTCCAGCAATTTGAAACTGGCACGCGAGCGGTAACCCTGCTTTTGCGCTTCTTTCACATACGGGTCATCGAAGTGCTCTTTGAGCCAGCGGCCGCTGCTGCGCGAGCGCCCCACCTTCTTGCCAGCGGGTTTGTTTTTACCCGCAGGGCTGCCTGCGGTGGAATCGGAAGTCATGCGTTTTTCCTGTAGCTGCGCTCATCATACCAGTTGGCTCCAGTAAAGCCGCTACAATGCGCCCCTGCCACGCACCGGACATTTACCATGAGCCTCGACACCCAGACCCGCAAACAACTGAAAGCTCTCGGGCATGCACTCAACCCTGTAGTCACGGTGGCTGGCAAAGGACTATCTGACAGCGTGTTAGAAGAAATCCGCCGCGCCCTGCACGACCACGAGCTGATCAAAGTGAAATTTGCCGTCGGCGACCGCGCAGTAAAACAACAACTGATTGCCGAGATGTGCCAGCGCTGTGAGTGCGAGCTCGCGCAACAGATCGGCCACATCGCTCTGATATACAAGAAAAATCCGCAAGCCAAACTCGGTTTGAGCAATATTCGCAACAGCGTTGAGTAAAACACCCTCTCAACGCATCGGAATGGAAATTTTGAGTTCAGCGCCCTGAATGGTATCGAGATAATCGTTGCCGCCATTCTTTTTATCCTGACTATTGCGGCTGGCTGTACTGTTGTCGTCGCCTTCCACAATCAAGTGTCCGCCTAATCGCACAGCGTTAGGATCACTTTTCGGCGCAAAAAAGTCTGGCATCTCTTTCTGTTTTTTCACTTCCCAGCGCGAGGTGTGGCCGTTGTACAGAGCGTCTTTTATGCGCAAACGCACGGCGTTCTTAGGCTCCGCTGTTGTTTTTTGGGTTTGCACTGGCGCCTGTGATTTAGTGTTAGCGGCAGCCACTGCTGGCTTACTAACAATCGCAGGCTTTGCCACTTCCTCCGGCTGTTTTATTGTTTCTATTTTTTTTACATCTGTCGCGACACTAGGCACTTCGACGACTGCAGCAGGCGGTTGCGGTTGTGGCTGCGCCAAATCCACCTCACCTTCACTCACTTCTGGCGAGATAACCACCGCATCCGTTTTTTCACTCGCCAAGGGCAGCAATAAAGGCGCCTGCGGCACCGCGCCCTCCCAATGCGGCTGCACCATATTTCGCCATTGAAAGTTCAAACTTTTTTCATATTCATGCACCGCAAACAGCAGCAGCAAAGACATCAACAACAAACCGAGAAAAATCGTCGTGCTGCGAATGACTGTACTCTGCTGCATCGTGGCTTACCGCGTTCGACGCGGGCGCTTGCCCGCTGCAGCGCCAGCCTTTCTTGCGCCTCTGGCTTTACTATCTTTGGCAGAAGGCTGCGGCGGCAAGCCGGTGTGTTGCGTCAACAATTTATTGGCGCGACGGCGATACATCGCATCGGCATTTTTGATGCGCGAGTCGATTTTTACCGGCTGCGTTTTGGGGATGAGGTGATGTGCGCCGTTGCCGATCAAATCTGCGCGCCCCATTTTGTGCAGTGCCGCGCGCAATAACGGCCAATTGTCAGGATCGTGATAGCGCAAAAACGCTTTGTGCAATTTGCGCTGATTGATGCCTTTCGGCACTGCCACTGTTTCGCTGTTGGCACGGATGCGTTTCAGTGGATTTTTTCCCGTGTGATACATCGCGCTCGCCATTGCCATTGGCGAGGGAATAAACGCCTGCACTTGGTCAGCTTGGAAGTTATATTTTTTTAACCACAGCGCCAAGTTCATCATATCTTCATCGCGCGTACCCGGATGCGCCGCAACAAAATACGGAATCAAATACTGCTCTTTGCCCGCTGCGCGCGAATATTTCTCAAACATGCCTTTGAAGCGATCATACGAGCCGATACCTGGCTTCATCATTTTTGTCAGCACACTTTCTTCCGTGTGCTCGGGCGCAATTTTCAAATAACCGCCCACATGGTGCGTGACTAACTCTTTCACATACTCCGGCGTTTCTACCGCCAAGTCATAACGCAAACCGGAAGCGATCAGAATTTTTTTTATGCCGGGCAACGCCCGTGCTTTGCGGTACAGTTTCACCAACGGCATTTGGTTGGTGTCGAGATTGCTGCAAATACTCGGGTACACGCAGGACAAACGTCGACAACTCTGCTCGATTTTTTCATCCTTGCAATTCAGCCGCCACATATTTGCTGTGGGGCCACCGAGATCAGAAATCACACCCGTAAAGCCTGGCACTTTATCGCGAATGTCTTCAATTTCTTGCAGGATAGATTCTTCCGAACGGCTCTGAATAATGCGCCCTTCGTGTTCCGTGATGGAACAAAAAGTACAGCCGCCAAAACAGCCGCGCATGATGTTCACCGAGAAGCGAATCATTTCGTACGCGGGAAACTTGGCCTTGCCATACGAGGGATGCGGCTGACGCGAATACGGCAAACCAAACACGCCATCCATTTCTTGCGTGGACAGCGGCAGCGGTGGTGGATTCATCCACACCGCGCGATCGCCGTGCTGCTGTATCACTGCGCGCGCATTGCCGGGATTGGTTTCTTTGTGAAACACGCGCGAAGCGTGGGCGTACAACAGCGTGTCGCCACTCACGGCTTCAAACGAAGGCATGCGCACCACGGGCTCGCTTTGCGGTATTACTTTTTGTTCGGTTTTATGTTCTGCATCATCTGGCGACAGCAACCGCACGACATCCGACACTTCTGGATCGGTTGCATCAATTTCTTGAAAACCGCCCAACACTTTTTTTGTCACAAACGCCGTGCCGCGAATATCGTGAATCTCGCGAATGTTTTCGCCAGCGGCTAAACGGTGCGCCAATTCCACCACTTGTCTTTCGGCATTGCCGTAAATCAGCATATCGGCTTTGCTGTCGAACAAAATCGAACGGCGCACTTTTTCTGACCAATAATCGAAATGCGCCAACCTGCGTAAACTCGCTTCAATGCCACCGATGACCAGCGGCACATTAGGGAACGCTTCACGGCAGCGTTGACAATAAGTGAGCGTAGAGCGATCGGGTCTACGACCACCTTCACCGTTGGGTGAATACGCATCATCGGAGCGAATTTTTTTATCCGCCGTGTAGCGGTTGATCATCGAATCCATATTGCCGGCGGTGACGCCAAAAAATAGATTCGGTTTGCCCAAGGCTTTGAACGCCTCGGCCGATTGCCAATCCGGTTGCGCGATGATACCCACGCGAAAGCCCTGCGCTTCCAGCGTGCGGCCGATAACGGCCATGCCAAAACTCGGGTGATCAATATAAGCATCGCCGGTGACGATGATGATGTCGCAACTGTCCCAGCCCAGTGCGTCCATTTCTGCGCGCGACATCGGCAACACAGGCGCGGCGCCAAAACGCTTCGCCCAAAATGGCTTGCGGCCAAACAAATCCGGCGCAAGAGCGGTACTGGCTGCTGACATGAACTTACCTCAACTCTCTGCGCACATCTTATACTGCACGCCGTTCTTTATTGTAGATCGACCACCATGATCGAAGCACTGTGGCAAACCATACGCAGCACCGCCGAGCAGGAATCCGTGCAGGAGCCGATGCTCGCCAGCTATTTGCACAACACCGTGTTGCGTCACCATAGCCTCTGCGCGGCGCTGGGTTTTCTGCTGGCGGACAAACTGGATTGCCAAGCCCTGCCCGCACTGACGCTCACCGAAGTGTTTGCCGAAGCGTTCTGCGGCGAAGCCAACATTACGGAAACCGTCGCGCGCGATATCGAAGCCATCGCCACCCGTGACCCCGTGTGCCAGTCACCGCTGCAGGCAATGCTGTTTTACAAGGGCTTTCACGCACTGACCGCGTGGCGCGTGGCACATTGGCTGTGGCAGCAAGGGCGCAAACCACTGGCGTATTTTTTGCAAAATCGAATTTCCGTGACCTTCGCGGTGGATATCCACCCCGCTGCGCGCATTGGCAGCGGCGTGCTACTGGATCACGCGACCGGCATTGTGATCGGTGAGACGGCGGTTGTCGCGGACAATGTGTCGATTCTGCAAGATGTCACACTGGGCGGCACCGGCAAAGAAACTGGCGACCGCCACCCCAAAATCGGCGCCGGTGTGTTGATCGGCCCCGGCAGCAAAATTCTCGGCAATATTCATGTCGGCGCCTGCGCACAAATTGCAGCGGGCAGCGTCATCCTCAAAGATGTACCCGATTGCGCTCTGATGGCCGGCGTGCCCGCGAAGCAAATCGGCCAGACCGATTGCGCGCAGCCGGCGCTAGAGATGCGCCAGACGCTGAATCAGTAGTCAGCGACGCAACGATGATCAATAAACTGCCGAGATGGGTCGAGACAGGTGGCTTCTTTCTGGCCTTCATTGCGGGCAGCATCAACGCCATTGCGCTGCTCGGTTTCAATCATCAGGGCGTATCGCACCTGACTGGCAGTTCAACACTCCTGAGCGTCGAACTGGCGAGCGGGCATCTCCCGGAAGCACTGCATTTGCTGCTGATTCTGGTCAGTTTTGTGGTCGGTGCCGCCGTCAGCGGTTTCGTGATCGGCAATGAATCGCTGAAACTCGGCAGGCGCTACAGTGTCAGCCTGCTCGGTGAATCACTGCTGTTGCTGCTGGCGATGCTGCTCCTGAACCACGGCTCTGATCTAGGTCATTATCTAGCTGCCGGAGCCTGCGGTTTGCAGAATGCCATGACCAGCACATTCAGCGGAGCAGTCGTCCGCACCACACACGTCACCGGCATGTTTACCGACATGGGCATCACCGTCGGCTTATGGTTTCGCGGTCAACGCGCAGACAAAAGACGCATCGTGCTGTACTGCACACTGATTGCCGGTTTCATCGCTGGCGGTATTTTTGGTGCGAGCGGTTTCGGGCGCTTCGCGTTTTTCTCACTGATTGCGCCAGCCCTCATGTCTGCGCTGATGGCCGCGGCGTATCTCGTCTACTGGCACAAAAAGAAAAACTTTCGGTAATGCTGCAACTCCGCAATCGAATCGCGGATGTCATCCAGCGCCAGATGTGAGCTATTTTTCTTCACGCCGTCGGCAATTTCCGGTCGCCAGCGTTTCGCCAGTTCTTTGATCGAGCTGACATCCAAATTGCGGTAGTGAAAAAACGCTTCCAACTGCGGCATGCCGCGCCACAAAAAACGGCGGTCTTGGCAAATGCTGTTGCCGCACATCGGCGATGCGCCCGCCGGCACCCACTGCGCGAGAAACTCCAGTGTTTGTCTTTCTGCTTCAGCAGTATCTATCTCACTGTTCAACACGCGCTGTGTCAGCCCGCTGTGGCCGTGCTGGCGCGTATTCCACTCGTCCATGGCATCCATCGTCGCCTGCGATTGCCGTATCGCGAGCGATGGTCCTTCCGCCAGCACTTTGAGATCGCTATCGGTCACGATGGTGGCGATTTCGATGATGACATCGCTATCTGGATTCAGCCCCGTCATCTCCAAATCAATCCAAATTAAATGGTTTTTATCCGCAACAGGCTTTGGTTGCATCTCGCTGCTCTCTTGGTAAGGTGTGCGCCATTCTTACCGCTACGCCTGCCGATGTGAAGCCAACCCTGTGGCCAGACGCCTGACCGAACAACAACGCCGCCGTATTGCGATGCACCAAACGCGCCGCCGCAGCGCTGTGGACGATGAAACCGCGCTCGATGAAACACAGCTCGGCGCCGAACAAGAAGTGCTGGTGATTGCGCATTACGGCAGCCAAGTGGATGTAGAAACGCTGGACGCTACGCCGCGCAGCGTGCGCTGTTTTTTGCGCGCCAACCTCGAAGCGCTCGTCACGGGTGATCGCGTGATTGCCAAACTGCCGCCGCCGGACAGCGAGATCAGCAACGGCGTGGTGGTGGCGGGTTGCGCGCGCCGTTCGCTGTTGTCGCGCCCCGACAGTCGCGGTTTGTTGCGCCCTATCGCCGCGAATGTGGATCTGATGTTAATCACTCTTGCGCCCGCGCCGGAACCGTTTCCGTTTTTGGTGGATCGCTATTTGGTGGCCGCCAGTTTGTATGGCATTACCGCCGCCATTGTGTGCAACAAAACCGATTTACTCACGGCTGCAAATCGCAGTGTGATTGATCGCATGCTGCACATTTATCAACGCCTCGGTTATTCCGTGTTTTCGGTTTCCACACAACAAGCCGATAGCATGCAGACGCTGCGAGAGTTTTTGTGCGACAAAACAGCCGTGATTGTCGGGCAGTCCGGTGTAGGCAAATCGTCTTTGATTCGCACGCTGTTACCCGATATTGAAATTGCCATTGGCGAATTATCGGCCGGTGTAGAAAAAGGTCGCCACACCACCACCACCGCGCGTTTGTATCATTTACCCGAAGGTGGCGATTTGATCGACTCGCCCGGCATCCGCGAATTTGGTTTGCCGCTGATCAGCGCGCAAGAATTGCTGCCGCATTTTGTGGATTTGCAACAACAGGCGCAGCACTGTCGTTTTCGCGATTGCCAACACGAACACGAACCCGATTGCGCCGTGCTCGCCGCCGAACAAACAGGCACCATTTTTCCCGAACGCTTGGCCAGCTATCGCCATTTGCTCGCCAATCTTCACTCCGCTTAATTTTTTTCTACCCGCATGACTGAATCCGCTATCACCAAACTCGACCACAGCATCGCCATCACCAGCAACGGCAAACGCGCGATTGATTGGCTGGCGGAAAACACGCCGCTGTCGCGCATGCAACTCAAAAAAGCGATGGCGAACGGCGCGGTGTGGTTACAAATTGGCAAGAAACAAGAACGCATGCGCCGCGCTACGCGCGAGTTGCCTGCCAACAGCACTTTGCACATTCATTTTGATGCCGCCATTCTTGCGCTCACCGCGCCGATGCCAACTAAAATTGCCGAAGAACGAAGCTACTCCGTGTGGTACAAACCCGCCGGCTTGTTGGCGCAAGGCACGCTGCAAGGCGATCACTGCTCGCTGTTGCGCATCGTCGAGCAACTCACACAGCGCAAAACATTTCTTGTGCATCGTTTAGATCGCGAAGCCAACGGCTTGATGTTGATTGCACACTCGGAAAAAGCAGCCGCCGCGCTATCAACTTTATTCCAACACAATCGCATCGAAAAACATTATCGCGCCAGCGTGCAGGGCGAATGGAATCTCACTGCCGAGACAGCGCTGCCGTACAAAATTGACGGCGCCATTGATGGCAAACACGCTGTTACTTGGATAGACAGCGCCACTTACGATGCCGGCAATCACTGCACGCATGTGCGTTTGCATATCGACACCGGACGCAAGCATCAGATTCGTCGCCATCTTGCCGCGCTCGGCCATCCGATACTTGGCGATGCGCGCTACGGCACTGCCAATGGCAGCAACACACTGGCACTGACGGCGAGCAGCATGGAATTTCTGTGTCCGCTCGCCAATCGCAAACGCTTGTTTACGCTGTCGGCTGAGCTTTTGGCGCCGTCACGCTAATGGAGAAAAAAGATGTTTGACCCACACGCTCTTTTTGCAGTGCGCGCTGTAAACAAAAACTTACAAGCGGATATCCAACACAAAATTGATCAAAAAACCAAACCGCTGGGTGCCTTGGGCACACTGGAAATGATTGCCCTGCAAATTGCCCTCATCCAGCAAACACTCACGCCAACATTGAAAAAACCACACATGCTGCTATTTGCGGGTGATCACGGCATTACCGCAGAAGGCGTGAGCCCTTTTTCGCAAGTAGTGACACAACAAATGGTGCACAACTTTGCCAAAGGCGGCGCGGCGATCAATGTGTTTTGCCGTCAACACGGTATTGCAATTGATGTGGTGGATGCCGGCGTGAATGGCGACTTGCGCGGCCTGCCTATCAAACAAGTGAAGGTAGCGGAAGGTACGCGCAACTTTTTGCACGAACCCGCGATGACAGCCGCGCAGTGTGAGCAGGCGATTGCGCGCGGTGCGATGTTGGTGCGCGCCACAGCAGAAGCTGGCAGCAACATCATCGGCTTTGGTGAAATGGGCATCGGCAACACTTCTTCTGCTACGGCGTTGTTTGCGGCCTTATCAGGTACAGCGATTGAAGATTGCGTGGGGCGCGGCACGGGCTTGGACGATCAAGGCTTGCAACACAAAACGGCTGTATTAAAAGCTGCACTCGCCAAACATGGCACGCTCGCTAACCCGTTTGACATGTTGTGCACTTTTGGCGGTTTTGAAATTGCGATGATGGTGGGCGCAATACTCGCCGCCTGTGAGAAAAAAATGGTGGTGATGATCGATGGCTTTATCGCCAGCAGCGCCGCTGCCATTGCTTTTGCACTGGAACCACCCGCGCGCGATTACTGCATTTTTTCGCATTTATCGAACGAATCCGGTCATAAAAAAATACTCGATTATTTACAAGTTTCACCTCTGGTATCGCTTGGCTTGCGTTTGGGTGAAGGCAGCGGCGTAGCTGTCACTTATCCACTGATTCAATCGGCGGTTTTATTTTTGAATGACATGGCGTCGTTTGACGATGCCGGTGTATCCAACCAATGAAAAATAATTTTCGCGCACAACACTGTTTGATGGTGCAAGGCTGCACTTCCGATGCCGGAAAAAGCACTTTGGTGGCGGGTTTGTGTCGCGTGCTAGCGCGACGCGGCGTAAAAGTTGCGCCCTTCAAACCACAAAATATGGCGTTGAACAGCGCCGTCACCGTGGATGGCGGCGAGATTGGTCGCGCACAAGCGGTGCAAGCGCAAGCGTGTTTTTTAGAACCGCACAGCGATATGAATCCGATTTTGCTGAAGCCCAACACCGATACCGGCGCACAAGTGATTGTGCACGGCAAAGCACTCAGCAATATGGATGCGCGCCACTATCACCACTACAAAACCGAAGCGATGCAGTTTGTACTGCAATCGTTTGAGCGACTGTCTGCGCACTATGCATGTGTAATGGTGGAAGGCGCTGGCAGCCCCGCAGAAATCAATTTGCGCGATCGCGATGTCGCCAATATGGGCTTTGCCGAAGCGGTGGATTGCCCAGTAATTGTAGTGGCCGATATTGATCGCGGCGGCGTGTTCGCGCATTTGTGCGGCACGCTGGATTTATTGAGCGATTCCGAACAACAGCGCGTCGCCGGTTTTGTGATTAACAAATTTCGCGGCGATGTTTCACTGCTACAACCCGGCATTGATTGGCTGGAGCAGCGCACCGGCAAACCTGTGTTAGCGGTGATGCCTTATTTACACGGCATGCACCTGGAAGCCGAAGACGCGATTGCGTATCAACAGCCAGAAAAAAATAGCGCGCAACGCTTACGCGTGATCGTGCCAGTGATGCCGCGCATCAGCAATCACACCGATTTCGATGCGCTGCGTTTACACCCGCAAGTGGATCTCACTTTTGTGCGCGCGGGGGAAGTCATTCCAGCGGCCGACTTGGTGATATTGCCGGGCAGCAAAAGTGTGCGCAGCGATCTCGCTTTTTTGCGCGCGAACCACTGGGAACCGCATTTGCAAAAACACCTGCGCTACGGCGGCAAACTGATGGGAATTTGCGGCGGCTTTCAAATGCTGGGCAACAGCATTGCTGATCCGCACGCACTGGAAGGCACAGCGGGCACGGCGCAAGGTTTTGGTTTTTTGGATTTCGACACCGTGTTAGAACCAGAAAAACAATTGCTGCGCGTACAAGGGCAACTGCAAGCCACCGGCGCGCGCGTCAGCGGCTATGAAATTCATTGCGGCGTGAGTCGCGGTGCGGCGTTGGAAAATTCGGCACTGGAGCTCGGCGATCATCGCGACGGTGCGCTATCTGCTGACGGCAACATCCTCGGCAGCTATGTGCACGGCATTTTTGATGAGCAGGAATCGCTGACGAGTTTATTGGCGTGGGCGGGCTTGCGCGATGTAGAAGCGTTTGATTATCGCGCGCGCCAAGAAGCGGATATCGAGCGACTGGCCGATGCGGTGGAGCAACATTTCAACGCTCAGTGGCTGAATGCATTAACACCCTCGCCTCGCAGTTAAAACTCAGCGCCGTTTACTACCGTTACTTTGCCCACATCTTTCAGCAATTTGGTTTTGCCGTTCACCAGCACAGGCAGATCAAAACCCGGTATGCCGATGATGATGTCGGCCTTGCCATCGCTGTTGATGTCGCCAGCACTTACGGCTGCGCCGAAATAATCTTTCGTCACATCGCCATATTTTGTTGCACCAATTTGGGCGTAACCATTGCCACTGAACACAACAACACTGCCCGCCATTTTGATCGGCTTTTTCGGATTGGCGGTCGGTTTGTTGTCTTTCCACGCACCGGCAATGATGTCAGCTTTGTTGTCACCATTCACATCACCCGCTGCCATGCTGTAGCCGAGTTGCGCTTTGGCATTTGCTCCGTAAATTTTTGGTGTTAGTTCGTCACCGTTGATGCCTGAAAACACCGTGATGCTGCCAGCATCCTTATGTTTACTGTCGGCATCATCCAGCGGCGCACCGACAAGTACATCGTCATAACTGTCACCACTCACATCGCCAACCGCAACCGCTTTACCAAACTGCGAACCTTTCACACCGCTTCTTGTGAAAAACGGCTCTACTGAATTTGTCAGCAAATACGCTTTAACGCTGCCGGTGCCATTTTCATTCGGTGCACCGATAACAATGGCAGCACCATCGCTGTTCAGCGTGCCGATGGCGACGGCGGCGCCCGCGTAAGCCTTGGCACTTGCACCATAGAACGGTGTACCGAGTGGGGTGAGACCGCTGCCGGAATACACGGTCACACTGCCTGCCAGCTTCAAACCCGTATCACCCGTTGCTTTCGGTGCGCCCACCAGAATATCCGGCGTACTGTCGCCGTCCACATCACCCAGCGCCAGCGCCGCACCAAACTGTGATTTGACTTGCGAGCCGTTGATGATTGCATCCGCCTGGTTGTTGCAGTGATCCCCTCGCCCGTACAACACGGTCACGGTGCCAGTGCGTGTTGTGCCAGCATTCGGAGCACCTACTACAACATCGTCACAGCCATCGCCGTCGATGTCTGCGCCACCCGCCACGGCCGTGCCCATGGCATCCTTGGCGGCGAAACCTTCAACGGAAGCCAGTTCCGTACCGCCTTTACCGGAGATCACCACGGCGCGCCCGACATCCTTTTTTGCCTTTATTTTCAACGACTTGCTGGCAGGAAGATCGTGACTCGGCGTACCGATCACATAGTCGCCATAACCATCGCCATTAAAGTCACCCGCAAAGGCGACTGCGCTGCCGGTCTTGTCGGCCTTCACCTCGCCCGGTACATCACCCAGCACTGGCACTGGATCATCACAAGCATCACCGATATCGTTGCCATCCCAATCCAGTTGATTCGGATTGAATACGGTTGGGCAGTTGTCAGCACTGTCACCAATGCCATCATCATCCGTATCGAGCTTCACGGTGACGGTCAATACTCGGGCAACACCGGCGCTGAATGTAAATGTCAGGCTTGTGGTGCCTTCCGGCTGTGTCGCCAAATAGCTTTTCTGAATAATTACATCATTGCCTGTGATCCAATAATCCGTTCCAAACACGAGCATTTGCCCTTCATTGCTAATGTCCACGAGTGTGTTGCCGTTTAGTGCCAATGTTGTGACAACATCGACTTGCGCAGACAGTTTCTTGTCGAAGTTGGCTGTATCCGGACTGATGGTGCTGTCCAGCGGCGCATTGTCCAGTACAAAACGGTTGGATACCGCGCGAACCTCATTGCCTGCCGTATCTTTCCCTCGAATGTGTAAATACCAGTCGCCATCCACACCTTCTTTTGTCAGCGCACTGCCATTATTCAAGGGCAGCCAGCCAGCCGCAGGCTCAGCTGTGTCTTGTGTCCAGACATACTCCAGCGTGGACTCCACCAGTCCGCTGCCACCGCTATCGGTAACCGTCGTCGTTACTGAAGTACTCCGCACCAGCAATTCACTGCCGTTCGGGCTGAAGAGAACCGCTGGCTTGGTTCTGTCGATATTGACCGCGTATGGCGCAGACAAACTATTTCCCAGCGAATCCGTGACCGTGAACTCACCGGAATTCATACCATCGCTGATGAAAAATATCTCTCCCCCTGGCGTATAGATTCCCTGATCTGCTCCGTTCATCGACCAAGTAACGGAAGTAATCGGTGAGGCTCCTGTTTCCGCCGTAGCAGACACCCGGACACTGCTGTTTGTCCATTCCCCGCTTGCATAATCATCGCCACCCGTCACCTTGACCTTGGTTATCGTCAGTTTCAGGTCACCCCTGCTGATCTTGACGGTGCGACTGTCCGTTTGCACATTGCCCATCCCATCTATCGCCTGAACAGCAATCGAATGGATACCCTCGTCCAATATCGTAATCGGGCCTGAATAATTCGCCCATGTTTTGCCACCATCCAGCGTATACCGCAATGAAGTCACGCCACTTAGTGCATCTGTTGCGTCTGCGGTAATTTTTACATCTTGATTGGTCCAGGTGTCATTTGAATAAATGCTCTCATCTGCGTTTTTCATCGTCACGGTCAACGCTGGAGCCGTGTTATCTATCAGAAATGCCGCTGACGCTGCATTCGCCAAATTCCCTGCATAATCCCTGGCTCTGACATGCAGATACCAGTTTCCGTCTGCTCCAGCGTATGTAAATTGCGCCACCGCCGCGTATGGAAGCAGGGAAAAAACACTCCAGCCACTGGCAGGTGCCGTGGCCGTTTGTGCCCAGGCATATTCGAGCGTGGACGCATCCAGACCACTCGTCGCATCCGTCACTGTCACCTGAGTATTGATGGTCCGGAGCGGTCCAACACTGCCGTTGGGGGCGAAGACGATAACCGGTGCAACGCGATCACGCGAGACGGTCAGCGTATAGGTCATGGCTTCGTTTGGCTTCAGATAAGGCACCACTCTGACCTTGATCACTGCACCGGCAGCTGGAACCGGTACGGTGACCGTGGAGCCGCTGGTTTGCCGCTGGTCATTGATATACAACGCGGCATAAGTGGAGTCTTTCAAAACCGCGTTGATATGGACGCTTGTTGCCTCAGGAGCAATGTCATACTGATATGCGGTAACAGCTGAGGAAAAGGCAGGGGAAGGTGAGCCCTCCGCCAGTGTCAAACTGCTCAACTCGTTATCACCCGGCACAGAAGTCTGCGATCCCCAACTGACAACAGTGCCGTCACCCTGTAATGCCAGCGAGTGATCGACACCGGCTGACACCGCGACAACATCCGCAAGCCCAGCAGGAGGAGCCACTTTGCCATCCGCATTGTCACCCCAACCGATAACCGTGCCGTCATTCTTCAGTGCCAATGCGTGCATATGATTTGCTGAAATGGCCGTGATACTAGACAGACCCGCTACATCCAGAATCCCGTTTCCGTTAAATTCCTTCCCCCACGCAACAACGGTACTGTTTGACTTTAATGCCAGCGCATACAAATATCCGGCATCAATCGCAACAACATCAGACAAATTCGATGGCTTGAGTGTCGCACCAGCACCGTTTGACCCCCAATCGACGACTGTACCGTCGAATTTCAAGGCCATTGAGTAGTAACTGCCCGCGGCCACCTTGGTAACACCAACCTGCGCGTCAACCGGCACATTCGCTTGTCCATTCCCATTGAGTCCCCAGGCGTAAACCCTGCCAACATTGCCGACCACGCCTGTTTGCGAGACTGCCAAAGTGTGTTTGCCTGCTGCAGACATGGCGATAACCTTGGTCAGACCTTGAGGGATAACCGTCTCGCCTGCGTCATCGCTTCCCCAGGCAACCAGTGCCCCGTTCGATTTACGCGCAAGAAAGGTAGAGTCTTTGGCTGAGATCTCTACTACATCAGTCAGCCCTTCCGGGGGCTTGGCCCACGCGGTGACATTATTACCCCACGCGATAACAGTGCCATCCGATTTCAGGGCAATAGAATTATTTTGGGCTGCTGCAATCTGGACCACTTTTACCGTATCAGCCACGCCATTTTGCGCAAATGGAGTCATTGTTCCGGCAAAGAGCAACACCGCTGTTATCGCTACTCCAAACTTTCCCAATATTCTTTCAAAAGTGGGCCGCACTGTACAAACTCCCTACATTCCAGTTTCTTGTAGTGTTAGCCGCTATATAGTAATGCCTACTATTGTTGATACATCTCATCTTGCCAGAATGTGACAGAGTTGCCCCGTCAATAAACTGCATTGCGCGGATCTTCCATCATCTGCGCGATGCGATATTTCCACGGTTCGATATCCGTGCCTTCCGATTCCATCAACAAAAACCCAACGAGATAATCTTTATCGCGTCCCACTGTAGCTACCCATTTCACTTCACCAGTTAAATGGTAATGGCGCGGCTCGCCGATAAACTCCACACACAACTGCAAGATGCTGCCGGGCGGCGTGGGTTTGTCCATCACGATTTGCAAACCGTTAGCCGACAAATCGACAGTTTTGGATACCGCCACATTGGGCTTACGCGTCTCTCCCGTTGGCGAAGAGTAGGTTTCTACAAACACCACCAATTCCTGACCAATGCGCAATTCCGAACGCTGACAAACAATCTCTTGATTTTCCATGATTAGATCCCTGTTAATCTTTGCGCAAAGTTTGAATCACTTTCGCTAATGAATTTTCGAACTGATCGCCCTGTTGCACGACGCGCGCTTTATTATCTAACAGCATTTTGATCAATTCATCGCGACGCGGCTCGGCTAATTTCTTGCCGTCGCGCCCCACAAAAATTAATTTATCCGAAGCGTTAATCACCGCAGCCAATTTGCAGCGCTGGCGCTCGCCGTCGATTTCAATATCCACCCACGCGCCAATGCCGAGTGCGCGCACGGTATGCTGCGCGGTTTCCCATTCGTCAATGCGCGCCTGTTTTTCTGCCTGCAACTGTCGATCGCGCTCCGCCTCTTCTTCTTTGCGTTTACGCTCGGCCGCTGCAATGGCTTCTTTTTCTGCCACCACCTTGGCATGTGCCGCTGCTTCCGCAGCGGCGCGCTCCGCTTCTTCTGCTTTTTGGCGCGCTTCCTCTGCCGCTTGGCGTGCAGCGGCTTCGGCAATTTTCGCCTGCTCTTCCGCTTGTTTGCGCGCTGCTTCTTCTGCGCGCACCTGCGCCTCTAAACGCTCTTGCGCGATGCGCTCTGCTTCGCGGCGCGCTTTTTCCTGTGCCTGCTTGCGGCGCTCCTGTTCAACGCGCTGCCGTTCATCCAACTCGGCTTGCAGCAGAGTTTGTCGTTGATACAACTGCAAAAATAGCGCGACCGTATCGCGAAAAACCTGTGAAAAATTGTTGTCGGAGTCCAACAAAATAATTTGTCTACCCGTCAACAAATACGCAAACTCCTCTAGCGTTTTTTCCATGCACTTAGCGCCGAGCACATTGACAAATAGCAAGCGCTCACCATCTGTCGATTTCAAAATTAAACGACAGCGCAAGCGTTCATTATTGTCACGCACATAAATTAGCCATTGTCCTTCGGGAATTTGTTTCACCTGATCCAACAGCGCGCTGCTGACATTAGCAGCAACGCCGGCTTCCACCCCGAGATCTGACAACGGTTCCGCCGGACGCACTTCCACTTTGTTGCCCAGCAACACTTGCATGTGCAATTTTTCAATGCGCGTTACCCACGCCTCCAACTCCGCCGCATCAGAAATACTCACCAATTGTTTGGCCAGCTGCGGGATGATTTTCGGAATAGTTTCGTAAACCTGCTGCATGCCGGCTTCATCTTCTGCACCCAGCATTGAATCCACCAACATTTCACTCACACGCACGATGAGCTTCCAGTCATCACTGGCCTGTCCTTTGCTGAGATACACCACTTTCATCGAGTGCAGCAGCGGGCCTTTCAATAATTCTTCCACGACATCCGGCATCGGCGCGCGCGCCAACAGCGTGCGAATTTGTTGTCGCACGGCTTGATCGGCCGCTTCGCCTGCCATGGCACCCTGCGCTGTCTGACGAATGCGGTCTATCAAGGTATCGGCGCGCTGAAAATCTTTTGCCAGTTGTGCCACCAACTCATCCAACCAAGTTTGAAATGGCGCAGTAGCAGGATCGGCTTTGCGCAAACGCTGCAACATTTCCTCCAAGCGTTGGCGATATTTTTCACCGGGCTTACCCAACTCGGCACTCCAGTAGCGCCCCGCATCCCACAACTGATCTAACAAACGAAATAAAGGATGCTGTAAATCGCGCAGCACTGCCGGTTCGCGCAATAGCACCCCCGCCACCAAAGGTCGCAGCGCCAAAAACGGATGCAGCAACTCCGGCTCTAAATCATTTTGCGATTGCCCCTGCTCGAACACTTGATCGCAGAAGTACAACAAATTCGCTTCCCGCTGCGTGACAGGGTTAACGCCCCTGGGCGCTGCACCGCCCGCTGCAAAGGGATTCATCGGGCGGTAAATCCACATTCTGTAAACCCACCAAACGCGCTAACAGCGTGGTGCGCGCGCGCTCGTCGCCCGCACTCACTTCGGCGGTGGAAAATCCCTTGAGCTAGGGCTTCTTGCAGCAAACCATCAACAGACATCGAGACAAACACAGCAGGCAATTTGTTCGGTGGCATAGCATTACAGGCAATCAGCGTCGCTGCTGTGCGTTATGCTGCCGCCTGATCAATAAATCCCTAGAAATTATGAACCACGCAGACTGCATTCTGGTTGACGGCTCCTCCCATTTCTTACCGGGTGCCTTCCACGCCCTGCCGCCGCTGACCACCAGCAAGGGTCAACCCACCGGCGCAGTGAAAGGCGGGGACCATTAAGCTGCGCAGCCTGCGCAAGCAGTATCCGCACAGCGCCATCGCCGTGTTCGACCCGAAAGGCGACACTTCGCAACGCGTTGTACGCCGACTACAAAGCCAATCGCCCACCCATGCCCGACGATTTGCGCGCAGATTGTGCACCGCCGCATCGCCGATTCGCGTGATGGGAATTCCACTGGCTGATCGTCGATGGTGTGGTGCCGATGATGTGATCGACATCGGCTGGCCGTGCAGGCGCGCAACCAACAACAAGCCGTGCTGATTTCCACCGGCGACAAAGACATGGCGCAGTTGGTGACGAGCATGTCACGCTGGGTCAACACCATGACCAACACCGTGCTGGATCGCGTTATGGGTGACGAAAGTATTTGGCACCGGTAAGCCGGAGCAGATTGTCGATTACCTCGCCTTGATGGGTGACAAAGTCGACAACATTCCTGGCGTGGATAAGTGCGGCCCCAAGACTGCGGTGAAGTGGCTGCAAGAATACGGCTCGCTAGCAAGCGTGATGGACAACGCCGAAAAAATTGGCGGCAAAATTGGCGAGAACTTGCGCGCTGCTTTGTCCTTTCTGCCGCTGTCGCAACAACTCGCCACCATCAAAACCGATGTAGAGATGCCCATCAACTGGCGCGACTTACAAGCGGGCGAAATGGATCGCGCTGCACTGCTCGAATGGTTTACCGAACTGGAAATTCAAAGTCTGGATTGCAGAAGTGAATAACGGCGGCGATGTGATTGCTGCCGCTACTGCACCAACAACGCAAACCGAAACTGTCCCCGCACAATACGACACCATTACCGACATGGATCACTTGCAACAGTGGATCTCACGCTTGCAGTCTGCACCGTATTTTGCACTCGACACGGAAACTGGATTCGCTCGATTACATGCGTAAGCCAATATTGTCGGGTTGTCCTTGCAGTCAAAACAGGCGAAGCCGCTTATGTACCGTGGCGCACGATTATCTCGGCGCGCCAACACAATTATCACGCGAAGCCGTACCTAAAGCACTCCAACCATTACTGAAGATACTTCCATTAAAAAAGTGGATGCAGAACGGCAAATACGATATGAATGTGTTTCGTATGCCGGCATTCAATTGCGCGGTGTGGCGTATGACACAATGCTGGAATCTTAGCGCGTTTTAGATCTGCCGCTACGCGCCACAACATGGATGATCTCGCGAAAAATATTTGGATTACGACACGGTTGCTTTTGAAGATATCGCCGGCAAAGGTGCGAATCAATTGTCGTTCAATCAAATTGACTTAGAAAAGCAGCGTTTTATGCCGCTGAAGATGCCGATATCACCTTGCGCCTGCATCGAAAACCCTGTGGCCACAACCGAGCGCCACACCGGCGTTGCAATCAAGCCTTTTGACCACATCGAAATCCCTTGCTTCCTGCATTGTCGCGCATCGAGCGCAACGGCGTGCTGGTCGATGTCAAACGCTTACACAAGCACAGCGTAGAACTGGCGAGCGCATGCAAGCACTCACGCAAGAAGCGTTCACACTCGCCGGGCAAGAATTTAATTTGAGCTCGCCCAAACAACTCGGCGAAATTTTGTACGGAAAATTGAAACCGGTTTGCGCTGAAAAAAACACCGACCGGACAACTGTCTACCGCCGAACCGGTGTTGGTGCAGAACTCGCACTGGATTACCCGCTGCCGAAAGTGATTATGGAATATCGCGCGTGAGCAAACTGAAATCGACTTACACCGATAAATTGCCGCAGATGGCAGGTGACCCTGCAACTGGTCGCGTTCACACTTCGTATCACCAAGCGATTGCGTCTACAGGGCGTTTGCTTCCTTCAGATCCCAATCTCCAAACATTCATCTTTCGCACGGAAGAAGGTCGTCGCGTGCGACTGGCGTTTATCGCGCCCAAAAATTACAAAATGCTCGCCGCGGATTACTCACAAAATTGAATTGCGCATCATGGCGCACTTATCTGCGGATGACGGTTTGCGCAACGCGTTTGTACAGCGTTTTTCGACATTCACCGCGCCACCGCTGCCGAAGTGTTTGATACCGCATTAGAAAAGTGACGACCGAACAATGCCGCAGCGCGAAAGCCATCAACTTTGGTTTGATTTACGGTATGTCAGCCTTTGGTTTAGCGAAACAATTGCACATCGGTCGCCATCAAGCACAGGAATACATTGATTTATATTTTTCGCGCTACCCCGGCGTACATTGCGTTACGGAGGAAACACGCCAACAAGCCGCCGAACAGGGTTTTGTTGAAAACGCTGTTTGGTCGCCGTTTGTATCTGCCCGATATCCGCTCCAAAACGCCGGCTTGCGCCAAGCGGCTGAGCGCACGGCGATCAACGCGCCGATGCAGGGCACTGCAGCCGATATCATCGCGCGCGATGATCCGCGTCTCGGAATGGCTGCAACACACGAAAACCGATGCGCGCATGATCATGCAAGTACACGACGAGCTGGTGTTCGAGGTCGCTGAACGCGATGTCGAGACCGTGCGCGAGACAGTCTGTAGCCTGATGTCTGCCGCAGCCGAACTGCATGTACCACTGGTCGTCGATGCCGAAGGCATCGGCGACAACTGGGACGAAGCCCACTGAATACAGCCAACCTCATGAAACATTCACTGTTATTGCAAACTTTGACAAGAGCCCCGCATGGACACCACGAACCCGATACTGAAACTTCGGCCGCACCCGCCATCATCGCTTTTGCCGGCATCAGCGTGCTGACCTCGTCGTGGTACACCGTCGATGAAGGCGAGCGCGCCGTGATCCTTATGCAATGGTGCCGCCATCGGCACTGCCGAACCCGGCCTGCACTTCAAGATACCGGTCATCGACCGAGCTGCATAATTTCAGCAGACATTGAATGAGTTTGACCAGATGCCCGCCTACTCGAAAGACCAAGCCGGCCGAGATCAAGCTCTCGCCTACCCCACGCTTCCAGCGTGCAGTCCATCTATTCCACCTACGGCTGGTGGAAGGTCTCGTCGACCGCATCCTGCGCCCGCGTGTGAACGATTCCACCAAGGAAGTGTTCACGAAGTTCACCGCCGTGTCGGTGATCCAGGATCGCGCCAAGTTCGGCACGGATGTTCACCAGGCTGTCATCAAGATCGTCAAAGCAATGACATGGTGACGAATCCATCCAGATCGAGAACATCGACTTCTCCAGCGCCTACGAACAGAGCATCGAGCAGCGCATGCTGGCCGAAGTCGAAGTGCAGAAAGTTCGCCAGAACTGGAGAAGGAAAAGTCTCCGCCGACATCACCCGCACCCGCGCACAGGCCGAAGCTGATGCCCGGTTGCATTGGCACAGGCCACGGCCGACGCCAAGGCGATTGAACTGCGCGCCAGGCTGAAGCGGCCGCCATCCGCGCCAAGGCTGATGCGCTGCGCGAGCCCGAACCTCGTAACCCTGATCCAGGCCGAGCGCTGTGGACGGCAAACTGCCGGCGACGATGGTGCCGAAGCTCGGCGGAAAGCTGTTTATCGTGGGGTGAAATAACTTCACCACCCGGCGCTGCGCCATCCTGAATCCGTTCCTTACCCGGCGCTGCGCCACCCTCTCCCGAATCAGAGAGGGTTGAGATGCTGCCTGCTGTTTTTTCCTTCTCCCGCTGGCGGAGAAGGTGGCCGAAGGCCGGATGAGGGTTATCTCGCCAGCGCATTCCGTATCTTGCCAAACATTTCCTCATCGTGATGCCACAACCACATCAGCGAGTTGTATTCTTTTCGCGCCAGCAACTCCGCGCTGTATTCAAATCCATAGTCCACTTTTCCGTCAGCCGCTCTGGAAAGACAGCACCAGCAAATCGCCGTCTGCTGGCTGCAGTGCCACATCGAAAGCATCAACCTCCCGCAAACGCGCCATAGAATGTGTTCGCGATTAATCGCATCTACAGCAGGATCCAGATAATACGGCGGCTGGATGGTGCCTGATCATTTCATTCTTGTCTTGCGCCTGACGATAAAAATCCAGTAGTGGGCACAATCTTTCCACATCAGCCGTCTTGCAATGGACACAGTTTGAATTTGTCTGATACTACGCACATGGCACACCCTCACATCCCGCAGAATTTCCCATCCTCCACCCTT
Source organism: Pseudomonadales bacterium (assembly GCA_041395785.1). Classification (GTDB taxonomy): domain Bacteria; phylum Pseudomonadota; class Gammaproteobacteria; order Pseudomonadales; family UBA7239; genus UBA7239. The sequence goes on from JAWKZZ010000008.1 coordinate 30,239, forward strand.
ACCTTCCCACCACCACCAGCATTTCCAGTATCGATGGCAGGCGTTTTTTCCAAGCGCCCTTGCCGGTGAAGTGCGCGGCGATGGCATCAATATCCAATGCAATTTTGCTGGCGGCGAGTATATGTCTGCCACGGCCTTCGCTTGCGCAATACCTTCTTCGGCCACGGTTGTTTTTCACAGCAGCAACGATTGGCTCACTCAAGTACTTCCGGCTCCACATCCAGCGGTTTGCACGGCAATGGTTTCAGCAGCGGCTTGGGCCTTGTGTGTTTTGTGCGCTCTTGTTTTGATATTCCGGCCGCAACCAACGCACGATGCCGCGCTGTTCTTCTTCAACGCGCTCGGCATTTAATGCAACAAGGCGCCCAATAAAACCCCATCCAATTCGCGCTTGATGTCGATGCGCAATGACCCTCCGCTGCTGACGTGGCACCTCCCCTATTGCATAGGGGGAGGATTTATCTCCTTGCGAAGGAGTGGCGCGCAGCGCCGAGGGGGGTCACGCCATCTTCACCACCTGCATCATCTCCTGCAAGCATCTATTCCAGCCGTAAGCGTCGAGCACGGCGAGGTCGAGTTCATCGTGCAATTGCTTGAGCACGGATACCAGCCCCTGTTCGTGGATGGTTTTTTCCTTCGCTGTCAGCGCGTCGCCGCTTTTGAGCTTTTCCAGCACGCTGTACATGCCGGTGAGCGTCAGCTCCGGGTGCTGCGCCTGCTGTTTCTTGCGATGTGCATCCAGCTGCCTTCGCCAATGCGCGAATTCGGATTTTCTGTTCTTCCGTGGCAGCTGGAAACGGGAAAGGCTCGAAGCAACGGTATTGTTGTAAACGGGATCATTACCAACACCCAGCCTTGCGCCAGCAGCCAATGCCCATACAACATGAGATGCACTAGACAAAACCCCTAGAACATAACCATCGTCATGCGCAACTACGCGTATCTTTTGGTCTGGCAAATAGTCAGATTCGATAAAGACAAATGTTCTGTGTTTGGCGGTTTCTGTTGTTCCTATATATCTTGAGCAATTTTGTATAGCCTCGCGCAAATCTGGACGCGCTCTACCAAATAACCACCAATTATCCCTGAAAAGCTTATCTCTGCTGGAATCTCTTTCCGGCTTTACCCGGTCAAAAATTCTTTGAAACTCTTTGGGATAGAGTTCCATTGCCTGTTTATCAGAAAGACCGAAGAAATCCACAACCCGACAATCTCTTGGCTTTTGCGTCAAATCCCTGCCATTCATGTACTTCCTGATCACTGGCGAATTTACACCATGCAGAGGATCTTCAGGCTCCACAACAAAGCCACCACCAACAAGGATGACACCCATGAATGAAAGACCAGTATTGGAACGTAATGCCGGCGCTGACGCAACGTTGGCTCCAACCCGCAAGTCTGAATGAATGAGGCCAGAAGCCGCTCTCAGCTTCACATCAACTTCAGAATCTTCGACCTCTTTCTTCTTCAACCTTCTTGAGCAAACCGGATTTTTTACCTGCTTCACCAACCGTCATCGCAATACCGCACAGCAGCACCATCAGCGTTATCAACCCACGGGTGATCAGGAATTGCGAACACCAGCGACAGCGGTGCCTTGGCTGAAAGGTGTGTATCAACAATTTTTCTGTTGAACGCCATCGTCAAGCTGTTCGTAGTAACTGTGCCCGAACCGCAGCATTTTTTTCAAGCGCACACTTTCAGCCGCATGGTGCCACCAATACATAAATTCAAATCGGCTGTATCCGGCACATCGGGCCACGCGGCGCGCAACGCTTCCACATAACCATCACCCAGTGCCACACGCATGCGCTTGTTACCAATAAACGGTGGATTCCCCACCACAAAGTCCGCCTGCGGCCACTCGGCCTTGCGCGGATTAACGTACTGATCGATGGTGATGCGCGCAGTTTCATCCGGCACATCTTCCCCCGTCACCGGGATGCTTCTTGAACGCCTTGCCATCCCAGCGCGACACCGGCACGCCTTTCTCATCCTGCAACAACTCGATGCCGTCATACGCCAGCACGGCATCGCGGTTTTCAATGTTGTGGAAATCGCGCAACACCGGCTGCGGCGGCTGCGCCGAACCGTTGGTCTTGAAATGCCATTGCAGATAGCCGATCCACAACACCATCTCGGCAATGCTCGCCGCGCGTGGATTTAACTTCAATACCAAGAAACTGGTGCGGATCAACCGTTAAGCCTTCCGTCTCCAAACTCATTGATACATTCAAATCGTGCAACTGGTTCAACACTTCGCCTTCCAGCCGTTTCAAGTGTTCCAGCGTTACATACAGAAAGTTTCCCGAACCGCAAGCAGGATCCAGCACGCGCACATTGCACAAACGATGTTGAAATTCACGCAACACATTTTCGGCTTCTTTGTTTCTTTTTCTTCACTCGCCAGCATCAGTGCCGCCGTCTGCGCGGTGTTCTGTCCTTCGCGCAGCGGTTCAATTACGGTTGGCAACACTAAACGCTCGACACATGCGCGCGGCGTGTAATGCGCACTGAGCGCGTGACGCTCAGTCGGGTCGAGTGCGTTCCAGTAGCGTGCCAAAAATCGCTGGTTCTACTTGGCTCCAATCTTTTCTGCCCGCTTCAATTCAACAGCGCAATTTGATCGCGGTGGATCCAACGGCAACACATCTGTTGTTTGAACAACTTGCCATTAAAGCGCAACACATCGGCGCGCAGAGAAACGGTAAAACCGCCGCCATCCATCGTCTTCCTGCCAAATCTGGTTACCAGCGGCATAAATTGCCAGTAGTGCGTTGGCGAGTGATTCCAATAATTCAGTGAACGAACGCTTCGGCAGCAGGCCAACATCTTCAGCAAAAAGTGGGAACAAGCAGCGCGTGAGAAATCCAGCCACGCGTTCGGCACCAGTTCGCGCTTTCCAATGCTTTCGCGGATACCGGCCAGTTGCGCGGCAATTTCGCGCGTGACTTTGGCAGATTGGCGCGTGGGATCCAACGAGAGCGGATCACACCAAAGAGTTCTCAAACGCTCGCGAATTCTTTTTCATCGCGCAGATCATCGAGCTTGATGCGGTGCGAGCGTGGATCAGGAAACGGTGCAGTAGTGGTTCGCGCCGCTGCGAGAGAACCCGGCATAAACATCAATGAGGTTACTAACATCCACTCACCAACAAAAATGGTGGGCGACCTTCACCGGGCTGGCAAAGGGCGATTGCTCGGCTTGTTTGTGCGCTCTTTAACAAATGCCACACCGAAACCCTGCGTGTGCTCGCCCCAAGTTTTGAGTTTCTTGTTCTCCAGTACGAAAGCACCACGGCGGTAATAATCGATTCCGCCCTCCGCCGTTGAGCCATATCGGCATGATTAAAAATCACGCGCCGCTCAAACACATAGGCGTTGTCGCGGGTATCTTCGCTTGCGCAGGATCAGGCACCGGCACGGGTGAGCAGTTCGGTATAGGCTCGTGGCAAAACTCCGCGCTGGCAAGTTCCGTTGCCTAGCACCGCGCCAGCGTGATAAAAGATTCCACAGGAGAAATATCTGAAGTTCCATGTTTTTGTGATCCATAGAAGTCGATAAGAACAACCTGCCGCAAGCGGCACAGCGTGATCCTTGATTTGCGCCCTTGCCCATCCGCCACAACTACTGTATAAATAATCACTGTGAAAACCACTTCACCGAAGGGAGTGCGCCGTGCTGCTGCAACTGACTATCAAGGACTACGCCGTCGCCCGCGCGCTGGATGCCGAATGGCGTGCCGGTATGACTGCCATCACCGGCGAAACCGGTGCCGGCAAGTCCATTTTGCTAGATGCGCTGGGGCTGGCGCTGGGTGATCGCGCCGATGCCGAGGCCATTGCCAGCGGTGCGGAGCGCGCCGATATCGCTGCCCTGTTTGATCTGCAACACATTCCCGAAGCGCGCGATTGGCTGGAGGCGCAGGGCTTCCCGCAGCATGAACAACAGTGCTTGCTGCGGCGCGTGATACTGCGCGAAGGCCGCGCGCGCGCGTGGATCAACGGTCAGCCCGCCACGCTGGCGCAACTGCGCGAGCTGGGCGAAATGCTGATCGACATTCACAGCCAGCACGAACACCAATCGCTGCTGAAAAAAGACACGCATCTGCGCCTGCTCGATGCCTTTGGCCAACACGCCAGCGCGCTGGAATCGGTGCAGGGTGTTTATCGCCAATGGCGCGATATTCGCCAGCAGATCGAACAACTGCAAGGCAGCAACCACGACACCACCGCGCGTTTGCAACTGATTGAATATCAAGTGGATGAATTGGATCGCATCGCACCACAACCCGATGAATTGGCCGCGCTGGAAGCCGAACAAAAACAACTGGCCAATGCCGACGAACTGATCACGCACTGCGAGCAATTATTGCAACTGTGCAGCGAAAACGAAGCCTTCAATGTGCAGCACGCCCTGAGCCACGCGCAGCAATTGTTGGTGCGTTCGCCGCTGCGCGATGCGCTGCCCAGTGTGATGGACATGCTCAACAATGCGTTGATTCAAATTGACGAAGCGACACAAGACCTTGCGCGCTATCGCGATCATGTCAGCGTCAACCCAGAACGCCTGCATGAAGTGGAGCAACGCCTCAACACGCTGTACGAATTGGCGCGCAAACACCGCGTGCAAGCGCGCGAATTACCTGCACTGCACGAACAACTGCATCAAGAATTGACGCTGCTGCGCGACAGCGACGGCGCTATTGCGCGATTACAACAACAGCAATCCGCCCTAGAAATCGAGTTTCACAAACATGCCAGTGCGCTCAGCAAACAGCGCAAAAAAGTGGCGGAAAAACTGGCACGCGAAGTCAACGCGCAACTGGCGCAACTCAAAATGGCACACTGCCGCTTTGAAATTGCTTTAACGCCACTGACCGATGCTGCGCCGCATTTACATGGCGCAGAGCAAGTGGAGTTTTTGATCAGCACACAGCCCGACGCACCGGCGCGCAGTTTGGCGCGCGTGGCATCCGGCGGTGAGTTGTCGCGCATTTCGCTGGCGATCCAAGTCGTCACCGCCAGTACTTCGCGCACACCCACGCTGGTGTTTGATGAAGTGGATGTCGGCATCGGCGGGCCAACCGCCGTTGTTGTCGGCAAGTTATTGCGCCAGCTCGGCGAGCGCGGGCAAGTGCTGTGTGTGACGCATCAAGCACAAGTGGCCGCGCAAGCGCACCAACACTTACAAGTTTCTAAGCAACTGAAAGACAAACGCATGGAAACCGCACTACAACATCTGCTGGATACACAACGCGTGGATGAAATCGCGCGCATGATAGGCGGCGAAAAAATCACCAAACAATCGCGTGCGCACGCGCAGGAAATTTTGTCGGTTCACTAACGCGACAAGCTATTAAACCGCCGCGCCCACCGCGCGCATAAATGCCAAGGCCAGAGCCATGTGTCCGGTCTGACTGGGATGTATACGATCCCAACACAAGGTCATCGGGTGCATGTGTTCCAGCAGGCCGTCCATCACTGCCTGTGTGTCGACAAAAACCGCGCCGTGTTTTTCGGCCAGTAAACGCACCACATCACCGTAGGCATCCATCGCTTCGCGCATCGCATCGCTGCGATTGGATTCAATAAAAAACGGCGTCATCAACACCAAGCCTTGCAGGTTGGGTTTGACGCTGCGGATTAACGCATCCAACTCGCGTTCGTATTCGGCAATCGGCACATGCATTTCGGTGCGCAGTGGCGAATCAAACTGTCGCCACACATCGTTCACGCCGATCAAAATCGATAACCAGTGTGGCTCCAACTCCAACACATCTTGTCGCCAGCGCGCTTTCAAATCGCGCACGGTGTTGCCACTTACCCCTACATTCAACACGCGAATGCCGTGCGCCGGATACAGCGCACCGAGCAGCGCATTGATATGGCTGACATAACCGTTGCCCAATTCATGCTCTTCACCCACCGGCCGTCCGCGCCCGCAATCCGTGAGCGAAGCACCGATCATCAACAACCTGCTACCCGGCTCAATCAACATACGCGCTACCTCGCTATAGGTTTAATGCAAAGTGGGTGAGATTTCTCCCAAAATTTTATCGATATCTCGTTCGGAGTATTGATAGATTTTTCCGCAGAAATGGCAATCCACTTTTACTACGGGCGTTTCTTTAAACAAATGCAGCAAATCTTCGCGCCCCAATGTAGCTAACGCTGTCGCCGAGCGCTCCGCACTGCACGAACACTGAAATTTTACCGGCTCTGCATCAAACACGCGCAGCGTTTCTTGATGATACAAGCGATGCAATAACTGCTCACAGGGCAGCGACAACAATTCTTCGGCAGTTAGCGTGCTCGTCAGCGCGTGCAAATGCTGCCAACCGCTATCGTCTTCGCGCGCACCTGGCATCGCTTGCAGCAACAAACCGGCAGCCACTTCGCCATCCGATGCCAACCACAATGCCGTTTCCAATTGTTCGGATTGTTGGAAATAACTGGCCAAGCAATCCTGCAAACGCTCACCTTGCAAAGGCACAACACCTTGATAACTGTCACCGACATCCGGCAATAGCGTCACCGCCAGATAGCCGTCACCCAACAACTCACGCAACGCTGTCTCTGCTGTTGTTTTTTGTTTTTCATCTTCATCCAATTCAATCACACCGCGCACGCCGGCATGCTGTGAGCTTTCTGCCACTAACAAACGCAACGCACCGTCTCCACGCGCTTGAATCGCCACGCGGCCTTCTAATTTGATATTGGCGCTGAGTAAAGCTGCTGCCGCTACGCTTTCACCCAACAACACTTTGCCTGCGCTCGACGCACTGGCGAATGCAGGCATTGCCTGCACACTGCGCTGCAAATACACCCACGCACCGCGCACTGGCGCATCTTCAAACAAGAAACGCACCCGTGCGTCTGGCTGTTTATCGCTACTACTCATTACATCTCCAATGGATACAAAGTTTGGCAACTTGAACGCCGATAATCGCTGCGCCACTCTTCTAATTTTTTACCACGATCTTTTTCTAGCACAATTTCTTCATTGCCGTTTTCATCCAGAAAAATACCGCGATCACCCCTAGCAATGGCTGCAATATCTTCTTTCCATTTCTTGCAGCGCGCGCCTATTGCCTTCTCTAAGGCTTTCTTTTTCTTGGCCTCTAAATCTTTTTCATCCTGCGTTTTTTCTGTACTGACCACAACAGAAGAAACTGCAGCATTACTGCTGCCATGATCGATATTGACCTTGTTCAGTGCTTCATCAATCGCCTCCGCTTTTTTCAGTAGGCGCGCATCACCAAAAATGCACTTTGCCGTTTTCATCCGTCCACTTATACACTTCGGCGTACACCGACACACTCGCCAGCAACAACAGCGCTCCCAGTAAGCATATTTTCTTCACACCAACCTCCGTTTTGCAGCACTCAACACACAGGCAACACTTGATCGAAGTCTACTACTGCAGGAAAGTCTGTGACAGTACGCGGCGGCGACTGGCTATCCGGCTGCAAAATGCACAGCAAATGACGAATGCCGTAAGCTTGCGCCGCTTGCAACACAGATACAGTGTCATCCACAAACAATGTTCGTTCGACATTGAAGGCATGCCGTTTTTGCAAAGCATGCCAAAACGCCGACGATTCTTTTGCCACACCTAAATCATGCGAACTGATGATGTGATCCAGCCAAGGATGTAGCGACACTTGTTCCATTTTTAACTGGATGCTGTCTGCGTGCGCATTGGTGACCAACCACACAGACTTCCCAGCTGCGACGAGCGCGTCTAAAAACGCGACGCTGTGCGGTCGCATACCAATTAGATGGCGCACTTCGCGCTTTAACGCAACGATATCCAACTGCAATTCGCGTTGCCAAAAATCCAAGCAATACCAATTGAGTTTGCCGTGCTCCTCGGCAAAACGCGCCTCCAACTGCGCCCGCGCCGCCGCCTCTGCCATGCCGCGCACTTCGGCGTAACGGCGCGGCAAATGCGTCTGCCAAAAATAATTGTCGAAATGCAGATCGAGCAGCGTGCCGTCCATATCCAATAGTACGCAGTCGATCTCTCGCCAGGGCATTGCCACCGCAGCGTGCAGATGGGGTTTCAAATTTACTGTCATTGCATCACCGTGAGACCTACTTCACATTTAAACGACCCATATCAGCCCAGCCAATCTACCGTCCTTTACCGTTAGGGCGTTATAATCGGCCGCCCGTTCAGGCAGGTACTGCCTTTACCGTTCCATTTGATCTCACGGATGCCACTGCAGTCGATGTACCAGCTTCGCTTCAAGGATACCAACCGCCCACTGTTCCCGATCACTGCCAATGTCTGCACATTGGGGAGAGGGCAGGGCAATACCGTTGTGCTCAATACCAGCACGGTAGACGAGTCGCATGCGCGCATTGTGCAGCACGACGGCAAATTATTTCTGCAAGACAACAAAAGTCAGCGCGGCTGTTTCGTCAATGGCAAGAAGGTGAAATACAAAGACTTGCACAACGGCGACATGATCAGCATTGGCAATGTGCATTTTGAAATTGTGGAATCCGAAGACGCCGATCTGACTTCTACTCGCGTATCCACGCCCAACCATGCCCCAGTTGCGCGCTCTGCCGTGCATACCTCCGCCACTTGGCGTTTGGTTTCCGATAGCAGCTGGCTCGCTGGCAAAGTGTTTGAGTTGCAAGGCGATGCCACCTTATTAGGGCGCGGCAAAGATTGCGACATTGCCATCCCCGGCAACCACCTCTCGCGCAAACATGCCCAGATTTTTCACCACGGCGATTACCTCACCGTCATGGATCTGGATTCCGCCAATGGCAGTTATGTCAACGAAGTGCGCGTCCAAGGTGAGCAAGTCGTACGCCCCGGCGACCGGCTGCGTTTTGATGTTTACAGCTTCCGCGTACAAGGCCCAACCAATAACGGCAGCGCCGAAACAGAAACATCCACACGCAGCAACGGCAAAAAAGTTATCGATCTGCACAGCACGCTGCAGAACATCGAAGCGCTGAAAGCGCAAGAGTATCAACCCAAAGAATGGGTCACCAAACCCACTTCACACGGCAATCGCTATCACGAAGTTCCCATTCGCAAAGGGCATCACAGCCCCCTGCTCTGGGTTTCCGTGCTACTGGGCACAGGCGTTCTTGGCGTCCTCGGCTATATTGTTTTTAATATCTAAACGCGCGTCATACTCCAAATAAAAAAGCCGGAACGATTACTCGCTCCGGCTTTGTGTTCAGACTTTCATCTGCCCTTCCCGTTACCGATCCTTGGCAGTGTCTCTGTACTATTGTTGTGCTGTTATTATTGTTATTCAGCTTTTCTTCTTGTTATCGGCATAAGGCATTCGTTGTTTTTGTTACCACTGCCGCTTCTTATTGTGATTTGTTGTTGTTGTACTTTTACTATCGCAAGCCGCGTGCCAACTTTTTATTCGCTTAAAAATCAAACAATTACTCATTTAGCCTTCACCTAAATTGCCTATAGGTAACAAAAATTGTTACCGCGCGCGTTACGCTGCGTTACCGTTCGACTCATATCGCCACCAAAGCAATGGCTGGTATGCACATTGCCGCACAAGTTTCTTTGTCTCGCTAACAATCTGTGGAACAATGCAGCAAATCGGAGGTATTTGTGGTAGACGCAGAAGGTTTTCGTCCCAATGTCGGCATCATGCTGGCCAACGCGCACGGAGAGTTGCTGTGGGCTCGCCGTGTCGGCGGTATGGATGCATGGCAATTTCCGCAGGGCGGCATCCAAGCACAAGAAGACCCAGAAGCCGCGCTGTTTCGCGAGCTGCGCGAAGAAGTAGGGCTAATACCGAACGATGTGCGCATCATGGGCTGCACGCGCGGTTGGTTGCGCTATCGCCTGCCACCTCGCCTTATCCGTCGCCATCAAAATCCACTCTGCATCGGCCAAAAACAGAAGTGGTTTTTTCTACAAATGCTCGGCGATGAAGCCAGCATCCATTTTGATAATAGCGATGAACCTCCCGAGTTTGACCACTGGCGCTGGGTCAGCTATTGGCATCCGCTGACACAAGTGGTGTCGTTCAAACGCGAGGTCTACCGCAGCGCCCTCAAGGAACTGGCACCGTATCACTTGGCGTTGTCCAACCGTCTATCCCATGCCTAAGGATAGATGCCGATGCTCAATGCACTGAGAAAACTGGTACAGGAAGTCAACGCAGCCACCCACTTGGAGGAGGCCTTGTCATTGATTGTGCGTCGCGTGCGCACCGAGATGGCAACACAGGTCTGCTCCATTTATCTGCTCGACACCGACAGCCAGCGCTACATCCTGATGGCTACCGAAGGTTTGAATCAGGATGCCAGGGCAAAGTCAGTTTGGCAGTTGGCGAAGGTTTGGTTGGCTTGGCGGCTAAACGCGAAGAGCCGATCAACTTGGATGATGCTGAATCACATCCACAATACCGCTATTTTCCAGAAACGGGCGAAGAGCGCTTCGCTCCTTTCTCGGCACGCCGATCATCCACCACGGCAAAGTGACCGGCGTATTGGTCGTACAGCAAATCGAAGAACGACACTTTGACGAATCGGAGGAATCTTTCCTCGTCACACTCTCGGCGCAGTTGGCGGCCATCATCGCGCACGCTGAGGCGACGCGCTCGCTCGACCCACCCAGCCGCCTGCACGGCTATAAATCCCCAGAAGCCAATTTCAAAGGGATATCCGCCGTACAAGGCGTGGCACTGGGTGAGGTGGTGGTGGTCTATCCGCCCGCCGACCTCAATGGTATCCCCATCGAGAAAACGGACGACATTGATGCTGAACTGATACTGCTCAATGCCGCACTGCAACGCGTGCGCCAGGATATGCAGCAATTGTCGAGCAGCTGCAAAACCGCTTGCGCGAGGAAGAGCGCGCTGTTTGCCGTCTATCTCGGCATGCTGACTGACAGTGCCTTAGGCGGCGAAATCAGTGCACTTATTCGCACTGACGCCCTACAAGCACGATCTGCACTGGCCAGCGTCATCCGTGAACACATACGCACTTTTGAAGACATGGAAGACGCTTACTTACGCGAACGCGCCACCGATGTGCGCGACCTAGGTTTGCGCGTGTTGGCAGCCATGAACCTACAAAACCAGGACAACAAACGCACCGTATATCCGGCAAGAACCATTTTAGTAGCCGAAGAACTCAGCGCCTCCATGCTCGGTGAAGTGCCCGAAGGGCAGCTTGTCGGCTTGATCTCAGTGCGCGGCTCCAGCGCCTCACACGCTGCTATCCTCGCGCGCGCCATGGGCATCCCCACCGTGGTCGGTGTCACCAATCTGCCTTTCCAGCAACTGAATGGCCGCCACATTGTGCTCGACGGCTATCGTGGCAAGGTGTACACCAACCCCTCCAAATTATTGCGCCGTCACTTTGAAAGTATTTGGCGCGAAGAACAGCAACTCTCACGCGACTACCACGCGCTGACACCACTGCCTTGCGAAACCAAAGATGGACAACGACTTCCTCTGTGGGCCAACACCGGCATGATGACCGATGTGGTGCGCTCACTGGACCGCGGCGCAGAAGGCGTCGGTCTCTACCGCACCGAAGTCGCTTTTTTGTTGCGCGACCGCTTCCCCAGTGAAGAAGAACAGCGCAGCTTGTATCGCGAACAGTTAAGCGCCTTTGCCCCCAACCCCGTCACCATGCGCACACTGGACATCGGCGGCGACAAATCCCTACCCTACTTTCCCATCCGCGAAGACAACCCGTTTCTCGGCTGGCGCGGGATTCGCGTATCACTCGATCACCCTGAGATTTTCTTGGTGCAAGTGCGCGCGATGTTGAAAGCCAGTGAAGGCGTCAACAATCTGCGCATCATGTTGCCAATGATCACCAGCACCGCAGAATTGGATCAAGCTTTGCAATTAATTTATCGCGCGCGGCAAGAACTGCTGGAAGAAGGGCACGACATTCATCTGCCGCAAATCGGCGCGATGATCGAAGTACCGGCTGCACTTTACCAAGTGCGCGAATTGGCACGCCGCACAGATTTCCTCTCAGTAGGCACTAACGATTTAACGCAATATTTGCTAGCGGTTGATCGCAATAACGCGCGCGTAGCAGGTCTTTACAGCCATTTGCACCCCGCCGTTTTGCAGGCGCTAGCTCATATTGCCAACGACGCGCACGCCGAAGGAAAAACGGTCAGCGTCTGCGGTGAAATGGCGGGCGATCCCTGCGCCGCCGTGTTGTTGATGGCGATGGGTTACGATGCGCTGTCCATGAATGCCAACAATTTGCCGAAAATAAAATCTGTCATTCGCAATTTGCACCTGACAGATGCAAAAAAATTATTGTCAGAAGTATTGGCGATGAACGATGTGCGCTCCATCAGCAAACACGCCAACAGCACACTAGCGCGCTGGGGGGTTAGCAAACGCCTCTTGCACGCCGAGACAGAAGAAGACGCCTAATTTTTTCTGCGCTAGCATTGACTCACCATTGCGTAGCGGAAAAAATAAACCCCGCAGCGCGTCCAGCGTTGCGGGGTTCGGGGTCCATCTGTTAGATGTCTTCCTTGTGCTCTCAATAAGTACCTGCCGCTAGCAGGTCGCATCCTTGAGCGCCCTTCTAGATCAGTCCAATGCTCCATGCTCCTTGACTGATCTTTCCCTTTCGCCGTTTTACCGGCTGTCCGTTCGATTAGCACCTCCGTGTGTGCTGTCGTCCGTGTGTTGCCATTCTTGCTAAAACCCCCTTGTGCGTATAGTCGCCAATGTCTCCAATTCATGTACGCGATTTCTTACAAAACGCGACTGCTGGTATCGAAAATCCCACGCAGGCTTGCGTGTACCATAGCGCCCTGTTCACGGATGCCACGCAACGATTCGCTCATGTCAAAAAATAAAACAGCCTTTGTATGCAATGACTGCGGTGCCGATTACACCAAGTGGGCGGGGCAATGCACTGCCTGCGGCGGTTGGAACACACTAGCTGAGGTACGCCTCGGCAGCAGTAAAAAAAGCAGCGCCCCTGCGCGGCGCGACGGATTTGCTGGCGGCACTGGCGGCGGCATCCAGACGCTGGATCAAATCGCACTGCAAGAACAGGCGCGCATTCATACCGGCAGCGCCGAATTGGATCGCGTACTCGGTGGCGGTTTGGTCGCGGGTTCCGCTGTATTGATCGGCGGCAATCCGGGTGCTGGCAAAAGTACGCTGTTGTTACAGCTACTGTGCCAATTGGCCGCCACACAAACCTGTTTGTATGTCACCGGCGAAGAATCCCTGCAGCAAGTGGCGATGCGCGCGCGGCGTTTAGGCTTGCCTGTCGACAAGCTGCACACCTTATCGGAAACCAGCATTGAATCGCTGTTAGCAGCAGCGGAATCGCTCTCACCCGCCGTGATGGTGGTGGACTCCATTCAGGTAATGCATTGGCCTGAGTTGGCTTCCGCGCCTGGTTCCGTGAGTCAGGTGCGCGAATGCGCAGCGCTATTGACACGCTTTGCCAAACAAACCGGCACAGCCTTGATTCTGGTGGGACATGTAACGAAAGACGGCTCGCTCGCCGGCCCTAAAGTGTTGGAGCACATGATCGATGCCTCCATCATGCTGGAAAGCACCGATGACTCTCGCTACCGCACACTGCGCAGTCACAAAAATCGCTTCGGCGCGGTCAATGAGCTCGGTGTGTTTGCCATGACAGAACAGGGCTTGCGCGAAGTAAATAACCCATCGGCAATTTTTTTGTCACGCAGCGATGAAGTTAGCAGCGGTTCGGTGGTGATGGTGGTATGGGAAGGCACACGCCCGCTGCTGGTAGAAATTCAGGCATTGGTGGATAGCAATGCGTATGGCAATCCACGGCGCGTGGCAGTTGGCTTGGATCAAAATCGTTTGGCGATGTTGCTTGCTGTATTGCACCGCCACGGCGAGTTGATGCTGGGCGATCAAGATGTATTTGTGAATGTCGTGGGCGGTGTAAAAGTGAGCGAAACCAGTGCAGATCTCGCATCACTGTTGGCGATGGTTTCCAGCTTTCGCAATCGCCCACTGCCGCGAGACCTGGTAGTGTTTGGCGAAGTGGGTTTATCGGGAGAGATCCGCCCAGTACCCAGCGGTCAAGAGCGCATTAAAGAAGCAGCCAAACACGGTTTTCGCAAAGCGATTGTTCCCGCATCCAACGCGCCGCGTGAAAAAATTGACGGCATGGAGGTTATTGGCGTTAAAAAACTAGCTGAGGCACTGGCTGCAGTGGAGTAACAAGAAATCAGAACGACGATGACTTCGTGCGATACAAAGACACGCAGTTGCGGCCGTGCTCTTTACTTTCATACAAAGCCTGATCCGCCATTTCAATTAAATCACCGTAATGCAGCGCCTCTTCTGGCACTACGCACGCTACCCCGATACTGACCGTCACCACGCCAAAATTAGAATTAGCCGCGTGTTCAATACCCAGCTCCTGCACAGACAGCCTACATTTTTCTGCCACTTCACGAGCCGCCTCTAAAGTGGTTTCCGGCAAAATAATGGCAAACTCTTCACCACCGTAACGCGCCACCATATCACCTGGGCGATGTACACCTTTCTGCAGCGCCTGCGCCACATCGTGCAAGCAGCGATCGCCGCGCACATGGCCGTAAATATCATTGTATTTTTTGAAATTATCCACATCACAAAGAATGATTGTGAGTGGACGAAAAAAACGCTGTGCGCGCGGCCATTCTTTATGCATCACCTCAAAGAAACGGCGGCGATTGGGAATGCGCGTTAAACCGTCAATCAGCGCTGCGTCTTGCAACTCGTTATCCATGCGGCGCAGCACACGCAAATACGCTTCAATCATCAAAGAAAACAACAAAATACCAACGCCCAACATATAAGGGAACAATGTACGCTGGCTACTGAAATAACTCTTAGATGGGGTGCCAACCAAAAACCACTGTAAATCTGCAATGGGAGATAACTGTCTTGAATAAACAAAACGCTCGTCATCAATAAGATCCGAGCCCACATGCTCAGATACACGAATTGACCCACCGCTCACCTGGCCAGAATTGTCATCCAAAGCAATATCGTTGGCCTCACTCCAATTCCACGCATTTTCCAAAACATCATTGAAAATAATGTCAATATCGTAAAGGCCGACAACAAAACCCTTAAGCGCTTTCTGACGATCTTCTTCACTCTCTGCGCTGTACGCATACAGAGGCAGCGAAATAAAATATAAATATTTTTGTTTACCATCTTCGGTAATTTTTAACGGCGCTGAAGCAATGGCCTGATCGTTCGATGTCGCCGTCTCCAACGCTGTACGCGTCACAATAGTAGATGCCAAGTCATAACCAACTGGCAGTTCTCTGCTGACTTCTGGCTCTGACATCATGATGGGGAAATACTCATCACTCACTGGAGAAAATGAGTAGCGATCCTTGCCTTCTTGCGACTCCGCCACATCCGTGATACCTGGAATAGCAAACTTATTTTTCAGCTCTGCCTCGAACGCTGGGCGATCATCATTCAACACGCGCGGCACCCACTTCATGCCATACACACCATCGTTGTATTCACGCGCATTGCGGCTAAATGTAGAAAATCCTCTTTCTTCGACCTGAGGAAATGCCTCATGAAAACTGCGAAAAGAATTCAAGACCGCAATATTTCTACCCAACTCTAGTTCCAAAGAGCTGGCAAACGCATCAACCTGCGAAGTGAATTCTTGAAAAATTTGCTGGCGTTCGTGTTTATACGACACCACAAATGATGTCACGGCCAGCGAAACGCCTAGCAACAAATTTAAAACCCTTATGTATGTAAAGTGACTCAACATCTGCGCATCTTCCGTGCCTAGCCCTCACCCAAATATCCACCGCACCAACTGTTATTGTTTCTCTGCCTGCTGGAGCAAATGGTAGAATTGAGCCTGTAAGTTTTGTCGATAGTAGCAACCTCTCCGAGCAATAGCCACATGGCCGCCGTAATCCCCCAAATTGAAACAGCCCTACAACACTGGACAGCGCCTTACCTACAAACCGACTTGGTTGCCGCCGGCTGTTTACGCCGTATCCGTGTCGATCAAAACATCGCATCTATTGAAGTGGAGTTTGGTTTTCCTCTTGCTGCACAACTGCGCAAATCCATCCAAAGCTCACTGCAACAGCATATTCAGCAGTCACAGCCTGAACTTACTCGTATTGATGTAGATATTCGCTGGCGCGTAGCCAATCATCTCAGCCACAGCAAAGCCGCTCCGATGCGCCGCGTGAGCAATTTGATCGCCGTCGCCTCCGGCAAAGGCGGCGTGGGCAAATCCACCACCGCCGTCAACTTGGCTCTAGCCTTGGCCGCCGAGGGTGCACGCGTGGGCCTACTGGATGCCGATATTTACGGCCCGAGCATTCCCGTAATGATGGGCATTGCACCTGATGCGCGACCCGACACCCGCGATCAAAAATATTTCGTCCCTATGCAGGCACACGGCGTGCAATTGATGTCGATGGGTGTATTGGTGACTGAGCAAACGCCCATGGTGTGGCGCGGCCCGATGGCTAGCGGCGCATTGCAACAACTGCTCAACCAAACGCTGTGGGATGATTTGGATTATCTGCTGATCGACATGCCGCCCGGTACCGGCGATATCCAACTGACGCTCTCGCAATCGGCACCTTTGACGGCTGCGGTTGTGGTGACCACGCCGCAAGACATTGCGCTACTAGACGCACGCAAAGGCATTGAAGCATTTCGCAAAATTCATATCCCCGTGCTGGGCATCATCGAAAACATGAGCATGCACATTTGCAGTCAGTGCGGCCATGCCGAACACATTTTTGGCGAAGGCGGCGGCGAACGCATCGCGCAAGAATACGAAACCCCACTGCTGGGTTCGTTGCCGCTGGATCGCAGCATTCGCGAACAGGCGGGCAGCGGCTCGCCCACGGTGATCGCAGAACCTGCCGGCAAGCTGGCGGGGTATTACCGCGAGATTGCCCTAAATATGGCGGCACGGCTGTCACAACTGCCCGTCAGCAACAGCATCCCCGGCGTGGTGCAGAAGTGAAAACGAGTAAGCCACTGCTACAATTCCGCCGCTTTTTTACCCACCCGCACGAGACAACATCATGAGCTATAACGACCTGCCCCCTGGCAAAGAACTCCCGCACGACATTTATGTGGCTATCGAAATTCCAGCCAACCACGCGCCGATCAAGTATGAAATCGACAAAGACAGCGACTGCCTGATGGTCGACCGCTTCATGGCGACGCCGATGTTCTACCCCACCAACTACGGCTATATCCCAGGCACTTTGTCAGAAGACGGCGACGCGCTGGATGTGCTGGTAGTAACACCGTATCCCGTTACACCGGGCTCTGTGATTCGCGCACGCCCCATCGGCATCCTGAATATGTCTGACGAAGCCGGCAAAGATGCCAAACTGCTCGCCGTGCCGCACAAAAAACTGTCGGCGCTGTACGACAATGTGAA
Source organism: Pseudomonadales bacterium (assembly GCA_041395785.1). Taxonomy (GTDB): domain Bacteria; phylum Pseudomonadota; class Gammaproteobacteria; order Pseudomonadales; family UBA7239; genus UBA7239. Next base: position 47,664 of record JAWKZZ010000008.1, read on the forward strand.
AGAAATTTCTGATCTGCCACAACTGCTGATCAAACAGATCGAACATTTCTTTGAAAACTACAAAGATTTGGAGCCTGGCAAATGGGTGAAAGTCGACGGCTGGCAAGACGCTAAAGCCGCAGAAGCAGAAATCCTCAAAGCTCGCGATGCTTATTTGAAAGAAAACGCTTAATTTTCTTTTGCATCAAGCATAAAAAAGGCCGCTATCTCAGCGGCCTTTTTTATTGCGTCAGCTTCCTGCTGCGAGCTTCATTTTACCTGCTGGTTTAATTCGCCTTTTGTATAGCGCTCGGTCATCACATCCAATGACAACGGTTTGATTTTGCTCGCCTGACCTGCGGTGCCAAACGCTTCATAGCGTTGGATACACACATCGCGCATCGCGCCAACCGTTTCTTTCAAGTATTTGCGCGGATCAAACTCGGCAGGATTTTTTGCCATAAAGCGGCGAATAGCGCCTGTAGATGCCAAACGCAAATCGGTGTCGATATTCACTTTGCGCACGCCGTGTTTGATGGCTTCAACAATTTGCTCCACCGGCACACCGTAAGTTTCTTTGATGTCGCCGCCGTACTCGTTGATGATGGCGAGCCAATCTTGCGGCACTGACGAAGAACCGTGCATCACCAAATGTGTATTCGGGATGCGCGCGTGTATCGCTTTCACTTGTTCTATCGCCAAAATATCGCCCGTCGGTGGGCGCGTAAATTTGTACGCACCGTGCGAGGTGCCAATTGCAATGGCCAATGCGTCCACACCAGTATCGCGCACAAAATTGGCTGCTTCTTCTGGATCGGTCAGCAGTTGCGAATGATCCAGCACGCCTTCGGCGCCGTGACCATCTTCTTCGCCCATCATGCCGGTTTCCAAAGAACCTAAGCAGCCGATTTCACCTTCTACCGACACGCCACATGCGTGTGCAAAATCGACCACTGTTTTGGTTACGCGCGCGTTGTAGGCGTAATCCATCGGGGTTTTGCCATCTTCACCCAAAGAGCCGTCCATCATCACCGATGAAAAACCGAGCTGGATAGAACGCTGACACACAGCTGGGCTCACGCCGTGATCTTGGTGCATAACCACAGGAATATGTGGAAATTCTTCCACCGCTGCCAAAATCAAATGGCGCAAAAAAGGAGCGCCGGCGTATTTGCGCGCGCCGGCAGACGCCTGCACGATTACCGGCGAATCGGTTTTATCGGCCGCTTCCATGATGGCGCGCATCTGCTCCAGGTTATTCACATTGAATGCAGGAACGCCGTAATTATTTTCTGCTGCGTGATCCAGCAACTGACGCAAACTTACCAAGGCCATAACCAATCTCCGTTAAATTATTGTTTCGCGCGTTCACGCAGAATCGCCACCGCAGGCAGTTCTTTTCCTTCCACAAACTCCAGAAAAGCACCACCGCCGGTAGATATATAAGAAATGTTTTCTGCGACACCGTATTTATCAATGGCCGCCAGCGTGTCGCCGCCGCCAGCAATAGAAAACGCGCTGCTGTTTGCAATCGCGCGCGACATCACTTCTGTGCCTTTGCCGTAAGCATCAACCTCGAACACACCGACAGGGCCATTCCACAACACGGTTTTGGCCGCGTTCAACATATCGGCAAATTGCTGCGCAGTTTGCGGGCCGATATCGAGAATCATATCGTTGTCGTTAATATCTGCTGCCGCTTTCACCACAGGTTTGCTATTAGCGACAAACGCCATAAAGTCATCGCCGATATGCGATGCGTCGGTCACCACCACATCCACTGGCAGTGGCACTTTCACTTTCGCAGCGATTTGTTTTGCGGTATCAATCAAATCGTGTTCACACAGCGATTTCCCCACCTTGTACCCCGCTGCCGCGAGAAAGGTATTCGCAATACCGCCGCCCACAATCAACTGATCGCAAATGGTGGCCAGTGAATTCAATACATCTAATTTGGTTGACACTTTAGAGCCAGCAACAATCGCCACCATCGGTCGCGCCGGATTACCCAAGGCTTTGCCTAAAGCATCTAACTCTGCGGCCAACAATGGGCCTGCGCAGGCCACTTCGGCAAACTTCGCCACGCCGTGTGTAGAGCCTTCTGCGCGGTGGGCGGTGCCAAAAGCATCCATGACAAATACATCGCACAAGGCCGCATATTTTTGCGCCAATTCGTCGCTATTTTTCTTTTCACCTTTGTTGAAGCGCACATTTTCAAACAACACCACTTCGCCCGCTTTTACTTCCACGCCGGCGAGGTAATCCTGCAGCAATGCCACTTCTTGCCCCAGCGCCTTACTGAGGTAATCCGCCACCGGCTGCATCGAATTTTCTGCAGAAAACTCGCCCTCTGTCGGGCGGCCGAGATGCGAACACACCATCACCGCCGCGCCTTTTTGCAGCGCCAAACGAATCGTCGGCAGCGCGGCAATCAGACGCGCATCGGAAGTGATTTTGCCGTTTTTGACCGGCACATTGAGATCTTCACGGATCAACACGCGTTTACCGGCGAGATCTAACTCAGCCATGGTGATAACAGATTGAGGGGTAGATGGGCTAGCCGACACGAACAGAACTCCCGTTGTTGTTAGTCAGAGGTTGTGGATCCGAGCGGGGCATTATAGCCAGTGGCCGCAAGTCGCCCAACAGACACAAAAAAACCCTTTCTGGCGGGGGCGCCAGAAAGGGCTCGATGCTTTACGCAATGCAGTGCAGATTAATCCGCTTGGCGGCGAATGAATGCAGGCACATCGAAATACTCTTGCTGATCCGCAGAAGCGGCAGGTGATGCATACTCCGCTTCACTGCGTATCGCGGCTGAAGCGCGCGGCGAATAAGCGTCCAAGCCACTCGAATAAGACTGGCTGTAGCTGTCGCGCTGCTGACGACGCATGACCGCAGGACGATCCAACTCGTCGTAGTTAGGTGCCGCACCGGCACTCGCCACACGCGATTGACCCATCGTGTTATCCACCACCTTGGTTGGTTTTTCAGCGGTTGGTTTGTGACCCAAGCCGGTAGCGACCACGGTGACGCGCAACTCGTCGCTCATGTCTGGATCGATGACCGTGCCGATAACGATAGTGGCATTTTCGGATGCAAACTCGTGAATGGTGCGGCCGACTTCATCATATTCACCCAATTCAAGATCAAAGCCTGCAGTGACATTGATTAAGATACCGCGCGCACCTTGCAGATCGACATTTTCCAGCAGCGGGCAGCGAATAGCTGCTTCGGCGGCAGCGCGTGCGCGACCTTCGCCCGACGCTTTGCCTGTACCCATCATCGCCACGCCCATTTCTGACATCACGGTGCGCACATCAGCGAAATCGACATTGATCAAACCTTCTTTCATGATCAATTCAGAGATGCCCTGCACAGCACCCAGCAACACATCATTGGCCGCTTGGAACGCAGTATGCAATTTCACATTTTTATCCAATGCTGCCAGCAATTTCTCATTGGGCACAGTGATTAATGAATCGACATACTCGGACAATTCCAGCAAACCCTGCTGTGCCACCGCCATGCGCTTTTTGCCTTCAAACGGGAAGGGCTTGGTGACGACGGCAACCGTCAAAATACCCATCTCGCGCGCCACTTGCGCCACGATCGGCGCGGCACCGGTGCCCGTGCCACCGCCCATACCGGCAGTGATAAACACCATATCCGCGCCGCGCAGCACTTCGGTGATGCGCTCTTTGTCTTCCAGCGCCGCTTGGCGGCCTACATCAGGGTTGGCGCCCGCACCCAAACCTTTGGTAACACCACCACCGATTTTGAGCACGGTGCTGTCTTTCATTTTGTTCAGCGCCTGCGCATCGGTATTGGCGCAAATGAACTCTACATCGCTGACATTGTTCTCCACCATGTGGAGCACGGCGTTGCCGCCGCCACCGCCGACACCGATGACTTTAATAACTGCGTTTTGTGCTAAGTTTTCGACTAATTCAAACATGGCTATCCCCCACCTTGTTTTTGTTAAACAGCTGTATGTGAAACTTCCCTAATGGTTAGAAATTTTTATTGATCCAACGCTTTATTTTTTCCAGCACTCCCGTGCCGTCTATCTCCCCATCCGCACTCGGTTTGCCTTCTTTCAGTTGCTTAATGCCGTAAAGCAGCAACCCGACCCCCGTGGCATGGATAGGATTTTTCACAATATCGTGTCCTTTGATATTTGCTGGCGCCCCCACGCGTACCGGCATGTGAAAAATCTCTTCCGCTAACTCCACTGCTCCTTCAATTTTTGCAGTGCCGCCTGTCAATACAATCCCTGCGCCGATGAACCCCTCTAAGCCACTGCGACACAGTTCTGCGCGAATCAGCGTAAACAGTTCATCGTACCGTGGTTCTACCACTTCTGCCAGTGTTTGACGCGATAATTCGCGAGTATTTCTTTCACCAACACTAGGAACATTTATCAATTCATTCGCGCGTGTCAGTTGCGTCAATGCACACGCATATTTCACTTTGATTTCTTCTGCGGATTGCGTCGATGTACGCAATGCCATCGCAATATCATTCGTCACTTGATCACCCGCAATTGGAATCACTGCGGTGTGTTTAATCGAGCCTTCCGTGAATACAGCGATGTCGGTTGTGCCACCGCCGATATCCACCAAACAGACACCCAATTCTTTCTCATCTTCCGTCAACACCGAATAACTGGACGCCAGTTGCTCCAACACGATGTCTTCCACTTCCAAACCACAGCGGCGGATACATTTCTCGACATTCTGCGCAGCATTCACTGCACATGTGACCAAATGCACTTTGGCTTCCAAGCGCACGCCCGACATACCAATCGGCTCGCGCACACCTTCTTGGCTGTCGATGATGTATTCCTGCGGCAGAATGTGCAGCACTTTTTGATCTGCAGGAATCGCCACCGCCTGCGCCGCTTCGATGACACGCTCCACATCTGCTTGCTGCACTTCACGGTCGCGAATCCCCACCACACCGTGCGAATTCAAGCTGCGAATATGGCTGCCGGCGATGCCCGCATACACCGAATGTATTTGAATGCCTGTCATCAATTCTGCTTCTTCCACCGCGCGCTGAATCGATTGCACAGTGGATTCAATATCCACCACCACGCCTTTGCGCAAGCCCGTCGATTTGTGACTTCCAAAGCCAATAATTTCCAACTGCCCATCGGCGTTCACTTCGCCCACTAACGCCACCACCTTGGAGGTGCCAATATCCAATGCAACGATGCGATTTTGATCGCCATTCATGTCTTCTCTCCTGCATTTTTTTTGTTTGTGTCATCTGGGTTAGTCATAGCCACTTGCTGCCAGCGAATGGCTGCACCGTGGCGATAACGCATATCAATCACTTCCGCCTGTCGCTGTGAGGGCAAAACTACTTGCTGATAAATGCCCACGAAATAACGAATGCTGCTGGCGGGATCGGAGCGCCCAAGAATCACGCGCATGCCGTTATCCAATTGCAACTGCCAATCGCCCTGTAAATTTTGACTAATTCCATGCAAGCGCAAATTGACTACCTGCAATTGGCGTTCAAACACTTGGTAGTAGTTCATGGTTTCTGCGGGGATGGCGCTCTCACTCCACAAGCGCGGCAACGCTTGGCTTTGATAAAGCCCTTGGTGTTCAAAAATGCGGCCTTTGGCGTTCACCATCCAATGTTTGCCCCAATAAGCGATGGGCTTTTGCTCCACCAGCGTTACGACGACCGTATCCGGCCATTCGCGCCGCGCTCTAGCGCGAGAAACCCACGGCTGCTCTTCCAAGTTGTGTACTAATTTATTGAGATCAACACTCAAAAAAGTATCGGTCTCGTAAATTGCAATTGCGTTGGCGATGGTTTTTTTATCCAGCGCCAGCATTTCACCCTGCACCACCACGCGCGCAATGGGTTTATTGAAGGTGGCTTGCAACCACGGCAGCGCAAAATAGCCACCAGCAATCAACACACACACAAACACCGTTTGGATCATCAGCAAACCAATACCGTAGGCGACACTTTTTCCTGGCAGCGTTCTGTCCAAACCGGTTTGCTCGAAACCTGTGCGCTCAAATGCCGTCGCGCCCAACTCGGTTGCTGCGCGTGAAAAATTTGATGCGCTCAGTGTTCGCTCAGATGCCATCGATAACACCTTGCGCACTTTTTTCTTGTATTTTGCTTTCAGATAGCGTGCCGTCCAGCAGCGCCAACACCAATGCTTCAAATGACAAACCCGCCACTTTTGCCGCCATCGGCACCAGACTGTGATCCGTCATACCAGGCACGGTATTGACTTCCAATAAATAGAAATTTTCCTGCGCATCTTGCATCACATCCACACGCCCCCAGCCCGCACAACCCACCGCCGCAAACGCTGCTTCTGCCAGTTGTTGTAGCGCGCGTTCTTTTTCAGCCGACAAACCACAAGGACACAAATAGCGGGTACTGTTGCTCCAGATATTTCGCTTCAAAATCGTAAAACGCGTGATCCGTTTCTAAACGAATCGCCGGCAGAGCTTTGCCATTCAAAATCGCCACAGTGAACTCGGCACCCGTAACCCATGCTTCCGCCAATACGGCACCGGCGAATGCTTTTGCGTATTCAAAGGCTTCTTGCAATTCTTGTGCGTTTGTTACGCGCCGCATGCCAATGCTGGAACCTTCGCACGCTGGCTTCACAATCGCGCAGCCGCCGAGTGTTGCCATACACGCCGCCCAGTCGGTAGCTTCATGCAAAAGTGCATACGCGGGTGTGGGCAAGTTTTGTGCTTGCCACACCATTTTTGTGCGCCATTTATCCATACCTAAAGCCGAAGCCAACACGCCACTGCCGGTGTAGGGAATATTGGCCATATCCAACACCGCCTGCATAGTGCCGTCTTCACCACCCACACCGTGCAAGGCGATAAACACGCGATCCCAGCGCTGGCGTTTACCTGTTTGTTGCGCCGTCAAGACAGAAAGAAAATCTGCATCAACATCGATCAATTCAACCGATACGCCACTGCGCGTTAAGGCATCGGCAACAGCCTGACCACTTTTCAGCGAAATGTTTCGCTCTGACGATAAACCGCCATATAACACAGCGACATAGCCGTATTTTTTTTGCTGCGTATTACTCATGTTTACCACCGCTTTTTTCTAAAGCGCCCGCCAAAATAGCCGCCAGAGCACCAACATTGCCCGCTCCTTGCGTCACAACAATGTCACCTGCTTGCAGCAGCGGCGCCAAAATTTCTGGCACGGCATCAATGGATTCCACAAACACCGGATCGACATGCCCGCGCTGACGAATACTGCGCGCCAATGCGCGGCTATCTGCCCCTGCAATAAAAGCTTCGCCTGCGGAATACACATCCAATAACAACAATACATCCACTTTAGACAGCACTTGCACAAAATCATCGTAGAGATCGCGCGTGCGCGTATAGCGATGCGGTTGATACACCATTACCAAACGACGCTCCGGCCAACCTTTGCGCACCGCGTGAATCACCGATTCCACTTCGCGCGGATGATGACCGTAATCATCCACCAACATCGCCGTACCTGTGTTAACCGGATACTCGCCGTAAACTTGAAAGCGTCGTCCAACACCTTGAAATTTTTCCAACGCGCGCACGATGACTTCATCGGCAATCCCTTCATCCGTTGCCACAGCAATCGCCGCTGCCGCATTTTGCACATTGTGGATGCCGGGCAAATTGATCGTCGCTGTAATCGGTGGATGCTCAGGGCGCAACACGGTAAACCGACTCTGCATTTTTTCTTGCGCCACATCCACGATGCGAAAATCCGCCGTTTCACTCATACCATAAGTCAGCAGTGGACGGCCAACTTCTGGCAAAATCTCGCACAGCGGTTTGTCATCCACACAAACAACAGCCACACCATAAAACGGCAAATTGTGTAAAAACTGCACATAGGTTTGTTGCAACTTTTTAAAATCACCGCCATAGGTTTCCATGTGGTCGGCATCGATATTGGTCACCACCGACACCATCGGCTGCAAATGCAAAAACGAAGCGTCACTTTCATCCGCTTCTGCTACTAAATAACGGCTAGCGCCCAAGCGCGCGTTGCTGCCAGAACTGTTGAGCAAACCGCCAATCACATAGGTGGGGTCGCGCCCCGCTTCTGCCAACACAGACGCAATCAAACTGGTGGTGGTGGTTTTTCCATGTGCGCCTGCCACAGCAATTCCGTGACGATAGCGCATGATTTCCGCCAACATTTCTGCACGGCGCACCACAGGGATACGGCGCTCGCGCGCAGCCAATAATTCTGGATTTTTTGGATCAATTGCCGTCGACACCACCACCACATCTACAGCGACAACATTATCTGCTGCATGACCGATGACTACTTCCGCGCCCAAGTTGCGCAAACGCGACACCACCGGTCCTTCGCGCAAATCAGAGCCAGAAATGAGATAGCCCTGATTTAACAACACTTCCGCAATACCACACATACCGGCACCGCCAATGCCGATGAAATGAATGCGGCGAATGCGGCGCATATCGGGCACAAAAAAGTTAGCGTCTGTCATGCGTTGTGGATCAGTCACGCGATCCTTCCTCTACGAAAATATCTTCACAAATGGTGGCAACTTTGCTAGCAGCATCCGGCTGCGCCAATCCTTTCATGGCATGCGACATCGCCTGCAAAGTTTTGCGATCTTGCATCAATGTTTGAATCTCGCGCGCCAGTGTTTTGGCGTCCAATGTTGTCTGCGGCAACACACGCGCCGCTTTCACTTTTTCAAACCAGCGCGCATTGACCGTTTGATGATCGTCAATAGCCGTTGGCAGTGGGATCAACAACGCGGGCAATTGTGCGCAAGCCAATTCATACAGCGTCATTGCACCGGCGCGGCACACGACAAAATCTGTTTGCTGGTATCTTTCCATCATGTTTTCAACAAACGGTTCAATACGCGCAGTCACTTGCGCTTTGGCATAGCTTTTAACTGTTTCTTGCAATAAATCACGACCGGCTTGATGAAAAACTTCTGGTCTTTCATGTTCCGGCAACAATGACAAGGCTTGTGGCAACAAAGTATTCAGCGCACGCGCGCCTTGACTACCGCCTAGCACCAACATGCGCAGGCGCACCGGCGGCAGTTCAATTTTCTTGGGTGAAAATGCCAGCGTCGCAATATCGTCGCGCACAGGGTTGCCTACCAATTCACCTTGTGCAAACACTTCCGGAAAAGCGAATAAGCGTTTGCGTGCGTAACGCGCCAAAATGCGATTCGTTGTACCGGCAACGGCATTCTGCTCGTGCACAACTAGCGGGATACGCAACCAGCGTGCAACTAAACCACCCGGCCCTGCAGCAAAGCCTCCCATACCGAGCACTACATCTGGACGGAAGTGGCGCAAGATGCGCCACGACTGCCAATGCGCGCGCAACAATTGCCACGGTGCCGCCAATAACTTTTGCAAACTTTTGCCGCGCAAACCTACGGCTGTGATGCAGTGCAGTGGAATATTTTCAGCAGGCACCACGCGCGCTTCAATGCCGTTTTGCGTGCCCAACCACTCCACTTGCCAGCCGCGCTGACGCAGCACTTTAGCCACTGCAATGGCAGGAAAAACATGGCCGCCGGTGCCGCCGGCCATAATCAGTGCACGACCTTTTCGTTTCGCACTCATCCCTTCACCACATGCGGTTTGACCGCCAATCGATTTTCAAAACTCAGGCGCAAAACCATTGCCGCCATCGCCACACTAACCATCAAACTGCTGCCGCCATAACTGATAAAAGGCAGCGTCAATCCTTTGGTCGGCAACAAGCCCGATGCCACGCCGATATTGATAAACGCTTGAAATGCGATCACCAAGGCCAAGCCCATCGCCACCAAGGCGCCAAAAATTTCGCCGCGATCTGCAGCCACACGCGCCACACAAAACATGCGCCACACCAAAGCCGCGAACAATCCAATCACGACTACGCAGCCTGCCAAACCGGCTTCTTCCGCCCAAATACTGAATACAAAATCCGTGTGTGCCTCAGGCAAATAAAAGAGCTTTTGCACACTGTGGCCCAAACCCACACCCAAGCCTTCACCGCGACCAAAAGCGATCAAGGACTGCGTGAGCTGATAACCACTTTTGTACATCACCGCTTCATCCCACGGATCGACAAACGCCATCAAGCGCGCAAAGCGATAGGATTTTGTTACGGCCAACACACCCGCCGCTAATAGCGCCAGCACAAAAAACGGCAAAAAGCGTTTTAACGGAGCGCCGGCAAGAAAGAGCAGTGCCAGTGTCGATAAACCGATAACAACAGCTGCGCCAAAATCCGGCTCAGCCAGCAATAAAAACGCCAAACCAATCAACACAATGAACGGTTTACCAAAGCCCCACCAGCTGGCATACATTTCATCACGCCGCCGCACCAAATAACCGGAGAAGAAAACAACAGCGGCACATTTTGCAATTTCCGATACTTGCAGGGTCATGAAACCCAAACTGATCCAACGCTGACTACCATTAACACGCTTACCGATATGCGGCACCAACACCAACAACAACAGCACGACAGCCAGCACCAAAAATGAAGTATCCACTCTTTTCCAAACGGTAAATGGAATGCGCAATACCACGGCACCCAACATCAACGCCATCAAGGCATACACACCATGGCGCTTGGAAAAATAAAAGGTATCGCCCATTTTTTGCGCGGCGTAATCCAAAGATGCCGAGCTGACCATCACCCAACTAATGCACAACAATGCCAGCGTAATCACCAACAACGGCGTATCCATTTCCCACACCAAATTGCCGCGATGATTACTGCGCACAGGATAATCGCCGGCGGCAACACGAGCCCACACCGTGCGCGTTTTTGACATCAACGCATTCATGTCAACGCCTCCACTGCAGCACAAAATTGTCGCCCGCGATCTTCGTAGCTCTGAAACATATCGAAACTGGCGCACGCCGGTGACAACAAAACCACATCGCCGTTTTGCGCAATGCCGGCGGCTTGCTGCACCGCATCCACCATAGACAGCGCTCGAAACTGCGGCACGCGCTGACAACTGGCGGCAATCATGTCAGCGTCGCGACCAATCAATACCAAGGCGCGCACATAGCGCTCTACCACGGGCGACAGCACGGAAAAGTCCGCCCCTTTGCCTTCACCGCCGGCAATCAACACCACACTTTTTTCTTGGCCGAGACCTTCAACGGCCGCGATGGTGGCGCCGACATTGGTGCCTTTCGAATCGTTATAAAAACGCACGGCATTTTTTTCTGCCACCCACTGACAGCGGTGCGGCAGGCCATTAAATGTGCGCACTGCCGCTGCGCATTTTTCTAAATCCCATCCCGCTGCAGCTGCCAATGCAAAAGCTGCGGCCACATTCGCGACATTGTGCATACCGGCAATGCGAATATCAGCGAGTGGCAATAATTTTTTGTTGCTGCCTAACACCAACCACGCCTGATTATCTATCTCTCGCACGCAAACCGACTGTTCAGTATCCACAGAACTATCAACACCAAAAGACCAACGCGGCGCAGAAACCGTTTCATCTGCCTGCGTCAATGTATCAGCGCGATTGAATACAATATTTTTTGCGCGCTGATAAATCCTGTGCTTGGCGCGAGTGTAATCCGCCACACCGGCATAGCGGTCCATGTGGTCGTCGCTAATATTCAACACCGTTGCCACTTGCGCGCTCAGACTGTGCGTGGTTTCCAACTGAAAACTGGACAACTCCAGCACATAACAATCCGTAACCGCATCGCACTGCAGCATGTCCAGCACCGGCGTGCCCAAGTTGCCACCCACACCGGCGCGCAAACCGCAAGCCGCCGCCATTTCGCCGACCAGCGTGGTCACTGTGCTTTTGGCATTGGAACCGGTGATGGCAATAATCGGCTTCGAGGTTGCACGCACAAACAATTCAATATCGCCCAACAAAGCCACGCCGGCAGCAGCAGCCGTTTGCAGCGCCGGCTCCCGCACAGACACACCGGGACTGACAATAATCTCACTCGCTTCACACAACAGCGCGGCATTTAACGCGCCGCAGTAAAAATCCACAGCGGGATATTGCGCGCGCAGTGCATCCAGATTGGCAACTGTTACGCGCGTATCACACCACACAAACGCCTCACCGCGACTTTGCAAAAATTGCGCGCAGGACTGGCCCGTTTTGCCCATCCCAATAATCGCGCGTTTTTTTGCAGTCACACTCACAACCAACCCTCTGTTAACGCAGCTTCAGCGTTGCCAATCCAATCAAAATCAGAATGACGGTGATAATCCAAAACCGCACAATCACGCGCGGCTCTGGCCAGCCTTTCAATTCAAAGTGATGATGTATCGGCGCCATGCGAAAGATGCGCTTGCCTGTCAATTTGAACGATGCCACTTGCAAAATCACCGACACGGTTTCCATCACAAACACACCACTCATGATGAAGAACACAATTTCATGCCGCACAATGACTGCAATCAAACCCAAGGCTGCACCCAAGGCCAAGGCACCCACATCGCCCATAAACACTTGCGCGGGATACGTGTTAAACCAGAGAAAACCCAAACCAGCACCGACAAATGCGCCGCAAAAAACAATCAGCTCACCTGCACCTTCGATATAGGGCAAATTCAAATAGCCCGCGAATTTAAAATTGCCCACCGCGTAAGCAAAAACAGCCAAGGCACCGGCGATCATCACCGAAGGCATGATGGCCAAACCGTCTAAACCATCCGTCAAATTCACTGCATTGCTGGAACCAACAATCACGAAGTAAACGAAAGGCACATAAAACCAGCCGAGATTGATTGCCACATTTTTGAAAAATGGCACATACAACTGCAACTCCACAGGCGTTTTCGCTGTTTCATATAAAAACAGTGCCGCAGCCAAGCCAAATACTGACTGCCAAAAATATTTCCAACGCGACGGCAAGCCGCGCGAATTTTTTTCCACCACCTTGCGCCAGTCGTCCACCCAGCCGATAGCGGCAAAACACACCGTGGTCAGCACCACTACCCACACATAGCGATTGTCTAATTTTGCCCACAACAATGTACTCAAACAGATGGACAACAAAATCAACACACCACCCATCGTGGGTGTGCCAGATTTTCCTAAATGCGTTTGCGGGCCGTCGGTGCGCACGGATTGGCCGATTTTCAAACGCTGCAGATAGGCGATAACGGCCGGCCCCATCAGCAGAGAAAATATCAACGCGGTTAACACACCCATCACCGCGCGCAGCGTTTGGTACTGCACCACATTAAAGGCGCTCCAATACTGCGCCAAATATTCAGACAACCATATCAACATACCAATTCCTCTGTGGCGGCCAATTGATCAGCAACTCTGTCCATACCGGCACTGCGCGATCCCTTAATCAAAAAAACACTCTGTTCATTAGCCAATGCAACACACTGCTGCGCCAACAATTCCCAACTAGAGAAATGTTTTGCACCTGTACCAAATGCTTCTGCAGTTGCACGCGATAACTCACCCGTGACCAGCAATGTTTTTACACCCACTTCTTTGGCGTAAGCACCAATGCCGGCATGCAGCGCGCGCGCATCCGCGCCCAACTCCGCCATATCACCGAGCACCAAAATTTTCTCGCCGGCACACAACTGCAACACATCAATCGCGGCGCGCACCGAAGTGGGATTCGCGTTATAGCTGTCGTCAATCACACGACAACTTTTAATACCCTTGCGCGTTTGCAAACGCCCTTTGTACGGTTGCGCCACATGCAAGCCCGCGCAAACAACATCCAGCGCCAAACCGAGCGCCAAACAACTGGCCGCCGCCGCTAACGCATTGCTGACATTGTGCACACCGAGAAATTGCAGCGCGATATGACGACTTTCATGATTGGCGTGCAATGTAAAATTCACACCACTCGCCGACTGCGCAATATCCGTCGCCAATACATCCGCTGGTTTTTCGGCAGAAAAAGTGATGGTTTTTATAGCGGCGGGCAGCAGCTCCAAGGTGGCGGCTGTCCAACTATTGTCGAGATTGATTACCGCAATTCCGTTTGCTGCTAAGCCCTCAAAAATTTCGCACTTGCCCGCAGCTATATTGTCGACAGAACCAAACCCCTCGAGATGCGCGGTACCCACATTGGTAACCAGTGCCACATCTGGCTTTACCAAATGCGTGAGGTAGCGAATCTCACCCACTGCACTGGCACCCATTTCAACAACCGCACAGTCGTGCTCGGGCGACAATGACAACAGCGTCAACGGCACCCCGAGATGATTATTGAGATTACCTTGTGTCACCAAGGGTTTGCCTTGTTGCGCAAGGATGGCCGCGATCATTTCTTTGGTGGTGGTTTTTCCCGCGCTGCCGGTTAAGCCAATCACCCTGCCTTGAAAACACCGCCTATTCAGCTCGGCAATTTTTCCCAAAGCCAACACCGTGTCTGGCACACACAACTGTGGCAGCGACAAATCTGAATGGATTTTTTCCACCAAGGCAGCCGCTGCCTCGGCCCGCTGCACATCAGCTAAAAAATTATGCGCATCAAAGTTTTCACCCTTGAGCGCAACAAACAAATCACCAGTTTGTACTTGGCGGCTATCTGTCACTACGCGCGAAAATGTCGTGTCCACTGCACTGCGCGCTACGCTGCAAGCGTCTGCCACAGCAAACAAAGACTGCGGCCGCATCATGCGCGCACCTCTGCATTTTGTAGACGGCGCTGCTGCAATTGGCTTTGCGCTTGTTCAATATCAGAAAACGGCAGGCGCACACCGAGCACTTCCTGATAATTCTCGTGACCTTTTCCCGCTAACAACACCACATCACCGCGCGCTGCATTGCGAACGGCATAGGCAATTGCCTCTGCACGATCAACAATAACGCGGTGCCGCGACAGCGAACCGGCACTCGCTGAAAAACCCGCCACAATATCCGCAATAATATTTTCTGATCTTTCATTGCGTGGATTGTCGCTAGTGACGACCACTTCATCGGCAAATGCCTGCGCTACTTGCGCCATTTGCGAGCGTTTACCTGCATCGCGATTGCCGCCACAACCAAATACACACCACAGTTTTTCTGTCGTTTGCGGCCGCAGCGCTTGCAGAATTTTTTGCAGCGCATCCGGCGTGTGCGCGTAATCCACCACCACCAAAATCTCGTCGCTCTGTTCACTCACAATGTGTGTGCGCCCCGGCACGGCTTGTAACTGTGCAACTGCATGTAACACAGCGTCCAAGCGCATGCCGTGACCACACAGGGTGGCTACAACCGCTAACGCGTTCAACAGGTTATACCCCCCCGGGAACCTGCTGTGTAGCTCACCCTTCCCCCAAGGCGTACGGATACTGGCAGCGATTCCCTGTCCAGTTACCTCATAACGCTCCACTCCGAGTTCACTTGTTTTGCTTTCCAGTGCATAACCAAACACTGTTTTTCCTGCACGCTGCATGTGTTGAATCAATTGCTGACCAAATGCATCGTCAGCATTGATCACCGCAAATTGCAGCGATGCCACATCAAACAGTTTTTGTTTTTCTGCCGCGTAATTTTCCATCGTGCCGTGATAATCGAGATGGTCGCGCGTCAAATTGGTAAAAATAGCGGAAGCAAATTGCACATGATCGACACGCTGTTGACTCAGTGCATGCGACGACACTTCCATCGCCACCATTTGCGCACCTTGCTGCACAAAATTGGCCAACAAATGTTGCACGGTTAAGACATCAGGCGTGGTCATGCCTGTTTCATCGCGATACGCATGCGCAATCATGCCGCATCCCAGTGTGCCGATGATGGCTGCATCACCAGATACCTGTTGCCACGCTTGCGCCAGCCAATGTGAGCACGAGGTTTTTCCATTCGTGCCAGTTACACCGATCACTTTGCAGCGCAGCGATGGCTCACCGTAAAACGCACTGGCTATCGCGCCCAACTTAGCTTTGAGATTTTCAACCGCAATCAGCGGCACTGCACTGGAGACACTAAATTGCTTTTCCTGATCGACAACGACAGCAGCCGCACCTTGCGCGATGGCTTGCGCAATATGCGCCGCCATGGCTTGTTCGCCTGCCAGCGCAAAAAAGACATCGTTGGCACTCACGACGCGGCTATCCAATTGCAAATGGGCTATCGCCGTATGCGTCAACACATCACCCAGCCATGGCTGCATCGCTGCCACGCCACTCATGCGGAGGCACCTTTCACAACCGATTTTGCATTGACATCTTTTTTATTTTTGTCTGCCGTTTGCGGTTTTGCTTCAACGGGTGGCAACGCATCGGGCACCGAACCCGTCAATTGCAATACGCCCTGCATTAAACGACCAAAAACGGGCGCCGCGGCTTCACCGCCGAAATATTGACCATTGCTCGGCTCATCAATCATGACCGCCATCGCATAACGCGGATTGCTCATCGGTGCTATGCCCGCAAACAACGCGGAATAGCGATTGGGGCTGTAGCCGCGGCCATCCAGTTTATGCACGGTGCCTGTTTTGCCGCCTACGCGAAAACCAGGCACTTGCGCGCGCGTCGCCGTGCCGCCTGGGTGCGTGACGGCTTCCAACATCGGAATAATTTGACGCGCCACTTTTTCCGCCAACACGCGCTCACCAGAAGTGGCCCGAGACTCCGCGTCGCGGCGCAGTATCGACAGCGGCATTTTTACGCCTTCGTTAGCAAAAATGCTGTAAGCGTGCGCCAACTGCAAGGTGGTGACAGAAACACCGTAACCAAATGCCATGGTGACGCGATCCAAATCGCGCCAGCGCTGATAGCTCGGCAGCACACCAGAGCCCTCACCCGGAAAGCCAATCCCTGTCGCCTGCCCCAAACCAAAACGATGAAAAACACTGCGCAAAAAATCAGGATCTAGCGACAACGCAATTTTTGATGTGCCCACCTGACTGGATTTTGCAATCACGGTCGTCAAATCAATCACGCCGTAATTGCGGTGATCTTCCAATTTTTTGCCCTGCACATAAATGCTGCCAGGATTGGTATCGATCACCATTTCCGGCTTCCACTTACCGCTCTCCAATGCGGCCGCCATGGTGATGGGCTTCATGGTTGAACCCGGCTCAAACAAATCCACAATCGCGCGATTGCGCATTTGCACCGGCTTAATACCGACGCGATTGTTGGGGTTGTAAGATGGCCAGTTGACAATGGCGAGCACCTCACCCGTTTTTACATCCACCACCACAGCCGAGCCGCCTTGCGCCTTAAAATCTTCCACCGTTTTTTTCAAAATGGTGTGCGCGAAATACTGCAGGCGCAAATCAATACTCAACGCAATATCCACGCCATTTTGTTCTGGGCGCTGCAAACCTAAATCTTTTACAACGCGCCCTTTTAAATCTTTAATGACGCGACGCTTGCCTTCCGCACCCGTCAAGGCTTCATTAAATTCCAACTCGATGCCTTCCTGTCCTTGATCGTCGATATTGGTAAACCCGACCAAGCTGGCAACCACATCGCCCGCTGGATAAAATCGCTTGTATTCGCGCTGTCCATATACGCCATCTATGCCTTGCGCCAACACCGCTTCCGCTTCTTCCGGCGATACTTGGCGACGCAAATACACAAACTCTTTGTTGCTGTATTGCGCCATTTTCTCGCGCACTTCCTGCTCGCTCCATGCCATGACATGACCAATGGCACGCCATTTATCGACATCCTGTCTAATCACTTTTGGATTAGCCCACAGCGTCACCACCGGCGTACTGACCGCCAACGGCTCTCCATTGCGATCGGTAATCATGCCGCGGTGCGCTTGAATTTTTTCCGTGCGCACCGTGCGCGCTTCGCCTTGTTTTTCTAAAAACGCGTGATTCATCAACACTTGATGATCCGCAATACGCATAACCAACAACACGCCTAGCAGCGCGAGAAAACCGAACACCGCCTTAATGCGCCAGTCGCCGCGCTGCAGCATAGCCTGTGCCATTGCACTGCCGCGTTTTGCTTCTGTCGCCGCGTTCTTCTTGGTCGCCATTAGCGCACCTTCACGACAATGATTTTGTCGGTTTGCGGCGCCTGCATCTGCAGTTCTTTTTCTGCCATGTCATGTACGCGGCCGTATGCGGCCCAAGTATTTTTCTCAACTAAATACTGCCCCCACAACACCTGCATGCTGCGCGCCTCTGCGCGCAGCGATTCCAGTTCCGCCAAATAACGGCGATTTTCAAATGCCGAAACAATCACTCCCATTGCAGAGCCCAGCACGCACAGCACGAGCAGCACCAAACAGAACACGCCAAACAGACTGATTTCAAAACTTTTTGTCTGACCGGCATTTTCAACATTCATGCAGCCAGCTCCGTGGGCAGCTTTTCTGCCACGCGCATCACCGCGCTGCGCGCGCGCGAATTGCCCTGCACTTCTTTCTCACTGGCTTTGATGGCTTTTCCCACCAACTTTAGCGTGCGCCCTTCCGCCTCGCCGGTTACGGGAATATGGCGCGGCAGCACTTTGCCGCGACTCTGCTCGCGGAAATATTGTTTGACGATGCGATCTTCCAAAGAGTGAAAGGAAATCACCGCGACGCGACCGCCACTGCACAACATGGCTTGTACATCGCGTAATACCGCTTCCAATTCATCCAATTCGTTGTTGATAAAAATGCGGATTGCCTGAAACACGCGCGTGGCAGGATGTTTGTGTTTTTCCCAAGCCGGATTGGCCGTCGACACCACCTCTGCCAACTGCAAAGTGGTAACAAACGGCGTTTCACTGCGCGATTTTTCTATCGCCTGCGCAATGCGCTTGGCGTAACGCTCTTCGCCGTATTCACGAAACACGGCTGCCATTTCATCAACCGACGCAGTATTCACCCACTCGCTGGCGCTGATGCCCGCTGCGGTGTTCATGCGCATATCGAGTGGGCCGTCTTGCATAAAACTGAAACCGCGTGTCGCATCATCCAATTGCGGCGAGGACACGCCGATATCCAACAAAATACCGCGCACTTTTCCCTGCCAGCCACGCGCAATGACCTGCTGCAACATATCGCCAAAATTGCTGTGCGCGATCTCAAAGCGCGCGTCACCCGCATGCGCCGTTTTCGCATGAGCAATGGCGGAGACATCGCGATCCAGCGCCAATAATTTTCCCTGCGCCGATAAACGCGACAGCAGCAACGCGCTGTGGCCGCCGCGCCCGTAAGTGCCGTCGATATAAAACCCATCGCTATCGGTGAGGATGGCTTCAACCGCTTCCTGCAGTAAAACCGTTTGGTGAGCTAGGCCACTCATGCTCACCCCTAAAAAGAAATGTCAGCCATGGCCGCGGGCAATTCAAACTGCCCGCTGACCGCTGCATCGAGACACTGTTGCCAGTTATCTTCGCTCCACAATTCAAATTTTTTGCCTTGGCCGACCAAGACCAACTTCTTATCTAGCTGCGCGTATTTGCGCAGCGAAGCCGGCAACAAAATGCGGCCATTGCCGTCCATCTCCAATTCGCTGGCATAGCCGAGCAATAAACGCTGTATGCGGCGCACATTGGGGTCGGTGCTGGGCAGGGCTTCCAGTTGGGCTTCCAGCGTCTGCCACACCGGCAGCGGGTAGATGCGCAAACAGCTGTCTTGGATGTCGATGGTGGCGACCAATTGCCCACGACACAGCTCAGCCAGCACCTCGCGGTACTTGGCTGGAATCGCCAATCGCCCTTTCGGGTCTAGATTGATTTCCGCTATGCCTCTAAACATGGCCTGTCCCTGGTGCGTAGGTGCGGCGAATCCCATATTCACCACTTTGCCCCACTTTTCACCACAGAGGCACACTATAGGGGGCAAAAAACCTTGTCAAGACAAGCCAAATGGCTGATTTGGCGATGTTCGCCTCAAAATACTGCCAGATCCCTGCAAGTTACGCGCAAACTTTAATGGTTAAAATCTATACAAATCATAGCAATGCAATACAAACCTAAAGTAAAACCTTAGGTTTGTTCGCGATGAGGAAATAAAAAAGAGGAGAGAGAAAAAAATAGAGTTGGCCGATAAGCCGGGTTCTGTCGTGGACAACCATTCATCTGGGATCTGCGTCACCGCAGACCTCAAGCAACCTACCCGCACCCGACGCGGGCCGCGCCAACAGGTGCCTATTTGGTCTTGCTCCGAGTGGGGTTTACCGTGCCGGTCTGTTACCAGACTCGCGGTGCGCTCTTACCGCACCATTTCACCCTTACCACGCAGCCTTGCGGCCCGTTCGGCGGTTTGCTTTCTGTTGCACTGGCCGTCGGCTCACGCCGCCCAGGTGTTACCTGGCACTCTGCCCTATGGAGCCCGGACTTTCCTCCACCTCTTGCGAGGCAGCGATTGTCTGGCCAACTCCGCGCGCAAGAATAATTCCGCGCGCCTCTGTTGGCAATCACAGAGACGACAAAAAATTATTTCTTGAGTTTGAAATCGGTTTTGGTGCGATCCCACACCTGCCCACTCAAGCCTTTTTCGCGCAATTTGTATTTTTGTACTTTGCTGGTCGGCGTCATCGGCAGCTCACTGACAAATTCGATATAACGAGGCACAAAAAAGTAAGGCGCCGTGTCGTTGATAAATGTCGCCAACGCTTCTGCCGTTAACGCTGCACCGGGTTTTAGCACTACATCAATTTTTAATTCCGCTTCGCTCTGAATATGTTCGGATGGAATACCAAAACAGGCCACGGCTTGCACGGCTGGGTGCTGCATGACGGCGTGTTCCACTTGCAGAGAAGAAATATTTCTCCCCTTGTCACGGATGTAATCGCTTTTGCGATCGACAAAAAAGTAATCGCCATCTGCATCGCGCACACCGAGATCACCCGTGCGATACCACTCATCGTAATATGCGTTTTTTGTAGCTGATGGATTTTCAAAATAGCCATTGAAAATGGCGTGCGGGCGCTGCGCGCGCAAACAGAATTCTCCCGGCGTTCCCGCTGGACACTCATTGCCGTCATCATCGCGTATCGACACATCCATACCGGTAGCCACGGCACCGAGACAATTGGGCTTCCATTGTTTTTCGCCATCTTCCAAACAACGCAGAATTAAAGCCGCTTCACTTTGACCAAAACCTTTCTGCACTTTTTGCAAGCCAAACCGCTGCATAAACGGCTTCGTCATGTGCGGTGGCAGCGGAATCACATTCGCATAACGCAGCGTGGTATTGGCATCTTCCGGTGTTTCCGGTGCATTCCACAAAAACATGTGCATGGCACCCAAGGTGGTTGTTTCCGTCGCCTTGTAGTGTTTGATGCGCTCCCAGAAATGAGAAGCGGAGAAGTGTTCGTCCAGCGCCACAGGAATGCCAACAATCAGCGCGCGAAACACGCTGGTGATCCACGCACCGGTGTTGTACAGCGGCATGCAGTTGTACACCACATCGCCTGCTGACACACCAAAATATTCTTTCGCGCTTTCAGCCGCATTGATCCACACATTGTGCGACTGCATCACGCCTTTGGATTTTCCCGTCGTGCCAGATGTCCACAAAATCGCGCAGGTATCGCCGTAATCAATAGCAACAGCGGCTGGCTCTGCGTCCGACAAATGATCAAACGATGCCAAATCAACAGCGCCTGCTGGCAACGATCCATTGGCATTCACTTTGACTAATAACGCACCGTAAGCGCTAGGCTTAACCGCTTCCGCCACGCGCGGATATTTATCGGTATCCGTGATTAACACTTTGCCTTTGCTGTCTTCAATGGCTTCGGTGAGCCACTCACCTTTGTAATCGCCATTGATCGGCACCCACACCGCACCGAGTTTGTTGGCCGCAAAAGCCAGCATGATGAACTCGACGCAACTGCGCATAAAAATAAGCACGCGATCGTCTTTTTGCACACCTAATTGCTGCAAACCGGCGGCGTAGCGATTCACCGTGCGATTTACTTCAGCAAAACTGTACACGCGATCATCGACGAGATAACACGGCGCATCGGGAATGGCTTGCGCTTGCAGCATCAAAATGCGCCCTAGGGTGCGGTCTGCGGGTTTATCTAATGGCAATATGTGCATGACAGAATCCTTTTCGTGCGAAAAAATAGTGGCTTACACTACCAGCGCCCACACAAACAGCACAAGCCAATGCACTGCGGTTTCCCACGACCGACTATCGACTTTTTTACTCTCCGCTCTTGCTAGAGTGGAAACCATTTTTACAAGGAACGATTGATATGAGCACCGCACAAAGCAATGACAGCAACACTTACGACTACATTGTGGTGGGCGGCGGCTCCACCGGCTGTATCGTCGCCGGTCGACTCGCGGAAGCGAATGTCGGCTCGGTATTGTTGCTAGAAGGTGCCGGCCGCGCCGAAGCCAACCCCGAAACGCTGAGTGCCGACGGTTTCAAATACGCGTTTGCCAACGACAAAGTGATGTTGGATCGCATGAGTGCCGAGCAGCACGCCTGCGGCAATCGCACGCTGTACGCCGGTTCTGGGCGCGGCATGGGCGGCAGTGGCAGCGTGAACGGCATGGTGTATACGCGCGGCGACCAACTCGATTTCGCGCAGTGGCCTGCGGGTTGGCAGTGGCAAGATGTCGCACCGACATTTGCACAGTTAGAAGAACGCCTACGCCCGCGCCATCGCGAAGGCACCGCCTTTACCGAATTGGCACTTGCGGCCGCCGAAGCTGCCGGCTTTCAACGCAAACACGGCTTGAATGATGGTCAACTCAACGGCTATATGGGCTACAACGACATGAACTACGAAGGCGACAAACGCCGCAGCTCGTATGTGGCTTTTATCGCTGAAAATAAATCGTCCACCCTCACCGTAAAAACAAAAGCGAGCGTGCAGAAAGTGTTGTTTGATGCACAGCAGCGCGCCATCGGCGTAGAAGCACTCATCAACGGCAAACAACAAACACTCAACGCACGCTATGAAGTGGTGCTCTGCGCCGGCGCACTGGAAACGCCAAAATTATTAATGCTATCTGGCGTAGGCCCCGCTGAACATTTGCAATCTTTTAATATTCCGGTGATAAAAGATGTGCCGAGCATCGGCAGCAATCTGCAAGATCACCCGAATGTTTCTTTGTTTTTTCAAGGCAGAAAGCCAGTCGATTTTCGCTACCCACAAGTGTACGGCTTCACGCGCTGCAACCCAGAACTCGCGTTACCCGCACAACAAGCGGACACCTGTTTTGCGTGGCTCGCCGCACCCGTCACCATGCAGCAGTCCATGACGCGCATGGCGCCCGCCACTATCTTGCACGGCAAGAAATTTTTTAATCCTGTATTGAAAGGTTTAATTCGTCTCGCCCTAAAAACGGCATTACTACTGCCACCAGTGAATCGCTTTATCAACAATTTATACGGCGTGGTGATTATTTTGGGCAAACCACTCTCGCGTGGCACACTGCGCTTGGCATCGCGCAACGCAAAAGACCCCGCTGTGATTGATCTAGCCTATTTCAGCAACCCTACCGACATGGAAACCATGATCAACGGCGTGGAACTCGCGAAAAAAATTGGCGCGCACGAAGGCTTAAAAAATTGGGGCAACCGCTTGATGGCACCACCCACGCGCTCCAGCAAACGCGAAGTGCTGAAAAAATGGATCATCAACACCAGCATGACGACTTTTCACTACTGCGGCACCTGTTCCATGGGTGAAAACGCCGATGCGCCTGTTGATACACAACTAAAACTCAAAGGCATTGCTGGCTTGCGCATAGCTGATGCCTCGGTGATTCCGGTGATTCCGGTTTCTGCGCTGAACGCACCGTCGATGATGATTGCGCACCGCGCCGTTGATTTTATTCTGCAAGAGCGCGGTGCAGCTTGATCACTCAGCGCGCAGTGCTTCGATAGGATCCAAGCGCGAGGCGCGCCATGCCGGTGCAATGCCGGCCAATAAACCCACCAATGCCGACAAACCAAACGACAACACAAAATAAAAGGCTTGGATAGTGATGGGCATGCTGGGAGCGACACTTTTCAACAAACCCAGCAGCACAGCCACTACAGACAAACCCAATACACCGCCAGCGATAGATAGCACCACTGCTTCGCCTAAAAACAGCAACAACAACTGCTGTTGTGTTGTACCCAGTGCGCGCAGCAAGCCAATTTCTGCCGTGCGCTCGCGCAAAGTTGTGCTCATGATTGTCAGCACACCGACACCACCCACCAACAGCGAAATACTGCCAAGCGCGGCAATCGCAATTGTCAACAAACTTAAAATGCGATCCAAGCTCGACAACATATCGTCTTGTGTAAACAGCGTAATGTCATCGTCACCGTGCAATTCGCGTATGCGCTGCTTAATTTTTTCGGACACCGTTTCTGAAGTGGAGTTTTCGGTAAACACCACATCCATTTCTTGCAAATTTTCGCGATTGAATAATTGCAGTGCACGACCCGCAGGGATATAGGCAATCTCATCCAGATCCGTGCCGAGAAAACTGCCTTTGCTCTCCATCACGCCAATGACACGAAAACGCGCGCCGCCGATGCGCACAAACTGTCCGAGCGGGTTTTCATCCGCAAATAATTCATGGCGCAATTTACTGCCCAACACCACGAACGGTCGCGCATTGTGCGGATCATCCGCTGGCAAAAAGCTGCCCACCGCAACGGGCATTTGCCACGCCGCTGATGCATCGCTGCCCACACCAAAAATATCGCTATCGCGCGAACGCGCACCGACTGCCACCGGTCCTGTACCCATCACAATCGGCACCACGAATTTCACATCGCGTATCTGTCGCAAGGCTTCGCTGTCAGCAATCGTCAGCGGGCGCACCGTACTCAACACACCGGCCATGCCCATGGTTTGATTTTTTCCCGGTGTGACTTTGACGATGCGCGAACCGAATTGCGAAAAACTGTCGAGCACATACAAACGCAGCCCTTCGCCGACCGCCGTCAACAAAATCACTGCGGCAATACCGATGCCGATGCCCGTAGCGGTGAGCACTGTGCGCAAGCGCCCCGCACGCAGTGCGCACAGAATCCACTGCACTGCATCAATCGTTCTCATGTCAGTTTTCCTGCCAATGCGTCCACCGGCTGCTGGCGCGCGGCGCGACTGGCAGGTAGCCACGCAAACACCAGCCCGGACAACAGCGCGATACACACCGAGGTAAACACCGCCCACCACGGCGCAGCAAATGGCACGCTCGGCCACAGCGTTCTGCCCAGCAGCACCAACAGTTCACCCGCTAACACACCGCACAAGGCACCTGCCAAACACAGCAGTAGCGACTCCAACAAAAATAAACGCCGAATGTGATGTTGCGACGCACCCAGAGCTTTCAATAAACCAATTTCTTTCGTGCGCTGCGACACACTGATCAGCGTCAGATTCATCACCAACACGCCAGCTACCAACAAGCTGATGCCGGCAATCGCACCCACACCCAGCGTTAGCGCCGAAAAAATATTGTCGAAAGTTTTCATCATCGAATCGGGTTTCACCACCGTGACATCCTCTTCACCCTGATGCAATTCGCGAAAAGCGCCGAGCAACTCCTGCTGCAATTTATCGATGTCGTAATACGCGCGCGG
The DNA here is from genome assembly GCA_041395785.1 of Pseudomonadales bacterium. Classification (GTDB taxonomy): domain Bacteria; phylum Pseudomonadota; class Gammaproteobacteria; order Pseudomonadales; family UBA7239; genus UBA7239. The sequence goes on from JAWKZZ010000008.1 coordinate 73,105, forward strand.
CTGCACAATGACACGAAACAAACCTTCGCGATTGAACAACATTTGTGCCGATGCCACTGGAATTAATGCGCCATCGCTGAGATCGAAACCGGAAGCGTCCGCTTTGCCGGACAACACGCCGATGACGCGAAACCGGCGATCGCCCATTTTTACCCACGAACCGACCGCTTGCTGGCTGCCAAACAATTCGTCGCGCACTTTGCTGCCAATCACACACACCGGCTGCGCCACATCGTTATCCATTGCAGGAAAACTATTTCCATTCATCACGACCAATTCACGAATCGAAAAATAATCCGCATTGGTGCCGAGCACCATGACATCGCGCGTGCGCGCATTGGCGGATACTTCCACTGTTCCCACTATCAAAGGCGCAATGCGCTCTGCGCCGTGCAGCCGCGAATGCAATGCTTTGACATCAGCGAGTGTGACATCGCGCGTAGCGGTCCCTATCGGTGGCGGCCCACCGCCGCCCGTGGTTTCTTTGCGCCCAGGCAATACAACCAGCAAGTTTGTTCCCATCGCAGCAAACTCATTGCGCACATAACCGCGCGCGCCTTCACCCAAGGCCGTAAATGCCACCACGGAACCGACGGCCAATGTCATCGCCAGCAACATCATGCTGGTGCGAAAACGATAGCGCCGCAGCACTGCACCGGCAAAAAAAACACTATCGCGCCAACTGATGCCCTGCGTCTTCATCGCTTTATTTTTGCACGGCCATTGCATGATGGTTGTCGCTGACGATACAGCCATCACCAAACACGATTTGTCGCCGCGCACGCGCACCCAGCACATTGTCGTGCGTCACCATCAACAGCGTAATACCAGAAGCGTTTAATTCTTCTAACAACACCATCACATCGTGACCGGAACGACTATCCAAATTGCCCGTCGGTTCATCCGCCAAAATAATTTGCGGTTTCATCACCACCGCGCGCCCAATCGCCACACGCTGCCGCTGCCCGCCAGACAGTTGTTGCGGCAAATGATCCGCGCGCGTATCTAAGCCCAAGCGTTGCAACACTGCCGTCGCGCGCGCACGGCGTTCAGACGGCGCTACACCTGCCAACACCATCGGCAGCTCAATATTCTCGCGCGCAGTTAACCGCGGGACGAGGTGATACGCCTGAAACACAAAACCAATTTTTTCACGCCGCACATTGGCGCGCGCTTCTTCGTGCATACCAACTGTTTCTACATCACCCAATACATAAGAGCCGCTGTCGGGCGTATCCAACAAGCCCATGACATTCAATAAAGTCGATTTGCCGGAACCCGATGGCCCCATCACCGACACATACTCTCCAGCATCAATGCGCAGACTGACGCTATCCAGTGCGCGAATTTCTTCATCGCCCAAAGTGAAATGTCGCACAATGTTCTGCAGTCTAATCACGGCGCTTTCTTCGCTGCAGCGGCAGCTTTTCTGTCTGCTTCTGTTTCTTCACGCGCAGATATTCCATCTTTAATACCGACACGATCTGGCGTCATCACAATTTTATCGCCCACTTGCACACCGCTGACTACTTCAGTCATCGTCCAGTTAGACAAGCCAGTCTCGATCTCGCGTTTTTGCAACATACCATCGGCCAACACATAAACCGTTTTTTTATCGACGATAGCTTCCGTTGGGATACGCAGCACACCGTCTCGCTTGTCCAACACAATTTCCACATCCGCGCTGTAACCGATCAACAGCAAAATATCTGGCAGCAAATTATCAAAACGCACATCGACATCCACCGTGCGCGCCTGTTTTTCCACTTCCACCACATACGGCGCCACGCGCGTGAGATGACCGTCAAATTGTTGTCCACGAAATGCATCCAGCGTGATGCGCACGCGCTGCCCTACACGCAGTGACTTGGCATCGACTTCGTCTATCGGCGCTGTAACATACAGGCAATGATTATCGAGCATTTCGATCACCGGCTTGGTCAACACGCCCGATGGCGATGGCGTGACATACTCACCGAGTTCGCTATTCACTTCTACGACGACACCATCGTAGGGCGCACGCAAAAAAGTTAAGTCGTAATGCGATTTAGCCAAATCCAAATTCGCACGATTCATTTTTACTTGCTCTTCTGCTGCATCGCAGGCTTGCTGCGCCGTGCGCGACAGCGTGCTCGCCGCTTCCGTTTGCGCGCTAGAAATTAAGCGTTTTGCATACAGTGATTGCGCGCGCTGACTGTCGCGTGCATTTTGCTTGGCGTTGATGCAAGCCTGTTGTTGCTGGTGTACCGCGGCAGACAAACTCGCTTCCGCCTGCGCCACATTGGCTTTGCGATCTTCGTTCCACAATTCCACCAACACTTGGTTAGTGGTAATTTTGTCGCCTTTTTTGACATGCAGTTTTTGCACCAAACCGCCGAGCGCCATCGACAATTCCGAACGCCGACAAGCTTTCACAGTGCCGGCGCGCGTGTTGGACACTGTAGTCTCTACCAGCCCCTGTTCCACCGCGGCCAACGGCACGGGCAGCGCCTCCGGTTTGCGCAACCATTTGAATGCCACCAATCCCACCAGCAATACAACAGCCAGCGCGATCCATTTTTTAGGTTTACTCATCACAACGGCAACTCGCCTTAGCAAAAAACGACGGCCAGACTAGCACGACAACCACCTCACCACCCTCCTGTAAAACGCCTAGCATTTCACAAAATTTTCACTAAAATCCTGCAACAACTTAAGAATGTGCCAATCACACGGGATACAGTCCATGACAACACAACACTGGCGCGGTTTTATTCTTTGTCAGCTGCTCGGCCTCGGCCTGCTTGCCAGCTGGCTGTTTCCCGCCACCCGCAGCTTGTGGGATGCCGCCGACAAAGCTGTTTTCTTTACCTTGAATGGCTCGCTACATCCCGCACCTTCGCCGTGGGGCGAGTTCTGGGCACTGCTAAATTTTCGTCTGATGGATTTGCTGCCGTTATTTGCGCTGTTACCTTTTTTGCTGATACCCGATGTCATTATTCCACGCGCACAGCGCGCAACCGCCTGCATACACTTGGCATTGATTCTGCTCTGCATGTTAGTCATACGGGTTGTTTTCAAAGAAATCACCGAAGCGCTGGACTGGCGCGCCTACAGCCCAACACGCACCCTACAACCCGCATACTTTTTGAGCGAGATGTACCCCCATCTCAACCCCAAAGATGCCTCCAGCAACAGCTTTCCTGGCGACCACGCCGCCGTCTTAATGATCGTGACTAGCTTTTTGTTATTGCAGCGGATCAATCGCTGGAGTGCGTATTTCTTGTTGGTATTTTGTTTATTCGCTATTCCGCGCATGTTCTCTGGTGCGCATTGGATGACCGATGTTGTGGTCGGCGGCACTTTGGTCGCCACCCAAACCATGGCCTACGGCTATTACACGCCCTGGCCCAAACGCTGGGCGGAACGATTGGCTCAACGCTGGGTGCCAACGCGCTGCCACTGATCAGTGTGTTGCGCGTTTAGCCCAACCACCACAACACAGCCAACGCCAGCAGCCCCGCCTGCCAAGCGTCTATCGTCTCACCGACCTGTTGCCCATACGGCCACAACAGCACAAGCGCCAATACCGCCACTACCGCCGTGCGATTGCGGCGGCGACTCTGCAACTGGCGCTGCTCCAACTGCGCCAACTGCTGCGCGGTGGATTGAATCGCCGGCACCACTTGTTCAAAGCGGCGGATTTGCTCAGCCGCGTCAAACAACAATTCCGGCACCTCCGGCATTTTTTCCAACCAACTCGGCCCGTGGCGGCGCAACTCCGCCAACACGTTTTTTGGGTGATAGCGGTTCTGCATCCAGCGCTCGAGAAAAGGCATTGCCGTCTGCCACAAATCCAGTTGCGGGTAGAGCTGCCGCCCTAAACCTTCAATATTGAGCAGGGTTTTTTGCAGCAGCACTAGCGAAGGCTGCACGGTCATATCAAAGCGGCGCGCGGTTTGAAACAAGCTGACCAAAATCTGCCCAAAGGAAATTTCGCTGATCGGCTTTTCAAATATTGGCTCGCATACCGTGCGGATAGCCGCCTCAAAATCAGCGGCGCGCGTTTGCGCCGGCACCCAACCACATTCGATATGCAGTTGTGCGACCTGCTGATAATCGCGATGAAAAATCGCCAACAAATTGCGCGCCAAATAATACTGATCTTCGCGCGACAGCGAACCGACGATGGCGCAATCCACCGCGATGTACTGCGGCCGGGTTGGATGTTCGCGCGATACAAAAATATTGCCGGGGTGCATATCCGCGTGAAAGAAATTGTGATCGAACACCTGCGTGAAAAAAATCTCCACGCCGCGATGCGCCAATAATTTCATATCCGTATTCTGTGCTTGCAAAGCGGCGAGATCAGTCACTGGAATACCGTGGATGCGCTCCATCACCATCACCTGCGGGCGACAGTAATCCCAATACACTTTTGGAATATACAACTGCGGCGACTGTTCAAAATTGCGGCGCAGTTGTGCGGCGTTGGCCGCCTCACGCTGCAAATTCAATTCATCGAGAATGGTGTGGCGATAATCTTGTACCACTTCCACCGGGCGCAAACGGCGACCGTCCGGCACAAAACGCTCGACTTGTTTGGCGATCGCATCCATCAATGCCAAATCTTTGGCAATCGTTTTTTCGATAGTGGGGCGAATCACTTTCACCACCACTTCTTCACCGGTCGGCAATACCGCGCTGTGCACTTGCGCTACCGAAGCAGAAGCTAATGGTTCGTGTTCAAAACTAAAAAACACTTCGCTGATTTTTTTACCAAACGCCGCTTCTACAATCTCAACCAACACTACACTCGCAAACGGCGGCACGCGATCCTGCAGGCGATCCAACTCGCCCACCATATCGTCTGGCACCAAATCGGGACGCGTGGACAACAACTGACCGAACTTCACAAACACCGGCCCTAAGGCTTCCAGTGCCATGCGCAAGCGCGCGCCGCGCGACAGATCTAGCGCACAGCGCGGGAAAGCGCGCAGCGGAGAAAATCGCAATGCACCGCGCAACCACAGCGGCAATGGCAGGGCGAGCAAGTCGCTGTCGAGACGATAGAAAGTTAACACGCGCAAAATAGTCAGCAGTCGCAAAGCAGCCATGTCTCAGTCTCCGCGCTGCTGTTGCAACACAGCGATGCTGGCTTGCAGGCGATCCATCCGCAACTGCAAATCATCGACATCGCGACAAAAACTGGCGACTTCATGTCGGCTGGGCACGGTGGCACTTTCAAATTGCAAAAACTCACGCGCCAAGCGCTCGGCTTCACGGCGAGCGCCAGTAAACCACACGCCCGCTTGTCGCGCAGCGCGACCCAGTTGATGTGCCACCACATCGCCGGTGCGCTCGGCCAGCAACGCCTCCCAATCAATATCTAAATGCGCGGCAATGTTTTGCAATTGTTGCAATAACAAACTATCGCCCGTGAGCACGACATGACTCTCTGCCAACGCAGTCGCTTTATGCCGCACACGCCACAGTGAAAAAAATGCGCTGGCAGATCCGGACAGCGTGGTGTCTGCCGCACCTTCAAACAAAGACCACAATTCGATGTGTTGATCCACAAATAAAACAAATACCGAGTGCGAAGGCAGCGTACACACGATATGTAAAACTTTGCCATCCAACGCTTGCAATGATTTTTGTGTAGCGGGATCCAAAGCGATGCTGGCATTGACAGCGCGCTCTAGCGCCAATAACACGCCAACTTTGAGTGTAGTGCCGCCGCTGCGCCATGCCGACATCAGGGTTTCACTCCGCGATGCAACGCCACCACGCCGCCGGTCATGTTATAAAAATCGCACTCGGCAAAGCCGGCGTCTTGCATCATCGTTTTCAAAGTTTCTTGATCGGGATGCATGCGAATAGATTCCGCGAGATAGCGATAACTGTCCGCATCATTGGTCACCAATTTTCCAATCAAGGGCATCGCGCGAAACGAATAGGTGTCGTAGGCTTTTGCCAACAGCGGATTGCCTGGCTTGGAAAACTCCAACACCAATAAACGCCCACCAGGTTTCAGCACACGCAACATTGAGCGCAGCGCTTTATCTTTATCCGTCACATTGCGCAAACCAAACGCAATGGTGATGCAATCAAATGTGTTATCGGGAAATGGCAGGCACTCCGCATTCGCCTGTGCAAATTGCACATTGCCCACCGCGCCGCGATCAATCAGGCGGTCGCGTCCCACATTCAACATCGATGCATTGATATCCGCCAAGATCACTTGCCCGTCTGCACCGACCAAGCGCGAAAATTTGAAGGCGAGATCACCCGTGCCACCGGCGATATCCAGCACTTTGTGTCCAGCGCGCACGCCCGAGACTTCGATGGTGAAACGCTTCCACAAACGGTGCACACCGCCCGACAGCAAATCGTTCATCAAGTCATAGCGCGCGGCGACCGAGTGAAACACCTCCGCCACCTTGTGCTGCTTTTCTGCGACAGGCACCTGTTGGTAGCCAAAATGCGTAGTGTTCTGTGGATCCGTCATGGTCTACTCTGCCATTGGATAGAAGGCGCATTTTACATGGGCTGCCCCCATTGCCCCACTGGGCAATGCCGCCGACACTGACGCTTGATCAATGCTCCCGCCATATTCCTGAGACGCACCATGCCCACCACGCACATAACAACGGATTACACGCAGGCACCGACCAACCAGCAGCTCAGCCACATCTCAGGTGAATACGGATTGCCCTTCGTCGGCAAAACCATCGCCATGTTTGCCGACCCTATCAACACCTTTCACCAACACTATTTGAAGTTCGGCGCGGTGAGTCGCGTATCCATTACCGGACAAAAAGTGGTGCTGCTACTCGGGCCACAGTATTTGCAGACCATCCTGCTCGACACAGAACGAAACTTCTCTGTCAAAAAAGGCTGGGATTTATTCATGGGCGATTTTTTTGCCGGCGGCCTGTTAATGCGCGATTTTGAAGAACACCGCATGCACCGCCGCATCATGCAAACGGCTTTCAAATCGGAAAACATGCGCGAATACAGCGCCACGATGACACATATCGTGCAACAAGCCGTGGCACGCTGGCAGGCAGAGGAAAATATCAATTTTTATATCGAAACAAAAAAACTGTTGCTGCGCATTGCTTTTGAAGTGTTCTGCAAAGTCGATGCTGAGGACAGCGACGAAGACAATATCAACCAAGCGTTTATTGATTTGATGGAAGGCTGTATGGGCATGATCCGCAAAGATTGGCCTAGACTGCTCTATCGGCGCGGCATGAACGGGCGACGCTATTTATCGTCCTATTTCAAAAAATTGGTACAGAAAAAAAGAGCTGGCAACGACAACGATATTTTCAGCCATTTTTGCCGAGAAAGAAATGAAGCGGGAGAATATTTTTCCGACACGGAAATTGCTGAACACATGATCTTTCTGATGCTGGCCGCACACGACACCACCACCAGCGCCATTACTATGGCCGGCTACTATCTCGCCAATGACACTCATCTGCAGAACCGCATTCAGCAGCAAACGCCCTACCCATTTTGCTACGACGACATGATGGAGAACATGCTACTGCTGGATCAGGTATTTCGCGAAACGCTGCGCCTGCATCCGCCGGTGAGCAATATTTTTCGTCGCACCGTACGCGAATGCACCATTGATGGCATACGCATTCCTGCGCACACCATGGTATCGGCGCCCGTGCATTACATTCAGCAAATGAGCGAGTGGTGGACGCGCGCGCAAACTTTTTGGCCAGAACGCTTTTCAGAACAAATTGCCGAACACAAAAAACATCCGTTTATGTGGTCGCCGTTTGGCGGCGGCGCACACAAGTGCATTGGCATGCACTTTGCCGAATTGTTATTCAAAACCACTTTTGCCGAACTGATCCACAGTTGTCAGTTTGATTTTCAACGCAGCGGTTACTTTCCCGCAAAATTACAGCACTTTCCTTTTGCCAAACCCTGCGACGATTTACCGTTGCGCATTCGCAGGCGCTGAGTGCGGCAGTTCTGGCAACGCATCGTAACGCTGTAAGGCTCGATCGCCATAGTGCCAGTCGTAGGACAGTACTTTTCCTTGCTGTAATAGCAGGCTGCGAATTGCCGGTATTTGTGTGCGCTGCAAACGAATATCTGACGGTTTGTTTTGTTCGTCGGCAATCAACCACACACGCTGCACTTTTTGCGTTAATGCCTGCAAACGCGGCCAATCTGGCGCTGGCTCTACGCCACCACCGGCGCGATACGGCGCTGAAGCATATTCTTGTGGGCGCGGCAGATGACGCTCTGCATCCATGGCATCCAAATAGTAATCCACGGGCAAGCGCAAAAAACTGGGATACACCAAGATCACATCATCGGACTGCATCTGCCACAGCAATTGTTGGGCCACAGGCTTCCACCAAAAGCGCATTGGCATAGTGCCAGCGTATACTTTCCACGAATCATAGGCAGAGAGCAGTAACACAAAAAACAACAACACTATGCGCAGCCACCACCACACAGCATACAAAGCGGCCGCCACTACCATGCAATAAATGGGAACCAGTGGTGTAAAAAAGCGATACACAAACATAGGCTGTCCGATAAAACTTTCCGCCAATACAGCGCCAACAGCCAGCAACAAACCTGCAGCCAATCCAACAAAAACACTGTGCCATTGGGAGAGATTTTTTTTCCATTGCAGCACGCAAGCGATAACGCAACCAATCAAGATGGCGCGCATAGCTAACTCGTGTTTCAACCCACTAGAACCAGACAACATCCACAGTGTGCTGTAAATCGTTCGCCAAGTCGGCACCGTTGCCCATCCGATTTGCGCTGCACCATCGGGCGGGCGCGTCAGCACAATCGGCAAAGAGAAAAGAATGAACGCGCCGAACGCATAAATTAGGTAACGCCACGGCTGCTTCAAACCATCGCGCCACAACATTGCAAACACCAATACCGCCGGCACGAACACGGCAAAATAATGTGACCACACCGCCAATCCGGATACGGCGCCAAAGATCAACCAATCGCGCTGTCGTTGGCTCTGCCACGCCACTACCCAACGCCACAACACCAAACACGCCATCAACAGCGCCAAGGAATAGCCGCGACAAGTTCTGGCGTGCTCCAACACTAATAAATGCGTGACATAAAACAGTACGGTGATATTGGCGACCGAACTATTCACCAGTCGTTTTGCTGCAGCATGCAGTGGCAGTAGCGATAGCAACACCAACAACACGGACGAACTGCGCAAAAAATATTCACTGCCATCGCCGAGTGGCTGCCACAACCACAAGAGAAGATAATGCAGCAGCATATTGTTTTCTTGCGTGCGCATCATCTGCGCGATGCTGTCAAAGCTGCGCGACATCACAACGCTAAAAATCTCATCAAACCACAGGCCGTAATAATCAAGAAATGGCAGAACCACCAACAGCAAAAATCCAGCTGCCGCCAATATCCCCCAATAATCACCGAACCATCGCTTCATTGTGCTTTCCTTGTTAATCGCCATAGCGTATGCAAAAAAGCCAATACCGGCTTGACGCCAAACTTACTGCAACCGCGCTGACGCGCCACAAAAAAGTAGCCAACATCCTCACACTGTAAAGATGCGTTAGTCGATAAAATAGCGAGCAACAACTTAAATCCATCTGGCTGAATTTTCCCACGAACTTCTTGCCATGCTGTGCGGCGCAATAGAAAAAACCCACTCAAAGGGTCGCTAGTTTTAGTCGGCAAATAAAATCGCACACAGCGCGTCGCACACAGCGATAAAAATAATCGCCACTTACCCCAGCCCTGTACGCCTCCATCTACGGCATATCGCGATGCCACCACTACATCCACCACACCGCGCTGTGCCATTTGCAGCAATGCAGGAATAGCCAAAGGATCGTGCTGCAAATCGGCATCCATCGCCAACACAAATTTACCTCGCGCTACATCAAACCCCTGCGCTAAAGCGCGCGATAAATCGCGTTCACCGCTGCGGCGCAATACACGCACAGCGGGATACGCACCTTGAAGAACGACATCCGCCGTGCCATCTGGCGATTCATCATCTACCACAAGAATTTCATAACGATCTGACAGATACGCCAACACTTGCGTCAACCGTTGCAACAGATTCGCGATATTGTCGCGCTCGTTATAAGTGGGAATGATGACGGACAACAACATCATGGCGAAGATTTTCCACTGCCAGTCAAAGGCAACAACAACATCGACAACACACGGCTGCGGCGCACTACTTCAATCAACACCAATGACGATGCCATGCCAACGACAAACATAACCGCAATCTGCCAATCGCCACTATTCGGCAACCATGCTTCGAATCCGTGATATACCCAGCGCAACACCAGCAAATGCAGCAACAGCACCAATAAAAAGTAGCGTCCCAAGTAGGAAAAAAAGTCTGCCGCCAGTTTCCAGCGCGCCAAACCAGCTGCACCTAAAATAACCACATACAAGCCTGCAGCCAGTAATAGCGCAACACCCAAGGGCTTGACCGCGATGCGACGATTAATATCAAAAAAAGCGCCGCTATAAATTACGGCGACCGCGATTAATGCAGCTATTAACCAGAGAAGCGCACGAAAGCGACAACGCTGCACGCGCTCAGACAACACATAACCCGCCAACAAACACGCCACGCTTACTGGCAGCACATCCGCACTAAACGGCAATCCAGGCCAATGCGTTGTTGCTGCAAACCAATAGCGCCAACCATCACCCGCTGGCAGCGGCTGTCGCCACATCCAATCAATGGCATATAGACCCACTGTTAGGCCAACAACTATCAGCAGCACGCAAGCTGTTAAATTTTCTGCGTAGCGCAAATCTTTCAAGAAAACTCTAGCGACAACACAACACAAAAATATATGCGGCAAAAACCACAACGGCACCAACACAATCGTCGATCCCGTGCCGTACAACACGCCCGCTAAATAGTAAAACCAATCAAAATCTCCGTAGAAAGCGTGCCAAGCCCCCCACAGTAGCAATACAACAAAATAAGGCTTCAACAGCGCATCAAACAAACGCCACAACGCCTGTCGCCACGGTCTATCTACTTTGATAAAAACACCGGAAAGAAAAAGATATAGCGGCGTGGTGAGATGAGTCAGAAGCAACAAAGCGCCATCTTGATAACGAAAAGCCAGCGTGTGTCCCAAGACCACAAAGACACCCGCAATGCCTTTTGCTACATCAACCGTGCGATTGCGCATCCACTACTCGATATTTTGTATTTGTTCACGCATTTGTTCAATTAATACTTTCATTTCCACAGCCGCCTGCGTCGTGGTCGTACTGATCGACTTCGACGACAGTGTATTAGCTTCGCGATTCAACTCCTGCATCATAAAGTCCAACTTGCGCCCAGCCGACTCTTTACCGCTCACGATGCGCTCCACTTCTTTGATGTGCGTATCCAAACGATCCAATTCTTCGTCCACATCACAGCGCTGCGCCAAGTGCACCAATTCTTGTTCGATGCGATCTTGATTGATCTCGCCGGTCAGCTCCGCCAAACGATCGCGCAATTTCTGTTTTTGTGCTGCCAAAATATCGGGCAGTACTGCGCGCACCACCGCTGCCTGTTCGCGCATTTTTTGCAGACGATCACGAATCACCGCCACCAAAGCCGAACCTTCTCTGGCGCGCACGCTTTGCAACTCTTTTAATGCCTCTGCAAATAAAGACAGTGCCGCTTCGGATAACACTTCGCGTTCTACGCTGTTTTCACACAGCACGCCGGGGCGAAACAAAAAATCGACGGCATTCATGGGCGCAGGATTTTGCAGCAACGCTTGCACACTGTCCGCCGCCTGCACAAGGCGCTGCACCAACGCACTGTCAACGGCAATCGCTTCACGGTTAACTGCCGCTTGAAATTGCAAGCTGCAATCCACTTTGCCGCGCTGTAAATTTTTGCGCAGACCATCCCGCAAATTTGGCTCTAAAAAACGAAAGGAATCTGGCAGGCGAAAGCCGGGCTCCAAATAACGATGATTGACGGAGCGGATCTCCCACACCAGCGTGCCCCAAGTTTCCACACGCTCTTTGCGTGCAAATGCCGTCATGCTGTGCATGCTTTACTCCTGCTGCGCTTCAGCTTCTGCCTGCGCTTGCCCCTGCGCATCCAGCCCAGCCTTGTCGCGCTGCGCCCACAACCATTCGCGCGGATATTTCACCACCAGCTCATCGGCAATCTGCTGCGCCAGCACTGCTGGCTCACCGTCGCGCTCGGATTTTTCCACGCGAAAACCTTTGGCGTAATCCTCCGCGCTGGTGGCGCCGCTTTTGGTAGCCACCGCGTCCACCGTCACCATATAAATCTTCGGCAACTGCACATTGGCGCGGTTGCCGCGCCCCTCTTTCACCATTACCGAGCAGGGGATCTCCCCCCAATAAGTAATTTTCACTTCGGCCATTTTTATCTCCTCTCACGCGCTGGATTTTCACAATCAAAGGACTATTCTGCCACAATACGCCCGTTGAACTGAGCAACCCTCTTGCCCCTGGAGTCTCCTCATGGCCAAGCGCAAAAAAAACACTGAAGAATCTTACGAAAATGCCGACGGCTTCCAAATTGAAGACATGGAAGGCAATGTCGTAGACGACGAACTACTCGAAGATGAAGAAGACAGTTTCTGGTCTGACGACGAGGAAGAGGAAAAAGAAGAAGACGATTTCTTAAGCTCCGTGGCTGAAGAAAATAACTGGGAAGAAGGCTACGACTATTAAGCCCATGAAATTGCAGCCACAAAAAAAGCAGGCGCGAGGCCTGCTTTTTTATTTCCCGTATTCGATCAATGTATGCCTTGATCCTTAAACTTTTTACCCAAAGATTCGCCGCCGTCGATAATCATGTTCTGACCGATCACAAACTCGGAATCTTCTGAGGCAAAAAACAGCACGCCGCGTGCAATATCCAAAGGGTAGCCAGGGCGATTCATCGGCAGTGTCGCGCCCATGCCTTCGCCTACTTTTTTCGTGGTCTCCGCATCCAAACCAATTGCATTGCCCACCAACGGCGTGTAAACACCGCCGGGTGACACGCAGTTGACGCGAATATTTTGCTCTGCCAACTCCAATGCAAAAGTTTTTGACAACTGCAATACCGCGGCTTTTGCTGCTTGATAAATATGCGGGCCATAGCCTGGTGTAGTAGCCGAAATGCTTGCGGTATTGATGATAGAGCCGCCGTGACCTTGCTTGCGCATTTGCATCGCCGCGTACTTGCAGCCCAAAAACACCGAGCGCACCAGAAGCGCGAAAGTAAAATCAAAATCTTTAGTGGAAATTTCTTCTACCGTGCCACGCGCACCGAAAGCACCGGCATTGTTGTGCAAAACATCCAACTTGCCGAACTCACTGACGGCAAAATCAATCATGGCTTTTACGCTGTCTTCACTGGTGACATCGCACTTAAAAAATCGCGTATTGGCACCCAGCTCGGCCACAACCGCTTTGCCACCCTCTTCATTCATATCGGCAACCACCACTTTGGCGCCGTGTTGCAGCAATAACTCCGCTGTGCCGCGACCAATACCGCTAGCGGCACCGGTCACAATCGCTACTTTTCCATCTAATCTATTACCCATAAACACCTCTGCGTTTGGTTTATTAAAAATAACTACAAAGAATCAAAATACAATGGTGCGACGACCGTAAACGATGATGCGATCATCCAAATGTGCGCGCACCGCCTGCGCCAAAGTCACGCGCTCAATATCGCGCCCTTTGCGCACCAAGTCATCAATTGTGTCTTCGTGCGAACTCCCTTCCACACCTTGCGCAATAATCGGCCCCTCATCCAAATCCGCTGTCGCATAATGCGCTGTTGCTCCCACCAATTTCACACCACGCTCAAAGGCCTGATGGTAGGGCTTGGCGCCTTTAAAAGCGGGCAGCGTTGAATGGTGAATGTTAATGATGCGATTGGGGAACTGCGCAATCATTTCATCGGACAGCACCTGCATATAGCGCGCCATCACCACCAAATCGATGTTGTACTCTTTCAGCAATGTAATCTCTTTGTCTTCCTGCTCACGCTTGTTCTCTTTCGTGATAGGAAACACAAAATAAGGAATTTTGAAAACATCGGCAAAGTAGCGCAGGTCTTCATGGTTGGAAACAATCAACGGGATATCGCAATTCAGTTCGCCAACTTTATGACGCAACAATAAATCGTAAATACAGTGCTCGTATTTCGACACAAAAATTGCCACGCGTTTTCTATTGTCCGCAAAAAACAGCTGCCACTCCATGTCGTGTTTGGCACACTCCGCAGCCAACTGCGCTCTAAAATCATCGCGACTTACAGATAGCCCAGCCACATCAAAATACACGCGATGAAAAAATATGTTGTGTTCTTCGTCTGTGTGTTGATTGGCATCCAAAATATTGATGTTATTGCGAAGCAATAAATTGGCAATGGCGGCATTCAAACCTTTGCGGTCTGGACAGCGCAGTAACAGGGTGGCGGTGTTGGGTCGGCTCATCGACAACTTCTCCGTAGGTCGAGCAGTAATTTTAGGCAAAGAGCGGCGCCTGCAACATGGGCAATCCGCTTAGTGATGCAAGCTACGCATCGGCACCGCGAAACGGCGCTTTGCGCATCGAACAATTCTTGAGATCACACAGACGGCAGGGCTCAATCTCCGGCGCATTTTTTGCGCCGGGGTTCAGTCCAACCATGCCGAGTAGCGATTTTTGTGGGCGCATCATAATGCCATCGCTCATGGTGATGGGTAGATTCGCCATCCCCTCAAAAAAACGAAACAGAATCGCCTGATCGCCGAAGTGCCAGCCGGTATAACCAGGCCCCACGCGCAGCGTCGTGCCGTAACCGCGCTGCTGCGCCTCTGCCGACACCTGATCGGTGAGCGCCCTCATCGCCTCCACCACCATCGCTGAGCCCACGGCATCCATCGCCAAGGCCTGCCCCATTTTTCCTTCGTCCATCAAACGCTTGGATTCCAGCGTGGCCGCATTGCCGGCACTCGCCAACAGAATCACCACGGACTCCGCGTGCCGCAAAATTTTCGGCAGTTGCTCGCTGTGTAGTACGACTTGCTCTACACCATGCTTGAGATGAATTTTGTCATTCTCGATACCGCACAGCGGCACCTCAATCGCCGCTGCCCACGGTTCTGCAAATGCGTGCGCGCGCGCCAATTGTTCATCGGCAATTTTCAATACCGGCTTGCGTGCTTTTTCTGGATCGCTATAGCCCATGAAATTGAGCACGCTATTGCGATCTAACTGGTAGCGATAATCCGCCAAGCGATTAACATTTGAATTGAGCGCATTGCTGGAGACACTCACACCACTTCCCTCATAGCACGACGCAAAGCCACTTGAGGCCAGCGCTCAAACAACCACCAAGAAGCCATGGACACCAATAGCGTCAACAACAGTGTAATTAACAGATACCACGCCAAGAAATCCGCCGAACCTTCAAAAAAATACTTAGCCACGATCACACCGACATAAGCACACGGCATATGGCTTAAATACAATGAATATGAAATGGCTCCAGCTCCATGTAACAACTTATTACTGTCTATTTTTTGTATGTTGACTGCGCCCCATACAATCAATGCAGCAGGAACTCCCCACCATAATGCGCGTTGTGATATTAGTATTTTATCTTCTAGGAAATAGGTAACACCCAATAAAATCCCGCCGCCAAAAAGAAATACCCCCCAAGCCGAACGATGAGATATCCGTTTTTTTTCAGCAAAAAAATACGCTATCAGCATGCCAGCCACAAACTCTAGTAATATTGCTTGCGTATAGAACTTAATATATCGATTCTCAACGCCTATAAATAAAGGCGTCAACGCTAACAGCACAAAACAAACAATAATTGGCCACACACGCACAGCTGTATTCCATCGCCATAACGCAAGCGTAAAACACAAATAGAAAAACATTTCCAATGTCAGCGTCCAACCGACAAACAACAGAGGAAACCCAGGTTTAATAAACAGCAGACTTTTTATTAGCATCGCTAAGTTTGTTGAATTAGGCTGCTCGCTAAACCAATGCTGCGTATCAGCAAAATACACAACTATTGTGAAAAACCAGTAGGCAGGAACTATCCGCACTATGCGTTTCAGCATAAAAAGAGCTGCTTCTTTTCCACCAGCCATCACATCGCGCGTGATATAAACAATAATGAAGCCACTGATGACAAAAAATATATCAACCCCCCAAAATCCATTGAACTCCGGCAGCACTGCCGGCGATTCTGGCGCTACGCTGTGTTGCATACTGGCAATGTGAGCAAAAACAACAGCTAGGGCAGCAATACCGCGCAAATATTGAATGGCATCAATGCGAGCTGCTCTCATCTGTTGCTCACCTGTTTATGTCACCAACCACCAATCAAGCCACATGGCTTTCTGATGGCAACATTCCCAATTCACCCAGCAGATACGGCACATTTTCTGTCCACGCCAATGGGTAAATATGAAAACCCGCAATGGGATAGCGCTCTTTCAACGCACGCATGGTTTCCAACGAGAGATCGAGCGCTTCCTGCTGTTGGTTTTGCGCTTCACGAATGCGTTTTTCAACATGCGGTGGCACCCAAATACCGGGCACATGCTGCATCATAAACGCAAGGCCTTTGTGTGAACGCGGCGGCAAAATACCGGGCAGGATGGCCACTTTTTTTGTCACACCTTCGCGCTCCAAAGCCTTCCACCATTTATCAAAGGCATCTAAATCGTATACCGGCTGCGTCTGCAAAAAATCTACACCAGCGGCCGCTTTTTTTGCCATCACCCGCGCAAGATGTTCCGGTTTATTGCCGGCGGGATTTGCCGCCCCGCCGATACACCACTGCATTTTGAACGGATCTTCTTTCGCGCTGTCAGCAATTGCACCACCGCCGTATGATTTTCCAACTTTGCGCAATTGATTGACCATCATGATCGCATTGGTGGAATCCATGTCGTACACCGGCTTCGACATCGGATGATCGCCGAAGGTCACATAATCACCGGTCAAACACAAAATATTGCGAATACCGTGGGCGTAAGCAGAAATTAAATCCGCCTGCATGCCTAATTTGGAGCGGTCGCGGCAAGTCATTTGCATCACAGGTTCCAAACCCTGCTGCTTCACATAAATCGCCGTGCCAATTGATGACATGCGCAAGGTGGCAGAGGGCATGTCGAGCACATTAATTGCATCCACGCCGCGCCGATAATGCGCAAGATGTTTATCTAAGCGCGATAAATCTGGCACTTTCGGTGGCGATAGTTCTGCTGTAACCACAAACTCGCCATTTTTAATTTTTTTATACAGATTGCTGGTGTCATTGAGAGCGTTCATACATTACGCCTTGCTGTTGGCGACAAGCGGGATAAGCTGCGCGTCCGGCACGGGATGCGGCGACAAAATACCGCCATGGCTGTCGGTTTTACCTTCCAAAATACTGCCAACCGCCGAAGTGCCCACCAGCGACCAATCCACCGCCGGTTGAATGCGGACAATTTTTTCACTCATATCGAACACTTGCATCGCGCTCATATCGGCACGCTCGTGAATCTTGGTCCATACGCAATCATTTTCAAAACTATTGTATTGCCCATATTGCATGTCAAGATTAGTTTTGCCAGGGGGGGCCGTTGCGCATCTGCTTCGGGCAAGTTTGCGGACAGACCAAGGATGTGGAACGCAGGACACACTGGCCACAGCTGTGGCAACCGAAAACCCGCTTCTTGAACCACTCCTCAAAGCCAAACAGCACTCGGTAGAGGCGGCTTCGCGTCCAAACACGATTGAACATGCAACTTACTCACAGGAAAGAAACTTACTCGCGAGTAAGTTTGCGAGAAAACCCTTATGCCGTCAAGGCTTTCGCTCAACGAAAGCTAGCGTTAATAAGGTCCAGCATCGCCCCACCTGGGCACAGATCTTTCTCTGTCATGATGTTGAGCGGTCTAGTGCTGGTGTGTAGGAAGTCGTGCGTTTCTTCTGCCTCAGGGTCTATATACAACAGACCCGTGAGGATCTCACCCTCGTGCAGGGCTTTCAGCTGCGCAGCCAGCGCAGCACTGCGATCGCGCGGATCGTGGTCGCTGCCAGTTTTTTGCAAGCGCACAACAGAGCCATCGTGCAAAGTGACTTCCTGTGTGGTGCCTTCCAAATAGCTGGTCACGATTTCTTCGTGCATAGGCACGAAATCCACCGCGCCCGTGGCTTCCAAATGTTCACGCACATACTCGTAACTTTTGGTGGAGCCCTTGTGGTTATTGAAAGTCACACAAGGCGAAATAACATCAATAAATGCAAAGCCATTGTGCGACATTGCCGCCTTCAGCAGCGGCACCAATTGCTCTTTGTCGCCAGAGAAACTGCGCGCCACAAAAGTTGCGCCCAATTTCAGCGCCAAGCTCACTAAATCCATCGGCTGGTACTGGTTGGCGCTGCCTTTTTTATTCATGGAGCCGACATCGGCGGTAGCCGAATCTTGGCCTTTGGTCAAACCGTAGCAGCCGTTGTTTTCAACGATGTAAACCATGTTCAGCGCGCGGCGCGTGACATGCGCAAACTGCCCCATACCAATCGATGCGGTATCGCCATCTCCTGATACACCGATGTACAGCAAATCGCGATTCGCCAAATTTGCACCCGTCGCAATCGACGGCATACGACCGTGCACCGAGTTAAAGCCATGCGATTGGCCAAGAAAATAGGTGGGCGTTTTAGACGAACAGCCGATCCCCGATAATTTCGCTACACGGTGCGGCTCGATAGACAATTCATAACACGCGCGCACAATGGCCGCAGAAACAGAATCGTGCCCACAACCGGCGCATAGGGTCGACAGAGAACCTTCGTAATCGCGCAAGGTATAACCCAAGCTATTCGGTTGCGCTGAAGGATGTTGGAAACGGCTACGCACATAAGTCATGGCAATTTACCTAGACGCTTTTGTGAAGTGGAATAACGGGCGCTAACTGCAGGTAATTCTGAATTTTGCTGCGAATAAATTCTGCCGTAATCGGCATACCGTCAAAATTGAGCACCGAAACCATTTTTTGCGGCGGCACATCATTTTCAGCCATCAACAGCGTGCGCAACTGCGCATCGCGGTTTTGCTCAACCACAAAAACCTTATCGTGACGCGCAATGAAATCATCCACCGTTTTATTGAATGGGAACGCACGCAGGCGCAGAGCATTCAGCTGCACACCGTCTTCTGCCAATAAATCCAAGGCTTCCGTTGTCGGCGCCGCAGAAGTACCAAAGAAAATCACGCCGTAACGCGCTCCCTTCTGTTCAGGAAACTCTTCTGGTGCTGGCACATACTGTTTTGCGGTTTCAAATTTATGCAGCAGGCGATTCATGTTTTCCACATACTTATCGCCGTCTTCTGTATAAACGGCGTAAGTGTCGCGCGAAGTGCCGCGCGTGAAAAACGCACCTTTAGTTGGATGCGTACCTGGAATGGTGCGGTAGCAAATGCCGTCGCCGTCCACATCCAAATAACGCCCAAACTTTTCAATTTTGTCGAGCTGCTCGGCATTGAGCACTTTGCCGCGCTGGTAAGCGCGCGCATCGTCCCACACCAATGGTGGCGACATGTAATCGTTCATGCCCAAATCGAGATCGGTCAGCATTATGATCGGCGTTTGCAACTGCTCTGCCAGATCAAACGCATCCGCTGTCATGTCAAAACATTCTTTCGGTGTCGACGGGAACAGCAGCACATGTTTAGTGTCGCCGTGCGACGCATAAGCCGCTGCAAGAATGTCGGACTGCTGTGTGCGCGTTGGCATGCCCGTTGACGGACCAGCGCGCTGCACATCGATCAACACCGTCGGAATTTCAGCAAAATAGGCCAAACCGAGGAACTCGCTCATCAGCGACACACCCGGACCCGATGTTGCTGTAAACGAACGCGCACCATTCCAGTTGGCACCGATCACCATGCCGATTGCCGCCAACTCATCTTCCGCCTGCATGATGGCAAAATTTTTCTCGCCAGTATCAGGATCTACACGCAAACGCTTGGCGTACTTTTCGTACGCATCCACAACGGAAGTGCTGGGCGTAATTGGATACCACGCCACCACTGTCGCACCGCCATAAACCGCGCCGAGACCGCACGCAGTGTTGCCATCAACCAAGATACTGTCACCCACGCTATCGCAGCGCTGCAAACGCACACCCAATGGACAAGTGAAATGCTCGCTGGCGTATTGAAAGCCCAATTCCAAGGCACGCACATTGGGAGCGATTAACTTTTCTTTGCCTTTGAATTGATCGCCGATCAAACCCGTCAACACACTGAACTCAATATCAAGCAATGCCGCTAACGCGCCGATGTAAATAATATTTTTGAACAGCTGGCGTTGACGCGCATCGGTGTACTCGCGCATCGACAATTCCATCAACGGAATTGGCAGAATGTGAATATCACTGCGCATCAATTTTTTGTCGAGTGGCTTGGTGGAGTCGTAAATAAAATAGCCGCCGGGCGTGACATCATGGAAGTCACGCTCTATGGATTGCGGGTTGACCGCCACCATCACATCGCAACCACCACCGCGACGACCGGTGTAACCTTTTTCCGAGACGCGCACTTCATACCAAGTGGGCAACCCCTGAATATTGGATGGAAAAATATTGCGCGGGCTGACGGGAATGCCCATGCGAAAAACAGCTTTCACCAACAGCGCATTTGCACTGGAAGAGCCAGTGCCATTCACATTGGCAAATTTGATAACACAGTCATTAATGGATTCGAGTTTTTTCACGACTACACCTCGGCTCAAGCCGCACACGACTTGCCAGAATCGCCCTGGCCAGCCTTGGTGACACTGTAAAGATATTTCTGCATATCCCACGCCGATGTTGGGCAGCGCTCAGCACACAAACCGCAGTGCAAGCACACATCTTCATCCTTCACCATGATGCGACCCGTGCTTAAACCATCAGCGATATACAAAGCCTGCTCGTGATTCACCGCCGGCGCACTCAAATGCTCACGCAAAGTTTCTTCGTTTTCTTGCGTATGCGTGAAAGTGATGCAGCGTGTCGGACAAATATCCACACAAGCGTCACACTCAATGCATTTGCTGGAGGTAAATACGGTTTGCACATCGCAGTTCAAACAGCGCTGCGTTTCTTCGTAACCCACGGCGCGATCAAATCCCAGCTCCACTTCCAGCATGCGATCGGACAGCGCTTTTTCTGTCGGTGCATGCGGCACCGCATGGCGCAACTCGTGTGAAACCACGCTGTCGTAGCTCCACTCGTGGATGCCCATTTTTTGACCGATCAAATTAGTGCCGGGCGCTGGGCGATTTTGCACATCACCACCTTGGCAGAACAAATCAATCGAAATCGCCGCTTGGTGGCCTTGCGCAACTGCCGTAATGACATTTTTCGGACCAAACGCCGCATCGCCGCCGAAAAACACTTTCGGGTTGGTTGCTTGATAGGTAACCGCATCCAACACTGGCATACCCCACTTATCAAACTCAACACCGCTATCCGCCTCTATCCACGGAAACGCGTTTTCTTGGCCGACCGCCATCAACACATCGTCGCATTCAAAAAACACAAACTCGCCAGATGGCTGCATCACGCGCTTGCCATTGGCATCGTAAGTCACTTCGGCTTTTTCAAAATTCATGCCTACCAATTTGCCATCTTTGACGACATATTCTTTCGGCACATGGTTATTAAAAAACGGAATGCCTTCATGTTGCGCATCTTCGATTTCCCACGGCGAAGCTTTCATATCTTCGAAGGGACTGCGCACCACAATTCTGACATCCTCACCACCAAGACGGCGCGCGGTGCGGCAGCAGTCCATCGCGGTATTACCGCCACCGATAACCAATACACGCTTACCAATTTTTGTGGTGTGACCAAAGGCAACACTCGCCAGAAAATTAATGCCAATTTGAATATTGGCATCCGCTTCTTCGCGACCAGGCAATTTCAAATCACGGCCGCGCGGCGCGCCAGTGCCGACAAACACTGCGTCATAATTTTTAGCTAATACACCATTCAAGCTATCGACATGGGTGTTGTAGTGCGTGACCACACCCATATCGGTGATGAAATTCACTTCTTGATCCAACACTTCCGCCGGCAAGCGGAACGAAGGGATCTGGCTGCGCATAAAACCGCCGCCTGAGGATTGGTTGTCGTACAAATCGATTTCATAACCGAGCGGCATCAAATCACGCGCCACAGTTAGCGCAGCAGGACCACCGCCGATCAACGCAATTTTTTTGCCGTTTTTCTGTTGCGGGATTTTTGGCATCATCGCCAATACATCGCCTTTGTTATCAGCGGCAACGCGCTTCAAACGGCAGATAGCAACAGGCTTGTCCTCTACGCGACCGCGGCGACACGCCGGCTCGCAGGGACGGTCACAGGTTCGACCGAGCACGCCCGGAAAAACATTCGACTCCCAGTTGACCATATACGCTTCGGCATAGCGCTCTTGCGCAATCAACCGAATGTATTCCGGAACGGGCGTATGCGCCGGACAGGCGTACTGGCAATCGACGACTTTGTGGAAATATTCTGGATCTTGGATATTGGTAGATTTCACCGCGGGCTCCCCGGCAGCAGAACTGCAGTTGGCGCGGCATTCTACAGTAAACTACTCCTGTTTTGTGACTGCTATTTGGCGAAATTTCCGTAAATTTACCGACCAAAACCGCTGTATTTTGCTGGGAATAGCACCATCGCAGTGCCGCCTGTGAAAACCCGCACAAGCGCAGTGCATCAACAGCAAATTTTGCAAAAAAACCACCGGATAGAGCGCGATGACTCCTCGACAATACTGGCAGCAATTTCTGATGGCGGTGATGTTTCTCACTCGTTTACCCGTCGCTCGCTGGGTGCAGCACGATGCGACGCTCCAGCTCGGTATGGCGCGCTGGTTTCCCGCTGTCGGCTGGCTGGTAGGCGCCATCGCAGCGGTCATCTTATTGTTTAGTGCGCAACTACTGCCCTGGGTACCGGCCGTTATCCTTGCTACGGCATTGGCCATCTTACTGACCGGCGCGTTTCACGAAGACGGCTTTGCCGATATGTGTGATGCCTTCGGCGGTGGCTGGGAGAAGGAACAGGTGCTGCGCATCATGAAAGATTCGCGCCTCGGCACCTATGGCACGCTGGGCCTTGGGCTGATGTTATCCAGCAAAATCAGTCTGTTATGCAACTTACCACTGACCAATGCCCTCTGCGCTCTAGTAGCAGGCCATGTGCTCAGCCGCGCCACGGCTACCTCCTTGCTGTTGAGCCTGCCTTATGTGCGCGACACAGAAGACGGCCTCGCCAAAACACCTCCTGCCGAATTTAATACTGCCTCGCTGTGCTTCGCGCTCGCTAGCGCCGCCCCCGCGCTGTTCCTACTGCCTGTACGCACTTGGCTGCCCCTGCTGCTCGGCCTGCTCGCCCTGCGCTGCTGGGCCGCGTGGTATTACCGCAAGCGCATCGGCGGCTACACCGGCGACTGTCTGGGTGGCGCACAACAATTGGCTGAGCTCTGGGTGTTGATAGTGGTCGCGGCGTTTTAGGCGTTATCCAACAACCGCCACAGGTACAGCGACACAACACTGCGATACGGCCGCCATCTTTCGCCGTACTGCACCATGGCTTTCGCCGAGGGCAGCTCGTCCAAGGCATACAACTGCGCAATCGCTTTGCGAATACCGTAATCGTCTACCGGAAAAATATCCGCGCGCCCCAAATCAAAAATCAAATACATTTCTACCGACCAGCGACCAATCCCCTTAATCGCCGTAAAGCAGCGCACTAGCTGCTCATTGCTCATGGCCTGCGCTTCCCGCAGTGAAGGCAATTTCCTCTGGAGAGCGTGCTCCGCCAAATCTTTCAGATAAGACACTTTCATACTAGACAGCCCCGCAGCGCGCAGCTCCTCTTCCGGCAGCGCCAACAACGTTTTTGCGCAGGGTTTTCCGCATTTGTATACCAGTGTTTTAACGCGCTCAAAAATGGTTGCTGCTGCTTTCATGGAGAGCTGCTGACTGACGATAGCGTTAATTAACGCATCCAGCGGTTCGGCATTGTGTTGCGGGCGAAAGGAAATATCTCCCGTTTGTTTTTGCAGCTGACGAAAGTATTTGTCCTGTTGCAACTGTTTGATGCCTGCGCGCCACTGCGCCGCCGTTACCATCACACGCGGCTTTTCAAAATCAGTTCCTTCACAGTGCAGTAAAGATTTTTTAGTTTCTAAGCCGCCCTGCGCCGAAAAACCGCCCAGTTTTCCGGAGGCAGCGACAATGCGGTGACAGGGAATAATCAACGGCACCGGATTTTTTCCCAATGCGGTGCCCACCGCGCGCACGGCACCTGGCTTTTTGATGCGACGCGCCAATTCGGCATAGCTAATTGCTTCGCCGGCAGGAATGCGGCGCGCTTCGTCATACACGGCACACATAAATGGCGTAGCTTTTTGGACAAACACCGGCACGGCAGAAAAATCTTGTGTTTTGCCTGCTAGATGCAAAGCCACTTGGCGCATTAAACGCGACACCCAGATCGGTATTTTTTTTGTGGATTCCTGCTGCGCGGTCGCTATCTGCAACTCTTTTTGCATCCGCGCTGTTGTCACCTCCGGCAGCAAAAAATGTGTTACGCCTTGCTCGCACCAAGCAATACCACAATGCGCGTTAGCCACTGGGAAAATAGCCCACGACTGTTGTTGTGTGTGCGTCGCCACTTGCTTACTTCCAATATTGTCTCAACAGCGCTCATGCTACGCCAAGCCACTAGATGACGCTCCTGTATTCGCATGGTTAAATGCCCTCCTGCACACACATAACAACGCCATGCAACACGCCGCGCGCTCACCCACAACGATTGCCTCATCCGCCACACTGTCCGTTGTGATTCCAGTGTATGGCGCGTGGCAAGCCGACCGCGTGCTGCAAGCGCTGTTGCCTCTGGATCCACTGGAAATTCTGGTCTGCGATTCCAGTGCGCTACCCACGGCTCTACCCACGCATCCCGCTATTCGCCTCGTACATCTGCCACAGCGCGCCTTCCCCGGTGCAGCACGCAATGCCGGCTGGCAACAGGCACAGGGTGACTATGTGTTGTTTGTCGATGCCGATGTGGTATTGGTCGACGCGGGCAGACAATTTGTACGCCGCCATATGGCAGCCAATGCTCACGACTTGGCTTTTGGTTTGTACACGCTGGATTGTTCCGACTACAACAGCATCAGCCGTTTTATCGTCAACATACAGCACCACCGCTTCGAGAATGAATTTGCGCGCAACCACTACCGCTACGGCCAATCATCACACTTATTAATTCGGCGCGACCTCTACAAAAAAATTGGCTTTTTTAATCCGCACTTGCGTATGCACGAAGACAAAGAAATTTGCATCCGCGCCATCAATGCCGGTGCCGACATCCATGTGTATCCAGATTTTTTAGCGGATCACATCAAAATATTTTCTTTTCGCAGTCTGATGCTAGACCACGGCCACAAGGCTTATCTGGCACAAGAAACGCTCTACAACAATCCTGCCATTTTTAGCCGCGTGGAAAATCAACTCAGTACGCGATTTAAAGCCAGTCTGATTGCTTCTTTTGTACTGCCACTTCTCCTGCTATATCTCACCGCAACACAGATGCTGCCCACCCCGGCAATCGCCGGTTTGCTGGCAGCCCTTCTGCTCTCGCCATTATTGACAGCGCACGAAGTATTTACCGCAGCGCGCTGGAAAGAAAAACTTACAGGATTAGTGCTGTGGCCCTTTATGGGCGCAACAATTTGTAGTGGCGTGATGCTGGCCAAAGTGCATCGCGTTTACTGTGTTGCCACACAAATGCTGCGCAGAGTGCCTGCTTTGCTAGAGCTGGCCAAACGCGTTTTATTCCGACGCGGTATGCCAGTCAGCATCATTCACTTCATCACTTCACGCTGCAATTTGCGCTGCGAACACTGCTTCTACAAAGAAACGCTAGACTTAAAAGATCCCGGGGAACAATCGCAGCAGCAGCTCAACAAAACCACGCAAGAAATAGGCCCAGTATTGTGGTACGCCCTCGGTGGCGGCGAGCCGTTTATACGCAGCGACTTGCCTGAGATACATCGCACCATTATGCAAAACTGCCAACCGATGATGATCAGCATTCCTACCAACGGCTGGTACAGCGACAAAACTTATCTCAGCACGCTGGCGATGTTGCAACAAATGCACAGCGGCGCACTCACCGTGCAAATTTCTGTCGATGGCCCGAAAGCCATACACGATGCTATTCGCGGCAAAGACTCTTGGGCGCATTTACTAAAAACATGGAAAAAGTTGAAAGAAATCCAACGCGTCTATCCGCGCTTATCGCTGGGCATCATCACCGTTGTCAACGAAGCGAATGCACACACCTACCCCGATTTTATCGATGAAATCACCGACACTTTCCAGCCCAACCAAATTAGCATCAACCTGATACGCGATATCGAACACCCACACACCGCTGCGCAACTACTAGATACTTACAAAGCAGCCGTCGAGCGCTATGAGTGGCATATTCAACACAAAACCTTAACGGCCTTTGGTTATCTCGGCGGCATGATTGTGCGCGCTAAAGAATCTGTACAAAAAGAACTGATCTACCGTGTAATGCGCTTTAACGAATTTGTGACGCCTTGTACAGCTGGCGACTTAACTTATGTGATTTGGGAAGACGGTCGCGTCAACGCCTGCGAAATGCTGCCCGACACCGTGGGCAATATTGTGGGCGATCAACCAAGCAATGATTTTCGCAATATCGTCGCCGGCAACGCCGCACAAACATTGCGCAAAAAAATCGTCGCTGAAAAATGCAAATGCAGTTACGAGTGCGCCATGACCATTAACACTTTATTCAGCTGGCCGCTGGCCAAAAAATTGTGGTGGCGAGTAGTGACCGGCAAAGCCAGCGAACCGCTACCCTTGCCTAACAAACCGTAATCCGAAAAAATACTCCACTCCATCACTTCAACCCTAGCGAGATTTCCCATGAGCGATATCACCATCACCAACGCCGCCCAAGCTGCCGCACAACGCTCCATTGACGCCGTGCGCGCCAAAAACAAAGAAGCTTGGGTAGATAATTTTGCTGACGACGCGTGTATCGAAGATCCCGTCGGCAAATCGCCACTGGATGCCACTGGCAATGGTCATCGCGGCAAAGCGGCTATCGCGGCGTTTTGGGATATGTGCATCGCCACCGGCAGTGTCGATTTCAATATTCGCGAATCGTATCCTGTGAGTGATATCGCCTGCGCCAATGTCGGCTCCATCCTCAACACCATGGGCGACATGAAAATCGAAGCCAAGGGCGTGTTTATTTACCATGTCAACACCGAAGGCAAAGTGACCAACTTGCGCGCCTACTGGGACTTCAACAGCACCATGGCCGCCGCCAGCAAAAAATAATTTTTACTTTCGAAAAATGCGTCGGTTCAGAGGATGAACCGACTCAAATCTTCATCTTGCGATAACTCGCCCAGCGATTGATCGACATACGCCGCATCAATCACGACTGTTTTCCCTTCTGCCGCTAAATCACCTGCTGAAAACGAGACATCTTCCAGCAAACGCTCCATCACCGTATGCAGGCGGCGCGCGCCGATATTTTCCGTGCGATCATTCACCTGCCAAGCAATTTCTGCCAAGCGACGAATACCATCTTGATTAAATGTAATCGGCAAACCCTCGGTTTTCATCAGGGCTTGATACTGTTCAGTGAGTGAAGCATCCGGCTCTTGCAAGATACGCTCAAAATCATTCGGCGTTAACGCATCCAACTCCACACGAATCGGTAAACGCCCTTGCAGCTCCGGAATCAAATCCGACGGCTTGGCCAAATGAAACGCACCGGACGCAATAAATAAAATGTGATCGGTGCGAATCATGCCGTACTTGGTCGATACCGTGCAGCCCTCGATCAACGGCAGCAAATCGCGCTGCACACCTTCGCGCGATACATCGGCACCACTGGTTTCACCGCGGCGACACACTTTGTCGATCTCATCGATAAACACAATGCCATTTTGTTCAGCCGCACTGATCGCCTGCGTCTTCACTTCCTCATCGTTGATCAGACGCGCGGCTTCTTCATCTTGCAGCTGCTTCAAGGCTGAACGCACGGTCATTTTGCGTACGCGCTTGCGATCGCTATTCATATTGGAAAACATATTTTGCAGTTGGCTTGTCATTTCTTCCATGCCAGGCGGCGCCATGATTTCTACGCCCACCGAAGCAGCGGCGACTTCAATTTCTATTTCCTTGTCATCCAGTTCACCTTCACGCAATTTCTTGCGAAATACTTGCCGCGTGCCGGTTTCTTTTTCTTGCGCGTCTATACCGCGTGCTGCTGGCAACAGCGCATCCAATACGCGATCTTCTGCGGCGTCTTGCGCACGCATTTGCACAGACTCCATCGCGCGCTGACGAAATAACTTGATCGACATTTCAAGCAAGTCGCGCACAATGGATTCCACATCGCGCCCTACATAGCCCACTTCGGTAAACTTGGTCGCTTCGACTTTAATAAACGGCGCATCGGCCAACTTTGCCAAGCGGCGTGCAATTTCAGTTTTACCAACGCCGGTTGGTCCAATCATTAAGATATTTTTTGGTGTGATTTCTGCACGCAGATCTTCCTGCAATTGCATACGCCGCCAACGGTTGCGCAGCGCAATCGCCACCGCGCGCTTGGCGTCTTGTTGGCCGATAATATATTTATCGAGTTCACTGACAATTTCTCGCGGGGTCATGTTAGACATGCTCGCACTCCATTTCTTCAATCGTGCGATTGTGGTTGGTATAAATACAAATATCGGCGGCAATCGCTAAACTTTTTTCTACGATTTCGCGCGCAGATAATTCTGAGTGTTGTAACAGCGCGGTGGCTGCAGCCTGCGCAAAGGAACCGCCGGAGCCGATGGCGAGCAAGTCGTCTTCCTGCTCAATCACATCGCCGTTGCCTGTGATGATTAACGAACTGGTTTTATCCGCCACAATCAACAGCGCTTCTAAACGACGCAGTGCGCGATCGGTGCGCCAGTCCTTTGCCAATTCCACCGCAGCGCGCACCAAATGACCTTGGTACTTTTCTAACTTCGCTTCAAAACGCTCGAACAAGGTAAAGGCATCTGCCGTACCGCCGGCAAAACCGGCGAGGACTTTGTCGTGGTACAGGCGGCGCACTTTGCGCGCATTGCCTTTCATGATGGTGTTGCCGAGCGAGACTTGACCGTCGCCGCCGATGACGACGCGGCCATTGCGGCGCACGGAGAGAATGGTAGTGCCGTGATACTGTTCCACGGAGAAATCCTGACAGCGGAGGGAACCTGCTATCTATGGGCTGTTAGCTACCGTTTCAAGGCAAGCGCGTCTAGCTTATTTCGCGGAGATGCTATTGATCCCGTTACCATTCAGGATGATCTTCGCATCATCCATTTCTTCACTGGAGCGAAACGGTCCCGCCATCACTTTCTGCAAGCTCGCGCCATCCGCGCCACTGACGGTGCGAATCGAAGCGCTGACGCCGAGGCGAGATATTTTGCTGCGCAACTTTTCGGCTTCCGCCTTGTTGCGAAATACTCCCGCTTGTAGGTAGCGCGCGCCGCCCGCACTGGTTGCTGTCGCCGACGGTTTTTCCTTGATGACTTTTGCTTGCCCTTTTGCTTTCCGCTCCTGCTCTTTCTGCGCCAAAAGTTGCTGCATAGGATCGAGCTCTTCTGCCGGCGCCGGTGTTGCCACCGTCGTTTTCTTCTCAGGCTCGGCTGCAATCGGCGACTGTGCCGCCGTGGTTGTTACTGCTGGTGTTGGCGCGGGCTGCCCAGCAGCGTCCCCTGCGGGAGCAACGGGCTGTTGCGGCATGGTGGGTTGCGCGGCGGGCGCGATGTCTGTGACTGGCTGCCCACCCTCTGGCAGCTTGGTATAAAACTCAAACACGGGGCTGACGCGCTTGGGCGGCGCGGGAGGCTGCTCCGGTGCCGCTGGTGTTGCGGCAGGGGCATTGGTATTCGCCGCAGCCGGCAATGACTGCGGAGGACGCACGCCCGATAAATACACCAAAAACATGATCAGGCAACCCACCAAAGTGCCAACCAGCACCCACAACCAAGAGGGTATGCCTTTGCTTTTTTTGCGTTTGGGCGCGCGAGGGGCTTCCTTTCTGATGCGCTGGCTTCTAGCAAAATCGTGGCTCATTGCGCGTTCACTGCTCCATCATTTTTTGACAAGACCATTACATAGACTCCGGCGCGCTGACACCCAATAACTGCAAACCGTTGCGCAGCACTTGCTGCGTCGCTACCGCCAAGGTCAAACGCGCGTGGCGCAAATTAGCATCATCCACTAGGAATTGTGCCGCGTTGTACCAAGTATGCAAGCCCGCCGCCAATTCACGCAAATATTGCGCGATGCTGTGCGGCGACAAATCCTGCGCGGCCATAGCCACCACTTCAGGATAGCGCGCCAGCAAATTGAGCAAATCCGTTTCGTGTGCCGTGCTTAGCTGATCCAAATGCGCCAGCCCCTGCGCCTTATCCCAAAGCAATTGTTTTTCTCCGGCTTGCTTCAACACACTGCAAATGCGCGCGTGTGCGTACTGAATGTAATACACCGGATTGTCATTGCTTTTTGCAACCGCCAAATCCACATCAAACACCAACTGCGAAGTAGCGGCGCGCGATACCAAGAAATAGCGCGTGGCATCGCGCCCACACCACTCGATCAAATCACGCAAAGTGACATAAGAACCAGCGCGCTTGGAAATTTTCACTTCCTCGCCGCCGCGCATCACCGTCACCATCTGGTGCAGCACATAATCCGGCCAGCCTGCGGGAATCCCGACATTTAACGCCTGCAAACCGGCGCGCACGCGCGTGATGGTGGAGTGATGATCTGCGCCCTGTTCATTGATCACGCGTTCAAAACCGCGCTGCCATTTGTTCAGGTGATACGCGACATCCGGCACAAAATAAGTGTAACCGCCCTCGGTTTTGCGCATCACGCGATCTTTGTCGTCACCAAAATCCGTGGTCTTTAACCACAATGCGCCATCTTTTTCGTAAGTGTGTCCTTGCGCGATCATCTGCTGCACAGCGGCTTCCACTTTTCCCTCGCTGTAGAGCGAAGATTCGAGATAGAACACATCAAAACGCACATCGAAAGCGGTCAAATCCAAATCTTGCTCGCGGCGCAAATACGCAACGGCAAATTGACGGATGGCATCCATATTCTGTGGATCTTTGGCGCCGACCACCTGCTGATCATCCGCCACGATGGTTTCACCCGCCAAATACGCTGTCGCCACATCCAGAATGTAATCACCGCGATAGCCGTCTTCCGGCCACCCTGCATCATCCGGCGTTAAACCCAAAGCGCGCGCCTGCACCGAACGCGCGAGATTGTTGATCTGCGCACCGGCATCGTTGTAGTAAAACTCGCGCGTAACATCCCAACCGGTTGCCGCCAACAAGCGACACAGGCAATCGCCAATTGCCGCGCCGCGACCGTGACCCACATGCAAAGGCCCCGTGGGATTGGCTGACACAAACTCCACCTGCACTTTGCGAGCCGCGCCTGTGTTACTGCGCCCAAAATCTGCCTGCTCGGTCAGAATGCGCGCCACCACGGCGGTTTGCGCATCGCTTGCCAAAAAGAAATTGATAAACCCGGGGCCCGCGATCTCCGCTTTGGTAATCAGCGTATTTTTCGGCAGCGCAGCCACAATTGCCGCCGCCAAGTCGCGCGGCGACTTACCCGCTGGCTTCGCCAACACCATGGCGACATTGCTGGCGAGATCCCCGTGGGATTTGTCGCGCGTGTTGTCGACCTGTACGCTAGGCAACGCGCATTCTCGAGGCAGCACACCCTCTGCTTGCAAGCTGACCAAGGCGGTCTGGATCAATTCTGCCAGTGGCTGTTTCATCGAGAGAATTCGCTAAGAAGGGCTAATAAAGCGGGAAAATGAGCCGCGCATTATAAGATAAGTAAGTTGTCGCACACGAGATTGAGCATGTTTGAAGTTGGAGTCATCCCAGTTGCCGGCGCAGGACTGCGTCTGTACCCCTACACCGAGTCCACCCCGAAAACCCTATTGGAAGTGGGTGGCAAATCGCTGCTGCTGAACAACATTGAAATCATGCGCGACCAACTGGGCGTAAAAAAAATCCTGCTCATTATCGGTCATCAAGGCGCACAAATTCGCGCTGCCATCGCCAACTCACCCGATCTCGGCGTGCAGATTGAATTTTTAGAGTGCACGGACATCAACGCAGGACTCGCGCGCGGTTTGTTATTGGCGCGCGAACATGTGCGCAGCCACTTCCCCGTGATACTCGGCGACGAGTTATACCTCGACAGCAATCACAAACAACTATTGCACTACGCAGAAAATCCCGTCGATGTGGTGTGTGGTATTAAAACCACCGGCGACACCACATTGATTCGCAAAAACTATGCCGTGACACTCAAAGGCGATCGCATCACTGCATTGGAAGAAAAACCAGAGACCGTCAAAACGCACTACCTAGGCTGCGGTACTTATATTTTTTCACCGGCAATTTTTTCCGCGATTGAACAAACACCGGCGTCGACAAGAACGGGGCGCGTAGAATTAACGCAAGTTATCCATCGTTTAGCGCAGCAAGGCGCCGATGTGCGCGCCGCTGTACTGAAAGGCAGTTATCGCAATATCAATTATCCTGAAGATTACATCAGTGCGATGAACTTATATCGCAAATTGCATTTTGATCAATACCGCGTGAGTTTGTTAATCCCCACCTACAACGAATCCGCCGCTATCGGTGATGTGATTGAAGATTTTCACGACAAAGTGGATGAAATCATCGTCGCCGACAATAAATCACCTGATGGCACCGCCGATATCGCCCGCAAAAAAGGCGCCGTTGTCATTTCAAAACCTTTAGCGGGTTACGGCGAAGCACTGCGCTGCGCACTGCAAGTCGCCACGGGCGATATCTTGGTACTGATGGAAGGCGATGCATCTTTCACCGCCGATGATTTGCCAAAAATTCTCGCTTACATGCGTGATGCCGATATGGTGATCGGTACGCGCACCACCAAACAAATGATCGAACAGGGCGCAAACATGGATGCGTTCTTGCGCTGGGGCAATGTGCTCGCCGCCAAAGTGCTGCAATTTTTATGGATACGGCAAGAGCCGCGCTTTACCGATCTCGGCTGCACTTATCGCGCGATTTGGCGCGATACCTATCTCACGATACGCGACAATTTATCCGCAGTCGGCCCCGCGTTTTCGCCAGAAATGATGGTAGAAGTGCTGCGCGCAGAGCGAAAAATTATCGAGATCCCAGTCACCTACCGCCCGCGCATCGGTGATGTATCCAAACACTCTGGCAGCAAGCTGGCCATTTTAAAAACCGGCACCAAGATGTTGTGGCTTATTTTCAAACGGCGCTTGGGTTTGCGCTAGATTATTATTCACTGACCCAATGCCTGACTGCGCAGATACTCATCATAACTACCGCTGAAATCAACGATACCCTTGGGCGTGAATTCCAAAATACGATTCGCCAGCGAGGACACAAATTCGCGATCATGGCTGACAAAAATCAGCGTTCCGGGATAATTTTCCAACGCGAGATTGAGCGACTCTATCGATTCCATATCCAAGTGATTAGTCGGCTCATCCAACACCATGGCGTTGCCTTTTTGCAACATCAGCCGCCCGAACAACATGCGCCCCTGCTCGCCACCGGAAATTACCTTCACCGATTTACTGATGTCGTCCTGCGAAAACAATAAACGACCCAGCGTGGCACGCACCAGTTGTTCGTCACCTTTTGTCCACTGTTTCATCCAATCAAACAGCGTCATGTCCTCGGCAAAATCGGCGGCGTGATCCTGTGCAAAATAGGCAATGTTCGCCATCTCTGCCCATTTAATTTCACCGCTATCCAACGCCAACTCATTCATCAAGCAGCGCAACAAAGTGGTTTTGCCTGCACCATTCGGCCCGATGATGGCGATACGCTCTCCCGCTTCCACCTGCAAATTAAAATCGCGGAACAGCGACAGTTCATCAAAACCTTTGGTTGCATTCACCAAGGTCAACGCTTGTCGGTGCAATTTCTGCTGCTGTTCAAAACGAATATACGGATTCTGGCGACTGGATGGTTTGATTTCAGCCAATTCAATTTTTTCAATTTGCTTGGCGCGCGAAGTGGCCTGTTTCGCTTTCGATGCGTTCGCCGAGAAGCGACTGACAAAACTTTGCAACTCGGCAATCTGCGCTTTTTTCTTTGCATTTTCGTTTTGTAGTAGTTCACGCGCTTGCGTGGCGGCAATCATGTATTCGTCATAATTGCCGGGAAATAATTTCAGTGCGCCGTAATCCAAATCCGCCATGTGCGTACAGACGCTGTTCAAAAAATGGCGGTCGTGCGAAATAATAATCATGGTGCTGGTGCGCGCGCTCAACACCTCTTCCAGCCAGCGAATCGTATTGATGTCGAGGTGGTTAGTCGGTTCATCCAACAGCAGCACATCTGGATCGGAAAACAACGCCTGTGCCAGCAACACGCGCAACTTCCAGCCCGGCGCCACTTCACTCATCGGTCCATTGTGTTGTTCGATAGGAATCCCCAAACCGAGCAACAATTCCCCCGCGCGCGATTCAGCGGTGTAACCGTCATACTCAGCGAACTGCACTTCCAGTTCCGCCACGGCCATGCCGTCGTCTTCGCTCATTTCCGGCAAGCTGTAAATGCGGTCGCGTTCCGCCTTCACTTGCCACAGAGCTTCATGCCCCATGATGACCGTGTCCAGCACGGTGAATTGCTCATAGGCGAACTGATCCTGCCGCAACTTGCCCAAGCGCACATCAGCCGGACGCATCACATTGCCGGCAGTCGGATCCAAATCGCCGCCGAGAATTTTCATAAAGGTCGACTTGCCGCAACCGTTAGCGCCGATCAAGCCGTAGCGGTTGCCATTGCCGAACTTAACGGACACATTTTCAAACAGGGGTTTGACCCCAAACTGGATGGTGAGATTGCTGGTAGCGATCACGGTAGAACCCTAGCGCGAAAAGGCCGGCAGTGTAGCGACTGGCGGCGTTAGCGCAATGGCGATGGTGTCACGACCGCTGTGTCACCACGGTAAAAATACGCGTACCGACACTGACAGCAGCCAACACCAACGCGCCAGCCACTAAACCACCGACAATATTCGCCAACGAAGGTGTAAGCGCAGCCAATACACCGCCAAGCCAGGGCACACTGTGCAGCGCTGCTTCCAGCGCAAGGACAACGCCGTGCGCTGCCGGAATACCGTGCAACAAAATGCCGCCGCCGACCAAGAACATAGCCACTGTGCCAATCACAGACAGCGACTTCATCAACTTTGGCGCGAACAACAACAGAGCCTTGCCCAACCCATATTTCAGCTTGCCCAATACGCCAGCACTGGCGTGTTTGACCAGATACAAACCAGCATCGTCCAGCTTCACGATTCCCGCTACGAGACCGTAGACACCCACTGTCATCAACAACGCAATGCTGCACACCACCGACACCTGCATACTAAACGCAGCGTCTTTCACCGTGCCCAATGCAATCACGATAATTTCGGCAGACAAAATAAAATCCGTTCGAATTGCGCCTTTAATTTTTTCCTGTTCAAAGGCCACTAAATCCACCGCAGGATCTAGCAGAGCCTGCGTGATGGCTGCGTGCTCAGCCGCATCCTGTTCGGCGCTGTGCAAAAATTTATGCGCTAACTTTTCAAAGCCTTCGTAGCAGAGAAATGCACCACCGATCATCAACAACGGCGTGACCAGCCACGGCACAAACGCGCTGATCAACAACGCCGCTGGTACCAAAATCAATTTATTTTTGAAGGAAC
Organism: Pseudomonadales bacterium; assembly: GCA_041395785.1. Classification (GTDB taxonomy): domain Bacteria; phylum Pseudomonadota; class Gammaproteobacteria; order Pseudomonadales; family UBA7239; genus UBA7239. The sequence goes on from JAWKZZ010000008.1 coordinate 108,993, forward strand.
CTTTTGCAACCGCCCACACCACCGGCAGTTCGCGTTCGGCGCGCACGCCGGATACCTGCTCGGCATTCAGCGCCAAATCATCGCCCAGCACGCCGGAGGTTTTTTTGGCTGCCACTTTTGTCAGCAGTGCGACATCGTCCAGCACGCTAGCGATATCATCAATCAATGCAAGGAGGCTGCTACCGGCCATGGTGTTTCTCGAACCAAGAATGGAAGGCGCATTCTACTGTGGGCGCAGCGCACCACAAACTGCGCGTTTATTCCTCTTCGTCTTCACCTTCGACAAACATGCCGAGCTCTTTAATTTTTCGCGTCAGGGTATTGCGTCCCCAACCCAGTAACTCGGAAGCTTCACGGCGACGACCTGAGGTTTGCTTCAGCGCTGCTTCAATCATAATGCGCTCAAATATAGGCGTGGCCTCTTCCAACAAACGCTCGCGCCCACTGGCCAACGCCTTCTCAGCCCACTGCTGCAACACCTGCTCCCAACCGTTTATCTGCGCGTTATCTGCAGCGTGTTGCTGCGCTGCCTGCTGCAAAATATCCGGCGGAAAATCCGCCGCGTGCACATCGCGCCCCGGCGCCATCACCGTCAACCAGCGGCAAGTATTTTCCAGCTGCCGCACATTGCCCGGCCAATCCAATTGGCTGATAAAAGTTTCTGCCTCTGGCAATAAGCGCTTGGCTTCCACACCCAATTCACGCGCGGCTTTGTCGAGAAAAAAACGCGCCAACGCGGGAATGTCTTGGCTGCGCTCCGCTAAGCGCGGCAACTGAATGCGAATCACATTTAAGCGGTGAAATAAATCTTCGCGAAAGCGATGTTCTTGCACCAACTTCGCGAGATCTTGATGCGTTGCCGCAACGATGCGTACATCCACCTTCACCGGCGTGTGACCGCCCACGCGATAAAACATGCCGTCGGCCAACACGCGCAACAAACGCGTTTGTGTGTCGTGCGGCATATCGCCAATTTCATCCAAAAACAAAGTGCCGCCATCAGCTTGTTCAAAGCGTCCTTGCCGTTGCGTCACCGCGCCAGTGAACGCGCCTTTTTCGTGGCCGAATAATTCCGATTCCATCAAATCTTTTGGCACCGCCGCCATGTTCAAAGCAATAAACGGTTTTTTACTGCGCGGGCTATGTCTGTGCAAAGCCTGCGCCACCAATTCTTTGCCCGTGCCGGATTCGCCGTTAATCAATACCGTGATATTGGAATGCGACAGACGACCGATGGCGCGAAACACTTCCTGCATCGCCGGTGCTTCACCGATGATTTCTGTCGGCAGTGGTTCAATATTTTTTTCGTCTGCGGTTGTTTGTTGCGCTTGCGACAAGGCACGGCGCACCACATCGACCACATCATCGACATCAAACGGTTTTGGCAAATATTCAAAAGCGCCGCCTTGATAGGAGGCCACCGCGCTGTCGAGGTCTGAATGCGCGGTCATGATGATGACTTGCATATCGGGATAATCGCGATTGATCGCACGCAATAGTGTTAAGCCATCCGTACCCGGCATGCGAATATCGCTAATCAATACCACCGGTTGTTTGCGCGCCAGCTCGCGTTGCACGGCATCGCCTGTTTCAAAACTGCGACAGGGAATACCCGCTTGTTCCAGCGCTTTTTCAATTACCCAACGAATAGAACGATCGTCATCCACAAGCCAAACGGCAGCATTGGTAGTCACTTTTTAAACACCCAGCGGTAGGTACAGTGAAAAACGGGTGTTGCCTGGCACGCTGTCGCATTCGATCATGCCGCGATGTTGCGCCATGATGGATTGTGCAATCGCCAAACCCAAACCCGTCCCCTCTGCGCGCCCGGAAATCATCGGAAAGAAAATCGTGTCCTGAATATCCGCAGGAATACCAGGGCCGTTATCGATCACATCCACACGGCACACCAACTTGTGCTGGTGTTTGCCAATCGTGAATTGTCGTTGTACGCGGGTGCGCAAAATAACACGAGCAAAATCCGTACCACTTTCTTGCAATACTTGCGCGGCATTGCGCAACACATTCAACACCACTTGTAACAACTGATCGCGATCGCCCAGTACATCAGGTAAGCTTGGGTCGTAATCGCGCTCAAAGCGCACCACCTCACCGCATTCCACACGCAACAAACTCAGCGCGCGCTCGAGCACTTCATGCACATTGATCGGCGACAACACCGGTGGGGCTTGTGAGCCCAACATGCGATCAACCAAATCGCGCAAGCGGTCAGCTTCTTCAATAATGATGCGCGTGTACTCTTTTTCTGACTCCGGCAAGGTGCGCGCCAATAACTGCGCCGCGCCGCGAATGCCGCCCAAGGGGTTTTTGATCTCGTGCGCCAAGCCGCGCGCCAAATGACGGCTGGTTTGTTGCGAAGACACCACCGCTTCTTCACGGCTGATGCGTAACAGACGATCAATTGTCTGAATTTCCAGCAGCAAGCGACGATCTGGCACCGGCGTGGCAGAGATATCTACCGAAACATTTTGGTGCATGGTGTGCAGAATCAACTGCGTTTGCCGCTGCGTAAACGGCGTGGCTGTATCCAATGCTTGCTGAAAAGCGGTCACGAGATCATCTGCATCGCGCGTCAAATCAGAAAATCGCTGCCCCACGGCATGCTGTCGGCTCACGGCCAACAAACCTTCTGCCGCTTGATTGCAGTGCAGAACTCGCAGATTTTCGTCCAGCAGTACCACGCCGCCAGACAAATGATCCAGTATCAGCGCGGCAAACGGTGACTCAGGCGATGATAAACCAGCAGACAAACTCAACGCCCTGGTCTAGGCGCTGCGCCGCCTGCACCGCCGGCCGCTTTGCCGCTACCTGCACCGCCCGCGCCACCCGCAGCTTTACCACCACTAGAGCCACCAGAACCGCCAAAACCTTTGGCGCTGCCAAACCCTCCGGCTGGAGGTGGCGCTGCTGTCGTGTTAGTCCCCCCAGTGCCACCACTCGGGCTGTTATTGGCGCCAGCAGGTTGAGGCTTGTGTTGATTCAGGACGGAAGTGCGACGCACATGAAACTGCACCGGCTCCGATTCAATCAGCACTTTACCGCGCTCGTTAAATATTTTGGCCACAACTGTATGCGTGCCGCGTTCAGGCTCATCCACGGTGTAAAAAAGACTGCTATCGCCCACTGGTTTGCCGTCGTAATACAACTGCGCCGTATGCCCTTCCTGCATACCTGGCTGCGCCGAGGCACTCAAAGTAATAACCATTGTCTCTTGCCCAAAATACTCGTCGTTTTGCGGACTGGTGACGATCAAACTGGTGTACTTGCTCGCGGCCTTATTTTCACCTTCCCCAGTCTCTCCCCTATCTCCGCTGGGCAGCGAAATTCGGTTCGACGGCTTCACCGTCACCACATCAGCAGGGCGGTCTTTCGGCGGCGTGTCGGTAAACACCGTCTTGCCGTCTTTATCGACACTTTTGTAAACCTGTGTGCCCGTGGCGGACGGCAGCGGTTGCTCGGCACCGGCTTCTGCTGCAGCGGCATCAGCGTTTGCCTGCTGATCTTGCGCCTGCACGGCGAGCGGCAGCAACAAGCAACCCAGCACCAAACCTTTGCTCAACGAATGCAATAGAGAATGCGACATGACCAGCCTCCAGCCGTGAATTTTGTTTGTGGATAGTGGGAGCACTTTACTCGCTTCTGCGAGGCAAAAAAAAGCCCAGTACACCGACTGGGCTTTTTTCCTGTACCAGCTGTACAACTTAGCAACTGTAGTACATCTCGAACTCAACAGGGTGCGTGGTCATACGCAACTTGGTGACTTCTTCCATTTTCAACGCGATGTAAGCGTCGATCATGTCGTTGTCGAACACACCGCCAGCGGTCAAGAACTCACGATCCTTGTCCAATGCTTCTAGCGCCATATCGAGGCTAGAGCATACGGTTGGGATTTCGGCCGCTTCTTCTGGCTCCAAGTCGTACAAGTCTTTGTCCGCTGCATCGCCAGGGTGGATTTTGTTTTTGATACCGTCCAAACCGGCCATCAACAAGGCTGCAAAGCACAGGTATGGGTTGGCGGTTGGGTCAGGGAAGCGCGTTTCAATACGGCGCGCTTTTTCGCTGTTAACCCAGGGGATTCGGATAGAAGCAGAACGGTTGCGCGCAGAGTACGCCAACATAACAGGCGCTTCGAAGCCAGGAACCAAACGCTTGTACGAGTTGGTACCGGGGTTACAGAACGCGTTCAAGGCTTTGGCGTGTTTGATGATACCGCCCACATAGAACAGTGCGGTTTCGCTCAAGCCTGCATAGGGCGTCGCCGGCGAAGATATTTTTGCCTTTGGCGGTGATCGACTGGTGTACATGCATACCAGAACCGTTGTCACCCACGATAGGCTTAGGCATGAAAGTAGCCGTCTTGCCGTAAGCATGCGCCACATTGTGTACGCAGTATTTCAAGATTTGCACTTCGTCAGCTTTTTCACCAGCGTGTTGCCGCCGACGCCGATTTCACACTGACCCGCTGTGGCTACTTCGTGGTGATGCACTTCCAACACCAAGCCCATTTGCTCCATCGCGTTGCACATCGCGCCGCGCACTTCGTGCAGTGAATCTACGGGTGGCACGGGGAAATAACCGCCTTTCACGCCGGGCCGGTGACCGATGTTGCCGCTTTCAAAGCTGTGATCAGAAGACCATGCCGCTTCTTCAGAAGTGATTTTGACGCTGCAGCCCGACATATCTGTCTTCCACTTCACATCGTCAAATACAAAGAATTCAGGCTCTGGGCCCATTGTCGCGAATGAGTCCGCGCCATAGATGGTCTTCAGATAATCTTCCGCACGCTGCGCCACAGAGCGTGGGTCGCGGTTGTAGCCTTGCATGGTGGCAGGCTCAACAATCGAGCAGCGCAAGATAACGGTTGGCTCTTCGAAGAAAGGGTCGAGAACGGCGGTGCTGTCATCCGGCATCAAAATCATGTCGGATTCGTTAATGCCTTTCCAACCAGCGATGGAAGAGCCGTCGAACATTTTGCCGTTGACGAACAGGCTGGCGTCTTCGCCCTTGGCTGGGTAAGTCACATGCTGCTCTTTGCCTTTCGTATCTGTAAAACGGAAATCAATCCACTTCACATCGTGGTCTTTAATCAGTTTCAGGGTTTTCTCTGACATGGTTTTCTCCGGATGACCGTCGCTAGACGGGGTGTAAAAACAGAGTGGTTGACGCTAACAAATTGAAGCAAGCAACGGGTTGCAAAATATATGCCATTTGCACTCCGCAAAGAAAGCGCGACTTTACACTCACCTACGCCACAAAACCGCGCACAAAACGCCTATTGCGCGCCAAATCAGTGCGACTTGACACTTGCCGGCACCTTATTGGTGCGCAGCCAGCAAAACAGGCAAGCTCGGACGATAAGAAACCCTGCCCTATAATGCCGCTCCGCCCATTCGGATAGCTGCCATGCAGTACACCATCAAGCTGTTCGCTGAAATCACCATCAAAAGTAAACCCGTGCGCCAGCGCTTGGTGCGCATGCTGCGCGACAACCTGCGCACCCTGCTGAAACCTTTAGATCCTGACGCGCAGATTGAGCGGCACTGGGATCACCTCAGCATTCACAGCCAAGCCGATGACACAACTCAGGAACAGATTGTCGATTTGCTGCAACGCACACCAGGGATTAGCTATTTTCAGCGCGTGCATGAATTTCCGCTGTATTTGCCTGCCACCGATGACGGCACCGCACCCACCGTGGATTGGGACGGTATCTACCAACACACGCGCCAGTTATACGAACCCTTACTAGCTGGAAAAACTTTTCGCGTGAGCTGTCGCCGCTTGGGCAAACACGATTTTATTTCTGCGGATATCGAGCGCTATATCGGCGGCGGCTTGAACCAGCACTGCCACACGGGCGGCGTCAAATTGAAAGGTTTTGATATTGATGTCTCCGTTGAAATTCGCGACGACCGTTTTCATGTGGTCGAACAAAGTTATGCCGGATTGGGTGGTTTTCCCATGGCTTCGCAAGAGTCCGTGTTGTCGCTTATTTCTGGCGGTTTTGATTCGACGATCTCCACCTACTTCAGCATGAAGCGCGGCCTGCTCACGCATTTTTGTTTTTTCAATCTCGGCGGCGATGCGCACGAAATCGCCGTGAAAGAAATTGCCGTGTATTTGTGGATGAAGTACGGCGCTTCGCACCGCGTGAAATTCATCAGCGTGCCGTTTGTCGATGTGGTGCGTGAAATGCAAGAACGCGTGCATCACTCACAAATGGGCGTGATTTTGAAACGCATGATGCTGCGTGCAGCGAGTGAAGTTGCGCAGAAGCTGGATATTCAAGCACTGGTCACCGGCGAAGCCGTGGCACAAGTGTCCAGTCAAACCCTGCCCAACCTCTCTGTGATTGATCAAGCGACCGATATGTTGGTGTTGCGACCGCTCGCGATGATGGACAAACCGGACATTATTGATTTGTCGCGCAAAATTGGTACGGAAGTGTTTGCCAAAAATATCCCTGAATACTGCGGCGTGATTTCACAAAAACCCACCACACGCGCCAAAGCCGAACGCATTGCGCGCGAAGAAGCGTTTTTCAATTTTGCAGTGTTGCAGCAAGCCATTGCGGATAGTGTCGCCGTCAATATCGACGAGATTGCGCGAGCCGATAATGTCGCGCTGGATATTCCCGTGCTGCGTGATGCACCCGCAGGTAGCATCGTGCTCGATATTCGCCACCCCGATGAAGAGCAGAAAAAACCGCTGGCTGTCGCCGGCATTACAGTACAGACATTGCCGTTTTATCAACTACACAAACGCTATAGCGAACTCGACCCACAGCAGCACTATTTGCTGTACTGCGAACGCGGTGTGATGAGCCAACTGCAAGCGCAGTTTTTGTACACCCAACGCTTTCAGCGCATTGCCGTTTTCAAACCCTAATGTTTTCGCTGCGCTTATTTCTTGTTTTTCTGTTCGCGCTTGGCATGGCTCACACCGCCAATGCCTCCGATATCACAGCACAAAAGCCGCAGCGCATTGCGTCATTAGGACTGTGCACCGATCAAATTTTATTGATGCTGGTCGATGCGTCGCGCATCGCCACCGTCAACCACCAAGCCACTGATCCAGTCGCCTCTTATATGGCAAAAGCCGTTGGCAATATTCCGCTCAACTACGGTTCGGCAGAAGAAATTATTCCGCTGCATCCCGACCTGGTCATCAGCACCAGTTTTGGCTCACCCGATGCTGTGCGTGTATTAAAAAAACTGGGCTATCGCGTGGAGCTAATGCCGCTGCCCACATCGATAGAAGGTATACGCGAAATGTTATTGCAGGTCGGGCAATGGTTTGGCGAAACCGAAAAAGCCAAAGCGCTGATTGCCGAGATGGATCAAAAAATTATCGCTGCACAACAACGAAACCAGCACAAACCGCCGCTGCGCGCAATTATTTATTCGCCCAACGGCTACACCATCGGCAACGGCACAGTGGAGAACGATATTTTGCAGCACGCGGGTTACCGCAATCTCGCCGCCGAAATGGGCGTGCAGCATTTTCAACAGATATCGCTAGAGACTTTGGTCACCACAACGCCTGATCGAATTCTGATCGACAACTACGCGTACAATCCCAATTCGCTCGCTTACAGTTACATCAATCACCCCGTTGTGCGCCACATGATTCCCAACGAAAACCGCATGTATGTGCCTTCGCAACTGCGCGACTGCGCGGGCCCGCAAGTGGCCGATGAAATTGCTTGGTTAGCTGATCGCCGATGAATGCGTTAAGAAATTCTCCCGCTGCATTAAATGCGTTGTTGATACTGGCAACGATGGTGTGTTTTGTGTTGTCACTGGGCACAGGCTCGGCCGATGTTTCGGTGGGTAAAGGTATCGCCGACGCATATCGCGGCGTAACGAGCATGGAATCGCTGATTGTCACGGAACTACGCCTGCCGCGCGCCCTGCTCGCCCTGCTGATCGGCGGCACGCTGGGCATGGCGGGCGCCGCGCTGCAAGGTATGTTGCGCAACCCACTGGCCGAGCCTGGGATCATCGGCGTGTCCAACGGCGCGGCGCTGGGCGCGGTGGTGATGTTTTATTTCGGCTTTGCCAGCATTGGTTGGTATTTGCTGCCGCTGGGCGGTCTGCTCGGCGCCTGCTTGGCCGTGTTGTGTTTGGTGCTGCTGGTACCGCACAACAGCAATGTATTGACGCTGATTCTCGCCGGCATCGCCATCAACGCCATCGGCAGCGCTCTGATTGCACTCGCACTCAACTTCGCTCCCAGTCCCTACGCCATGCAGGAAATCGTCTACTGGCTGCTCGGCTCCGTCACCAACCGCAGCCTGCACGATGTCGCCATCGCCCTGCCTTTTATGGCGATCGGCTGGTTGATGATGCTGCGCTGCGGCAGCTTCCTTGAAGCGCTCACCTTGGGCGAAGACACCGCGCAATCCTTAGGCTTCAATGTGCGTCGCCTGCGTTGGATTCTGGTCGGCGGCGTGGCGGCCAGCATCGGTGCGGCCGTTTCGGTTAGTGGCAATATCGGTTTTGTCGGCTTGGTGGTGCCGCATGTACTGCGCCCCTTGGTCGGCTACTCACCGCGCCGCTTGCTGGCTGTGAGTTTCTGGGGTGGGGCGATCTTGCTGCTGCTGGCGGACATCGTCGTGCAACTGCTGTCCCACGGCGGTGAAATGAAGCTAGGGGTGGTCACGGCACTGGTCGGCGGGCCTTTCTTCCTCTATCTGATTTTGCGCACGCGGAGCTACTGGTCATGAATGGCGCAGCGTTGTTAGAGGGAAAGTCGCTGGCGTTTTCGGTGGATGGCGTCGCCATCCTGCGCGATATCAGCTTACAAGTGCAGCGCGGCGAATTGGTGGGCTTGATCGGCCCCAACGGCGCCGGCAAAAGCACGCTGCTGCGCCTGCTGTGTGGCATCGAGCCAGCCACGCAGGGCGAAGTATTTTGGCAGGACTGCGCATTCAGCGCGCTGTCGCTGGATGCCCGCGCACGACAAATCGGCTATCTGACACAGGGCGCAAAAGCGCAGTGGCCGGTATCGGTAGAGCGCGTGGTCGCCTTGGGGAGACTGCCGCATCGCGGGCTGTGGCGCGATAACAGCGCTGCCGATGCTGCTGCTATTGAACAGGCGATGCAGATGGCGGAAGTGACGGCGTATCGCCAGCGCATCGCCACCACACTGTCCGGCGGCGAACAGACACTGGTGATGTTGGCGCGTATTTTTGCCACCCAGCCGCAACTGATCTTCGCCGACGAGCCGGTCGCCGCGCTCGACCCCTACCATCAACTGCATGTGATGGAATTGCTGCGCGCGCATGCACAGGGCGAGCATGCTGGCGTGGTGGTATTGCACGATTTAAGTCTCGCTGCGCGCTTCTGCGATCGCCTCTATTTGCTCAACCACGGCAGCATTTTTTGCTGCGGCTCGCCCGCTGCAGTGCTGACACGAGACAACTTGCGCACGGTGTACGGCATCGACAGCCGCATCGAATGCTCGGCTGAAGGCGTGAGCGTCACCCCCACGCAGCGGATACGCGAAGGACACCCCTAAATCCATGCTTTGACATTTTTTTTACAGTCGCACCGCTAGAGTGCGCGCCTCTTTTTGCTACTGAATCAAACACTTCCTATGTATACCGCCCTCACCTTTTATTTGTTTTTCGCGTGGTTTTCCGTGGCGCCGCAATTGTTGCTACTCGCCACCAGCACCACGGGGTGGGCGGGGCCACGCGATGCCATCCTGCACAGCCTGACTTGGCTGCTACTGCCCGCACTGCTGCCGCGCCGTAGTTGAGCTGCGGTGTTTGGTGTTCTCGGTATCGTGATGGGCGTGTGCGCGTTGATGAAAGTCGGCTATTTCTTGATGTTTCAACAAGAGATGTCACAAAGTGTCTTTGTTTCGATTCTGGAAAGCCCGCCAGAAGAATCAAAGGAATTCATGCAACAATTTTTTCGTTGGTGGATGGTGCCCACCGGCATCGCCTTTTGTGCGCCCGCATGGTGGGCATATCGCCGCAGCGTACGCACACAAACGCTAACCAATAAATCGCGCAGCATTTATGTCGTACTTGCATTTGCTTTGCTGGTAGATCCATTCCTATCCAAAGATCACTTGCTCGAAAAATTAGACAATCTCGCTTCCAACTTTGCCACCACCGAACCGTGGGCAACAGCACAAAACTTTTTTGAGTATCAAAAAAATCTGCGCGAAGTAAATAATTTGCACGCCAATATGGAAAAGGCTACGCAGGGCATAACCATCACCAGTAGCGACACAACGCCAGAACAAACTTATGTTTTGGTGCTAGGTGAATCCACCAATCGCCAACGCTTATCCCTGTACGGCTACAGCAGAAAAACCAGCCCGCGCTTAGAAGAAATCCGCAATGAATTGCTGGTGTACGACAATGTGGTAGCCAACATTCCTTACACCATTGAGTCGCTATCCAGCACACTGACTTTCACCGAGCCGGAAAATTTTCAACAAGCCTACCATGACATGAATTTAGTCACGCTGATGGAAAAAGCAGGCTTTAAAACCTTTTGGATCACCAACCAGCAGACACTGACGCAGCGCAACACCATGCTGACGGCTTTTGCCAAACTCACCAATGACAGCAAATTCCTCAACAATAACCGCCGGCAAAACACGAGCAGTTATGATGAAGTGGTAGTGGAGCCATTCAAACAAGCACTGGCCGACACTGCGCCGCGCAAATTGATTGTTGTGCATTTGCTCGGCACACATTTCGCCTACAAATATCGCTATCCGCCGCAATTTTCCGTATTCGACAATCAAACACCACCTTCGCCACTCGCCAGCGATGAACAGCGCCGTGAGCTGTACAACCAATTCGATAATGCCGTGCTTTACAACGACCATGTGGTGCGCGAGTTAATTGACGCCTACCGCGCAAAAAACCATTACGGATTTCTGCTGTACTTTGTCGATCACGGCGAGGAAGTATTTGATGTGCGCGACTTCAACGGACGCGACATGAGTAAGCCCACTATCGGCATGTACGAAGTACCATTCATGCTATGGCCTTCACCCAGTTGGGCAGCTAAACAAGATATGCTCGCTTTAGCACAAACCGTCCATCGCCCTTCATCGCTTTCTATGTTTATGCACGGCTGGTGTACGCTGATATCCATCCAATTCCATGAATGCAAAAAACAGAACAGTTTATTCAGCGCAGATTTTGTAGCGCAGCCGCGCACCGTTGGCATTTACAAAGAAAAACACTTGTACGAAGAACTCGCAAAACGCGATCAAAAAATACTCTCAGAGCGTCAGAACACACAACTTAGCGATAATCATCACTGACCGGCGCTTGCTGTTCTTGATAATCTTTATCGACATATAAAAACGACATCATGTGCCTGCGCTTGCCCACATAGGGCACCGCATGCCAGATGCGCGCATCAAACACCACCAGATCGCCCGGCTGCGTGGGAATCTCATCGCAGGGAATTTCGGTGATGGACAACCCCACCGTTTCTTCCGGTGTTTTGATTGTTTTTTTCAATAATTTTGCAAAACGATCGGTGTGGTGGTGGCTGCCGGGGATCGCGCGAAACGCATCTTCTCCCGCACGCATTTCATCAAAATACACAATCGCTTTGGCGTTGCGGCAGTTATAAGGCAAGCCGGTGATATCGGTGTGCCAGCGCGTGCCGCAATCGTAAATATTGCCATCGCTGCCCAACAAACGAAACGGCTCACCCAGCAAACTGCCAATAATGGATGACACAACACTGTCGTGCGCCAATGCGTGCAGCAATGGATGCTTGTCGACAATCGCCGGCATAATTTGGCGCGGGCGATTGTGATGCACCGCATGCTCCCACGGAATAATTTCGCTCGCTGCTTCCGAAAAAACCTGATCAAACGCAGCGCGCAACACCTGAATACGGCCCACCAATAAACCGGGGAATACTAAGTATCCAAACAAATCAAAACGATTTTTTTGCTGCTGTGTAATCACCAACGCCTGTTCAGACATAACCATCACGACTCATGCATAGCCAAAGGTTGCAAAGCATTCGATGCCGGCTCCCATTGCTGAAAATGACACACAGGTTCACCAGGCTCGCCACCAGTGTCGCAGCCCACCTGCTCAATAGCCAGTGCCAAATGATGATCACCATCAAATCGTCTATGTATAAAACGCCAATTGGCGGATGGCAATGAAAATAGCGCAGTTTGTTTGCCCGTTGCGGAAGGCGTGAAAGCAAGTTCATGCATTGCTGTGCTCGCAATCGTGCTTCCTTGCGCTTTAATGAACGCTTCTTTTAGCGTCCAGCAGCGAAAAAACTCGCGCCGGCGCCATGCCACATCCGGCATGGCGGATAAAGTTTTCTTTTCTTGCGGGTGAAAGTATTTCTCGGCAATTTCATCGATACGATTCTTGCGCATTTCACAATCGGCATCTACACCTACAGCCTGCGCCGGTGAAACCGCGCAGGCAATCCAGCGCGGGCCATGACTCATATTAAATGCTAAAGCTGTTTTTGGATGGATTAACATCGGCTTACCAGCTTGCGATTTTTCAAACGCCAGCGTCAACGCATCGACACCCGTATAGCGTGCCAAACAGGCGCGCAACAAAGCGCGCGCTGCCAACCATTCTTTTTGCCTGCGCTCACTGCGCATCGCCAGCAAGTTGTTTTTTTCTTCCTGCGTGATGTACGCCAATAAGCTTGGCGACAAAACTGCAGGGATGGGCAGCAACCACACATGAACCGTATTACTCGATAGCGGCTCAGCCAATGACATTACAACCAACCTAACTTCACAAAACGGCGGTAGAGATAAGCACACGCCCCCACCATAATCCCCAATGCAAAGGCGTAACCGTATTTCCATTTCAACTCAGGCATAAACTCAAAGTTCATCCCATAAATACCGGCAATTGCCGTCGGCACGGCCAGCATCGCTGCATACGCCGCCAATTTTTTCATTACTTCATTTTGTTCCACCGAGGCGAGCATGATGTTGGCTTCCAGTGCCGAGGTGAGCAAATCGCGCAACGCACCGATGCGCTTATCAATACGAATCAGATGGTCACGCACATCGCGAAAATACGGTCGCATGTCCTCGTCAACAAACCCAGATTCAAACAGTGAAATGCGCTCACAGGTATCAATCAGCGGCGACGACATATTTTGCAGCGTACGCAAGTGTCTACGCAGTTCGTGCACACGCTGCACCATTTTTTTATCAATGTGCCCACCTAAAATCTTCCCTTCAATCGCCTCTGCTTCCGCTTCCATTTCATCGATGATCGGCATGTAGTTATCGACTACAAAATCCATCAACGCATACACCACAAAGTCCGCCCCTTTCGCGAGCATAGCGGGGATGCGCTCGCAGCGTGTGCGCAGTTCTTTGTAGGAGTGCGATGCGCCGCGGCGCACGGCCACCACATATCCACGACCGGCAAATATGTGCGTTTCACCAAACTCAATGACGCCATTGGTTCTCTGCGCCGTATGCAATACAAGAAAAACTGAGTCGCCGTAAAACTCCAACTTCGTGCGCTGGCGTGCATTGACCGCATCTTCCACCACCAAATCGTGCAAGCCAAATTGTTGCTGCACTTCTGTCAGCAACGCACTGTCTGGCTCGTACAAACCCACCCAAACAAAACGATTGGGGTGCGTCATCCACGCCTGCACTTCCTGTATCCCCAGCGTGCTAACGCGCTTGCCATTTTCATAGCCAGCGCAATCCACAATCATGTCGCTAAGATTTGCCGGCATTTTATTTTTCTCATTCATGCCGTGAGCCCTCTGTTATTCACTCCCTGCCGCATTGTAAGGTAAGGTAAGCACCCCTTGTGCGCCATTGGAAACTGCTTTCATGCAAGGACAGGCATCTCTCCTCTTTCGCTCCTGCTGTTTGTTGTTACTCAGCATTGGCATTATCGGTTGCGCCACGGTTGCGCCCGTTACCACGCACGGCAAACCCGACACCGCGTTGCAACAAAAATTAGCGGCGCTGCAACACTGGAACATCAACGGAAAATTGGCGGTGCGATCAAGCGCGGCTTCCGAATCGGCACGCCTGCAATGGCAGCAAAACGGCGCGCGCTTCGATATTCACTTGTCTGGCCCCGCCGGTTTAAAAGCCACACGCATTCACGGCACACCGAGCGATGTGCGCTTTGAGCAGGGCGAACAACAACTGCACGCCGACTCTATTGAGGCACTGTCGCAACAATTGATCGGCTGGCCGCTACCTGCCGACAAACTGATCTGGTGGCTGCGCGGTTTGCCAGCACCGGCGAGCACACCGCAGCGCGTCAGCTACGCGCAAGACGGCTGGCTGGCTGAACTGGAACAAGACGGCTGGACTATTCAACTCAGCAATCCGCAACAACCTGCGCCGCACTTAACGCTGCCCGGCCGCATCAACGCCGAGCGCGGTGAAACACGCATCACTTTGATCATCAAAACATGGCAGCTGGATTGATGCACTCATCCTTCACGCTCAGCGCTCCCGCCAAACTCAATTTATTCCTGCATATCACTGGGCGACGCACGGACGGCTACCACGAACTGCAAACCGTTTTTCAGTTGTTGGATTTCGGCGACACGCTGTCTTTCGCCGCGCGCCACGATAGCGAAATCCATCTATACGGCGAGCTATCAGGTGTAGCTACCGAACAAAACCTGATCGTGCGCGCCGCGCGTTTGTTACAGCAATACAGCGGCAGTGCGCACGGCGCTGACATCACGCTGCAAAAGCGCCTGCCGATGGGCGGTGGCTTGGGCGGCGGTAGCTCGGATGCCGCAACGGCTCTGCTCGGTTTAAATCACCTTTGGCGATTACAGCTCGATGTGGAAACGCTGGCGCAGTTGGGCATGCAACTCGGCGCCGATGTGCCGGTGTTTGTGCGCGGTTACAGCAGTTGGGCGGAAGGCGTGGGTGAGGTGCTCACGCCTTTATCCCTGCCCGAACACTGGTTTGTGGTGCTAACCCCGTCGTGCAGCGTCAGCACCGCAGAAATCTTCAACGCGCCTGAATTGACACGCAACACTGCCGCCATCACAATAGCCGCCTTTCTGAGGGGGGGTAGCCCCGTTGCCACGCGCAACGACTGCCAATTTGTAGTGGAAAAAGCCTATCCAGCCGTTAAAAACGCGCTGACTTGGTTGGCCACTTTTGCTCCCAGCAGAATGACCGGTACCGGTGCTAGCGTGTTTGCTGCGTTTCCTGCGCAGGCAGCCGCCGCAGCGGTACTGGCACAAAAGCCCAGTGATGTATCAGGGTTCGTGGCAAAGGGGGTTGATGTTTCTCCTGCGCACTGCCAGTTGTTGCATCTAGGGGCAGATTACAGGGGTATCGCCAAGCGGTAAGGCAGCAGGTTTTGATCCTGCCATTCGGTGGTTCGAATCCATCTACCCCTGCCATTTTCTGGTTTGACCTGTGCCGTTCATCCACCGTTTGTGCTGACCGATTTCGAGTGCCGCCCATGTCCAACTTTATGGTTTTTTCCGGCAACGCCAACCGTGAATTGGCTGAACGCATTGCGCAGCGCCTCGGCATGCGACTCGGCGATGCCGATGTGAAATCGTTTTCCGACGGCGAAATTTCCGTAGAAATTAATGAAAATGTGCGCGGCGGCGATGTGTTCATCGTGCAGCCCACTTGTGCACCGCCGAACCGCAATTTGATGGAACTGCTGTTTATCACCGACGCCCTGCGCCGCGCCTCAGCTGCGCGCATCACCGCCGTCGTGCCTTATTTCGGCTACGCGCGCCAAGACCGCCGCGTGCGCTCTGCGCGTGTACCTATCAGCGCCAAAGTGTGTGCCGACATGATGACCGGCGCCGGCGTGGATCGCGTGCTCACCGTGGATTTACACGCCGAGCAAATCCAAGGTTTTTTTGATGTGCCGGTGGACAATGTCTACGGCTCGCCAGTGCTGTTGAGCGATATCCGCGCGCAAAAATATGAAGACCTGTTAGTGGTATCCCCCGACATCGGCGGCGTTGTGCGCGCCCGTGCGGTGGCGAAAGAAATGCACTGCGATTTGGCCATCATCGACAAACGCCGTCCGAAAGCGAATGTCAGTGAAGTGATGAATATCATCGGCGAAGTGGAAGGCCGCACTTGCGTGTTGGTGGATGACATCGTCGATACCGCTGGCACACTCTGCAAAGCGGCTGATGCACTGAAAGAGCACGGCGCAGGCAAAGTTATCGCCTACTGCACGCACCCCGTGTTGTCGGGCAATGCGTTACACAATTTGAATAGCTCTAGCCTGGATGAATTGGTTGTCACCGACACCATTCCTCTCAGTGCGGAAATGAAAAACTGTTCCAAAATTCGCCAATTATCGATGGCGCACTTGTTGGCGGAGGCGATTCGCCGCGTCAACAACGAAGAATCCGTCAGTGCAATGTTTAACTAACAGCGCACAACGGCAAACACGCTGCATTGGTCGCAAATGCAGTGAACAACCACGCGGCACTGCCGCAAAATGAGGTAATAACCATGTCCAGTTTTACACTGCAAGCTCAAACACGGGCAGACAAGGGGAAAGGTGCGAGCCGCCGCCTGCGTCGCCTGAACAATGAAGTTCCCGCTATTTTGTACGGCGATGACAAAGCACCGGCGATGCTCAGCGTTCCGCACAAAGATTTGGCCAAGTGCCTAGAATCGGAAGCGTTTTACAGCAGCATCATCACGCTCGTCATCGACGGCCAAGCGCAAAAAGTTTTGTTGCGCGATTTGCAGCGCCACCCTGCTGCGCCGCGCATTCTGCACGCCGACTTCCAGCGCGTGTCCGGCACCCGCAAAATCCACATGCGCGTTCCTTTGCACTTCATCAACGAAGACATCTGCGTAGGTGTGAAACAGCAAGGCGGCGCGATCAGCCACAGCATGGCTGAATTGGAAGTGAGCTGCTTGGCAGCCGATCTGCCTGAATTTATCGAAGTGGATTTGGCAGCAGTTGCAGCTGAGCAAATCGTTCACATTTCTGATTTGAAACTGCCAAAAGGTGTTGAATCTGTTGCCCTGTCACACGGCGCCGATCACGACCTGCCGGTAGTAGCGGTACACGCCATCAAAGGCGGCAGCAGCGCGGAATAAGTTTCCGTTGCATGAAAAAAGGCCAGCGCGTTGCTGGCCTTTTTTTTAGCGGGCGAACAGTGAGATGAGCGAAAAAATTCAGTTGATCATCGGCCTAGGCAATCCGGGGCGCGAATACGCACACACGCGCCACAACGCGGGTGCCGATTTTGTCGCCATGCTGGGTGATGAATGCCGCGCAAACTGGCAGGAAGAAAAAAAGTTTTTTGGTTTAACGGCTCAGGTGCAGATTGGCACACAGGCGGTGCGCCTGCTATTGCCGCAAACCTTTATGAACCGCAGCGGGCAGGCGGTGGGCGCTATCGCCAATTTTTACAAAATTGCACCGGAAAATATTCTCGTCGCGCACGATGAACTGGATATCGCGCCAGGTATTGCTCGTTTGAAAATCGGCGGCGGCCACGGCGGCCACAACGGTCTGCGCGATACCATCGCCGCGCTGGGCAATCAAAATCATTTTGCGCGCCTGCGTATCGGTATCGGCCATCCAGGCAATGCCAAAATGGTGTCGGATTTTGTATTAAAGCGCGCGCCGATCGCCGAGTTTGAATTAACAGCAGACAGCATGGCACGCGCCCTGCGTGTATTACCGGATGTCGTCAACGGCAACATGGACAAAGCCATGCTGCAACTGCATTCCGACAACAAATAATTTAATGAGGAAAAATCATGGGATTTAATTGCGGCATTGTTGGCTTACCGAATGTAGGTAAATCCACATTATTTAACGCGCTGACCAAAGCGGGCATCGAAGCGCAAAACTTTCCATTCTGTACCATCGAACCCAACACCGGCATTGTGCCGATGCCCGATGCGCGTTTGGACACACTCGCCGCCATCGTCAAACCAGAGCGCGTACTGCCCACCACAATGGAGTTTGTCGATATTGCCGGTTTGGTTGCCGGCGCATCCAAAGGCGAAGGCTTGGGCAATAAATTTCTCGCCAATATTCGCGAAACCGATGCCATTGCGCATGTGGTGCGCTGTTTTGAAGACGAGAATGTGATTCATGTCGCCAACCGCATCAATCCATTAGACGATATCGAAATCATCAATATGGAATTAGCGTTGGCCGATCTCGATACGGTAGAAAAAACACTGCTGCGCTGCCAGAAACAAGCGAAAAGCGGCGACAAAGATGCACAACAATTGAAAGCAGTGTTGGACAAAATCCAACCCGTGTTGTCAGAAGGCAAACGCGCCAGCATCGTGCAGCTAGATACCGACGAACTCGCGCTACTAAAACCACTGTGCTTAATCACCACCAAACCGACCATGTACATCGCCAATGTGGCCGAAGATGGTTTTGACAATAACCCGCACTTGGAAGCGGTTAAAAAACTCGCCGCAGAAGAAGGTGCCGTGGTGGTGCCCATTTGCAACAAAATCGAAGCAGAAATTGCCGAATTGGATGAAGCCGATAAAGCCGAGTTTTTGGAAACCTTGGGCATGGAAGAGCCAGGATTAAACCGTGTGATTCGCGCCGGTTACCAATTACTCAATCTGCACACTTACTTCACCGCCGGCGTAAAAGAAGTGCGCGCGTGGACGGTCAAAGTGGGCGCAACCGCTCCGCAAGCGGCTGGCGTCATTCACACCGATTTCGAAAAAGGGTTTATCCGCGCCGAAACAATAGGCTATGAGGATTTTGTGCAATACAACGGCGAAGCGGGCGCGAAGGAAGCAGGCAAGTGGCGTTTAGAGGGAAAAGATTACATCGTGAAAGATGGCGATGTGATGCACTTCCGTTTTAATGTCTAAACGCGAATATCGCGCATAAAAAAACCGCAGCTCACACTGCGGTTTTTTTGTTTCGCTCATCAGCCATTACGCGCTAGCCGCGTCCTGCCCCGCTTTTGGATTAGGGCCGTATTGGTTGTCGCCGGGATGCGTGTCTTGGGCGAGAAAAACGATCAATACAATCGCGCCAATCAACGGGATCAACACAATCAACTGCCACCAGCCGGAGCGACCGGTATCGTGTAAACGGCGCGTTGCCGCTGCAATGCTGGGCAATAACAATGCGAGTGAAAATAATATGGTGAGCAGTTGCATGCCCAGCACACCATCGACCACGGCGCACACCACATAAAAAATAAAATAGAACAAAATGTACATCCAGTACTGGGTGCGGGTATTGCGCCCTTCGAAATTAACATACTGCTGAACGGCTGCGGTGAAGTGTTCCATGTTGCGCTCCTTGTTGTTGATGTCATATCAGGTACTGCCGAGCCATCACACCACACCTGCCACTTGCTATTCAAGTAGCCCGCGACGCGAGTAGGATAAGAGCCATAACGACGCTGTAAGGAACCGCTTATGCCAACCACTTACCACTGCCCTGCGCCCGCCACCTTTGCCTTTGCTCAGCACATCAACCGCGCGCGTTACAACGCCATGTACAAACAATCGGTTGAGCAGCCGGATATTTTTTGGGCAGAGCGCGCACGCGAGTTTTTGGATTTTCAACGCCTGTGGGATCGTGTCAGCGATTGCGATATGCACAAAGGCCAAGCGCGCTGGTTTGAAGGTGCGCAGTTGAATGTAAGCGTGAATTGTATAGACCGCCATCTCGCTACACGCGGCGATCAAACGGCGCTGATTTGGGAAGGCGACAACCCTAACACCAGCAAAAATATCAGCTACCGTGAGCTGCACCGCCAAGTCTGCCAACTCGCCAACGCCCTCAAAGCGCGCGGCGTGCAGCGCGGTGATCGCGTGTGCATTTACATGCCGATGATTCCGGAGGCGGCCTACGCGATGCTGGCCTGTACGCGCATCGGTGCGGTGCATTCGGTAGTGTTTGGCGGTTTCTCTGCCGAAGCGCTCAAAGATCGTATCCTCGATGCCGACTGCCGCGTGGTGATCACCGCCGACGAAGGCGTGCGCGGCGGCAAGACCATCCCACTGAAAGCCTGCGTCGATACCGCCCTGCAACACTGCCCAGCTGTGCACACTGTACTGACTGTGCGCCACACGGGCGGCGCAATTGCTTGGCAGGATGACCACGATGTGTGGTATCACGAACTGGTGAATCAGCAAGCCGATGACTGCGCGCCAGAATGGATGGGCGCGGAAGACCCTCTGTTCATCCTCTACACCTCCGGCTCCACTGGCAAACCCAAGGGAGTGCTACACACCACGGCAGGTTACCTACTGATGACGGCAATGACCTTCCGCCACACTTTCGATTACCAAGACGGCGAGATTTTCTGGTGTACGGCTGATGTCGGCTGGGTCACCGGCCACTCTTACACCCTGTACGGCCCACTCGCCAACGGCGCAACTACCCTGCTGTTTGAGGGTGTACCCACCTACCCCGATGCGTCGCGCTTTTGGCAAGTGTGCGACAAACACCGCGTCAACATTCTCTACACCGCGCCCACCGCCATCCGCGCCTTGATGGCGCAGGGCGATGAATTCGTGACGCGCACCTCCCGCGCCAGCCTGCGCCTGCTCGGCACGGTGGGCGAGCCCATCAACCCTGAAGCGTGGGTGTGGTATCACCGTGTGGTTGGCAACAACCAGCTTCCTATCGTCGACACTTGGTGGCAAACCGAAACCGGCGCGCACATGATCACACCACTGCCACACGCCATCTCGCCGAAACCCGGTTCAGCCACCTTGCCGGTGTTTGGTGTACAGCCGGTGTTGCTCGATCAAAACGGCACAGAAATCAACGGCGCTGGCGAAGGCATGTTGGCGATCAAAGCCTCATGGCCCGCGCAAATTCGCACCGTGTATGGCAACCACCAACGCCTGCTCGACAATTATTTTTCACAGTACGCCGGTTACTACTTCACCGGCGATGGCGCGCGCCGTGATACCGATGGTTACTACTGGATCACCGGCCGCGTGGACGATGTGCTGAATGTATCCGGCCACCGTTTGGGCACGGCAGAGATTGAATCCGCTTTGGTATTGCATCCGAAAGTCGCAGAAGCGGCGGTGGTCGGCTACCCACACGACATCAAAGGTCAAGGCATTTATTGTTTTGTGACTTTGATGCACGATGAAACTGGCGATGCAACTTTAGAAGCCGAACTCGCGCAGTATTGCGCACAAGAAATCGGCGCGATCGCCAAGCCCGACAAAATTCAATGGGCACCCGCACTGCCAAAAACGCGCTCTGGAAAAATCATGCGCCGTATTTTGCGCAAAATTGCCGAAAATGAGCTCGACAATTTGGGCGACACCTCCACTTTGGCGGATCCGTCCGTGGTGACGCATTTAGTAGAACACCGCCAATAAATGCAGTCATGCGCTCTTGCGTAAAAGACTAATCGCGCACGGCTTTATACAGTGCGCCTCACTATGCAATGCCGCTAACGCAGCCTGCTCAATGGCTTGCGGCGTAGCTAGGTCAGCATGACGCTGCACCATAATCTCATCGGTCAGCCGTTTAATTGCAGAGACAGGATCAGGCGCAGTCAGAAGAGCTTTAACCATCGCCTCAACAGACGGAAATCCAAAAGCATCAGCCAAAAGATCAGGCTGAATACCATCGTCAGACAACACGCCCATGCTTTCGAGTGTGCGCGGTTTTGTTTTTGTGTCGTTTATCTCGTCTTGCTTCAAGATATTCGGATTGCTGCCGCCGTTGACAATATCGGCCTCGGTTAGTATCTTGCCATCAGAACTTCGCGGCTGACTTGCAACCCTCGGCAATTGGAGCCCTGCATTTGCAAGCCACGTGGGGCTTTCTTTTTCATCCAAGTACAGTAGTGCCTTCTTGTCTTTCGCCCACACATCCACCGGCGTTGTGCCTATGCCACCTTCCTCATAGGCATTGGTAGTGACATGAACATCCATGCCGGCCATGCCTCTGCTCGGTTCAATCGTGATGCGTACAGGGCGGCCATTCACCAGATCAGGCGCAAACACAACCAGCGCGCCAGGCACGGATTGTGATTTGAATACTGCTACCGGATTTTCAATCCACTCAGGCACCTTTTTCCACATTTCCGCCGTCATGCCAAGATGTTTAATTTCACCGGTCTTTCCGTCAAGTTTCCCAACGGCAGACTCCTGCAAATGCAGCGGCTTGTCACCAAAGCCCAGCAAGTCCAAAACATCAGCACGATCAAGAATCCTGACCCCTTTTCTTGCAGCTTTTTCTCCAGCAAACAATTCATCAATGCGTTTTTCGTAATTCTCTTTGGTGGCTTGACTGCGCTGGAACAGCACAGACTCGCCTTCTTGCTGCGGCTCAGTAGCAACAGCCTCACCCGTATACGGATCAATGCCTGCCATTTCCGCAAGCTGAATATCATCAAACATATTGCGAATATCTATGCGGTTTAATCTGCCGCCCATGTACTCAACATTTTCAGCATCAAAAAAGGCACGCTGCGGCTCGCCAAGCAACACATCCATATCCACATCAGTCGAATACTGCGGATTGCCCGCCGCTTCTTCGCGCAACAAATCTTCAAGGTCGAGAATGTCCCACTTGCCATGTTCATCCAGCGGCAGGTAATTGAATTGGCTCAACGCCTCAGCCATTGCGTCCGGCGATAGCCCACCTTCTTTGCGCAACACTGGTTTGCCAAACACGCCACGCATTTCATCATTCAGCTTGGCGTTTTTCTGCCCAACCAAAAATTGCGCCATTGACTTGTATACATATGTGAGCCACTGGCGAAAGTTTTTGAATGCCTCGCGCAACTCTGGACTTGGCGCAACACCCTCAAATAAATACTGCTCAAAAGACTCTGCCCATTTTTCGTGGAAATTACGCTTTTCTTCCAGCGTCATCGCGTTCCATGCCGCCAATCGCTCGCTGGCGTTCTCGCCCTTCACGCCAAACCATTTCAGCGCAGCGTCCATATCTGCACGCAATCCTTCGCTGGCAGTCTCGTGTGCAGCCAAAGAAGCCATCACCTCCAAATACAAATGCCCTGATTCATGCAGGTAGGTCGATAAATCAGACCTGGGCAGCAGCGTAATGTCGCGCGTTTTTGGATCAAAGAAGCCGCGAGGTGAAGTGTCGTTTTGGAAAAATGCTGCGCCCTCGTTGCCAAACTCGCCGCCAGTTGCGCCTGTTGCTCTCCCCCAATTCAAGCCAACGCGATCTTCTTTGCGCCAAGCGCGAAGTCGTGCGTGAGCGTCTGCCAAAATATCTTTTACTTGCGAAGGCGAAAACTGACCATCATCCCTATGCGGATTTATCAGGCGTGTATGTTCTTTGTTTATCACGCCATCTTTTTGCTTGGCTTCCTCTGCCCATCCACGCTCTTTGAACGCTTTGAAAGTTTCGCTTTCTGGTGATGGACCATTGATGCCGAACTCACCGTCTTTGCCAATAATCACAGTAAGCGCAGGCTCGCCCGTTAGCCCCGCGTCCATTTGCTCTTTGCCGTAGTAGCGTATTTCTAGCTGCCCCTGCTTGGGGTCGGTTGGGTGGTCGTATGCTTTAGCTTCTATACGGTAGCCGCTAAATGGCCCCAAGGGGCGTTCAATACTCTCTCGTGCTGTTTCTGCCAATCCTCTGAGTTCATTGGTGATGCGGTCGGACGACTGGCGTATTCGTCTAATCCCTGCTGATTCCTCTCCATGGATTTCAGTTGTCGCTGGGAAATGGGAAAGGTACGCGCCAGCCTCATCTCTGGCTGTGATTCGGTAGCCGTTTTCGTCGTATCTTGACTCATCGCGATCACCTTCTTTTTGAAGTTTCGCCCTGAGTGTAGCAGCTTCATCCTTGGAGTAAATATTTGCAGACTAATCTGCTCTTGGTTAAATAAATGCAGCCATAAAAAAACCCGACAGGTGTCGGGTTTTGGTAACACCACAACTGATTGGATTTATTTCAAACCCGCTGCATCGCGCAGCGCGTCTGCTTTGTCAGTTTTTTCCCAAGTGAACGCGGTGTGTTGTTTGCCGTTGTAAACAATTTCCACCGGCTCGCGACCAAAGTGGCCGTAAGACGCGGTTGGGCGATAAATCGGGTGCAACAAATCCAATTGGCGCGTTAAGCCGTAAGGGCGCAGATCAAAAAACTCACGCACCAACTGCACAATTTTTTCATCCGATACTTTGCCCGTGCCAAAAGTATTGATCGACACCGAAGTCGGTTCCGCTACACCAATCGCATACGACACTTGAATTTCACAGCGATCCGCCAAACCGGCCGCGACAATATTTTTTGCCACATAACGACCAGCGTATGCCGCCGAACGATCCACTTTCGACGGATCTTTACCGGAAAACGCACCACCGCCGTGACGAGCCATGCCGCCGTAAGAATCGACAATAATTTTTCTGCCGGTCAAACCGCAATCGCCCATCGGGCCGCCGATTTCAAAACGGCCGGTAGGGTTGATATAGATTTTGGTTTCTTTCGACATCCACTGCGCAGGAATCACATGCTTGATCACTAAATCCATCACGCCGTCGTGAATATCTTTGTCACTGACATCCGCTGCGTGTTGTGTAGACAACACAATCGCATCCACGGCCACCGGCTTGCCATTTTCATAGCGGAAAGTGACTTGTGATTTCGCATCCGGACGCAACCACGGCAACAAACCGGATTTGCGCGCTTCCGCTTGGCGCTCTACCAAACGGTGGGCGTACTGAATCGGTGCCGGCATCAACACATCGGTTTCATTCGCCGCGTAACCAAACATCAAACCTTGGTCGCCCGCGCCTTGATCTTCAGGTTTCGCGCGGTCAACGCCTTGCGCGATATCTGGCGATTGCTGGCCGAGCAAATTCAACACACCGCAAGTGCTGCCATCGAAATACACATCGGAGCTGTTGTAGCCGATGTCATTGATCACGCCGCGAATAATTTTTTCGTAATCGACCACGGCCGTGGTGGTAATTTCACCGGCCACCATCGCCACGCCAGTTTTCACCAAAGTTTCGCAAGCCACGCGCGCGTACTGATCTTGATCGAGAATTGCATCGAGAATCGCGTCTGACACTTGGTCAGCCATTTTATCGGGATGGCCCTCAGAGACCGATTCAGAAGTAAAGACGGAATATTCGGACATGGTTAATGCTCCTGTGACAACAAACAATTAAACAGAGTGGATGGAAACCGGCAACTTGCGCGCCGCGTGAATTTGAATTTGAAAACCGTTGCGCAGCGCCAAATACTGACTGTGCTCGCACACTAAATGCGATTGCGTCAACCAAGCAGTTAATTCGTCGGGATCAAATCCCAACCAAATATCGCCGCAAGATTCTCGCACCCAACTTTGTTGATGGTGCGACAACTCACAAATCAACAACACCGCCTGCGCCGGTAAAATGCGGCTGATTTCTGCAATCACTTCAGCGGGGGATGGCGTGTGGTGCAGCACCATATTCAACACCACGCAGTCGGGATGAAAGTCAATTGGTAATTCGGCAATATCGGCACAGCGCAGCGACACATTCTGCAACTGTTGCGCGCTCACATACTCTGCGGCTTGCGCCAACATGGGTGCGTTATTGTCCAACGCCAACACCGCATCAAAACGCGCCGCGAGTTCACGCAAAAATTGCCCGTTGCCAGGGCCAATTTCCAGCGCTTGTTTGCGCGATGGCAGCGCCAAACGATCTAACAGCGCCGCCACGGCTGAGCCGTACAAATCGTAATCGGCGATTTGTTCCTGCTGCTCGCGAAACAGTGCGGCGTTTTCGGCAAAAAATTGGCGCGAGCTGACGATGCGTTCTTTTTGCACTTGCAGCAAACGCTCGGCGATATCCGCATCCAGCAGCCAGCGATCGACATAGGCAAACAAAGCCTGCTGCATTTCCACGCGTTCATGCGCGGCGCTATCGCACTCGGCGGCGGTGCTGCGGCGATAAAAAATGGTATTGCCCTCGCGCCGCGTCACCACCAAACCTGACTGCAACAAAATTTTCAGGTGGTGGCTCATGCCCGATTGCTTCACGGCCAGCAGCACACACAGCTCCTGCACGGCGAAAGAATCCTGCTTCAACAGGCGCAACACCAGCAGGCGCAGCGGATCCGCGGCTGCCTTTAGGTAGCTGGCCAGATGCAAGCTTTCGCCACTGGCGGCAAGGGCTGTTGAGGTGGAGCGAGGCAGCATGGCTGGTTCGTCGCGGGTTCGATAACTTTCGGGGCGACGATACTAGCAGAGCCTCCAGCTATATCAAAGTTTTTTGATATAGCCTCGCGCGGGATGGGGAGACTCAGTGCGTGGTGACAGCGTCTGACTCCGCTTGCTGCAACAACACATCAAAATTGACCGGCGGCAACAGCAGTGGCGGCAGGGATGCCTGCTGCAACAAGCTATCCACCAACTGGCGTGCGTAAGGGAACAGGATGGTCGGGCAGTTGACCGTCGTCACCTTGCGCAACTGCTCTTCGGTAAAACCGCGCGCGCCAAAAATACCGGCCTGCTGCACCTCGACCAAGAACAGAACTTGGTCTTGTTCTTTAGCCGTGATGGTCACTGTGAGCACCACTTCGTAGTGGTCTTCCGCCACCGTGGTTACGGCGGTGGACAGTTCTTGCTCGATAGCCGGCTTGATCTGTTTGTTGAACAGCGCCACACCCTGCGGCGATTCAAAGGACACATCCTTCACATAAATACGCTGGATACCAAATTGTTGTTCTTGCGACATACCTTTCTCCATTAAAACTCAAGAGCGAGCAAGTGCTAACAAACCATCTAACTCGCCACGGTCATCTAATGCGTGTAAATCATCACAGCCGCCGATGTGCTGCTCGCCTATCCAGATCTGCGGCACGGTATTGCGTCCTGCGCGCGCTGCCATCTCGGCACGCAGCTCACTGCGACCATCCACACAAATCTCGTCAAACGCCACGCCTTTGCTTGTCAGCAGCGCCTTGGCGCGGCGGCAGTAAGGGCAAAAATCCGATGAGTAAACCGTGATGCCAGCCATGGATTAACCGCCTTTGACCACGGGCAGATTAGAGCCAGACCACTCGCTCATACCGCCGTTCAAGCGCGAGACTTGGAAGCCCGCCTGCATCAAGCTGCGACCGGCAGCGGCGCTGTGCTGTCCCATTTTGTCCACCAGCACCAGCGGACGGGTTTTGTCCAAATCTGCCATGCGCTCGGCGAGCTTGGCATAGGGGATGTTCAGTGCATCCACCACATGACCTTCGCGAAACTCTTTTGGCTCGCGCAAATCCACTACCAGCGCGTTGGCGCTGTTCACTTGTTGGGTCAGTTGATGCACGGAAATACTGCTGCCTGCACGGCGATTTTCGTTCCACATGAACAGACCGAGCAGCGCCAGCAACAGAGAGACCAACATCCACTGCTGGCCGAGAAAGATAAGAAATTGAGTCATGGCTAATCAAAAGAACGAATTTTCAGGGAGCGGCAGTATACACGGCAGCTCAAGCCTCCCGCGCAGCGCGCAGGATGAACCCCTTCAAGTAGCGCTCGTCCGCCTGCTCGTGCAACCAGTTGGGGAACGAAGCGGGCTGCTCCAGACGCTGCAACACTTGCAGACGGCACTGCCGCTGCTGCGCTGCTTGCAGCAGGTCTCTTTCGTACTGCGCCCACGAAATTTGAGCTGAATTGATGGAGGTGATTAGCAAACCGTTGGGAGCCAACACATCCAGTAGCAATACATGTAAGGCGGTTAAATCTTTTGCGGTGGAGAACACACCTTTTTCGCCGCGCGAAAATGACGGCGGATCCGCGATCACCATGTCGTACGCCGCCTGTTTTCCCTGTGCGATTTCGCGTTTCAAACGCGGCAACCACTCGAACACATCGCCCGCAATCCAGCGCGCGCGCTCACTGTGCAGTCCATTCTGTTCACCATTTTCTTGCGCCCAGCGCATCGTCGCTTTTGATAAATCCAAGGTGGTGACATGCGCTGCACCACCCAAACCTGCCGCCACCGACAAACTGCCGGTGTAAGCAAAGGTATTCAGCACACGCAAATTTTTGCTGTGGCGCAGCAACCATTGCCGCAAGGGCGCGTGATCCAAAAACAAGCCCGGATGTTTAACACCCAATAACTGCACCCAATACTGCGCCTCACCTTCACACACTACATAACGCTCGGCAGGAGGCTCACCGAACAACACAGCAGGATCGCCTATCGTGCCTTTGCGCGGACGACATTGCAGCACAGCAGATGCAAAGTGTTGCCGCAAAAAATGACATAAGGGTTTTTGCAAGATTTTTTCAAACTGCTGTCGATCGCCGTCTTGCGTTTCCCACAGCGTCACCCACGCGTGTTCGCCAAAGCGATCTACCGATAGGCTTTTCAGCAGCGCGCGCGCTTGAGAACCATCCAGCCACACTTCACCCGCGCCGTGAAACACGCGCAGCGCATTGCTATCTTGCACACCGGCACGCTGCGCAAACGCAGCGGCCAACACTTCTTCCACGGATGCCATCGCCAATGATTTCAAACTGCCGGCGGCGCCGTTTCTGCGAAGTGACTGTATTGATTCATATCACGCAATAACTGTTGCAAAGCCGACAAGCCATCAATCGACACGCGCTTTCTATACAACGCCCAATCAAGGAAACAGGCGATGCGCAACTCGGCATCACTGAACGGCGCTGCGCTAGAAAAATGTAACTTATTCAACTCCGACAAACCGGTTTGCAAACGCGCCTGCTGCCGCGCCATGTAGACGCTGCTCTGGGGTGTTACGCTGTCTTTTTCGAGATAAAACAAATTGATCGCCGCATCCAGCAAAGTATTCGCCGTGCAGTAATCATTGAACGCAGCCAGCGTGTTTTTTTCATCGTTGAAAAAAGTTTTTCCGCTGTGTTCGCGGATATATTTCAAAATCGCACTGGAGTCGCTCAAATGTTTGTCTTGACCGTTTTCACGGTATTTCAAAAAAGGCACTTTTTGCGTTGGCGATAATGTCGCACTGGCTGCTGCATCGGTTTCAACAAATTGACAAGCCAAGCCACTTTCTAACAGCGCAATACGAATGTGGCGCACATAAGGCGAAGTAAAACTGCCGTAAAGTTCCATACAGAGACTCCAGAGAGTGAATGGTGTACGCAGTTTACTCCTGCGCGGTTACAGGTTCACGCTTTATGTCACACTTAAGACACTTCCTCACGGTCGAGGTATTTATGCAACATAACAAATCGTTTTGGCTGTGGTTAGCCATGGCTGCCAGCTTTTTTGCGGTTGGGCTGCCGTTTTGGTTTATTCCCTACCATCAAATCAATTTACCGAGCGCTTTGCTACACCCAGGTTTATTCGTGGTAGCTGCGGCAGCTCTGTTAGTTTACGCCTTCAACATCGCTTCTTTTTGGCGCAGCACACTGATGGTCACACTCTCTGTGGTGGTTTCAGAATTGGCGCGCGTCATTGTCGATGTCGCTATCGATTCCACTACGCACAATTTGCTGCCTTTTGAAATCATCATCACTTTTATGGTTGGCTTTCCATGTGCTTTAGCGGGTGCAGCAGGCGGGTGGTGTCTTGCTCAAATTTTCCCCGCGTTGCGCAGCAGGCATTCCGCATGAACACTTCATCAACACGGCTAAAACAATCCAAAGGCAAAAAAATTGTGTTGTGGAGCATGCTGCTCGGCGTAATTGGCATTGCACCACTAGGGCTCTATATTTTTTTTGGACCTAAAGATGGCAACCCTATCGGATTAGGATTACTCGCTATGTTCGCAACACCCGCCTGCATCATCAGCGCAGGTTTGGGATTGATTTTAATGATCGTGGAATTTTTTACGCGCAAAAAGGAGTAAAAATCATGTTCAAGATGATTGCTGCAGTGGTTGCCTTATATGTGGCGTATTCCATTTTTCGCGGCGAAGTATTTGTCAAATCTGGTGTGTGGGGAAAATCGCTGTCGCGTGAAGAATCGCCGACTGAATTTTGGCTTGCGATCGTGATTTACGCAGGGCTGGCTATCGCGTTGGCTACTGTTTTTTAAATTTTTAGAATGTTGGCGCGCACCAATGCACGCCACACACCAAGCCAACAATCAACCCACGCAAATAAACTCAACGAAGTTGCCATCAGGGTCTTGCAACTGACAGCAGCGCACGCCGGGGCGCAGTTCGCGGATATCCACCGCAATCGGGCTGCCGAAGGCTTTGCAATCTGCGACTACTTCGTCGAGGTTGCTGATATTGATCGTCAGATAGCGAATGCCATTGCGCGAGGCAAACGCGCCGCCTGCCACTTGTTCAATCGCGTTATCCGCCGCAACGATACGCAAAATACTGTTGCCGCAAACGAGGCGGTGAATGGTGCCTAAGCCCGGAAATGGAATCGACGGCTCTTGCGCCAAGCCCAACACATCACGATAAAACGCGAGCATTTTTTCGCCGTTGTTGGTGATGATGCCGACATCGAGCGCTTCTTTTGCGAGGGTAACAGCCATAACAATTCTCCTGTGTGAAATACGGCAGCGTTGCGGAAATGTGCAGTGTAACGGCGGCAGCGCCTCAGGATAAACTGAGCGCCCTTTTTATGGATGCAACCACTATGTCTGTTGCCGGCTTTCATCCGGGGCCTCTGGCCTACTTTGAGGACATGACGCCCGATTTCGTCGCCCGCGCGGGCGGCTATCTCGTCACCGAGGCAGAAATCCTCGAATTCGGTCGCCGTTTTGATCCGCAGCCTTTCCACACTGACCCCATCGCCGCGAAAGATTCCGTGTTCGGCCAGTTGGTCGCCCCCGGCACGCTCATCATCTGCGCGCGCTCGTGGCTGGTGAACAACCTCGACCGCTGCCCCGCCTACTCCGCCGGTTTGGGCGTGGAGCACATGAACTTGCTGCTGCCGGTTTGTGCGGGCGATGTGCTACGGCTGGAGATTCGCGTGTTGGAGGCGCGGCTGTCCAAATCTCGCCCCGACCACGGCATCGTCACCTGCAAAAACCTGCTGTTCAACCAGCGCGATGAGTTGGTGATGGAACTCACGCCGAAGATGTTGGTGCGGTGCAAAAACATCTAATATACCGGCGCGCCCAGCAATACCCCCACTACAAATACAACAAGGATTTTCAGGCATGAATTCGGCTTCTTTTTTGCCAACTTTTTTTCAACAGTGCTGTGATGCAGGCTCGTATTTAAAAATAGGTGCGAAATGCGCACTGCATAACAACTGCTATGACGAAACACGGCCGGGCGGAGTGGGCTACTGGTTTAGTTTACCAACAAGGCTGGGGCTACCTGACAGCGCGTTGGTTTACACCAACCTCACGCTATTGCTAGTTTCGTCTCTGCTATCCGTCATTGCCCTACTCTCTTTAAGCACGCAAACACGCAAACACGCAAACACGCAAACACGCAAACACGCAAACACGCAAACACGTCAATTGTCCTAACCATATTTCTTGTTATTGCTAGCTTTTTGATACACACCATTTTTTTATGGCCAACACTTTTTACTTCGCTGTCTGACCCGCCATCTACATTGCTGATGCTGAACGGCATCTGGCTACTGCTACTTTCGCACAATACCAACACATTCCCTAACCTAATATTCATCACTGCTGGCAGTTCTATGATTGGGCTTGCCGCATGGATACGATCTTTCTACTTTTACCCATTGCTCGCCAGCGTAGCAATCTGCTTTATCGGCTTTCTTTGCTTGCGTCGGGAATACAAAAAAATAGCTCATGTTTTTATTTTGAGCGCACTATTTTTTCCTGCTGTTCAAGTCATGCACACCTACAAAGTCAGCGGGAAGATTGCCTACATGTATACCACTGCATCGAATGCATGGACAGACATACACCTCAACTCAAAAGAAGTGGGCTACGACACTGTTTTACCCTTATTTCCAATGTATTCACTGCCTCAACACTGCAGTATTAACAGTGGCCTGCTGCCCAGCCTAAAAGAAAGAGATTTTTCATCGCTTTTTTGCCTGCTTTACAATCGAACCGCTTTCTATTTAGGTACCTATAAAAACGTGACCTACATAGATAGCTACCACCCAATCAATAAACTCCTCAGTGAGGATATAGAAAACATTGGAAAGCCGACTTCATGGCTAACGCAAAACGTAAATATCCAATGGGACGTTTCTCAAGATCCATTGCAAGGAAACTCCGCCGACAAAATGGATGTAGTGGAAGATGGTAGCGACAACACCGCATACTTAGTGCAGTGGGTTACACTCCCTGCAAATACCGAATATACATTCAGCGCTTGGCTGTGGGCAGAGCACCCAGGCAGCATCACAATTGCTTTTTCTCACCACGGCACAAGCTCGGTTATTGCCAAAAAAATTGTATCAATCACTACAGAACCACAACGCTTTTTTGTCAGCGGCAAAACACTGGATGCCAACGATTACAGCGTCAGTATCGGCAACATGCCTTTTACCGGCGACCACGCAGTTATGCCGTCTTTACCGTCACCGTTCTACGCATGGGGGGCTCAACTAGAAACCGGCTCGTCCATGACTAAATACACCGGCATTGAAAAACCTGACCCTGAAGTTTTACGCCCTAAATACCTGTCTTTATTGATTATCAATACTCTCGCCATCCTCACCGCTTTATTTTTCTTAGTGCGAAACCGTCAGATGCTACTCACACACCCCGCACATCTCGTTGCCGTTTCGATTGTTATCTTCTCGTTTGCTCAAGCGTTAATTATCATCCCCGAACAACGGTTTGTTATCGTGCCAATGATTTTTATTTGGCTACTGGCTTGCACGCAACTCTTCTCTTGCGTTAGCGCAAAATTCTGCCAACCCTCAAGACCCAGTTAGCCGTACATTAACTGCCGCAACGCACGCTCGCGAGGCTTAGGGAACACCCCCGCCCCGTGGTATCATCGCCGCCCGTTTTTCAGCCCATCTTGGCTGATGCCCGCTGTCCATTTTTGCGAGATTGCCCATGGATTTAGCCTACACCGAGCAACAAAAAGCCTTTCGCGCCGAAGTGCGCGCTTGGCTAGCCGCCAATGTGCCGCCAGAGCCGCTGCAATCCTTTGATACCGCTGAAGGTTTCAAGCAGCACCGCGAGTGGGAGGCCAAGCTGAACGGTGGTCGCTGGGGCATGGTGACATGGCCGGAAGCTCTGGGTGGGCGCGGTTGCGATTTGATCGAATGGCTGATTTTTGAAGAAGAATACTGGCGCGCGGGCGCACCGCTGCGCGTGAACCAAAACGGCATTTTCCTGCTCGGCCCGACTCTGATGGAGTACGGCACGCCGGAGCAAAAAGCCGACATCCTGCCGAAAATGGCCAACGGCACCGAAGTGTGGGCGCAGGGCTGGTCCGAGCCGGGCGCGGGTTCCGACATGGCCGCCATTCGCTCCAAAGCTGAGCTGACCGAAGACGGCAAGCACTACATCGTCAACGGCCAGAAAACTTGGTCTACGCGCGCGGTGTGGGCCGACCAATGCTTCGGCATGTTCCGCACCGACCCCGCCTCCAGCCGTCACCACGGTCTCACCTTCATTCTCGTGCCACTGAACCTGCCCGGCATCACCGTGCGCCCTATCCCACAGTTGGACGGCCTGCCCGGTTTTGCTGAAATCTTTTTCGATAATGTGAAAGTGCCGGTCGAACGCCGTTTGGGCAAAGAGGGCGAAGGCTGGCAAGTGGCGATGGCCACCGCCGGTTTCGAGCGCGGTTTGATGCTGCGCTCGCCTGCACGCTTCCAAAACACCGCGCGCCGCTTGGTTGAACTGTACCGTGCCAATCGCGCCGAAGCTGACCGCGACCCCACCGTGCGCGATGCTGTCACGCGTGCTTATTTGGATGCCGAAGCCTACACCCTGACCACCTACCAAACCGCCTGCCGTTTGAACAAAGGCGGCAAGATCGGCCCCGAATCCTCCACCAACAAAATCTTTTGGTCCGAACTCGACCAGCGCATGCACGAAACCGCGATGAGCATTCTGTCGGCACGCGCAGAACTGCTGCCGCACGCACCAGCTGCTGCTGGCGTGGGCACTTGGTTGGACGGTTTTCTGTTCGCGCAGTCTGGCCCGATTTACGCCGGCACCAACGAAATTCAACGCAACATCATCGCCGAACGCATGCTCGGCATGCCGAGATAAGAGGAGCATCGCGATGGACTTTACCTTTAGCGAAGACCAATTACTGTTCCAAGAAGAAGTCAAAAAATTTCTGGTCAACGAAGTCACACCCGAAAAAATCCGCGCATTGTGGGAAACAGAAAGCGGTCGCAGCGACGATTTGTGGCAGGCGATGGCAGGCATGGGTTTGACCGGCTTGACCGTGCCGGAAGAATTTGGCGGCATGGGCATGAACGCCGTGGATTTTGTGCTGCTGGCCGAGGCTTGCGGTTTTGTCGCGCTGCCAGAACCCTTGGTGGAAACCGTGTTGGTCGCCGTGCCGCTGATCAACGCGCTGCCCGATGACGCGGTGAAATTTGCATGGCTGCCGCGCATCGCCTCCGGTGAAGCCAAAGTGGCTGTTGGTTTGGCACAAAACTTATTGGTGGCCGATGCGCACATCGCCGATTTGTTGTTGCTGCAAAACGGCGACGATGAAATTCACGCCGTCACCAAAAGCATGGTGCAACTGACGCACAACGAAAGCATCGACCCTTCACGCAAATTGTTCAGCGTGCAGTGGACACCATCACCTGCCACTTGCGTTGCGCGCGGTGCAGACGCGCAAAAAATTATTGCCGATGCCGTGAATGCCGGCGCACTCGGCGCGGCCGCGCAAGCACTGGGTTTGACGCAGCGCATGATCGAAATTTCTGTGAAATACACCAGCGACCGCACGCAGTTCGGCAAAGCCATCGGCTCCTTCCAAGCCGTCAAACATCGCTTAGCGAATGTCGCCGTGCCGCTGGAATATGCAAAAGCGGTCGTGCATCGCGCGGCGTATTCCATCGCAAACAATCATGCCGATGCCGCGCTGCATGTATCGCACGCCAAACTCGCCGCCAGCGAAGCATCACTGCTCGGCGCGAAAAACGGCATTCAAGTACACGGTGCGATGGGCTACACCTGGGAAGTGGACATGCACATCTTTATGAAAAAAGCGTGGGCGCTAAACAACACTTGGGGCGATGTCGCGTTTCATAAAAATCGTGTCGCTGATTTTGTGCTGGCAGAAGGCGCAAAAATTGGTGCCGGTCAGACGTTTTAACGAGGAATAAAAAATGCCAGAAGCCTATATCGTTGATGCAGTACGCTCACCCACCGGTCGCCGCAAAGGTGGTCTCGCACAAGTACACGGCGCGGATCTCGGCGCACATGTGTTGAAAGCGATTGTCGAGCGCAACGGCATTCCCGATAACGAATACGACGATGTGATTTTTGGTTGCGTCGATACCATCGGCCCCTTGGCGGGCGACATCGCGCGCACGGCGTGGCTCGCGGCGGGTTTGTCGCAGGAAGTGCCAGGGACTACGATTGATCGCCAGTGCGGTTCTTCGCAACAAGCGGTGCATTTTGCAGCGCAAGCCGTGATGAGCGGCACGATGGATGTGATCGTTGCGGGCGGCGTGCAAACCATGACGCAAATTCCGATTTCTTCTGCCATGACTGCCGCCGAACCGATGGGCTTTAAAGACCCATTCAGCGGCTCAACCGGCTGGGTGGCGCGCTACGGCGCAGAGCCGCCTACGCAATTCAAATCCGCGCAGATGATCGCCGACAAATGGAATCTGTCGCGCAAAGATTTGGAAATTTTTTCATTGGAATCGCACACGCGCGCACTGAAAGCGATCGCTGAAGGCCGCTTCAAACGCGAAATCATTCCGATGGCTGGCGTAGAACACGATGAAACGCCTCGCCAATCGTCGTTAGAAAAAATGGCGGAGTTGGATTTTCTGTTCGGCTGCGACAAAGTGACGGCGGCGGTGTCATCACAAACTTGTGATGCGTCTTCTGCGATGTTGATCGTTTCAGAAAATGCACTGAAACGATACAACTTGAAACCGCGTGCGCGCATTCACCACATGAGCGTGCGCGCTGAAGATCCGATCTGGATGCTCACCGCACCCATTTCTGCCACACAGTACGCACTGAAAAAAGCGGGCATGAAAATGTCGGACATCGATTTGGTGGAAATCAATGAAGCGTTTGCCTCTGTTGTCATGGCTTGGTTAAAAGAAACCGGTTACGACCACGCGAAAACCAATGTCAACGGCGGCGCGATTGCTCTCGGTCATCCACTGGGCGCGACCGGCACGCGTTTGATGACCACGCTGTTGCACGAACTGGAGCGCACTGGCGGCCGTTACGGTTTGCAAACCATGTGCGAAGGCGGCGGTCAAGCCAATGTCACCATTATTGAGCGTCTATAAATAGCGAAAGACTGTAAATAATTTTTAGTAACAATTTATTGTGAGGATTTGATTATGGGTATTTTGGACAATCGTGTTGCCATCATCACTGGCGCGGGCGGCGGTCTCGGCGCAGCGCACGCAAAAGTGTTTGCTGCAGAAGGTTGCGCTGTCGTGGTGAATGACATCAACCGCGACGCCGCACAAAAAGTGGTTGACGACATCAAAGCGGCGGGCGGCAAAGCCATCGTCAACACTTCCGACATCACCAACTACGCCGACAGCGAAAACGCGATCAAAGAAGCGATCGCCGCGTTTGGCGATTTGCACATCGTGTTGAACAACGCCGGCATCAATCGCGATCGCATGTTTGCCTCCATGAGCGAAGCGGAATGGGATGCGATCATGGCCGTGCATTTGAAAGGTCACTTCTGCATTTCCTCACACGCCGTGCACTACTGGCGCGACCAATCCAAAGCAGGCAAACAAGTGGATGCGCGCATCCTCAACACCACTTCCGGCGCAGGCTTGCAGGGTTCTATCGGTCAATCCAATTACGCTGCCGCCAAAGCCGGCATTGCCGCTCTGACGCTGAACCAAGCCGCTGAACTCGGTCGCTACGGCATCACCGCTAACGCCATTGCTCCGGCAGCGCGCACCGGCATGACCACGGCGGTAGAAGCGATGGCCACGCGCATGGCCGCGCCCACTGACGGCAGCTTCGATTATTGGGCACCGGAAAATGTGTCGTCGCTGCTCGCTTGGTTGGGTGCTGCGGAAGCTGCGCATATCACTGGTCGCATTTTTGAAGCGGAAGGCGGAAAAATTTCTATCGCCGACGGCTGGCGCACCACCGCCGGTGTGGACAAAGGCGCGCGCTGGATGCCAGCAGAAGTTGGCACGGCGATGAAGGAGTTGTTGGCGAAAGAAGTGCCGGCACAAAAAGTGTACGGAACTTGAAAAACTGATCCCTCCGCCGCTACGCGGCACCTCCCCTGTTCACAGGGGAGGACATATCTCCCCCTACACCGTAGGGGGAGTGGCCGTAGGCCGAGGGGGTCATCAAACAAACGAGGTCTATTGTGGAATTTCGATTCACCGACGAACAAAAAATGATCCGCGAAACTGCGGAAAGTTTTTTGCAGGATGTTTCTAATTCGGAAGCTGTGCGCAAAGCGATGGCAACCGAAGCGGGTTACGACGCGGATTTGTGGCAGCGCATTTGCACTGAATTGTGTTTCCAAGCCATCACCATTCCTGAACAACACGGCGGCATGGGTTTGGGTTTCGTCGAACTCGCGGCGGTGTTGGAGCAAATGGGGCGCGTGTTGTTGTGTTCGCCGTTTTTTTCCACCATCTGTCTCGGCGTGAACGCACTGCTCGTTGCCGGTACTGAAGCGCAACAAGCGGAATACCTCCCGCAAATCGTCGAAGGCACATTGACTGCCACACTCGCTTACACCGGCGCAGCCGCAGCGCGTCACGGCGGTAACTGGGGTGCGGATGCGGTCACAGCCACTTATAAAAAAAATGGCGACAACTACACACTGAACGGCGCACTGCGCTATGTCATCGACGGTCACACGGCAGATTTATTGATCATCGCGGCGCGTGCAGAAAATTCGCAAGGTGAAAACGGCATTTCTCTGTTTGCTATTCCAGCGAGTACCGCAGGCATCACACGCCGTTGGACGCCGACCATGGATCAAACACGCCACCAAGCCGATATCACGCTGCAAAATATTTCTGTTGCAGCGGCTGCGCGCATGGGCGATGAAGGCGCGGCGTGGACAGTGCTGCAAAAAATTATCAGTTTGGCAAAAGTGGCAGTCGCCGCCGAACAAATGGGCGGCGCGCAAGAAATTCTCGATCGCACTGTCGCTTTCACACAAGAGCGCGTGCAATTTGGCCGCAGCATCGCCAGCTTCCAAGCCATTAAACACAAAGCGGCGGACATGATGTTGAAATGCGAAGTGTCGCGCTCAGCGGTGTACTACGCGGCGTGTGTGGCGCAGGAAGCATTGGCTGCCGATGGCGACAAAACCATCGCGACAGAATTGCATGAAGCGGCAGCGATGGCGAAAAGCTATTGCTCTGACACCTTTTTCTTTAACGCGGGCTCTGCCATTCAGTTGTACGGCGGCGTGGGTTTTACTTGGGAATACGATGTGCATTTGTTTTTCAAACGCGCCAAAAGCAGCGAATTGTTTCTCGGCAACGGCGCGCAACAGCGCGAATTGATCGCCCAGATGTTGCTGGATTGAGGAGCGCAAAATGAAACTGACTTTCAGCAAAGAAGACGAATTATTCCGCGCCGAAATCGCCGCGTGGCTCAAAGCCAATTTGGTGGGCGAATTTGAACAACTGAAATTTCGCGGCGGCCCTGGCGATGAACACATGTTTCCGCACGAGCGCAAACGCTGGGAAGAAAAATTGGCCGAAGGCGGCTGGACTTGCGTGGGCTGGCCAAAAGAAAACGGCGGTCGCGGCGCATCCATCGAACAGCAAGTGATTTTCTTTGAAGAATACGCGCGCGCTGGTGCGCCGGGGCGTGTCGGTCACATAGGCGAAGGTTTGGCCGGCCCCACCCTGATTGCGTTTGCCTCTGAAGCACAAAAGCAAAAATATCTGCCTGGCATCGTGTCGGGCAAAGAATTGTGGTGCCAAGGTTATTCCGAACCCGGTGCGGGCTCGGATCTCGCGAATGTCAAAACCAAAGCGCGTTTTGTTGAAGACTCTTCTGATAAAAATCAGGGAAAATGGATTATCAACGGGCAGAAAGTGTGGACTTCGCTCGCACACGAATCCGATTGGTGTTTTGTGGTGGCGCGCACGGATCCCGATTCGGTCGCGCACAAAGGCTTGGGCTTTTTTCTCGTCTCCATGCATCAACCCGGTGTGACCGTGCGCCCAATTGAACAACTGACCGGCACTTCGGAATTTAACGAGGTGTTTTTTGATGATGCGGTTGCGGATGACATCGTCGGCAATCCGGGCGACGGTTGGAAAGTCGCGATGGGCTTGCTCGGTTTTGAGCGCGGCGTGTCCACACTCGGTCAACAAATGTTGTTCCAAAACGAGTTGGATGAAATCGTGCGCATCGCCAAAGAAAATGGTGCAGCGCAAGATCCCGCGTTGCGACAACGCATTGCCGAAGCGCACACCGGTTTGCGTTTGATGCGCTACAACGCCATGCGCATGTTGTCGGCAGGTGATGATGGTGCGCTCGACAAATCCTCCCTCGTTTACAAATTGCACTGGGCGAGCTGGCACCGCAACCTCGGTGTGTTGGCGATGGATGTGCTCGGCCCAGAAGCCGAGATGCTCGAAAGCGCGCCGTACAATTTGACGCGTTTGCAATCCATGTATTTGTTCACGCGCTCCG
Source organism: Pseudomonadales bacterium (assembly GCA_041395785.1). Classification (GTDB taxonomy): domain Bacteria; phylum Pseudomonadota; class Gammaproteobacteria; order Pseudomonadales; family UBA7239; genus UBA7239. Next base: position 148,644 of record JAWKZZ010000008.1, read on the forward strand.
ACACCATTTACGGCGGCACCAACCAGATTCAGCGTAACATCATCGCTGAACGCGGTTTGGGTATGCCCAAAGAAGCGAAAGGTCGCTAAGTTTTTTAACTCTATTTTTTGCGAGAGAAATCATGATGGATTTTGTTAAAAACCCAGAATATGTTCCCGGCCACGGTTTATTGAAAGGCAAGTCGGTGTTGATCACGGCAGCTGCCGGTGTCGGCATCGGTTTTGCTGCTGCAAAAAAAGCCGTGGAAGAAGGTTGTCGCGCGATTGTGATCAGCGATGTGCACGAAGGTCGTCTGCAAGCCTCCGTCGACAAATTGAAAGAAGAAACCGGCCTGCAAGCGGTGTGGGGTAAAACTTGCAATGTCGCGCTGGAAGATGAAGTGCGCGCACTGATCGATTTTGCCGAAAAAGAATTGCAAGGCATTGATGTTTTGATCAACAACGCTGGTCTCGGCACTTCCAAGCAATTAGTGGATATGGAAGATCCAGAGTGGTTCAAGGTCATTGATGTCACTTTGAATGGCACCATGCGCATGACGCGCTACATGATGCAAGTGATGAAAGCGCGCGGCACTGGCGGCGTGATCGTCAACAACGCATCGGTGCTCGGTTGGCGCGCACAAAAAGAGCAGGCACATTACGCCGCCGCGAAAGCGGGCGTGATGGCGTTGACGCGCTGCGCGGCAGTGGAAGGCGCAGAATTTGGCGTGCGCATCAACGCCGTGGCACCTTCACTCGCCGTGCATCCGATGTTGAAAAAATCGGCGCCGGAAGAATTATTGAAAGAATTGGAAGGCAAAGAAGCTTACGGTCGCGGCGCGGAAGTGTGGGAAGTGGCGAATGTGATGATGTTCCTCGCCTCCGATTATTCGTCCTACATGACGGGTGAAATTCTCGCCGTTTCTGCGCAACGCGCTTAAATCATTTCACGATTGAGAAAAATACATGACCACAATTTTTAAACACCCGAATGAGTTATTGCAATCAGTTGGCAAAACACTCGGTCACAGCGAATGGTTGCTGATCGACCAAGAGCGCATCAATTTGTTTGCCGATGCCACCGGTGATCATCAATGGATTCATGTCGATCCCGTCAAAGCCAAAGACGGTCCTTTCGGCGCGTGCATCGCACACGGTTATCTCACGCTATCGTTGGTGAATTTATTTCTGCCACAGATCATCGATGTGCAAGGCATCAAAATGGGCGTGAATGTCGGCTGCGGCAAAATTCGTTTCCCGATGCCGGTGAAAGTCGGTTCGCGCGTGCGCGGCAGCGGTGAATTGGTGGAAGCCAGCGAAGAAAAAGGCGGCGTGCAAGCCGTGATTCGCGTCACGGTTGAAATTGAAGGCTCTGACAAACCGGCGTGCGTGGTGGATACCATTTCGCGCTACTTTCCCGAATAACTTTTGCCTGAGCAACTTCAGCCAGA
>JAWKZZ010000009.1:0-142682 GCA_041395785.1 Pseudomonadales bacterium
ATTGCCCGCGCGCGTAATCAAATACTGCGGTTTGAGATCGACAGCCGGATAGTGTTGGCTAAACGCATCAAGATAAAACCAGTGTGTGGTGGCGGGGCGGTGGTCGAGTAAGCCACTGGCGGCGAGAAAGCACACGCCGGTTGCCGCTGCGCCTATCAACGCGCCTCGTTCGTGTTGTTGCCGCAACCAAGGCAGCAGTGCGGCGTGGCGGCGAATAATGGGCTGCGGATTGCGCCACAAAGCGGGTAAGAAGATGAGGTCGTACTGCGTGTCGTCCAGCGTATCGGTAGCCACCAAAGGCACGCCGCTGCGGCTGGTATACAAACCGGCGCGCGTGGCGACAAAACTTAGCTGTATCTCGGGTTTGCTGGGCAGTTGCCGTGCGCGCGCAAAATCGGCTGCGGCGTGCAGCATTTCTACTGGCAGCGCCATGCTGGTGGCGAGCATGTGTTCAACGAGGACAAAGGCAATCTTCATATGGCTAGAATGGCTACTTTGATGGCTATTTTGGCTGCTAGATTTGCGGGAAACAAGATTAGACTGACTGCCATTCCATTTGCAGGTATGCCTTATGTCTTTGTTGCCCGTCATCGTCGGTTTTGGGGGAATTAATGCTGCGGGGCGCGCTTCTTCGCACCACGCTTATCGCCGCATGGTGTTGGAAAGCCTGCCGGAACAGGCGCGACAGGAGACAGTAGTCGGCCTCGCGACCCTGATGGGCTTGGCGAGCCACAACAGTGACAGCACCTACGGCGCAGACAGCTATCTCGACACCGGCGGCACGCACTATTCCTCGCCTGAATTGGCTGCGCGTTTTGCCGATGAAGTGTTGGCCGGCTCCTTGGTGCGCCGCATTGAGCCCAGCTTTTTCCCTGTCGATGCCGCGCCGTGGCAGAAAAGTATGTCTCTGTCTTCTGGCGATGCGCCGGTCAGCTTTGTAACCACGGATCGCCAGTTGCCTGAGCCGCTACCTGCCAATTGGCGCGTCACGCCGCTGGGCGATGGCAAGCAAGTGCGCGTCGAAATTACCGGCTCTTGCGATGTATTGGTGCCGAGCCAGCGCGTTTACGGCGTGCAGGCGGCGGGGATGTTGCCGACGGGCTTTGACCCCGGCGCACTGTACAACTCGCACCATCATCCGCGCGGTTTGAAGATGACGGTTTATGCCGCTTCCGATGCTGTGCACAGCATGGGCATGAGCTGGGCGGATGTCATGCAGCGTGTGTCGCCGGATCAAGTGGCGGTGTACGCAGGCAGCGCCATGAGCCAGTTGGATACCTACGGCTCTGGCGGCATGGTGCAATCGCGTTTGATGGGTAAACGCGTCACTTCAAAACAATGCGCGCTCGGTTTTTGTGAGATGCCTGCAGATTTTGTGAACGCGTATATTTTGGGTTCGGTCGGCAGCACCGGTACTGCTGCTGGCGCTTGCGCAACTTTTCTCTACAACTTGCGCATGGGTGTGGACGATATCCGCAGTGGTCGCCGCCGCGTAGTTATGGTTGGCACCAGTGAAGCGCCCATCATGCCGGAAGTTATTGATGGCTATGACGCCATGGGCGCGCTGGCGACAGATGACGGTTTGAAAAAAATTGATGGCAGCGATGTGGCGAATCATCGTCGCGCCAGCCGTCCGTTTGGTGAGAACTGCGGCTTCACTTTGGCAGAGTCGGCGCAATTTATTATTTTGATGGACGATGCACTCGCGTTAGAAATGGGGGCAGAAATTTTTGGCGCCGTCGGCAATGTGTTTGTGAATGCAGACGGTCACAAAAAATCCATTTCTGCGCCAGGGGCGGGCAACTATATCACCATGGCAAAAGCACTCGCTTCTGCACGCGCACTGTTGGGTGATGCAGCCGTGGCGCAGCGCAGTTTTGTGCAGGCGCACGGCTCCAGTACACCGCAAAACCGCGTGACGGAATCGCATATTTTGAACGAGGCGGCAAAAGCGTTTGGCATGAAAAAATGGCCGGTCGCGACGATGAAAGCCTTTCTCGGTCACTCCATTGGTAGCGCAGCGGGGGATCAAATTACGGCTTCCTTGGGTGTGTGGCAGTACGGTTTAATCCCTGGAATCAAAACGATAGATAAAGCAGCGGACGATGTGCATGCTTCACACTTGCATATCGACAAGCGCGATCTCGATGTCGGGCGCGAAAACATGGATTTAGCCGTGATCAACGCCAAAGGTTTGGTGGCAACAACGCGACAGCTACGGTGTTCGCACCGCATGTCGTCAAAAAAATGTTGCAGAAAAAACACGGGGCGGCGGCTGTTACCACTTGGCAAAAAAACAACGAGCGCGTTTTAGCGGCGGCGGAAAAATACGATCAAGCAGCGGTGCGCGGCACAGCCAATCCTATTTATCTGTTTGACCACAATGTAGTGCCTTGTGAAGCGATTGCGATCAGCAAAGAGCAGGTAAAAATTCCTGGTTATGAGCAGGCCATTACACTGCCAACAGTCAGCGATTACCCTGATATGGTGTGACGCAACCAGCGGGCGATCGCAGCAATCGCTTGGCCTGCTTCGGGTAAGCGTGGATAGAACGCGTGCCAGACATGAATCATGTCTGGCCATTCTTCTAGCGTGACTTGATTGCCGTGCGCGCGCAATTTTTCAGCAAAACGCCGCGAATCATCCAGTAAAGTTTCTGCGGTGCCAACTTGCAATAGCGTCGGCGGCAGATTGGCTAAACTCTCGGCATACAGCGGTGAAACCAGCGGATTTTTTAAGTTGTCTTTTCCGGCGTAAGACACAGCCATCATCATCAAACCGCCGCGATTGCCGGACAAATCTTTCGGCTTGTTGATTTCAAAAGTATTGCCCTCACAAGCAAAATCCACCCAGGCAGATAAACCCACCAGCGCAGCAGGCGCGGGCAAACCGAGATCGCGAATTTGCAGGGCGAGTGCAAATGCCAAGCTGCCGCCGCCGGAGTCGCCGCTGATCACAATATGTTTGCTGTCGTGAGTTTGCAGCAGAAAGCGATAAACCGTCAGCGCATCTTCCAACGCGCAGGGAAATTTGTGTTCCGGTGCGCGGCGAAAATTAAAAGTAATCACCGTAGCGTTGCAAGCCTGCGCTAAGTTTGATGCCAGTGGGCGATGGGACAGTGTGGAGCCTACAGCGTAACCGCCGCCGTGACAGTGCATGATGAGCGTTTTGTGTGGTTCGCGCCGCCCGATAAAAACAGCTTCCGCGTGTATGCCGTCGGCATCAAAGGGTGAAAACTGCACGCCGTCTGGGTATTCAGCGTTTTCCCATCCGCTATCCATAAAAATGCGGTTGCCTTCCAAGCCGCGTTTTACTTCACGCATCGCACGAAGTTCGGCGCGGATTTGATTCAGTATCGCTTCACTGCTCATCGGGTGTTCCTGCTGATTGTTTTCGCAGCACGATGCCGCATTCCATGTGGTGTGTATAAGGAAATTGATCGAACAGCGCGGCGTGTTCAATGCGGTGTGTTTGGCTCAGTGTTTGCAAGTTGTGCGCTAGCGTTTCAGGATTGCAAGAAATATAGAGGATATTGTCGAAACGCTGAATGAGTGCGCAGGTGTCTTCATCCAAACCAGCGCGCGGCGGGTCAACGAGCACGGTGCTGAATTGATAATCCGCGAGGTTGAGATGGGCGAGGCGACGAAACGGGCGATCACCGCGCAACGCCTGTGTAAACTCTTCGCTCGACAAACGCGCCAGTGCAATATTTTTGCAGTGGTTAGCGGCGACATTGTGTTCTAGTGCTTTGATGGAGGCTTTCGAAATTTCAGTGGCTAACACTTTGTCGAAACAGCGCGATAGCGGCAAGGTGAAATTGCCATTGCCACAATACAGTTCCAAAAAATCGCCGCCGTTATGCTGTGCGTGTTGGTATGCCCAGGCGAGCATCTGTTGATTGACAGCGGCGTTAGGCTGACTAAATGCAGATTCTGGTTGCTGTTGTATAAAAGTTTCTTGTGCAACCGTAAATTGCTCTGTAACAAAATCATGGCCGATCACAATTTTCTTGCCGCGACTGCGGCCGATAATGGAGCAGCCCAGCGCAGCTTGCAGTGTGACAGCTTGTGCCTGCCACGCCTCATCCACGGGCTTGTGATAAGTCAGCGTAATAACCGCTTCTTCGGTAGTGGCTGCCAGAAAGTCCACTTGAAACAGTTTTCTGCGCAGAATTTCATTGCTCTGTAATAAGACAATCAAGGCTGGCATCAGTTGATTGATTTTGTGGCAGGCCACAGGGAATTGATCCGTGCGCACGCGGTTGCCGGAGCGGTCAGTCATCACATAAAAGCAATCGTCACCTTCATGCCAAAATTTGAATTCAGCGCGCATACGGTAATGCGAAACGGGCGAAGAAAATATCGCCAAACGCGGTGCAGAGAAAGGGCGCAACAGTTCGGTTAAACGCCCGGTTTTTTCTGCCAGCTGAGTAGGGTAGTGCGCAGGGTTAATTACTGTGTTGCTCATGGGTTTTTAGAGTCTATCGCGATTGCGGTTTTGCCAAAGCAGCGTGGCAGCCGCCCAAGCGGAGGCGTGGTCGGCAGCTTGGTTCATGGTACGCGAGCACGAGGGGCGGTCGTGCCAATCACAGCCGCTTCGCCATACATCGCTATCCGTGCCGCGCCAGATGTGGCGCAAACGCGCAAGGGTCAAAAATGTCTTCTGGCGCTTGTTTGTCGGCGAAGAAACGCAGCCACAATTCTTGTGCGCGTTCACCGTTGTGCAGTAAAAATAATTTGCAGTCAGCTTCGGGGCGATATTCAAATTCACCGCTATCGCCCTTGATGGTCAGTGCATGAGTTTGTTCGAGCAGATAATTCGCTTGCGCACAGTTTTTTCAGCATACGGTGGATGAAAAATGCCTTGCACAGAACACGGTGCATGGAGCAGGTTCGTCATGCGCGTGACGGTATGCACGGTGGAGCGCAGGCCGAGTACATCGCGCAAATCGGCTAATTGTTGCAAGGGTTCGCCCCAGTCGCGCAGTGGAAAAAACACAGTTTGTGTGTATCCAGAGCTGTCGCCGTTTCCTGCCATGTTTTGACTACAGGTAAATCCAGTGCGTGAAAACAGTGCTCGGTGTAGAGCGATTGCTTTTGTAGCCCGCTGTGCCGTGCATAAAAATGCGCATACGGTTTTCAGCTAACAACAAAGCACTGAGAATAGAAGCCACGGCAGATGTTTGCGTTTTGCCCGCGCAGGATGACCAATCCAAATCGACAGCAATGTCTTGCGGTGCGGCAATGTATTCGCGTGCAGCGGCGATAAATCCCTGCTAATTCTTCGGCATCTTCTTCTTTCACGCGCAGCAGCATCAAAAAAGCACCGATTTGCATCGGCTCGGCTTCGCCGCGCAAAATCATGCCAAACGCTTGCTGCGCTTCTTCGCGTGTCAACGAGCGCGCACCTTTTTTGCCTTTGCCGAGAATTTGAATGAATTGTGCGAAGGGATGTTCTTTGTTCATGCTGTTTTTCCTGCGAATTCGCAATGCTATTACTTAAATGTTCGTATACGCCAGTAATGTTATGTAAAACATCGTGATTGCTGTAGCGCAACACTGTGATACCACAGGCATTGAGAAAGCGTGTGCGCTCTGCGTCGTATTCTTCGCGTTCTGCGTGGCTGTCGCCATCTATTTCAATAGCAAGTTGCAATGCTGAGCAGTAGAAATCCAAGATGTAGCCGCCGATAGGTTTTTGCCGCAGAAATTTATAACCGTGATGCTGACGCATGCGCAGCAGTTGTTGCCACATTTGTTGTTCTGCTGCGGTAGGGTTTTTGCGATTTTCGCGGGCGAGGGCGGTGAGGGATTTGTTGTAGGTGATGAAAGGCAAATCAAGATCCAACCCCTCCTAACCCTCCCCTTATCAGGGGGAGGGGATTGGCGCACCCTTTGATTCCAATTCGGAGGCTGCCAACTTCCCCTGATAAGGGGGATTGAGAGAGGTTAGATTTTCCTGACAAGGAGGGTGTGAGATTATTCTTCACGCTTTTGCTTTCTTTGATTTTTTTGGCTTCTCCACCGGCAACAAGCTGGTGTATTTTCTGATACAACTCAAACAAAAACGCTACGCTCCGGCCTTCCAGTTTTGGAAATTGGTTTTACCGTAAGCGGCATCCACAACTTTATCTAGTGCTTGATGCGCTTTTAATAAAACGAGCGGCATGGTGAGTGGGTCATACAAATCTGCGAGTGAGGCATCGGGGAATTGTGCGCGCGCGTCGAGTACAGCTTGGGCGGCGGTTTCGATGGTTTTGCGTTTGCTTTTCGTTAGGTTTTCGGCCATGGGAAATTGTTGTAAACAATACCAGAAATAGCGATAACGGCTCATCAAGCCGACGGCAATGGCACGCATCCATGCGTTGTGCATCAGTGATGAAATAATACCAAATGATAAATGCTTGCATCAGGTGCAATTTTTACCAGATTGCTGCACAGCGTTTCCGGCGACTCAAATCCCACAGGAATGTAATAGCGGCGCTCTGAAGAAACTTCGAATGATGAGATAATTTCCTGCAGGCATATTTTTCCATAACATGAAAGCGTGTTGGTGTTGATGCTAGCTTTTGTGTTGGTACCTTTTGCTCGCTAGCCGACTTGCTCTTACTGCTTCAACTCGCTTCATTGCTTCTGGCATAGCTTTAATTCAGCAGAACAATCGCCAAGCCACAAGCAGTAACGATGCCAATGACTGAAACTCATCCGCGCCTAGCCACCGCCTGAAATATTTTTCAGCCTGTGGTTCTCTTTTGAGAAACTCTGCTTTTTCTTTCGTGTTGCTAAAGAATGGTTTTCATCATCAATGGGTTTGTTGCCAATACCAATTTCAGGAATATGGCATATAGGCTTGCTTTGATTGGTTAAAACAACATCTGGAGCATCTACCAGATAAGGATTGATATTTTTGGCTTGTAATAGTTGTGGCTCGCCTTTGATGTGCTCGTATTCAAACAACCACTTCGCAGCGAAATATCTTCAGCAGCAAAGCCAACAATCACGCAATGCACTGCCGCTTTTCCCATGGCTTCGTTATTCCATGAAAATGTACGATGCGCAAAGAATATTTTCATGCCATGCGCCAGCATCAGCTCCACAACACTCCAGCTTGCTCGCCTTGTGTAATGAGTTGGTCGAAACAAATAGAACATATTTTAGTGCCTTGTATCATCTTGGCAGCTTTCACACGCCACCAAGCTGCTGGAAGTCCCAGCAAACCTGCACTCCTTTATATCGCCAAATACCAGGGCAACATCAGCGCGTTGTGCATCATCCATAAACTTCGCGCCAACAAACGGCGGATTCCCCATTATGTAACTCAGTTGCGCCGCAGGCTTTCCATCATCCCAGTCAATGCGTAAAGCATTCGCACAAACAATCGTACTGCTCGCCCGCAGCGGAATGCGCTGCAAAATACAAACCAAACTCCTCAGAAACGAGTTGGTTCATCAAAATCGATCCATCAGCCACAGCGCCACCTGCAATCTGCGCCGGAAACTCCTCGATCTCGATACCGTAAAACTGATCCACATCCAACTGAATTAACGAATGCACATCAAACGATTGCTGCTTGCTGTCTTTCGAGGCGCGCAGCACTTCAATTCCAGAAGTCGCAACTCACGGTAAGCAATAACAAGAAAATTTCCGCAACCACACGCCGGATCAAGAAACTTCAGCGTAGCTTGCCCATGAAACTCATACAGCTTGTTTTTGTTGGTTATCTTTTTCAAACTCTTCCCACAGGCCATCCAAACGGCTTGATCAGCGGGGATGTTTTCTCGCTGGTGTAATGTGCGCCGAGGTTGCGCCGTGCCTGCTTGTCCATGATGGACTGGAACAGCGAAGCCGAAAATGGCCGGTGAAATACGGCTCCAGTCCAGCGCACAGCAATCCAGCAGCGCTTGCCGCATCGCGCTGTCGAAACTGGCCCGGCAGCGGCGAACACCCTCGAACAGCTTGCCACGTTCACATACGGGAACGCGGCCAGTTGCTCGTCAAGGTTTTTTAGCCGCTTGTCTTCCGGGGTGTTCAGTACATGGAACAGCGTATTGATGTGATGCGCGAGATCGGAGCCGTCTTCTGCTGTGCGCTGCTCGATGTATTCCTGGAATTGCTGGCGCTCAAAAATGCCAGTGTCTTCCGCGAACAGGCAGAACAGCAAGCGCACCAGGTACAGCTCCAGCGGATGGCCTTCATAGCCCACCGCTTTCGTCTAGTCGTGTAGCTTGCCCATGCGCTCGGCGGCTTTGATGTTGACGGGGTCTTGTTCCTTGATTTTATGGGTTTGGTAACCGGCAATAAATCCAAACAGACGCACATTTTTGTGCAGGTCTTTTAAGTCAAATTCGTATTGCTCGTTTTCTTCTAAATCAAATAGGCGGAAGCGTTGAAAATCAGACACCAGCACATATTTGGGGAGATCGCGCTCGGCAATGCCAGGGAAGTAATCCAAGGCTTGCGTGTAGGCTTTGTCGAGATTTTTGCCGCGTGATTTGTGTTCAACCAGCAGTACACCTTTCCAAAACAAATCAATAAAGCCTTGTTTGTCACCCAATTTTTTAACGGGTTCTTCAAAAGAGGCTACGCGTTTGCGGCTGATGCCAAAAATGTGAAAGAAGCCATCCCAAAATGATTTGGCTTCTGCATCCTCTGATATTTCGTTTTCCCATTCTTTAGAGAAGGCGAGGGAGCGGCTTTTGATTTCATTCCAACTTAATGGCATGTGGGTTCCTTGTTGGTGAAAAGCAACCCCTCCCTAACCCTCCCCTTATCAGGGGAGGGAATTGGCGTACCCTCCGATTCGGGTTCGGAGGAGGTTGCCAATTTCCCCCCTGATAAGGGGGGATTGAGGGGGGTTAGATTTTCTCCTCGAATAAGGGGGGATTGAGGAGGGTTAGGTTTCTTCTTCGCATGATCATAAAAAAACAGGCCGCTGTTGCGGCCTGTGTCGGTGTTACATGTTCGGGTAATTCGGCCCGCCTGCGCCTTCCGGCGTGACCCAGTTGATGTTTTGTGCGGGGTCTTTGATGTCGCAAGTTTTGCAATGCACGCAGTTCTGGCCGTTAATTTTGAATTGCGGTTTGCCATCCAATTCCACCACTTCGTAAACACCGGCAGGGCAGTAGCGTTGCGCGGGTTCGTCGTACAGCGGCAAGTTGCGCGCAATCGGCAGCGAAGGGTCGGTCAAACGCAAATGGCAGGGCTGATTTTCTTCGTGGTTGGTGTTGGATAAAAACACCGAAGACAAGCGATCGAAAGTCAGTGTGTTGTCAGGCTTGGGATAGTTGATTTTCGCGCATTCGTTGGCAGGCTTCAGCTGCGCGTAATCCGGTTTTGGATCACGCAGTGTCCAAGGCAGGTTGCCGTTGAAAATATTGATATCAAAGAAGGCATAAGCCGAGCCGATAATGTTGCCGAACTTGTGCTGTGCAGGACCAAAGTTGCGCTGCATCCACAATTCTTGATACGCCCAAGAGGCTTCGTAGCTCTTGGTGTATTCGTCTAATTCGTCACCAGATTTGCCAGCCGCCAACGCGGCAGCTACTGTTTCAGCGGCAATCATGCCGGATTTCATCGCCGTGTGATTGCCTTTGATTTTGGCGAAGTTCAGCGTGCCTGCATCGTCGCCGATCAACAAACCGCCCGGAAACGACATTTTCGGTTGTGATTGCAAGCCGCCTTTGACGATGGCGCGCGCGCCGTAGCAAGTGCGTTTGCCGCCTTCGAGATATTGGCGAATCACAGGATGCGTTTTGTAGCGCTGGAATTCTTCAAACGGGCTGACATGCGGGTTTGAGTAAGAGAGATCGGTAATCAAACCCACGGCCACTTGATTGTTTTCCAAGTGGTAGAGGAAACCGCCGCCAGCCGAGCCGCTTTCGGTCAGCGGCCAGCCTGCGCTGTGTACCACCAAACCCTGCTTGTGTTTATCGGCAGGCACGTCCCAAATTTCTTTGATGCCGATGCCGTAGTGCTGTGCATCTTTGCCGGCATCCAATTTGAAATTGGCGATCAGTTGCTTGCCGAGATGCCCGCGGCAGCCTTCGGCGAACAGTGTGTACTTGCCGTGCAATTCCATGCCAGGGGTGTAGCCGTCGGTGGGTTGGCCGTCGTGACCCACGCCCATATCGCCGGTGATGATGCCTTTCACCGCGCCGTTGTCGTGATACAGCACTTCCGCAGCAGCAAAGCCGGGGAAAATTTCCACGCCCAACGCTTCGGCTTGCTCAGCCAACCAGCGGCACAGGCGGCCGAGGCTGATGATGTAGTTGCCTTCGTTGTGCATGGTTTTCGGTACGGCAAAGCCAGGGACTTTGATGCCTTTGCTGTCGTTGAGCATCATGTAGATGTCATCGCCAGTCACCGCAGTTTCCAGCGGCGCGCCGTCGGCTTTCCAGTTGGGGAACAGTTCGTTCAAGGCTTTGGGTTCGAATACTGCACCGGAGAGAATATGCGCGCCAACTTCGGAGCCTTTTTCCACTACCACCACAGATAGCTCGGGGTTCAACTGACGCAGGCGGCAGGCGGCAGACAGCCCAGCAGGGCCTGCGCCGACGATCACGACGTCAAATTCCATGGATTCTCTTTCAACGGTCATTGGCTGAACCTCGGGAAGCAATAAAAAAGGGGTTAAGAAAGGACGCTTATTTTACCGGTATCGGAAGGGTGATAGAAGTCCCTATAAATTCAGAGCAAGAAGGGTAGAATGAAATCGAGATCTATTTACGAAGAGCATGAAATGACGGGTTTGATGAAACAAATTGCATGCAGTCAACCGATGCTGGGTGACGATGCAGACAGCAATGCGTTCGAGCATGAAAGTGCGGGGACGACGCTGGTTGAGAAACAGAAACCGCGCTTGCACAAGCCGCGGCTGTATCGTGTGGTGATGTTAAACGACGATTACACGCCGATGGATTTTGTGGTGCAGGTGTTGGAAGTGTTTTTTCACATGAACCGCGAGCAGGCAACGCGCATTATGTTGAAAGTGCATGTGGAAGGTCGCGCCATTTGCGGCGTCTTTACGCGCGATATTGCTGAAACCAAAGCAGAGCAGATCAACCAGTATTCTTCGGAAAATGAACACCCGTTATTGTGTCAGATAGAGCCAGACAGCAGTAAAGACGACGAATAATCGACAGTGACCAAAACAACGGCGAGGCCATCAACATGTTAAGCAAAGATCTCGAAGTCACGCTGAATCGCGCTTACAAAGATGCACGATCGAAGCGCCATGAATTTATGACCGTGGAGCATTTATTGTTGGCGTTATTGGATAACGATGCCGCCACCGCTGTGTTGCGCGCCTGCTCTGCAGACTGTAATAAATTGCGCAAACATTTAGTGGAATTTATCAATAGCACCACGCCCTTGCTGGTGGAAGGTGAAGCCGAGCGCGAAACACAACCCACGCTCGGTTTTCAACGCGTATTGCAGCGCGCCGTGTTTCATGTGCAATCTTCCGGTAAAACGGAAGTGACTGGCGCCAATGTGTTGGTGGCGATTTTTAGCGAGCAAGAAAGCCAAGCGGTTTACTATCTGCGCGAACAGGGTATTGCGCGCATTGATGTGGTGAATTTTGTCACGCATGGCATTTCTAAAACGGATGGTGGTGAGGAGTCGTCGTCTGAGAGTCGCGAGCAAGATTCCGATGCAGAAGTGCGCTCTGGTGATGAAGGAACTTCCAATAATCCACTGGAAGCCTATGCCACCAATTTGAACGCGCTGGCGAAAGAAGGGCGCATTGATCCCTTGGTCGGGCGCTTGCAAGAAGTGGAGCGCGTGTCACAAATTCTTATTCGTCGTCGCAAAAATAATCCGCTGTTGGTGGGTGAGTCTGGTGTGGGTAAAACCGCCATTGCTGAAGGTTTGGCGCGCTTGATCGTCGATGGCGAAGTACCAGAGGTGTTGGCGAACAGCACGGTGTACTCCTTGGATTTAGGCTCCTTGCTTGCGGGTACAAAATACCGTGGTGATTTTGAAAAACGCTTTAAGTCGCTGTTGGCAGAATTGAAAAAACGCGACGGTGCGATTTTGTTTATCGACGAAATTCACACGATTATTGGTGCGGGTGCAGCATCCGGTGGGGTGATGGATGCGTCGAACCTGCTCAAGCCACTGCTGACATCTGGCGATATGCGGTGCATTGGCTCGACTACTTTTCAAGAGTATCGCGGTATTTTTGATAAAGATCGCGCGCTGTCACGCCGCTTTCAAAAAGTGGATGTGGGCGAGCCTTCCGTTGAAGACACCTATCACATTTTGCGCGGCTTAAAACCGGCATTCGAGAAACATCACAATTTGCGTTACACCGATGCGGCTTTGAAAACCGCAGCAGAAATGGCGGCACGCTATATCAATGATCGTTTTCTGCCTGATAAAGCCATTGATGTGATCGACGAAGCGGGTGCTTATCAACAGTTGCAACCGGCGAGTAAACGCAAACGCCAGATCGGTGTGCATGATATAGAAACGGTGGTGGCAAAAATTGCACGCATTCCGCCAAAACAAGTGTCGTCGTCCGATAAAGAATTGCTGCGCGATTTGGATAAAAACTTGAAGATGGTGGTGTTTGGTCAAGACGAAGCCATTGATACCTTGGCAACGGCAATCAAATTGTCGCGCGCCGGTTTGGGTGCGCCAGGTAAACCGGTCGGTTCATTTTTGTTTGCTGGGCCAACCGGTGTCGGCAAAACCGAAGTCACGCGGCAGCTCGCGCAACTGATGGGTATGGAATTGATTCGCTTTGATATGTCGGAATATTTGGAAGCGCACACGGTATCGCGTTTGATCGGTGCGCCTCCTGGCTATGTGGGTTTTGACCAAGGTGGTTTGTTGACGGAAGCCGTGACCAAACATCCACACAGTGTGGTGTTGTTGGATGAAATCGAAAAAGCGCATCCCGATGTCTATAACTTGCTGCTGCAAGTGATGGATCACGGCACGCTGACCGACAATAACGGTCGCAAAGCCGATTTTCGCAATGTGATTTTGGTGATGACCACCAATGCCGGTGCGCGTGAAGTGAGTCGCGGCAGTATTGGTTTTACGCAGCAGGATCATAGCAGCGATGCCGGAGAAGCCTTGAAGCGCGTGTTTACGCCAGAGTTTCGCAACCGTTTGGATGCCATTGTGCAATTTGCGCCGCTAGAAAAAACCACGATCAAAACCGTGGTGGATAAGTTTCTTGTGGAATTGCAGGCGCAACTGGACGACAAAAAAGTCACGCTGGATGTGGACGATGACGCACGCGACTGGCTGGCCGATCACGGCTATGACAAAGCGATGGGCGCCAGACCGATGGCTTTGTTGATCAAAGATAAATTGCGCAAACCACTGGCGGAAGCCGTGTTGTTTGGCGAATTATCGAAAGCGGGCGGGCGTGTGGAAGTAACGGTAGAAAACGGGGAAGTGGTATTGCATATCGAAGAGCTGACTCCCGCTTGATGTTGAAAGGTGTCTTTATCTGGGTCGGTACTTGTGATAAAAATACTTTACAAAATTTATAATAAGCGTACTATTGATAAGTATTTTTATCATGTCGGCATGTATGGACTTCCAGTCACTCGGACAGCAAATTAAGCAATTGCGCAGTGAGCGCGGTATGTCTCAGCAGATGCTGGCGGATCAGGCTGGCATTTCTCGTGTCACCTTAGCGGCGCTGGAAGCTGGGCGCGGCGGGGATGTGGGCGTGCGCAAGGTGATGAGCGTGCTCAATTTGTTGGGGTGCGAACTGGCGGTGAGAGCGAAGTCGCCTTTTCCTACTTTTGAGGAATTGCGTGATGGCTAATGCCTTGAATGTCTATGTGCATCAACGACCAGTGGGTGAGCTGTTTTTGGAAGGCGGAAAGACTGTTTTTCGTTACCACAGCAGCGTCAACGCCGAGGATTTTGTGTCGCTTACTATGCCAGTGCGTGGGCGCGATTATGTGCACGATCATCTGTTCCCGTTATTTGAAATGCATCTGCCGGAAGGGTATTTGCTGTCAGTGATCAAACGGCATTTTAGTAAATTGGCCACCACGGATGATTTCGGATTGCTAAAACTGCTGGCGCCAAGTGTGGAAGGGCGTTTGAGTTATGCATCAAGTCAGCTGCCTTTCGATACGCTATCGCTGGATGAGCTGTTACAAGCAACGGGAGAAAGAACTTTATTTGACGAGTTGGTAACGCGCTTTGCTTTGCGTTCGCCATTAAGTGGCGTACAGCCAAAAGTGCTTGCGCATTTGCAAGGTAAAGCAGCGCTGCAGTTAGGTAGTTACATCGTAAAAGCATGGGGAACTGATTACCCACAACTGGCGTTGAATGAATATTGGTGCATGCGTGTGTTGCAAGCAGCCAAGATTCCGGTGCCTGAGTTTTATTTGAGTAGCGATGCTGCGTTGTTTGTCATGAAGCGATTTGATTTAACAGCAGACGGCTGCGCGCTGGGCTTTGAGGATATGTGTGTGTTGCAGGCGCGCCAGCGTGATGACAAGTACGCAGGAAGCTATGAGCAAGTGGCAAAAACAATCAAAACATTTGTTGCGCCTGCTACCAAAGCTGCTGCGTTAGCTCAGTATTTTAAGATGATAGTGTTAAATCAGTTATTGCAAAACGGCGATGCGCATCTTAAAAATTTTGGTCTGGTGTATGAAGGTGTTGACAGTGTGTGCCTTGCACCAGCTTACGATGTGGTGAGTACAACGGCATATCTACAAAACGATCTCTCTGCGCTGACTATGATGGGCAGTCGTAAATGGTGGACGCGTAAGCATTTGTTGCAGTTTGGTGCGAGTGCTTGTGATCTCACATTGAAAGAAGCGAGCGTTTTATACGATGATTGTTTACAAGCTATCGCGCAGATCGAAAGTGAAGTGAGTGCTGCGTGCCTCAGTGAAAGTGACGCAGACGCTAGGCATGTGTTAGAGCATTTACTGGGTTTGATGAGAAAAGCTATCTAAAAGATGAGGGCGATAACTTGAGGTGCCAAGCTGAGGAGCTGTTCCTCAGCGTGCGCGGTAAGTGATGCGACCTTTGCTCAAATCGTAAGGCGTAATTTCTACTTTGACTTTGTCGCCGGTCAGAATGCGGATATAGTTTTTGCGCATCTTGCCGGAAATATGTGCCATCACGGTGTGGCCATTTTCCAGCTTCACTTTGAAAGTCGTATTGGGAAGGGTGTCGACCACCTCGCCTTCAAACTCAATACAGTCTTCTTTCGACATCTATATACCTCATGGCGTAATCACCGAGTGTCTCGCGGGCAGGAGGCCCAACGCAGCGGGCGGCATTTTGCCGCAAGTATCGTGCTAAATCAAAGGAGGGATGGCATAATGCGCGCCCCTTTTCTGCGAAAGTGGCGAAATTGGTAGACGCACTGGATTTAGGTTCCAGCGGGGCAACCCGTGAGAGTTCGAGTCTCTCCTTTCGCACCAACCCCTTTTCTTTACATAATCCTTGAACAATGAGGTTGATTGATCATGCAAGTGTCGGTTGAAACCGTATCGATTTTAGAGCGCCGTATGACGGTGGGTTTGCCTGCAGTAAAAATTGATGCCGAAGTGGACAAGCGCCTGCAAAGCGCGGCTGGCAGTGTGCGTTTAGACGGTTTCCGTCGCGGCAAAGTGCCGATGAAAGTGGTGCGTCAACGCTTTGGCTTGGGCGTGCGCCAAGAAGTGTTGGGCGAAATGATCAATAAAGCCTATTTTGAAGCGGTACAGCAAGAGAAGTTACAGCCTGCTGGTATGCCTTCTATTGAAGCCAAAGGCGAAGATGAGGCGGGTAAAGACTTCGAATTCGTGGCGACCTTTGAAATCTTCCCTGAAATCACACTGGGTGACATGAGCAAAGTTTCCTTGGTGCGTTTGGAAGGCTCTGTTTCAGATGCCGACCTCGATAAAACCATCGATTCCTTGCGCCAACAACAAGCGCGCTTTGAAGTGGTAGAGCGCGCTGCGCAGAAAGACGATCAAGTCGTAATCGACTTTGAAGGCTTCAAAGGCGGCGAACCATTTGCCGGTGGCAAAGGCGAAAACACACCGCTGACTTTGGGTTCTGGTCAGATGATCCCAGGCTTTGAAGACGGCATCGTCGGCATGAAAGCCGGTGACGAAAAAACCTTGGCGCTGGCGTTCCCAGATGACTACCACAGCGAAGAGCTGAAAGGCCAAGCGGTGGAGTTCAAGATCAAAGTGCACAAAGTATCTGAGAAGAAGTTGCCAGAGTTGAATGACGAGTTCTTCAAGCACTTTGGCGTGGAAGAAGGCGGCTTGGAAGCTTTCCGCGCGGAAGTGACTAAGAACATGGCGCGTGAAATGAAGAATGCCGCGCTGAATAAGCTGAAAACCAATGTGGTAGATGAGCTTCTGAAGTTACATGAGGTTTCAGTGCCTAAGGCATTGATTGGTAACGAAATTAATGCCATGAGAAATCAGATGTTGCAGCAATTTGGCGAGATGGCCAAGCAGATTGATGCTGCTTCTATCTTCCCTGATGACATGTTTGCCGAGCAGGCGAAAAAGCGTGTCACCACCGGTTTGATTTTTGCTGAAATCATCCGTCAGCACGATATCAAGTCCGACCAAGCCCGTGTGCGCAGCAAGGTTGAAGAGCTGGCGGAAGGCTATCGCGAGCCGAAAGAGGTGATCGAGCATTACATGGCAAACAAACAGCTGTTGTCTGGCATTGAAAACATGGTGCTGGAAGATTTGGTGGTCGAGCTGGTATTAGGCAAAGCCGCGGTAGAAGATCGCAAAGCGAGCTACCAAGAAGTGGTCAGTAAAGCTGAGGAAGCCGACGGCGAGTAATGCGCGTTGTCGGATAAGCTACACTGCGCCGAGTATTGAGACAGGAAAAGACACAATGAACGACAGGATTATTCAATCTCCACAAAATGTTGGTTTGATCCCGATGGTGATCGAACAGACGGCTCGCGGTGAGCGGTCTTTCGATATCTACTCGCGCTTGCTGAAAGAGCGCGTCATTTTCTTGGTGGGCCCTGTGGAAGATTACATGGCCAACTTGGTGGTGGCGCAGCTGTTGTTTTTGGAAGCGGAAAACCCCGATAAAGACATTCACCTGTACATCAATTCTCCAGGTGGTTCGGTTACGGCGGGTATGTCGATCTATGACACCATGCAGTTCATCAAGCCGGATGTCAGCACTATGTGTATCGGCCAAGCCTGCAGCATGGGTGCATTCCTGTTGGCTGGTGGTGCGAAAGGCAAACGCTACTGCCTACCTAACGCGCGCACCATGATTCACCAACCTAGCGGCGGTGCACAGGGTCAGGCGACAGATATCCTTATTCATGCTGAGGAAATCATCAAAATTCGCCATCGCTTGAATGAAATCATGGCATCACATACCGGCCAGCCAGTAGAAACTATTGCGCGCGAAACCGAACGCGACAACTTTATGAGTGCGGAACAATCCAAGGCGTTTGGCTTGATTGACGAAGTGCTCGATCGTCGTGTACTGGCGACCGTTAAGTAAGAAACGGTGCTGCCAAATATCGGCGGCACTGCTATCATCCAAGAAAGTGTGAAATTGAAGAAAAGCGTGGTGGAGAGTTGATATGGCCAAAAGTGGCGACGACGGCAAACTGCTGTACTGCTCGTTCTGTGGCAAAAGTCAGCACGAAGTAAAAAAGCTAATTGCGGGTCCTTCGGTATTCATTTGCGATGAATGCGTGGATTTGTGCAATGACATCATTCGTGAAGAGATCCAAGAAAGCGCAGCGGAAACCGGCAGTGACAAACTGCCTACGCCTTTGGAAATTAAAGAAACGCTGGATCAATATGTTATTGGTCAGCAAAAAGCGAAAAAAATCCTCGCGGTAGCGGTGTACAACCACTATAAGCGCTTGCGTGCGGGCGGCAATAAAAAAGAAGGTGATGTTGAATTAGGTAAGAGCAACATCCTGATGGTTGGACCGACCGGTAGCGGTAAGACGCTGTTGGCAGAGACTTTGGCGCGCCTGTTGGATGTGCCGTTTACCATCGCCGACGCCACCACGCTGACCGAAGCCGGTTATGTGGGTGAAGATGTCGAAAATATCATCCAGAAGTTGTTGCAGAAATGCGATTACGATGTGGAAAAAGCGCAGATCGGTATTGTGTATATCGACGAGATCGACAAAATTTCGCGCAAGTCAGACAACCCTTCCATCACGCGCGATGTGTCGGGCGAGGGTGTGCAGCAAGCGCTGTTGAAGCTGATTGAAGGCACCGTGGCTTCTGTACCGCCGCAGGGCGGGCGCAAGCATCCGCAGCAAGAGTTTTTGCAGGTGGATACACGCAATATCCTGTTTATTTGCGGTGGCGCGTTTGCTGGTTTGGACAAGGTGATTCGCGATCGCTTTGAGAAAGGCGGCATCGGTTTTGGCGCGGAAATCAAAAGCAAAGACAGTATCAAAAATGTGGGTGAGTCCCTGCGTGAGCTGGAACCAGAAGATTTGGTGCGTTACGGGCTGATTCCCGAGTTTGTCGGTCGTTTGCCGATTATCGCCACCTTGGAAGAACTGGACGAAGACGCTCTGATCAGTATTTTGACGGAGCCGCGCAACTCTTTGACGAAACAGTACGCGCGCTTGTTTGAAATGGAAAATGTTGAAATCGATTTCCGTGAAGATGCATTGCGCGCAGTGGCAAAGAAAGCGATGGAGCGAAAAACCGGTGCACGCGGTTTGCGCTCCATCCTTGAAAATGTGCTGTTAGACACCATGTACAAATTGCCGTCTGAAAAAGATGTTTGCAAAGTGGTGATTGATGAACCGGTAATTCGCGGTGATTCTGAGCCACTGTTGGTGTATCAATCGGTGGAACCACCGAAATTGAGCAAAGCAGCATCGGATGAATAATCACACGCGTTGTGATGAAAAAGGCGGCCCAAGAGGTCGCCTTTTTTTTGGTGCGTTTCTCAGATTGTGAGCTAGACTGTAAGCGTATTCTCGGGGTTTGATGTGTTGTTTGGGGGGAGCCAATGAATTCATCGTTAGTGTTGCCACTGTTACCGCTGCGCGATGTGGTGGTGTATCCGCATATGGTGATTCCGTTATTTGTTGGTCGTGACAAATCCATCAAGGCGCTGGAGCGGGCAATGGCTTCAGACAAACAGGTGATGTTGGTGGCGCAGCGCGATGCTGCAGATGATGCACCGACAGCGGGTGAATTGTACGAAGTGGGCACGGTGGTTACCGTGTTGCAGTTGTTCAAATTGCACGACGATACGGTGAAAGTCTTGGTGGAGGGCGGTGCCCGCGCCACCATCCAGCAGCTGCAAGATGCCGGTGATTACTACTTGGCGGATATCGAAAAAATAGCTGAGCATCCAATGGCCGCGCATATGGCTGAGCCGTTGACGGCGGTATTGCTAAAGCAATTTGAAGAATACGCCACGCTGAGCAAAAAAATTCCGCCAGAAACGCTGGGTGCGCTGGCGGCCATTGATGAATTGGGGCGCTTGGTGGATACGGTTGCCGCGCACATGCCTGTGAGTATTGCGCAGAAGCAAGCCTTGCTAGAAATGCCAGATCCCTTGCTGCGCGCTGAGCATCTGCTGGGCCTGATCGAGAAGGAAGTGGATTTATTCCAGATGGAAAAGCGCATTCGCGGCCGCGTAAAAAAACAAATGGAACGCAGCCAGCGCGAGTATTACCTCAACGAACAGATGAAGGCCATTCAGAAAGAGCTGGGCAATGCGGAAACTGGCAATGAGATCGATGATATCGAAAAGAAAATTGCCGCTGCAAAAATGTCGCCAGAAGCGGAAGAAAAAACGCGCCGTGAATTGTCGAAGTTGAAGATGATGTCGCCGATGTCCGCCGAAGCATCCGTCGTGCGCAGTTTTATTGATTGGATGACATCCTTGCCTTGGAATAAGCAAACGCGTCTGCGCCACGATTTGCAGCGCGCTGAAGATATTCTGAACCAAGACCACTACGGTTTAGAGGAAGTGAAGGAGCGCATTCTCGAGTATCTGGCTGTACAGCAGCGCGTGAAAAAATTGCGCGGTTCGGTGCTGTGCTTGGTGGGGCCGCCAGGGGTAGGTAAAACTTCACTGGGTGAATCGATTGCACGCGCCACTAACCGCAAGTTTGTGCGCATGGCTTTGGGCGGTGTGCGCGATGAGGCGGAAATTCGCGGCCACCGTCGCACTTACATCGGCTCTATGCCGGGCAAGTTGCTGCAAAAACTGGCGAAAGTGGCAGTGAATAATCCGCTATTTTTGTTTGATGAAATTGACAAGATTGGTATGGACCATCGCGGTGATCCTGCGTCTGCTTTACTGGAGGTGTTGGATCCTGAACAAAATAGCTCGTTCAATGACCACTATTTAGAAGTGGATTACGATCTATCCAATGTGATGTTTATCTGCACGGCTAACTCGATGAATATTCCGGGGCCGCTATTGGATCGCATGGAAATTATCCGTATCCCTGGTTATACGGAAGATGAGAAGCTCAATATCGCCAAACGCTATTTGATTCCCAAACAATTTACAGCTAATGGTTTGGATCAGCGTGAGTGTGAAATTACAGACGCAGCTATCAAAGACATCATTCGTTTTTACACACGAGAAGCGGGCGTGCGCGGTTTGGAGCGACAGTTGGCAAAAATCTGCCGCAAGGTAGTCAAAGCTAACGGTGCGCGTCAGCAAGGCAAGATTAAGCATATCGTCGTGGATAGTGCCAATTTGGAAATTTATTCTGGCGTACGCAAGTTCAACTACGGTCGCGCTGAAGAAGAGAGCAAAGTGGGGCAGGTAACGGGCTTGGCGTGGACGCAAGTGGGCGGTGAGTTGCTGACTATCGAGTCGGCTGCGGTGAAAGGCAAGGGCGCTATTGTGAAAACGGGCTCCTTGGGTGATGTAATGCAGGAGTCGATCCAAGCGGCACTGACAGTGGTGCGCAGCCGCTCACAGGCGCTGGGTATTCCGGCTAACTTTCACGAGAAATTCGATCTGCATATCCATGTGCCGGAAGGCGCGACGCCGAAAGACGGCCCCAGTGCGGGTATTGCCATGTGTACGGCGATGGTGTCGGTGCTGACCAATATCCCTGTGCGTGCCGATGTGGCAATGACTGGCGAGATCACGCTGCGTGGGCAGGTGCTGCCTATTGGCGGGTTGAAAGAGAAGTTGCTGGCGGCGCATCGTGGCGGTATCACCACCGTCATTATTCCGCAGGAAAACGAGCGGGATTTGAAAGAAATACCGGATAACATCAAAGAGGAGCTGGTGATTAAACCGGTGAAATGGATCGACGATGTGCTGGCCATTGCCCTGCAATACATGCCGGAACCATTGACGGATGCAGAGTACGCCGACAGCGCCACTGCAGAAGACGCGAGTGCTGGCAAGAAAAAAGTAGAGCGTGTCAGCACACATTAAGCGGATTGACAGCGAAAATATACGATGAATATCACGGTTTTGCGAAAGTTGGCTTGACCCTCAGCGGTGGCAGGGGTATAAAACCTGCCCTCGTTAGCCGTAGATGTAGCTTGTAGCTCGGTAATTTCTGACAAGCTGCAAGCAACAGGGAGCTGCGAGCGAAGATGGTCGGCCGCCGACCCACTAACCATGCCACCCAGACAAAATTTTAATGGAATACATCCAAGGGGTTTTCTCGTGAATAAAACTGATTTGATCGACGCAATCGCAACTGCAGCTGATCTGCCAAAAGCTGCTGCTGGCCGTGCACTGGACGCTGTTATCGACAGCATCACCCAAGCACTGAAAAACAACGACCAAGTAACATTGGTTGGTTTTGGAACTTTCGCTGTGAAAGAGCGTGCCGCGCGTACCGGCCGCAACCCGAAGACAGGCGAAGCATTGGAAATCAAGGCTTCCAAGCAGCCTGGATTTAAGCCGGGTAAAGCGTTGAAAGATGCGCTGAACTGAGTTGGCTTTTACACATAACCTGCTGAAATAACGCAGGAATTTCGAAAAAAGGCGCATAAAAATGCGCCTTTTTTGTTACCATGCCGCATCCTTTGACAGTGAGGCTCGTATGATCGGAGCAATGCGTGAAAAAATGCAGGGCGTGTTTGCCACTGTAATAATTGTTTTTATTTGCGTAATTTTTGCCCTCTTTGGCGCGGATGCGTTTTTTAGTGGCGGTGGACAAGTTAAAGCGCCGGTGACAGTAGACGGTGTTGAGATTAGTGAGCAGCAAATCAATCAGGCAATCACTGCAGCGCGTGCACGCTACAGTGAAATGTTCCAAGGGAAAATAGATCCCTCTTTCCTTACCGATCAAATGTTGCGTGAGCCAGCACTTGAGTCTTTGATTGGTCGGACAGTCTTAACCAAGCAAGTCAGCGTGATGAAAATGGCAGCAGCGCCGGATGCTATTGATCGTGAAATCGTGCGCAATCCGGAGTTCAGTCAAGACGGTAAAAGTTTTGATCCGGGCTTTTTCAAAAGTAAATTGAGTAGCGCAGGCATGACACCAGCTATGTACCGCTCGCGTTTAAATGATGCGCTGGTGATGGAGCAGTTGCAGCGTGGCATTTCAGAAACGGCATTTACAACAGAAAAGCAAGTTGCAGCGGCTGCTGCATTGTCAGAGCAGAGCAGAAGTTTTGAATATTTGTTATTGGCAGAGAAAACAGTTGCCGACAGCATTCAGCCTGATGAAAAAGCCATCGAGCAGTATTTCAAAGATCATGCCGACGAGTTTATGACGGAGGAAACCGTAACGCTTGAATACCTTGATCTCAACAAAGCAGCGTTGGGGCATGGAGCTGCGGTTGAAGAAGCCGATTTAAAAGCGGCTTACGAAAAAGAAGCTGCGGCATTCAAGCCATCGCCTGAGAGACAGGCAGCTCATATTTTGGTGGAAGAAAAACCAGATGGTTCAGAAAAAGCCAAGCTAGATACCATCATGAAAAAATTGAAAGCCGGCGAAAGTTTTGCAGATGTAGCAAAGCAATACTCTGATGATAAAGACTCTGCTGTGATGGGCGGTGATGTAGGCGTGAGTGCTGGTGATGTTTTTGAGCCGGAGTTTGAAGCGGCATTGGCGGCACTGACTAAAGAGGGCGATTTTTCTGAGCCGGTTAAGACGCGCTACGGTTACCATGTCATCAAGTTGCTGAGTCAAAAAAATACCGCTTTTCCTTCATTCGCAGAGCGCAAGGCTGCGCTGCAGGAGCAATTGTCTCACGCAAAAGTGGATGCGGATTACACAGAAAAACTGAACCAAATGACCGATAGCACATACAGCGCGGGTGATTTGGTGGGGCCGGCAGCTGAGCTCAATATGCAGGTGCAAAAAACGGAAGCGTTTGGTCGTCGCGGCGGTAAAGGAATAGCAGGTCAGCAGAAAGTAATTGATGCTGCGTTCTCAGAAGATCTGTTAGATTCCGGTAAAAACAGTCAGGTTATTGAACTGTCAGCAGATCGCTCAGTCGTGGTGCGCGTGGCGGAGCACCAACTGCCAAAACCTAAAGATTTGGCATTGATAAAAGAAGACATTGTCGCCAGCATTAAGAAAACTCAGGCTGCCAGCCAACTGAAAACACAAGCGGAGGCTATCCGTCAGCGTGTGACAGCCGGTGAGGCGATGGGAGCTGTAGCAAGCAAAGAGAAATTGTCGCGACAGCTTTTAGAAAACCAAAAAAATAACGCCAATGGTGCCAGTGCAGAATTGGTTGCGCGTGCATTTCAATTAAGTGGTCAGCCCGCTGCGGCAACAGCTACTGATGCGTTTCAATTAACCAATGGCGATTGGGCAGTGGTGCATTTGCTGGCGATCAACAACGCGCCACTGGATATAAACAGCGCTGAATACAAAGCTGTTCAAGAAAGAATGAACGCTAGTGTGGGTTCTAACGAGTATGCGCTGTATCAACAAGCATTGCGTCAGGCTGCCAAAGTTGAAAAAAGAAAAGTCGCAACCGCCGTTGAAAACCAAGAGAGTAGTGAGCAGCAGTAATCGTTTGTACTAAACAATTCGCTTGCATTGGCGCAGGGTGGGGCTGTGAAGATTCGAGCAAAGGTAACGGGTAAACGCTGGCAAACAGTAGCGTCGCTACTGGATGCTAGAGTTTTGCTGCTTATCTTTTCTCTGTTTTTTATTGTCGCTGGTGCATCGACGACCGCGACAGGCATGCCGGGTTTTAGGGTGGTTGATAAAACGCTGTTTAGGTTGGGTGTTAGGCTGCACGGTCAAATGGATGACTTAACGCCTGCTTTTGTGCGCATTGATGTGCCATCGGCAGACATGCAGCATTTTTTACACGATCCTGCCAATGCGCCGAACATGATGGCTTTTCTTGCGCAGTTGCAGGTCAGCAGCATGAAAAGTGCTGCCTTGGTTTTGCACGGAGCTTTGTGGAATCAGTACGGCTTTAATGATTTGACGGAGCATGTACAACCTGCACTTATTGCCGCATCTTCAGAGCAGTTTCGCGCTATGGCCAGCAGGATGGCGACTTACCGCTCGCTACTGGCAAATGAGCGAGTGATACGCGCAAAAGTTATCGAAGATTTTGCGGTTCGTGCAAAAACTTTAAGAGCCAACAATGCGTTGCCCATGTTGTCGATGGAGCAAACGCAATTTGTCGGCATTACTGCGCCACAAGCACAACATGGCGCATTGGAGCGCCCTCTATTGTGGCATGGAGAAAATGCTGTCCGTTATGACGCGCGATTGGCTTTATTTGCATTGCAGCAAAATGTGCGCAGCCCTGAATGGCTCCCAGATAAAGGTATAAAAATGCAGGGCGTTTTGATTTCCACTTCGCCTGCGTCTGAAGTCCTGCCTTTCTTTTCTGTCGACAACGGTTTTTCTGTGCCGGCAGCGATTCGCTATCCCTTATCCGTAGTGCTTGATCAATCGGCATTGCGTATCTTGCAAAATAAAGTGATTGTTATCGCTGAAGAGGGCGATCAGGATGCAGATGATTTACTGTTAAATGTTGCTAGCCTTGAACGCGCCAGTTTTGCTACGCCGTTCAGTGGATTTTTCTTGCTGCATTTGTGTGTGGCTTTGAGTATTGCGCTCTACTTGTTTGCCTTGCCATTGTTGAGTGTGCGCTGGGGCGCACTACTATCCGGCTTGATGGTGGTTGCGCTGATACTTGCGCAGCAAATCATGCTGAGTGTGCATCGCGAATGGTTCCCTATTTCTCAGTGGCTGGTATTTTTATTACTGGGTCACGGCTTGGTGTTTTTGTGGTGTGTGAAGCATTCGTTTATTGGTTCGGTAGCGGCGACAGTTGCACCGCCTGACAAGCCAGCATCTGCATCTACCAAAATGAAGCGCACCGTGCAAAGTAAACCGTCATTTCTGGATCGGTTTCAGCGTTCAAAGCCAACGCCACAGCGTATTCAGCCCACGATAGAAAGTGCAGCTGCAACTGTGGGTTTTGAAGATTCTACAATCATTGCAACGGCACGCGGTCGTCAGCATGCAGAACCTGTTTCATCATCGCGCAGTACATCCAGCCGGCAGTATTTAGGGCGCTATCAAATTTTGCGCGAGTTGGGTCGCGGTGCCATGGGTGTGGTGTATTTGGGGTTTGATCCTAAAATTGCGCGCCAAGTGGCGATAAAAACACTGCATTACGATCAGTTTGACGCGGCGGAATTGCCCAATATCAAAGAGCGATTTTTTCGTGAAGCGGCAGCCGTTGGCAAATTACGGCACCCTAATATCGTGACCATACACGATGCCGGTGAGGAACCTGGGCTGGCGTATATCGCCATGGATTTTGTCGATGGCCAAGCATTGTCTGAGCACACGCGTAAAGATCGTTTGTTGGATGTGGAGTTGGTGTACTACATCATGGCGATGGCAGCGGATGCTGTGTATTGCGCTCACAAACAGGGCATTATTCATCGCGATATTAAGCCCAGTAATATTTTGTACGATGAAAAAACCAACGAAGTAAAAGTGGCGGATTTTGGTATTGCTCGCATTATGGATGGTTCGGCAACACGCACGCGCACCGGTGATTTGTTGGGCAGCCCTTTGTATATGTCACCCGAGCAAATTCGCGGCGAGCAGGTGAGTCACTCCACCGATATCTTTAGCTTAGGGGTGACTTTCTACCAGTTATTGACAGGTGAA
Organism: Pseudomonadales bacterium; assembly: GCA_041395785.1. Lineage (GTDB taxonomy): Bacteria > Pseudomonadota > Gammaproteobacteria > Pseudomonadales > UBA7239 > UBA7239. The sequence goes on from JAWKZZ010000009.1 coordinate 26,059, forward strand.
CTGCCATTTAAAGCGGATAATATTGCCAATCTCACTTTTCAGATTGTGCAATGCAAATTCAAACCCATTGATGAAGTGCGTTCGGATTTACCCGCCAGCGCCAGGCGCATTATCAACAAAGCCTTACAAAAAAATCCCAGCAATCGTTATGAGTCGGCAAGTGATATGCAGATTGCTTTGCATGATGCCTATAAGCGAGATTTTTCCTAGTTTATGAGCGGGCAATAGTGAAGACGCAGTGGGTTGTCTCTAATTTAGCCGCAGAGCTGGGGTTGGAGAAAGATTTTGAAACCATGGATAGCTGTCTTGCCCTAAAAGGAAAACAGATCAGTAAAGGGCCTAGCAATACTGTTACGCTGCATGAAGTAAACGGAAAAGCTTTTTACATGAAACGCTTTGTGCCTAGCAAGCGTCGTGTGCGACAGTATTTTGTGCGCTCTAGGGTGAGAGCTGAGTGGGAGCACCTGTTCTGGTTTCAGAAAAATGGCATTGATACACCAAAAATTTTGGCGTATGGCGAAGAGTACCATGCAGGTAAATTTCAACGCGGGGTATTGGTAACAGCTGCCTTGTCTGGCGCGAGAGACATGGAAAGTTTGACTAAAATAAAAAGCCCGTTAATTTTTGATGGGGGTAAATTCAGAGTCATAGCTAAAAAAATAGCAAAATTTACTCGTGCTATGCACGATAAAAATTTCACGCATAATGATCTGGATTGGAGAAATATTCTCGTCACGGATGCGATGGATGTCTATTTCTTTGATTGCCCAGGTGGTCGCTTTTGGGTGTGGCCTTTTTTGGAATACCGTATTGTCAAAGATTTGTCGCATCTGGATAAGATTGCTAGAGAGTGTATCCCTTTGCGTTGGCGGCTGTGGTTTGATAAGCAGTACACAGGAAGAAAGAAACTCAATAAAGCGGATAGGGTGCGTCTGGAAAAAATTGCGCGTTATTACGACGGCAGATAGTAGTTATCTCGCAGTCTGCATGTAACAAGGAAGCCAAGGAGGGTTTCATTGTGTTCAATACCATTGCCGTTGCGTTTGTCTGCGGCGCATTGCTGGCATTATTTCGTTTTTCTGATTTTTCTTGGGTTGCTGCAGTTGTTATTGCGGCAGCGGCAGGCTGTTGTCTGTGTGTTAGAAAGCGATGGCTGCAGTTTGTTGGTTGCCTGCTTTTGGGTTTTGTGTGGACGATAATTGATAGCCAGCGTGTTGTTGCGCAATGGTTGCCAGAATCGCATGAAGGGAAGTCTATGCTTATTACTGGGCATATACAGGACTTTCCCAGAGCAACAGATGGTGGTTGGCAGTTCGACTTTCATGCCGAAGAACTCGGTGGAAAAATTCGACTATCGACGCGACAAGTGCAAGCTGAAAATTTCCCTGATTTTTCTTGTCGCTATCGCTTGCGCGTGAAATTAAAGCGCCCTCGTGGGTTATTAAACTTTAATCAATACGATTATCAGGCTTGGTTATTACAAGCAGGTTATCGTGCAACAGGCTATGTGCAAGCGATAGAGGCCTGTGAGTCGTATGAACCTAGTGTCTTCTTGCATTTGCGCGCGGCAATCAATGCGGCGATTAAAGGAGCCAATCTTAGTGATTATGCCAGTAGCACTTTGTCAGCCTTGCTGATAGGGAATTATGCCGATATAGACAGCGTTCAGTGGCGTGTGCTGCGCGATAGTGGAACCATCCATCTTCTCTCGGTGTCTGGCTTGCATATCGTTTTAGTGGTGGTGCTGTTTCATTTTCTCTTTAAGCGATTGATGTGTGGATTGGTGTTGCCGCTGCGCTATTGGCCGGCAGATCTGTGGGCCAGTGTTTTCTCCTTGGGTTTCGCCATTTTTTACGCGCTGATGACAGGTTTTTCTGTTGCGACGCAACGCTCTTTGATTATGGTCGCTGTGGCAGTATTACAGCGCATTGTCTATGGCAAGTTTCAACGAAAGTTTATTTTTCTCCTATCCTTATTCTTGGTTGTAATCACCAATCCATTGTTGATGTTGTCCGTCAGTTTTTGGTTTACCTTTGTGGCTACGGCGGCGTTATTACTAGCGAGCCATGTTGCGGCGCAATCGCAATCCTCATGGCAGCATCGTTATGTCATTGAACCTTTTCGTTTGCAGCTCATCATGTTTCTCGTGATGCTGCCGATATTGCTGTTCGTCTATGGCAGAGTGTCTCTGTTGTCATTGCCTTTGAATATCATTGCTGTGCCATGGGTCAGTTTTGTGTCTCTGCCCTGTGGTTTTGCAGCGTTAGCCTTGATGCCTCTATCGTCAGAACTATCAAACAATCTGTTGCAGTTATCTGCATGGTCTTTAGATATTTATTGGCTCGCGATGCAGTGGGTGGTTGCGTGTTTTGATAGCTGGCAATGGGAATGGGGTGGCGTTAGTTTGTTAACACTGTTGCTGTCGATGATGGGTGTGTGCGGATTGTGTTTTTTGTCCTGTCGACTACGCTGGCGCATTGGATGTTTGTTGTTTTGTATGCCAATGCTGTTTTCATCCAGTATGAACTTGCCCGATCAATCTGCTGAAGTGCAAGTGTTGGATGTGGGGCAGGGGTTGGCCGTGGTTGTGCGCACGGCACGGCATGTCATGGTGTATGACACTGGTGACAAACATTCAGAACGCTTTGACGCTGGGCGAGATATCGTTGCTACTGCTCTCAGAAATATTCGTGCTAAACACATGAATATGTTGGTTATTAGCCATGCAGACAGCGACCATGCTGGCGGGCGGTATGGTTTGTTGGGAGAAGTTTCTGCCTTGCAGAAATGGTCTGGTACACCTGAGCAGTTGGGTGATGATGAAGGCTATTTTCCTTGCAGCGCAGGAATGCATTGGCGTTGGGATGGCGTGGATTTCAAAGTTCTGTATCCCATTGAAAATAGTGTAGATAAAAATACTACTAATAATTCTGACAACAACAGAAGTTGCGTGCTTCAAATAGACGCTGGCGGCAAGCGCGTGTTGCTGACAGGCGATGTGGAAAAGCAAGGCGAAGATCAGCTGTTGCGTGCAGGTGTTGATGTTCGATCTGATGTGTTGATTTCACCTCACCACGGCAGTAAAACATCATCATCTATTTCATTTTTATCGGCCGTGGCAGCGAAGACTGTTGTTGTTAGTTCCGGTTATAAAAATCGCTTTCATCATCCAGCCAAGCTAGTGCAAGAGCGCTATCAACAATTTGGAATGGGCATGTTAAACACAGCAGATGTAGGTGCAGTCAAGATACGCTTGGCTGATACGGGTATTCACATAGAAAAGGCGCTGTGTGCACGGCGCACTTTCTGGCGTGAGGCAAGATACAATGCACACTGCATTGATTGATCGATTACCTCATGATTGTTATATCCGATATTAGCTTACACCGCGGCACGCAAATCCTATTGGAGAAAGCGTCGCTGCGTATCAATCCCGGCCAGCATATTGGTATCACAGGAAGAAATGGCTGCGGAAAATCCAGCTTATTTCAGTTGTTGCAAGGTGACATTCAACTGGATGCCGGTTCTGTTTCTATGCCACCCAACTGGCGCTTGGCGCATATGGCGCAAGAGGTTTCATCCAGCGACAGAACCGCATTGGATTTTGTGTTGGATGGCGACAAAGAATTGCGGCGTGTGCAGCAAGTGATCGCGGCCGCTGAAGAAGCGCATGATAACGACGCGTTGGCACATGGTTATGCGGAGTTGGAAACGGTGCATGGTTATGACGCGCACTATCGCGCAGAACAACTGCTGCATGGTTTGGGTTTTTTGCAGTCGCAATGTTATTTGTCAGTAAATAGTTTTTCTGGCGGTTGGCGTATTCGATTGAATCTTGCGCAGGCTTTGATTTCTCGCTCAGATTTATTGTTATTGGATGAGCCGACCAACCACTTGGATTTAGAGGCGACGCTGTGGTTGGAGCAGTGGTTGAAGTCGTATCCAGGTACGCTGTTGATCATCTCACACGATAGAGAGTTTATGGACAATGTGGTGGATGGCATCGTGCATGTCGAAAACCAGCAGCTCAATTACTATCGCGGCAACTATTCCAGTTTTGAAAAAATGCGCGCCATGAGGTTGGCAGAGACGCAAGCCTCTTATGACAAACAACAGCGTCGCATGGCAGAAATTGAGGACTTCGTGCGCCGCTTTCGCGCCAAGGCATCGAAAGCTAAACAAGCGCAAAGCCGTTTAAAAGAACTGGAGCGCATGGAAACGATTTCACTGGCGCATGTGGATTCCCCATTTCATTTTGTCTTTCGCGACAGTGAAAAAACATCTTCACCGCTGTTGGTATTGCGTGATGCAGATATCGGCTACGGTGCGCCACTGCTCAACAAGGTGCATGTCAATTTGCAACCAGGGGCGCGCATTGGTTTGCTGGGTGTGAACGGTGCAGGTAAATCCACCTTAATTAAAGCCTTGGTGGGTGATTTGCCTCTGCTGTCTGGTGAGCGCGTGACGGGTGAACATTTAGCGATTGGTTATTTTGCGCAACACCAATTAGAAGCCTTGGATATGCATGCCAGTGCGCTGCTGCATATCCAGCGCATTTCTCCGGATGCGACCGAACAAACAATTCGTAACTTTCTCGGCAGCTTTGATTTTCATGCTGACAAAGCGCTGGAGCCTATTGCGCCATTTTCCGGTGGTGAAAAAGCGCGTTTGGCCTTGGCGATGGTGGTATGGCAGCGTCCCAACTTGCTGTTGTTGGACGAACCGACCAACCATTTGGATTTGGAAATGCGTGAAGCGCTTACAGAAGCTTTGTTGGGATACAGTGGCGCTTTGGTGGTCATTTCGCATGATCGTCATTTATTGCGCAACAGTGTCGATGAATACTGGTGTGTGCGCGATGGCATGGTGACGGAATTTGACGGCACTTTGGAGGACTATCATCGCCAACTGCATAAACAAGGCAGCGCAGAGGCTGTTGAGAAAAAAAGTGCGCCAAGTGTTGTGCAGGATAAAAAAGTACAGCGGCAAGAGTCTGCACAGTTGCGACAGTCGTTAGCGCCATTGCGCAAGCGTGCAGGGGAGCTGGAAAAAAAGATTGCAAATCAACAAAAAAAGTTATCTGATATTGAGAATGCGCTATCTGATCCAGCCTTGTATGAGGCGGCGCAAAAAAATCAATTACAGCAGACCTTGGCCGAGCAGGGTACTTTGCGCAAACAAGTAGAAGATTGGGAAGCTGAGTGGTTTGCGTTGCAGGAACAGCTAGAAAAAACCAGCAATGAATAGGTGAGGGATATAAAAATGACCAATACAGAACTGCATAAATGTTTCTCAAAAGCCGAGTTAAATGGCTTGTCCTTGCGCAACCGCATTATCAAAGCAGGAACTTTTGAAGGAAAAACGCCGCATGGTTTGCCGTCACCGGAGTTGACAGAGCTGCACCGCCGTATAGGTGAAGGCGGCACCGGCATGACGACGATTGCTTACTGCGCGGCTGAAAATAATGGTCGTTTACACGCTGACATGATGTACATGGACGAATATGTGCGTGAACCCTTGTCGCAAATGATTGCTACCATCAAAACAACGGGTGCCAAAGTTTCTGGCCAGTTGTCGCACGCAGGTGCCATGACAAAAAATTCAGAAATGGACGGTTGGATAGCAAAGAGTGCATCGTTTGGCCCTAATTTATTGGGCATGGCTTACGGTCGTTTGCTTTCGGTGGGGATGACGCGTCCACAATTGCGTGAACGCGCACAAGTGATGGCGCGCGCTGCCGCGTTTATGCGTTCGGTGGGTTTTGATGCTATCGAAATTCATTTTGGTCACGGCTACGGCTTGAGTCAGTTTATGTCACCGATTACCAATCGTCGCAGCGATGAATACGGCGGCAGTGTAGCAAATCGCATGCGTTTTCCATTAGAAGTGTTGGCTGCGGTGCGCAAAGCTGTTGGCAGCGATTTTCCGTTGTTGGGGAAGATCAGCATGTCGGATGGTGTGCGCGGTGGCACCACTTACGAACAATCTTTAGAAATGACAGGCATGTTGGATGATGCAGGTTTAGACTGCATTATTCCCAGCGATGGCACTAGCTCCATGAACCCAATGATGATTTTTCAGGGTGACAGCATTCAGCCGGGTTTGTTGGAGCACGAAACCAACCCGCTGATGAAAGTGGCGCTGAAAGCGATTGGTGGAAAATTATTTCGTCATTACCCCTATCACGAAACTTACTTATTGGAGCACGCGCTGCGTATTCGTGAGCGTGTCAAAAAGGTAGCGTCTGTTATGTGGGTGGTGTGGATAGCAATGCGGCGATTGCGCGCGTGATGAGTGCAGGGTTTGATTTTATTCAGCTTGGCAGGCCGTTGTTGTTTGATCCGGATTTTGTCAAACACGCGCAGGCCGATGAAAACTATGTCAACGGCTGCACGCATTGCAATCAATGTGCAGGTTTAATTGAAGCGCCAGGCGGGATTCGCTGTACCGTGCGTCAAGCGTAATATTTAACGATAAATGCGCGGCACGCGCGAAGAAATGGCAGTCAATAATTGATAAGCAATGCTGCCAGCTGCTTGCGCAACTTCTGTTACGGGAATTGTATTTCCCCACAATTCCACATAATCACCGATTGCCGGTAGTGCGGATAAATCCGTGCAGTCAATCGCAATGGTATCCATTGAAACGCGGCCAATTACCGGTGCGCGTTCGCCGTTGACAGCAATAGCACTGTGATTGAGTGCCGTGATTGGATAACCGTCGGCATAACCGGCGGCAACAAAAGCAACTTGTGATTCGCGTGCTGCGCGCCAGTGTTGGTTGTAGCCTGTGGCCTCTCCGGCGGGTATGGTGCGCGTGCCGATTACTTGTGCTTCCAATTGCATCACGGCTTGTAAATTGTGCGATGTGTTTTCTAGCGGATTGATGCCGTACATCATCAATCCTGGGCGCAGCCAACCGCGCCTTGCGGCGGGCCACGCCAAAATGCCGGCAGAGTTGGCGAGGCTGTGGTTGTCGAGCAATAAATGGTTGGTGTGTTGTTCGTAGCAGTGAATTTGCTCGACCGTTGTATTTTTATCGGGTTCATCAGCGCAGGAAAAATGTGTCATGCCGATGATTTCATCACACCAAGACAACGCGCGCAGTTGTTGGTAGGCGTCGGCATACTGCTCCGGCAAAAAACCGAGGCGGTGCATGCCGCTATCCATTTTTAACCAAAAGTTTGTTTTATGTGCTGCTTGATAATGAAAATTGGAGAGCAGTAATAGATGCGCGGGATCGTGCACAACAATATCCAAGTGCAGCGCAATCGCTTCGGATAATTCCGCTGAATTGCTCACGCCGCACATCAACATTAAGCGTCCTTGGTATCCTGCTGTGCGCAAAACTTTTGCTTCTTCCAAACGCGCAACGGCCAGTGCATCGCTGTGCTGCGTAACGGCGGGCAGCAAGCCCACTGCACCGTGACCGTAAGCATCGGCCTTTACGATGGCGAGAGTGAGGCTATTCGGCACCAACTGGCGAATGGAGGTGAGGTTGTGAGCGAAAGCGGCAGTGTTGATGAGGGCGCGGGTTTTCATGTGTGCAACGATCAATGATTCCGTTCCATGATACTGACTTGCTGCTAGACTGACGAGCGAAACACGGGCAGGAGCAGGCAGAAATGTCGAAACACTTTGGCAGCAAACTGGTGATCGCAATTTCCTCGCGCGCGCTATTTGATTTGGATGCCAGCCACGCCATTTACGAGCGCGAGGGCTTGGCAGCCTATGCCGCGCATCAAGTTGCCAATGAAGACAATCCGCTGCAACCCGGCGGCGCTTTTCCCTTGGTGCGCAAATTGTTGGCTATCAACGAGCAGCTCGGCGGAGAGCCGCGGGTGGAAGTGATCCTGTTGTCGCGCAATACCGCCGATACAGGTTTACGCATTTTTAACTCGATACAGCATTACCAACTGCCCATCGTGCGCGCAGCTTTTTGCGGCGGGCACTCACCGTATCCCTACGCCACGGCATTTGGCTGCCATTTGTTTCTTTCGACGGAAGCGGAAGATGTGCGTTTAGCGCTGGAAAATGGGTTGGCGGCAGCGACATTGCTGCCATCCTCCAATCAACAGCAAGAGGGCGGCGAAATTCGTTTTGCGTTTGACGGCGATGCCGTTATTTTTTCTGACGAAGCAGAACGCATTTACAAAACACGTGGATTGGATGCGTTTGCCGCCAGTGAAAAAGCGGCCGCGCACGAGCCTTTGTCGGGTGGCCCGTTCAAGCCATTTTTACAAGCCTTGCAAAGTCTGCAGACGGAATTTCCCAACGATACCTGCCCCATTCGCACAGCCTTGGTGACGGCGCGTTCTGCGCCGGCACACGAAAGGGTGATACGCACGCTGCGCGCTTGGCAGATTCGTATTGATGAGTCATTGTTCCTCGGCGGTTTGGCGAAAGGTGAATTTTTGCGCGCTTATGGTGCTGATGTATTTTTTGACGATCAACAGGGGCACTGCGATTCCGCCTCGCAGCATGTGCCGACAGGGCATGTGCCACACGGTGTTGCCAACGAATAATTTAATCAAAAAAAGAATGCGGTTATGAAGCTACAGCAATTGCGCTACATCGTGGAGGTTTCGCGCCAAGGGTTGAATATTTCCTCGGCAGCAGAGAAGCTGCACACCTCGCAGCCTGGCATCAGCAAACAAATTCGTTTGTTGGAAGATGAGTTGGGCGTGGAAATTTTTACTCGCAGTGGCAAACATCTCACGCATGTGACGCAAGCGGGGGAAATGATTTTGCGGGAAGCGGAGGAAATATTGCGCCGCGCAAACAGCCTGCGTCAGATTGCACAGGAATTTAATGACCCTAGCTGCGGCAGCTTGAGTATCGCCACCACGCACACACAAGCGCGTTATGCACTGCCTGCGGTGATTAACGATTTCATTCGGCAATACCCCAATATTGCGATGCACATTCACCAAGGGACGCCGATGCAAATTGCGCAAATGGTGGCGGAAGGGCAGGTGGATATGGCGATTGCAACCGAAGCGATGGAGCAGTTCCCTGAATTGATTACGCTGCCGTGCTATCGCTGGAATCGCTGTGTGTTGGTGCCAAAAAATCACCCACTGTGTGCAGAGTCATCGTTATCATTAGCGGCGATTGCACAGTATCCCATCGTGACTTATGTGTCGGGTTTTACAGGGCGCTCGAAACAAGACGCGGCTTTTTTGCGTGAAAATTTAGTGCCACAAGTAGTGTTCACGGCAACGGATGCCGATGTGATTAAAACCTATGTGCGCTTGGGTTTGGGTATAGGCATCATCGCACACATGGCATTTGATACGGCAGTCGACAGTGATTTGGTGGCGCTGGATGCCAGTCATTTATTCGAACCGAGCGTAACCCGTTTGGGTATACGGCGCGGCACTTTTATTCGCAGTTACATGTACGATTTTATTGCGCATTTTGCGCCGCATCTCGATAAAGCACGAGTGGTTGCTGCCTCGCAACAAACCACAGCAGAAGAAAGAGCGGCGTTGTTTTTCGATGTCAATTTACCTGTGCGTTGAGGCTTAACGCACGGCAGCTTTGCACTCCCAGCAGCGTACATAAATATGGTTGGGATCGTTAAAGCGTTGCAAGCTGTTCAAGCTTTGCAGTGCAGGCAAACGCGCTACAGTTTGCGCCCATTGCACCAATGGTTTTGGCAACAGCGAAGCGTTGAGCAATTCTCTCTTGAACGATTCCCAAGGGCTGAGTTCTGGCTCGATAAAATCGGGTTCGTATTGTTTGAGATTAGCTAAGCGAGCAGCAGCACCAATGGCATCATCCAATTCGCCGATATGATCGACTAAACCCAACTGGTGTGCATGTTTGCCGGTCCATACGCGACCTTGTGCAACTTGGTCGATCACTTCCGGTGTGCGCTTTCTGCCTTGTGCCACCAAGCGCAAAAATTCGGTGTAAGTAAAATCAACGCCTTGCTGAATGACGCGCGCAGCCAGCGGACTGATGGGTCTATCTATTTGTTGTGCTGCCGAGTCGGTGAGCGCGTGTGTGCCATAACCGTCGCTGTGTACACCCCATCGGCTCAATGTATTTTCGAGTGTGGGAACGATGCCGAACACGCCAATCGAGCCGGTAATCGTCGTAGCGGAAGCCCAAATTTCATTCGCGCTGGCGGCGATCCAATAACCGCCGGATGCCGCAACACCACTCATGGATGCAACCACCGGTTTTCCGGCTGCTTGCGCAGCAGCCAGTTCGCTGCGAATGAGTTCTGCGGCAAAGGCGCTGCCTCCTGGGCTGTCGATGCGCAGCACAATGGCGGCCGTTTTTTTGTCTTCCCACGCAGCGCGGATTAAGGCGACTAATGTTTCGGATCCAACGGTGCCGGACGGTTGATAGCCGTCGACGATTTCACCGCTCGCTTGGATCACGGCAATTTTTTGGGTGTTTTCGATCAGCCGGCTCGGCTCTTTGCGTTCCATTGTTACGCGATAGTAAGTATCGCTATCCACGGTGTTGGGTTCATCGCTGCCAGCGAGTGCGTGTATGGCTTTTTCCGCTTCTTGTCGTGTAGCGAGTACATCCACCAAGCCGTATTGCAGTGCCAGCTTGGCGGCATGGTTGTTATTTTGTGCCAATAGCACATCTTGTTGATTGATAAAATTGTCTACGCCACCAGCAGACAGTTTGCGGCGTTGCTCAATGGTGCTGCGATAAAAACTCCACTGTTCATTGATCCATTGTGCTAAGTTTTCACGCGCTTCTGGCGACATATCGTTGCGTAAAAACGGTTCGACAAAAGATTTAAATTGTCCGGCGCGAAACACATGCACATTAATTGCCAAGGAGTCGAGCAAATCTTTCAAATAACTTTGATAAGCACCAAAACCGTAAAGTTGCACGCTGCCCATCGGGTTGAGATAGATTTTGTCAGCGACACTGGCAAGGTAGTATTGGCCTTGGCTGAAGTTGTCGCCCACCGCAATGACAGGTTTTTTGCTCTCTTTGAAAGAGTTGATCGCCTGTGTGATGGCATCCAACTTACTTAAATCTGCACCTTCGAGATTGTCTGTTTGGATGACGATGCCTTTAATTTTTTTGTCGTGTTGCGCCCAGCGAATGGCAGAGGTGATTTCATGCAGCACGCTTTCTTCTGGAATTTCTTCGTCTATAGACTGCATGAGCGTGCTAAAAGAATCGTCGTAGCTGCGCTGTTCAACAAGGGTTCTGCCTGGTTGCACATACAGCAGCGTGTCATTTTTTAAAACAACTTTGTTTCCATCGTGCAGCAAGGCAACTGTGACAAACAACACGATAACCAATAGTAATAAGTTGGCTAGTATTTGCCGCAACCAAGTCAACGCATGCCAAGGCCAGAAAAATAAACAGGTGAAGAGTTTTTTCATGGGCGAGTTTTCCAGCGCACAAACAGTAGTGATGCAGTAAAAAGCACCAGCACCAGCACGGCGATGGCCGTGTAAAAAATACTGTGCTGTGCTGTGAAGGCATTGGCAATCGTGGCGAGAAAGTGAAACAGAATCATGAAGCACAGCCAAATGCCACTGCGCGCTTGTTGCTTAATCAAACCGGGCAGCACCAACAGTAGCGGTAGGGTTTGTATCAGCAATACCGGCAGAAAAAACTGTGTGCGTATAAAAGCGTGATCAATCACCAAGGCGACTAACAGTGCAGCATACAGTGCTAAGGTGAGCTGCCATGCAAACTGTGATTTTTCGGCATTGTTCATTGTGTTCTGCCCAGTGCGAGTGCGATACCCGCCAAGCGTTTGCCTAAAGCCTGACATAAAGTCGTTTCGTGCTCGCTCAGACCTTCATTGCCTTTGCAAGCGAGGTGCGACGCGCCGTAAGGTGTGCCACCGGTTTTGGTGTGATGCAGGGCTTCTTCGGTATAGGGAATGCCGGTGATTAACATGCCGTGGTGCAGCAGAGGCAAGATCATGCTGAGTAGGGTGGTTTCTTGACCGCCGTGCATAGACGAAGTGGATGTGAATACGGCAGCGGGTTTTCCCACGGAAGCGCCGGAAGCCCACAGGCTGGAAGTGCCGTCGAGAAAATATTTCAGTGCCGCAGCCATGTTGCCAAAACGCGTGGGGCTGCCCATCGCCAATCCGCTGCAATCGCGCAAATCATCCAGTGTGCAATACACCGCGCCTTCGGCTGGCACAGCTGGTGCGGTGGCCTCGCAGTCGGCAGAAACGGCGGGCACAGTGCGAATACGCGCTTCGATACCGCTGACTTGTTCAATGCCGCGTGCAATTTGTTGCGCCATCGCTGCAGTGGCGCCGTAGCGGCTGTAGTACAAAACTAGAATGTAGGGTTTCTGTGCTGCGCTCATAAAATCTCCAACACTTTTTCAGGAGGACGACCGATAGCGGCTTGTTTGCCGTGCACCACGATAGGTCTCTCGATCAATTTGGGGTGTTTGCACATCGCGGCGATTAAGGCATCGTCTTTTAACGCGGGGTTATCCAATTTCAGCGCTTTGTATTCGTCTTCGCCTTTGCGCAGTAAATCACGCGCGGAGATGCCCAGTTTTTTCAGTAAGCCTTTTAGTGTTTTTTCATCCGGCGGCGTTTCCAGATACAGAACTACCTCACAATCTATGTTTCTTTCTTCCAACAGGGCGAGTGTCTGGCGAGATTTGCTGCAACGGGGATTGTGGTAGATGGTTGTCATAGTCGAATCAACTTGGTAAGTTAGTGATGCAGTTCACAAAAACACACTTACAACGGGACTGCTCAAGGGGGGAATGACCATGTTAATGGATAAACGAATGTCACGCTTTACTCTGATAGCAGCTGTAGCACTTTTGTTCTCAGCGTGTAGCAAAGAGCCGCCGCCGGCAGTGTTAAACAGTATTGAAGGTAATGTTATTCAGCCTGCAGATTGGAAGGGTAAGTGGGTGTATATCAATTATTGGGCCGAGTGGTGTAAGCCCTGTGCGGAAGAAATTCCTGAGCTGAATAAATTTGCTGCTGCACGCCAAAATGTCATGGTTGTCGGCGTCAATTTTGATAACCCTGATTCAGTTGTTGCTCTGCAGCAGATGAACAAAATGCGGATTGATTTTGCCGTGGTTACCAATGACAGCGCACAAGCAGTATTTCCCCATACCGTACCGCAAGGTTTGCCGGGAACAATCGTAATCAACCCAGAAGGGAAGATTGTGCGCACCTTGCAAGGGCCGCAAACGGAATCCAGTTTGCTGCAAGCGCAAACCAGCCAGTAGCGATCAGCAGCCGAGGTAGGCTGCTTTCACAGCGGGGTTGAGGTAAAAGTTCGGCCTTTGGGGTCGTAATAAAAGGACTTGCCTTTCTGTGCAGCTCTGTTTCCTCAGCGCGTTTCCCACTGCTGATTATCAGGGTTGGTTAAATCGCGGCTGCCGTGGACTACCGTAACAATGACAATTTCCTGTCGTGCTTCAATGAGTTGATAAATAGCACGGTATCCCCGATAAACAACTTCGCGAATGTCGTTGTGTTCGGCTTCAGGGACAAGGCGGCCACTGTGGGGGAATGTAGACAAGTTCTCCAGCCGAGTTGTTAATTGTCCAATAAATTGTTGCGCATAAACAGGCGAATCCAATGCGATGTAATCTCGCAATTGAGCAACATCTTTCAGTGCGCGTCTGGACCAGCGTAACTTCATGGTTTCCAGTTGCCATCCAACAGTTCTTTTTTGGCATCTTCGTGCGAAACCGTGCGTCCTTCCTCAATATCTTTTAATCCTTCTTCGATCTTCTGGCGCACATAAACGGTATACATCACATCATCCCATGTGGCCTTTTCTGGCAGGTGATCCGCAATATTGTGAACAATTTGTTGCATGGTTTGCATAAATGGTCTCTCGCTGTGTCTGGTCATTTTTTGGAAATTCACAGGTGTTCATGATAAGAGACCCTTCATGATTTCCATAGTGGCGTACCCCAATTACTCAACCACCCAAATACGCCGCTTTAACCGCAGGATTGTTGAGCAGCGCGCTGGCCGCATCGTGCAGGATGATCTCACCGTGCTCCATCACATAGCCGCGCTGCGCCAGTGTCAGCGCGAGTTGGGCGTTTTGTTCCACTAATAACACGCTCACGCCTTCGCGGTTGATGGTGGCGATCACTTCAAAAATTTTTTGCACAAGGATGGGAGCCAAGCCCATGCTCGGTTCATCCAATAGCAGCAGGCGCGGTTTGCTCATCAAGGCGCGCGCGATGGCTACCATCTGTTGTTCGCCGCCGGATAGCGTGCCGGCCGCTTGGGTGCGTCTTTCCGCCAAGCGGGGAAACAGCGCGTAGGCGTGTTCGATATCGTGCTGGATAGTGTGCGTATCGCTGCGGCTGTACGCCCCCATTTGCAGATTTTCCAGCACCGTCATTGCAGGAAAGATGCCGCGACCCTCTGGTACCAGTGCCAAGCCTTTGCTGGCCAAGCTGTGCGCGGGTGCGCCTTCGATATTTTCGCCAGCCAACGCAATGGTGCCGTGTGTGGGTTTCAACAAGCTGGCGATGCTTTTTAGCAGGGTACTTTTTCCTGCGCCGTTGGCACCGATCAGCGACACCAATTCCCCTGGCATCACATGCAGCGACACTTGGCGCAGCACTTGGATCGCGCCGTAACTGACATCAATGGCATCCACGGCGAGCAGTGCGTCGGCAGGGGCTGGGGAAATCATAGACATAGTGCTTCAGTCCGTTGTGGGCAAACCGCCATCTGGCATCGGCTCGCCGGGCAGCAGAGGCCATAAGGTTTTGTGTCGCGGATGGGTTTCGGCAGCGGGGCGACCATTGGTGTAGTAGTACAGCGCCAGTGAACGGCGCGCGCGATCGGGCGGACAAGTGAGCGCGTGCGGGTGGCCGTGCCAAGTGTCGCTGCCGGTGCTGAAAATCGCCAAGCGCTTAGCAATCGGCAGGATGCGTTTTTGACAGGCTGTGAGCTGGCGATCCCACAACTCCAAATGACCGCCGTATTCTTCGGGCCAATCGTCGTTGAGATAGAGCAGCAAATTCAGGCGACGATCCAGCTGATAAATGCGATGGATATTGAAATCCGCGTGCACGCGTAGCAATCCGCCGGGTAGGGTTTGGTGTGTGCCGCCACCGAGCAGGCGCGGATCCGGCAGCAGGTTTTGAATGCCCGTGAGTTTTTCCAAAAACAGAATAAATGCCTGCGATTGCATCTCCCACAGCAAGTGACGCACAAAAGGAGCAAACATGCGTTCGTTGCGGATGCCGACTTTGTTTTTTTGCGCGGGGATGCGCTGCGTGTCTTCGTCGACAAAGGAGGTGTTGTCGCGTTCTTGCAGCGTGGGATCCGCAGGCGGTAAGCCCGCTTGCAGTTGCTGTGAAATGTCTTCGCTGACGAAATCGTCCACCACAATATGCGGGAAGGGCTGTGCGGTGCGATAGCCTGCGCTGTGACTTTCAGCAAAGGCCATCAGCGCATCGTAGTCAAAGACATATTCGCCGGCTTTGCCGGAAAAATGCGGGTTGATCATGGGTGGAATGATCATGTTTTGGATTTACCGAATGCCCTGTGATGGGTCGTCATGCTAGCATTCCACCTATCGTAAATTAAGGATTTAGATCATGAAGTTTGAAGGTACCGAACGCTATGTTGCCACCAATGACTTGCAAATGGCGGTCAACGCGGCGGTGACTTTACAGCGCCCTTTGCTCATCAAGGGTGAGCCTGGCACGGGCAAAACGCTGTTGGCAGAGGAGGTGGCGAGCTCGCTAGGCAAACGCTTGATTCAGTGGCACATCAAATCCACCACCAAGGCGCAGCAGGGTTTGTATGAATACGATGCGGTGTCGCGCCTGCGCGATTCGCAGCTCGGCGATGATCGCGTACACGATATTCGCAACTACATTAAACGCGGTAAGTTGTGGGATGCGTTTGATGCCGATGAGCAAGTGGTGCTGCTGATTGATGAAATCGACAAGGCGGATATCGAGTTTCCCAACGATTTGCTGGTAGAAATCGACAAAATGGAATTTTTTGTCTACGAAACCGGCGAGACGATCAAGGCGAAAAAACGCCCCATCGTCATCATCACCAGTAACAACGAAAAAGAATTGCCTGACGCATTTTTGCGTCGCTGCTTCTTCCATTTTATCAACTTCCCTGATCGGGAGACGATGACAAGAATCGTCGATGTGCATTTCCCGACTATCCAACACGATTTGGTGAAAGAAGCGCTGGATGTATTTTTTGATGTGCGCAAAATCCCCGGCTTGAAGAAAAAGCCGTCCACTTCGGAGTTGATCGATTGGCTGAAACTGCTGATGGCCGACAATATTCCTGAAGAGATTTTGAAGAATCGTGATGCCACCAAAGCCATCCCGCCGCTGTACGGCGCACTGCTAAAAAATGAGCAGGATGTGCATATGCTGGAGCGCTTGGCGTTTATGGCGCGCCGCGAAGGGCGTTAAGCCGCGATGACTACGCAATCGAAAGCAAAAAGCTTGGAATACCTGCGCGAAGGTTTTCGTCTGTTGCTGCATCCTGAGTTGCGCGCTTACGCCGTCATTCCGCTGCTGATCAATACGCTAATTTTTGGCGGCTTGTTTTGGTGGAGTGTTAATTTGATTGGCGATTTAATTAACAGCGCCATCAATGCACTGCCGGAGTGGTTGGATTGGCTGAGTTGGATCATGTGGCCGCTGGCTGTGTTTTTGGTGTTGGTGGTGGCGATGTACACCTTTAGCACTTTGGCTAATTTGTTGGCGGCACCGTTTAACGGTTTGTTGGCAGAAAAAGCAGAAGCCTTGTTTACCGGCGTATCGCCCAATAGCAAAGAAACCGTGTGGGGTGCTTGCAAGCAACTGCCGCGTATTTTTATGAAGGAATTACATAAGCTCGGCTTTCAAGTGAAATGGCTGATTGCCTTGCTGATTCTTTCTTTAATCCCAGGCTTGAATATCATCGCGCCGCTGTGCTGGTTCATTTTTTCCGCCTGGGCGACTGCATTGGAATACTGTGATTACCCAATGGACAATCACGCTTACAGTTTTGCGCAAGTGCGAGAAGCGGCAGGTACGCAGCGCTGGTCCTGTTTTAGTTTTGGTGCGCTCGTGATGTTGGGCAATATGGTGCCACTGCTCAATTTGTTGATGATGCCCGCTGCCGTGTGCGGTGCGACCTTGTTGTGGGTTGAGCGTCTGAAAGACGAATAATCTGCTGGTTTTAAAATTTCTTTCTGGAATGCACATGCTTTATTCCTTGCTGCGCCCCTTGTTATTCCAAGTGGATGCTGAAAAAGCACACCATTTGACCTTGGATAGCTTGAAGTTGGCGCATCAGATGGGTTTGTTGTCGTTATATGCTGGCAAACCAGTTTCTGATCCGACGGCTGTTTGGGGTATCAACTTTCCCAATCGTGTCGGTTTGGCGGCGGGCTTGGATAAAAATGCCGATTACATTGATGCGCTAGGTGCCTTGGGTTTTGGTTTTGTTGAAGTGGGAACCGTCACGCCGCGTCCGCAAGCTGGCAACCCGCAGCCGCGTTTATTTCGTGCGATAGAACAGCGCGGCATCGTCAACCGCATGGGTTTTAATAACTTGGGCGTAGATTACTTGCTGAACAATATTCAGCAAAGAAAGTATCGCGGTGTGTTGGGCGTCAACATCGGTAAGAACGCGACTACACCGGTCGAAAATGCACTGGATGATTACCCGCATTGTTTGAATGCTGTGTATGCCGATTGCGATTACATCACGGTCAATTTGTCTTCACCGAATACGCCAGGCTTGCGCGATTTGCAGTTTGGCGAACCACTGCAGCGCTTGTTGGAAGGTTTGAAAAATCAGCAACAGCATTTGCACGCACACTACGGAAAATACAAACCGCTGTTGGTAAAGATCGCGCCAGATTTGGCAGAGCAAGATGTCGCCAGTATTGCGCAAACTTTATTGCAAACACAGATTGATGGTGTAATTGCGACCAACACCACCGTCGATAAAACTGCTTTGGCGGGTACCGTTTTAGCGAACGAGGCGGGTGGTTTGAGTGGCGCGCCGGTGTATCAAAAATCGACCGCTGTTTTGCGTCAGTTGTCGCATGAATTAAACGGAAAAATGCCGGTGATTGGTGTCGGCGGCATAGAAGCCGGTGCGCAAGCGAAAGAAAAAATAGCAGCGGGTGCATCCTCGTGCAGTTGTATTCCGGCTTGATTTATCGCGGGCCTGAGTTAGTGCGCGAGTGTGCAACTGCTGTGGCAAACAAATAGCAAAAAGGACGGTTATGGCTCGCTCATCCAAACCCAAAAAGAAGTCAGTGCCGAGCCGTTAGAAAAACAGCTCTGGAAAGCTGCCGACAAACTGCGCAAGAACATTGATGCCGCCGAGTACAAGCATGTGGTGCTCGGCCTTATCTTCCTCAAATACATTTCCGATGCCTTCGAGGAGCAGCACGCGCTGCTCGCGGCAGGGAAGAGGAATATGCAGGCGCAGACCCGGAAGACCCAGACGAATACCGCGCGGGCAATGTGTTCTTCGTTCCGGCGGATTCTCGGTGGTCTTACCTCGTTTCGCAGGCTAGGCAGCCGAAGATTGGCACCGAGGTGGATGCCGCCATGGATGCCATCGAGCGTGACAATCCTCGCTCAAAGGCGTGCTGCCCAAGGTGTATGCCCGCCAGAATCTGGACCCGACCGTGCTCGGCGAATTGATTGACTTGATCGGCAATATCGCCATGGGCACGGCCAAAGCCCGCAGTGCCGATGTGCTGGGCCATGTGTTCGAGTATTTCCTCGGCGAGTTCGCATTGGCGGAAGGTAAACAGGGCGGCCAGTTCTATACCCCGCGCTCCATTGTTGAATTGCTGGTGGATATGCTCGCGCCCTACAAAGGCCGCGTGTTTGATCCCTGCTGCGGTTCCGGCGGTATGTTTGTGCAAAGCGAAAAGTTTGTAGAGGAGCATCAAGGCAAGATAGATGACATCTCCATCTACGGGCAGGAAAGCAACCAGACCACTTGGCGGCTGGCAAAAATGAACCTCGCCATTCGTGGCATCGACATGCTGCAAGTGAAATGGAACAACGAAGGCTCATTCTTAAAGATGCACATACGGATTTAAAAGCCGATTTCATCATCGCCAACCCGCCGTTCAATGTCAGCGACTGGAGTGGCGAGCAACTGCGCGGCGATGCGCGCTGGCAATACGGCACACCGCCGCCCGGCAATGCTAACTTCGCGTGGTTACAGCATTTTGTGTTTCATCTTTCACCGCAAGGCAGAGCGGGTGTGGTGCTGGCCAAAGGTGCGCTCACTCCAAAACCTCCGGCGAAGGCGAGATTCGCAAGGCGATGATCGAGCAAGGCAATTTGATTGATTGCATTGTCAACCTGCCGGCCAAATTGTTTTTGAACACACAATTCCAGCGGCGTTGTGGTTTTTAAATCGCGCCCGTTCAAACGGTCATAAACACAAGAAAGAGATTTTGTTTATTGATGCGCGCAACCTCGGTCATTTAATCAACCGCCGCACCGAAGAATTAAGCCACGATGACATTCGCCAAATTGCCGATACCTACCATGCGTGGTTGGCGGATAAAATTATGCCGATGTTCCGGGCTTCTGCGCCTCCGTTCCTATTTCCCGCGTGGCCGAGCTGGATTATGTGCTCACACCGGGGCGTTATGTCGGCTTGCCGGATGAGGAAGATGATTTCAACTTTGCCGAGCGGTTTGCTGCGCTGAAGGCGGAGTTTGAAGAGCAGTTGAAGGAAGAAGAAAGGCCGAACAAAGCCATTGCTGAGAGTTTGGCGAGGGTGAAGTTGTGAGTGGGTGGCGTGAAGCTAAACTTGGATGTTTAGGGAAAGTAATCACAGGAAAAACACCATCAAAAGACAATCCTGAAGATTGGGGTGATGCAGTATTATTTGTGACCCCATCGGATTACAAAAACTATAGAAAAAAGCAAATTCAAGCTTGCGAATGCTTTCTGTTGCTGGAGCCGATAGACAAAAGCAACGATTGCTGCCAGCAATCGGTGTTAGTGACTTGTATTAGTTCTGATATGGGGAAAACTGTTGTTAATGCATTGCCTTGCGTTACAAATCAGCAGATAAATGCATTATTCCCAATGAATCTGTAATCGATCCTGATTATCTTTATTACATAACCAAAGACCTATATAGCTTATTAAGCAGTCTTGGAAGTGATGGCACTGCGGTTCCGATATTAAATAAGTCAGATTTTAAAACATTGATATTGTCATTCCTGGCCTTGAAGAACAAAAATCCATCGCCTCCGTCCTCAGTAGCCTCGACGAGCAAAATCGACCTCCTGCATCGCCAAAACAAAACCCTCGAAGCCATGGCTGAAGCACTGTTCAGGCAGTGGTTTGTGGAGGGGGTTGGGGATGCCAAGCCGGTAGTTCTAGGTGATTATGTGGAGGTTTTTAACGGGGTTTCTTATAAGAGCGATGATTTGCAGCCATCAAAAACTGCCATGGTTACTCTCAAAAGCTTTGATAGAAACGGCGGATTTAGGCGTGATGGCTTTAAAGAATTTACCGGCAAATACAAGCCGGAACATGTTGTTGAGCAAGGGGATTTGGTTGTTGCTCACACTGATATAACACAGGATGCTGCAGTAATAGGCAATCCTGTCCTTGTGGTTACTGATCCTGCATATGAGAAGCTGGTTATATCAATGGATTTGGTAAAGGTGAAATCACGGTTCGATTGGTTAACAAATGAGTTTCTCTATGTCCTTATGCGAACGAGTGATTTTAAGCAGCACTGCCTTGGTTATTCTAATGGATCAACCGTTTTGCATTTGAGCAAAAAGGCCATTCCGTCATATGAATTTAATTTTCCATCAATTGAAAAGGTTGGAGAATTTAGCCTTTTGGCAAAAAACCTATTTTCAAAAAAATTTAAGAATATCGAACAGGTTATATCTCTAGAAAAACTTCGCGACAGCTTGCTGCCGAAGTTGATGAGCGGTGAGGTTAGAATTTCTTAAGGAGATATGCAATGCACATAAAGGAAATGAAGCTGGCTAACTTCAAGGGGTTTTCTGCGGGATTGCCTCCTTTGCAATTCAATATCCCCAATGGAGAGCTCGGAAGCGGGCTAAATATATTTGTTGGTGAGAACAATACCGGCAAGTCAACATTATTGGAGGCTATAGATTTCCTGAGAAATGGGACAAAAAAGCCTGTGGAGGTTATCAAGAATAAAAACAATGGCGCAGAGGCCGTAGTAGAGATTCTATTTCAGGGTGATGTCGATTCTGTTATTGATGGGTTCTCACAGCCTAATAAGGTGGCCGTTTTTAAAAGATATGTATTCGGCGAAGCAAGGGAAAATATTAGATTTTCGAGAGACACTGCTGATATTAAGGCAATAAAGCTTTGGTCTAATGCTGATGGTATTTACCAAAATGAAACAGGCATAGATGGGCCTGCAAAAAAGCTATTTGAAGCGAATTTTGTATGGGCAGATACCAACCCTAATGATGAGGTTAGTTTTGGTGCTACAACTATTTGCGGTAACCTTCTGAAGGAAATTGCCAGTGGATTCACGGAAACAGATGACTACAGAATATTCTCGGAGAGCTTTCATCAGACATTTAACTCTGAGGATTCGGGGTTGAGGCAGGTTCTTAGAGGTATTGAGGAAAAGACGCAAGAAATATTTCGAGAGCAATTTGGAGATGCTGGTATAAGCTTTAGATTTGATGAATTAAAGATAGAGTCATTTTTTAAAAACACGGTTATTGATATTGATGATGGTGTCAATACATCTATGGATGAAAAAGGAAGTGGCATGCAAAGGAGTGTTGCTTTGGCCTTATTGCAGGTTTATGCAGAGGAGCTAACTAAGCATCCAGATGGTAACGACATAAAAAAACCTTTTTTCCTTTTTATAGATGAGCCTGAAATTTGCCTGCATCCCAAAGCGCAAGAAAGGCTTTTGGATGCGATTCTAGAGATATCCAGAACAAAGCAGGTGTTCTTAACGACACATTCTCCATACTTTATATCTACTAACCACCTTCACAGGGTTGGACTTTTTATATTTAAAAAAGCTAATAATCAGCATTCTATTGAGGTTATTGGTGGCAATAATCGCCTTCTTCCATGGAGCCCTACATGGGGGGAGATAAATTTCAAGGCCTATCAGCTGCCAACAATTGAATTCCATAACGAGCTTTATGGCCGCTTGCAAGAGATTAGTACTCAAACACAAATAATCGGCTTCGATGGTTGGCTGGAGGCGCAAGGATTTCCAAAGATCAAGCAATGGATAAAAGAAGCTAATGGAGTGGCTGGTAATTCAGTCGATGTGACATTGCAGACTTTTATAAGGAATAAGATTCACCATCCTGAAAATTCGACTATGCAGACCCTTGAATACTCAAGGGACGAGCTTAGTCAGTCAATTCAAGAAATGATTGGTCTTATTGAGGCGAATAACCAAACTGCTGTAGAAGATGGATTATGACAAAACTCACAGAATCCGCCATCGAAACCTTTGCCATCGAGCAATTCGAGCAGCTTGGCTGTCGGTATATGTATGGCGCAGTTGTCCAGAAATTCCTGATAACTCGATTTATCTATAGTTCAAGGAGGAACTAAACCATGAGTAACATCAAGCTTTTTCACGATCAGCAAATTCGCAGCCACTGGGATGACGAACAAGCGGAATGGTTTTTTTCAGTGGTTGACGTGGTGGCAGCGCTTACAGACAGCGCAAACCCCACAGATTATCTGAAGAAGCTGCGCAAAAGGGATGGTCAATTAGGCGGCTACATAGGGACAAATTGTCCCCAGGTAGCTATGCAGTCCACCACGGGTAAATCAAGAAAGACGCTGGCGGCCACTACTCAACATCTGTTACGGATCATTCAATCGGTTCCTTCTAAAAAGGCAGAACCTTTTAAGCTGTGGCTGGCTGAAGTGGCTAATCAGCGACTGGATCAACTGCAAGACCCTGAGCTGTCCATAGAGCAGGCCATGCGGGACTACAAACAACTGGGCTACTCGGATAATTGGATTAACCAGCGTTTGAAAAGTATAGAGATCCGCAAGGAATTAACCGATGAATGGAAAAAGCATGGTTTGCAGGAAGGCATGGAGTTCGCTTTTTTAACTGATGTGATTTACAAAACCTGGGCGGGTAAAAATGCCAAAGAATATAAGCAGCATAAAGGGCTGAAAAAGGAAAATCTGCGTGACAACATGACCAATAAGGAACTGGTCATCAATATGTTGGCAGAGCTTTCCACAAAAGAGATTTCGGAAGTCGTCAATCCTCAATCGTTTACCGAGCATGAAGATGTGGCCAAGCGTGGTGGCGGTGTTGCCAAAGAAGCCAAGCTCAAACTGGAAGCAGAAACAGGCAGAAAGGTTGTTAGCAGCAAGAATGCCAAACAACTCGGTAAAACACGAAATTTAAGGCCGCCAGACAAATGATCAAACTCACCGAATCTGCCATTGAAGATTTCGCCATCGAGCAATTCGAGCAGCTGGGCTATCAATATATTTATGGTCCGAACATTGCGCCTGATTCAGAAACACCCGAACGCGAGCGTTGGGATGAGGTGTTGCTGAACGGGCGGTTAATGCAGGCGTTGCAGCGCATTAACCCCAAACAGCCGCAAGCCGTGCTGCAAGGTGCGTTAAAGAAATTGAGCGCCTACATTCGCCAGATTTGCTCGCCAGCAATGAAGCATTTCACCGTTTATTGACGGAAGGTGTAAAAGTCAGCACACAGAAAGAGGGCAATGAGCGCGGCGACATTGTTTGGTTGGTGGATTTTAATCATCCAGAAAACAATGAATTTTTGGTCATCAATCAATTCACAGTCATCGAAAACAACATCAACAAACGACCAGACTTGGTGCTGTTTGTGAACGGCATTCCGTTGGTTGTGTTAGAGCTGAAAAATGCCGCTGATGAGAACGCAACCATCACATCGGCTTTCAAGCAGTTGGATACCTACAAAAAAACTATTAGCAGTTTATTTACTTACAACGCATTGTTAGTGATTTCGGACGGTTTGGAAGCCAAAGCCGGTTCACTGTCTGCTGGGTTGTCGCGTTTCATGGCGTGGAAAACCGCCGACGGTAAAGCGGAAGCTTCGCACCTTATCAGTCAGTTAGAAACATTGATCAAAGGGATGTTGCGGCCTGCTACCTTGCTGGATCTGGTGCGACATTTCATTGTGTATGAAAAAACGCGCAAGGAAGATGCTGCTACAGGATTGATCAGCGTCAGTACCGTGAAAAAAGTTGCTGCCTATCACCAGTATTACGCCGTGAATGCGGCGGTCGAATCGACCTTGCGTGCGGCAGACAAGGTGGTTGCCGAATCACCAGCCAGCTACGGTGTGCCCAGTGTGGAAGACCAACCGCGCGGTGATCGCAAGGCGGGGGTGGTGTGGCACACGCAGGGCAGTGGTAAATCGCTCTCCATGGTGTTCTACACCGGAAAAATTGTACTGGCGATGGATAATCCCACGGTGTTGGTCATCACGGATCGCAATGATTTGGATGATCAATTATTCGATACATTTGCATCGTGCAAACAATTGCTGCGGCAGGAGCCAAAGCAGGCGGAGAATCGTCAGCAGTTAAAAGATTTATTGCGTGTCTCTTCCGGTGGTGTGATTTTTGCCACGATCCAGAAGTTTCAGCCTAATGAAGGTAACGTCTACGAAGAGCTATCCAAGCGCAGCAATATCGTGGTGTTGGCTGATGAAGCGCATCGCACGCAGTATGGCTTTGCAGCCAAAACTGTCGATGAGAAAAATGATGCTGGTGAAGTCATCGGCAAAAAAACGGTTTATGGTTTTGCGAAATATTTACGCGATGCGTTACCGCAGGCCACTTATCTTGGCTTCACTGGCACGCCGATTGAAAAAACGGATGTGAACACACCGGCGGTGTTCGGTAACTATGTGGATGTTTATGACATTGCCCAAGCCGTAGAAGACGGTGCCACGGTTCGTATTTTTTATGAAAGCCGCTTGGCAAAAGTGCAGTTGAATGATGAAGGAAAAAAACTGGTCAAGGAACTGGATGACGAGTTAGAGCAAGATGAATTAACGGAAACACAAAAAGCTAAAGCCAAGTGGACGCAACTGGAAGCGTTGATTGGTAGTGAGAAACGCATCGCCAATATCGCTAACGATATCGTCACGCATTTTGAAACTCGACAGAAAGTATTTGACGGCAAGGGCATGATCGTCAGCATGTCGCGCCGCATTGCTGCTGAGCTGTATGCGGCGATTGTTGCCCTGCGCCCAGATTGGCATTCTGATGATCCCGCCAAGGGCGTGATTAAAGTAGTGATGACGGCCAGCAGCAGTGATGGCCCACAAATGGCCAAGCACCACACAACCAAGCAGCAGCGGCGCGCATTGGCCGAGCGCATGAAAGACCCGGATGACGAACTAAAGCTAGTGATCGTGCGCGACATGTGGCTCACCGGCTTTGATGCGCCTTCCATGCACACGCTGTATATCGACAAGCCCATGAAGGGCCACAACCTGATGCAGGCCATTGCGCGTGTTAACCGCGTGTATGGTGACAAGCCCGGCGGCAATGTGGTGGATTACCTCGGCATCGCTTCGGATTTGAAGGAAGCTCTCAGTTTTTATTCCGATGCGGGAGGCAAGGGCGATCCAACGCTGGCGCAGGAACAGGCTGTGGCATTGATGCTGGAAAAGCTCGAAGTGGTCAGCCAGATGTTCTCGGGTACGGAAGGGCATGGTTTCCCCTATGAAAATTACTTTACTGCCGATACCGCACAAAAACTCTCGCTGATTCTCGCGGCCGAGGAACACATTCTCGGTTTGGAGAATGGCAAGAAGCGTTACATCAACGAAGTCACTGCCTTGTCGCAGGCGTTTGCTATCGCCATCCCGCATGAACAAGCCATGGATGTGATGGACGAAGTGGCATTTTTTCAAGCTGTAAAAGCGCGGCTGGCGAAATTTGATAGCACGGGCGGCGGGCGCACAAACGAAGAAATCGAAACCACCATTCGACAGGTGATCGACAAGGCGTTGGTGTCCGATCAGGTGATCGATGTTTTCGATGCAGCCGGTATCAAGAAGCCAGATATTTCGATTCTATCGGATGAATTCATGGAAGAACTGCGCAACCATCAGCACAAAAATATCGCGCTGGAAGTATTGAAAAAAATCTTGAATGACGAAATCAAAACACGAGCACGCACCAATCTGGTCAAAAGTAAGACGCTGATGGAAATGCTGGAAAACAGCATCAAGAAATACCACAACAAAATTATCACGGCGGCAGAAGTGATCGACGAGTTGATCAAACTCAGTAAGGAAATTGTCACTTCAGATGCAGAAGCCAAACACATGGGCTTGTCGGATTATGAGTATGCTTTTTACACCGCAGTCGCTAACAACGACAGTGCCAGAGAGTTGATGCAGCAGGATGTGTTGCGTGTATTGGCCGTGGAGTTGTTTCGCGCCATCAAAGATAACGCTTCTATCGACTGGACGATGAAAGAAAGTGTACGCGCCAAGTTGAAAGTCATCGTCAAACGATTGCTGCGCAAATATGGCTATCCACCGGATATGCAGGCCTTGGCAACGGAAACCGTGTTGCAACAAGCAGAAATGATTGCCGATTCCCTCGTAGCATCGGCTTCGATATAAATTTCGGATTAATACCATGAAACCACTACATTTCATCGCCACTTGCGCGCGCGCCCAAGAGCCATTACTGGCAGCAGAACTAGAAGCCTTGTTTGCGCAGGATGTGGTGGCTGGCGATCGCATCGTCAGTTTTTCTGCCAGCCCAGAGGTGGTGTATCGCGTGTTGCTTGGCACGCGCATTGCCAACCGCGTGTTGTGGCCTCTGTGCACGGTGCCGGCCAGTGATGGCGATGAAATGTATCAAGCGCTGCGTGAATACGATTGGGCGCTGTTGCTACAACCGTCTAACACTTTTTGTGTCGATTTCATTGGCGAATCGGACAGTATTCGCAATAGCATGTTCGGCGCGATGCGTGTGAAAGACGCGATTGTCGATAGTGTTCGTGCAGGCGATTTGCGCCCGAGTGTTGTGAAAGATTCGCCCGATATTCGTTTCAATGCGGTATTGCTGTCCAACGAAAAGCAAACCGATCGCGTGCAAGTGGCGATCGATTTAGGTAATGGTAGTTTGCATAAACGCGGCTATCGCCAACAAGCAGGCGAAGCGCCGTTAAAAGAAACCGTGGCTGCAGGTATGTTACTGCGCGCGAATTGGCCAGCCATCGCAGCAGCAGGCGGCGCATTATTTGATCCAATGTGTGGCAGTGGCACTTTGCTGATTGAAGCGGCGTTGATGGCGGCAAACATTGCCCCCGGTGTTTATCGTGAGCAGTGGGGCGTGCGCTATTGTCCGTGGCACGATGAGGTGTTGTGGAAAAAAATACTGACCGATGCCAAAAGCCGACTATTGAATGTGGGCGCAATCAGCATGCCTAAAATTGCCGGCAGCGATGCGTTGTTGCCAGTGATTAAAAAAGCGCGCGAAAACATTGATCGCGCCGGTTTGTCGGAATGCATTAGTGTTGATGCGGAGCATTTAGCCGACAGCATGCCGCCACGCGCTAAAACGGGCTTGCTGATTTGTAATCCACCTTACGGTGAACGCTTGGGCAATATGGAAGATTTGCCGCAACTGTATGCCGCTTTAGGTGAAAAAATCAGCGTGCTACACGGCTGGCAAGCAGCGGTGTTGACCAGTGAAAAAGAATTGGCGCAGGCCATTGGTTTGCGCAGCCACCGTTCGTATCGTTTCGATAACGGCGCCATTGCTTGCAGGTTGTATTTGTTTGAGTTGAATGAGCGCAATCGCTTTAAAGCGTTTGACGCATCAGTTTCTCGCGCCAGCCAAGACGCGGTGAGTGAAATAGAACAGCTCTCGGATGCAGCGCGGATGTTGTGCAATCGTCTGCAAAAAAATGCACAGAAATTGCAGGGCTGGTTAAAGCAGTCCGGTGTGACTTGTTATCGCCTTTACGATGCGGATATGCCGGAATACGCGTTTGCGATTGATATTTACACGCATGCCGAGAATGGTGAGCGCCATGTGCATTTGCAGGAATATACACCGCCAAAAACAGTCGACGAAGCGGCTGCAGCGCGCAGGCGTGAAGAAACGCGCTTGGCGGTGTCGGCGGCATTGCAAATTCCCTTGTCGCGCGTATACGGCAAAAACCGTGAGCGGCAGCGCGGCGAGAAAAAGCAGTACAACAAGCAGGAAGCGGTGGTGGATACGCGTTTCCCTGTGCAAGAAAGCGGACACCTGTTTCAAGTGAACATGCAGAGTTATCTCGACACGGGATTATTTCTCGATACGCGTCCCGTGCGGCAATTGCTGGCAGAGAAAGCCCGAGGCAAAAGTTTTTTGAACTTGTTTTCGTATACGGCGAGTGCCACGGTGTATGCCGCAAAAGCGGGTGCGCGCAGTTCGCTGTCGATAGATATGTCAGCTACCTATACCGATTGGTCGCGCCACAATTTTGCCAATAACGGTATCAATACACGCAAGCATCAGTTGTTGACGGCCGATTGTTTACAGTGGCTGGAAGAAGTCGATGAGCAGTTTGATCTGATTTATCTGGATCCGCCGACTTTTTCTAACTCCAAGCGCATGCGCAGCACGCTGGATGTGCAGCGCGATCAAGTGCAGTTGATTGGCTATGCCTTGGATTTGTTATCGGATAACGGCGAGCTGATTTTTGTCACCAACCACCAGCGCTTTAAGTTGGAGAATCGGTGTTCATTAAAAGCCACGGCTGGAAGCCAGAAAATATTACGGCGCAAACACTGGATGTGGATTTTCAGCGCAGCAAAAAATTCACCAGTGCTGGTTATTCCGCAGCGCTTGAATGATGTCCGTCGAGTAGGTGAAGCGCGTCGTGAATAACGGTGACCGTGGCGCCTTTTTATGTGCGCGTTTTCACTGATATGACGGCGAAACTGGCGCGAGCCAGAAACATTGTGCCACAAGCCTAGAAGATGGCGCGTCAACATGCTGAGTGACACACCCAGCGCGTGTTGTTCTGCACAGTAAGCGGCATACTGCTGGGTAATCTGAATTCTATTGGTAGTTTCGTGCGGATCATCGAACAGCACCGCATCCGCTTCGGATAAGAAAAAAGTGTTGTGCCATGCTGCGCGTCCCATCATCACACCATCGACATGTTGTAGATGATGCTGAGCTTCTGCCAGTGTGGCGATGCCACCGTTAATAACAATATTTAATTGGGGGCGCAGCGCTTTTAAGCGATAAACCCAATCGTATTTTAGCGGTGGAATTTTGCGGTTTTCTTTCGGGCTCAAGCCCCGCAGCCACGCATTGCGGGCGTGCACAATCACGGTATTGCACGGGCTGTCTGTTGTTACATCAATGAATTGCAAAAACTCATCAAAATTATCTTGTTGATCGATGCCGGTTCGGCATTTCAGTGTCACAGGCAATGCGCTGCCTTCTGCCATCGCGCGCAGGCTGTCGCGCACCACAGTGGGCGTGCTCATCAAACAGGCGCCAAAAGCGCCGCTCTGTACGCGGTCGCTGGGGCAGCCACAGTTGAGGTTCAATTCATCGTATTGATATTGCGCAGCAATGGCGCTGCTGTCGCGCAATTGCGCTGGATCTGCGCCGCCGAGCTGTAGGGCAACAGGATGCTCAGTGTTGTTAAACGCTAATAAATGATCGGTTTTTCCATGCAGAATGGCATGGGTGGTAATCATTTCTGTGTATAGCAGTGTGTGTTTGGTGAGTAAGCGCGCCAGATAACGAAAGTGTTTGTCTGTCACATCGATCATGGGAGCGACAGACAATTTTCCCATCAATAAATTATTTGTGGGCATGTGACAGGCTTAGAG
Source organism: Pseudomonadales bacterium (assembly GCA_041395785.1). Lineage (GTDB taxonomy): Bacteria > Pseudomonadota > Gammaproteobacteria > Pseudomonadales > UBA7239 > UBA7239. The sequence continues at coordinate 55,903 of JAWKZZ010000009.1, forward strand.
GCGATTTTTGATGCGATCTAACTGGCGTTTATTCCAGGTGCGTATCACATGCCAGCGCCAGAAAATTTGCACGGTAAAATAACCAGCGATTCCCAGTGCAGTGCCGATAATGAAAGTGCCCAATAAAAGTGGTCGCCATGTGTCTTTGATAATACGAAAGAGATTGCTTGCTTCATTAAGAAAGCTGTCATAACTCCAGTCAAACGCTAACAACGCATTGATGTCAAAATTGACAGTGTTAGGAATAAAGAAAGAACCAATTTTTAATGCGGCATAAAGAATGGGGGGAGAGGTTAAGGGGTTAGAAACCCAGACCAAACCTACGGAGATAGGTAAATTGCCGCGCAGCCAGATGGCGATAATGGCAGCAATTAACATTTGAAAAGGAAAAAGGATAAAAGCAAAGCCGGCAAACAGCCCTGCAAAAAAAGCGCGTGCAACGCTATTGCGGTTTAAATGCCATAAATTGGGATCATGGATGCGGCTACCCAATACAGCCAGTTTTCCACTAGACAGCAGTTTTTGCCCGTCAACGGTAAACCGTTTGAATATTTTTTTTGCCATGCCTGAAATCGTGTCGATGAACCGTAGTAACGGCCGACATTATCCCACAATTGCCATCAGAACAATGCACGGAGTAATTGCTGGGTAGCTGGGTGTTGCGGATGCTCAAAAAGCTGCTGGGTGGCGCCACTCTCAACGATGCGGCCTTGCTGCATTACCATCACTCGGTCAGCAATACGCTGAACTAGCCGTAAATCATGGGTAATAAACAGCAGCGAGAGCTGCATATCGCGTTTGAGTTTCAGGAGCAGGGTGATGATTTGTGCCTGCGTGGATACATCCAGTGCGGAAACGGCCTCATCGCAAATGATGAGTTTGGGGTTTAAGGCGATGGCGCGCGCAATGCCAATGCGCTGGCGCTGGCCGCCAGAAAACTCATGGGGGAAGCGATGCAAGCTATCAACAGGAAGCTCCACGCGTTGCAACAATGAGCGCACAGTCTCCGCGCGAGTTTGTGGGCTGCCAATGTTGTGAATTTGCAAAGGCTCTAGCAGGATGCGTTCAACCGTGTGTCTTGGATTGAGTGAATCATTGGTATCTTGAAAGATGACTTGGCACTGTTGGCGAAAGTTTGTCATTTGTTGGCGATTGTTTTTGTCGAGCACTTGCTGCTGAAAAACAATTTCACCGGAATCTGCTGGGTCTAAGACCAACAAGGCGCGCCCCAGTGTACTTTTTCCGCAGCCGGATTCACCCACTAGCGCCAGTATTTCCTGTTCGTGGATAGAAAAATGGATGTCGTGTAGAACAGTAACAGCAGGTTTTTTTCGTGCTAATAATGCCTGTGGCGGTGTAAAGGCTTTGCGGATATTTCTGGCTTCTAACAAGATATTTTTGTGTGTGATGGCTGTTTCAGCGTAAGCAGTTGCTTGCAAGGCAGCGACCAAACTTTGCGTATACGGGTGCTGCGGGGATGAAAAAATTGTTTCAGTTGTGTCGATTTCACAGAGAGCGCCGTTTTGTAATACCGCAACGCGTTGGCACCAGTGTTTTACTAAGGCCAGATCGTGCGTGATAAACAGTACAGCCATTTGGCGCTGTTGTTGCAGATTCTGTAATAGCGTTAACAGTTGGTGTTGCGTGCTGGCATCTAGCGCCGTGCTGGGTTCATCGGCAATCAGTAAATCGGGTTTTCCTGCTAAAGCCATGGCGATCATGATGCGTTGGCATTGACCGCCAGAGAGTTGGTGCGGAAAACTGTTTAGGCGCTGTTCTGGTTTATCGACATTGACTTCTTGCAGTAATTGCAGGGATTGTTCGTAAATACTGGCCGCCTCTAAAGCGGGTTCGTGCAGTTGAAAGACTTCTGCCAGTTGTTCGCCGATGGTTTGCACGGGGTTTAGCGCAGTGATCGGTTCTTGAAAAATCATGGCTATGCGTTTGCCGCGTAGGCTATGCAATAGCGACAAATTGTTGTCAATGCGTTCGCCATCAAACAAAATTTTTCCGGCGCTCATGCTGAGTGCCGGCTTGGGTAATAATCCCATGATGCTCTGTGCGCAAAGACTCTTGCCTGAGCCAGATTCGCCCACCAGAGCTAGCGTTTCACCCCGTTGCATCGCGAAGGAAATGTCACGCAACAAGGCTTGCTCACCTTTATTGTTGCGAACACTGACGCTGATATTTTCGAGAGCGAGCAGAGGTTTCTTCATCTCAATGTCGCCAAGTGCTATCGGTAATTGTGACAGGTGCAGTCAGTGCTTCATCGCTGCGCTGCAACTGGCGAATGCGATTTTTCGTGGGCAAATCAATCCAGAATAAGCCTGTGCCCATGGCGTCTACAGCACTGTCACTGCTGCGTGTGGCATAGCTGGCCGGTGTTTTTATCCACGCCCAATAGGCTTCACGAAAGTAGGGGACTTTGAAAGTGGGAATCATGGCTGCGCTGTCGTAGATTTTTTGCTCAATTTGATGTGCCAGCTGAATGCGTTTATTGCGATCCAATTCTTCGCGGTAGGCATCAATCAGTTTATCCATCGCGGGATCGGCAAAATTGGTGATGTTGTTCGGTTGTGCTTTGAAGGCATTATCCGAATGATAAAACTGGCGATACTCGGGTGATAAGCCGCCGCCGCTCCAGCCTAGGGAGGCAATTTGATGATTTTTTTCCAGCACTTGTTTGAAAAAAGCAGAGCTGTCCATGAGTTGTAATTGCAAATCAATGCCGGCTTTGCGTGCTTCTTCTTGCAGAATCACGAGCCGATCGGTGTGCAGTGGATTGCCGTAGCTGAGCGTTAGCGAAAGTCGCTGCCCATTTTTTAAACGGATGCCATCTTTGTCTTGAGTATTCCAGCCGGCTGCTTGCAGCAGCGTGATTGCGCGCGGAATGTCGAAGCCGCGCGGCTTAATTTGTTCGTTGTCGTAATCGCCGTAACCAACATTCTGCGTTTCCATGCGCTGATAGTCGCCATGCAAAACCGTGTTAATCACTTTGTCAAAATCCATGGCATAGGCGATGGCTTCACGCACGCGAATATCGTCCAGTGGCGGTTTGGCCATATTGAGCCACAAACCTTGTGCTGGTTGCACCACATCGTTGTAGTACCACAATTTATGCACAAAGCCTTTGTCAAAAATTTCACCTCTGGCTTTGTTGTGCCAAAAATCCGGCAGCGTCAGGGCAAAACTATCCAACTCACCTTTTTGAAAATACTGCCAAGCAATGTTTGGGTCGCGAATGACTTTGACGATGATGTGATCGGGATTAAAGCGGTGTTTGTAATAGCGTTTGTTATTGGCCCACCAGTCGTTCATGCGATCAAAGCGCACATATTTGCCTTTGCGCACTTCGCCAATTTTGTAGGCAGCGGTGCCGGGTTCTGGCAGCCAGTTGTAGTTGCGCACCCAGTTCTTATCCAGCACATGAAAATGGCGTGGTACTGGGTTTACATTGACTTGTTCGAGCAGCTCATCGTCTGGTTTTGCAACACCAGAAACAATGGCAATGGTGTAAGTATCAAATTTGATGATGTCGGTGATTTGCGTAGTGAAGTATTCATTTTGAAACGGCGCGACAATAAATTTGGAGCGCATAAACTCCAGCAGGTATACATAATCGTCTGCGGTGACGGGCTTGCCATCAGACCAGCGCGCATCGGGGTCTAATTTGAAATACATAGTTTTATGGTCTTTGCCAAAAGCCCAGTGTGTGGCGAGTGCGGGAATTGGGCGGCGCGTGTTGGGATGCAAATCCACCAAATTCATATTCAAGGCGCGGGTATAACCGGCAAAACTGCCATTGGAATCTGGCCCAGTGACGCGCAGCGTGAGCGGAAAACTCAACATCGATTCGCGCAGCGTGCCGCCGCGTTGTGCAGCAGGGTCGGCAAACTCTGGATCTGTGTCATTGGTTTGCCACAGCAAATCACTGGGCAGCGGCGTCGTAGTATTGGAATAGGGCGCCAGTGTTTGTGTTGTTATTTCTGCGCGCGATTCTGTTTTTTTATCACAGCCAAGCAGCAATAAAAAAAGACAACATAACAAAGCAAGCGAACGGCGCAGCATTATTCATACACCGTGTATTGTTTGGGGTCGAAGGCTTCGCGCAAGGCTTCACCTATCCATGTCACCATGATTAACACCGCTACCATTGCGACAGTTACCGAGCCGACGATCCATTCGCTATCGAGGCGCGACATGCCTTCGCGTAATAACACGCCCCAACTAGGTGTCGGTGGCGGCAAACCAAAACCGAGATAGTCCAGCGCGGTTAATGCCGTGATGCCGCCAGTAATGGAAAATGGCGCAAAAGTAATTAACAGCGAACGCGTATTGGGTAACAAATGTTGCGTGATGATGCGCCAATCCGATGCACCCAATGCGCGCGCCGCCAACACATAATTGCGCGCTTTTTCTTTGTAGCTGGCGGTGCGCATATACCAAGTGATCGCGGTCCAATCAAAAAATGCCATGATCAACAGCAGCGTCCAGAAACCAGGCAGTACCAACGAAGCGAGAATCATGATGACATACAGCGTGGGTATGGATGACCAAATTTCAATCACGCGCTGCATGATCAAATCAAACTTGCCGCCATAAAAACCCATCGCAATACCGATAACAGTGCCGATGCTGTAGTTGCACAATAAAAGTAACAGACTGAACGCAATGGAGAAACGAAAGCCGTACAGCAAGCGCGCAGCGATATCGCGACCTGCGCCGTCGGTACCGAGAAAATGGCGATAGCTTGTGGAGGGAGCGAGTGGGGGGTATTCACCTTCCACAGCATGTGATTCCAATGGGTTCCAAGGAATCGCGGGCATCAATACCCAGTTGTTGCTGTTTTTTTCTTGCCGAAATTGCTGTTGCAGAGCACGGTAATCGGTTTCGTGTGGGTAATCCAAACCGAAGCGGGTTCCTGGCAAAAAAGCGCCGTAAGTAGGAAAAAAGTATTGATCGTTATAACGCACAATTAGTGCGCGGCTGTTGGCAAGCAATTCGGCAATACAACTGAAAGCAATCAACAGTACCAACAATACTGCAGACCAAAAACCGCGTTTCTGCGTGCGAAAACGCTGCCATTGTTTTTGCGTTTGTGGATGCAGTGTGAACACGCTCAATCAAACCTCACGCGCGGATCAATAGCCGCGACACAGAGATCGGAGAGGATATTGCCGATCAAAAACAGCAAGGAAGAAATTACGAGTAATCCCATCACGACGGGGTAGTCGCGTTCAACGAGGGACTCGTAGCCGAGCAGTCCCATGCCGTCGATATTGAAAATGGTTTCTACGAGAAAAGAGCCAGACAAAATAATCGAAATGCCGTGACCGAAGGAAGTGGCGAGTGGAATCAAACTGTTGCGCAGTGCGTGACGAAACACGGCTTGGCGAAACGAAAGGCCTTTGGCGACGGCTGTGCGTACATAATCGCTAGCGATATTTTCCAGCAAGCTGTTTTTCATCAGCATGGTCATCACGGCAAAACTGCCGACCAGATAGGTGGTGAGTGGCAATACAGCGTGCATGGCTATATCGCGGATTTGTTCTAGCCACGATAAGTCGGCTATGTCATCGCTGGCAAAACCACCTAAAGGAAAAACTTCCCAATGCGAAGAAAAAACCGTGATCAAAATAATACCGAGCACATAGTTGGGAATCGCAAAACCTAAAAAAACGAGAGCAGCACTGAAGTGATCAAAGCGCGAATGGTGGCGCAGCGCTTTGGCGATGCCGAGCGGAATGCACACAGCATAAGTGATTAACAAAGAAAGTCCGCCGTAAAACAATGAGAGCGGCATGCGCGAAATGATTGTGCCCCATACTGGTTCGCCGTAGCGTGTGGAATAGCCGAGATCGAGATGCAGTACACGCCACAACCATGTGGCGTAACTGACGAGGAGTGGTTTATCAAAACCGTAATACGCTTTTAATTCGGCTAATTGTTGTTCATCCAGTGCGCCATTGCTGTTAGCGCGATCGCGACCTACCTGCGCACCTTCGCCAGCAGAAAATTGCGCATCCGTCATCATTTTTTCAATGGGGCCACCCGGTACAAAGCGGGTGAGGGTGAAAACAATTAGCGTGATGCCCAATAGCGTAGGGATAGTGAGTAATAAACGGCGCAGCAGGTACGCGATCATTGCCGCCACTGCCTTGCGCGTGTGGGCTTGAGATCGGCATGGCTGGCGCGAAATGGATTGATATCGAGGCCGCCGCGTCGTGTAAAGCGACCTTCCACGCTCAGTGTTTCAGGCTGGCAATGTGTCCATAGATCACAAAAAATGCGTTCGACACACTGCTCGTGAAAGCCTTGGTGCAAACGAAAGGAACACAAATAACGCAGCAGATTTTCTTCGTTGATCGCTGCGCCGCGATAAACAATGCGCACGCTCGCCCAGTCCGGCTGCCCAGTGACAGGGCAATTGCTGCGCAGCAAATGGCTGACTAGGGTTTGTTCAATGGTGTTGCTTGCGTCACAAGTTAAGAGTGCGGAAGTGATTTCGTAGTTATCGATGGCGATATTGCTGTCATCAATACAGCGATCCGTCCACGCTTGGATTTGCAGCCTGCTATCGCCCTGTGCAGAACAAAAATCTACCTGCACTTCACCGCCGACAATATTGGCAACATCGACCGTAATTTTTTTGATCAGTGTGTGCTGATCGGGCAGTGTGGTTTGATTAAAGCTATTCAGGTACAGCTTCAATGATTTGGACTCGACGATATTCGGTGTTTGTGCGCCGTAGTTGAGCAGAATGCACCCGGCTTGTGGTTTGCCTTGCTGGTCTAGCCAAGAAATTTCGTAGCCTGTCCAGCTGTCTTCGCCGACAAAAGGCAGCGCTTGATCGGTCGGCCAAAAATCGCGCGCGGCTTGTCGCGGCACGGCAACGAGCAAGCTGGGATCGTAGTGATCGCTGTAAGTTGTGTGCTTGCCAAGAGGCAGCTGGCTGAAATCCAGAGTCACGGATTTAGTTCCGCAGGCCTTTGCTGCTATTGAGCAAGCGCAGCGCAAAAAAACCGGCGACACATGAAAACAGTGCGATCATGGCGAGTGATGCCGTGACATTGACATCAGAAATGCCGAGCATGCCATAGCGAAACGCATTCACCATGTAGAGTATCGGGTTGAGTTGCGAGACGGCGTTCCAAAACGGAGGCAGTAAATCAATGGAATAAAACACGCCGCCGAGATAAGTGAGCGGTGTTAAAACAAATGTAGGAATAATGGAAATGTCATCAAAGTTTTTGGCAAAAATGGCATTGAGCAAGCCCAAGAGCGAGAACAAAATAGAAGTGAGTAGTACGGCGCTGATCATAATTAGCCAATGTTGCACATGCAGTTTGCTAAAAAATAATGACAGGATGGTGACAACAATGCCCACGCAGATACCGCGCGCTACACCACCTGCTACATAACCGGTGAGTATTACCCAGTTGGGAACGGGCGCTACCAGCAACTCCTCAATGCTGTGTTGAAATTTGATACTAAAGAATGAGGAGACCACATTGCTATAAGAATTGGTCAGCACCGACATCATCACCAAGCCTGGCACCACAAACTGAATATAACTGTAGCCTTGCATCTCGCCGATGCGGCTGCCAATCAAGGTGCCAAAAATAACAAAGTACAAGCCTGTGGTGATGGCAGGTGGCAGTAGGGTTTGCATCCAGATGCGGATAAAACGACGGATTTCTTTGGTCAGGATGGTGCTGAAAGCAATCCAAGTTTCTTGCGAATTCATGCGGCATTCTCATTCAGTAATTTAACAAACAACTCTTCCAGGCGATTGGCTTTATTGCGCATGCTGGTAACTTGGATATTTCTTTCGCTGAGTTGTGCAAAGAGGGTGTTGATATCGGTGCCGCGCTTTACTTCTACTTCCAATGAATGAGGGTCTGTTTGTTTAACAGCAAAGCCGTGAATCTCTGGCATAAAGTGCAGTGCATCTTTTAGATCCAATACAAAAGTTTCCTGATCCAGTTTTTGGATCAGGCTTTTCATGGAGGTGTTTTCAATGATATTGCCTTTGTTGATGATGGCGATATTGCGGCAGAGATTTTCTGCTTCTTCCAAGTAATGGGTGGTCAGAATAATGGAGGTGCCTTTTTTGTTGATCTCGCGCAGAAACTCCCACATGGAACGGCGCAGTTCAATATCGACGCCAGCGGTTGGTTCATCCAAGATCAATAATTTGGGTTCGTGGATTAATGCGCGTGCAATCATCAAACGGCGTTTCATGCCGCCGGATAACATGCGCGCTATAGAATCGCGTTTATCCCACAAATCCAGTTTTTTCATATAGAAATCAGCGCGTTCTTTAGCGAGGCTGACGGGCATGCCGTAGTAGCCGCCCTGTGTGCGAATGATGTCGCCCACTTTTTCAAACTGGCTGAAATTAAATTCTTGTGGCACAACGCCTAAACATTTTCTCGCCTGCGGAAAATGGGTGTCGATGTTGTGACCAAAAATACTGACGGTGCCGGAAGTTTTTCTGACCAGTGAACACAATATGCCGATCAGTGTGGATTTTCCTGCGCCGTTTGGGCCGAGCAGAGCAAAAAAATCACCTTCATTAACGGTGAGATCAATGCCTTTGAGTGCGGAAAAACCGTTGTCGTAGGTTTTGCGTAAATTTTGAATAGAGACCGCGTTGCTCATCATAAATCTGCATGTTTTAGGGAGGCGATATTATGCCAGAGGCTTCCTCTTTGCGGTTTAAAAACGCATAATTTATACGGATATACGGAGGCGTTATGAAAGAAAATACGGCAATTCACCAGCCAAAATGGCAGCGCGGCCAAGGCCCGATTGTTCATCGCACTGAAACAGTAGAGCGCGTGACAGCTTTGGTAGAGCGTTTAGTGAGAACTGGCAGTGTTGCCAGCGCGGAAGAGGCTTACGCACTGCTGGCAGCTGCGGACAAACTCACTTGTGTGGCTATGAGTGTGGTTGTGCACATGACTTATGCGCAGCGTATTGATTTAACGGGCGAACCCTTACAGGCAGACGATTTTAAGCCGACGCCTGAAGGGCATACTGGGGGTTCCTTGAATATGGTGCCGGCTTTTGTCGGTTATCTGCTGGCAAACGCACTGACCAGTAAGACGCGCGGTTGGGTCATGGAGCAAGGGCACTGCGTGGCGGCTATTGAAGCGGTGAATGCCTTGACGGGTGATGTGTCCAGCACCCAGCGCGGGCGTTACGACCGCAGTGCTGAAGGTCTGTCTCGTCTCATTAATGACTTTTATTCGTATGCCATAGATGCCAATGGGCGGCCTGCTGTGCCGCTGGGTAGTCATGCTGGCCCGAATACAGCGGGTGCGGTATCTGAAGGTGGCTATCTCGGATTCGCCAGCTTGCAATATGTGCATATGCCACTGCCGGGAGAAAGTTTGGTGGCCTTTTTGAGCGATGGCGCTTTTGAAGAACAGCGCGGTTCAGATTGGGCACCGCGTTGGTGGCGTGCAGAAGATTGTGGCTATGCCATTCCGGTGATGATTCTCAATGGTCGCCGCATCGAACAGCGCACACAAATTGTGCAAGAAGGCGGTGCTGACTGGCTGGCTGAAGATGTGCGGCACAATGGCTTCGCCCCTCTGGTTGTTGATGGGCGCGATCCTGCGGCGATTGCTTGGGCATTGATCGAGGCCGAGACAGCGCTGCAAGCATTTTCGGCGCTGGCAGATAAGCGCTATCCCGCACAGCTTCCTTATGTCATCGCTGAAACGGAAAAGGGATTTGGTTTTCCCGGTGCAGGCACCAATGCAGCGCACAACTTGCCGCTGCCGGGTAGCCCTTGCTGTGATGAAGCGGCGCGAGAATTGTTCAATGCCAGCGCCAGTGCGTTATTTGTTCCTGAGCATGAATTAAGTGAGGCAATTGCACTGCTCAGTAATCATCAACAACAGCAGCGTGATAAAGAGAGCCAGCATCCAATGGCGCATCGCAATCCTGCGGCACTGCAATTACCCGCGCCAACCGATACAGCGGTTGGTGTGGTTGGCAGTGCTATGAGCGCTGTGGATCAATGGTTTGTTGATTTGGTGGAGTCGAACCCTGCATTGCGTGTGCGCATCGGCAACCCTGATGAATTAGCCAGTAACAAAATGGGTGGCACGCTGCGTTTATTGAAACACCGTGTAAATATTCCAGAGGCAGGCGTGCCAGAAAGTTCGCATGGCGCAGTCATTACTTCGTTGAACGAAGAAGCTGTGGCTGCCGCCGCGCTTGCCAATAAAGGCGGGTTAAACCTGATTGTCAGTTACGAAGCATTCGCCGTAAAAATGCTGGGCATTTTGCGACAAGAAATTATTTTTGCCCGCCATCAAAAAGAAATTGGTTGTGCGCCGCAGTGGTTGCCTGTGCCGTTGGTAGTCACTTCTCATACATGGGAAAATTCAAAAAACGAACAGTCGCATCAAGACCCCACGATCGCAGAAACTTTATTGACAGAAATGTCAGACACTTCGCGAGTGTTGTTTCCGGTGGATGGCAATACCGCAACCGCTGCCTTGCATAATGTTTATGCAGGGCGAGGGCAGATAGCCTGCGTTGTGGTATCGAAGCGCGATGTGACACATCAATTCAATGAGGAAGATGCCAAAGCATTGGTAACGCGCGGTGCAGCGCATGTGGCAGGTTCTTTGCGTGAGGCAAAAGTGCAGTTGCTGGCGATTGGTGCCTATCAATTGGAGGAAGCTTTGAAGGCGCAAGCGTTACTTGCGGAGCAAAATTATCCATCGTGCGTCACCGTGATTATCGAGCCTGGCCGTTTGCGCGCGCCGCGCGATGAACATGAAGCGGCGTTTGTACTGGATGACGCATTGCTGCAGGCGTTGTTTCCACCGCATTTACCGCGTGTGCTTTTGACGCATACGCGACCTGAATCTATGTTGGGTGTGTTGCGACGCTTGGATGGCGGTCCAAACAATATGCGTGCGTTGGGGTATATCAATCGCGGTGGAACATTGGATGTTGCAGGCATGTTGTTCGCCAATCGCTGTACAGCAGCGCATGCTGTCGACGCTGCACTTTCGTTAATCGAAAACAGAGGGCAATGACATGCTGACATTGACATGCCTAGGCGGTGCTGGAACGGTGACAGGTTCAAAGCACTTATTAACTTGCGGCAATACGCGCATCATGGTCGATTGCGGTTTGTTTCAGGGCTTAAAAAATCTGCGCGAATTGAATTGGCAGCGCCTGCCTAGTGATCCTCGTGAGATTGATGCGGTTGTTTTGACGCACGCGCATTTAGATCACTGTGGATATTTGCCGCGCTTATTGCTCGATGGTTTTTATGGCGAAATTTTTTCAACTTCAGCGACTCGCGATTTGGCTGAGTTGATATTGTTAGACAGCGCGTGGATTCAAGAAAAAGACGCGGAGTACGCCAATCGCAAAGGGTTTACAAAACACAAGCCGGCACAGCCTTTGTATCGTGTGCGCGATGCGGAACGCACGGTCGCGCTATTTAACACAGTGCCGCTACATCGTGAGGTGGATTTGCCTGGCAATGCAAAACTATTGTTGCGCAGAGCTGGGCATATTTTGGGAGCGACCACTGCGCAAATTGATATTGGTGGAAAACGCATCGTTTTCTCTGGTGATTTGGGTCGTTATAACGATGTGGTGATGCATGATCCCGAACCTGTGCCATCGGCAGACTATGTGGTGATTGAATCCACTTATGGCAATCGGGTGCATGATCCAGCTGATCCTGTGCAGGCATTAGGCGAAATTATTGAGCGCACCGTACAGCGTGGTGGCACGGTGGTTGTGCCAGCATTTGCCGTGGGGCGCGCGCAGTCGCTAATTTATGATCTGTGGCTGCTGCGTCAGCAGGGACGATTAAAAAATGTTCCTGTCTATCTCGATAGTCCTATGGCAACCAGTGCCACGGAATTGTTATACAAACACAAAAATGAACATCGATTAGATAAAAAAGATTTTGAAGCCGCGTGTCGCGCGGTGAACTACATTCAGAATGTTGATGAATCGAAAGAGCTGTCTGCAAATCGTTATCCAAAATTGATTGTTTCAGCCAGCGGCATGGCGACGGGAGGGCGCGTGTTACATCACATTGCGGCTTTTGCGCCAGACCGTCGCAATACTTTGTTGTTCTCCGGTTTTCAGGCCGCAGGCACGCGCGGTCGTAAATTGCTGGAAGGTGCGCGCGAAGTAAAAATGTTTGGTCGCTGGTTGCCGGTGAATGCGGAAGTGACAGAGTTGCCGATGTTATCTGCCCATGCAGACAGCAATGAATTGATGCAGTGGTTGTCAGGATTTGAAACGGCACCGAAAAAAGTCTTTATCGTGCATGGTGAAGCCGACGCATCAGAAGCCTTGCGTGAGCGCATTCAGCGCGAGTTGGGTTGGCAGGCGTGCGTGCCGCTGCAAAATCAAACTATCGAACTGTAAAAAGCGTTTTAAGCCGACGCGCGGATCAACACGGGAATTTCTTTATACGCCGGTGTGCGCGTGTATTCCGAGAGTGATGACGCGTGCAGTAGCGGTGTGGCTTCCGGAAAGTACGCGGCGACACAGCCGGCTGGGATGTTGTAACGCACCACTTTGAAACCTTTCACCACGCGCGCGGCTTCGCTGCCATCGCCACAGCTGTGCAGGTCAACCAAATCGCCGTCTTGCAAACCGCGTTTGTGCAGATCGGTTTCGCTGATGAATACGACATTGCGCCCACCAAATACGCCGCGATAGCGATCGTCCTGCCCGTACACCGTGGTATTGAATTGATCGTGCGAACGCACCGTCATCAGCGTCAACACATCACTGCCGTGTTTCACACGCGCGCGTTCTACTGGGCCGTGCGTGCGCAGTGGATGCACGCGAAATTCGGCTTTGCCGCTGGCGGTTTTCCATAGTCGCAGGCGTGCGGTGTTGGTGAGTGTGAAGCGCCCCTGTTCGTTGATTTTGCGGTTGTAGTCGCTGAAATCATCCACCAGGCCGCGCTGACATTGTTCGATGGCGTTGCGGATCAGGCTGTAATCATCCGCCATCGCCAACCAAGGAATACCGCTGTCTGGCGCGAGCGCTGCGCCGAGGTTTGCGACGATGGCCGGCTCGCTCATCATCTGCTCAGACAGCGGTGTCTGCACGCCGCGCGAGGCGCGCACATTGCTCATCGAATCTTCGACGGAGATCACTTGCGCTGTGCCGTGGCGCAGGTCGATGTCGGTGCGCCCCAAGGTGGGCAGCAGCAAGCCGACTTCGCCGGGGTAGCAGTGCGTGCGGTTGAGTTTGGTGGCGATGTGTAGGGTAAAGCGGCAGCGGCTGAGACCTTCCAGCACACGCACGGAATCGGGGGCCGCTGTGCCGAAGTTGCCGCCCAGCGTGAAAAAAGCGCGCACTTCGCCATTGAACATTTTGGGCATCAACTGGCCGGCATCGAGACCGGCAGCGCGGGTGATGCGCGCTTGCGGAAATACGCTGCTCGTGTCGAGCCAGCGCTCGGACACCACGGAAGTCGCGCCCATCGTGCGATCGCCCTGCACATTGCTGTGGCCGCGCACTGGCACCGCCCGCGCCGGGGCGGCCGATGTGCCGCGCAGCAGTAGCAAGTTCACCGGTGTTTGAATGGTGTGTACGCCGTTTTCATGATGCGTGAGCCCCATGCACCAAGTGGCCATCGCGGCAGGGGCTGCGGCGGCAGAGTTCGGCCAGCTCGCGGATGTCTTCCCACGCTGATGCCAGATTGCTCGACGAGTGCATCCCACGATGCGGCGGCTAAATCTGCGCGCAGCGCTTCAAAGCCGGTGGTGGTAATTTGTTCAGCGATGAAGGCTTCATCCAATATCGGCGTGGTGTTGTTGGCTGTTGCTTGGGCGTGCATATCAAACAGATGCTTCATGACGCCTTTGAACAGCGCGGGTCGCCGCCGATACGCACTTGGTAAATGCGGTGTGCAACCGCCATGCCAGTGTTGGCGATCATTTCGCCCATGGCTTTGGGGTCGGAAAAATTGGTAAAGCCGCGTTCGCGCAACGGGTTGATGGCAATGACTTTTGTGCCGCGCGCCGCCGCTTCATGCAGAGCCGCCCATCATGCGCGGGTGGTTGGTGGCGGGGTTTTGTCCGACCACTCCAAAATCAAATCGGCGTGTTCAAAATCATCCAGCGAGCAAGTGCCTTTGCCCACACCGATGGATTGTTTGGTGCGAAGCCCGAAGACTCATGGCAGAGTTGGAAGAGTCAGGCAGGTTGGCGCAGCCGCAAGCACGCGCGACCGGTTGCCACAAAGCCGCTTCGTTGCTGCTGCGGCCAGAGGCGTAAAACGCGGCTTGGTCGGGTGAGATGGCTTGCAATTCAGCGGCTGTGATCTCGAAGGCTTTTTCCCACGAGATGGGCTGGTAAGTGCCGCTTTCTCGCGTGTAGAGCATCGGGGTGGTGAGGCGGCCTTGGAACTCCAAGCCGTAGTCGCTGCGTGCGCGGTGTTCGAGGGTTTGTCCGGCAAAAAAATCGGGGCCAGTTTCCTTGCGCGTCATTTCCCAAGCGATGGCTTTGTGGCCTTGCTCGCAGCTGTCGACCGCAGGTTTGCCCGATTGTCGGGGAAGGCGCAGCCTGGACAGTCAAATTTGGCGAGCTTGTTGGCTTGTAGCAGCATGGATGCGGCTTTTAGCGGAGACATGCCCTGAGCGGTGTAAGACTTGAAGGTGCTCTTTACCGCGCCGCGTCCGCCCGCGGGTTTGTCGGTGTGGTCGATACGAATATATTTCGGTTCGACGGCTTCAGGCATGACGCAAATCTCCAGTGATACAGAGCAAAGCACGCAGGCTTTTTACTGGGGGATAGTTGCACGACAGTTTACATCATCGTAGACGACTACTTTTCCATGGCTCTTTAATAAATTAGATTTGCATAAATTATATAAATCTAATATAAATACGGCCAAGCCTTGGGGTAAGCGAATGAAGACACGGGATATTTCATTACAGACGAATAGCGCTGCAGAACAAATGGCAGCCAATGCGCGGCGGGCTTCGTTGTTTTTAAAGCAGTTAGCGAATGAAAACCGCCTGCTCATTTTGTGTGCACTGATAGAGCGCGAGATGTCCGTGGTGAAATGGGCGGCTTGGTGCCGTGGAGCTGATCATCGCTCTCGCAACACCTAGCTAGCTTGCGGGATGCGCAGTTGGTGACGACACGCAGAAGGGCAAGAGCATTTTTTCTATTCAATTGCCAACCCAACCGTGAAGGCCGTCATACAGGTGCTACATGAACAGTTTTGCCCTAACGGAATTTCATCCACTGCAGAGGTTTCTCATGAAAGTCATTGATGCCAAGACATTTTTGCAAGAGGGCGATATCGTCGCCGTGTTATCGATATTGCGCTCACCGGCCGAAGGTTTAGAGCTAACCATGCTACCGAGCGGCGAAAACCTCCCGCTGGATAAGGTGCAGGCAGGCATCTTGCCCACACACTGAATGAGGGGTGAAGTCATCACCCTGTTGTGTCGATCGAGGAAACGCTCAGAAGCGCCGCCTGCTGGGAACTGCTCACGGCGAAGTTGGGCGGCAATGTGGTGACCATAGAAGGTGGGATAGTCGCACTTGCTCAAGAAGGTGTTGTTTTAGAAGGCTCTGGCAGAGCGTGGTCGCTAGAGGCAGCAGGTGCGCTTGGTGGCTGGCGCACACTGGTGTTTTTAGGCAGTCTTTGTCTTTGCTGTATTTTTTGGCAGTGCCGCTATTTGTCGGTGCCGGCTTGATGTTTGCGGGTATCACGGTAACACTTGTGGTATGGCGATGCTGTTGGCGCGTATGCCTTGGAATCGCTGATGGCTGTGCTCATTGGCGTTGTCATTGTGGTGGGGCTGACAGGCGCGGGCGGATCGGTACTGGCGGTGCCGCTATTAGTGTTGATGCCTCAATCTATCGATGAACCACGCCACGGGTATCGCCTTGGGTGCTGTTGCTGCCAGTGCGATCAGCAGTGTGTTTCAGCGCATTCGCAGCAGGCAGGTGTTGTGGATACCGGCAGCCATTCTCGCCATGACAGGAGCTGCTATGGCGCCTTTGGGCAGATGGGTGGCGCAAGGCATACCTGAAGTGGTGTTGTTGCTGGGCTTCGTACTGTTGGCAAGTGCTATCGCGGTGCGTATGTGGCGTCAGGCTGTGCGTCAACCTGATGCAGCGCATTCGTGCTGGCACAGAACTACCAGCCAGCAGCGGGTGCACTGTTATGTCCATTCAGTGCGACAGGTAGTTTCAGCTGCGCCCGCGTTGTGTGACGAATTATTGCGTAGGCGGTGCGGTAGTGGGTTTTTTGTCAGGCATGTTTGGCGTAGGTGGCGGCTTTCTTGTTGTGCCTTTGCTGATGATGCTATCAGCTTTGTTCACTTACGCCATCGCTGTAGCAACTTCGCTTGCCGTAATTACAGTGGTTTCCAGTGCTGGATTTCTCAGTTACTTGCTGATGAGCCAGAGGTTTATCAAACACATTACTGCTAGTTGCGGGTGGTGGTGTGCTCCATGTTTGCAGGATTTGTCATTGGCCAACACATTGCTGGAGCAACACTGCAAAAGTTTTCAGTGTCAGTGTTGTTCTTGTGTCCGTCATTTTGTTGTTAAAACTGATTTGATTTTTGTAACCCGGGGTGAACAGCGTGCTCTTTCGTCAATTGTTTGATCACGACTCATGGACTTACAGCTATTTATTGGCTGATGAAAAAACAAGAGAAGCGGTGTTGATTGATCCAGTCGATGTGCGGTGGACAACACGCTTCGCTTATTGGAGGAGCTGCAGTTAACGCTAGTTTAAGTGTCGAAACGCATACGCATGCAGATCACATTACTGGCTCAGGTTTGTTGCGTGAAGCGTACAGAGCTGTAGCGCACGAGTGGGTGCGCAGAGCGCAGCCAGTTGCGCTGATGGTACTTATCAAGACGACGACATTCTTGCCATTGGCGCAATACAACTTCGAGTGTGGCACACGCCGGGCACACCAATGATTCTTTTATTGTTTTGTATTGGATAACGAACACCAGCCCATGGTGTTTACCGGCGATACATTGTTAATTCGTGGCTGTGGGCACTCGATTTTCAAATGGCAGTGCAGGGCAGCAGTACGATGGTTGCAGCCGTTAACACTGCCACCACACGCGTGTGTATCCTGGTCACGATTATCATGGCTGGTCTGTCAGCTCGATTGCAGAAGAAGCGAATAACAATCCGCGCATTCGCCTTCCTTCACGCGATGCTTTTATCGCGCACATGAATAGCTTGGTGCTCGCAAACCTAAGTTGATGGATATTGCAGTGCCGGCCAATCAGTCCTGCGGAAAAAACATGAAATAGCAGAACAGACGCTTTGCTAGAGACGAGCTAAAAACGAAAGTGATCTGTGAGGAGAAGATATTGGAGCGGAAAAGGAGACTCAGACTCCGGCCCGACAGCAAGGTCGTGCTCTACCAACTGAGCTATTTCCGCTCGAGGCTGATGCCGATCGGCATCAGTGAAGAAAAGTGAAGATCCCCTAGGGGGAGTCGAACCCCTGTCGCCGCCGTGAAAGGGCGGTGTCCTAGGCCTCTAGACGAAGGGGACGCATAGGTCTCCGTTTGGAGAGCGCGCATTCTATGTAGCGGAATGGAATGCGTCAAGATTTTTTACGCTTAATTTTGTGTGTTGTAAACACAACAAAACCAGCACGAGGCTGGTTTGTTGAGACATGGTGGGAATCTATCATGCAAAGTTGCGGCTGATAAATTCATCCGTGTATTTTCTGCGGCGCGATTTGATCTGCTCGGGCGATTCCACCACGACCACTTCATCGGGCTTGATCTTAAACAGCGGCTGACCTTTCTTGATGATTGCGCCATCGGTTTCAACCAACACTTCTGTGACTGTGCCAGAGAAGGGCGCATACACCTTGTTGAACATCTTCATAACTTCAACGATGTACAGCACATCGCCTTTGTTGAAGTGTGTGCCGACTTCCAAATATTTCGGTGTGTTCGGCGCTTCGCGCGGATAGAACATGCCGCCAGAGGCCGCCAGAATTTCATCTGATTTCGCGGCTGGGGGTGGCACCAATACTTTAGCCATTTTGTCTTGCAGTTCTTTGTCGTTCAGACGCTCAGGAATGTTGATCGACAAATCGGCATTGACTGCCAGCGCGTAAAAGCCGGCTTTTTCAGCAATGTAAGGCAGCAGATTAAGAATTTCACAACCGGCTTGATAGCCCGCGTGCGCAGCTTGCACGGCAGCCCAATCTTTTTTCGCAATGCCTTTCGGAGCGTCAGAAGCAGCGAGCAGTTGCTGTAAATCTGTCCAAGCAGGGTTGCCCAGTTTTTCATCGAGTGTTGCATAAAAACAAACAGCATCTTGCAACACTTCGTTGTCGTGATCCCAAATTACATACGAAGCAGGTGCTTTTTCTTGTGCTTCCATGTTCAAGTAGTGATAGGTATCTGCCAATAATTTGACAGGGTTTTCCAGCCAGCTCACGCTGCCTTTATTTACTTTGAAATGCGATTTATGCAAGCTCAACCAACCGGACAACACATGTGGGTTGTCGAGCAGCGGTGCAAATACGCGATCAAACAAAGTGATTTTGCGATCGATCACAGCGGCCAGTGCTTTCTCTGCGTCCTTACCGGCATTGGCCAATGCGGTTTTGCGCACAGCTTGCCAAGCGTAAGCGAGATCAATTTGATTGGCTTGTTCTTTTAATGCGCCGACCAAAGTGAGATACGGCACGATAAAACGCGTGGTAGGGCGCGCGTTGATGTTATTGCCGACAAACCAATTCACCAAACCGTAGTGGAAATCTAAATTGGTGGCGAGATCTTTGCCGCGCAACACAGTGCGACGAATGACTTCGCTCATCAATTGATAAGTGCCCATGCGATCGGTGCCGGTGGTGAGCAACAGCGCGATGTTGGAATCGTAGGCGCCAGCCAAGGTGTATTTCATGAATACATCCGTGTCTGGATTGTGCATGGAAATACCTTGATCGTCGCGAATTTCGCCGTCGATAGGATCAGACCATTTGGTGATCACGCCGCCAGCGTGAGGTTGCAACGCATCGTTAGTGGCGTTCAAGCGCGCTTCCACGGAAGACAATTCACGCACACTGCGCGTCGGTTTTGGCAGGCGTTTGCCGTGCCGTGCCAGCAGCACCATCACATTCACTAGGGAAGTCACGGTGAAGTTGTCGGCGCTATTGTCTGGATTGCTGAAGGTGAGGGCGTAGCAGAGTTCTGTCACGCGGTGTTCAACTTGAATGCGTGTGTTCATTTCCATGAAGTAGTGGCGTTCACCGTCCACGATACATTCAAAAGTGGCAACGGAATTGAGTTTGACCGCTTGACCAAAACGCACGGCTTCATCTTCCATTTTTTCCAAAATATGGATGTCGCGTTCCAGTTGCGCTACTTCGGCTTTTTTGCCGGCAGTTTTTGCTTCAGCGTGCGCATTCACCAAGTCTTCGTGGATGACAGACACTTCCAGTAATTTCTGTTCGTGCATTTGCAGCGAGCAGTCGCGGCCGCCCATGGTGATACACCAATCGCCGTTGCCCACCACCTGAATTTCTTGGTGGCGCGTGGTTTCGATGTTCATTTCGATCAACACATTCTTGTTGTCGCCCACGCCATTGCACTTCACTTCCGCGAGCACTTCACGCACTAGAGCAGGTGTCACGGCAGCGGCTTGTTTGATCTGTTCTTCTTTGCTGCCTTTGAACGAAGACGGCGCATTGAGAATGCGCTGACCTTTACCGCCGCCGCCAGAAATGGCTTTCAAACGGAAACGATTGTTGGGATTTTCTGCAAAGATTTTTAGCATTTGTTGATGCAGGGTCGCGCCCAAGTCATCCACGGTGATGACATCCACACGCGCTTTGTAAGAAGCAGCCAGTACGGCTTCGGCTTTGTCTTCTAATGTTTTGAACTTGTCGAGTTTGACATCGAGTTTGAAATCTTTGGCCAGCTTCGCCAAACCCGCTTCGTTTTTAGCTTTCGCAATCAGCGCGAGTGTGGTGCCGTTGTTGACGCCTGGCGTCACGGAAACACCAGCCGCTAATGCCGTGCGTTTAGCTTCGTCTTTCAAACCTGCTGCACTTTGCGTGAAGGAGCCGGGGCCGATAAAAATTAAACCAGCCGCTTCCATCGCCGACACCATTTCAGCGTCTTCTGACATAAAGCCGTAGCCAGCAAAAATGCTGTTGTAGCCGTTTTCGTGCGCGATGTTGACGATTTGCTGGATGCGCTGATGGCGTTCTTCTTTATTCGCACCCGTGTAATCCGGTACGCGGTGTACACGCGAAGGGTCGGTCAATTTACGCAGTTCCGGTGCAAGTGCGTTGGTGTAGGTGATGGAGTCTTTTTCTGACAGCAAAATACCGTAGCCGTGAATGCCCATTTCATCAAACACATCCATGGCTTCTTTGCGGATAGGGCCACGGCAGATGATGAGGGGTTTCATGTCGCGACAATCAAAACTGCGCACCCACTCGGAGCTGTGCTGGTCAAGACGGCGGTCGCTGTGAATCAAAGGGTTGTTCAGGTAATTCTTTTTACTGCCCACGGTGTGAACCTCTACAATTTTTTAGGAAGTCGATCAGAAAAATTCGCGCTGAATTTCAGACAGCGGCGATGGTTTGTAGCTGCGTAAATGCAGCTCGAGGTTCATGGCAATTTCTTTGCGCAAATCGGATGGCATCACGATAGAAGAAATAGAGCCGAGAGACAGTGCTTCGTTCGGATTCATCAATTCGCGCTCGTAGCGTTGAGCCAATAGCGCTTCTTCTTGTTTGCCCCACGCGGCAGCGCCCTGTGGATCTTTTGCGGCGCGCACTTTGACTTCCGCGCGAATTTTGCGCAGCTCATCTTTGTAAACAAACTCCACGCCGGCAGGGCCCATTACCGCGAGGCGCGTAGTGGGCAGGGCGATAACATGATCGGCGCCTGTCGGGTAGTTGTTGTAGGAAGCGTATGCGCCACCAAAAGCGTTGCGAATAATGATCAAAAAGCGCGGTGTGCGCAGATCAATAATGGCATCCAGCATGGCGCGACCCGCTTGCACAATACCGCCGGTTTCCTGCTCGCGGCCAGGCAAAAAGCCGGTGGTATCTTCCATAAACATCACGGGGATGTTGTACAGATTGCAGAAGCGAATAAAGCGCGCGTTTTTGTACGCGGCGGCGATATCAATTTGTCCAGAAGCGACAGCGGAATTGTTGGCAACAAAACCGACGACATGGCCGCCGATGCGTCCGAAAGCGCAAATGGTGTTGCGCGCGCGCTCAGGTTGAATTTCAAAGAAATCACCGTGGTCGCAAATTTGTTGAATCAAAATGGAAATATCGACCGGTGTGTTAAAACCACTCGGTGAGTTGAAGGCTTTTTTCAACAGGATGTCGATATCCCATGTTTTGCGATCGACTGGATCGCTAGTGGCGCGAAATGGCGCCAAGCTTTCGTTGTTAGAAGGCAAGTAGTCGAGCAACTCGCGCACCAGATACAAGGCGCTGGCTTCATCTTGCACCACGAAATCGGTAACGCCCGATTGCGAGTGCACGCTGGGGCCGCCCAATTCATCGGGCGTGACATCTTCACCGAGTACCGATTTCACGACACCGGGGCCGGTCAAACCAAAGAAAGTTTCGTTCGGTTGAATTACAAAGCTGCCTTGGCGCGGCAGATAGGAGCCGCCGCCGGCGTTGAAGCCGAACATGCACATCAGCGATGGCACACGACCAGAGATTTTGCGTAGCGCGGTGAATGCTTCCGCGTAGCCATCCAAACCGCCGACACCGGCTGGCACATAAGCGCCGGCGGAGTCGTTCATGCCCACCAACGGAATGCCGAGCTTGCCAGCCAAGGTAAACAGACGGGCGATTTTTTCGCCGTTGGTGGCATCCATGGAGCCAGCGCGCACGGTGAAGTCGTGGCCGTAAACGGCGACATCGCGACCTTTTACTTTGATGATGGCAGTGACCAAGCTCGCGCCATCGAGGTTGGGACCCCAGTTTTGGTACAGCACATTCGGTTCGCTGTCGTTGTCAGCCAATACTTGAATGCGCTCCCACACGGTCATGCGCTTCTTCAAATGCTGGCGCTGCGTGTTGCTGACGCCCGAAGCCAGTTTGGGGCGCTGGATTAAGTCATGCCCCATTTTGAGCGTGGCTTCGTACAGGCCGGGCGCGTAATCCTGCTGTCCTGGAATCTTGAAGGCAACTTCGCAGCTTTCAGCGAACGGGTTTTTTAAGGAGGGTATGGAAGTGTTTGATACAGAAGGTTTTTTGGCAGGAGACTTTTTAGTCGCTGACTTAGCAGGGGCAGGTGCTTTGCTCATGGGTAGGCTCTGTTTGTTGCTTGGAATATGACAAATAAAAGACGCGGAACGATACTTTTTTGAGGTAGGTGAGTCAACGGACAACGAGGCGTTAGCTATTGGCTAGGCAGGTTCAGGCTGCGCACTTCATCGAAGCCAAAATACCGCAAGGCTTGCTCAATGCTGCTCACGGATTCATCGATGCGGGTAAACAGCGCGATATTCTTAATCGCAGCGGCATCCGTCGGCTCGATAGGTGACTCCGGTTGTGTCAGCAGCCATGCCACGCGTCTTGCAACCGCTTCACTAGAGTCTACCCAGTGTTTGATCTCGGGCAGTTGCTCGTGCAAGCAGTCTGTCAGCAGAGGAAAGTGCGTGCAGGCCAGAACAATAGTGTCGAGCTTGTTTTGCGCGATAGCTGTGCGCAATGGTGTGAGTACGCGGTGCAGTTCAGTGTGGTCGACGATACCGGTGCGCAAAAAATGTTCTGCCATCCCCACCATTTCGTTGCTGCCCACGCGCACGACTTGGCAGTGGCTGGCAAAGTCATCGATCAATTGCTGCGTGTAAGCGCGAGAAATTGTGCCAGGTGTGGCGAGCAGGCCGATGCAGCCCGACTGCGTCAGTTGTGCCGCAGGTTTAATTGCAGGAACGACGCCAACGATAGGCACATTCAGCACTTTTCGCACCGCTTCTAATGCCACTGTGCTGGCCGTGTTGCAGGCGAGCACGATGATGTCCGGTTGGTATTGCGTGTGCAGGGCGCACAAAACAGCGGTGACACGCTCGATCAGTTCATCTTCCTGTTTTAGTCCATATGGAAAAAAAGCGTTATCGGAACAGAACAGCCATTGGTGCGCGCTGCTGGTGATATCGGTATTTTGCTTGAGCGCGCTCAGGATGGAGAGTCCGCCGACGCCGGAATCAAAAACAAGAATACGAGCCATATTGTGAGCACTGGGCTGTCGCAAAGAGGGCGGCATTTTAGCAGAAGGCTAGTGCGCGACAGCAGCTAACCCCCCCCCAAAAAACTACCTACAGCACCGTGCGCGATAACTGGGCAGGGTTGGCCGTACCGGAGTGATGGCTCAGACTGGCAATCGCGAGTAGACTGTCAGCCCGTGTTTTATAGCTAAATGGAGAACTCTCATGGCCTTTGAACTTCCCGCTCTGCCTTACGCCAAAGACGCACTGGCACCACACATCTCTGCAGAAACGCTGGAGTTTCACTACAGCAAGCACCATCAAGCCTATGTCACCAACCTGAACAACTTGGTGCCCGGCACGGAGTTTGAAGGCAAGAGCTTGGAAGATATCATCAAGTCTTCTTCCGGCGGCGTTTACAACAATGCCGCGCAAATTTGGAACCACACATTTTATTGGAACTGCTTGAAGCCAAACGGCGGCGGCGAGCCAACTGGCGCGCTGGCAGACGCCATCAACAAAGCTTACGGCTCATTTGCAGCGTTCAAAGAAAAGTTCAGCACCATGGCGGTAGGCAACTTCGGTTCCGCGTGGACTTGGTTGGTTAAAAATGCTGATGGCTCTGTGGAGGTCGTCAACATGGGCGCTGCAGGCTGCCCATTGACCGAAGGCAAAACGGCATTGCTGACTTGCGATGTGTGGGAGCACGCGTACTACATCGACTACCGCAACCTGCGCGCTAAGTATGTGGAGTCATTCTGGAATTTGGTGAACTGGGATTTCGTAGCGAAAAACTTTGCTTGATCCCAGCTTTTGCCGAGTGTTATGCAGCAGCGCCCCTTTCTAGGGGCGTTTCTGTTTTTGGATTGCCATTTGCTATTTCTGTAACCGCAAGGATATTTCGATGTCGATAACGCCGCGCCGCTCCGTACTGTATATGCCCGCCAATAACGCGAGAGCGTTGGACAAAGCGAAAACCCTGCCAGCGGATTGCATCGTGATTGATTTGGAAGATGCCGTGTCGCCAACAGCTAAAACAGAGGCACGCGCGCAGGCGATAGCAGCGGTAAATGCGGGTGGCTTTGGTCATCGCGAAGTGGCGGTGCGGATCAATGCACAGGGCACCCCTTGGTTTGATGATGATTTAGCTGCCTGCGCCACCAGTGCAGCCAAGATTGTCGTGCTGCCCAAAGTGGAAACGGCAGAAACGGTGCAGGCAGTGGCAGCACGCTTGCCGGAACATGTAGTGTTGTGGGCAATGATCGAAACACCGTGCGGCGTGATGCAAGTGGAGGCAATCGCAGCAGCAACCCCCAGGCTGCAAGTGTTGGTCATGGGCACTTCGGATTTATCTAAAGAGTTGCGTATACCGCCTCGTGCTGATCGCGCTGCACTGCAGTACGCCTTGAGTCGCTGTGTGTGTGCGGCGCGCGGCGCGGGCATTGATATCATCGACGGCGTGCATTTGAACTTTCGCGATACAGAGGCTTTTGCGGCAGTCTGTGAGCAGGGCAAGTGGCTGGGTTTTGATGGCAAATCGCTGATTCATCCCGACCAAGTTGCTTTGGCTAATCAAGTCTTTGCGCCTTCGCTCGATGAAGTGGCTCATGCCCAACAAGTGTTGGCAGCTTGGAAAGCGGCTGAGGTAGAAGGTTCAGGCATGGCGGTATTGGACGGCAAGCTGATCGAGAATCTGCATGCCGCCGAAGCTGAGCGTATTTTGCGGTTGTATGAGGCAATCAACACTAGCCAATCAATGTAATCTAAAACATTAGGTTGTTATTATAACGCATTGATTTGTATTGATACTCTTCAATCAAATGCCATTTGTATTTTTCTATAAATAACATTAGATAATAATTGTAACTATTTGTTTTAATTTTATTTATGGTGAAATTATGAAGATGTTGCACATGCCATTGCCAAATCAAGCACTGCCGGGGCGCGACGCCTGCATGCCGGTGCCAACCAGCCATGCTGTTTTGGGTGCGCCCATGCAAGCACCATTCCCGCAGGATTTGCAGCAAGCCATGTTTGGCATGGGCTGTTTCTGGGGTGCGGAGAAAAAGTATTGGCAACTGGCTGGCGTTTACACCACGGCGGTGGGCTACGCCGCTGGTTACACGCCCAATCCGCTGTACGAAGAAGTGTGCAGTGGGCTGACGGGGCACAATGAGGTTGTCAGCGTGGTATTCGATCCCGCCGTCATCAGCTTTGAGCAGTTGTTGAAGGTATTTTGGCAAGGGCACAACCCAACCTTAGGGATGCGACAGGGCAATGATATTGGCACGCAGTACCGTTCAGGGATTTATTGTTTTACTGCGGAGCAACAGCAAGCGGCGCAGGTGAGCGCGGAAAAATATCAGCAGGCGCTAGATCAAGCTGGTGCAGGAAAGATCACTACAGAAATCCTGCCAGCGCCTGCGTTCTATTTTGCCGAGCCGTATCACCAACAATATTTAGCCAAAAACCCTAGTGGTTATTGCCCGAATATCTCGTATCAGGCAACTGGGTTGCCGAGCTTTCCGTCCTGAACATATTGAAAGGCCTCCAAACATTGCGTCATGTGCTGGCGCTGAGCTGGGGTGGCCTGTTCAATGAAACGAGGGTGATAGGCCGTATCACCTCCCGCCATATCCAGATACATTTTGGTCAACTTTGCCAGTTCAGGCAGATCCTCATCGCTAAAGCGCTGAGAAGCGCAGATGCTCATCATTCTGCGGTCGAATTGCGTGTGATTGGTGGCGTGTTTTAGGCGATAGTCAAAAACCAGTGCATCGCCGGGCTGTGTGGGAATGGTGATACTGGGCACATCATTTTTTTCTAGCCCCAAATGCTGTTCATGTTTCCACACATAGCGTTCGCACAAGTTGGCAAATTTGTCGCCGAACAAATGACTGCCAGGGATGGCGCGAAAGCCGCCGTTGTTGGCATCTAGCGGCTCTAAATACAGCAGAATTTTTACATGGCGATATTTGAAAAAAGCGCCATACAAATCGGAGTGCCAGTAGGTATCGCCTGTGAAAATATTGCCGTCACTGGCGCGGTAGAGGTAATCAGCACCTAAAAGATCGCGAAAAATACCGTCAATCACAGGATGCTCAAGCAGGGCGGCTAATTCTGGACGGCGCTCGATAAATTGCAGCAAAAAACGGCGCGACTTCATGTAGTGTGCTTCGTGACGCCAATCCACCACTTCATCAGCATTGTGCTCAAACAGTTGGTTGAACACGGTGGAGATATCATCAATGCAATCTTTCAGTAAGCCTGGGATCACCAAGTAACCAAAAGTATCAAAGAAATTTTTCTGTTGGCGGGACAGCGTGAACGGTGCGGCGGCAGTCATTGTTTGTACTCATCGGTCGACGGTGACATTGTGCAATGCGACCAGCTGACAGTGGCTTGATGCTGGTCAAGCTATCATGTATTCAGAGCGTTGAGCAACCATTTTTCGGCGGCAAGCATTTGAATTTACAGCGTTTTGTTGCGTTGAATTTCGCTGGAGCTTTCGGCATGATGGCTTGCTTTTTTAACGCTTGAGCGACCATGCCAGTCATCACTACGCAGAGCAGAATTGTCATCACAGGGGCCGCCGGTTTGGTGGGGCAAAACCTGTTATTGCTATTGCGCGAACGAGGGTATCGCAATGTGTTGGCTATTGATCGCCAGCAGGAAAATTTATCAATCGCCGCGCAACTGAATCCCGATTTAGAAACATTGTGTGTGGATTTAGCGGAAGCTGGTGCGTGGCAGCAAGCGTTTGCAGGCGCTGATGCAATCATTCAATTGCATGCGCAAATTACCGCTGTGCACGATGAAACCTTTGAGCGCAACAATATCGCCGCCACCCAGCATGTATTGGCAGCCTGCCGCCAAAACCAAGTACCATACTTGCTGCATGTCAGCTCGTCGGTGCTGCATTCGCAGGCGGACGACGCCTACACGCGCACCAAGCGCGCACAAGAAAAATTGGTGCAGCAATCGGGAATTGCGCACTGCATTCTGCGCCCAACTTTAATGTTTGGATGGTTTGATCCGAAGCATTTTGGTTGGTTGTCGCGTTTTATGGAGCGCACACCGATCTTTCCCATTCCTGGTGATGGCAAGTTCTTGCGGCAACCGCTGTACAACCGCGACTTTTGCCGCGTGATCCTAGCTTGCTTGGAAGGCGGCAGAGCAGGGGTGGCTTATGACATCGTCGGCAAGGAAGATGTAGACTACATCGCCATTGTGAAAGCCATCAAAGAAACAAAAGCCTTGCGCACAATGATTGTACGGATTCCTTTCAGTTTTTTTGATGTGTTATTGCAATTGGCAGCAAAAATCATGAAACGCCCACCATTTACTAGCGCGCAATTGCACGCGTTGGCAGCCGGTGATTATTTTACTGGCGTAGATATTGAACAAGAATTTTCGGTAAAACCTACGCCGTTTCTGCAGGCGATAAAAGAAACTTTTACACATCCAATTTATTCAAAAGTTGTTGTAAAACGCTGAAACCAATACATGTCAAATCACATAAAAACAATAGCGGTATTAGGCGGTGGCCCCATGGGCTTGGCTGCGGCGTGGCATTTATTGAAACAAGGTCATGCAGTCAGCCTGTTTGAAGCTGGTGATAGATTGGGTGGTATGTCGGCCTCGTTTGATTTTGACGGTCTGCCTATCGAACGGTTTTTCCATTTCTTGTGCACGACCGATTACGACTATTTTGAGTTGTTAGAAGAGCTCGGTATTGCTGGTCAATTGCATTGGGTGAATACCCGCATGGGCGTGTTTCATCAGCAGAAACTTCACAACTGGGGTGAGCCGTTTGCGCTGCTGAAGTTTCCCGGTTTGTCACTGCTGGAGAAAATTCGCTATGCCATCCATGTGATGTACTGCAAGCAGCTAAAAGATTTTTCTGCTCTAGATAAGAAAACGGCCACCCGTTGGCTGAAATGTATGTTGGGCGAGAAGGCTTACGCCATTTTATGGGAGCCGCTGTTATCGCTGAAGTTTTATCAATTCAAAGACGAAGTGTCAGCCGCATGGATTGCCGCGCGCGTGCAGCGAGTGGCGCACAGTCGAGAGAGTTTATTTAAAGAAAAATTGGGCTATCTGTCGGGTGGTTCTGATCTGTTTTTGCACGCCATTGAAAAGGCTATCCGAGCGAAAGGTGGAGCAATTCACCTAGGAAGGCCCATCGATAAAGTGCAAGTGAATGACGGGAAAATTACTGGACTAAAAATAGGCGATGAGCTGCATCGGTTTGATGCGGTTATCTCAACGATTCCCTTGCCGTATGTTGCGCGGGTTATCCCTGATTTGCCGGAAGTGGATTTACAAAAGTTGGTGGCTATTCGCAATGTGGGCGTAGTGACCGTCAAACTAAAATTAACGCAGTCACTCACGCCGTATTTTTGGCTCAACATCACTGACACCCGTTACGGCATCCCCGGTATTATTGAATACAGCAATTTGAATCCGCTGCCAGATACTGTGGTTTATGTCCCGTATTACATGCCGCAAGATCACGCCAAATACAGTTGGGACAGCGAGCAATTTCGCGCAGAAACCATCAGCTGTTTGCAAGACATTAATCCAAACTTTAATGAGAGTTGGATAAAAGCCTTCCATATTTCTCGATATTTTTATGCGCAGCCGGTCTGTACACCTGGCTATCTCGATTCACTGCCTCCTATGCAAAGCTCAATCAAAGGCTTTTTTATGGCAGATACCAGTTATTACTACCCACAAGACCGATCAATTACCGAGAGTGTTCGTATAGGAAAGCAACTCGCTGATTTGGCTATGTGTGCGGTGAGCGAGTAATTCATATGGATAAGGCTTTGCGTAGATTAGTGGATGAGTTTTTCTCTGAGCAATTTGTACGATTCTTTTTTTCTGCGCTGGCTGCAGCTGCGGTCAATTTTATAGTTCGCCTGCTGCTAGATCCATTCGTTGGCTATTCCTACGCCATTGTATTGGCCTACATCGCCGGTACGATTTTTGCTTTTTATATGTATCAACACAAAGTCTTTGGCGACGGTGTGCGTCCGTTGTGGCAGGAAATTGCATTATTTGTATTTGTGACGCTGGCTGCCATTGCGCAAACGCTAATTGTAAGCGTGGTGTTGGCAGATCATTTGTTTCCTGCCGTCCAATGGTTGTGGTATCCCAAAGAGGTGGCGCATATCGTCGGCATGGGTGTGCCGATGTTTAGTAGTTTTTTAGGCCATAAATATCTGACCTTTAGTCGAAAAGTTTTGCCGGATTAAACTTTCATCAATCTTTATAGGATAAAGCGATGTTGCACCCACACTTCCATGCCAAAAATCGTCCAGAACATCCCGCCGTGATTATGGCGAGCACAGGGGAAACTATTTCGTTTGGGCAATTAGAGGCGCAATCCAATCAAGTGGCGCATTTAATGCGCAGTCACGGCTTGCAGCGCGGCGATCACATTGCGTTTTTATTGGACAACCACATTCGTTTTTTTGATCTCGTTTGGGGAGCAGCCAGAGCGGGACTGTATTTCACGCCGATCAGCTATTACTTGCAGCACGATGAAATCGAATACATCATCAATAACTGCCACGCTAAAGTCTTGGTCGTGGCAGAAAAATTTGCCGATAAAATTAAACCGCTGCTCGGGAAATTACCTGAAGTAAAAGCGTGCTACATGGTCGACGGTGAACAGCAGGGCTTTCAATCCTTTGAACAAGCCTTGGCTACACAGCCAGCCACACCGATTGCTGATGAATCGGAAGGGCGTGAGATGCTTTATTCCTCCGGTACAACGGGCAGACCGAAAGGCATCAAATTTCCTTTGAGTGAAGGCGGCTTAGGCGAAGCGCCAGACATTGTGCGCTCGGTGGGTTTAGCGCAATTTATGGGCGTTAATCACGACACGGTTTCACTGTCTACTTCGCCGTTGTATCACTCCGCGCCACTCGGTTTTGCCACAGGCTGTCATCGTCTCGGTTCAACCGTGGTCATCATGGAAAAATTTGACGAAGAAAAAGCGCTGCAGTTGATCGAAAAATACAAAATTGCTTACAGCCAGTGGGTGCCAACGATGTTTGTGCGGCTGCTGAAATTGCCGGAAGCTGTGCGCACAAAATACGATGTTTCTAGCATGAAATTTGCCATTCACGGTGCAGCACCTTGCCCGGTAGAAGTGAAGCAGCAAATCATGGCGTGGTGGGGGCCTGTGTTGTGGGAGTTTTACTCGGGCTCTGAGCGCAACGGTATTTTTATGATCAGCCCGCAAGAGTGGTTGGCGCATCCTGGCACCGTGGGCAAGTGTGTCGATGCGCAAGTACACATCGTGGATGATGAAACTGGAGAAGAATTACCGGCAGGGCAAATTGGCACTATTTACTGTTCCAAAGGTACGCACTTTGATTACCACGGCGATGAAGATAAAAAGCAATCCATTACCATTCGCGACGGTTGGACAACGATTGGCGATGTCGGTTATCTCGATGCGGACGGCTATTTGTTTCTGACAGATCGCAAGTCATACATGATTATCTCCGGCGGCGTAAATATTTATCCGCAAGAAACGGAAGATTGCTTGATCACGCATCCGAAAGTATTTGATGTGGCGGTATTTGGCGTGCCGCATCCTGAAATGGGCGAGGAGGTCAAAGCCGTTGTACAGCCTGCCCGTTGGGAAGATGTTGGCGCTGCGTTAGAAAAAGAACTGATCGAATACTGCCGATCCAAAATTAGTCCGATCAAATGCCCGCGCAGCATTGATTTTGAAAAAGAATTGCCGCGCGAAGAAACCGGAAAAATTAAAAAGCGTTTAATGAAAGACCAATATTGGAACGCAGGAAAAGCGATCTAGTCCATGACAGATCAACGCGCTATCGACTTGGTGCTGTTTGATTTTGGCGGTGTCTTTACAGAATCGCCATTTTCTGCCGTAGAAAGCATAGCAATCGACATGGGTGTTGATGTACAACATTTTTCCGAATTAATGTTTGGCGCATATCACCTTGATACCGATCATCCTTGGCATCAACTAGAGCGCGGTGAAATCAGTTTTGATGAAGCGCGAACTAGCATCATGGCTTTGGGTGCAACTGCAGGACTAAAAGTTGATCCACTGGATCTGCTGGTGCAAATGGCGAGTGGCAATTTAATGCGTGAAGCGATGGTCGATTTGCTGCGTTCAGTAAAAGCAGCCGGTTATGCCACAGCAATAATCACCAACAATGTGCGCGAATTTCGCGATGGCTGGCGTTCGCTGATGCCGGTTGATGAATTGATGGATCAAGTATTTGATTCCAGCGAATTGGGCGTGCGCAAGCCGGATGTAGCTATTTATCAACATGCATTAACCGCTATGGGAAATATTGCGCCAGAACGCGCAGTATTTCTCGATGATGTTGAGCAAAATGTGCTGAGTGCAAAATCCGTTGGGATACATGGCATACAAGTTATGGATAACTTCCATGCGGCCATTGCAGAATTGAGTGCGCTACTTAAGATTTCCCCAAGTACGCTTCAATAACGGCTGGATTTTTCTGCACTTGTTCTGGTGTGCCATCGGCAATTTTTTTGCCGTAATCCAGTACGGTGATGTAATGACACAAGCCCATCACCAGTTTTACATCGTGTTCAATCAACAAAACTGTAATGCCGTCGTGGCAAATGGTTAATAATAATTCGCGCAGCGCTTCGGTTTCGGTTGGGTTCATGCCGGCTGCAGGTTCATCCAGCGCCAATAGAAGCGGATCTGTTGCCAAGGCGCGCGCAATTTCTAAACGGCGTTGGTAACCGTAAGACAAGTCGCCCGCGCGTTTATCGTACAAAGATTCTTGCAAACCAACATAAGACAGCAGTGCGATGGCGCGTTCACGAATAGCCTGTTCTTCATGGCGGGCTGCTGGGTGGCGTAGCACAGCGCCTAAGGCGGTAGTTTTGGTGTGTGCGTGACGGCCAACCATCACATTTTCTAGCACCGTCATATTGCTGAACAAACGAATATTCTGAAATGTACGCGCAATGCCTTGTTCAACAATGGTGTGTGGTGGTGCATTCAGAATGTTTTTTTCGTGTAGTAACAGCTTGCCCGTATCCGCTTGATACAAGCCGGTGATGATATTAAATAGCGAAGTTTTTCCTGCGCCGTTGGGGCCGATGACGCCATAAATGGATTTTTCTGGTACGGCAAAGGAAACATCCTCTAAGGCCTGCAAGCCGCCAAAGCGTTTGCTGATGTTGCAAACTTCTAACAGAGATTGCATCTCAACGACTTCCAAATCGCGCAGGCCACAAGCCTTGTGGCTTATACAGCATGGTGATCACCAGCGTTGCTCCAAATAGCAACATGCGCAAATTTTCAGGATCAATGACCGTGCGACCCAATAGCGCATTTTGCAGTGGCACGGCGACATCACGAAAAATCTCTGGCGTGATCGTCAGCAAGGCTGCACCCAAGATCACGCCTGCAATATTGCCCATGCCACCGAGCACCACCATGCACAGCACCATGATGGATTCGAGCAACACAAAACTTTCTGGACTGACAAAACCCTGAAAGCCGGCAAATAAACCACCGGCAACGCCGCCGAAAGATGCGCCCATCGCAAACGCCAATAGTTTGATATTGCGCGTATTAATGCCGCAGGCTTTGGCCGCCATTTCATCTTCGCGCACCGCCATCCATGCGCGACCAATGCGCGAATCTTGTAAGCGAATGGAAATAAAAACCACGACGCAGGCTAAAAATAAAAACAAATAGTAGTAGAGATAAACAGAAGTAATGCGCAAACCCAAAAGCTGAAATGGCTGCACAGTAAACAAAGGATCAATCAAATTGATGCCTTGCGGACCATTGGTGAGATTAAAGGGACGATCAAGATTGTTCATGAATAAACGCACAATTTCGCCAAAACCTAGCGTGACAATGGCGAGATAATCGCCGCGCAAGCGCAGCGTAGGCGCACCGAGCAACACACCAAAAAAACCAGCGACGACAGCACCGATAGGCAACACAACAAATGGCGACCAGTGCAAACCAAAGTGCGGCGAAGCGAGCAGGGCATACACATAAGCGCCCAAGGCATAAAACGCGATATAGCCGAGATCAAGCAAACCGGCGTAGCCCACTACAATATTCAAGCCGAGCGCGAGCATCGCATAGAGCAACACAAAATCCAGTGTGCGTACCCAGCCGCTGCCGAATGTTGCGCCGGTTATAAAAGGCAACAGCAGTGCAGCCAATACCAACAGTGCGTAGCCTAGCCACACTTTGTGAGGAATAGCAGTTTTCATCAGGCGCGCTCCACGGTATTTTTGCCGAGCAAGCCTGAAGGTTTAAGCACGAGTACGCTTACTAAAACTAAAAAGGCAAAAATATCTTGATAGTGACTGCCCAAGACACCGCCTGTCAGCTCACCAATGTAGCCGGCACCGAGACTTTCAATGAGACCGAGCAGCAGACCGCCGATAACAGCGCCCGCCAAGTTGCCGATACCACCCAACACAGCAGCGGAAAAGGCTTTCAAACCCAACATAAAACCCATGTAAGGGTCGGCTTGACCGTAGTTCGCCGCCACCAAAAATCCAGCCAGTGAAGCAAGCGCCGAGCCGATGGCAAAAGTCGCCGCGATCACGCGATTGATGTTCACGCCCATCAACTGCGCCACTTGGCTGTCCTGTGCGGTGGCGCGCATAGCGCGACCCAATTGCGTGCGATTCACTAATACCCACAATCCACACAACGCCACGGTGGAAACCAACACAATGGCCACTTTGGTAGGCGTGAGACTGGCCTGCATAAAGGTAAAAGGCTGAGAAGGCAGTATGTCGGGAAAGCGTTGATAGCCGCGTCCCCAGATCATCATCGCCACATTTTGCAGCACGATGGAAACGCCGATAGCCGTTATCAAAGGCGCCAAGCGCGGCGCATTGCGCAGGGGGCGATAGGCAATTCGCTCAATGCTCACCCCCAACAGCATACAAAAAGGCAGGGTTATTAGCAGGGTGATGCCGATGCAGAGTACGGGAGATAACCCCGTAAAGCTCAACAACGCATTGAGTAGGGCAATAGACAGCATGGCACCCATCATGGTGACTTCGCCGTGGGCAAAATTGATCAGCCCCAAGATGCCATACACCATGGTGTAGCCGAGGGCGATCAAGGCGTAAATGCTGCCCAGAATGAGGCCGTTAGCTAATTGCTGGGCAAAAATATCCATCGATGGCAGCGAGCTTTTTCTTTATTGATCGCTGGCGGTTTTAATGAACTGCCACTGTCCGTTATGCGCTTGATAGATAGAAACAGGACTGTTGAGCAGATCCCCCTTGCTATCAAACTGGATAGTGGAAGTCAGCCCTGGGTATTCCATTGCCGCCAGCACAGGGCGGTATTGAGCAGGATCGATGCTGCCGGCTTGCTGCATGGCTTTTGCCATCATGCGCATCGCATCGTAAACATAAGGTGCATACAACTGGATTACGCCGTATTTCGCTTCAAATTTTTGTTTGAACTCTGGGCCGCCTTTCATATTGGCAAGGGGAATACCAGGCAGGGAGCCGATCACGCCTTCGGTGTCATTGCCGGCCAGTTTGAGAAACTCAGCGGTGTAGATGCCATCGCCGCCCATGAAAGGGAGGGTGATACCGAGCGCGCGCAGCTGTTTCACCATCGGTGCGCCCTGTGCGTCCATGCCGCCAAAGAACAGCAGTTCTGCGTCTGAGCCTTTGATGCTGGTGAGAATGGCGTTGAAGTCGGTGGATTTATCGGTGGTGAATTCGCGTTTGACGATGCTGGCTCCCAGCGATTCGGCTGTTTTAGCAAACTGGTCGGCTAAACCTTGGCCGTAGGCAGTGCGGTCATCAATGATGGCCAGCTTCTTTATGCCTAGTGTTTGCACCGCGTAACGCGCTAGTTGTTTGCCCTGTTGGCTGTCGTTGGCCATCACACGGAACGCGCCAGAGAAGCCCTGCTCGGTATAAGCCGTGGCAGTAGCGGAAGGGGAGATTTGTACCAAATCGGCATCGTGGTAAATCTTGGAGGCGGGGATCGAAGTGCCGGAGTTCAAATGCCCAATAACGCCACTGATGCCAGCATCGACCAAGCTCTGCGCCACTTGCGTCGCGGTGCGCGGGTCGGCCATATCATCTTCTGACAGCAGCTCAAAATGGGCTTTTTTGCCGGCAATCAAGAAGTTTTCGCTGTTGAGCTCATCAATTGCCAAGCGGATAGCGTTTTCATTGTCTTTGCCCAAATGTGCTTGCGGGCCGGTGAGCGGGGCAGCGTGACCGATGCGGATCTTGAGGGTGTCGCTATTGGTGGCCTGGTCTGTTGGCGTGGTGGTGGGTTCGGGCGATTTGCCACAACCGGCAAGCAAAGACAGAGAAAGTGCGATGCTGCAGGCGGCGATCATCGGTAAACGCATGAGAAAAGTCCTTGATTTTCAAGATGCAGGATTATCCTTACAGGCTGCCAACAATGTCAAAACATAATGCGTCGTGCATGTGATCGGCTTTTTTTCAGCCTGAAAACTACGATATTTGCAAGTATTCGCAGTCTTTCCTTTTGAAAAAAAATGCGGGTAAAATGCCCACTCGAAATCGGCACCCACTTGTAAACATCACGGTTGCCGGTCTTGATAACCCCTACGGAGCAAACTAGAACCATGAGCAGCATTGAAGAACGCGTTAAGAAAATCGTTGCAGAGCAACTCGGCGTCAAAGAAGACGATGTGAAAAACGAAGCCTCTTTTGTAGAAGATCTCGGCGCAGATTCTCTGGACACCGTTGAGCTTGTCATGGCTCTGGAAGAAGAATTCGATACTGAAATCCCAGACGAAGAAGCTGAAAAAATTACTACCGTTCAGTTGGCGATTGATTACATCAATACGCACCTGAAGTGAGATTGAACCGCTATTGGCGGTTTGGCTCGATCAGCTATACATTGAAAAGCCGTTACTTCGCAGTGCGGCTTTTCTTTTGGGTCAAAGCATAACGAAGGAGTTTTGCGTGTTAGGCAGAAGAGTTGTGGTTACAGGTTTGGGTATGGTCACGCCATTGGGCAATACCGTCGCCAGCACTTGGGAAGGCATCTTGGCAGCAAAAAGTGGTATTGCCACTATCGAGCATTTCGATGCCACGCCGTTTACCACGCAATTTGCCGGCAATATTCACGGTTTGGATATTGAGCAATACATGCCGTTGAAAGACGCGCGCAAAATGGATGCGTTCATCCAATACGGTTTAGTTGCCAGCATTCAAGCTGTAGAAGACAGCGGTTTTGAAGTGACGGAAGCCAATGCAGATCGCTGTGGCTCTGCCATCGGCTCAGGCATTGGCGGTATCGGCGCGATTGAAGAAAATCGCGATTTGATCAACACCAAAGGTCCGCGTCGCATTTCGCCATTTTTTGTGCCGGGCAGCATCATCAATATGGTCGCAGGCAACTTGGCAATTAAATACGGTTTGCGCGGGCCGAATATCGCCGTCACTACTGCGTGTACCACTGGCACGCACAACATCGGTTTGGCTGCGCGCATGATTGCACTCGGTGAAGCTGACATGATGGTCGCAGGCGGTGCAGAAATGGCGTGCACGCCCGTTGGTTTGGGCGGTTTTGCCGCTGCGCGCGCACTTTCAACGCGCAATGACAATCCCATTGCAGCCAGTCGTCCTTGGGATAAAGAACGCGACGGTTTTGTACTGGCTGACGGCGCGGGTGTCGTGGTATTGGAAGAATACGAATCCGCCAAACAGCGCGGTGCAAAAATTTACGCCGAGCTGTGCGGTTTTGGTATGAGTGACGATGCTTATCACATGACATCACCACCAGAAGATGGCAACGGCGCGGCGCGTTCGATGATGAATGCACTGCGCGATGCAAAAATTAATGCGGCGGATTTGCAATACATCAATGCGCACGGCACCTCGACACCTGCTGGCGATATTGCTGAATGTCGCGCAGTAAAAAGTGTGATGGGCAGTGCGGCTGCACAAGTGGCGGTGAGTTCAACCAAATCCATGACTGGACATTTGTTAGGTGCAGCCGGTGCGATTGAAGCGATTTTTTCTGTGTTGGCAATTCGCGATCAAGTCGCGCCGCCGACCATCAATCTGGATAACCCAGACGAAGGTTGCGATTTGAACTTCGTACCACATCAGCCGCAGTCAATGGCAATTCGCTACACCATGTCCAATTCATTTGGTTTTGGCGGCACCAACGGCACTCTGCTGTTCGGGAAAGTCTGACGAGCGCAGCGGTAAGCACTGATGCATGCTGCCGCCGTCATTCCAATGCCGTGGGAGCGCGCCATCGCTTACGGTGATGGTTTTTTTGAAACAATACTGGTTCTAGACGCTTCCGCACCATTGTGGGAGTTTCATCGCGCTCGTCTGTGTCAAACAGTCAAACGCCTGCAAATACGCTGTGATATTGCCGCCATTGAAGCGGATTTTTTTGCTTGCGCTAACCAACACAGAAATGCCGTGATAAAAATTATCGTTGCGCGTTCTGGCGGGCAGCGCGGCTATCGTTCGCAGTCAGCAACCGATGTGTCGGTAAGTATTAAAGCCCATCCCATTCCGCAGTTTTCTCAACAGCGTTTAACGCAAGGCGTGCGGTTGCAGGTTTGCCAACAGCGTCTATCCAGCAACACAGCCTTGGCAGGCATCAAACATTTAAATCGCCTAGAGCAAGTGCTGGCAGCGAATGAGCGCAATGAGCAATGGCATCAAGAAGGTTTAATGCTGGATGAAACAGGCAGTGTCATTGAAGGTATTAGCAGCAATCTTTTTATTTTGCGCAACAACACTTTATTCACGCCACGCTTAAACCAATGTGGCGTAGCTGGCGTGATGCGAGCTGCAGTGATGCAAAAGTTTTCTGTACAAATAGAATTGCCTGTCGAAAAAACACGCCTGACATTAAATGACTGTTTATCCGCTGATGGTCTATTTATCTGTAACAGCATTATTGGCGTTGTGCCTGTCTGTGCTATTGGTGTCAGTCAAATAAAAATGAACGCAAAAATGACGGAGCAGTTTTGGCAGATGCTGTCACCACTGGGTTATGCGAGGCTTTATGTCTAAGTTTACGGCACGCTATGTCATCCAAACGCTGGTTTTTGGGGTCATCCTGACGCTGCTGTATGGCGTTTGGGAAGTCAATAAAACCCTGTATCGACCGATAAAACTTGCCACACCCACCTATACCGTTTTAGTGGGGCAGGGAGAAACTTTAACCAGCATTGTTAACCGCTTGGCGACAGAAGGTGTTGTGCGGCATCCGCGCTGGCTGTTGCTTTACGCGCGCTGGAAAAATCAAACACATATTCGTGCCGGTGAATATGAATTGCAGAAAGGTTTCACTGGAGAATCTTTGTTGCAGACATTGGCATCGGGAAAAGTGATCCAGTACCAAATTACTTTTGTGGAAGGAAATACGGTTGCCGATACCCTAAAGCAGTTGGCTGCACAAAAAAAATTGATCGATGATTTAAGTGGTCTCGACGATGAGGCCTATAAGAAACTACTTGGCTTTGCACGCAATCAGGCAGAAGGCTGGTTATTTCCTGACACCTATAGCTATGTTAGCGGCATGAAAGTGTCTGATGTGTTGCGTGTGGCGCATAACCGCATGAACACTATTTTGAATGAAGAGTGGAAAAATCGCGCACAGGATCTGCCCTATAAAACGCCGTATGAAGCGTTAATCATGGCTAGTATCGTAGAAAAAGAAACCGGTGTAGCTGACGAAAGAAAACAAATTGCCGGTGTTTTTGTGCGGCGCATGAAGAAGGGCATGAAGCTGCAAACGGATCCGACGGTTATTTATGGCTTGGGTAAGAGTTTTGACGGCAATCTAAAGCGCAGTCATCTCAAGGAGTACTCACCGTGGAATACCTATGTCATTGATGGTCTGCCTCCCACGCCAATAGCGATGCCGGGGCGCGCCTCTATCAATGCGGCATTGCATCCGATAGACAGCGGCGCATTGTTTTTTGTCGCGCGCGGTGATGGCACGCATACCTTTTCGACGACATTTGAGCAGCATCAGAACGCTATCAATAAATTCCAGTTGCGCCGGAATAGCAATTATCAATCAGCACCGCCACTGGTAAACGGTGAACCCACGGCCAATGCAGGAGCTACACCATGAAGCCGCAAGGAAAATTCATCACTATTGAGGGCAGCGAAGGTGTAGGGAAATCGACCAACATCGCTTGCGTGGAAAGTTTTTTGCAGTCACAAGCGATTCCCTATCTCAAAACGCGCGAACCGGGTGGCACGCCGCTGGCCGAAGAAATCCGCATCTTATTGTTGGAGCCGCGCGACGAAAAAGTTTGTGAAAAAACAGAATTATTGTTGATGTTCGCCGCCAGAGCGCAACATCTACAACAAGTGATACTGCCAGCATTGCAGCGCGGCGAATGGGTCATTTGTGATCGCTTCACCGATGCGACTTATGCCTACCAAGGTGGCGGTCGCAAGTTGTCACTGGGGACCATCGCCACCTTGGAAACTGTAGTGCAGGGCGACTTGCAGCCAGACTTAACGCTGCTATTGGATGTGGATGTCAGCACCGGTTTGGCGCGCCTAGGCAATCGCGACCAAATCGATCGTTTTGAACGCGAGCAGCAAGATTTTTTTGAAGCTGTGCGCGCCATGTATCACCAGCGCGTCAAGCAATTTCCAGAGCGATTTCGTATCATCGATGCTGGGCAGCCACTGGATGTGGTGCAGGAAAATATCATTCGCTGCTTACGGCAATTTATTGCGAGCTGCGCGCTGTGACTGTGACAAATGCAAATAACATGCCGGTTTTAGCGCCGCTGCCTTGGCAGGCAAACTTGTGGCAGTTATTGGCTGAAAGAACCGAGCAAAATCGTCTGCCACATGCACTGTTGCTGCACGGCACAGCAGGCATAGGCAAAGGGCGTTTAGCGCGCTTGTTGTCGGCAGCGTTATTGTGTGAACAACCGCAACAACAACTGCCATGTGGTGGTTGCCATGCTTGTCAGATGTTTTCCGCTGGTTCGCATCCCGATTTCTTTCTAGCGGATGCTGCGTACGGCACTGCGGTCCATGAAGATGACGACGATAAAAAGAGTCGCAAAACCAAGAAAACGGTTGCGCCCAGTCGACAAATTAAAATTGATTGTATTCGCGATTTGATTCACTTCAGCACGCAATCCGCGCATCAAGGCGGCAAGCGCATTGCCTTGATAGAGCCTGCAGAGTGGCTCAACCACAACGCAGCCAATGCACTGTTAAAAACGCTGGAAGAACCAGGCGCAGATACACATATCATTCTAGTCTCGCACCAGCCATCGCGTTTATTGCCCACATTGCGCAGTCGCTGTCAGGCTGTGTTCTGTCCAACGCCCGATAAGGAGCAAGCTTTGCAATGGCTGAAACAGCAAGGGCTCAGTGCCGAGCGCGCAACAACGACCTTGGCATTTACTGCACAAGCACCGTTAAAAGCCTTGGCTGCCGCAAACGATAATCAAGATGTGCTGCACCAAGAAGTGATGTCGGTTTTGCGGAGTTGCCGTCAGCAAAAAATGGATTATTTGTCGGCAGCAGAAGCGCTGGCAAAACACGACACGCTGTTAGTGCTGGATTGGTGGCTGTCATTGGTGCATCAGCAAGCCTGCGCGCAGCCTTCAGCAGCTGCTTTACAGTTTTACGATGCATTATTAGTGGCGCGCCGCAAAGCATTGAGCACAGCCAACCCCAATGCGCGCATGTTATTTGAAGCACTATTGATTGCATGGATTGCGCCGAATTCAAAAATAGGTGGAACATGAAAAGACCAGTCTGGCTGTTCAGTATGGACAGCGAACGCTTCTCCGCAGCACCCATGACGACAGGCGGATTGAAGGCCTGTTTTCAGAAGTACGGCAACACCGCACAAGAAACCGATATAGAACTGGTGCATTTTTTGGTGCGCGAAAACATCGAGCCGTGGTTTCAAGAACAATGGTTGACACAGGGTTTGGCAACCGCCAATGCTGCACTCGCAGCAGGGTTGCAGCCGATAGTTGGCTTTAGCGTGTACACATGGAATGCCGCTGAGTTTATTGATTTGATCAAACGCATTCGCCAGAGCTGCCCTGGCATTTGGATTATTCTCGGCGGCCCCCATGTGCAACAAGTGGAAGACTATTTATTGATCGACCCTATCGATGCCATTGCAATGGGTGAGGGCGAGTTCACTTTTGTCGAATGGTTGGATAAAGCGCATTTGCAAAACTGGCGCAGCATTGATGGTTTGGCTTTTGTGGAAGATGGTGCCATTGTTAAAAACACAGCACGAGTACGCACCACAGATTTATCGGTCTTTCCGTCTGCGCTGGAAGTGATCCCATTAACGGATGATGATGGTAAACCGCTGTACGAATCCGTGGCGTATGAAACCAGTCGCGGCTGCCCGTTCAAATGTTCTTTTTGTGAGTGGGGCACCGGTATGCTCGGCACAAAAATCTATCAGTTTCCCTTAGAGCGCACGCGCAGTGATTGGGAAAAAATTGTCAATGCAGGTATCGCCAATATTTGGTTGGCAGATTCCAACTTCGGCGCCTTGAAAGAAGACATCGAAAAAACACGCATCGTATGCGAGTTAAAAGATAAAACAGGCTTGCCATCAACCTTTGCAACTTCATGGTCTAAAAAACACAACCCGCGCGTGCAAGAAATTGTGTTGCTGCTGAATCAGCACGGTTTATTGCCACACTATCAATTGGCACTGCAAACGCTCACGCCGTTAGCGCTGGAACTGTCCAACCGTAAAAACATGGCAGCCAATGAATACGAGCCCATCGCCAAAGCGATGGCAGAGGCGGGGGTGCCGATTGCTGCGGAATTAATTTGGGGATTGCCCGGTGACAATTTGCCTGATTTTGAACGCAACCTCGATAAATTGATCGCCACTTTTCCGAATGTAAATATCTTTACTTACAACTTGTTGCCTGGCACGGAGTTTTACGAAAAGCGTTTTGAATATCAGATCGAGACAGTGCCCGTGGCTGGCTATGGTCGCGCCAAAGGCGAGTATGTGATCGGCTGTCATACCTTTGATGTGGAAGAGGGCTTGGAAGGTTATTTCTTGATTGCAGCACACATGGTCTTGGTGCATGGCACGCTGCTGCCATTCACCAT
This sequence comes from Pseudomonadales bacterium, assembly GCA_041395785.1. GTDB lineage: Bacteria > Pseudomonadota > Gammaproteobacteria > Pseudomonadales > UBA7239 > UBA7239. Next base: position 98,256 of record JAWKZZ010000009.1, read on the forward strand.
TCGTTATTTGGCTTTAGAGGCGAGTATTCCTGCATCGCCTTTGATGCGCACTATTTTGAAAAGACTACTGGAGCATTACGGTCATATCATCACTTCGTCGCCAGTGAATGAAATGACGGTACATGACAAGCTGAAAATTTATGAAAACCGCGCCGAGTTGTATGTGGCGTTGTTTGACGATATTGAACATACATTCAAAATTATCAGCTCGGCCATTCATGAATGGCTGCATGCGCACGATGCGGATGCCGCTCTGCACGCTCGTGTCGACACAATGCTGGCGCTGGACAAAGCTCTATGCCCGCGCAAGGGCAACCCATCCACAGAAATGCATGTTTTTGATGCCGATGCGCCATCAATTATCCGCGCCTTGGAAGCCATGGATTTGCCAGCAGCAGGTGACTTCATCGGCAGTAGCACGCTGCGCGTGGCCTATCCTGGTGGCGTAGGCACTGTGTTGAAAGACCCAGATGGCGGCAGTTGGATGCGCGGTGATTGGTCCGTGGCCACTGAAGCCAGCAGGATGGGCGAAGCAGAAGCGGTGGTGAATCTTTTTCTCAGCTGATTAGCTATTGCCAGCTGCAAAATCGCCTAGCACAATGCCCTGAGGCTAGACCAGACTAATAACAGGTGACGCACCGCATGCAAAACACAATTCTTTTGGTGGAAGACAATGCAGACGATGAGATTTTGGCTCTGCGTGCATTGCGCAGCTGCGGGCATGTGCAGGAAGTGGTGGTAGTGCGCGATGGCGCTGAGGCACTGGACTACCTGTTTGGCGGCGGTCAGTACAGTGAGCGTGACACTCGCGAACAACCGCGCCTGATTTTGTTGGATATGAAACTGCCCAAACTCAATGGCTTGGATGTGCTGCGCCGTGTCCGGCAGGATCCGCGCACGCGCTACCATCCTGTCGTGTTGATGACTTCCTCGCGCCAAGAGACCGACATCATTGCCGGTTATAGTTTGGGCGCTAATAGCTATGTACAAAAGCCTGTCAATTTTGATGAGTTTGCAGAAGTCATTCATGATTTAGCGAAATACTGGATACAAATTAACCGAACGCCGAACCTATCCATTAACAGCAACTGATCCGAACACAGAGAGTCCAAGACTGTATGTATCTGAATGTTCTAATAATTGACGACAGCGAAGACGATACGCTTCTGCTCGTGCGCGAGTTGAATAAAAATGGCTATGTGCTGCAATTTGAACGCGTTGATAGTCTTGCGGCTTTGGAAAAAGCATTGGAGCAACATCACTGGCAATTAATTATTGCCGATCACACATTGCCAGGTTTTGATTCCACTGATGTATTGGCATTGGTTAAAAAATCCGGTTTAGATGTTCCTATTATTATCGTATCGGGCACGATTGATGAATCGGTTGCCGTTAATGCAATGAAAAGTGGCGCCAATGACTACATCATGAAAGATCGGTTGGCGCGTTTGATTCCTGCCATTGAACGCGAATTGCGCGATGTGGAAACACGCAAAGCGCGCAACCAAGCCGAACAAGCCTTATCGCATATTACTTATCACGACTCACTCACTAATTTGGCTAACCGCTCATTGCTCAATGATCGACTAGAGCAAGGTTTAGTGCGCGCGCGTCGTGACAATACTTTGTTAGCTTTATTGTTTATTGATTTGGATCGCTTCAAAATTATCAATGATACTTTTGGGCATGTTACCGGTGACATGTTGCTACAAAGTGCCGCCGATCGAATTCGCAGGGTCACTCGCCGACAAGATTTGATTGCTCGTTATGGCAGCGATGAATTTGTTGTGCTGATGGAAAATCTTGAATCGCGCAATGAGGCGGCAGCTGTGGCGCAAGCTATTATCGAATCGCTGCTAAAACCTTTTACGATTAATCGGCATGAAATGTATGTCGGCTCCAGTATCGGTATCGTTTTCTCGCGCGATTGCGACGGCCGTGGTGAAATGTTAATTCGCAAAGCCGATGCAGCGATGAGCCGCGCCAAAAGTTTGGGGCGCAACAAATATCAGTTTTATGTTGCAGAGTTGGGCGATGAATCCGAGTCGCGCAATCAATTAGAACAAAACTTGTACCAGGCGTTATCGCGTGCGGAATTTGAATTGTTTTATCAGCCGCAAGTGCATGTTGAAACCGGTTTATTGCGTGGGGCAGAGGCGTTGATCCGTTGGCGGCATCCCACGCTGGGCTTAGTGCCGCCCGCGCAATTTATTGATCTGCTGGAAGAAACCGGCTTGGTATTACCTGTTGGTGAATGGGTAATGAAAACTGCAGCGCAGCAGTGGGCCGATTGGCTGCACAGCGGACTGATTTCTGAGCGCCATGTCATTTCTGTCAATATTTCTTCATATCAATTCCGTGGTGCCGATTTGGTGTTCTCTGTCGGCAACATTTTGGCTGAGACAGGGTTGCCGCCGCATATGCTGGATTTGGAACTCACGGAAGGCACGCTGATGGAAGATACGCTGTTGAGTCAACAAATCCTGCAAACACTGAAAGAAATGGGCGTCAACTTATCGATAGACGACTTTGGTACAGGCTATTCATCCCTGAGCTATTTGAAAAAATTCCCTATTGATTATTTGAAAATTGATCAATCTTTTGTGCGCGACTTAATCAACAATGAAGACGATGCCGTTATCGCCGCTGCAATTATTGGCTTGTCGCACAATTTGCATATGAAAGTGATTGCAGAAGGTGTGGAAAGCCATGAAATTCTAGAATTTCTTGCTGGTAGAAAGTGCGATATTTATCAGGGCTATCACTTTTCTAAGCCCGTTCCCACCGGAGCCTTCTCCGATATTTTGCACGCTGAGAAAAAACAAATTCAAGCAATGGGCTAGTGATTGGCATAGTAGGCAATCAATGTCGCTGTCATGGCGACATTGAGCGACTCAATACCGTTGGCCATCGGAATGCTGATCGCTTGATGCTGCAGTGAGCGAATATCTTTTGACACGCCGTCGGTTTCGTTGCCCAACACAAAAACACTGGGTTTTGAAGCTGTGTATTGGAACAGCGTTTGCTTGGCATCCGCGGCCATCAAACAAAGAGCCATCCCTGTTTCAGAAAGTTTTTTTAGTGCAGTTGGCAAATTCTCGCAAACATAAATGGGTGCGCGGAAAAAAGTGCCGGCACTGGCTTTAATCACCAATGAATCCAAACGCGCACAGCCTTGTTTGGGAATAATCACGCCGTCTACACCGCCAGCTGCGGCTGAACGCAAGATCATGCCGACATTCTGTGGGTTGGTGATTTGATCCAGCGCCAAAAAGCGCATGGTTTTTGAAGCTTGTGTCTGCGTATAAAGCGCGTCCACCGTTTTTAAATTGGGCATGCGGATATCCAAGGCTACACCTTGATCCTGCTTGCCGTTGCGCGAAATGCGCGACAGCGCCAAGCGGGTATGAAATGCTTGCGGCACTTGTCGCTGTTCGGCCAGTTTTAGAATTTCATCCAGCGAACCACCGCTGCGATTGGATTCCGCCAAGTGCAATTTGTAGGGCTGGATAGCACTATTTTGCAGGGCTTCCAGTACGGGCTGGCGACCATACAAAGTGAATAAATCGCGGGGCAGGGTGCTTTTACCAGTTTGTGTCATGCTCATTCACAATCAGTGCAGTGGGTGCGCTGGGCAGTATAAAATGCCGCATCCCTTTCTGCGTCTATTCCTGTGGGTTTTTCATGAGCGAAAAGTTTGATGTCATTTTTATCGGTGCCGGCCCCGGTGGTTATGTCGGCGCGATTCGCGCAGCACAACTGGGGTTAAAAACGGCTTGCGTCGAGCGCATGAAAGGCAAAGATGGCAAATCCACATTGGGCGGCACTTGTCTCAATGTTGGCTGTATTCCATCCAAAGCGTTGTTGGACAGTTCGTGGAAATATCACGAAGCCTCGGAGTCACTTGCGGTGCATGGCATCCAAACCGGTCGCGTCACGATGGATGTTACTGCCATGCAACAGCGCAAAGATGGCATCGTCAAACAACTCACCACGGGTATTGCGCAACTGTTCAAAGCCAACGGTGTCACCCATATCAAAGGCTCAGCAAAATTACTCGCTAATAAAACGGTAGCCGTGATCAATGACGCAGGCGAAGAAAGTTTGTATCAAGCTGAAAATATTGTCTTAGCCGCCGGTTCATCTCCCATTGATATTCCAGCAGCGCGCGTAGACAACCAATTTATTTTGGATAGCACAGGCGCATTGGATTTAACCGCTGTACCGCAGCGGTTAGGCGTTATCGGCGCAGGCGTGATCGGCTTGGAGTTGGGCAGCGTCTGGAAACGCTTGGGCAGTGAAGTCGTGTTGCTGGAAGCGATGGACAGTTTCTTGCCTAGCTTGGATGTTTTTATCGCGAAAGAAGTGAAAAAAGCGCTCGGCAGACAGGGGCTGGATATTCGCCTCGGTGCGCGCGTCACAGCGACAACAATCGTCGGCGAGCAAGTTAAAGTTTGCTATCAAGATAAAGAAGGCAACGAACAACAAGAGCTGTTTGATCGTTTGATCGTGAGCGTAGGGCGTTGCCCGAATACCGAAAATTTGTTGGCCGCTGATTGCGGCATCGCGCTGGATGAACGCGGTCGCGTGGCGGTCGATGCACATTGCGCCACTAGCGTTGCTGGCGTGTGGGCCATCGGTGACTTGGTGCGTGGCCTGATGTTGGCGCACAAGGCCTCGGAAGAGGGCGTGATGGTGGCTGAACGCATCGCCAACCACAAAGCTGAAATGAATTACACGCTGATTCCCAGTGTGATTTACACCCACCCCGAAGTGGCTGCCGTAGGTCTCACAGAAGAGCAGGTGAGGGCAGACAGCAGAGATTGCAAAGTTGGACTATTTCCTTTCGCGGCTTCCGGTCGCGCTTTGGCCGCCAATGACACAACAGGGTTGGTAAAACTGATTGCTGATGTAGAAACAGATCGCGTGCTCGGTTGCCATATTGTGGGCAGCAGTGCGGCCGATTTAGCACAGCAAGTGGCGATTGCTATGGAGTTTGGCGCCACCGCAGAAGACTTGAGCATGATGGTGTTTGGCCATCCCACGCTGTCTGAAGCCGTCCATGAAGCAGCGCTGGCGGCCAATGGGCGCGCCATCCATGTCGCTAACAAGAAAAAACGCGAGAAATAGCCACAAATTTGCCCGTGCAGCGGTTGGGCTGCAGGCTGTCAGCGTGTAAAATTCGCGCGCATTATTTTCGGGTGGCGGTCCGTTTCCTTGGTTGCAGGCTGCCAATTCACCTAAAGCCGGCATATGCCGGAATCACAGAGAGCGGTAAAACATGAACCTTCATGAGTATCAGGGCAAGTTATTGTTTGCTCAGTACGGCTTGCCCGTATCCAAAGGCCACGCTGTCAGTTCTGCAGAAGAAGCTGTGAAAGCAGCGGAAGCTATCGGCGGCAACGAATGGGTTGTTAAGGCACAGGTACACGCTGGTGGTCGCGGTAAAGCGGGCGGCGTTAAGCTGGTAAAAACCAAGGAAGAGATCAAAGCGTTTGCCGAGCAGTGGTTGGGCAAGCGTCTGGTGACTTATCAAACAGACGAAAACGGTCAACCCGTTAGCAAAATTCTGGTGGAGTCTTGCACCGATATCGCTCAAGAACTGTACTTGGGTGCAGTGGTTGATCGCTCAACACGCCGCATCGTGTTCATGGCATCGACAGAAGGCGGTGTTGAAATTGAAAAAGTAGCACACGAAACGCCAGAAAAAATTCTGAAAGCAACAGTCGATCCTTTAACGGGCGCTCAGCCGTATCAAGGTCGCGAACTGGCTTTCAAACTCGGTTTGCAAGGCGATCAAATCAAACAATTCACCAACATTTTCCTTGGCTTGGCTAAATTGTTCCAAGAGAAAGATTTGGCGTTGATCGAAGTTAACCCGCTGGTTATTAAGAAAGATGGCAACTTGCACTGCCTAGATGCCAAATTGGGTATTGATGGCAATGCACTGTATCGCCACAAAGATTTGCAAGAAATGCATGATCCTTCACAAGACGATCCGCGCGAAGCACACGCGGCTTCTTGGGAACTGAACTATGTTGCGCTTGATGGCAATATCGGTTGCATGGTGAACGGCGCAGGTTTGGCGATGGGCACCATGGATATCGTTAACCACCACGGCGGCAAACCTGCCAACTTCCTCGATGTGGGCGGCGGTGCAACCAAAGAACGCGTAACAGAAGCATTCAAAATTATTTTGTCTGATGCCAATGTGAAAGCGGTATTCGTTAACATTTTCGGCGGCATCGTGCGTTGCGACATGATCGCAGAAGGCATCATCGGCGCAGTCAAAGAAGTGGGTGTAAAAGTGCCTGTTGTTGTGCGCCTTGAAGGTAACAACGCTGATCTCGGTGCAAAAAAATTGGCTGAATCTGGCCTCAACATCATCGCTGCAAATGATTTAACTGAAGCAGCGAAAAAAGTCGTAGCTGCAGCCGGAGGTGCCAAGTAATGAGCATTTTGATCGACAAAAACACCAAAGTAATTTGCCAAGGTTTCACCGGTTCACAAGGTACTTTGCACTCGGAACAAGCGATTGCTTACGGCACAAAAATGGTTGGCGGTGTAACGCCAGGCAAGGGCGGCACACAACATCTCGGCCTGCCTGTGTTCAACACGGTTGCTGAAGCCGTTGCTGCAACAGGCGCTACCGCCTCGGTTATTTATGTGCCAGCGGCTTTCTGCAAAGATTCCATTTTGGAAGCGGCTAATAACGGCATTAAATTGATCGTTTGCATCACGGAAGGCGTGCCAACATTGGATATGCTGGAGTGCAAAATTGCTTGCGATAACTTGGGCGTGCGTTTGATCGGCCCTAACTGCCCAGGCGTTATCACACCGGGTGAATGCAAAATCGGCATCATGCCAGGTCATATCCATTTGCCTGGCAAAGTGGGCATCGTGTCGCGTTCAGGCACGCTGACTTATGAAGCCGTTAAGCAAACCACAGACGCAGGCTTTGGTCAGTCTACTTGCGTAGGTATCGGCGGCGATCCAATCCCAGGCAGCAGCTTTATCGACATCCTGCGCTTATTCCAAGATGATCCAAAAACCGAAGCGATCGTGATGATCGGCGAAATCGGTGGCTCTGCAGAAGAAGAAGCAGCGGCATTTATCAAAGCCAATGTCACCAAGCCTGTCGTTTCTTACATTGCCGGTGTCACTGCACCAAAAGGCAAGCGTATGGGCCACGCCGGTGCGATTATTTCTGGCGGCAAAGGTACTGCCGATGAGAAATTTGCAGCACTGGAAGACGCTGGTGTAAAAACCGTGCGCAGCTTGGCAGAAATTGCTAATGGCTTGCGCGCAGTCACCAACTGGAAATAAGTGTTGGGCAATAACTCGAAAAAAAGGCAGCGCAAGCTGCCTTTTTTTTATATGCTGGATGCATGAAAAAAAATATTCTACTGAGTGTTGTTTCTTTCGCGCTGTTATTAGCAGCGGCAGAGGCTAGTTTTTTCTACTGGTTTCCTCGTCTATTTCCAACCAACGCCACCATGTTCTTCACGGATAAAGCGCTACATCCGTTGTTGCAATCCTCCAAAAAAAGCATTTTCCCGCATGACTATATTGCTTTATTTGGCGATTCCTATGCAGAAGGAATGGGGGATTGGGCTGATACTGCGATGCAGAAACGGATGGCGCGCTATAGCAGTGCCAATTTACTGCACGAAGCTACAGGAAAAGATGTCATTAGCTTTGGTTCAGCAGGAGCGGGGAGCATCAGAGGCATAGTGACAGAGCCACTCAGTCAGTTGGCCTATTTGCGACAATATATCAATCCACAAATTGAATCGCCAAAATGGATATTCATTTATTTTTACGAGGGTAATGACTTATACGACAACGCAGCATATTTTCACTATAGCTTCCCGAAATTGTTTGATATTCGCAACCAGTACAACGATGCAATTTACCAGCAATATATCCAGCAATTTTCCATTGAACGCAATGAAACCATGCGTATGGTTAAGGCTGATGGTTGGTTGAAACATTGGCCGATGTTTGATCAGTCAGACAAACTTTTTCGAGCATTAACCGGGCTGCCACAGCGTACTATCGATAATGGCAATCAACAGAAAGATGACGCCAACTATGAACCGCCTTGGATTTTTGGTGGGGCGAGTGTTTCATTGCCAGGCACGATTAACAAAGCATTGATCGCTGACAAAATCGTCCAATTACCCGACACCTTGCAAGCGCCAGCCTTGGCGTTAGACAGCACAGAATGGGAACAAGCATGGTATGCCTTTGATCAGGCACTGCAATACACGCGCAAAGCATTTCCAGATAGCCAAATTGTGCTGGTTTACATTCCGTCAGTGTTGTCAGTGTACGAGATACAGTCACAGGCGGTGTCCGTGCAAACTTACGAACGCCGCGCCAGAGTTTTTCCTACACGACAAATGTTCAGTCAGTCAGACTTGATGCGTACATCGTTTCAATCTATTGCAGCCAAGCACCAATTACCGGTAATCGACACCACAAATGCTTTAAGAAAAGCTGGCAAACAAGCGTTTATCCACGGGCCCAAGGACTGGAATCATTTGAACGAGATGGGCTATCGCGCGCTAAGCAACGCCATTCTGGAACAGTTGCCTGTGAATGCTCAATCAGCTACAGCTATAAAGCCGTTGGCAGCGCAATAGACGCAGTACTCTTTAAAGCGTGGCAACTTCGCATAATCTATATTATGTTAAATTTTAACCTATGTCATATAAGCGTATGAGAATTTTTCTAGCATCCGACATCCATTTCGAATTCCACAACAACATTGACTGGCTGCCGCCTCTGCCTACCGCAGATATGTTCGATGTGCTGGTGTTGGCTGGTGATATCGGTCATGGCTCGTGGTTGGCTGAGGGTCTGCGTCGATTGCGCAAACACTTTCCGTCAAAACCCATCGTGTATGTCGCAGGCAATCACGAGTTCTACCGTCGCAATATCACCCGCTCGCCGTTGAACACTATTGATATCGACGACTTTTATTTTCTGGAAAAAAACAGTGTCACATTATTCGGATACCAATTTGTTGGCACGACGCTGTGGACCGGCTTTGATATGCTGGGTGCTGAGCATGTTGATCGTGCGATGCATGAAGCAATGTACAGCGTTGCGGATTTTATGGAAATTCGTACAGAAGACCGCACGGATACTGCGCCAAAGCCAGCACGCATCACGCCCCAACAAATGCGCGCGTTGTATCAGGAATCAAAAGCTTGGCTAGATGCGGCACTGGCGCAAACGGATGCTGACCGAACCGTGGTTGTCACCCATTTTCCTCCAGGGCGCGAGTTCAGACACGGGCTGATTCGGGAAAGCCTCATCGCAGCCTATTTCCAAGCCGATTGCGTGGATTTGATTCTCCGGCACCAGCCAGCTTTGTGGCTGTATGGGCATAACCACTGGTCGAACATACATGCGTGCGGCAAGACACGCGTTGTTAGCAACCAGTTTGGTTATCCTAACGAGCACACGGGATACCAAGCAGACATGATTATTGAGTTGCCCGTCGTATCTACTACTACCCAGCACCCACTATCAGGAGGCCGGCGTTAACGCATTGGTCAGCAAATGAGATGTAGATGTAGATGTAGACTAGGCGCGTTGAAGCGATTGCGTCATTTGTACTAACATGATGTCTACCGTACATCTTGGAGATGCTCGCCATGCCAACTGCCGCAACGACTCGCTCTGCTCGTCTTGGGCTGCGCACTACCCCTCAGCAGGAAACAATTTTGCGGCGTGCAGCCGATGTTGCGCACAAGTCGCTCACCGATTTTATCTTGGATGCTGCTTATCGTGCCGCCGAGCAGACTTTGCTCGACCAACGACTGTTTGTGGTGGCCGGCAGTCAGTATCAAGCGTTATTAGATATGTTGGATCGACCAGAGTCTGATAACCAAGGCCTGAACGACCTGTTTTCTCGTAAGCCAGTTTGGGATAAAAAGTGATTCTTTCGGCACCAGAAGCGCTGGATTCTCGCCACCGGCTGGATAGCTTTGACTGCGGCAAACCAGCACTGACCGAATGGCTAGTGCGCCATGCACGCCAAGCGCAAGGAAGTGGTTCGGCCAGAACCTTTGTGTCTTGTGAGGATGAGCGAGTAGCTGGCTACTACAGCGTCACAGTTGGCCAGATCGACACATTGGAAGCTCCAGAGCGAGTACGGCGCGGAATGAGCCAGCACCCTATTCCACTGATTATTTTGGCTCGACTGGCTGTTGACCTCGATTACCAAAAGCGCGGGCTTGGCTTCAGTCTCTTGCAGGATGCCATCCGGCGCGCTTGTGCCGTAGCCGAGCATGCAGGCATCCGCGCGTTGCTGACCCATCCCCTTGATGCTGAGGCGGAAGCTTTCTACCGGCGTTTCGGCTTTGAATCCACGCCAGAAAACGAACAGCAGTTGATTCTTCTGCTTAAAGATGCACGGCGCATTGTTCATACTGTCCGACCTGTTTGAGCGCCATATAAAAAATGAGTATGTTTCTGATAAGTACGCCTTTATTGCTCGGTCGCTGTACAAGCACCTTGTCAATGTTCATTGTTCGATATACTCAGCACTTACAGGCGATTCAACAGATTTTCATTTTGCGAAGCTGTGAACATACAGCTGCTAAACGAGGTAACACAATGAACTGGGCTGGTAAAACCGCCGTCATATCTAGTCCTAGCAAGCACTGCCAAGCTATTTTGCTAACGGGGTTGCTAACAACCCTACTATTGGCCTCTGCTTCCGCAACGGCTGCAACCAGAGCAGCTTGGGTTGAGGATAAATTACAGCAACCTCTTACCAAAGAAATTGTAGAAATGATGCAGACACAGCATTTTAGAAAAATGCCTTTGGATGATGCGTTGTCATCAATGCTGCTAGATAACTACCTAAAAGCACTAGATCCTAATCGGATGATTTTTCTGCAAAGTGATATTGATGAATTTAATACGAAATATCGTAATACATTAGACGATGACTTGGGCTCTGGAAGATTAACCAGTGCAGAAGCAATTTATCAGCGCTACTACGACCGCTTTTCAAACCGCTTGTTATGGGCTTCCCAAAAAATTGAGCCCTTAGTAAAAAATGAAAAATTTTCTGGTGAAGAAACCATCCAAACGGATAGAAAGAAAAGTCCGTGGCCTGCCGATCAAGCTGCTGCAGATACACTGTGGGGCGAGTATCTTAAGAACGACATTCTGAACCTGCGTTTGGCAGATAAACCCACGGAAAACATTGGCACCACCCTACTTCGTCGATACAAATTGCAGCTGGAACGCTTAAACCGCCAAACGGCGATGGAAAACTATGAGGTTTTTATCAATGCCTACACTGAATTGTATGACCCGCATACCAACTATATGTCGCCAAAAACAACAGAAGATTTCGATATCTCTATGGCGTTGTCACTAGAAGGCATAGGTGCAGTTCTTGAAAAGGAAGACGAAAATACAAAAGTCTCTCGCCTCGTGACAGGCGGCCCTGCGGATAAGGAAGGCGAACTTAAAGCTGGTGATCAAATTACTGGTATTGCTCAAGGGAAAAAAGGAGAAGAATGGGAAGATGTTATCGGCTGGCCCTTGGATGAAGTGGTTAGGCTTATTCGCGGCAAAGCGGACACATGGGTGAGATTGCAAGTTAAGCGCAACGGTCAAATACTGGCAAAACCAATCACCATTCGCCGTGAAAAGGTAAAGCTGGAAGATCAGGCTGCCAGTCAAAAAATCATTGATATACCAGATGAAAAATCAAATCAAAAAATAAAAATTGGCATCATTACGATTCCTGCTTTCTATCTGGATTTTGATGCTCTGCGTCGAGGTGAAGCAGATGCTAAAAGCACAACTCGCGATGTGGCAAAAATACTTAACGAGTTGGTCGCACAAAACATAGATGGCATTGTGATTGATTTGCGCAATAATGGCGGCGGATCACTGCTAGAAGCCACACAATTAACGGATTTGTTCATTGACCAAGGCCCCGTGGTGCAGATTTTGTCTGCAGACAATCATGTTGACAGAAGAAATCGCGCGGTTGGCACTGTTAATTACAATGGCCCGCTCGTGGTTCTCGTTAATCATCTAAGCGCATCTGCCTCTGAAATTTTTGCGGGTGCAATTCAGGATTACCAAAGAGGATTGATAGTTGGGGACCAAACATTTGGCAAAGGAACTGTACAAACACTCGTCCCACTAAAAGCCGGAAAATTAAAAATTACCGAAGCTAAGTTCTATCGAGTTTCTGGCGATAGTACACAGCATCGCGGCGTTGTGCCGGACATTAACTTCCCTGCTCTTTTGCCATACAGTGAAATTGGAGAATCGGCGCTCGAGCGCGCATTGCCATGGGATCAAATTCAACCTGCGCCGCACTATCGCTTTTCAGATATTCCTGCTTTCATTCCCCAGCTACAGAAAAGTCACGAGCAACGCGCTCAAAATAGCGTTGAATACAAATCATTGTTAGATAGACGCGATTGGGCTAATGCTTTGCGCGATAGAAAGACATTGCCTCTGAATTTCTCCGCACGCGAACAGATGAAAGTTTCTGATGATAAAAAACTGATTGATTTGGCTAATACACTGCGTGCCGCTAAAGGTGAAAAAACCTTTAAAACAATTACAGAGGTAGATGACGATGCGCAAAAGCGGCGCGAAGCTAAAAATCCACAAGATGATTTTCTGCTGATGGAAAGTGCCAGCATCCTGAGTGACTGGATTGATTTGCAAAACAACCAAAAACTCAGCGTTGCTTCAGACAGCACTACGCCCTAAAGCTACTTTTCGCTAGCACTAAAACTCCAGTGTAGAGGGCAGCGATCCGATCTGCCCGCTACAAATTGCGCCGGAACATCTACTCTGCGCAGCTTCTTGCCACACGCCTCACCTTTTGCCGATGAAAATTCACAGCATACGGGGTTGTTATAGTGTGCAAGCCAACTGCGATAATCATTCTCTGAAACTTTACAGATATCAGCAGCGTAACCTAGGGGGTTTTCAAGATAGGTGCCAATGCTGTCTAGATCAATGGTGATATTGCCAGCGCCTAGGTGATAGGCCATAAAAGTAACTTTGTTATCACGCAGACGCGTAATAAATTGCTCCCCTGCTTCTTTAATAAGTTTGGCATGTTCACCATGCAACGAGCTAATTTCATCGCGCAATACAGATTGCTGCTCCTTGTTATAGGAAATCTCAATATCTTTGGCATCAATTTGCTGTTCGAGCTCTTTAACAATACCTTGAATTCTTAATTCCAACTCAGACTCAAAGTTTGCTTTGAGCATGTCAATTTGATTTCCTTCAACTTGCTTGTTTTCAGCCAGCTGCAAATGAAAAGCTTCACGAAGCTTATCCACCATTTGCTGCTGCTCTTGCAGCTGTCTACGCAGTGCTTCTGCAGTCTGATGTTCGCCTTCATGTAATTCTTGCAGTTGCATCAATTGAGACTGCATATGACGCAATTCATCACTATGCAATTGTTCTCGCTCTTGCAAGATATCCGCGGCTCTGTTTTTTTCAGCAGTCATTTGCAATTGATACTGCCGATCTAAATCATTGAGCTGGTCGGCGTTATCAACGGCAACTTTTTTGCGAATGTATTGAATCAAGGAATGCGCTAAAGATTTATCGGCATCACTGATTTCATCATTGGCTGACATCAAGCTGGCAACGCGCGCCTCTCCACCCAAAACAGGAATTTCAAAATTTGCGCGATTGCCATCATGAATTTCATCAACATCGAATGGTAGTTCTTTGAAGCCCAGACGGTTTTGTTTTACAAGATCGCGCAGCACGATAAAAACATTCGGCTGTTGATTCATGTCAGGATCCCATAGGTCCTGCACATGCCAATCCACTGGACATTGACTGCGACAGCAAAGCCTAATCGGCCCCGCTCCTAAATCTGGACCCAACTCAGCTTGATCCGTCAGTTCCTGCAATGGAATATTCCATTTGTTATCTGCATTTCCTGTGCTATCAAAACGCAACAGAAAAAAAACGGAAGAAATTATTTTGAGCTGTCCGTTGATACCGACACAAACAGCCTGAATGGTTTTATCTGCGTAACCGGGAATAGGCACAAAATTATCAAGGATGGCTTCGAACTCGCTGAACAACATTTCACGCTCAACACGCCCATCAACAAAGAAAATGACCGATTGGTATTCCCCGCTGCTATAGCCTGAAAACATACAATTTCCCTTGAGTGCCCTTGTATAATGGCTGTCAATCTCTGCGAACTATCTAAAGCACAGCCATGAAATCGGTCGAACTGTTATCCCCTGCGGGCTCCATCAGAAACATGCAGTATGCATTTGCCTACGGTGCCGATGCGGTTTATGCGGGTCAACCTCGCTATAGCCTACGGGTAAGAAACAATGAATTCAACCAGTTAGACAAAATGGCTGAAGCCATTTCTATGGCTCATGCACAAGGCAAACGGTTTTTTGTGGCCAGCAACCTCGCGCCACACAATGACAAAATCCGTTCCTACTTGCGCGATATGGAACCTGTGATTGCAATGCAGCCCGACGCGCTGATTATGTCAGACCCCGGCTTGATCATGATGGTGCGCGATAAGTGGCCGGACATGCCGATCCACCTATCCGTGCAAGCCAATGCGGTGAACTGGGCCGCCGTCAAATTTTGGGAGCGCCAAGGCCTGCAGCGCGTAATTTTGTCGCGCGAACTCTCGCTGGACGAAGTGGAAGAAATTCGCCAACGCTGCCCCGATATCGAGTTGGAAGTCTTTGTCCACGGCGCGCTGTGCATCGCCTACTCCGGTCGCTGCTTGCTATCGGGCTATATGACGCACCGCGATGGCAATCAAGGCGCATGCACCAACTCCTGCCGCTGGAAATATGACACCCACGAAGCGGCTGAAACTGCTGAAGGCGATATCGTTGCTACCAATCCAGAGATTCAAAAACAAATTGCGGAATCCAGCAAAAACCTAGCCACTTCTTTTCAAGCAATGGGCGAAGTGGGTAGCTGGGATCCTTCGGTTAGCCCAACCGACAGTGTTAGCAGTGGCAAATTGCTCAATATCGAAGACCGTGTGTTCTTGTTACAAGAAGAAAATCGTCCCGGTGAATACATGCCCGCTTACGAAGATGAGCATGGCACCTACATCATGAATTCCAAAGATTTGCGTGCAATTCAGCATGTTAAACGCCTGATCGACATCGGCGTGGACTCGCTCAAAATTGAAGGCAGAACCAAGTCACATTTTTATGCCGCCAGAACGGCGCAGGTATACCGCGAAGCCATTGATGATGCATTAGCCGGTCGCGATTTCAACATGGGTTTGATGGATAAATTAGAAAGCCTTGCTAGCCGCGGTTACACCGAAGGCTTTTATCGTCGCCACCTGCCTAAAGAATATCAAAACTACGAAAATGGCTTTTCTATTTCTACCAAGCAACAATTTGTTGGCGAAGTGGTTGATAAAGACCCTCTCACCAACGAATGGATTGTAGACGCCAAAAATAAATTTTCCGTTGGCGATGAAATTGAATTGATGCTGCCACAAGGAAATATAGTTTTCCGTTTATCATCCATGAAAAACAAACACGGTGAGTCAGTAGAGGTAGCACCTGGCTCTGGCCACCAAGTAAGAATACCTGCTAGCGATGACGGCGGCGTGGCAGACTTTGGCTTATTGATGAAAGCCATTTAAACGAGCATAGCCATGCAACTGAAGGACGCGCAATACATCAACTTGGGAACATTTCGCAAAGATGGTCGCTGCGTAGAAACGCCTGTTTGGTTTGCGCAAGCTGATGGTGTTTTGTATGTTTTCACCAATAATCAATCTGGCAAGGTAAAGCGGCTGCGCAATAATACGCAGTGCCGTCTTGCACCATGCACTTTTAGCGGCAGCGTCACGGGCGACTGGCAAAATGCTACCGCCCTACTCCTAGATTCCAAAGACGCCATTAAATCTGCGCACAAAGCACTGCGCAAAAAATATGGCTGGCAAATGCTGGCTTTAGATTGTGGCTCTGCGTTGGGCGGGAAAATTAAACAGCGCAGTTATATACAAATTCAATTATTGGCGGACAGTAATGCTTAAACGCATAACGCTGAGAGTTCTCCTTACTTCAACTCTCCTGCTTCTTATTCCTTTTACCGCACAAGCAAATACCTGCACCGCCAACTCGCATTGTGTGCGCGTGGGTACATGGAACATCGCGTGGCTCGGCGGTGAAAAACGCGATCAAGCTTCTGACAGCAAAACCATTCAGGCGATGGCTGATATGATTGCGCGCCAATGGTCGATCGATTTGATCGCACTGCAGGAAATCAATACCCATATTGATGGCGAATATCGCGGCGACCGTTTCTCAACGCGACCGTGGCACGAACTGCGTTCTGCGTTAGAAAAATACGGCTACAAAACAGCGGTAGGCAGCAGCGGCCAGGGACAACGCATTGCCTTGGCTTGGCGCAAGCCGGTAGTACTAGACGAATCGGTTGCAGAGCTCAATGTGCCAGATAGTTACCAAATCAACGAATGGTGTCGCTCTTCGAATCTGCGTCGCCCATTGGCGGGTAAATTCCGTGCGGAGAAGTTTGATTTTTGGCTTGTGGCCCTGCATCTAAAATCAGGCTTTGGTAATCGCGGATATTGTTCGGATGATGTACGCAGCCAGCAGTCCTATTACCTAGCGGGCCAGTTAAAAAAACTGGCTATATCTGATCGAGATATTTTGGTTATTGGCGATTTCAATACTTCTGGTAGCAACAAAAGCCTCAATGAGCTTTTTAATATCGGTTTAGAAACCACCACCGATAAACATGATCGCAGTACAGGTAGTTTTAATCGCTCGCAAGGGAAAGGAAAGTCAGGAAAAATGTTAGATCACATCATGTTAAAAAAGAGTGACACCGGTGAGTGGATAAAAAAATCTACCGTAATCTACAAGCCACAAAACTTGGACGCTTTCACGCAGCAGTTTTCAGATCACTTCCCCGTATGGGCTGATTTTGATACACGCACCGATGATGACTGATATCTGGCAATCACTTTATCCATGACTATGCCGCCGTCAAATTTGGCATCCAAGGCAGCAATAAAGGCATAAACACCAGCCAGCTTTCTAGCAATTAACATGAAATCCACGCCAGGAAAGACAAAATGCTTACTAAATGCCGATTGCAACGCTTGTTTCCCCATCCTCTCGGGTAGGCGAGCTGTAGCCCAACAGTAATTTCCTTGTTCATCCAGCGCGTAGGATGGAATATCACCACCCTGCGCAAGCCGGTGTCGATAATTTAGCGGCTCCATGAGCCCCATCAGCACATCACAAAACGCAGCCTGTACATCAATAGCGGCATCTGGAGTAATAAAACCTGCCTCTTGGATAGCCACACACAACAACGAGCTGTCATCACTGTATGCCGCCAGTAACATTTGTCGCAGAGGAAATAAGAGTTGTTCAGAAATATTGCGCACCGAACCAAAATCCAACAAAACAATGGCATCGACTTCATCGGCTGAATTTGCAAGACGAATTCGATAATTTCCAGCATGAGGATCTGTCTGCATTTCTCCCCACAGTAGAATTTCGGACAGCAATAGCTCTAACATATTGGCGGCTAATTGATTGCGCCTCTTTTGTGACAAAGCCGCTATCTCTACATCATTTTGAGAAACGCCCTCTTCAAAACTCATCGCCAAAACCGTAGCAGAGGAATATTGTGAATATACCTCAGGCACAATATAGCGCTTGTCGAATTTTAAACGGCTTTGCCAACGGTATATTTTCTTAAGCTCCATTCGCAAATCAATTTCTTCAAGCAAAACAGAAAACATTTCATCTAACCGTTGTGCTATCTCTTTTTTCTGCTTCTTTTTTGCAATGAAAATCAATGACGCTTTTAAAGTTTTGAAATCAGATGCCAATGTGTTCTGTATTTGTGGGTACAAAACTTTCAAGCAAATTTCACAGTTGCTGGATTTGATGGATGCACGGTGAACTTGCGATAAAGACGCAGCAGCTAAAGCTTGGCGAGAAATATCCAGCTCTGCCGTATTGGCATCTAATGCCTCATTGATAACTGGTGCGATAGCAGACCACTCCAAAGCTTCTGTTTCAGCTTCTAGGCTATGCAGCGCTAGCGCCAATGACTTTGGCAGGCAATAATCACCATAAGTAGCCAATATCTGCCCAAGCTTTACCACGCTTCCTTTTAATTCGCCAACCTCTTGCACCCATTGCTGAGCGTGTTCTGCAGCGATTTTTTCACGCACCGCTTCGCGTTCGCTGGATTCAGCAATAGACCATGTGCCGGCTCGTGCTGCTGCCCAACCCAGGCCTGCCTTGATGCCCGCATTGGCAAGATGGAACTGTCGCGAGAATGAACTACTGCGTATCCGTTTCACTCATGTTTACCAAAAATTTGGTTGTAATATTTATCACAAAAATCATGGAACTCTTTTTTGCCACTACCTAGATATGGGGATATTAACGACAGTATTTGAAACACACCCTTGTTAATAATCAGTTCTTCATGCTGTTTTTCATCACACAAAATGGAATAGGCAATCCAGTAGGTAACTGTCATAACGATATTGCCAACTAAGGTATCTATACCTTTTTCATCAATGACAAGAATATCGGCATCATGCAAAGAAGAAATAACCGTTTTTGCTGTTTGATACTTGAGATTTAATAAACGCCGGAACTTCTTTCCTAGCGCGGGGTATCTGAATAACAAATCGTTCACATTGTGGTAGATGAAGCGATACTGATAAATCTCCTCAAAAATAACATGCAGGTAATACCAGCTATCTTCAACCTTCAATTCTTTTTTGATAGGCGCATGGAGGATTTCTGTAAATCCATCTTCAAAGCGTGAAAATAGGACATCGATAATGACCTCTTTCCCTTTGAAATGGTAATAGAGATTACCCGGGCTAATTTCTAGCTCATTGGCGATATCGACCGTGGTGACATTAGGCTCACCCTCTTCATTAAACAGCAGAAGGCTGGCTTGCAGGATTTTTTCGCGTGTTTTCATGGCTACCTGCTTCTCTTACCGGAAAGGTTAGGCGCCTAATATCGAAAATCCATAAAAAAAAAGCAAGGCTCCGAGACGGAAACCTTGCTAAAAGTGGATCAGACAAACAGGAAGGGTTGTCTGTCCAGGGCTAGAAAAGAAAATTTACTTAGCTTTTGCGGCAGCTGCTTTAGGCTTAGCTACGGCCATGCTGTCCAACAATGCGTCCAGTTTATCTGACAGCGCATCAACTTTGGTATTTACTTCATCGATTTTCGCGTTATCCGCGCCACCGAAGTTCAATGAACCCATATTTACACTGCTACGCACTTTATTGATGCGATCTTCGATAGTTGCAGTAGTTTTATTTTTAGCTTTTGACAGCTTGGCTTGGCTTTCGCTATCCAGTTTGCGACCCAGCTCAACCAAGTCATCAAATACTTTGCTAGTTTCTTTGCTAACCTTGCCGTATTGGCTTACAGCTTCATCAAAAGCTTTGCCATACGCGCCTAAGCCAGCCAGCCAAATGCTCTTGGCCACTTCACCTGCTTTGTCAGCAATTTTTGCATCTTTAGCTTCTTTCAAAATTTTCTTTGACATACATATCTCCGTTTGTCTGTTGGGGTACTGTTTTGACCGGAGGCTAAACCAGCGAGCCATCCCTAAATCAGGCTCGCATCCTAGTAGTAAAAAATAGAATAAACATACTAAGTTTTTACTTTTTTAAAACCCGCATGTAGGGTGCGAAGTAAGGTCTTTCCAGTATACTGAAAGCATCTTAATGAGTAGCCGACTATGTCGAAAAAGAAACCTAAATCTGATCAGTCGCAGCTGGCAGCCCAGCAGCCAGCTAAACGAGTATTGAGTATGCAGGAGGTTATGCGCCACCTGCATGAGGAGCATAAATATATTTCTCGCTTGCTCTATGTTTTGCAGGAGCAGATCGAGCTAATTGACGCTGGTGAAACACCAGATTTGTCTCTGATGCACGATACTGCCAGCTACATGAAAGACCATTCCGATCTTACCCACCACGCAAAAGAAGACATCATCTATCGAAAGTTATCCGAGTGTGGTGACACACAAAAAGCAGCAGCGGTAGCTCTGCTCATGGATCACGAAGCCATTAGCAAAAAGTCCGAAGCGCTAGTTCGCAGTATTGAAGAGGCCCAGCAAGACTTAACCAAGGACATTCAAAAAACACTTCGCTTGCGCTGTGAGGACTACATCGCCAGTATGAAAAAACACATGGACTACGAAGAAAGCCAAGTCTTTCCTCTCGTGATGGAATCGCTGTCCGAAGAAGATTGGTCTGACATCATTCACGATATCCAGCCCGAAATCGACCCGCTATTTGGCAACACGATAGAACAACGCTATGTCAATTTATTGCAGGCCGTGAACAAGATCATGGAGCGCGCTGCAGAGGATGTCGCGATGGCTCAATTAGTTGGTTTAGGTGCAGCCATGGAGAATTTCGGTGTTTTTTCTCGCTTCGGAAGCGCGATGTCAAAAACACTGTCAAAGCATTTCAAGCAAGCCTATGTCAGCAATATGGCCGCCTACCGCAGGCTGTGGCACACGCGCTCAACCAATATCGGGGACTACACCAGTGTGACGGTGGATTGCCTGCTCAATAACTACGACGCCTGCGTAGATACGCTGAGGGATGTCGGCCAACTGTTGCGCAGCACCCGCACGCAGATCGCTGAACCCTATACCGCGAGACTTCGGATTTACCACGACATGAACCATCCAGCCGAAAAGCCTAACCGTAAAAAGGCCAAAGCCTAGCAACTGTGGCGAAATAGCACAGCACACACCACATGTAGTATGCTTTGAAGGTTTATTACACTAGAAAGGTTAGAAAAGCGCACGATATGTGACGCTAATGCAGACAAGAAAGATTGAATAAGTTACCGACCATAACTGAGTAAGACATAGAAACTATGGCTGAACCAATGCAAAAAATGACGCTGGCTAGCGCATTGATGGAACTGAGAGCTCCCGTGGAGGCACTCTCCCTTCTTCCTACACTCCCTCTATTGCGCAAGCTCGCTCCGCGTGGTGATGGGCAACCCGTTTTAATACTTCCTGGATTTTTGGCCACGGATAACAGCACTTATGTCATGCGGCGCTATTTGAAACGCCAAGGCTTTAATGCCTATGGCTGGGATTTGGGAAGAAACTCCGGCTTGCGCAACAGCGTCTATCAAAAACTTGAACAGCGCGTCATTGAAATGTACGGCCAGCATCAGGAAAAAATTAGCCTGATCGGCTGGAGCATGGGTGGTATTTACGCTCGCATCCTCGCTCACCGCCTACCCGAATATGTGCGCCAAGTGATTACTCTTGGATCACCTTTTAATTTGGCGCAGCCCAAAACCACCAATGATGTGGGCGAGGTTTCCAGCTCATTGCTAAAGATTTATGAACGGCTTAACCCCAATGCCAGTCAGGATGAATTATTCACGGGCGTTCCTATCTGGGAATCGCCGCCGCCAGTCCCCTCGACTTCCATTTACAGCGAAAGCGATGGCATTGCCGCGTGGCGCAGCTGTGTGGATCAGACAGATGACTCTACAGAAAACTTGCGCGTCATTGGCAGCCACACAGGAATGACGCATAACCCAATGATTTATTACGCCGTTTCAGAGCGTTTATCACAAGCTGATAATCAATGGCGCCCTTTCGACGCACATTGGGCACATCGCTATTTGTTTTTGCGCGCTTTTAATAGCAAAAAAGCTACCGCAAGCCGTTCGCAATCAAACAATACATCCACCACCTAAAGCAGGTCATTAATTTTATGAGCAGCTACCAGGCTACCGCATTCAAATTGGTGTTGCGCGCGTTAAAAAAACGCATGTTTAGCAATACCGATCATGTTGCACTGCGTCGCCTAGTCAACAACTCATCACGGCGCATGCCAAAACCTCCTGCAGATATCGATTTTCGCTCAGAAAGAATTGATGGCATTCCTTGCTTGTGGGTAAAAGCGATGGGAGCTGAACCTGAAAAGTTAATTTTATATTTACACGGTGGTGGTTACATTTTCTGTTCGGCGCACACAACACATAAGGATATTCTTTGGCGCTTATCCGTTGCATCAAAATGCAGAGTGATTGCGCCCGATTACCGTCTTGCGCCTGAACATCCCTACCCTGCAGCCTTAGAAGATTCCATCAAAGTTTATCGCTGGCTGCTTGAACAAGGTTACAAACCCGAAAATATTGTGATTGCAGGTGATTCTGCCGGTGGTGGTCTGACCTATGGCACGGTATTAAAAATTCGTGATATTGGTTTGCCACTGCCAGCGGCTACTGTTGCCATGTCGCCATGGACAGATTTAGCTGTTACAGGGGAATCTGTCATTACTAACTTAAAACGCGACGCGTTGATTCCCGGTGACGGCTTGCCTGAAGGTGCGCAATATTACTTAGCTGGCGCATCGACACGCGACCCTTATGCCTCACCTTTGTATGGCGACCCAACTGGTTTGCCACCCACTTTGATTCAAGTGAGCAAGGACGAAGTATTGTTGGATGATTCGCGCAGGCTAGCGGCTAAGTATCGGGCTGCTGGCGTGCCATGTGAATTGGAGTTGTGGGACGGCATGCCACATGTATGGCAAACATTAGCGATGTTTATTCCTGAAGGAAAAACCGCCATCAATCGTATTGGGGCTTTTATTTCCAAACACCTGCATCAAAAAGATATTGCCTAAGCCTTATCGATTTTTCTGGAACTCTTTTTAGGCGCTTTAGGCACTCCTGCAGCAACTTCAGGTAATGCTGCTGCGTATAACTCATTAAAAGAATCTCTCAAACACTGCGCGTAAAAAGCAGGGTCTTCCATTTTTTGTCTGTCTGCAGTGAATGCAATAGTGAGAGACCGCCAGGTGCTGGACATGGTGTGAAATAGTCCGGTGTTTGGCATCAAAGGCGCCATACCAAAGGCATCAACCATTTTTGCGCCGCAAAAATATAACGGCTCGGCAGAACCGGCGAGATTGGCAATGATGGTATTGCTCGCCGGAGGAAATTTATCCAAAACGCCGGACTCAACGGCTGTTTTTACACCCCAAGCCACCAAGCCGGAGTACATACATCCCATGGCATCGGACACTAAGTTGTTACCCAACGCCTTGGCATAAGCCCTACCAGCTTGTGATTCTTTATGTACTTTCTTTAAGCGCTCTAGCGGATCTTTGACATCGGTACGCAAAGCCACATTCGCCAAACTGATTTTCTCATTGCCGACAACAAGATCACTTTCTTCCGTTTTCTTTACGCTCAATGGAACAGCTGCCACCAACGAATCTTCCGGCATTTCTGCTTTTGCCTGCAAGTAACGACGCAATCCACCGCCAATAACACTTAAAGCAATATCAGTAACCGTAACACCATGAACACTTTTTCGAATTTCATGGATAGCATCTAGAGGAATATTAATGCGATCCACTACCCGCCTAGGAGAGACAACCCCATTAAACCGTGTTTTATTTTTATGTAGCTGCTTAATTTCTCTTGCTTCAAGGCCCCGCATGATAGTGCTATACATGCCAAAAACACGACCAACCATGCGAATAATATTTCCAGACTTGTAGAGATTGTTCAGCGCTGCATTAGCCAAAATTTTCGGCAACCGCATGTCAGATTCATATTCAACAAATCGTTCAAAATCTGCCTCTACAGCCTGCAGTCGAAGCGATTCTTCATTCATCACCTTGTGCAAACTGTTGAATACTTCCATCGCTGTTTTTCCATCCATCAGCGCGTGGTGAATTTTAAATAAAACAGCAAAGCAACCCGGTGGAATATCTTCAATTTGATCCAACCCATCAATGACATGCACTTCCCAGAGAGGTCGGTTGCGGTTCAGAGGTTGTGCATGCAAGTTGGCAACCATCGAGCACAATTTTTGCCAATTGCATGGCTTAGGCAATGCTATGTGTCGAACATGGTAGACAAGATCAAAGTGTTGATCTTCTACCCAATAAGGTTGATCTACATTAAAAGGCACTTCCATCAACTTACAACGAAGCAGCGCCAAATCTCCCTGTGTCCTGCTTTCAAACAAGCGGATGATATCTTTGAAATCTACACCATCACTTTTTGAAGACGGATCATAGACAGCCAACATGGACATATGCATCGGCATGCCATGCATTTCAGCATGTAAAAAAAGCGCATCCAGTCCACTCAACTGCTTCATAAAAATCGCCGCCAATAATATTTCAGAAAATACTTACTGTAGAAAAATCTTACGATTTTTCATTTCTGCTAATCCACGCTTTAGAACGCGCTCAATAGATGCCTCGGCTGCAAAACCCAAGCGCTCAGCAATGCTGTGTTTCTCAATCCAGCCAATTTGAAAGATATCTGCATCTGGGTGTCGAGAAAAAATGTACTCTTCACTGGTTAGAATTTTGTCGACCAAGCCCAACTCAACGGCTTTTTTTCCAAACCAGGTTTCGCCGGTAGCAACCACATCCATATTAAGATCCGGCCTGGAAGCAG
Organism: Pseudomonadales bacterium; assembly: GCA_041395785.1. Lineage (GTDB taxonomy): Bacteria > Pseudomonadota > Gammaproteobacteria > Pseudomonadales > UBA7239 > UBA7239. The sequence continues at coordinate 122,780 of JAWKZZ010000009.1, forward strand.
CAACGAAATCTTTAAATAAATCATGTGTTTCTTGGATTTCTTGCTGAAACTTCTCTCTGCCCTTTTCAGTATTTTCACCCAGTATAGTCAGCGTGCGCTTGTATTCGCCCGCCGTCAGTACCTCATAGTCCACATCATGCTTCTTCAGCAGACGATTAAAATTGGGGATCTGCGCCACTACGCCAATAGAACCAATAATCGCAAAAGGCGCTGAGAAAATTTGGCTGCCAATACAAGCCATCATATAGCCACCACTTGCGGCAACTTTATCGACACAGACAGTCAATGGAATAGATCTATCGCGTATACGCTGCAACTGTGAAGCGGCAAAGCCATAGGAGTGCACCATGCCACCCGAACTCTCAAGTCGCACCACCACCTCGTCTTCTGGTTTTGCTTGCGTCAAAATGGCCGTGATTTTCTCAGACAGCATTTCTGCCTCTGATGCTTTGATATCACCAAAGAAGTCCACCACAAATAAACGCGGCTTCCGCTCTGCACTGTCATTTCCCTTTTTGTGCTTGGCTTTTTCTGCTTTCAACTTGGCTTTATTGGCTTTTTTTTCCGCCTTGGTAGCTAGTTCATAATCGGCATCAGAGAGGATGGCAGCCTGCATTGTCTGTGAGATGTCTTCATATTTTTCATTGAGGCTTTTTATCTCCACATAGCCCTGCTTCTCCATTTTTTTCAGGCGTTGTGTGGTTGAAGTTAAGGCGGCCAGCAAAAAACCCAACGCCGCAACAATAGTGACAGTCTTTGCTAAAAAAATACCGTATTCAAATAAAAAATCCATAACATTCCAAAAATCAATTACCAGCTTTTCATGGCATTTTTAGCAACATCGTTGACTGGATTAGCAGACAAGTTCTGACCTGCACTCACCACTTCGTAAATAGCACCGTCTGCTATCGGGGTAAACCCTAACACTGCTGTATGCGCTGTCACAAAAGGCAGCACATACGGATAGTCATTTAGAAAGACCCAAGTATCGAATAAGCTATCAGTACGAAATGGTTCCGACGGCTTCTGACCAACCATTTTATCCATTTGCAACTCAATGAAACGACCGGAGATATTTTCTAACTGGTAACCCGATCGCAACCCAACAAACGCCAACAGCGGAGGCCAAGAAAACGCTCTTGCCGTTAACTGCCACTGCTGTCCCTCAACTTCACGGCTATAAAATGACCCTGACGGTTCTTGCAGTTCGACAAGATAGTTATTGGCGTCTTTTTTGCGGAAACTGACAGTAACTACAACATTGGTGTCACTGGTAGCTGCCTTATAGTTGAAAAGATCTTTTCCTGACAGCCCAGTAAAGACGGTTGCCAACAGCAATAAAATACCCGCGCACCCTCGCAGAAAACCGGCTATCCACTTTTTATTTGCCAGCAGCTTAAAGCAGAAAAAAGCCGCAATAATCGACAGCACAAAAAGCAGAACTGCAATAATCGGATAAACCATTTCCTTACTCCCAGAATGCTATAACTCAATCAGTTGGTGGGGAATCCCAAAGCACTTACGCTATCTTCAGCAATTTCTAAAATTGAATGATCCTGCTTATGCACAGCAATATAGGCTTCGAGGAAATATTCAATACTCATCACCGCATCGGCGAAAGTCTCCATCAGCTGCTGGATGGCACCACTGGCATCAGCGCGTATCAATTTGGTATCGACAAACTGCATGCAAGACCCAACAACCTTTGCAGCACGCTGCATATTCATCAGTATTAATGCGCCACGAACGCTATTGAGACTCTTGCCCAAGTTGGCAATATGAGCTGGGTCATAACCCGATTCTGCATACGAGGCCATGGCGCGTTTGATTAATGCCAAACCCGATTGCGCTTCATCCAGAACCACTTTCTCTGCTTCTGCCAACTGACTCTGCGCAATAATACTGTCCTTGCTCAAGGCGTTGGTTTCAGCCAATTTAGCTTGAGACAAATTAATGTTTTGCAGTGCAGATACGGTACTTTCGATATAGAGCAAGGTGTCTGCCACTTCAACCAGCTGCGCATTGTCCGCTGCATGTTTTTCCTGATCCCATTGACTAATTTTTGCCACTTGTTCGCGCAGCACTTGTCCAGGTGAAGCCAGCCCCACCACCAGCAATGTTTCAGCAACGCGCGTCAGCGAAGCGATCATATCGGGATAAGTGGCCACAATATCACCACCACCTTGAGCTGCCATCTCTAACGCATTTTTACTAGAACGCAACTCTTCTTGAATAACCTCTGCAACTGATTGCACGGTTGATAAGCCAGGTCCGCGCAAATTATTGAGCTCTTCTTCTACATCCGCTTCTGAGTATCCGAGGGGGGCAACAGCAAAGGCAGAGCGCACAGCTTTTGCCTGCGCAGAATCGGAAGCAGAAACAGTTACGATATAAACCAATGCGCGCAACAGTTCTTCATCAATCGACTCTTCAAAAAAAGCCTCACCCTGCTGCACCATTTTCTTCAATTGCCGATCAACCGCCGACAACAGCATTTTGCGCGCATTAGGCAGCGCCATTTTTTTCTCGCGAATAACGGCCAAAGCAACTGCTGCTGCCCATAAAATTTTTCCGAAAGGCTTGCCGACACTAATGGCGTCCGTTCTCTCCAATGCGCGTTGCATCAAGCCCAATGAATAATCAGCATTCTGCCCTTGCAGCACACCCAGTAAGCCAACTTGATACATATGTCTGAAACGACGACCTGCATCTTGCGTATATGGCGCAGATGAAGGGCTTGCATGCTCGCCGCCCTGTGCATTCATCACAAGAAACCGGCTTTCTGCCAATGGCGATAATTTTCTAGCTGCGCGAATATCGTTGACAAATGGCAGCAGCAATACCGGCATGGATTTTTCAAATTGTTGCACATACTCAAAATAACGCGTTGCAACAAAGGATGCTGTGCTGACAGCTGATAAAGCAGCGTCATAGGATGTATCAGCATTGGGTGGCAGATTTTTTAATACATCAATAATTTCTGCTGTGAGCAGATCTGCCCCCTGCAACTGCACGATGCGAAACACGCCGTCCACTTGCTGGAAACTCTCTAACGCGGAAGCCACTAAATCTTGGCGATCCCGTGCTGAGATGTATTGTTCTAATTGGTTAGTTGCCAGCTGGATTGTCGCTAGGAACTCGTTTTTGACGATGTTCAAGGAAGTGAGATTAACGGCTCGTTGATCAGACACGCTGGCATCCTGATAGCTAGTTATTGGCAGGCATTCCAGCGCTGAGCGCGTGGCGCCATTTTCTGTTATTAATCCGAAGATTAGCGCGATTATCTAGGTGAGGTATCAGGATTTCAAGCACCTACATCACAATCCTCAAGAGAGATGGTCAGATGCAGGCTGAGAACAGAAGAAATATTGCGTAATGGTGCCCGAGGCCGGACTTGAACCGGCACGGCCGTGAAGCCGAGGGATTTTAAGTCCCTTGTGTCTACCGATTTCACCACTCGGGCTTGCGTAGCAGGCGACTTTCAGAACGGCGCGCATTGTAGCAGAAGCCACGCCGCTGGCTAGTCATTCTGGCGTGTTGTTTGCCTCCTCGCGGCAAAGGGCAAATAAATGCTTCAAGCCGGACATTCGCTGTGTGGTTTTTTGAGCCATCGCTTGCAACACACCCTCTCCCGCCCAGAGATCAATTTTAGATTTTGCACGCGTGATCGCCGTGTAAACCAACTCACGCGTCAACACGAGATTCACTCGCGCCGTCTCTGCATCAGCCGGTAGCACAATCATTACGCGCTCGTACTCGGAGCCTTGCGATTTATGCACGGTGATGGCATAGCAGGTTTCAAATGCGGGCATCTGTGCTTTGGAAATGGCTTTAATTTCGTTATTCACAATAAAGCAGGCTTTCAGCTGCCCTTCGCATGCCAGCACCATTCCCACATCACCGTTATACAGTTTTCGGTTGTGGTCATTTTGCGTCACCATAACTGGCTGACCGGCATACCAAGCGTTTAGTTTGTGGCCAAGTTTCTCCGCGATCAGACGATTAATACCATCAACACCAAAAGGACCTTCGCGCAAAGCAGATAGCACTTGAAACTGTGTTTGCAGTTTCAACATTTCTAGCGGTGTTAATTGGCTTTTTAATGCCTCAGCAATCCAACCGTAACCTGTTGCGGCTTGCGCTAACCACGCGGGGCTCCATGTAGAACGCGCATCTGACAAATGCAGCAACACGCACTGATTACTGCTCATATCAGGCACATCCCCCGCATTAACAGCAACCGCAAGCGCACCTATTTCCGGTGAGTTTTTATAACGGCGACTTTCCGTCAGCGACCGGATACAGGCATCACCCTGCAAAGCTGCACAAATATCTGCCAGCACACTCCCCGCTTCTACCGAAGCCAACTGATCTTTATCGCCCAACAGTAAAAGTGTTGCCGACTTAGGCATGGCATCCAACAAGCGATACATCATGGGCAAATCAATCATCGACGCTTCGTCGACAATCAACAAATCACACGCTAGCGGATTATTGCAATTGTGACGCGGCTTAGGACTATTTCCGTTTAATCCCAATAAGGCATGCAGTGTTAAGCCTTTGAGCGCGTGTTTTGTGGAATCAAATCCTGCATTCATTAATGCATTCATCATGTTATTTGCCGCTTTACCTGTGGGCGCAGCCAACTTAATGATGCAATGCGGATTCTTTGCTAACTCGCTTTTTATACGCTGCGCTGCGCTCCATGTTTTTCCTGTGCCAGGGCCGCCTGTAATAATTTCCAAACGCTTATCGCGCTGCATGGCTAACAGTTTTTCTGCAACAGCACAGTCAAAGGCATGGTATTTCTGCAGCCAAATATATTGACCATCCACTGATCTCGTCAGCGGAGAAACCGACGGTTCGAGCACACGCTGCACATCAGAAACCTTGATGCCATTCAACAGACTTTTAAAAATAGGCTCGCCAAGATGCTCACTCACCTCCAGATCCAAACAAGTGTGTTTTAGTGAAACAGCCAAACTGGTTGCCGCTGCCAGTCTCATTAATATTTCACTATCTTTTTTTGAATGTCCTTGGGAGAAATGTTTTACCACCCAATCCGCAAAATAGCGATCCAGTGTGCGCGCTGTATCAAGCATGTCGCATCTCCTTGCCGGCGAATGCACTATCCAGTTTCGTTATCTGTTGCGCCGTTGGCCGTGAAAAATAAATGCCGTGCTGTGGGTAAGCTTGAATACCCATCCCGCGCAAGAATAAATAAAATGCACCGCCAAAGCTGTATTCGCCACCATCAAAAGCATAACGATCGCCTAGCCTCTGCTTCATATAGCGATGTGCCGCCACCGAATAAATCAAATACTGCAAGTCATAGCGACTTTCTTGCATGGCTTGCCGAATATCTTCTTCTCCATAAAAACTCGGAGACTTTCCTAAAGTATTCGACTTGTAATCCAGCACATAGATTTTCTTATCATGAATAAACAGCAGATCGATAAATCCCGTCATCATGCCATTAATCTGCTTCTTATTGTCTTTTCTAGCAATGCCAGACGATGCGCCACAGGTTGATTGCAGGACATTGTTGATATCTGCAATGCGCACCTCGTCATGGTTACTGCCTATCGAAAAATCAAAACCACACTCAGGCAAAACATAAGCATCGGCAAATAAATTCCCCAATGAAGGAACGCTGGCACTCAATGGCGTGGCTAAAACATCCAAAATCCAATTGGTAACTGCCTGCTGCTGTTCTTGTTGTGCGACTTCTACTGCTGCAGTATCAGCCAGTGCGCCAATCGCTTTTGGAGCTAGGCCAAATGCACGCAATTCCAGTGGTACAGCTATGTCCAGCGCATCACCTTTGGCAACGCGCTCTAATATGTTGTGCAAGCAGTCTCCCGTATTCGCACCGCCGCGCAACGAATAACGAATGTTGTTTTTCCATTGCAGCTCTTCCTCTGCATCTGCCACGCGCAGGAAATCTGGTGACGCTTCTAGCGTTTCATCCTGTTTGCTGTCCGACACATTGCGTGTGTCTTTTTGATAAGCCAATGCAGAGTAGCTCGTGATCTGCCAAGAAGATGACGGATACACCGCCTGCTGAACAGACAAACCGTCTGCTGCATTGACTAGTGCGCGCGGCTTGTAAGTATTATCACTAGCCAACGCTGTTTCATACACACAAGGAGCATCGCCCATGCGCTGCTGAAGTTTCTCTTGAATGACAGCCCAAGTTGGAGAAACATCATCCTTCAAATTCAATAAATGCGCCCAACAAGTTTTCGGAAACAAATGGATTTTTTTTCTTGAATAATGAGAGCGGCTGACACCGATGTAACACTGGTAAATAGCCCTAGTGATGCCGACATACAGCAAGCGCATAGCCTCCGCCATCCGCTCCCGCTGCATGGACTCGCTAATAGCCTCGTTGTCACTTTGAAAATCCAATACGGATTCCCACCCACCATCAACTTGTTGTCGATGATAAAACGGTGGATCTCTGCCTAAATCCACACCCTTAGCGCCAAAGAAAAATGGAATAAACACCACGGGATATTCCAGACCTTTACAGCCATGCAGAGTAACGATTTTGATCAAGTTATCATCACTTTCAAGGCGTATGCTTTTTGCATCTTCATCCAATGCCGAGTCATCCAATAATTGACCGGCATACCAGTCAATCAATCGCTCGCGAGAACCCGTCAACAAATATTGCTGCTGCAACAAATCTCCCAAATGGCGAAAATCCGTCATTAGTCGATCGCAGTCCGCATGATCTGAAAACGCAACACTTAGAGAAAACCGATCAAACAACTGGTAGAGTGCATAAAATATTCCACGGCTTTCCCAGCATTTGCAAAGAAAAGAGAACTGTTCGATTGCTTTCTCAAGTCCATCATCGGCATTGAGAGCATCCAGTAACTCCGTGTCGACTTGAAAGTGCCGCATCAAAGGCGTGGCAAATGCCGATTTCAAATGATGTAGGTTATTGGGTTCATCCATGGCGCGCAAAACAAACAATAAATCTGTAGCGAAGAGGCAACTACTAAAAACACTGTCCTTCTGTGCCAAATACACGGCAGAAAGATTCTTTTTAGCCAGCGCAGCTTTAATAGCGTCAGCCTGGCTGTAATCACTCACTAAAACCGCAATATCTCCAGCCTTAACAGGCGTTTTCGTGCCATTTTTTTCTACCGTTGCAGATTGACTGCCTTGAAGTAACCCCAGTATGCGCTCAGCACAATCTTTTGCATAAATAGATCGTAAATCATTGAAAGTTTGACTCTCATCGTTTTCATAACCGACAAACACCAGCGAGGCTGGCTCTTTCTTGCCAAGGCGATAAATTCCGCGCGACTGCGGCTCTATGCCGCGATGCGCAGGCGGATTCTCACAGGAATAAACCGTGCCGTACTCAATGCCTGAATAAACAAATATAGGTTGCCCTGTTTCTGTTTGGTTGACATCACCAAACAACGCATTAACGCCATCGATCACACCTTGTTTGGAGCGAAAGTTAATATCCAATGTATGAATATTGGTTTTCTTTACCCTTGACTTTACATCGAGGTAAGAAAAAACATCAGCTCCACGGAAAGCATAAATGGATTGCTTTGGATCACCGATGGCAAACAGTCCTAAGTTTTCTGTATGTTGATACAGCTGATCAAACATGCGGAATTGATCTGGATCGGTATCTTGAAACTCATCCACCATACAGACGGGATACTGTTGTGTGAGTGCACGGCGTAATATATCTGCCGCTTGCGGGTCATTGAGTTTCTCGTTGAGCAAGTGAACCACATCATCCGGCTGCATTTGTGCAAGATCCATGGACTGTTTTCTCTGTTGCAACAACTCCAGCAGAGCCGAAAGACCTATTGAAACCGCTGCTTGAAAGTTTTCTTCGTTAGCATTGAAGTCATACAAGTTCTTCACGCGGCTATACAAAGCCTTTGCCAATCCAGTCAGTGCATCCGCATGGGCGGTTTCGAATATTACGCTCTGCGTTTTGCCAAATTTGTGGATTCCACAAACTCCTGAAAACTTATCATTCATGAATTTGATGCAGTCTTTAATATTTCTACTGGATGCCTCTCCACCAATCTCCTGCAAAGCCTCCTCTATCAATGCTGCGTTTTTCTTATCATTAGTGTCGATATAGCTCCATGAGTGACTGAGCGCTACGCGTTCTCGTAAGAGATCGTCTCGTGTTTGTTCATACTGCGCTATACAATCATCAAGACTTAACGGGCTGATTAAAAGATTTACGCCTGATCGTTTTAAAATAGCACTGATGGATGACGCATATTTTCTTCCATCCACGCCGCGATCCGATAAAAATAGACCGAGATTGCTATGCTCGCCAACAGTCAGCAGGCGTGCTATATCATCTAGTCGCTGCGTTTCTCTATCACTACCTCCGATTTTTACTTCCACATCAGCCAGCGCACCGGTTTCAAACAGGAAGGTTTGAATAGCCCTAGCAGCAAAACTGTGTATGGTAAATATCGATGCATCATCAACCAGTAGCAGTGCGTTATACAGCCGCCCACAAGCGAGGTTTCGCGCAGCCTCGTCGGTTAAATGATCGCGAGCATATTGCTCAATAAACGCATCTCGACTGATTCCACCGCGAAAGCATTGCAGCGCCTCTTCAATTTTTTTGCGGATTCTGCCGCGCAATTCATCCGTCGCAGCATTGGTGAAAGTAACAACTAAAATCTGATCAACCAGCAAGGGCTGCATGTTGGGCTGTGAAAGATGCGGCTCCAACAGTAAGCGCAAAAACAAATTAGCGATACTGTAGGTTTTTCCTGTGCCAGCACTGGCCTCTATCAGGTGACGACCGTGCAAGCTCACTGTAGCTGGACTAAAACTCACGCTTGCACCTCCGCTTCTTTCCATTGTTTCCACGCATTCGTCACCGTGCTCGCCGTTTTCAAAAAGTCCTCATCCAATAAGCGTTGCTCTGACATGTAAAAAGCAACCGACTGAATATCGCCAACAAGACCAGAACCGCCGCTGGCATAACTATCACCGTTCCATGCCTTGCCAATATTCAATTCCCACTCATCGCGATCACTGTCTTGATATTCCTCTTTGTACTGTAAAGAAACACTCGGCAAAAACGGCAAACCATGCTCGCGATACTGCAGATACAGCGCAGCCAGTGTTTTCAAAAATTTCTCGTTAGCTTTCACTATTTTCAACGGCTCACCCTGTACCGGTTTCCCCTCCTCCCAGAAAATCGCAACGGAGTGCTTGACACTCGGCATAGCCATTGCAGCAAAAGCCGATTGCATGGCCAGTTGAAACGCTTTGGCATCGTTTTGCTTGCTGGCCGTATGAAAGAAAAAGTATCGCCGATACAAGGCAACTCACCGCGAATTAGCAGAGCACCTTGTTTGGTAACTACTGTGTGTTCTCCTGCATAGGTAATCGCTTCGCCTTGCACTAACTTTCTAGCATCCAGCCAATGCTCCGTGATCTGCTCCTTTATTTTATTGCGCAAGCTATCGCCGCCACTTCCGAGTGGCCACTTGGCCTCAGCCTCCCAGTTCTTGGTCAGTCGATTGAACAACGCGTCTATGCGCTGTTCAAATGCCTCACCTGTCTGATTTTCTACGGTTTCCGCTAACTGCAGTAGCGCATCTTTGACAGCCCATGCATCTAGCGAATCATTCAAATGCAGAATTTCTGTATCCGACACAGATTCATCACGCATGCGCAGCGAGACTTTGTTGCAGCGATCGCGAAAGTACCACTGCGCAGGATTGGTAAAAAATCGCACAAAACTCTCTAGTGAAACTTCCAATACGGAATCTTCTAGTTTCTTGGATTTCACCCAAGCATTGGCCGATGCCGAAACCTTTCTCTCTTTGGTTTTATGCGATGCAATAGAAAAAGCCTGCTGATTAAACGATTGCGGAAGATGCGCTTGCTTGTTATGAAAATAGGCGGCACTGAATGGCTGCAATGGATGTTCCATAATCAATTGCTGCATCAGTTGTTTGCCATCAACATCGTCTATCTTCGGTAGGCAATAGCCATTTCTCAAATAATCCATCAGTTCTGCCAATACAACGGAAGGCTGTCGCTCTTCGTTCTTGCGTTGATCTCTACCGATATAGCTGACATGAAACACATCACGCGCTGACAGCAAAGCCTCTAAAAACAGCCATCTATCATCAACACGGCGCGAACGATCACCGGCTTGGTAATTTTTTCGCATCAAATCAAAACTGGATTGCGTGCTGCGCTTGGGATAATCACTTTGGTTCATTCCCAATATATACACTACGCGGAATGGCACGCCACGCATCGGCATTAAACTGCAAAACTTAACACCCTCGCGCCAAGGATGCCCACCCTGAGCAGGCGCCTGCAAACTAGGCTGTATCAGAGCGCGCACTACAGCAATATCTATGAGTTCCTCACACCAAGTTTGTGCTTTATGTAATGCGTAGACTTCACGGCGAATGCCGCGCAACGCTATTTTTTCTTCATCCGATTGCGGATCGATAAAGACATCCAATAGCGAACCAATGCGATCGCACCATTGTCTTATACTCGCCGGAGTCGATAATTCCTCTTTAAAACGCAACAAAGCATCCCAGAATGCTAAGAAATTGTTGAGCAGCTCAGCACTGCCTCCCTCTACTTCATCAAATGGCATAACGGCCAAGCTATTATTGGCTAGTTCCAATGGTGCATCGCCAGCGCTCATGCCATAGCCAGATAACAAACGGTTGATGGCAAACTCCCAGCTAAAATCACTGTAGGCAGGAAGGCCTTCTTGCTCGCGATGTTTTGCATCTATTCCCCAACGCACACCACTATCACGCAACCAGTTTTTTAGTTTTTCAAAGCTATCGCGATCGATATTGAAACGCGCCTGAATGGCAGACACTTCTAACAACGCCAAAATATCGGTGAGTGGCAATCGGCTATTGGGCAAGCCAAACAATAAATTCAGCGCATTGAGTAGCGGCACTTCTTCCTGCCAACTGCGATCGGCAATGTGATATGGCATTGCATCAGAAGTGGCACCAAAAACGGTATCGATGTACGGCACATACGGCGCCACTTGCGGCATCATCACCACGACATCACGCGGCTTTAAAGTTGGATCTTGTTTGAACAGAGCGAGCAGTTGGTCATGCAACACCTCCACCTCTCGCAATGGGCTGTGGCAGCTATGGATTTGCAGGCTACGCACAGCATTTTTTCCTTCAATTTCTGGAATCATTTGCTTCACGGCGTCATTAGTTACAGCACCCCTCAATGCCACACCTCCCTGATACTGCAAATCTACAATTTCTTGCTGAATACACTGCAACAGAGTTGCTTTATCAAAATCAACATAACTTTCTGCTTCATGAAATTCGTGCTGATCATGGCGCGCATATAAAGATTCAATAAACTCTCGCACCTGTTGCCCTTGACTGGCTAACAAGGGATTGCCGATTACACCATCACCCAGTGCGCGTTTTTTAGGATTTTTTGCCAGTGTCTTTGCCGATTGAATATCGAACCAATACTCACGACAAGGATTGAATACGAACAAGTCGACAGTAATATGCTTGCCCAATAGCATCAACATATCTACCAACAATGGCGGCATGGATGTCACACCAAAAACACTTAAGCGTTGCAGCGGGATTGCTGCCTGAATGTTTGCGCTATCTTCCTTATCGAGTGCCGCCAGTAGAGACTTTTCAATCGCTGCACGATGCTGCTGCCCTTTCGCAATGGCGCACCACAATGCTCTTTGCCAAGGGGCATTGGCATCTTCATTTTTTTCTGATTTACCTTGCTCCCAATCCAACATCATCAGAGGACGGTAAATCAGATATTGATCGAACAAATCAGCAATAGATGCCGACAGCTGATAGCGTTTCAGTGCATAGCTATCTTCACCTTGAAGATAATTCAACACCGGTTTCATCACAGGCTGTTGCAAAGTTTTCTTATCGCCAAGCAAGCCATATAACTTCCATGTCATTTCTAATTTTGACAGCGGCGTTTCTTTGGGAATGTCACTGGAGACCACCGCGCGCGCCAGCAGCCAGAACAATTCGTGCGGCTGAATCGCTCGCATATTGGCAGCAATACCACTGTGCTGAGCAAACTGTAGGTTGAACCACTGCCCCATCACCTTGTTATCGACCAGCACATATTCGGTGGCCAGTGCGTCAGACATGGGCAGCGACAACACAGACAGCGCCATGTCGCGCAAGGTTTCAATACGATTGGAAAAATGGACCGTAACCGTCATGCCACATCCTGTTTTTGTTTTATCGAAACGAGATGACGGAATGTTAAAGGGTAATCTCCCCTAAAAACCACCGGCATCAAAAGTAGAGAATTCCCGCAACATGACCCTAGGAGGTTCTACATGCGTACACCGAAATTGACAGATAGCCAGATCATGGTGGTTTTGAAACAAACTGAAGGCAGAAATTGTGCAGGAGGCGCTTACAAAAAAGTGGTGAGGCATAACAATAAAGCATAAAAAAAGCCCGCAAAAACTGCGGGCTTTTCGTGTAACAAACAGTCTTAGTGGAACTGCTCTTCTTCGGTAGAGCCGGTCAGTGCAGTCACTGATGATGCACCACCTTGGATCACGGTGGTCATGTCATCGAAGTAACCGGTGCCCACTTCCTGCTGGTGAGCAACGAAGGTGTAGCCTTTGTCGCGCGCTGCAAACTCAGGCTCTTGCACCATTTCAACATAGGCTTTCATATCTTCACGCGCATAAGCGTATGCGAGTTCGAACATGTTGTACCACATGTTGTGAATACCGGCCAAAGTGATGAACTGGTACTTGTAGCCCATGGCAGACAATTCGCGCTGGAATTTAGCGATGGTGGCATCGTCAATATTTTTCTTCCAGTTGAATGACGGTGAGCAGTTGTACGCCAACATTTGATCTGGGTACTGCTTCTTGATGGCTTCAGCAAAGACGCGTGCTTCTTCCAAATCCGGTTTTGCGGTTTCACACCACAACAAATCCGCGTAAGGCGCGTAGGCCAAGCCACGGCTAATCGCTTGGTCGATGCCTGCACGCGTGCGGTAGAAGCCTTCTGCCGTGCGATCGCCAACCACAAACGGTTTGTCGTTTGGATCGAAATCGGAAGTCAACAAGTCAGCTGCGTTAGCATCGGTGCGCGCCAAAACGATGGTAGGCACATCCGCCACATCGGCCGCCAAACGCGCAGCCACCAATTTTTGTACCGCTTCTTGCGTAGGCACCAATACTTTGCCGCCCATGTGGCCGCATTTTTTCACAGAGGCCAATTGGTCTTCAAAGTGAACACCAGCAGCGCCCGCTTCGATCATGGCGCGCATCAGTTCGTAGGCATTCAATACGCCGCCGAAACCTGCTTCTGCGTCAGCCACGATAGGCAGGAAGTAATCCACATAACCCGCGTCGCTAGGCTTCAAACCGGCTTTCCACTGATTTGATCCGCACGCTTGAAGCTGTTGTTGATACGCTTCACCACGGCTGGCACAGAATCCACTGGGTACAGAGACTGGTCTGGATACATGGTAGAGGCGCTGTTATTGTCCGCAGCCACCTGCCAGCCAGACAAGTAAATCGCCTGCACACCCGCTTTAGCTTGTTGTACCGCTTGGCCGCCAGTCAGAGCACCCATGCAGTTCACGAAATCTTTTTCAGGACGGAAAGCTGGCTTGGCACCTTGCGTAACCATCTCCCACAGCTTTTCAGCGCCGCGCTTGGCAATCGTGTTTTCCACCTTGATAGAGCCGCGCAGACGGACGACATCCTCTGCTGAGTACGGGCGTGTTACGCCTTTCCAACGAGGGTTTTCTGCCCAATCTTTTTTCAGGCGGGCAATCTCAGCATCGCGGTCATAATTACCGATGGACATGATGGTCTCCAGTAAGGGTTCAGGGTGGTGAAAGGAGGCGGCATTCTAGGGATTCGGCGCTGATTTTTCTACCCAAAACCGCCTGTTTTGCTGATTTTTACAGCTCTGCTCTGAAGTATTTTTACAACATGCTCTGCTATCATGCGCGCTGCACAAAAACAGCCTGTTTTTCCGCATTTTTCCCTACGCAACACGAGTCATCGCCATGAGCAATCACACTACGCCGCGCATCTCTCAAGGTAATTTGCAAATTGCCGAACCGCTTTATCGCCTGGTCGCCGATGAAGTGCTGCCCGATCTCGCCATCAATGCTGAAGATTTTTGGAGTGCCTTTGAATCCATCGTGATGGACCTAGGCCCCAAGAACAACATCCTGCTCGACAAGCGCAACACACTGCAAAAACAAATCGACACTTGGCACCAATCGCATTGCGATAAGCCACACGATCACGACAAGTACAAAGCCTTCTTGGAAAAGATTGGCTACTTGATGCCAGAAGGCGCGGACTTCAGCATCACTACCGATCATGTCGATGAAGAAATTGCCACCCTCGCCGGCCCGCAGCTTGTTGTGCCGGTAAAAAATGCGCGTTATGCATTGAATGCAGCCAATGCGCGTTGGGGGTCTTTGTACGATGCCTTGTACGGCACCGATGTGATTGATGAGGCGGACGGCTGTGAACGCGGCAACAGCTACAACCCTGTGCGCGGTGCAAAAGTTATTGCTTATGTGCGTCAATTCTTGGATGAAATTGCACCACTGGCAAATGGCTCACACGCTGATGCTGTGAAATATGCGGTGATCAATGCGCAACTAGAAGTGACGCTGAAAAACGGCAATAAAACCGCACTGAAAAAACCGGAACAATTTGCCGGCTATTGGTTTCGCAATACCGATGGCAACCCATCCAACCCTTCCCATGTTTTGCTGCGCAACAACGGTCTCTACATCGATATTCAAATTGATGCCGAGCATGTTGTTGGTCGCGACGATCCCGCGCATATCAAAGATGTGGCGTTGGAATCTGCCCTCACCACGATTCAAGATTGCGAAGATTCAGTTGCAGCAGTTGATGGCGAAGACAAAACAGAAATCTATCGCAACTGGCTCGGCTTGATGAAAGGCACGCTGGTGGATTCGTTTATGAAGAACGGCAAAGAAGTCACGCGCACACTCGCACCTGATTTGCACGCACTCAATCCAAAAGGTGAACCTATTACCCTGCACGGCCGCGCTTTGATGCTGGTGCGCAATGTCGGCCACTTGATGACTAACGAAGCTGTATTGCTCAAAGGTGAAGAAGTACCAGAAGGCATTTTGGATGCCATGATTACCGTTGCGATTGCGATGCACGATTTGAAGGCTATCGGCACGCGCAAAAACTCGCGCACCAATTCGGTTTATATCGTCAAACCCAAAATGCACGGCCCAGAAGAAGTGGCATTTGCCTGCGAAATTTTTGGTCGCGTTGAGCACGCCTTAGATTTACCGCGCAACACGGTAAAAATCGGCATCATGGACGAAGAGCGCCGTACTACCGTCAACCTAAAGGAGTGTATTCGCGCCGCCAAAGAACGCGTGATTTTTATCAACACCGGATTTTTAGATCGCACCGGCGATGAGATTCACACATCGATGGAAGCGGGTGTGATGGTGCGCAAAAATGAAATGAAACAAAAACCGTGGATCGGCGCTTACGAAAACTGGAATGTCGATATCGGCCTCGCCTGTGGCTTGTCGGGCAAAGCGCAAATCGGCAAAGGCATGTGGGCAATGCCTGACTTGATGAAAGACATGGTCGCTACCAAAATTATGCACCCGATGGCTGGCGCGAATACCGCATGGGTACCCTCACCGACTGCTGCAACTTTGCACGCCATGCACTATCACAAAGTGAATGTGTTTGAACGACAAAAAGAATTGAAAAATCGCACGCGCGCCAGCCTCGATAACATTCTTACGCTGCCGCTGTTGGGCGATACAAAACTCAGCAACGAAGAAATTCAGCAGGAATTGAACAATAACTGCCAAAGTATTCTCGGCTATGTGGTGCGCTGGATTGATCAGGGCGTCGGCTGTTCCAAAGTGCCCGACATCAATGACATCGGCTTGATGGAAGATCGAGCTACGCTGCGCATCTCTAGCCAGCACATCGCCAACTGGCTGCGCCATGATTTTTGTAAACGCGTGCAAGTGCTGGAAACCTTCAAACGCATGGCCGTAGTGGTGGATCGTCAAAATGCGGGCGATCCTAACTATCGCAATATGTCGCCAAACTTTGATGAATCCGTGGCGTTTCAAGCGGCGTGTGAATTGGTGTTCGGCGGTGTACATCAACCCAATGGCTATACCGAGCCGGTATTGCATCGCCGTCGCCGCGAGCTGAAAGCATCGGCTGAATAATTTTTTTCGTTGATAACTGCGCTTTAGTTCACATCCAAGGACAGCGCAGTCGTCAATGAAGCTTTTTCAGGATCGGTATTTACATCGAATACAAATACGCGCTCCGGTGCCACACTATTTTGCTCAACCAACGCAGATTTAATTTGTGTAGCTCGCTCCAGCGCCAACTGCCGCAGCTCATCGTCACCAACAGTCATTTTATCGCGCGCGGTTTTCCAAGCTTGCTCGTAAGCTGCGCGTTTTAGTCCTTTATCATCAGGCTGCTCGCCTTTGGCTCTCAGCTGCGCCTTGAGTTTGCCGCGTACATCGCCAAGATCGCGATTATTTTTTCGCTTGTAATAACGATTCAACGCGCGGTAAGCACCGCCATCTTCCACCGCAGCCGCAGCCGATAAATAAGTTTCGATAGGCGCATCGCTATCTTGCTGCAAAATGGCCGCTAACTTTTTATCTTGTAACGCTGCGCGATCATCCGCTGGCAAACTATTACCCTGCACGGTAATCCGCAAATTGCTGCGCTTTTTGAGCAAGTCGGCTGCTGTTTTCAATTTGGCTAAAGAAGCAGCATCCAATTGTGACTGGCCGGCAGCAAAATCAATTCTATCGACGCCCTCGGCCGCATCACCGCCACCGCCAGCCAGCGAAGCAATAGCCTTGAACGGTGATGTCACCACTTTCATCACCATGTTGCTCAGCACTTTCCACAAAATCCCGCCGACAGAGAACTGCGGATCATTGAGGTCACCGCCCACTTCAAAACCCAAATCAATCACACCGTTTTCATCGCGCAATAAAGCAATCGCTAAGCGCAAAGGCAAATCAATCGCCTTCTGACTTTCTACGGATTCGCCCAGCTGCAGCTGATTCATCACAATTTTGTTCTTGCCTTGGATTTTGTTATCCACCAACTGATAGTTGATATCCAGTGACAACTGCCCCTGTTTAATCTTGAAACCTGCGTAAGTGCCGGAATACGGTGTGAAGGTGGTCAGCTCTAAATTATTAAAGGCAAATTGCACATCCAAGCTCGGCTTTGCAGCCAAAGGATTCATTTTTCCATTAATCGTCACCGGTGCGTAGCGGTCTACTTTACCTTTTAAATTAATGCTGGCTTGCTTCTTGGCATCTGATGACAAACCTTTAATAGAGCCAGATAACTGACTCATCGCCACTTTGAAGTTCGGTTTCATACTTAAATCCGCAAACCCCAAATTGGCATTGCGGATATCAACGGCACCAATCGCCAACTTCATCGCTGCAGCAGGTTTTTCGTTTTTAGCTGCTGCTAATTTTGCTGGTGTTGCCTTAGCTGCAGAGGATTTTTTAGCAGGAGGCTGTGCAGCAACCAGCATTTTTTCAATATTGGTTGAACCATCCGCGTTGATAACAAAACCCGTATTAGGTTTATCTATTGTCACCTTCTCGATTTTCAACTCATTGCTAGGCAACTGAAAAGAGAGTCCTGCTATATCCAGTGCATCCCACTGCAACAGTTTTTTATCGCCTTTCTGTTCTTTGACCGATAGTTTTTTAATGCCGGCTGTGCCTTTAATGCCAATTACTGGCTTGTCTGCCGATTCAAAATGCACATCCAATGCCGCAGTTAGCGCACCATCCTTAATTTGTGCGCGCATAGCATCTTGCACATAAGGCTGAATTGTAGACAACTGCAATTGCTGCAAGTCGACTTTTGTGTCAGCAACCAATGGCGTTAATTGCAGCTGCGTATCGATCTGCAACTGACCTACGGCAGCTTTGCTCTCATTGGCTAAACCGCTCTGAATCTGAACGGAAAAACGATCAGAAGACAGAGGCTTCCATTCATCAACACTGATCGTCAGCGGTGTCAAACTGAGTGCGAATGCTTGCGCAGGTTGTTCATCACGAATATTGATGCTGTAGTTATTGAAACGAATCTGGCGCACCAATACATCCCAAGGTTTTTCTTGTGATGGAGCAGGAGCAGGCGCTGTATTGGCTGGCGCTGGCGGCGCGTTGACATCAGAGGATGCTGGCGTTGTAGCTACTGCAGGAGCGGGTTCTTCGGCCGCTGTTGGTGCAAATAAGTTTTGCAGGTTGGCGGCGCCCTGCTTTTCCAGCACTAAATTCACCACGCCGTCATTGGCTTGAAACAGACCAACCACCACGGACTGCTGAAGAAGGTTCACGCTCACATCGCTGACGCTCAATAACGGCAGTTGAATAACGGGTGCGTCGGCGTTGTCTTTGCTGTACAGATTTAAATCTTTCAGCTCTAACGAGGTTTTCATGGCCTGCAAATCCAGCGCACTGTCCATCTGCACTGCAAACTCCGTTTTGAAGGCAAGACGCGGTGCTTGTAGATTGAAATTAACCGGCAGCGACAACCATTGCCACGCAGGTGCAAGATCCACATTGTTAATCGCAATATCACCTTTCAAGCGCAGTGGCTTCATATTTTCCAACACTGCGCCCAAGGTTATCGCCCCCCCCTGCGTGTCATCTATTTCAAGTTCAAAACGATTGGCGTGTTCTTTTTTCTTGGTATAAAAATCATTAATGGCGACAGTAGGTAAGTCGATGCGCTGCTTAAAACCGCCTGCGCGCTGGGCATCGCTGTAATCAATCCCACCGCCATTGATCTGCAACTGGCCTAACCACAACGCCGGTATTTCGCCGCTGCTTTCCTGTGTTTCATCCGGTGCGTCGGCAGATTGGCTCGACAAGTTGGCAAACGCATCCAACAGCGTAAAACCACCTTTGCCGTTGGCATCCAGTTTTACATACGGTTTATCGAGGGCAATATTCTCAATGCCGTAACGCAAACGGAACGCAGACAACACACTGTAATCCACGCTGAATAAATCAAATGCCAGCAGCGGCGTGTTATCCACATCGGCAATTTTAAAGCCTTCAATTTGCAGTTTGACTTGATAAGGATTAAAGCGTACATCACGCACTTCCACACTTCTCTGCAGGTTTGTAGAAAAAGTGTGCGTTAAATATCTTTGGATAGACCACGGCAGGATAAAAAATCCTAGCAGAGTGTAGAGAGAAACAATGACAGACAGTGTTATCAGCGTTCTACGATAGTGGCACGCCAATTGACGCGCTTTCTGCATCCAATCCTTGCCATTCATCGCTATCTCTCCTGTAAATACTCAGTCGTGGTGATGTCCGCCTTCACCGTGGGCATGGCCGTGGGAAATTTCTTCCTCGGTAGCAGCCCTTACGCTAACAACTTCAATATCAAATGTCAGCGTTTTTCCAGCCAAGGGATGATTGGTATCCACTTCGGCCATAAACTTGCCCGGCTTAACCACGGTCACTTGGCGCGGCCCTTCCTGCGTTTCCACCCAAGCGATATCGCCAGCTTTCAATTTATTGCCATTGAACTTCAAATGTTTGATAGAAATGCGTTGCTGCATCTGCGGATTGATGGCTCCGTACGCACGCTCTGGCGGCAGGGTAACGCTAACCGTCTCACCAACCGCTTTGCCAACCAACACTTCTTCCAAGCCGGGCAGAATGTTGTCATGCCCATGTAAGTAAGCAACGGGTTCTTCTGTGCGTGAATCTTCACTGAAGCTGCCGCCCTGCTCCGTTAAGCGGTAGTGAAAAACAGCAACAACATCTTTGGTGATTTGCATAAATGATT
>JAWKZZ010000010.1:0-72978 GCA_041395785.1 Pseudomonadales bacterium
GCCGTGCGCTATCCGCGCGGCACCGGCCCCAACGCTGTTGTCGCACGCGAAATGACAGCACTGCCTATCGGCAAGGGTGTAGTGAAGCGCGAAGGCCAGCGCGTTGCCATACTCAGTTTTGGCGCCTTGCTGCAACGCGCACTGGGTGCAGCCGAAACCGTAAATGCTACCGTGGTTGATATGCGTTTTGTAAAACCATTGGATGAAGCATTAATTTTGCAAATGGCAACACAACACACACTGCTGGTGACGCTAGAAGAGAACACGGTGATGGGCGGCGCAGGCGCAGCCGTCAACGAATATTTAGCTGCACAAGGCGTTGTGATCCCTGTGTTAAACCTCGGCCTACCGGATGTGTTTCTCCATCACGGCAAGCATGGCGATCTTTTGGATGACTGCGGTCTATCGGCAGAAAATATCGCTCACACCATCCAACAGCGTTTACAACAACTACAACAAAACAATCAGTTAGCTGGCTGAGTATTGACGGCCTGAAGATACACAGTATCTTGTGTATCTTTCGCCTGCTGCAATAACTGTTGTTGCATGGTGGCGCGCACGGTCGCCATTGCTGGATCACTGGCCAAATTACGCAAACTCAACGGATCCTCCTGCACTGCGTAGAGTTCCTCTGCGGGCAGCTTGGGCTCAAAACACAGCGACTGTTCACGGTTCAGCTTTCTATCATGAAAGGCTTTTACCAACTCCAGCCCCATCGGCTGCGCTTCTAACAGACAGTTGTTTTTATTTTCTGCAAAATTGTGAATATACAAATAGTGCTGACTGCGTACAGCTCTGCGGTTCAATGCATAACCATGATCGGACTGTTCAGCAAAAACCTCTGTGCGAAAATTAGCGCCCGGCTTTTTCAATACTGACAAAAACGACTTTCCTTGCATGGACGCCGCTGGAGCGATGCCAGCCAAATCCAGCACCGTCGGCATCAAATCGATAGCACTCACTAATGCATTGCTCTGCGACTGCGCAGGAATGTTTGCACCGGCCATAATCAACGGCGTTTTAATGCCAGCGTCATACAGCGTGGTTTTGGCGCGTGGCATAGGCGCACCGTTATCTGATAGAAAAATAATGTAGGTGTTGCTCAATAAATTTTGTGCACGCAATTCATCCACCACCTTTCCAACATAACTGTCGAGGCGCGTAATTTCAGTGTAGTACTGCGCAATGGTGTAACGCGCGCCCGCGGCATCTAAAAATGCCGGCAAAATAACGGCATCTTTCGGTTGATACGGGCCGTCAGGCTGCAGTGGCGCGTAAGGCACATGTGGGTCGCGGCTGGCAAACCAAAAGAAAAACGGCTTGTCTTTTGGGCGATTGCGCAGCGCATCAATCCAACCTTCTGCGCCACTGTCGCCCGGTGGGTCTTGCACCACATCAAACTGCGGCACTACCAAACCACCGTTGTGCCATTTGCCAATAACCGCTGTGTAATAACCCGCAGCGCGCAGATACGAGGCAACCAACTGCTGATGCGCCGGCATCACATCATGTAATTTCGGGGAACCAGCATTGTGCGGATAACGCCCCGTCAAAATACTGGCGCGACTGGCAGTACAAGAAGAAGTCGCCAGAAATGCATTATTCAATTGCATGCCCCTCTGTGCCAGCTGATCGATATTGGGCGATTTCACAACGGGATGTCCAAATGTGTGCAGATCATTAGCGCCGAGGTCATCGGCAATAATCACCACAAAGTTTGGTTTGCCTGCAACAGCCTGCACCACACCACACAACAAGCAACCAAACAATAAGCCGATTACTTTTTTCACGACTGCCCACCAGCGTGCTGATGACGCAATAAAATTTCTTCACTGGCTGGAACAGCACGCACAGCATCCCGCACTTCTGGCATAAAAGGCTGGTTGTACACACGCGAAAACCATTCCGCATAGGCATTGAAATGGCTTTGAAAAGCATGCTGCTTGGGATAAGCACTTTTTTTCATGCAAGCACCGCACATGCTCGAGAGATATTCACCTTTTACTGCATGCTGCCGAATCGTTTGATAGGCAGCGTTGTTCCAAATTTGGCTGCCCGATGCTTCTTGCAAGTGACCCAGCCAGTGCTTGGTGTCGGTAAAGCAACAGGTTTTAACGCGCCCATCAAATGAAGCATGAAAAGTTCTAAACGGTTCAAAACAAGGCACACCTTGGTGAGAAAAAAAATCCTCGTCTGCGACAGACAATGCGTGTCGATCGCGCATTTTTCTCTGCCCGCTTGCCGCCACTTTTTTCTCTTCCCGCTTCTCAGCAGAATTGGCCGCCGTCTTGATCTGCTCTACAGGAATTTTTTCATCCAGAATTCGGCGAAACAGCGCCTCGCGCTCGATATCCGGCATGGCATTGAATGTGCGCTCATAATTTAGCGCGTGTTTTTGCGTGGCTTCGTAGGGCGCACTCGCCAAATGCACACCTAGCGCATCGGCCACAGCTTTTGCACGCTGCACTATCTGCGCCTCGCGCTCTGGGTGCATGTGCGATTCGTGATGTTTTAATTCAGCAATCTTGCCGCTGTAAAGCCGCAGCGGTTTTACATGGATGACATTTGCGCCAGCATCCGCCATCAAGCGCACAAACTCCGGCAATTTTTCGATATGGTGCTGAAAAGCCAAGCTGTTAATTTCAATGCGCGGATAAGCACTGTCTGCTGCTTTTTTAGCTTGATCTAAGCGGCGTATGCCTTCCAGCACGCGCTCAAAATCACCGCCAAGATAAATATTTTCATATTCTTCTTTTGTTACACCGGAAAAACTGATCGAAATGCGATGCACATGCCCCTGCACCAAGTGCTGGCACAGCTCATCATCCAAGTGCATGCCATTAGTAAAAAAATCGATCAGCGCTTCGTAGCGCGACAAATACCGCAGCAGCTCTTTGTATTGTGGATGGATGGTCGGCTCACCGTAGCCGCTGGCGTGAATAATCAACGCATGTTTCAGAATATCTTCTAACGGTTCAGTTGCTGTTTCATAAGCAATCACCCCACGATCTTCGCGTTTCAACGCAAAATATCTATCTGTGCTCAGCGCAGAAAAAGTGGGGCACATCGCGCACTGCAAATCACAGATATTGCTAACTTCAATAAAAGCCTCTAGCGGCCAGCGCGGAAATTCTTCTCCCTGTGCAAAGCGCAAGAACGACGCAACCGTCTCACGCTTTTGCGCCGTGAATTGTGCCTTCGCGGGGACTGGCAGCCCGTCCGACATTCAGCCCAACACTTCCTGAAAAATTTGCGCGTGTTTTTCTGCGACTAAGCGCGGCCCATAGTTGCTCACCACTTCTGCCGCCGCGCGGCTCGCCAATTTTCCCGCCTCGAGCCAGGTATAGCCGTGGGTGATGGCGTACAAAAAAGCACCGGCAAACATGTCGCCGGCACCGTTGCTGTCGATGGCTTTGACCGCGTGCGGCGCGATGGTGTGCAACTGTTCACCATCAAACACCAAGGCACCGCGTGCGCCACAAGTAATCGCAAATGTTTTTGCATATTTTTTGAGTTTTTCTGCGGCGGCGTCTGTGTTGTCGGTGGTGGTAAAACCTTGCGCTTCACTTTCGTTGCAGAATAACAAATCGACACCCGTACCGATCATTTCGCGTAAACCGTCGCCAAAAAACTCCACCATGCCAGGGTCGGATAAAGACAGCGCCGTTTTTACGCCGTGCTGTTCAGCCGTCTCGCGCAGTTGAATCGCTGCGGCGCGACCGGTGGGCGATGTCACTAAATAACCTTCGATATACGCGTACTGCGCCTGTTTAATGGCTGCAATATCGAGTGTTTGGCTGCACAGCGTTTCGCTGATACCCAAATGCGTCAGCATCGTGCGCTCGGCATCTGGCGTAATCAGCACCAAACATTTGCCTGTTTCACCGCTGTTGGAAGGTTCAATACCGTTGCACGCCACACCCGCGGCCTGCATATCGTGATGATAAAAATTGCCGTTGTCGTCATTGGCCACTTTGCAGGAATAAAAAGTTTTTGCACCGAAATAACTAGCCGCAATCACCGAGTTGGCGGCACTGCCACCGCTGCGTCTGCTGTGAATACTGTGCTCGGCGAGATACGCCATGATGGCTTGCTGTTTTTCTGCATCCACCAAAGTCATGTGCCCTTTGGTAATCGCCAATTGCTGCAGATCTTGATCCGACACATCGATCTCAGTATCAACCAGTGCAGCGCCTATGCCATAGATGTGATAACGCATTGTTTTTCATTCACTTAATTAAACGAGCGCGCATTATCCCCCACAAAAGCCTTGCCTGTAATGCCTGTCTGCGTACACTGACGCGATGCCTAATCGCCGCCCCTCTCCCCGTCGCACTCCTCGTCACACTCCTCGTAAACATCGCGCCCGTAAAAATCGGCGCTGGTGGGTATCGCTGCTAATTTTTGCTGCCAAATGCACAACCGTGTTGATTCCTTGCGTGCTGCTGGCCAGCGTGTATGTGGATTCTCTGGTGCGCAATAAGTTTGAAGGCCGCAAATGGACGATTCCCGCCAAGGTGTACGCCAAGCCGTTGGAGCTGTATCCAGGACAACCGTTCTCTGCCAAGGGCATGACCGACGCCTTAACCCTGTTGGGCTACCAAGCCTCTAGCGCAGCGGGCTTTCCCGGCCAATACCACTACGCCGGCGACAGTGTGGAGATGCACACGCGCGGCTTTGCCTTTGCCGATCAGCCCGAGCCTTCGCGCCGCGTCCGACTGGAATTTAACAGCGGTGGCATCGCGCAGATTTACGACAAAGACGGCAAAGCGCTGCCGCTATTGCGCCTAGAACCCTTAATGATCGGCAGCCTGTATTCCGGCAAACACGACGATCGCCTATTAGTGAAATTGGAAGATGTGCCACCGGTGATGTTGGCGGGCTTGGTCGCCACGGAAGACCGCTATTTTATGGATCACCACGGCGTCTCCCTGCGCGGCATTGCACGCGCGCTGTGGATCAACATTGCTGCCGGCGGCTTGGTGCAAGGCGGCAGCACTATCACGCAGCAGTTGGTCAAAAACTTTTATCTCAATTCCGAGCGCACGCTATCGCGCAAAATCCTCGAAGTGTGGATGTCGGTATTGCTGGAAGTGCACTACAGCAAACGCGAAATCCTAGAGACCTATATCAACGAGGTGTACTTCGGGCAGGAAGGTGGTCGCTCCATCAACGGCTTCGGTTTAGCCAGCCAACAATTCTTCCGCCAGCCGCTCAACGAACTGAAATTGCACCAAATGGCGCTGCTGATCGGGATGGTGAAAGGGCCGTCCTATTACAACCCGTGGCGCAACCCAGAACGCGCCACCGAGCGCCGCCGCGTGGTGTTGGGCACCATGCTCGATCAAGGCGTGATCAGCCAAGCGGAATACGACTGGGCCGATAAACAGCCATTGGCTGTGGACGGCGGCAACCAGTCGCGCATCGGCGTCTACCCCGCTTTTTTAGAATTGGTACGCCGCCAATTAAACGCCGAATATAAAGACGAAGATTTACTGACGGAAGGGTTGAAGATTTTCACCACCATCGATCCACAAGTGCAATGGCTGGCCGAACAGTCTTTGCAAAACGGTATCAACAAACTGGAAAAATCTTATAAAGCGCTGGCGGCAACTAAAGGACAGCTACAAGGCGCGGTGGTCGTCACCAACCCTGCCAATGGCGAGGTGGTTGCACTGGTTGGCGATCGCAACCCTAAATTTTCTGGTTTTAATCGCGCGATAGATGCCAACCGCCCTGTCGGCTCGCTGCTGAAGCCTTTTATCTTTTTATCGGCACTAGAAAGCGAAAAATACTCACTGGCCACACAGGTGGATGATTCACCGCTGAGCTGGCGCAACGCCAACGGCTCGTGGTGGCGGCCACAAAATTATGACGGCAAATCGCACGGCAATGTCTCGCTCTTAGAAACGCTGGTGCACTCCTACAACTTGGCCACGGCGCGCGTAGGCCTACAAGTGGGCGTAAAACCACTGATTGGTATTATTCGCCGCGCTGGTGTGCAATCTAAGTTAGACCCTGTTCCTTCCCTGCTGCTCGGCGCGGGCGGTATGTCGCCGCTGGAAGTGGCTCGTCTGTACCAAATGCTCGCCTCTGGCGGTTTTACCCTACCTATCCGCACCATTCGCGATGTGTATACCGCCGACGGCAAGCCCATTAAGCGCTACGGTTTGGAGATGGAACAAACAGTCGATGCCGCCTACACACAGGAAATCACTTGGGCGATGCAGGCCGTGCTGCGGGAAGGCACAGCGCGCGCCGCTTACAACCGCCTACCCTTCGGCCTGCGTTTGGCAGGCAAAACCGGTACCACAGACAGCCAGCGCGACAGCTGGTTTGCCGGTTTCTCGGCCAACTACAACACCGTGGTGTGGGTAGGTCGAGACGACAACCAGAAAATGCCGCTCACCGGCGCAACCGGCGCGCTGCCCATTTGGATCAATTTGATGGCCTCTCTGCCCAATCAGACGCTGCCAGAACCTTCGCACGCCAATATCGAATGGCAGTGGATAGACGAAGCCAGCGGTAATCGCACCGACGAAGGCTGTAGTGGTGCCAGTCGTATGCCGATCGATCGCCGCTCGCCACAACCCGCCTATGTTTCCTGTCGCGGCCGCTCGCCGGTAAACTGGCTGGATCAGTTTCTCGGACGCTAAACCATGACCTCACCGCTACAACGCCCATTGATGTTGTGCTGCCTTGCTGTTGGCAGCGTTTTGCTCAGCGCCTGTGCGATCGAGCCCGCTTCCTCCTCACGACCTGCACCCATTGAAGAAATCGGCAACTCCGCGCGACACGAACGCCACACCGCGCCTTCAACAAGCCGTAACACACCATCGACACCCACATCCACGACAGCTGCATCACAGCCCGACGCAGCTCCGCGCCCGATTCAAAATCCTGCTGCAGCCAACTTGTTAGAAGACGCGGCGCAAGCGCGCGCACAGGGCGACTACACCCGCGCGCAAACACTGGCCGAACGCGCACAAACTCTGGCACCGCAGGAAGCACGGGCTTATTTAGAACTATCACGCATTTACGAACAGCGTGGCGATACAACGCGCGCGCGACAAATGGCGATACGCGGCTTATCGGTTGTGCACGACGACCCCAGCACCGAATACAGCTTGCAACAACTGCGCGCACAGTAAAAACAGCCAATGAAACGCCTACTGCGAATTGCCGCATTTTGTGCGTTAGGTTTTTTCGGCAGCACCGTTGCCCTGACGCTGCTACTGCGTTTTTTTCCGCCCCTCACTTCCGGCTTGATGATGGAGCGCCGCATCGAGTCATGGTTTTCGGATGAACCGTACCAACGCCACTATCAATGGATCGCTCTCGAAAGAATCAATCCAGCAGTGGGCGTTGCTGTCGTTGCAGCGGAAGATCAATTATTTGCCGAACACGCCGGCTTCGATTGGAAAGCCATCGAGAAAGCCGCTATTTATAATCAAAAACACAAAAAAACGCGCGGGGCCTCCACCATCTCGCAACAAACCGCAAAAAATTTATTTTTGTGGAGTGGGCGCAACTGGTTTCGCAAAGGCATGGAAGTGTATTTCACCGTGCTAATTGAAATGCTGTGGCCCAAGGAACGCATCCTTGAGGTCTATGTGAACATCGTGGAATTGGGCGATGGGGTTTACGGCGCAGAAGCCGCCGCGCAATATTTTTTCAAAAAAAATGCCGCGCAGTTATCATCATCGGAAGCCGCACTGCTCGCCGCCGTGCTGCCCAACCCACGCGTATACCAAGCGAGCAAACCGAGCAGTTATATTCGGGAGCGACAGCGCTGGATACTGCGCAATATGCAGCGCTTGGGTGGTAAAAGTTATCTTGACGAACTGCCCAAATAATTTTTCTATGCACACACTGCGGAGTCTTTCATGAAAATCAGTATCTGCTTGCCCTACATGAAAAAAACCATTACCCGCCGTACGATTCTCGATTGGTGCGCACGCATCGAGCAAGGGCCTTTCCACAGTTTGTCTTGCGGTGAGCGCATTACCGGCTACACCTTGGAAATGCGTAACACACTGGCGTTTGCCGCTGCTGTCACCGAACGCGTGCGCATTGTGCCTTCGTTGTATGTGCTGCCCATGCACTCTGCCGTGTGGGCGGCGAAAGAAATTGCCACTTTGGATTTGCTCTCCAATGGTCGCGTGACGGTGACCGTGGGTGTCGGCGGACGCGAAGTGGATTACCGCGCCGTGGGCGCCGATTTTTCACACCGCCACGAACGACAAGACCAGCACATCGCCACCATGAAAAACATCTGGGCGGGACACGCGCCGTTTGCCGGTGCAGACCCCGTAGGCCCTACGCCTGTGCAAGTCGGCGGCCCACCTATCCTTGCCGGCGTAATGGGACCAAAAGCCATGACGCGCGCCGCACAGTGGGCAGACGGCGTTTACTCCTTTTCTATGTCTGGCTCCGCAGCCGAAACCGCTGGCTTTTTCAAGATGGCGGAACGCGCTTGGCAGACAGCCGAACGCAACACAGCCCCGCAAAAAGTGGGCGGATTTTGGTACTGCTTGGCCGACAACGCCGAAGAAAAAATGAAAGACTATGTCTACGATTATCTAAAAATTCTCGGCGACAACATCGCGCGCCCTGTCGCCAATAGCATGAAAAATTTTGATAAACACGCGATAAAAGACACACTGGCAGAAATGGCTGCCACAGGCTGCGAAGAAGTGTTTCTGTGCTCTGCCACCGATGAACTGAGCGAACTGGATCGCCTGCTGGATATTCTCTAGTATCAACAGGCGACCCATTTTGCATAGCTAGGGATTGAGCACCATGACAAGTGTGCAAGCACAAGCAGCGCAGCTAACTGAGAGCGGACAATGGCAAGAAGCCATTGCGCTGCTATCGGAGCAAAATCGTTTGCACCCTGATGTTGTGCAGGAAAAACAATTGATCGACTGGCGCGTGCAAGGTTTTCAGCACACAGCACACCCATCACCCAACACGGTTTGGCCGCCAGTGTTTGCATCTGACAGCAGCAACGCTTTTTCACTGGCCAATGGCATCCCAGAAATTACAGCCACACAATTGAATGCCAACACACTGGGCGCGGCAGTACAGCAACACGGCTCCCTGCTGGTGCGCAACCTGGTGCCGAAAAACATGTTGGATGCTTTGCGCGACAACATTGAGCAAGCAGTCAACACGCGCAATCAACGCGCGGCTGGCGAAGTGATCGACAGCAACAACCCTTATTACTCGCCTTCACAATATTTGAATACGCACCACAAACTGGGTGTGGGCAGAAAATTTATTGCCGAAACTGGCGGCGTATGGGCGGCGGATTCACCGCGCGGATTATTTTCCGTGATGGAGTTGTATCGACAATTACAACTCAAAAAAATATTGGCCGATTATTTTGGCGAAGCGCCTTGTGTCTCTGTCAAAAAATGGGTGCTGCGCCGCGTCGATCCTATTGCCGGCGAAGCCGACTGGCACCAAGACGGCGCGTTTATGGGCAGAGAAGTGCGCAGCATGAATTTATGGATCGCGCTGAGCGATTGCGGTGGCGATTCCGCGAACCCCGGCATTGATATTGTACCGCGCCGCTTCGAAGACATCGTGCAAACCGGCACCGACGGCGCGCGTTTTGATTGGACCGTCGGCCCCGCTTATGTCGAACAACATTACAGCGACACGCCTTGGCTGCGCCCTGCCTTCAAAGCGGGTGACGCACTCTTTTTTGATCACATGAATTTGCACCGCACCGCGTGGTCATCCACCATCACCGGCAGGCGCTACGCGATTGAATGCTGGTTTTTTGCTGCCGGCGCCAGCGCAGAAAATCAAATTCCGATGTTGTTGTAAAAGCAAAACATGCAGAGTTTTCTTTCTCTCAAAACCGCACTTGCGCCGCTGCAATTTGATGTGGCGCTGGACGCCAATCCAGAAGGCTTTGAGGAATACTGCCATTTTTATCAATTAGACCAACTGCCCGCGCAACACCGCATCGGCACCGTCACCAGCGGTCAACACACACTCGCCGTACAGTATTGGCTGCCAGAGCATGCGCAACAAACCATATTGTTTGTGCACGGCTATTTTGATCATGTGGGCCTGTATCACCATGTCATCCACTATCTACTGAAAAAAAACTTCGCGGTGCTTGCGTTTGATTTACCAGGTCACGGTTTGTCATCCGGTGCTCGTGCCGTGATTCATGATTTCGATGAATACGCGCAGGCCATTCACGCCGTTATCGCTGCCAGCAGCCATAAAAAAATCCCACCGATCACACTCGGTTTTGGGCAGAGCACAGGCTGTGCCGCGTGGATGAATTTTCAAATGTCCGGCTTCAAAAACAGCATTCAAAAACTGATTTTGTTTTCGCCGCTGCTGCGCCCACATCAGTGGCAACCACGCGCGCATGCGCTGTATCTGACGCTGCGCTATCTTGTGCAATACATCCCCAGAAACTTTCGCGCCAATTCATCCAACCAAGCATTTTTGCAGTTTTGTCACTATGAAGACCCGTTGCAGCCGCGCTACTTAACCGTCGCGTGGGTAACTGCCATGAAGAATTGGCTGCAGCGTTTTTCCCAGCAACCCGCCATTGCTATTCCCACGCTCATTTTGCAAGGCGAATTGGACGACACGGTGGACTGGCGCTACAACATTCCAAAAATTCAGCACAAAATACCCAACGCACAAGTACACTACCTCGCCGAAGCACGCCACCATCTCGCCAACGAAAGCGCCAGTATCCGTGCGCGTATTTGGCAGATCGTTACTCAATTTCTGGATACATAAATGCGCAAGTCGCTGTGGAAATACATCAACATCGTGTTGGACACCCTGCCGATTGTCGAACCAATTTATGAGTTTGGCTCGTATCAAGTGGAAGATTCCGGCCAAGAAACCGATTTGCGTCCGCTGTTTGCTGACAAAGTATTTGTTGGCTGCGATATGCGCACCGGCCCCGGTGTCGATAAGGTCTTAAACCTGCACCACATCGATCTACCCGACAACACCGCCGGCACCGTGTTTTTAATGGATACGCTGGAACATGTGGAATATCCGCACCAAGCCGTATCTGAAATTTATCGCATTTTGAAACCCGGCGGCTTGCTGGTGATGAGTTCGGTGCTGGATTACTTCATCCACGAAACACCTAATGACTATTGGCGCTACACACCCGACGCTTTTCGCTCATTATTAAAACCGTTTCGCCAAGCGCATGTGGGCTGGTACGGGCCGGACTATTTTCCGCAAACCATCGTCGGCATCGGTATCAAAGAAGCAGAAGTGCCGCTAGCCGCTTTTGAAACACGCTACGCCGCATGGAATACAAAATTCACGCACATGGCGCGACAAGTCGAGCTGGACCTGATGCGCAAAACCTTGCGCGAACTGGGCGAGCTGCCTTGATCCCGATCCAGCCACAACTTCACCACTCTTTGACCTAGCACATCTTTCTGCCAAAACCTCGCGCCTAGAATGGAGCCGTTTTCCACACTCCTTCTATCTCTACCCACAGGCGGATTTTTGCATGGCAAAAGTGATTACTCCTTACGGCGATTACATACATCAACCCAATGCCACTGAGCTGGATCACATCCCAGGCGATTACGGTCTGCCCTTAATTGGCCATACATTTAGTTACCTAAAAGATCCACTACTCTGGACGCAGGAACGCTACAAACAATTCGGCTTACTGCAACGCGTGCAAACTACCGGTGTACGCGGCTTGCTGGCACTGGGGCCTGATTTAGCACAACAAGTCATGCTCGACATGGATCGCAACTTCTCCTCCAAAATGGGCTTCCACACGCGCCTGCAAACCTTCTTTGAAGGCAGCTTGATCATGGAAGATTTCGAGCACCACAAACACCAGCGCCGCATTGTGCAAAACGCTTTCAAAAACGATGCACTGCAGCACTACACGCGCGAAATTAACCGCATCTACGATCGCGCCTTGGACGAATGGGACGCCGATGTCGGCAAAACCATCCCCTTCTTCATGTACATCAAAGATTTATTGTTGGTGGTGGCCGCAGAAATTTTTGCTGGCGAAACCGATTACAAAGGCGAGCGCGTGCGCCAGCTGAATAAAGCGTTTCTCGATGCCGTCAACGGCGTGATGTATCTCGTGCCTTGGGATATTCCAGGCACTACTTATCACCGTGGCATTCAAGGCAAAAAGTTTTTGCAACAATTCTTTGGTTCAATGATCGACGCAAAACGCAAAGGCGACGGCAAAGATATGCTGAGCCTTTTCAGCCGCGAAAAAGATGAGTTTGGCGAATACTTCAGCGCCGAAGAAGTCACCAACCAAGCGATCTTCTTGATGTTCGCCGCGCACGACACCACCACCGCCGCCACCACCCACCCCCTCTACTATGGGGCGCGCAATCCTGAAGTCAACGAGAAGCTGATGAAGGAAATCGACTCCGTCGACTTGGATGGCCTGTTGTGGGAAGACCAAGAAAAGCTGCCCTATATGTCGATGGTGTTCAACGAAACACAGCGCATCCGCCCTTCTGTTCCACTGGTTCCGCGCCGCACCATTCGCGAGTGCGAAATGGCCGGCCACAAAGTCCCTGCGCATACCATGGTATTTGTCATGCCGCGCTTCACCCACTGGATGGACGAGTATTGGAGCAACCCAGCTAAGTTTGACCCCGAGCGATTCTCACCTGAGCGCGCCGAGCACAAGAAACACGCCTTCCAGTTCTTCCCCTTTGGCGGCGGCGCGCACAAGTGCATCGGCATGCACTTCGCGCAGATGGAATACCGCAACTTCCTGTTCAAATTTCTGAAACGCTTTGATTTTGAATCGCGCCACGCCAAACAGGATGTCTATATGCAGACCTTCCCGCTGCCGAAGCCCGATGACGACATGCCGATCGTGATGCGCCGCCGCTAACCTTAGCGGGGCCGGCATACCCGACGAATATCGGATAGGTCACAAGCCCTGCACTCCTTATGATGCACGCCATCTGTAAGGAGTGAACTCATGGCTAAAGTTATTGAACCGTACGGCGACTACATTCACCAACCCAACTGCAACGACTTGGATCATATTCCAGGCGATTACGGCTTGCCGGTGGTTGGCAATACTTTTGGCTATGTCAAAGACCCATTCATCTGGGCGCAGGAGCGCTATAAAAAATACGGTCTGCTGCAGCGCGTTTCCACGATTGGTATGCGCGCCGTGTTGGCCATGGGCCCTGATCTGGCACAGCAAATATTGCTCGACACCGAACGCAATTTCTCCTCCAAAATGGGTTTTGGCGATCGCGTACAAAAATTCTTCGAAGGCAGCCTCATCATGGAGGACTTCGATCACCACAAACACCAGCGCCGTATTGTGCAAAACGCCTTCAAAAATGAAGCACTGCAACACTACACGCGTGAAATTAACCGCATCTATGATCGCGCTCTGAATGAGTGGGATGCTGATGCCGGCAAAACCATTCCTTTCTTTACCTATATCAAAGAATTGTTGTTGATTGTCGCCGCTGAAATCTTCGCCGGTGAAACCGAATACAAAAGTGATCGCGTCAGCTATCTCAATAATGCCTTTGTCGATGCCACCAAAGGCCTGATGTATTTGGTGCCATGGAATATCCCTGGTTTTGTTTATCACACGGGCATGAAAGGCAAAAACAGATTGCAAAACTTTTTCCGTCCGATGATCGACCAAAAACGCCGCGGCGATGGCATGGATATGTTGAGCGTATTCAGCCGCGCCACTGACGAGAACGGTGACTTTTTCTCACCAGAAGAAGTTACCAACCAAGCGATCTTTTTGATGTTTGCAGCGCACGACACCACGACCGCCGCCATCACACACACCATTTACTATTTGGCGCGCCATCCAGAGATCAAGAAAAAATTGCAGCAAGAAATTGATTCTATCGACCTCGACGGCTTGCTGTGGGAAGACCAAGAAAAACTGCCTTACATGCAGATGGTATTCAACGAAGTGCAGCGCATTCGTCCTTCTGTACCTTCTGTGCCGCGCCGCACCATTCGCGAGTGCGAGATGGCCGGCCACAAAGTACCTGCCAACACAATGGTGTTGACACTGCCGCGCTTCACACACTGGATGGAAGAGTATTGGACGAGCCCGTTCAAATTCGACCCTGAGCGTTTCTCACCCGAGCGCGCCGAGCACAAAAAACACCAATTCCAATTCCACCCTTTCGGTGGCGGCGCACACAAATGCATCGGCATGCACTTTGCGCAGATGGAATACCGCAACTTCCTGTTCAAATTTATGAAGCGTTACGATTTCGAATCGCGCCACGCCAAGCCAGATGTTTACATGCAGACATTCCCTCTGCCTAAACCTAGCGATGACATGCCGATCGTGTTCACACGCCGCTAAAACGCTGTGCAACACCCATAAAAAAACCGGCAGCTGCCGGTTTTTTTATGCCTTTCATTTGCTCAACTCATTGCAACACCGGCAAATAATCGGCGCCGTGGTGATGCTGCTTAATCAAATCTACAATCGTTTCACCAAAGGGGCTTTTTGCCGCCAGATTTCTGCCCGCTTCTTTGAAAGAAACAACAAACACTTCAAACTCATCCGGCTTTAAACATTTGTAAGCATTGTGCAGCGCGTGAAAATCCGCATCAAAGCCTGCCGGCGGCAACACATGCAACAATTCGCGCACCTGCTCATCGGTGCGGTGTTCATCTTCAACAACTTTTTTGTCTTTTTTCTTAACGATAACTGGCTCAGTCATTGCTTACACTCTTGCGTTAATTCAAAGTAATTTTTTCAACAAAATTTCATTCACTTGCTGTGGATTCGCTTTGCCCTGTGAAACTTTCATGATTTGACCGACAAAGAATCCCAGCATTTTGGGGCGCTTGTCTTCTGTGGCAGCGCGATAGTTATCCACCTGTTGCGGATTGGCCGCAATGATGTCATCGACAATTTTTTCTATCGCACCTGAATCTGAGACCTGCTTCAGTCCATGCTGCTCAATGATAGTGTCGGCACTACCACCTGCATTCCACATCAACTCAAACACTTGCTTGGCAATTTTGCCGGAAATGGTGCCGTCTTTGATGCGAGCGATCATGCCCCCCAATTGTTCAGCGGCTACAGGGCTTTGCGCCAACACCAAACCATTTTTATTGAGCGCGGCCAACAACTCCACCATCACCCAGTTGGCGGCGAGCTTAGCATCTCCACAAGCAGCAACGGTTTGCTCATAGAAGTCGGCCGTGACGCGCTCCGCGCTCAGTTGGCTGGCATCGTAATCCGACAAGCCATACTGCTGTGCAAAACGCTGCTGTTTGGCATCCGGCAACTCAGGCAGTGCCGCACGCAGCGCACTGATATAGCCGTCATCCAACACCACTGGCAATAAATCCGGGCACGGGAAATAGCGGTAATCGTTCGCTTCTTCTTTGCTGCGCATCGAGCGGCCAGTTTTGGTATCGCCGTTGTACAAACGGGTTTCTTGCACCACTTTACCGCCATCTTCAATAACTTCAATTTGGCGCTCTACTTCGTAGGCAATGGCATCTTCCATGAAGCGAAATGAATTCAAGTTTTTGGTTTCAGTGCGCGTGCCCAGCGGCGCCCCCGGTTTGCGCACGGAAATATTTACATCAAAACGCATCGAGCCCTGCGACATTTCACCGTCGCAAATACCCAGTGTGGTAACGATGCTATGCAATTTTTTCGCAAATGCCACCGCCTCTTCTGCACTGCGCATATCCGGCTCGGTCACAATCTCAATCAACGGCGTACCCGCGCGATTGAGATCAATGCCGCTCATGCCCGCGTAATCTTCGTGCAGTGATTTACCGGCATCTTCTTCCAAGTGTGCGTGATGAATGCGCACGCGTTTCACGCTGCCATCCGACAGCGTGACATCCACATGCCCTGCACCCACAATCGGTTCAGCCAGCTGCGTGGTTTGATAGCCTTTCGGCAAATCGGGGTAAAAATAATTTTTGCGCTCAAACACCGATTGCCGTGGAATGTCAGCATCAATGGCCAAACCAAACATCACCGCCATGCGCACAGCTTCTTCATTCAGCACCGGCAGCGTGCCTGGGAGTGCTAAATCAATCGCACAGGCTTGCGTGTTGGGTTCAGCGCCAAACGCGGTAGCGCTGCCAGAAAATATTTTGGTTTTTGTGGCGAGCTGCACATGAATTTCTAAACCGATAACCGTTTCCCAACTCATGCGGCAACTCCCGCTGGCTGCTGTGCGTGCCAGTCCGTCACTTGTTGGAAACGGTGCGCCACATTCAACATGCGCGCTTCGTCAAAATAATTGCCGATGATCTGCAAACCCACCGGTTTGTTATCGACCAAGCCACAAGGCAGCGACATACCGGGCAAGCCCGCTAAGTTTGTCGCTATCGTGTAAATATCTTCGAGATACATCGCCACTGGGTCGTTGCCCTTGGCGCCAAAGGCAAAAGCAGGCGACGGCGAAGTCGGCCCCATGATGACATCCACTTGCTTAAACGCTTCCACAAAATCCTGCTGCATCAAACGGCGCGCCTGCTGCGCTTTGCGATAGTAAGCATCGTAAAAACCGGCAGACAACACATAAGTGCCGACGAGAATGCGGCGCTTCACTTCTTCGCCAAACCCTTCGGCGCGTGAACGACAATATAAATCCGACAAATCTTGCGGATTGTCACAGCGATAGCCGTAGCGCACACCGTCAAAGCGCGACAAATTCGCTGAACACTCTGCCGGTGCAATCACATAGTAAGCTGGCACAGCGAGATGCGAATGCGGCAGTGAAATTTCTACCAGTGTCGCACCCAATTTTTCGTATTCGCGCAGCGCTGCTTGTACACATTCGGCCGTTTGTGCATTCAATCCTGCGCCAAAATATTCTTTCGGCACACCAATTTTTAAACCGGTGAGATCGTTGTTAAGGCTCGCGCAATAATCCGGCACTTCACGATCCAAACAAGTGGAATCTTTGGCATCGAAGCCCGCCATTGCGCCCAACAGTAGCGCAACATCTTCAGCCGTGCGCGCCATCGGCCCCGCTTGATCGAGACTGGAAGCAAACGCGATCATGCCCCAGCGCGACACACGACCGTAAGTCGGTTTCAAACCGGTAATACCGCACAGTGCGGCAGGCTGACGAATCGACCCGCCAGTATCAGTCGCGGTTGCGGCTGGCGCCAAACGCGCAGCCACACACGCCGCACTGCCACCGGATGAACCGCCAGGCA
Organism: Pseudomonadales bacterium; assembly: GCA_041395785.1. Taxonomy (GTDB): domain Bacteria; phylum Pseudomonadota; class Gammaproteobacteria; order Pseudomonadales; family UBA7239; genus UBA7239. Next base: position 17,203 of record JAWKZZ010000010.1, read on the forward strand.
CGCAATTCACATCCCAAGGATTTTTTACTGCGCCGTAAAAACTGGTTTCGTTGGATGAACCCATCGCGAATTCATCCATGTTGGTTTTGCCGAGCATGACCATGCCCTGCTCGCGGTATTTCGCCACCACGGTGGCATCGTAGGGCGCAATAAAGTTGTCGAGCATTTTGGAACCGCAACTGGTGCGCACGCCTTCGGTACAAAAAATATCTTTGTGCGCGAACGGCACGCCAGTTAACAATGCAGCACTGCCAGCGGCGCGACGCGCATCAGCGGCATCGGCTTCTGCTAGCGCCCGTTCTGCGGTCACAGTGATAAAACTGTTGTAAGTTTTATCGTGCTGCACGATGCGATCTAAAAAATGCTGCGTCGCTTCGCGGCTGGAAAATTGTTTTTCTGCCAAACCTTTGGCGAGCTGTGCAACGGTGAGATGGTGAATAGCAGTCATCGCTCGCCTCACTCAATCACTTTTGGTACGAGAAACAAACCATCAGCCACCGCAGGGGCAATCGCTTGCAAGGCTTCACGCTGATTGGGCTCGGAGACCACATCGGCACGCAGGCGCTGCACGGCATCCAGCGGGTGTGACATCGGCTCCACGCCCGCCGTGTCCAAGGCTTGCAGCTGATCGATCAAGGTCAGCACATCGCCCAAACTCTGTGTCGTGCGCGCGAGCACGGCATCGTCCAGTCCAAGGCGCGCCAGCCGTGCCAGCTGCTCGACCTGTTGGCGTTCAAAGACCATCGAGATACTCCACCAATACGGGTTCAAAATACGACAGGCAAACACCCAAACGGGGCGCTGCGAAGGGTCGGCAAAATACCATATTTCACCGTATAAATCCGCGACAACCGCACCTGCCACCTTGCCCAAATCTCCTGTCATTGTTAGAGTTGCGCGCCTTATTGGCAGCATGACGCTGCTCTCCCAACCTAGGTATTCCCATGCTCAACAAATTTCGCGGAATGTTCTCTACCGACCTGTCGATCGACCTCGGCACAGCCAATACCATTATTTACGCGCGCGGCCGCGGCATTGTGCTCGATGAGCCTTCGGTGGTTGCTATTCGTCATCACAACGGCCAAAAAACAGTTGAAGCCGTCGGTATTGAAGCGAAGCGCATGCTCGGCCGCACACCGGGCAACATCACCGCCATTCGCCCTTTGAAAGATGGCGTCATCGCCGACTTCCAAATCACTGAAAAAATGTTGCAGCACTTCATCAAAAAAGTGCACGAAAACAGTTTCATGAAACCCAGCCCACGCGTGCTGATCGGCGTGCCGTGTAAAGCAACAGAAGTTGAAAAACGCGCCATTCGTGAATCTGCACTCGGCGCCGGCGCACGCGAAGTGCGTTTGATTGACGAACCGATGGCCGCCGCCATTGGCGCGGGTTTGAATGTAGAAGAAGCAAACGGCTCGATGGTAGTAGACATCGGCGGTGGCACCACCGAAATTGCAATTATTTCTTTGAATGGTGTGGTGTATGCGGATTCTGTGCGCATCGGCGGAGACCGTTTCGATGAAGCGATCATCACTTATGTACGCCGTAATTTTGGCAGCATCATCGGTGATGCCACGGCAGAGCGCATCAAGCAAGAAGTGGGCTGTGCGTTTGGTGGTCGCGAACTGCGTGAAATTGATGTGCGCGGCCGCAATTTAGCGGAAGGTGTGCCTCGCCAATTCACACTGAATAGCGATGAAATTTTGGAAGCGCTGCAAGAACCGCTGCAAGGCATTGTGCAAGCGGTGAAGCAAGCACTGGAGCAATCACCACCAGAATTGGCATCTGACATTGCTGAAAACGGCATTGTATTGACCGGTGGCGGCGCACTGCTGCGCGATATCGACAAGCTGTTGATGGAAGAAACCGGCTTACCGGTTATCGTGGCGGAAGATCCACTGTCTTGCGTGGCAAAAGGCGGCGGCAAAGCGCTAGAAATTATCGATCGCCTCAACCTTGATCTGCTCTCCACCTGAGATATCTCATGGCCGGCAAGAAAAAAAATGACAGCGAGTTAGATCTCGAAAGCTCGCTGGAAAAACTGGAACTGCTGGTGGGAAGTTTAGAGAAAGGCGATCTCAGTTTAGAAGATTCACTGAAAGCCTTTGAAGCCGGTATCAGCCTGACGCGGCAATGCCAACAAACACTGGCTGCCGCAGAGCAAAAAGTGCAACTACTGGTTGAAAAAAATGGCGCGCTAAAAAGCGAGCCATTTGGTGATGACTGATTTTCATGTCTGCTGATTTCCATTTTTTTTTACAACAAAGCCAACAGCGCGTGACCGCTGCGCTTGAAGCCATCCTCCCCGCTGAAACAGAGCCCGCACAAACACTCAAACAAGCCATGCGCTACAGCGCACTCAATGGCGGCAAACGCGTGCGTGCGACGCTGGTTTATGCGGCGGCAATCAGCATTGCAGGCGAAGCACCCGCACACACGGATAACATTGCCTGCGCGCTGGAATTAATACACGCATACTCTTTGGTGCACGACGATTTACCCGCCATGGATGATGATGCACTGCGGCGCGGGCAACCGACTTGCCACATCGCTTTTAACGAAGCGACCGCGATTCTCGCCGGCGATGCACTGCAAACGCTCGCATTCGAATGTTTAGCAAAAACAAAATTACCGGCAGAGTTGCGCTGCGAACTGATACTGAGTTTGGCACAAGCTGCCGGTGCCGCCGGCATGGTGGCTGGGCAGAGCATGGATCTCGCCGCAGAAAATCTTCAAATTGCTTTGCCGGAATTGGAAGCCCTGCATCAACACAAAACCGGCGCACTGATTCGCGCCAGCGTGCGCTGCGGTGCATTGGCGGCGGGCGCAAATCCACTGCAACTCGCCGCATTAGATCGCTATGCTGCTGCCATCGGCCTCGCCTTCCAAGTGCAAGACGATATTCTCGACATTGAAAGCAGCACGGAACAACTCGGCAAACAGCAAGGCTCCGATTTATCACTCAACAAATCCACCTACCCGAGCTTGTTAGGACTGGATGTCGCCAAACAACACGCACAAGCACTGTACGACGACGCCATCGCCGCATTAAATAATTTTGGCGACAAGAGCGCACAGTTGCGCGAATTGGCGCATTACATCATCGCGCGGCAATTCTGATGCGCTGGTGGCAAACGGTTAAAACCCTGTTTGCTCGCACGGATATTGAATCTTATGCGGCGCATTGGCCACAGCCGATGAATGCACAGCAAATTGATCACGCCGTAGAAACACTACTAGAAAAAATGTCACTGACTGAAAAAATCGCACAGATGTCTGGCGATGGCGGCAATCTTGCTTTACTAAAATTGGGATTTTTTGTTTTTTTGCTCAAACGCTTCCCGAATATGTACGCAGGAAAAAATGATCTCCTGCATATTCCACCACTCTCGTTTACCGACGGCCCTCGCGGCGTAGTGATCGGCAACGCCACCTGTTTCCCTGCCGCCATGACGCGCGGTGCAAGCTTTGATATTGCATTGGAACAGCGCGTCGGCGCAGCCATTGGCGCAGAAGCGCGCGCCAGCGGTGCAAACTATTTTGCAGGTTTGTGCGTTAATTTACTGCGCCACCCCGCATGGGGTCGCGCACAAGAAACTTACGGCGAAGACCCTCATCACCTGGGAGCCATGGGCGTTGCAATGATGCGCGGCGTGCAATCACAACGCGTCATGGTCTGCGCCAAACATTTTGCCGTCAACAGCATTGAAAACTCGCGTTTTTATTTGAATGTGCATATAGATGAAAAAACGCTGCACGAAGTGTATCTGCCACATTTCAAAACTTTGGTCGATGCAGGCGTGGATTCTCTCATGAGCGCGTACAACCAAGTCAACGGCGAATACTGCGGACACGACAAAATTTTATTAAATGACATTCTGCGCAAACAATGGCAATTCGATGGCTTTGTTTCATCGGATTGGTTGTGGGGGATTTATGAAACCGTCAAACCCGCGCGCGCCGGCATGGATATCGAAATGCCTCGTGGACACTTTTACGGAAGACGCTTAGCGAAAGCGGTACAACAAGGCGATGTTTCAGAAGATGTCATCAACACCAGCGTGCGGCGCATTCTGAGAAAAAAATTGCACTGGCTGTCGCAACTCAACACAGCAAAGCCACCGCGCACCATCATTGCCTGCCACCAACACCGGCAATTAGCGCAAGAATCAGCAGAACAATCCATCGTATTGCTTCAAAACAACGGCGTTTTGCCGTGGTGCAAACAAAAATTAAACGGGAAAACGATTGCCGTAATTGGCGAATTAGCCAATCTTCCCAACTTGGGTGACTGCGGCAGCAGCCGCGTTTCACCGCCACACAGCACCACGATTCTCGCTGGACTGCAACAGCAGACAAGCACACAAGCCTACGGCGAACACATAAAAATTATTTACTGCAATGGCAAGAATATCGACGAAGCGGAGCGCATTGCCAGCACAGCCACAGCCGTGCTCTTGGTGGCGGGCTATCACGCGGAAGATGAAGGTGAAAATCTCACTTCCAATCGCAAACCAGTCGCCAATCCCAAAGTGCCGCGCGGTGGCGATCGCACTTCATTGCATCTCAACGCACGGCAACAACAGTTGATTCGACGCGTCTGCACCGCCAATCGCGACACGGTTGTTGCACTCATTTCCGGCAGCGCCCTGATGATGAATAACTGGCAAGAAGAACCGGCTGCTATTTTGCACGCAGGCTATCTCGGCATGGAGGGCGGCAATGCGCTGGCGCGCATTCTTCTGGGCGAAGTCAATCCATCCGGAAAATTGCCGTTCACTATTCCCGCACATGAAAATCAACTGCCTGCCTTTGATTGCTGGGCAAGCACAGCGCACTACGATTATTTTCACGGCTACACGCTGTGCGACAAACAACAACAAGCACCTGCTTTTGCATTTGGTTTTGGACTTTCTTACACACAATTTCACTGCGATGCGCCGCGCACAGACAAATCACTTTACACCATGCAAGACACCATCACTGCCAGTATCGTACTGCGAAACATCGGCGCACACAGCGGCAGCGAAGTACTGCAGTGTTATATCGGCGAAGAAAATCCTGTTACAGAACCCACTGCTATCAAAAAGCTGATGGCATTTGAAAAAGTTTTCCTCTCTCCCAAGGAAGAAAAAACAGTTTCACTGTACATCCCCGCGCAAAAATTTTCGCGCTATGATGCCGACAAACAGCAGTGGATTATCCATGCCGGCCAATACAATCTCTGGCTAGGCACTTCATCACGGCTGGATGACTTACAACAACTCACGATACAAATTAAAACCCATGCAATGCCCTAAATGCCGCTACATTCGCCAAGCCAGCGACACACATATTCATGCAGACATCTGCCCTGCCTGCGGCATCGCCTATCAAAAATGGATAGATAGACATCAAAACACAAACCATGCGAGCAAAGAAAATCACCCTGCCAATTCAGAATTTTTTTCTGAAGATGTTGATAGCGAAGAGGAAAGATTTTTCCCGCGTCTTATTGCCTCGTTCACGGCAACACCTAGCGCGGTAGACCCCATCATCTTCTGGGCGCGAGTTGCACTACTTATTGCCATCGCGTTTTGGTGGAGTTCAATGGCCATACATGGCATTGACTGGGAAGTCATCGGCGGTTCATTCATGCACAACATCAACCTTGCCTTCCATGAATTCGGCCATGTCTTTTTTAGCCCGTTTGGCACGCTGATGATGTTTCTCGGCGGCAGCTTGTTTCAAGTGTTGTTGCCGCTCATACCACTGGCTGTGTTTACCTTTCAGCAACACGACAACTTCTCTGCTGCACTGATGTTGGCGTGGTGCGGGCAGAGTTTTATTGATGTGGCGCCGTATATCCGCGATGCCGAATATCGCGCACTACCGCTTGTCGGCGGCGCAACCGAAGTCAATCACGACTGGGGCAACATCCTCACCATGCTGGATGCCGTGCAAAGTTGTTACACACTGGCAAAAATCAGTTTTGGGATTGGTGTTGTGGTGATGTGCGTTGGTTTTTTATGGGCAAGCTACATGCTGTATCTGCAATATCAAACCATGCAAAACAGCGATTAAAACAACAATTAAAAACAACGATTAAAAAAACTATCTTTAATCACCTGCTTCGTTTTCTTCTTGCTCCACTTGTGCCGCCACCGCATCGTCCTCGGCATCGAGCACTTTCATGGCACGGCGCACACTACCCGTTAACCCTGCGCGCCACGGGTGTTGCTTAACACCAAAAGTATTGCGAATTTTTCCGCAGTCCAACGCCCAAGACAGTGGCGCAGCATTTTCTTCGATCTCTTGCATGTCGGTTGCCAAAGTTAATTCGGATTGGCTTTCAACAATTTGTTTGATCAAGCGTGCAAAATCGTAATAGCTGATCGCATCCGTGCCGCTGTAGTGATATTCGCCCCAAGGCTCTATACCGCAGCTCAACTGATGCAAAACCGCCACAATCACGCGCGCTGCATCGCGCACGGAAGTTGGGCTAAACCGATAGCGCGCCGACACACGCGCCGATCCGTTGGTGCGCCACGCTTTCAATAAATCCGTCAAAATGTTTTGACCAATACTGCTAAACAATTCTCCCGTGCGCAAAATGATATGACGCGGACAAGTGTCGATCACCGCGCGTTCACCGGCCCAACGCAGCGCGCCGTAGGCCGTTTGTGCATCCGGCTCGTCAGTTTCGCGATACGCGCCAGACTGTTGACCTGAGAACACTTGGCAATCCGACAACTGCAACAAGAAAATATTATTCATGGCTGCAGCCAGCGCCAACAACTCCGGATTGCGTGCGTATTGCACAGCCTGTTCGCTCGTCGCGGGGTCTACATCACCGCCGCCAAACGGCAAATGCTGCACATTGACGATGCCGTGTATCTGCTTTTCTTTTAACAGGGATTCCAGTTCAGGCAGCGTGATTGTCGCCAAGGCTTCCGCACCCAACTCCACCAAGGGAAACTGCAACTGCTCCAAACGAAACAACAGCGAGCGCCCCAAAGGTGATTCACTGCCACACAACAAAATTTTCATTCCACGGATTCCTAGCAATCTGCATACGCAATCTGGATAGAATGGTACCGAACCTTGCAGATGACTGCTAACACACGGCGCACCATGACCAGCCAAACCATCACCTTGCTAGTGACACACCCGCACCCGTGCAGCTATTTACCGGAACAGCAGGCCTCTACGGCTTTTGTGAATCCTGAGTACCAAATCACGCCGTTTTTGTTTTCGCGCCTGGCCGAAGCAGGCTTTCGCCGCAGCGGACAGCATGTGTATCGCCCGCAATGCCAAGACTGCCAAGCCTGCATTCCTGTACGCATCCCCGTGCAGAAATTTATTCCCAACCGCAATCAAACGCGTTGCATCAAACGCAATAGCGATCTCATCGTGCGGCAAGTCAATGCCATTGATAACGATGCCTGTTATGCGCTGTACGAAAACTACATCAACACCCGTCACCACGACGGTGATATGTACCCAGCCTCGCGCGACCAATTCCAAAACTTTCTCGGCGTGCAATGGCCCAACAGTTTTTATCTCACTTATTACAAAGTTGATCCACAACAGCACGGCGAACAACTGATTGCCGTTTCAGTTTGCGACCGTTTTGATAACGGCTATTCTGCGGTTTACACTTTTTTTGATCCTGCAGAGGAGCAGCGCAGCCTCGGTGTGTTTGCCGTGCTAAATCAGATTGTACGCGCAAAATTAGAAGGCTTGGATTATTTATATTTAGGATATTGGATAAAAAACTGCGACAAGATGCGCTACAAAAGTCAATATCAACCATTGGAAATGCGCGTTGATAACCAATGGCAAATATTTTTGACCAATACCATTAATCATCAATAAGAAACCAAGTAAGGAGAACAACCATGAACACCACTCAGCATGCACAAGCTCGTCTCGCCATGCACGGCTGCATTGTTTTATTGCTCGGTTTACTCGGCGGTATTGGCTTTTCTTATGCCGCTGCAGTTGCCGACACCAGCAGCGAGCTGTATCGCATTTGGAAGTTTGTGCATTTGGAAGGCATCATCAACGGTATCGTGGTTTTAGCAACAGCAGGCTTCTGGCACACGCTACCGCAGGAACAAAAAGCCGTGAAAATCGGCAAATGGACTCTGTTGTTCGGTGCTTGATCGCTCCGGCTCCATGCACGGCGAGCCACTGTTGGAAGCTGTGCGCTGCGCTCGCTATATCGTTGAGCAACTGGCTCCCACGGATATCGCTTCCATTGTGGTCTTTGACGATCGCATCAATGTATTGGCTGGCGCGCAACCGTCGGCGAGCCGCCAAGCCCTGCACAGCGCACTGGCTCATATCCTCGCCGGCGGAAGCACCAGCACACGGCGGTTGGCAAGCTGGTGCCAATTCTCTGCTCGGCAACGCCAAAGCGGCGGCAATGGCGCGGGTCATTTTGCTTTCCGATGGCAACGCCAGCTTTCAGGCGAAACAACCGACACGCAGACCATCGCCGCACTCTGTGCAAATGCCGCTGAACACGGCGTCACTACTTCCACCTACGAAGCAGGGCGCGATTTCAACGAGGATTTAATGGTCGCCATGGGCGAACGCAGTGGCGGCAATCACTACTACGGCGACACCGCTGCCGATTTGTTTTGAACCTTTTGCCGAGGAGTTCGACTTCATCTCCAATCTCTACGCGCGCCAATTGCGCTTGACGCTGACAGCCCCTGCGGGCGTTAAATTCACCGTGCGCGATTGCCCAAGAAGCACAGGATGGCGCACTGCTCGTCCGTCTGCCGGATCTGCCACTGAGTGCAGAGGCGTGGGTGCTAGTTGAGATAGAAGTACCGGCCCATCACTACCGGTGAAACGGCCAATGTGCTGCTGCAAGCCAGCGTCGCGCCAACATGCCAGACGGTGCAGCCGTCGCCATTCCCAATGCTGCACTCGCTCTGCCAGCCATGCCGCCCTCGGTATGGGAAGCGCTATTGCCGGAGCCATTGGTGGTGGCGCGGCAGACGGAAGTGGATACAGCACAACTGCTAGAGCGCGCTCGCCAGTTGGTGGTGACCGGTGATTGGCAGGGTATTGAAGCCGTGTTGGCCGAAGGTCCGCACGCACGGTTGCCGAGCATCCTTGGGTCATCGAAGTGCTGGAGCGCCTCGCCGGTAGCCAAGGCCATGGATGAAAGACGCTTTGCCAAAGAGTCTCTGTACAGCAGCAAAAAAATGCGCAATCGCTTAGCGGCAAAACAGGAAAACCTGAACAGCTTGTGCGAAGAGGCAATCGCGCCAAGTTTTCTGCGCCGCAAAAGCTCTCAAGGCAAAGCGCAGTTTGAGGCGTGATAGAAAAGGCTGGCGGGGTGCTTCAACCCCGCCGCCGCAACCATTGCGCCAACTCCTTTTCGTCGAGCATTTGTTGCGCGGCGCGGATGATCATGTCGGCGGCTTCGATCACTTCATAACAAGGCACAACGCCGTTCTGCACTAAACAAATATCCATTACGGTGAATGCGGTGCGTTTGTTGCCATCGTTAAAAACGCGGCCTACCGCCAACACCACGGCATAAGTCGCTGCCAGATCAAACACATCTTCAATCAAGCCGTAAGTTAAGCGGTTTTCAACGCGCCCCATCACGGCATCCAGCGATTTATCGCCCGCCAGCCCCGCCAACTCGTTAGGGTTCAACACGGCATCGTGCAAAGCCTGCACTGCTTCGCGGTTAATCAATAACAATTCCATGTTCACAATTCCTTATTTGTCCTTGAGGTAATCCAACGCTGGTGCAAGACGCCTTGTGTTCGGCGAATTTCTGCAAGGTGTACTCCACACTGGCTTCCTTCACAGACAACTCCATCCACCGCCGCTACCGGCACGAAATAGCCACCACTTTGTTGCGGTTGAGCACGGCCACGGGCGAGGAACCGGCTTTTCAGCACCTTGGCGGGGTCGCGCAGCTCGGTGAGAGAAACGGTTTTGTGGGTCAGTAAATGTTCCCATACAGCACTCCTTTGTATACAGTTAAATAGAAATTTCAATATACACCTAAATTGCAATTAAGATCAGCTAATACCTCGTGTAATCAGCAGTAGACAACGCTGCAGCAAATCCCTACCTAATCGCCACTTTGGCGGCAACACCATATGCGCCATCACACAATTTCTCGGTATTTTTTCGTTTTTCTTTTCACCTTTTCATTAACCATAGGAGACTACGCATGGCCAATCCACATGCGGAAAACAGTACGACGATGATGTACTGCGCGACAGCTGAACTCGGCTTTACCTACACCCGCTCGACCGGACCCATCATCGGGGCATTTCTCACCGGTTTGCGCGACGGCTTGCTCGTCGGCATTAAGGGCAGCGGCGGCAAGTGATCTGCCCACCGACGGAATACGACCCACAGACCTCGGAAGAATTGAGCGAGTTGGTCGATCTGCCACCACCGATACGTGAACCACTTGGAGCTGGATCAACCAGCCGCATCCAAAACACCTTTTGACGCAAGCCTCGCTTGGGCGTTGATCAAAATTGACGGCGCGGACACCGCCATGCTGCACAAAGTAGATGCCGGCGGTGAAAGCAAAATGAAAACTGGCATGAAAGTGAAAGTGCGTTGGGCTGCAGAAAGACGCGGCTTTATCACTGACATCGAATGCTTTGAGCCGGTTTGAGGAAGTCGTTATGAGTGATCAAAACCTGTAGAAGTTAAACCCGTCGAAATCATGGAATCACCGGTCTACATGCAATACAGCTTTGCGGCTGGCCGTGCGACTTCGCGTTTCTGAAATCCATCAAAGAAGGCAAATTGGTAGGACAGCGTTCTTCTGTAACTGGCAAAGTGATCGTGCCGCCACGCGGCTGACGCTGAATCTGGCGCCAACTTCCTGAAGAAGTTTCTGTGCCTGATACCGCCACCGTGGTGACTTTTACCATCGTGCATTTGCCCATCCCTGGCTCGAAAGTGCAGCCGCCGTTCATCGTTGCTAACTTGGTACTCGACGATACCGATCAAACTTTTATTCATTTGATCTCCGGCTGCAAAAATGAAGATGTGCAAATCGGCACGCGCGTTAAAGCCGTGTGGCGTGATCAAAGTGAATGGGGCTACAGCTTCAACAACATCGAATATTTTCAACCGATTGAAGGTGAAGCAGCGATCAACATTCAAGACTTGAAGGCGAAGCGCCTGAAAGCAGTGGAGCACACAAAATGCGTGAAGTAGCGATTATTGCCTATCACCAAACACCGATGGTGCGTGATGCAGGCGCAAAAAATGATGTGGAATTGGTTATGGAAGCCGTACACGGCGTAAAAACCAGTTGAAAATTACCAATGCGGATATCGACTTTGTTTGCTCTGGCAGCTGCGACTATTTGGGGGTGGCGCTGCGTTTGCATTCGTCGGCGCGTTGGACGCCATTGGCGCGGTGCCACCGATGTCTGAATCGCATGTGGAAATGGATGCGGCGTGGGCGCTGTATGAAGCATGGTTGAAAATTCAAACCGGTCACTTCAACACGGCCTTGGTTACGGTTTTTGGTAAAGTTCACCTGGCCCGATGCACGAAGTGTTGGCGCTGCAACTCGATCCTTACTACGCAACCGCTGTGGCCTGACCAAATCAGCAGCTGCCGGTTTGCAAGCGCGCGCGATGATGGATGCTGGCAAGTTGACGGAAAAACAAATGGCCGAAGTGGTGGTAAAAAGCCGCAAAAATGCCAAAGCCAATCCCAACGCGCAATTGAAAGGTGATTACAGCGTAGAGCAATTATTGGCCGAGCCGATGTTGTCTTCTCCACTGCGCAAACACGATTGCCCGCCGATTACGGACGGCGCTTCCTGTTTGTTTATCGCCACCAAAGAAATCGCAGAAAAAATGCTGGCTGGCACGGGCAAACGCCCTGCTTACATCACCGGCATCGACCACCGCATTGAGTCGCATCGTTCGGCACGCGCGATCTCGCAATCCTCATCCACACATTGCCGGTAAAGACACCGCTGGTGTGAAAAAGGCAAGTGGATGTGCCAGAATTGCACCTCCGTTCAGCCATCAAGAACTGCTCGTCAAAGATGCGCTCGGCCTCGATGACAGCACCGCGATCAATCCATCAGGCGGCCCACTCGCCGGCAACATTTTTATGTCCGCCGGTTTGGATCGCATTGGCGCGGTTGCTACACGCATCATGAATGGCGAAGCGAATCGCGGTGTTGCGCACGCAACATCCGGCGCTTGCTTACAGCAAAACTTGGTTGCAGTTCTGGAGGGTAAATAAGATGGGTAATCCTTGTGCCATCGTAGGTATCGGCCAGACCGAACGCTACAAAGCAAAAATCAAAAAATCCATGGCCGGTCTTGTGCGTGAAGCTGCACAAAATGCACTGAACGTGCGGGCTGCACCCGGAAGCGATATCGACGCCGTTATCATCGGCAAAGCGCCAGATTTTTCGAAGGTGTGGTGATGCCGGAGTTGTACTTGGCTGACGCTTTGGGTTGCGTAGGCAAACCGATGCTGCGCGTACACACGGCCGGTTCCGTGGGTGGTTCCACCGCGATTGTTGCCGCTTCTTATATTCAAAGCGGTATGTTCAAACGCGATGTTAACGCTCGCGTATGAAAACGTCCGAATCGAATGCGATGTGGGCCCTGTCATCACAGCAACCGTTCTCGCCGCATTTGAATGCGGGCGCTGGCGGTTTCTTCGCGCCAATTATTCGCGAATACATGAACCGCAAAGCGCCGCTGGATATCGGTTGTAAAGTCGCATTGAAAGATCGCAAACACGCGCTGAAAAATCCACACGCACACATGCACGAAGACGCAGAAAATTTGGATCTGCAAAAAATATTTGGATTCGTTCATGTTGTGGGAACCCGCTGCGTTTTTCTGAAGTGTGCCCTTCTTCCGATAGCGCCTGCGCCATGGTGTTGTGCAACGAAGAACTCGCGAAAAAATCGCCCAACAAACCAGCGTGGATACACGGCACGGCGATGCGCTCGGAGCCAACCATGTATCCGTGGCGCGAAGAGGTGAATCCACAAGCCGGAATCGACTGCGCGAAAGATGTGTACTCGCAAGCGGGCATCACCAATCCGCGTAAAGAGCTGGACATGGCAGAAGTGTATGTGCCGTTTCTTGGTACGAGCCAATGTGGTTGGAAAACCTCGGCTTCTGCGATGTGGGCGATGGCTGGAAACTCACTGACAGCGGTGCGACCTCACTCGACCAAAACGGCGACATTCCTTGGAACTGCTCGGGCGGCGTACTCTCCGCAACCCGATCGGCGCTTCCGGCATGATTCGCTTCGCGGAAGCTGCGCTGCAAGTGCGCGGCATGGCGGGCGCTCGTCAGAAGTGCCCAACGCGAAGAAAGCACTCGGCCACGCTTATGGCGGCGGCGCGCAGTTCTTCTCGATGTGGATCGTGGGCAGCGACAAACCGTAAGGTTTTTCATCTGCTGCACAAAAAAACCCAGCTCACAAGGCTGGGTTTTTTTTATTCCTGCGATTTACCTGCGCCGCAAGCTGGCATTGGAAATCACCGACACTGAACTCAAGCTCATCGCAAACGCGGCGAACATGGGTGACAACAGCCAGCCGGTGAGCGGATACAACAAACCCGCCGCCAAGGGCACACCCAACGAGTTGTAACAGAGCGCGAACCACAGGTTTTGGCGCATATTGCGCACAGTGACATTCGACAGCTCGCGCGCTTCTGCAATGCCGCGCAAATCGCCTTTCACCAGCGTCACCTGTGCGCTGTGCATCGCGACATCCGTACCCGTCCCCATCGCAATGCCAATATTCGCCTGCGCCAGTGCTGGTGCGTCGTTGATGCCGTCACCCGCCATCGCCACTACGCACCCTTCGGCTTGCAGCTTTTGCACCAGCGCGAGCTTATCTGCCGGTGATACTTCGCCATGTACCTCCTCAATGCCCAAGGTCTGTGCTACGGTTTTGGCGGTGGTCACGCTGTCGCCGGTTGCCATCCACCACGTACACCCGCCGCTTTTAGCGCGTGCAAGAGCTTCCGGTGTGGTGGGTTTGACAGGATCGAATACCGCCAGCAAACCAGCGAGGTTCCATCCACGGCTAAGAACATCACGCTGGCACCGCGCGCGCCACGGCGTTTCAGCTGCCGTGTGCTGCGCTATCGGTCGCCACGCCGTGTTTAGCCATCAATACCGCTGCAACACCAGTTGCTGACCAGCAACGCTACCTGTGACGCCAGCGCCGGTATCCGACAAAAATGCCTCCGGCTCTTGCAGCGCCAATTGCTGCGCGCGCGCTGCCGCAGCCAGTGCCTCTGCCAGCGGGTGCTCACTGCCCAAATCCAAACTCGCCGCCAACTGCAACACGCGTTCTGCCGTGTAACCCTCGGCTGGCAGCGCCACGTCAAACGAGGGTTTTCCCGCCGTGGCGTGCCGGTTTTATCGACGATCAAAGTATCCACCGTGCGCAAATGCTCAATGGCAGCGGCGTCTTTGAACAGGATGCCGCGCGCACGCGGCGCGACCGGTGGCCACCATGATCCGCGACATCGGTGTTGCCAGCCCCAGCGCACAGGGGCAGGCGATGATCAGTACCGCCACGGCGTTGATAAACCGTACAGCCAGCCCTGCTGCGGTGCGAGCAAGCCCCAAGCAAACGCCAGCAGCGCGATCGCCACCACAATCACCACGAAATAACCGGCCACCACATCGGCCATGCGCTGCAGTGGCGCTTTCAGACGCTGCGCCTGCGCCACTAACTGCACGATCTGCGCCAGCATGGTCTGCGCGCCCTACTTTCTCCGCACGCATCACCAACGCACCCAGTATTCAGCGTGGCGCCGATCAGGTGGTCGCCCTCCTGCTTGCTCACTGGCAGCGGCTCGCCCGTCAGCATAGATTCATCCACCGCGCTGCGCCCTTCCAGTACCACGCCGTCCACCGGCACTTTTTCACCGGGACGCACACGCAGACGGTCGCCCGCTTGCACTTCGTCCAAGGGAATATCTTGCTCACTGCCGTCAGCCGCCAAACGCCTTGCGGTTTTGGGGGATAAGCCAAGCAGCGCACGAATGGCCGCTGAAGTCGCCGAGCGCGCTTTCAGTTCTAACATCTGCCCCAATAGCGTGAGCGAGATGATGACGGCCGCCGCCTCGAAATAAACACCAACCTGACCGTGCATTTGAAAATCCGCAGGAAATACCTGTGGCGCGATGGTGGCGACCACACTGTAGAGAAATGCCGCACCGGTGCCGGTGGCGATCAGCGTCCACATGTTCGGGCTGGCTTCGCGCAAAGAACTCACGGCGCGTTCGAAGAACGGCAAGCCTGCCCACAACACCACGGGTGCCGTCAGCACCAACTCCACCCACGGCTGCACGCCCGGTGCAAACCACTGCACGGCATGGCCAGACATCGCCAGCGTCATCACGATCAACGACAACGGCAGCGAAAACCAAAAACGGCGACGAAAATCCGTCAGCTCGGGATTCTCCTCCTCGGCACTGGGCATCATCGGCTCCAAGGCCATGCCGCATTTCGGGCAGGTGCCAAAACCGATTTGCACAATTTCTGGATGCATCGGGCAGGTGTATTCCGCACCGGGAATTTCAACCGGCGCGGGTGGTTTTTCACCGAGATACGCCTGCGGATTGGCAGAAAACTTTTTCAAACAGCCGTTGCCGCAGAAAAAATAAGTGATGCCTTGGTGTTCGTGATGCAGTGGAGAATCCGGCTGCACGGTCATACCACAGACCGGATCTTTTAATACTTGGGTTGCCGCCTGTTCTGTATTCGCGACCTGTTTATGACAACAATCGCTCATACGCTTTTCTCCTCATTCAAAACAACAAACGCACGCCAGCCGTAATCGTGCTGTCGCTGTCATCTTCTCCACGACGCTTTGCATAATCCACTGTTTCACCGTAAGAGCGCTCGTATTCCACGGCGATATACGGCGCAAACTTGCGTGTGATTTCATAGCGTAACTGCAAACCAAGTTTGGCATCTGACAAACCAGAACCAACTTCCAGCGCTTTCACTTCTTGTGCAAAGGCATTCATTTCAAAATACGGCTGCGCAATAATTTTTTGTGTCAACAGCCAATCGCGTTCCAGATGTAAGCGCGCGCTGATATCACCTTCATCGCTAACAAAACCATGCGCTTCCGTTTCGACAAAAAATGGCAGCATACCCGTCACACCTGCCACAAAATACGCCACGCTGGCGGGGCGGTTGTCATAGCGAACGCCAGCTTGCAGATCCCAAAAAGTAGCGGCGTTATAACTGTACAACGCCCATGCTTCACTGCTTTCTGTTTCGTGATCACTCACTGTGCCTTCGCTTTTTAACCACAGCTTGTGCGTGTCACCGCCAATCCAGCCGTTGAGATTCCAGTTGGCGACAGATTCATTCTCTCGACTTTCGCCCGCATCTATTTCCAAACGCAGCGCATGAAAAATTGCGTCGTGCTCATGCGCCTGCGCGGTTGCCACAACAAGCAGCAACAGCATCACTATCATATTTTTAATGCGCATGTGCACGCTCCTGTTTCGTTTGTACAGGTAGCGAAGCTGGCGCCGGTGTTTGCTCATCGTTCAGCGTTGCCACGACCACTTTGTTCATCATGCCTGTACTCATGTGATACAGCAGATGGCAGTGAAATGCCCACTCGCCCTCTGCATCGGCTGTTACCAACACCGAATACGATTTACCAGGCGGCACAGTAACTACTGTTTTATCCGGCAATTTTCCTGCTGGCTGACCATTGTCTAACTGCACAAACATACCGTGTAGATGCATGGGGTGCGCCATCATGGTTTCGTTGACAAAAGTGAGTTTCACGCGCTCACGGTAACGCAGCGCAATGGGCTCCGCCTCTTGCATTGTTTTGCCATTGATCGTCCAAATATAGCGCTCCATATTGCCGCCCAAAGTGACAACAATTTCACGCTGCGGTTCGCGCACATCGTTTTGCTTACCGAGATAACGCAAATCCGCGTAGGACAACAGTTTGTCGCCGCGCGGTGCACCGGTTTTTGCCCAGCCGCTGCGCATCTGCGCCGCCATGTCTTTCATTTCTTCTTGCGTCATTTTGCTGTGATCCATGCCGCTCATGTCCATCGGCCCCATGTCGGCCATAGTCAGCAGTGCGCGTGAACGCTGTTCTGGCATTACACCTTTCATGCCTTCGCGCGGCGCCAAAGTTGCAATAGCAAATCCACTGCGATCAATCGGCTCGGCCACGATGGTGTACGCTTTGTTCTCTGTCGGCGTAACCAACACATCGTAAGTTTCTGCCACGCCAAAACGGAACTCATCCACCGGCACCGGTTCCACATTGCGCCCATCGGCTTGCACCACCGTCATCTTCAGGCGTTTATTTTCCGTATCGAGAATACGCACATCGTAAAACGACATCGCGGAAGCGTTAATCATACGCAGGCGCACGGTTTCACCCAGTTTGAATACACCGGTCCAATTTTGTTGCGGCGTTTTGCCATTGACTAAAAAAGTGTAACCGCTGACATCGGTGAGGTCGGTGGGCGACATGCGCATCGTGTTCCAATCGCGCGCGTGCTGCCACGCCAACTTCCAACCGCTATCGCGCACATCGTCAAAAAAATCACCTACCGTGCGGCGCGCGGTATTGTAGTAATCAGACGATTTTTTCAGATTCGCAAGAATTTCATCGCCCGTTTCCGCACTAAAATCAGAAAACATCACCACTTGTTCGCGATCAGCGTGTACCGGCTCGTGATCTTTGGGATGAATGATTAACGCGCCATACAGTCCATCCTGCTCCTGTCCCTTGGTGTGCGCGTGATACCAATAAGTGCCGTTTTGCTGCACCGTGAAGCGGTAAGTAAAAGTCTGGCCGGGTTCAATGCCAGGGTAGCCGTTGAACCCCTTTACACCATCCATATACCCCGGCAGCAATAGGCCGTGCCAATGCACTGAGCTCGGTTCATTCATGTGATTGGTGACTTGCACCACCACTTCCTCGCCTTCCGTCCAAGTCAGCGTCGGCGCAGGAAATTGATGATTCACCGTAATCCGCTGCATGGGTTTGCCGGTGATGTTGACGGTTTCTTTGCGGATCTCCAGCTGATATTCCGCTGCCTGTCCAACCGTTGCAAACAGCAGCGAAGAGACCAATAGAAAATTCTGCCACAACATCGCGAAGGAAAAACATCTTGTACATGTCATGTCTGCTCTCCACTGGCAGCTTGGTGAAATGCCGTGCAAGGATTAATTCACAAACAAACTATTAACGCGCGCGCAGCGCCAACAACACTTCTTTCGAGGGATAGCCCGTCTGTGCAACGCCGCGACTGGTTTGATAACGCATAATCGCCTTGCGCGATTCACCCCCAATCAAACCATCCACCACGCCGCTATAAAATCCTTTTTCTGCAAGCAAGCGTTGCAATTCTTCTTTTTCAGACATGGTGAGCGGCGTGTATGGGCGCACCCAATCACGCTGCGGCGCAGGCTTCCCTGCAATACGATCAGCCAATAATAAAACAGCGAGCGCGTACTTATCGGCATTGTTATAACGCTTCACCACGGAAAAGTTTTTCTGCAGCGCAAACATAGGCCCTTTATCACCTTGCAAGGCCAAAACTTGATCACCATGCGCATCGCTCACTCGCAGCACTTCATAACCCCAACGCGCGCCTGACTGCCAACCATTTTTTTTCAACAACTGCGCCGCCGTTGCCAGTGCATCCGGCACCGATTGCCAAATATCGCTCTTGCCATCGCCGTCGCCATCCACAGCATACGCCAAGTAACTGGTGGGGATAAATTGCGTGTGACCCATCGCGCCCGCCCAAGAGCCGAGCAAATTTTGTTGCGACACATCGCCGCGCTGCAAAATTTTTAGCGCCGCAATCAACTGCGAACGCGCAAACTTTGCGCGCTTGGCATCGGCGTACGCCAGTGTTGCCAGTGCGCGTGGGATGTAATGCAAACCGTCTGGTTTTTTCAGCGCTGCACCGTAACCCGACTCCAGCGACCAAATAGCCAGCAGCACATGACGATCGACACCACTGCGCTGTTCAATGGCCTGCAGAACGCCGCCATATTGTTTGAGCATCTCACGACCGGCATTGATTGATCGCTCTTGCACACGGTTGTCCATGTACTCCCAAGCTTCTGCACGAAACTCCGGCTGGTAGTGCGCTTTTTCTAATACCGCTGCGTCTTGCATCGTCACACCGCGAAAAGCGCGATCATAAATATCCGGACGAACACCTTGCGCTACAGCTTCCGCACGAAAACCGCGTATCCACGATTGAAAACCCTGATCAACTTCGGCGCCAGCACGCAAAGGCATACACAGCGCAATCAACAATACAGTTGCCGCGCGACACCGAAGAAAACCATGCAACACCATATCAAGCAGCATTAGCAGCAACTTTTAACGCATCCATATTTAAAATTTCAATTTCGCGATTATCTACTTTGATAATTTCTTGCTTCTGTAAACGACTAAATACGCGGCTCACTGTTTCCACCGTCAAGCCCATGTAGTTACCCATTTCTGCACGCGACATACTCAAACGAAAACGGCTCGCCGATAAATTACGATGATGGTGTCGCGTTGAAATACTCAACAACAATGAAGCGATGCGCTCTTCCGCTGAGTTTTTCCCCAACAGCGTAAACATTTGTTGATCGCGCGCGATTTCTTTGCCCATCATCTGAAAAAAACGACGCTGCAAAGCAGGCAGTTGCACACTGAGTTCTTCTAATCGCGCAAAAGGAATTTCACAAACGGTTGCTGTTTCTAACGCCACCGCTGAGCTGCAATGCGACAGATTGCTGATGCCATCCAAGCCCATAATTTCACCAGGTAGATAAAAACCTGTCACCTGCTCCGTGCCGTCGTCTGAGGTGGCATACGCTTTAAAACTGCCAGAGCGCACGGCGTACACCGCACTAAACGGCTCCGCTTGCCGAAACAGGTGTTCCCCTTTGGCTAGCGGACGACCGCGCTTCACGATTTCATCTAACTGATCAATTTCCGTAGCGTTCAATGCAATAGGCAAACACAAAGTGTTGAGTCGACAATCGCCACAATTGGTCAATTTGTTGTGATGGCAGCGAACGGATTCTGGTTGGCTTGCAGGAATGTTCTCTTGCATGATCTTTCTCATATGCGAAGGCAGTGCCATATGATAACGAAATGCGGCATACCCTTCCGCGTTTTGTAGGCCTCAACGCACTTTTGCAAAGGAATATTGGCGGTTTACAAGATGGAAAGGCGCTGGTACATTGCCGCCCCTGTCTGCAGCCAGACAGATTTTTGCAAGGGCATGTAGCTCAGTTGGTTAGAGCACCACCTTGACATGGTGGGGGTCGATGGTTCGAGTCCATTCATGCCCACCAATCTGCACACGCGCAGATTGGTGGGTTTCTAGTCCGATCTATGAAATTTTCTTCAGCAAATCCATTGCTGCTTGTTTTAACTCCTCATCACCTTCTTCCAGTACTTCTTGCAACAAGTCACGCGCACTTTCGGCATCACTCATCTCCAAATACTGTCGAGCCAGTTCAAGCTTGGTAACAACAAAATCCCTGTCTGTCGCATCGTGAAAAGATTCGTCAACTGCAGGCTCTGGCTGTGCGGCTGCAGGAACCTCTGCCACAACAGGAGAAGCCGTCACTTCATCAACGAACAACTCTGGCTCAAATACAAAGTCTTTGTCTACAGTGGGTGCTGTATCAGCAGACAAAGCATCCACCGACCAATCTTCCAGTTCGGTTGTTGGCATCAAGTCATCTGACAACACCAAGTCATCATCAGCTAAAGCCTCCATTACAGGCGCTTCCACTTCCACTTCGTGCTGTACAGCAGCTGCTACTTCTTCAGATGCTTCCGTAACACCCAAATCTGCATCAGCCAATAGACGATCCAAAGCCTCGTCAGTGGTCAGCGTTTTTTCTTCCACGGAAGGCGCCACCGATTCTTGTGTTGGGATTGGATGTTCAGCGCCGTACTGCGCCATCATCTGATCCATTTCTGTATCTGCTGCTTGCGCTTCTGCCGCCGGAGATCCTTGTTCAAATTTGTCAGATTGTTGGCGTTTGCGAACAAACCATAGACCCACTGCAATCAACAACACAGCCATCACAGTCGCGAGCATAGTTCCTAAGCTGCCTTCTTCTGTTTGTGCGGCGGGCTTGCTGGCTGGCGCAACGGAGGGCGGCGATGGAGGTTCTACTACTGGCTGCGAGGCAGGCTGAGGTTCAACTACTGGCTCCACGGCAGGCTGAGGTTCAACTACTGGCTCCACGGCAGGCTGGGTAGCTGCAACTGGCGCTGGCGGCTCGACGATGGCAGGTGGTGGCGCGACAGGCTCTGGTTGCGGCTCAACTGGTGCCACCGGAGGCGCTGAAGCAGTAGCCTGTTTAGCGGCGACCACTGCATCTAGCTCGGTTTTCATGGCCTGCATTTGGGCGCTTTGGTCGTTCAGCTGAACAGTAGTTTCAGCCAGCTGCCTTTCTAAGTCTGCGGCTTGCTTCTTCAAAGTTTCGTTATCAGCCACCGCACGATTCGCCTGCTCTTGCGCAATGACCAATTGCGCTGCCAATTCAGCCTGGGCTGCTGCCGCCGCTGCCGCATCAATCACACTTTGTGCTGGAGCTGGAGCTGGAGCTGGAGCTGGAGCTGGAGCTGGAGCTGGAGCTGGAGCTGGAGCTGGAGCTGGAGCTGGAGCTGGAGCTGGAGCTGGAGCTGGAGCTGGAGCTGGAGCTGGAGCTGGAGCTGGAGCTGGAGCTGGAGCTGGAGCTGGAGCTGGAGCTGGAGCTGGAGCTGGAGCTGGAGCTGGAGCTGGAGCTGGAGCTGGAGCTGGAGCTGGAGCTGGAGCTGGAGCTGGAGCTGGAGCTGGAGCTGGAGCTGGAGCTGGAGCTGGAGCTGGAGCTGGAGCTGGAGCTGGAGCTGGAGCTGGAGCTGGAGCTGGAGCTGGAGCTGGAGCTGGAGCTGGAGCTGGAGCTGATGAAGATGCTGCTGCAGCCGGCTCTACGGCAGCAACAGCTGGACTAGGCTTTTTTGCGACGCGTTTTACCACCATCGTTGAGCGCTGTGCAGGCTCTCTTCTCGCACCACCTTGTGCGATATCTAACAGCAGGGTGTACTCACGCAACACACGACCAGACGGAGAGCGCAATTCAACAATGAAATTTAAAGAAGGCTCGCGGATAGGGCTCGCAGAGGAAACGACTATTACTGGGTTATTGCTATCAGAGGCGTCCAGCTGAAACACCAAACTGTTCAACAGATAGGTGCGCTCCACCGCCGCTTTATCGAAATCCTCCTGTGGAGCAAGATTGACCAACACAGCGTTAGCAGAGACTTCACCTAAGGCAACCAACTGGATTTCAGCTGACAAAGGCTCATTAAGATTTGATTGCAGCGTGATATTGCCCAAGCCCAGTGCGTACGCCTGACTCGCCAGAAAACTTCCTAGCAGCAGCAAAACCTTTGTCATCTTGCGGTTGATCATCCCGAAACTCCCCATTGTTATCACGCGGTATTTGTTATTTTCCAACGGCATATTGTGTTCCTTATATACACTTCCGCGCAATACCTCAAGTAAATTCTAGGATATTGCCATGCACACCCATTAAAAAATGCTTTTTTTTGTGAGCTAATTCTCAGAAAAATGCATCTTTGGCTATAACATGGACGACTGGGCAGCCCCTCTAGCTCTAGAATAACAACCACCAATAAACCAACAGTAACCTTCCGAGGATATTTATGAAGTCATCACTCAAAGCATTCTTGTCATTGGCTCTTGGAGCCAGCGCGCTCGTCTCAACATCAACCTTTGCTGGCAACTGCGGCACTGGCACTCACGGTGATTACTACAACCTTACTGCCGTAGAGAAGGGGACCACGATCAAAGTGAGTCTTACTGGTTTTGGGGCCAATAAGCTGCCCAATAAACTTATGACTGCTGTTAGCCAGGATATGGAACTAAAATCAGACTGCACATTTACTAGCGTTATTCGTGTCACTGCACCGGCTATAGGATTGGATAACATGCCTGTTTTCACACTGAATGGCACTTGGAGCTATCCAGGCGAGAGCAAACTCATTTATTTCACGCTAAATGGTGATATTTCACAAGGCGCATTGGCCACTGGTACTTGGGGCACACTGTTCGATCCCGATGCAGCCACCGGCATTCCACAATTCTTTCCCTTCTTAATTAACCCAGTGAAAAATACCTCCAGCGGTCTTGTTGTCGTAGAAAAAGTTTCTACGCCAATAACGGTTGTTTATCCCAGCGTTTCACTACAAAAAGGCTATATACAATTGAGTAAAGACAATTCACAAGCCACTATCACTACTCTTGTAGGTGGAAAATCTATCGTCACACCTGGTGAAGATGGAAAAGGCAGCGTCAGAGAAGCCAACTTTTCATTTGGCGCAACAACAAAAGCCACAGTGTCAACAGTCGAGCTACCGTAAGATTTATCTACGCTCAATCAAACGCCATCTTCCTCCAAGAAGATGGCGTTTTTTATTGCCCAGATTTCCACCACAACCGCCACACCAAACGCCGACATTCAACCGCAAACGCCGGCGATGGCATCTTGGCGCCGGAAAGCTCCCCCTGATACAACCAAGCGTGATACGCCTCAGACAGAGACAAAAATTGCTCTGCCTGTATCGAGCCCGCTGAACGAACGCGTTTGGCATAACACAACGGCGTTTCCGACACTTCTCGCACAACGCCCAAACGAGCATACGCATTACACAGTTTGCGGTACTGGCGCGTCGCTGGATGCTCTCGCACATCACCTCGTTCGCGCCAATACAGGAAGACACACAAGGCCATAAACGCCAGCGCAACAACACCGACACCCCACATCGCAATGCGCCACGGTGTCAGTAATCCCAATTTTTGCAAAAACGCCAACTGCTGTTCATCGCTATAACCCAATACCCAGCGCGACCACACATAATCCAAGCGATCAAACTCCAAGCGCATACGATTCAACAGCGAAAACCGCCGCAGCAAAAAACCACCCGCTCCACCGGCAAATGTTGCACTCGACGCATAAGCATCCGCAACACTCATTTCAATTCGTTCTGGCGCAACCGCCGTAGTTGGATCTACCCGCTGCCAACCGCGTCCCTCAAACCAAACTTCTGCCCATGCGTGAGCATCGTATTGGCGCACCACCACAAAACCATCTGCCTCATCTACCTCACCGCCCATATAACCCACGGCGACACGCGCAGGTATGCCGGCAGCACGCATCAAAAAAACAAAACTGCCTGCGAAATGCTCACAAAAACCTCTACGCGTATTGAAAAGAAAATTATCAATTCGATCACCAGTTACTATCGGTGGCTGCAAGGTGTAATGAAATGATGCCCGATAAAATTCAAACGCGAGCCGCACAACCTCATCTGCATTTGAAGATTGCTTTTTCCACTGCGCAGCTAACTGTTTGGCTTTTTCATTGCCAGTTGCTGGCAATGCAAGATAATGTACGCGCTCTGTAGCACTTAACGGCTGCTTATCAACAGCCGCCAAAAGATCTGCGTAATAAATCCGCCGCTCCGTCACATTTTTAACATACCGCACTATCCCATCTGGCTTCACCTTCATTTGTGAGCCATTTATTGCTGATGGCCACAAGAGATAAATCCACGGCTGCCCAGAAGCCTCTAGCACCACCTGATACGGCTTGCTATTTTTTTCTTTCGTATCCGATGTTGACTGCCAACAATACTTACAAGATTCAGACCAGCGCAAACCATCAAATTGATCCAAGAACAAACCATACCAATACAGTGATTGCCTTGACGGCACTCCGTCAGAAAAAGAAGCGCGAAAAGCGATGTCGGATGATTTTGCCAAATCGGCGACATCGCCAAAACTCATGCTGTCACTCATCCCCGTTTTTGCTTGTTTTGTTTGCAGCGGCATCGACCACAACGGCGGCAAACGCGGCATCACCACAAACATAAACAACATGACAGGTAGCGCAGCAGCAAACAACCACGCCCCACGCCGCAATGGCAGCCAAGCAGTGCTCTGCAATACCTTTTCATCACTCTGAACAGCCACCAATGAGGCCAGTACCGCCACCACTGCCGCAAAAACCAACACGGCATAACCGACCGTTTGCGTGAACAAAAAAACCGTCATCAACACAAACAGTGATAGATAGAGCAAAAGCTGCGCGTCTGGCTTGTGATACAACTCCAACAATTTGAGCGAAAAACCCAACAACAACAGCGTGACAAACAGATCAATAGATAAAGCAAATCGAAATTGTAAAAACAAGGCTACGCCAGACAGCAGCACCAATGCCACACGCAATAATTTGGCAGGAAAAGAAGCGCGACCCGTGAAAATCAATCCTCGCCACACCAAACAACTCGCCGCCACAGCAAACAGCCACCACGGCAAAAAAGCTGTTAGCAAGGCATTGCATGCCACAAAAGAGGAAAGTAAATACAACAACGCATGGCGCGATAACTGACTGGAGAAATGCTGACCATTATCCTGAGCTGACATGCGCTACACCGTAAACGACGCCAACGCTGCTAACACAGCACGCAAATGCGGCTCGCCGTGATCAACCGCAATCGCGGGCTGGTGAGGCAAGATCAGACCAAAAGCGCGCCCTTGTGCGTGCAAAAAACACGCGCAGTAACAAAGTTTTGATAAACGCAGTTCAAGATCGAGATCGCTCATCACAGAAAAATCCAGCATCACTTCCCCGCC
The DNA here is from genome assembly GCA_041395785.1 of Pseudomonadales bacterium. Lineage (GTDB taxonomy): Bacteria > Pseudomonadota > Gammaproteobacteria > Pseudomonadales > UBA7239 > UBA7239. The sequence goes on from JAWKZZ010000010.1 coordinate 42,928, forward strand.
ACGCTCCTCGGCGTACTCGCGCACAAATAAGCCTCGTCCCGCCGCAAACTGTTTCCATGCAATGCGCGAATTTTGTTCACCCGTGACATAGGGTTTCAGCGCAAAGTATTCATCGCCACCTACCACTCGGTCAGCCACCACACCTTCTTCAGCATTACCTCGGCTACAAAAACGATAATCCGCCTCCACAGGCACCGGATAAACCATAGCCTGCACCGCCAAATCCAGCCAGCTCCAACAGCGCACAATGCCCAGCGGATAAACCGATTGCAGGCGCAAGCGCCCCAACCGCATTACCCCTCTTTTCTGCGTCGCATGCGGCAGTAACAACATCGCAGGTTTATCAGGAAAAACTGTGAAAGCAACAGCCTGCTGCTCAGGCCAATTAAACACCAACTGCTGGCGCAAGGACTTTGCCGACAATTCAATGCGCGCATGCAAAACTTCACCAGCAAAAACCGGCTCTGCATCCACAAAACGCAACTGCAAGCCACTGACATTTGAAAAAGTTAATAAAATCGCAATAAACAACACGGCTAACAGTAAAAAACTGAGCGCATAAATTAAATTGTTTTGATAGTTAGTCGCGCCCACCCAAAGCAGAGCGTCCAGCACTAAAAAATGCAGGCCGTGACGCGACAAAAAGATAAATACATTGCGTTGACTCAGCTGCACGGATGAGCAGCGTGGAATTCTACGATCCAGCCAAGCTTGATAACGGCGCTGCCAACTATGGGGAAAAACCGTCAGCCAACGCGACATGATTCACCCCAGCACATCCACTTTCTCTAATACCAACTTTGCCGGATCAATCTGTTGATTGCTGCGCATTTGATAGCGCAGCCTGTGTGACACCACGGGTGCAAAGACTGCCTGCACATCTTCTGGCACCACATGCTGGCGGCGCTGCAACAGCGCCCAAGCACGCGCCACCTGCATCAATCCCAGTGTGGCACGCGGAGAAAGTCCCCACTGAAAGTCACCGGAGTAACGCGTGTGATCCACCAAGCGCTGCACATAGCGCAACACGCTGTCTGTCGCCTGCACGGCACTGACTTGCGCCTGCAGTGCAAACCAAGCATCCATCGACAACAACGGTTTGATATTTTGCAAAGCCGCGCGCGGATTCTTACCTTGCAACAACTGACGCTCCACTTGCTGATCGGGAAACCCCAAGGAAATCTGCATCAAAAACCGATCCAACTGCGATTCTGGTAGTGGATAAGTGCCAGACTGATGCAGCGGATTCTGCGTTGCAATCACAAAAAAAGGATCCGGCAGTGCCGTGCTCTGTCCATCAATCGACACCTGTTTTTCTTCCATCGCCTCCAACAAAGCACTCTGCGTTTTGGGCGAACTGCGATTGATTTCATCCGCCAGCAACAGCTGCGTAAAGATGGGGCCACGGTGCAAAACAAATTCGCGTTTTTCCGGATCAAAAATGTTGGTGCCCAGAATATCGGCCGGCAACATATCACTGGTAAATTGCACACGGCGATAACTAAAGCCAAGCACTGCCGCCAGCGCATGGGCAAAAGTGGTTTTACCCATGCCAGGTAGATCTTCCAGCAGCAAATGCCCTTTCGCCAACATGCACGCCAAAGCTAAGCGAATTTTTTCATCCTTGCCTAACAATACCTGCCCTACGGCAGCGACGATTTCGTCTAGTGTTTTATTGACATCCTGCATAGTTTTCTCTCGCTACATTACAACGCAGATAAACCGCGCTGCATATCAGCCTGAATATCCGCCAAGGTTTCTAAGCCCACCGACACACGAATCAAGTTATCACCAATACCGGCTTGCGCGCGGTCTTCTGGTGTCAGACGGCCATGGGTTGTCGTCGCCGGATGCACAATCGTAGTTTTGGCATCACCGAGATTTGCCGTGAGCGAAACCATCGTGGTGGCATTGATAAAACGCCACGCTGCTGCCTGATCACCTTTCACCGCAAACGATAGCACGCCGCCAAAACCGTTGGGCTGCTGCTGTTTAGCGAGTGCATGTTGCGGGTGCGACGGTAGCCCGCAGTAATGCACCGCTTCGATACCGGGCTGCTGTTCCAACCACTGCGCTAAAGCCAAGGCATTGCGACAATGTTCACGCATACGCAACGCTAAAGTTTCTAAACCTTTCAACATTACCCATGCATTAAATGCGCTGAGTGTCGGCCCTGTGGTGCGCAAAAAAACTAACACTTCATCGAGATATTTTTTCGCGCCCACAACAGCACCACCCAAACAACGCCCTTGTCCGTCGATGTACTTAGTGGCTGAATGCACAACGATATCGGCACCGAGCTTTAATGGATGTTGCAATGCTGGCGTGCAAAAACAATTGTCCACCACCAACAAAGCACCCGCTGCATGAGCGATCTTGGCTATCGCGGCCACATCGGCCACTTCATTCAGCGGATTAGATGGCGTTTCCAGAAAAAACAACCGCGTATTGTTCTGCACTGCCGCTTGCCACGAAGCAAGATCAATCAGCGTGACGAAACTGACTTCCACACCAAACTTCTGCAAGTATTTAGTGAACAAGGCTGTGGTGGTGCCAAACACACTGCGCGAACACACCACATGATCACCGCTCTTTAGTAGAGCCATGCAGGTCGCGAGAATAGCCGCCATACCAGAAGCGGTAGCCACCGCCATTTCACCGCCCTCTAGTGCTGCTAAACGCTGTTCAAAAATGGCCACCGTTGGATTGGTGTAGCGCGAATACACATTGCCGTGATCGGTGCCAGCAAAACGCGCTGCTGCCTGCTCGGCAGAATCAAACACATAACTGGAAGTGAGAAATAACGGCTCGCTGTGTTCGCCGAATGCAGTGGATTCAAAACCTGCACGCACACCCAGCGTTTCAAATGACCATTCATCGCTATGATGGTTTTTTCTACTCATTACTTTCTCTCCAACCAAAACATTGGGCTGTAACCATTCACCGGATAACGAATAGGCCCATCGGGATAACTCAACTTTGTCACAACATAAGGAATTTCTGCAAATTCCAAACCTAGGTCACGCAACTCTTTTTCTCGATCTAAAACAATTACCGCGTAGTACCCGCTGAGAATTTTCTTGCGCGCGTCCTCTCGCAGCCTATTCGCCATCACTGGGTCGCTACCCGTCATCACATCGGTGACTTGGGTATTGTGCGCGCAAAATGCCTTACCCGCCATCCAAGCGATATAACCGTGCGAAGTGATGCACACATTGCCTTGCACAGCGCGCACTTTATCCAACAAAAATTGTGCAGCTGTCATATCGCGCTCTGCAGGCACTTGTTGTGCAGGGTCATAACGAAAGCGGGCAATATCCAGAGACAACACCGCTACTGCCAAAACAGACAACACGCCCACCATCACCGTGCGCTGCTTGGAGAAACGCTCCAACAACAAACTGACCACCACCGCAGCGACCACGGCGAGACACACATACATCGGCATCAAGACATTAAAAAACGCGCCGGCATAGGCGCGAGACAAGCCAGAAAGAAAAACAAAACCACCAATCAGCGATAACCAGCCGACACGCTCACGCCATCGTTGATCGATCGCCGTAAAAAAAATCGGCAACATCAACAGGAAAGCAGGAACACCCCACAAAACAATTTCTGCAAAGCGTCGCCAACCGAACAAAGTCACGCCGTGCGTACTGGCCATCTGCATGGTGTAAAACCAAAACTTACCACCTGTGCCGACAATTAAAATACCCAACACAGGCAAGCCTATAGCCGCACTGAACAATATATAAGCTAGCAATGCACGCCAGCCCAGCCAGCATGCAATACTCAACGCAACAAACGGCAGTAAAAACAGCGATGCCTGCTTGGTAAAAAATGCCAGCACACTGATAAACGCGCATAAAAATGCACCGCGCAGTACGGGTTGATCACGCCAGCACAGCAAGCACCACCACGCCAACATCAACCACATGACCCACAGCGTATCGACGCGCGCCACATCAAACCAAAATCGCGTATGCGGATACATGGCCGCACAGAACAACACGGCCAACACACCAGCCAAGTTCGAGCGCGCCATTCGTCTAGCCAACAAAAAAACCAGCAGAAAAATAACGCACAGCGCCAAAACAGACACCGCGCGCAGCGCTAAAAAATTGGCACCGAACACCGCCACAGAAATCGCCGCAAAACAGTAGTACAACGGCATATACAGCGCCGGCACAAAATCTAGCGAAGCGTCACCATATAAAGGCTGATGCTGCACCACACGCAGCACTTGCTGCAGCACGCCACCTTCCATCCACTCCAATTCAAAGGGATAAGCCGCGCGTTGAGAAATTATCTGTACGAGATTAAAAAAAGATTCGCCGCCTAAAAACAACAACGGCAAACACAGCAGATAGTGCCAGCGAGCGCGAAGCATCAGCCGGCCCCACCCTGCTCAGCGTGCGTTGTGTATGCCAACCACGCTGCCATTCACATCCCCACTAGTGCCGCTGCTTTTTGCTGCATCGTTGCGGTGTGCATCCAAGCGATCCAAATACGCTTGATCAACATCACCCGTAATGTACTCACCGGTAAATACGGAACACTCGAAGTTATCGAGATGCGTGTATTCCCCGCAGCTCTCAATCAAATCTTCCATATCCTGATACACCAGCCAATCCGCACCGATTGCCTGACACACCTCGTCTTCCGTGCGATTGTGCGCAATAAACTCTGTCGCTGACGGCATATCGATGCCATATACATTGGGATATTTCACCGCAGGCGCCGCAGAGGCGAAATAGACTTTGTTTGCACCGGCATCGCGCGCCATTTGTACAATCTGTTCGCAGGTAGTGCCGCGAACAATGGAATCATCCACCAGCAGCACATTCTTACCGCGAAACTCCAAATCAATTGCATTCAATTTTTGACGCACAGATTTCTTGCGCTGTTTTTGCCCTGGCATAATAAATGTGCGGCCGATGTAGCGATTCTTCATCAACCCTTCGCGAAACTTCACACCGAGATTGTGCGCCAAGATTTGTGCAGCAACACGACTGGTATCTGGCACTGGAATTACCACATCAATATCGTGCTCTGGGCGCAGGCGTTGAATTTTTTCCGCCAACTTCTCACCCATGCGCAAACGCGCTTTGTACACCGAGATGCCGTCCATAATGGAGTCGGGGCGCGCAAAATACACATATTCAAAAATACAGGGTCTTAATTGCGGATTTTCTGCACACACTTTTGCGTGGAATGTGCCGTCGCTCTGAATATAAATCGCTTCACCGGGCGCCACATCGCGAATTAACTGAAAACCCAACACATCCAAGGCCACACTTTCTGAGGCAATCATGTACTCCGTACCGTGTTCGCTCTCACGGCTGCCAAATACCAACGGACGAATACCGAGAGGATCACGAAACGCCACGATACCGTAATCGGCAATCATCGCTGTTACTGCATAACCACCACGACAACGCTGATTCACCGCCGACACAGCGGCAAAAATATCGTCTGCCGCCGGCATCAATTGGCCGCGATTTTGCAGCTCCAAAGCCAACACATTGAGTAACACTTCAGAATCGGATTCGGTATTGATATGACGCAAACCCGTGCGAAACAACTCGTCCATCAGTTCTTGCGTATTGGTCAGGTTGCCGTTGTGCGCCAGAGAAATACCGTAAGGTGAATTGACATAAAACGGTTGCGCCAAAGAATCGCTTGAGCCGCCCGCCGTTGGGTAACGCACATGACCGATACCCATATTCCCCAGCAGATTTTGCATGTGTTCTTCTTTGAATACATCGCGCACCATGCCGTTGCCTTTGTTCTGATACACACGCCCGCGATGACAGGTAGCAATACCGGCAGCATCCTGTCCGCGATGTTGCAACATCGTCAGCGCGTCATACAACGAAACGCTTACGCTACTGGTTCCAACAATTCCAACGACGCCACACATGAATTATTGCCTCTGGAGATTCGATTGCACGGGAATATTTGGCTGTACTTTCTGAATGACTTCATCTTTGCGCGACAATTGTTCTGCGCCCCAACCCGTCAACAGCGACACTGTTTCACGCGACCAGTTTTCCAACACCAATACGCGTGGAATCAAAACCGACTTCTGCCACCAGTTGTCCTGCTGCACAGGCAAAATTTTTGGCAGGAAGATCAACACCAACAATACGATCAGCACACCGCGACACAGACCAAACATGCTGCCCAACAGGCGATCTACTGCTGATAGCCCCGTCATCTTCACCAATTGCGCAATAAGATAGCTCACTAAACTGCCGACAATCAGCGTCGATACAAACAACAGTGCAAACGCCGCCGCATAACGCAAAGATGGCACTTCAATCGCATTGACCAACAAAGGCGCCAATTTTTCACTGAAGAAAAACGCCACCACAAATGCAGCCACCCACACCAATAGCGACAATGCCTCGCGCACAAAGCCACGCGACAAACTGATCAAAATAGAAATACCCACAACAACAACAACAGCCCAATCCGCACCATTGAATCCTGTTTGCGACAACACTTCGTTCAACAGCACTCTCCTGCGATCACTGATTCGGGCCGAATGGCTTGACGATAGATTGCAGTTTTTGCTCGCTATCAATTTGCTGTTTGAGTTTCAGTGCCTGAGCCTTATCCAATTTGGGGCCGACATACACACGCGTGATTTTGTTGCCCTTACTGTCTGACATAGTGCGCGTAAAAACCGTATGACCGCGCAACTTTAACTCCGCCACCAGCGCATCCACTTTTTTCTGATCAGACAGTGCCGCTACTTGCACCACCCATGCTTCTGGTGTGCCGTGTTGGTTCAGCTTGCCGCCCGGCGCAGAAGGAACGGCGGGGACACTCTTGCCCGTCGACACAGCGGGTGCAACAGCTGCCACCACCTTCTGTTCTGTCGGGGGAGACGCAGGTTCCGCAGCAGATTTGGCATCCACATCCTGGCTCATGGCATACATATCCGCCACTGGCACGGGCTCTTCGGTTGGGCGATCAGCAGGCAAAGCAACGGGCTGGGCAGGTTGCGTTACCACGGGCGAATAAACAGGCGCAGGAGGAATCGTTTCCGGCACTTGCACACCCTGCGGGCGCTCAGCATCAAAAATAACAGGCAATGTTACGGCGGCAATTGCTGCCAGCACCATTGCACCCACCAAACGTTGTTTGACAGCCTGTTCCAAAAAGCCCCCAGAAGTGCCGACAGAAATGAGGCGCCAATTCTAGCCTTTTCCACCCTCGCTGACGATTGGACGCAAGCCCAAATCAACAATAGAAGCCACCACAGGCAACAACGCATCAAAACGATCCAGACAAGCCAAAGGCTGGTAAGGCAGCATTTGTTCGATACTGTGCGCGCCATAACTCACCGCCACTCTCGGCACACCGGCAACTTGTGCCATCTCCATATCGAAACAGGAATCACCCACCATCAAGGCTTGCGCTGGCGCGCATACAAAAAAATCCAGCAATTCATGCAGCATTTGTGGATGCGGTTTCGAACGCGTTTCATCGGCACAGCGTGTGGCATGAAAAAATTTCTGCATGCCCATTTGTTCGAGCACGCGATCCAGACCGCGCCGTGCCTTGCCGGTCGCCACAGCCAGCGTGTAGCCCGCATCGCGCAAGGTATGCAATGTTTCTGCCACACTGGCAAATAACGGTGACGGTGTTTGATCCACCCCGACATAGTGCTGCACATAACGCTGCCGAATGTCTTCGTGAGTGGCAGAAGACTCATTGGGATACAACACAGCAATAGCCTGCGGCAAACTCAAGCCGATGATCTGGCGAATCGGTTCATCCGGCAACGGCTCAACGCCTGCCTGCTCCGCCGCACACTGCATACAGCGCACAATTTTTGCCGCTGAATCGATCAGCGTGCCGTCCCAATCAAAAATCAACAACATCAGATCTTTCTCTCCAGTTTCTTTAATGGCACTGCAATATCCTCCGGCAAAGGCGCTTCAATACGAAGCTTCTCACCACTGATGGGGTGCTTAAATACCAATGAATAAGCATGCAAACAAAGGCGTTTGAACCCGATTTTTTCTGCCACGGCATTTTTTGTTTCGTCACTGTATTTTTCATCGCCTACCAAAGAATGCCCTGCGTGTTTGGCGTGTACACGAATCTGGTGAGTGCGGCCGGTGTAGGGTTTGGCTTCGAGTAAAGTGTACCCATCAAACGTCTGTTTTATTGTAAAACCCGTGTGCGCCGACTTCCCTGCATCACTCACGCGCACAATGCTCGCTACTTCATTTTTCAGCAGTGGAACCTTCACCTCTTTTATCTTTTCTGGCCAGCGGCCAAACACTAACGCAAGATAACGTTTGTCCACGCGCCCTTCGCGCAAGTCATCGTGCAAAGCCGTCAAGGCGGCGCGTTTTTTTGCAATCAAAATACAACCCGATGTATCGCGATCGAGTCGATGCACCAACTCCAGCATTTTTTCTTGTGGGCGCAACTGGCGCAGCGCTTCGATCAAACCCAAACGAATAGCGCTGCCGCCATGCACCGCCAAACCAGCCGGTTTATTGATCGCAAGGATGTATTTATCTTCAAACAGAATGCGGCTTTCCAACACTTCCAACAAATTGTCGCTCGCCTTAGCCGGCGCATCAGCTTCCGGCAAATGCAACGGCGGAATGCGCACCACATCACCCACCGTTAATTTGTGTTCCGGTTTAGCGCGCCCCTTGTTCACGCGCACCTCACCTTTGCGCAAGATGCGATACACCAGCGTGCGCGGCACACCTTTGAGGTGGCCGAGCAAAAAATTGTCGATGCGCTGACCGTCGTGGTTTTCATCCACGGTGACTAGCTGAACGGGGGTTTTGGGTGTCATAACAGAAGAAGAGCAGGCCTATGCCTAAGAGGCGGTCAGCATACCTGAAACACAGAGTGGTATATTCACGGCAAATCACTATCCAAAGAAAAACCCATGTCAGATATTGCCATTCTCCTCGGTCTAGCACTCGCCTTTATTGGCAGCATCCTGTTTCTGATTGCCGCTTTTAGAACCAGCATCCTGTGGGGTTTAGGTTGTCTGCTCGTTCCCTTTATCTCGTTCTTTTTTCTGATTATTCATTGGCAAGTGGCAAAAAAGCCTTTTTTGATACAGGTAGTCGGTTTTTCGTTGATCATCTTCATGGCCATGGCCGAACAAGAAGGTTGGCAAATTCCCTCCACCATGCCAGCTATTTTTACTTCACCCTGAGGACACTGTGATGCAGCACACCGGCAGATGTTTATGCGGGCACATTCAATACACACTCTCCGGCAACCCCAACTGGGTAGCGGTTTGCCATTGTCGCGACTGCCAACGCAGCGCCGGCGCACCGATGGTGACTTGGGCCATCTTCCCTGAAGCCAATGTCAAAATTACCTCCGGCGCTGTAAAAACCATCAATTCATCCGGTGCGGCTATGCGCTCCTTCTGCCCTGAGTGTGGCACAGGGCTTTTCTACCGCAACGCAACCGTGCTGCCTGGTCTTATTGATGTACAAATTTCTACGCTCGACGATCCCGACGACCTACCTCCTACGGTGCAAGTGCAAACTGCCGAGCAACAAGCGTGGCTGCCACACCTCAACACGCTGACGGCGTTTGAGCGGTATCCTGAAAATCCTCTCTGAGCTTTTAGCATTCAAATGTTTAAAGACACAGCCAAAAATGCAAGCCTCATTACTGTCATTGCTTCCGTGGTGATCTATGCCTACGGGTTACTGTCATTTGCCACATCCATAGCTTTTTTATGCATTTCTTTCTGCGTAACCGCTATTGCTTTTTTAAAGCTCAAAACCAATCTTGAAGCTAAACACGATGAATGGGAAAGCACTCAACAGAAGCATCGACACTTTGGCATTTGCTACCGCAGCTACACGGATGATAACGGTGATTTATGGCTAAACTATTCGGACATTAAGCAGCAAATACCTGCCGTAAAATCGTCAAACATAATGAGAATGCTGTATCCAAAGCATTTTCAAAAAGCAAATCCAAACTCAGATGCATGGTATGTGCACCCGCAAGTGCTGCGCGTGATGGTTGGAAACAATATCAGCGAAAGCACAAATTCCATTATTGTCTTTCTAGAAAACAAGGTTATTGCACAGCACCTTGCAGAAAAACAGCTCTCAAAACACCTAAAGAAAGAGAAAAAATCCAAGCCGCCCAAGAAGTCATGGCTACACCGCTACTGGAATGGCGAATTTGGGCCAATCATCACTCTTTTAACAGGGATGGCCGCACTTTTTATCGCAAGATTTTCTTTTGAAGCATTAATGCCGGAAAACATTACTGCTCACTACCAAGCTCTAGCTATCACCTACCTATCCAGCATCGTTGTTAACTCGCTTATTCTTCTTTATTGCGGTCACGGTGTATTTCTATCCGCACAACGCTGGATGTTTTCCAGCAGATCTCTGCTTGTCGCGTTACTTTCTATCTGTGGCGGTCTATATCTTTTTGTTTATTCCTTGCAGCCTTTACATCAAAATATGCGCAATACTCAATTGCTGAATTTCTCATTATCGCAACGGATAGCGATAAAAAAGCAGAAATTGATTATGACCCATCCTCTCAATCCATACTTATTAATGGCGATTTAGGTTTTGGCGTATCAAATAAATTGAAACAAGTAATGGCAGAACATCCAAACATTAAGTTGCTGGCCTTACGAAGCCCCGGCGGAAAATCGGCAGAAGGCAATGCCATTTATCACCTTGTAAAAGAAAATCGCATGGACACTTTGGTTTGGGACGAGTGCGCAAGTGCTTGCGTGGATGTTTATATCGCTGGAAAAAACCGTTACATCACAAACACAGCAGAATTTGGCCTACACCGCTCCGGCCACCATTGGGATGATCGTGACAGCGGCCCAAGCGCAGAGGACTTATATTTCGCCGAACTACAAAGAAAAGCTGGCGTTGCTGAATGGCTGATTCAACGGGGATTGGAACCTAGCATTCATGGACTATATGAACCATCTCCACAAGAAGCTTTTGATGGGCGCCTAGCTACAGCATGGTGGGAGAAGGAGATTCCAGCTTTGTAAATCTTGTTCCATAAACCCGATAGCTGTATATTGCGTATATACAAACTACACCCAACACCAATCCACCATGCAAACACGCGTCTTCAAAAGCGGCAATTCCCAAGCCGTGCGCATCCCCAAGGAACTGAACTTTCCAGACGGCCTGCAGGATGTCGAGGTCGAGCGTCGCGGCGACGAGCTGGTTATTCGCCCGCTGCGTCAACAAAAGCTGACAAACTTGCGCAGCAAACTAGAAGCATTCAGCGCTGATTTCATGATTGGAGGCCGTCCGGCAGCCGAGCCAGAAATAGAACGCGCGGGTTGGTGATATGCGCTACTTGCTCGACACCAATATCTGCATTTATTTGATTCGCCAGCATCCGCCGCAAGTGCTGCACAAGCTGGAAAGCCTGTATCGCGGCGATGTCGTGATGTCGGTAGTGACACTGGCCGAGCTGCGTGCAGGCATTGAATTGCACTCTGCGAATCGCGCGCAAAATGAACAAGCGTTGGCCGCGTTACTGGATGACATTCCTGCGCTACCTTTTACCGAAGCTGAGGCGCTGCACTACGGCATCCTGCGCGCCGCCGTACGAGACAGGCAGCGCAATGCGCTAAATCGTCTGATTGCAGCTCACGCACTGAGCCTAGACCTCACTCTTGTCACCAACAACGAGCAAGATTTTTTGCACTACCCTGATCTGCGGGTGGAAAATTGGGTGGGGCAGGTGCATGAGGCTGGGGCGGGTTATGCGATGTGATATGGAACATCACTGAACCACCCGCACTACAACTCCACACCGCTCAACACGCTCACAACCCCGGCATCTTTCTGTGGCTTCTGCTTGCCTTTCACGTCTGCCATCGTATCGGCAGCTGGCGCGCCGATGATGAGATCGGCCTTGTCATCGCCGTTGACATCCCCCACGGCAAGAGCAGCGCCGAACTGATCGCCTTTTTTGCTGCCATACACGGTACGCAGCTCATCAAACGTCATCCCGTTCAGTTGCCAGACGGTGACATTACCGGTGTCCTTGGTAATTTTTGGCAATGTCGGACTGTCACCTTTCGGCGCACCAGCCAGCAGTTCAATTTCACCATCACCGTTGATATCCCCGAACGCCACCACGGAGCCCAAACCGGATTTCGGCTGCTGCCCAGCAATGGCTCATGGCGCAAATCCGGCTGCCCATTTGCCAGGGCAGCTCTTCCCCTCCTCGACATCACCACAACCTTGTCACCCGGTACATCAAGGCCCGGCACGCCCACCAGCACATCGTTCACACCATCACTGCCCACGTCCTCACCCGCTGCCAGTGCCCTGCCAAAATAGTCTTTGGCTGCCTCACCGTAATACACCCTGGGATTTTCCCTGTCGCTGAATGTGTAGATTTTCACACTGCCTGCGTCGATAAGGCCATGTGCGGTGTCGTCGTCATTCGGTGCGCCGACCATCACTTCCGCACCCGGTTGGCCATCAAAATCCCCAGCGGCCACGGCGGTGCCCGCCAGCGCGTTGACCCCTGCGCCATAAACCTCCAGCAGTGGGGCACCGTACAAATCATCTCCTGACAGCACCAGCACCCTGCCCGCTGATTTCAGTGGTTTGGTGCCCGTGGCGTTTGGTGCTTTCGGTACGCCAATCACCACATCGGCCTGACCATCATTGTCAAAATCGCCCAGCGCCAGCGCCGTGCCGAACAAGGCTTTGGCTTCGGTGCCGTATACGGTATCGGTGCGGTAACTGCCATTGGCAGAGCCGTACATGACATGGACACTGCCCACAGCCTTCAGGCCGTTTGCCGTGTCATTGGCCATTGGCGCACCCGCCACCACATCGGGGATGCCGTCGCCGTCAATATCTGCATTGCCTGCCACCGCCGTACCCAGTGCGCCTTTGGCGGTATTGCCGTCTACGGCAAACAACACGCTGCCGTCCCTGCCCGATATCACCTCAACGTGACCAGCGTCCTTGAGAGCCTTGGTGGTGGGGGTCTTGGCAACGTCATAGCCGGGTATGCCGACCACATAGTCACCATAACCATCGCCGTTGAAATCACCGGCAAACGCGACAGCAGCGCCGGTTTTGTTGACTTTCATGGCACCGTCCACCGCATTCAGCATGGACGCATCGTTCGGGAACGGATCACTGTTGTCACCGAGATTGTCGCCATCGGTATCGTCCCACTCGGTAGCGTCCAGCGGGAAGGCATCATCGCCGTTCAACACGCCATCGCCGTCCATATCCGGGTCGCAGGCATCGCCCAGGCCATCACCGTCTGTATCGCGCTGATCAGCATTGGCAGCCAGCGGGCAGTTATCTTCTTCGTCAGGCACGCCGTCGTTGTCATCGTCCGGGTCACAGGCATCACCCAGACCGTCACCGTCCACATCGCTCTGGTCAGGATTCACCACCAGCGGGCAGTTGTCTTTTGCAAACACGAGGCCAGCAGGCACGATGGACTGACCATACTCGGGATAGATGCCGGTAACGGTCTTGCCGCCTCCCCAGCAGTGCACACCGGTATCGTCCAGCGCACAGGAGTGATCGGAACCCGCAGCCACCGTCACCGGATTCACCAGCGCAGGCGCATCCGTCTGACCATCGTAGTTATAACCCCAGCAGTGCAGCCCCGTTTCGTCGAGTGCGCAGATGTGGTCTCTGCCTGCACTGATAGTGACCGGTTTGCTCAAAGCCGGTTCGTTGAGTTTGCCACTGCCACTGGAGCCCCAGCATTGCGCAGCACCTGTGCCATCCAGCACGCAGGCAACCTCATCGCCCGTAGTCAACGCCACCGGTTCCAACAGCACCGGTACATTTTGCTGCCCGGATATATTGCTGCCCCAACACTGCACACCGTTATCGTCCAGTGCGCAGGTGAACCCACCTCCTGCACTCACCTGCACAGGGTTAGTCAATGCAGGCACCGTGGTCTGGCCGGAACTGTTCAAGCCCCAGCAGTGCACGCCGGTATCGTCCAGCGCACAGGTGTGATCCCTGCCCGCACTCACTTGCACGGGGTTAGTCAATGCAGGCACCGTGGTCTGGCCGGCACTGTTCAAACCCCAGCAGTGCACGCCGTTATCGTCCAGCGCGCAGGTGTGCTCTCCACCTGCACTCACCGCCACCGGGTTCACCAGTGCCGGAACAGTGGCCTGCCCACTGGTGTTATAGCCCCAGCAATGCACACCGTTGTCATCCAGCGCACAAGTATGGAAGGCACCCAGGCTCAGTTGTCCGGTGACTGCATCCGGTATGCCATCACCATCAGTATCCGGGTCACAGGCATTGCCAATGCCATCGCCGTCCAGATCAGCCTGATCCGCATTCACCACCACCGGACAGTTATCACTGCCGTTCAGCACACCATCGTTGTCGATATCCGGATCGCAGGCATCGCCAAGACCGTCACCATCCGTGTCTTTCTGGGCGGGATTGGCCACCAGCGGGCAGTTGTCTTTCGCGAACGGCAAACCTTCGGGTACATCCGTCTGGCCGTAGTCATTCAAACCCCAGCACTGCACACCATTGTCGTCAATGGCGCAGGTATGATACGTCCCCGTACTCACCGCCACCGGGTTCACCAGCGTTCCCGGCGGGGTGGTTTTACCAAAGGTGCTATTGCCCCAGCACTGCACACCGCTGTCGTCAATCGCACAGGCATGGAAAACACCAGCACTTACCGCCACCGGGTTGGTCAGCACCGGAATGGGAATGCCACCGGTAATCTGCGTGTTGCCACCCCAGCAGCTCATGCCGCCACTGTGCAGCGCGCAGGCATAATTGCTGCCCACGCTGATCGCAGTCGGATTGGTCATGGCGGGAATATTCTCGTAGGGATAGGCGTAACTGGAACCCCAGCACCGCACGCCGTAATCCGTAATGGCACAGGCATCCGTCAGCCCCACACTGAGCGCGACCGGATTGGCTATCACCGGCACATCTGTCTGCCCGGCATTGTTCCGACCCCAGCATTGCACTCCCGCCGTGCTCAATGCACAGGCAAACGACTCACCAATGTGGATTTCTCCTGTCAATGTGTCCGGGATGCCGTCACCATCAGTATCCGCCGCCCACAATGCGGGGCTGGACAGCAGCAGGCAGGCACCCAGCAATAACCCTCGCAGCAGCCCCGGTTTTCCCTGTCTGTGTTGATATGTTGTCATTGTTGTTTTGCTCCGGTCAGAGTGGATCTGGCAAAAGTAACATCGAGCCATGCGCCAGTTCTACCCCTCTCTACCTCTCACCTCAGGCAATGCCGCCACCGACTAGCCCAGCCCGGCCTCACCCCGCTAAAATACCGCCTCCTTTTGGCCTTCCCTCCTTTCTTTGAGGCTCCGATGATCACCCATCTCGACCATATCGCCATCGCTGTTCCTGACCTGCAAAAAGCCATTAACCGTTTCTTGGAAGACTTCGGCCTGACCTTCAACGGCACGGAAGATGTGGAAGCCGCCAAAACCACTACCGCTTTCTTCCCCGTAGCTGGCACCCAGATCGAGCTGGTACACCCACTGAACGGCGAGGGGCCAATTGCCAAGTATCTGGAGAAGAATGGCAAAGGTGGCATTCACCATATCTGCTTCCGCTCCGACAACATTCTGGAAGATGTAGCCACGCTGCAAGCCAAGGGCTACCAGTTCCTCTCCGACGCGCCCACCCCTGGCGCACACGGTTGCCAAGTCATTTTTATCCACCCCAAATGCTGCGACGGCGTGCTGATTGAAATTAACCAGCCCGCTGACGATCACCACTGATACGCCTTTTAGGACATCCACATGACCAACAAAACCACCGCCGATTGGCAAGCCGCTGTTGAAAAACAACTGAAAGGCAAACCGCTGGCCAGCCTGAATACCGAAACACCCGAAGGCATCACGCTCAAGCCTCTCTACACCGCTGCTGACACCGCAAGTTTACCCAACGCGAATACGCTCCCTGGGTTTGAGCCGTTTGTGCGCGGCCCACAGGCCACCATGTATGCCGGCAAACCGTGGACGATTCGCCAGTGCGCGGGCTTTTCCACCGCTGAAGAATCCAATGCCTTCTACCGCAAAGCGTTAGCGGCGGCGGCCAAGTGTGTCGGTGGCGTTTGACCTCGCCACCCACCGCGGTTACGACTCGATCACCCGCGCGTGACCGGCGATGTGGGCAAAGCCGGTGTGGCGATCGATTCCGTAGAAGACATGAAAGTGCTGTTCGACGGCATTCCGCTGGATAAAGTCTCGGTGTCCCATGACCATGAACGGCGCGGTGCTGCCGGTGTTGGCCGGTTACATCATCGCCGCCGAAGAACAAGGCGTGACGCAAGACCTACTTGCGACACGATTCAAAACGACATCCTGAAAGAATTCATGGTGCGCAACACCTACATCTATCCGCCTGCGCCTTCCATGAAAATCATCGGCGACATCATCGCCTACTGCTCAAAAACCTGCCGAAATTCAACACCATTTCCATTTCTGGTTATCACATTCAAGAAGCTGGTGCCGACGCGGCGCTGGAGCTGGCTTACACGCTGGCCGACGGCAAGGAATACATTCGCACTGCACTCGCTGCTGGTTTGGACATCGACGCCTTCGCCGGTCGTTTGTCATTCTTCGGGGCATCTCCATGAATTTCTACATGGAAATTGCCAAGCTGCGCGCCGGTCGCTTGTTGTGGTCGCGCATCGTCAGCGAGTTCAACCCGAAGACGCGCGCTCCAATGTTGCGCACGCATTCGCAAACATCCGGCTGGTCACTCACCGGAACAAGACCCGTACAACAATGTGGTGCGCACCACCATCGAAGCGATGGCGGCGGTTTTCGGCGGCACGCAATCGCTGCACACCAACGCACTCGACGAAGCGATCGCCCTGCCGACTGAATTTTTGCGCGCATCGCACGCAACACGCAGCTGATCATTCGGAAGAAACTGGCATTTGTAATGTGGTCGACCCGTGGGGCGGCTCGTACATGATGGAAAGCTGACGCAAGAATTGGCCGACAAAGCCTGGGCCTTGATTGAAGAAATCGAAAGCAAAGGCGGCATGGCAAAAGCGGTGGAATCCGGCTTGCCGAAAATGCGTATCGAAGAATCGGCAGCGAAAAACAAGCGCATCGATCGCGGCGAAGGCGTAATCGTCGGTGTGAACAAATACAAGCTGGCGAAGGAAGACGACGTAGAAATTCTCGAAATCGACAATGTCGCCGTGCGCGAATCGCAAATCAAACGCCTCAATGATTTGAAAGCCAAACGCGACAACGCCACCGTCGAAGCAATTTTGAATCAACTGACGGAAGCGGCAAAAACAGGCAACGGCAACTTGCTCGACTTAGCCATTCAAGCCACGCGCGCGCGCGCCACGGTGGGTGAAATTTCTGCCGCATTGGAAAAAGAATTCGGCCGCTACAACGCGCAAGCCCGCACCATTTCCGGCGTTTACGGAGGCGCTTATCAAATGGATCAAGATTGGCAAGCCATCGTGGAAGAGGTAAAACAGTTTGCCGATAAAAACGGCCGCCGCCCGCGCATGCTGGTGTGCAAAATGGGACAAGACGGTCACGATCGCGGCGCGAAAGTGATCGCCACCGCGTTTGCTGACCTCGGCTTTGATATCGATTTGTCACCCATGTTCTCCACGCCGGCAGAAGTGGCCAAACAAACCGTGGAAAACGATGTGCACATCGTCGGCTGTTCATCACAAGCCGCTGGCCACAAAACGCTGGTGCCGGAACTGATCGCTGAACTGAAAAAACTCGGCGCGGATGACATCATCGTCATCGCGGGCGGTGTAATCCCCAAACAGGATTACGACTTCCTGTTCAACGCCGGCGTGAAGTGTGTGTTTGGCCGGCACACAAATCCCGTGGCGGCAAAAGAAGTGTTGGCGGCGATTAGGAGCAAAGCCAATTATCAGAAACCAACCCCAGAAAAAGCCCACTGAAAGTGGGCTTTTATTTAAGAGGAAAAATGCCACCGCTGCGGTAGGATTATCAGCAACAACAAGAAATACTTCTATGCGAGCGCAACTGTGAAAGCTTTAGCCGCCAGAGTCATCACTCCACCACCATTGATAGCAAGAACACAGCCAATTTACCCATTGTTCGCTCATTAAAAGTTCTGCTGGTAAAACCTTACCAACTTATTCCCGGGCCTACTCATGCTCCACCGATTGGTCTGCTGTATCTCGCATCCAATATACGAGCAACCTTAACGAACACATTGAAGTCCGTGTTTTGGATATGAAATTGCAGCAAATGGAAAACAACGCGATAGATTCAATACTGCAAGAATTTCAACCAGATGTTGTAGGTATCTCTGCTCTTAACTGTGAGGCTTATGCTGGGCATGCGCTAGCAAACACATCAAGGCAACAAATCCCAATATCATTACTGTATTTGGCGGACCATATGCATTAAAAAATACAGAACAAATTTTACAAGACCCCAATATTGATTGGGTTTTTGAAGGCGCTGCCGATAGAACACTTCCACAAGCTTTAATGCTTTTGGCCCAAGGACAAGCTCCTAACGAGTCCATTCTAGGCATGTCATTCGCCATCACCTGATGGCTCTATTTGTCTTTCAGCACGCCAAGACCAAATCAACGACCTTGATAGCTTAGTGCCACCAGCATGGAATATGATTCAGCTAGACGCCTATGCTAAGGCTCCTAATATGGCACACAACTTACGAGGGAAACGCTACGCTTGCTATTTACATCGCGTGGCTGCTTCTACCTGTGCAACTATTGTCACGATCTATTCTAAAAAAAATTTGTTTACCACAGCGTTGATTATGTTATTGCAGAAATAGAGCGTTTATACGAACAATATGGCGTTGATGAGTTTCATATTGTTGATGATATTTTTAATCTCCACAAACCACGACTCAAAGCCATTATGGGAGAGGTCACTCGCCGCTGGCCAGGAAAATTAAAATTTGCCTTCCCCAACGGCTTGCGCGCAGACATTCTTGATAAAGAAGTCATCGACGCATTAGCTAATGCAGGCACCTATCTTGTCTGCATAGCGATTGAAACCATCACCCCACGCCTGCAACAATTAGTGGAAAAAAATCTAGACATAGAAAAAACCTGTCAAGCCATTACATTATTAAGTAAACGCAATATACAAGTGAATGGTTTTTATGTGGCTTTCCCACACGAGACACCCGAAGAAATAAAAAAAACCATTGCATTTGCCATAAACAGCAGGCTAACTCTCGCCTACTTCTTCTTTGTCACCCCCCAACCAGGAACCCCTATGTACGATCTTGCTATGCAAGAAAATGCCGATGTAACCCATCAAATGAGTCAAATTGAATCCACCCGCTATTTCACAAACTCTTGGTACGAAACTGCCTACGGATACCCCTTACTACAACTTGTTCGCCGCGCCAACTTGCGTTTTTATATTTCACCCAAACGAGGGTATTGGATACTAAAGCATCTTGGGTTTCTGAACTTATGGCGCGGCTTTATAGGATTTATTCAAATTCTATCTAAATCATAAAGCCCAGCAATGACATCAAAAATAATCCGATTAAAAGACATACATGAAAAAATACCAGCCAGCTTGCCGCCGACGCGCAAGCTGCGCATTTTACTGCTGAAGCCATTCCAGAAAATTACAGCCCCACTGCAAGCGCCACCATTGGGCTTGCTTTACATCACATCTAGCATTCGCGAAAAGCTGGGCAGCAACGTCGATATAAAAATTATCGACATGAAACTGCAAAGAATGATTCCAGAAAAAATCACCAGTGTACTTAAAGAATACACCCCCGATGTTGTAGGTTTCTCCGCTCTAAACTATGAAGCCCATGCGGGACACTGTATTGCAAAGCGAATCAAGCAATACAACCCTTCAATCATTACCGTTTTTGGCGGTCCGTACGCACTAAAAAACGCAAAGACCATCCTAGACGACAAAAACATAGACTGGGTTTTTGAAGGCGCTGCCGACCGCAGTTTTCCAGAAGCATTGTTGCGACTTGCTCAAAATCAAGAGCCAGACGAGTCTATTTTAGGCATGTCATTTCGACGACTAGACGGCAGCATTCATTTTTCCACACGCGAAGATCAAATCAATGATCTTGACAGTTTACCGCCACCAGCATGGGACATGGTGAACTTGGATACTTACGCCGCAGAACCCAACATGGCTGCCAATCTCAAAGGTAAACGCTATGCCATGCTATTTACATCACGTGGCTGCCCTTATCTGTGCAACTACTGTCATGATATTTTCTCAAAGAAATTCGTTTACCATAGCGTTGACTATGTTATTGCAGAAATAGAAAGACTATATGAGCAATATGGCGTTGATGAGTTTCAGATAGTCGACGATATTTTTAATCTGCACAAACCGCGCCTAAAAGCTATTATGTTGGAAGTACAACGACGCTGGCCCAACAAGCTGAAATTTACTTTTCCCAATGGGGTGCGCGCTGATATCCTTGACGAAGATGTCATCAACGCCATGTGTGATTCTGGAACTTACGCAGTCAGCATCGCCATAGAAACCGTCACTCCTCGCCTACAGGCTTTAGTAGAAAAACATTTGAATATTGAAAAAACAAAACATGCTATCGCGTTACTGGGCAAGCGAAACATTCAAGTGACAGGTTTCTTTATGTTAGGCTTTCCCACAGAAACCCCAGAAGAAATTAAAGCAACCATCGACTTTGCTATTGAAAGCGATCTAACGCTAGCATTCTTTTTCTCAGTAGTCCCACAATTTGGCACACCACTCTATGAGCTTGCTCTTAAAGAGAACCCTGATGTTACCACTCGATTAAACCAAGTAGATTCTGGCGCATATCGCAACTCACAGTCATGGTATCAACAGGCTTATAACTACCCACTTGCACATACTGCGCGTATCGCCAACATACGTTTTTATTTTTCACCGCACCGTGTTATAAAAATTTTACGCCACTGGAATATCAAAGCTTTAATACGAAGCCTAAAAGTATTCCTACGCATTCTCGTTACTTAAAAGTCACAAACCCAAAGCAGCCACACTACCCGCGCCTTCCCGCAACACCACCGGCACACCATCGCGCAAATCAACTACCGTCGTGGGCTGCAAACCGCAGTAGCCACCATCAATAATTAAATCGACCTGATGTTCTAAACGATCGCGAATATCGTAAGGATCATTCAGCGGCTCGGTTTCTCCGGCGAGAATCAAGGTACTGGTGAGCAAGGGCTCGCCCAGCTCCGCCAAAATGGCGAGAGCAATCGCGTTATCAGGAATCCGTAAGCCGATACTTTTACGCTTTTCATGTAGCAAGCGTTTCGGCACTTCACCAGTGCCTGGCAGCACAAAGGTGTAAGCGCCAGGCGTGTTCGCTTTCAATAAACGAAACATGCTGTTGTCCACTTTGGCGTAAGTGCCCAGCTCGGAGAGATCACGACACATCAGCGTGAAATTGTGATGCTTGTCCACCGCACGCAGCGCCATGATGCGGTCCAGCGCTTTGCGGTCTCCCAAATGGCAGCCCAGTGCGTAGGCGGAATCCGTGGGATACACCACCACCGCGCCGTCGAGGATCATTTCAGCGGCGCGTTTCGTCAAACGCTGCTGCGGGTTGTCTGGATGAATCTGAAAAAATTGGCTCATACCGCCTCCAAAGGATCATGGCAGAGATTATCGAGAGACTCGGTTAGAATGTCGAACGCTCCCTTTCGTGCAAATACCTCATGTTGGCTCTACTCGAAATTCTGCCCGTCATTATTTTCGGTATCGTGTATTTTCTAAATGGAAAAACACTGGATGTCGCTGGCATCCACTATCAATTCAACGGCATTTACAGCGCCACCGCCGCTTTAATGTTGGCTACGGTGTTAGTGTTTGCCGCTATTTGGCTCTGGAAACGCACACTCTCCAAAGGGCAGCTGGCCATGCTGGCCATGGTGTTGCTGCTAGGTGGCGCAACCCTGTTTTGGCACAACCCGTTATTTCTGAAATGGAAACCCACTGTACTCAGTTGGGCATTAGCACTGGCGTTTGCCGGCACGCAATTTTTTTCAAAACGAGGGTTAGTTGAGCGCGCACTCGGCGATCAAATGACATTACCCGCCAATATTTATGCACGCCTCAGCTTTATCTGGGCGGGTTATTTTTTATTACTGGGCTCACTAAATCTTTTTGTTGCCTTTCAATTTTCCGAAGAGTTTTGGGTGCGCTATAAATTGTGGAGCATCGCCTCCTCTCCTGTACTGGCAATTATTTCTGCTTTTATTATTGCTCCACACATTAAAGAATCTTCCGACACAGAAAATACCAATCAAAAGCAAGAGTCACCATGAAAAAAACACTCTGTTCTTTTTTATTGATCACTAGCGGCTTCTGCCTCGCAGAAGAACCGATGCATTACATCACCGACAAAGTGTATGCTCCCATCCATGTCGAAAAAAATGACAAAAGCAAATTACTGAATAATGGCCTTGTCAGTGGCGCCATGGTCACCGTACTGGAACAAGACAATAAAGCTGGCTATGCGCGCATCCGCTCTGCAGAAAACATCGAGGGCTGGGTAAGAGTGCAATACCTCAGCACCGAAGCACCGATCAGCCTGCAACTCGAACAAGCCAATGCACAGATCGCACAGCTGCAAACTGAAAAAAATCAAATTGAAGAACAACTGGTTGCGCTAAAACAAATTTCCACCTCGCAAATTGACACCCATGCCCGCAATGCTGAATTAGTAAAACAAAACAGCTTGTTGATTGCTGAAAAAGAACTGTTGGTCACTGACAACGAACGCCTTAAAGATCGTAAAGACCAAACTTGGTTCCTGTATGGCGGCCTGTTGGTGGCACTGGGCTGTGTTGTCAGCGTATTGATCTCCAAACTTTTCACTAAACGCCGCAATGATGGATGGTACTAATGAAAAAGCTTCTCCTCGCTTGTTTACTGACCTGCTTCAGCCTTAGCAGTTTTGCCAATCAACCCGCCGGCATTCGCGTCTTACTGCAGACCAATGCCGGAGATATCACGCTGCAATTAAATGAGAAAGCCGCACCCAAAACTGTCGCTAACTTTCTGCAATATGTGCAGGATGGCTTCTACAACAACACGCTTTTCCACCGCGTCATCCCTGATTTTATGATCCAAGGCGGCGGCTTTGCCGTAGGAATGGAACAGAAACCCACGCGCGCACCCATCATTAATGAATCAACCAATGGCTTAAAAAACGAAAGAGGCACCATCGCCATGGCGCGCACTAGCGATCCAGACAGCGCCACCGCACAGTTTTTTATCAACTTGGTAGACAACGCCAATCTCAACGCCAACCCTGGCAAAGCGGGTTACGCTGTTTTTGGCAAGGTTGTGCAAGGCATGGATGTCGTGGACAAAATCGCCATTACCGCGCACTGGTGAACGCGGCATGCATCAAGATGTGCCACTGCAAGATGTCGTGATTCTCAGCGCCAAACGCCTGCCATAAAACAACAATCGTGGTTGCACTTAGCGTCAACATCAACAAAATTGCCCTGTTGCGCAATTCGCGCGCTGGCGATTTTCCCGATTTACTCGCGTACACCAAGCAATGTATCGCGCTTGGCGCAGACGGCATTACTGTGCATCCACGCCCAGACCAGCGCCATATTCGCGCCAGCGACATTCCCACATTAAAAAAACTCTTGGCTGATTTCCCCAATATTGAATTCAATATTGAAGGCAATCCGTTTGCCGATGCACAAGGCACTTACCCTGGATTTATTGCGTTAGTCAAACAATCAAGGCCGCATCAATGCACGCTGGTTCCCGACACTGACAGCCAACTCACTTCCGATCACGGTTTTGATTTGCAAAAAGATGGCGAGCGCTTGCGCCCCATCATTCAACAACTGCACGATTACGGCTGCCGCGTCAGTTTGTTTATGGATCCTGATTGCAGGCAAATAAGTATCGCGCACGAGATCGGTGCGGATCGCATAGAACTCTACACTGGCCCGTATGCAGAAGCGTATCAACATCGACAAAGCGACAACGATTCTTGGCAACACATTCTGCAACAGCACGCCACAGCCGCAGCACATGCACAGCAACTGGGCTTGGGCGTGAACGCCGGACACGATCTCAATACAGAAAACTTACCCGCGTTAGTCAATGCGCTGCCCATGTTAGACGAGGTGTCGATAGGTCACGCACTCACTGTCGATGCACTCTATAACGGTTTATCCAACACCATCGCCGCATACAAACGCGCGCTGCAACAGTAATTTTTTATTTTTTTCACCCCACGAGTACATACCATGCAAATTGCAAACAACAGCGTTGTCTCCATTCATTACACACTCACCAATGATGGCGGCGATGTCATCGACAGCTCCGCCGGCTCCGAGCCACTGGTGTATTTGCAAGGCGCAGGCAACATTATCCCCGGCTTGGAAAACCCTTTGGCTGGAAAAAAAGCGGGCGACGCATTGACTGTGCGTGTTGCACCGGCTGATGGTTACGGCGAAGTGGTGATGGAATTGATTCAACAAGTGCCGAAAGAAATGTTTCAAGGCTCCGACACCATCGAGCCCGGCATGACTTTCCAAGCGCAAGATCAATCTGGTTACATGCAGCGCGTCACCGTTACTGCTGTTAATGACAACACCGTAACCATTGATGCCAACCATCCACTAGCGGGTCAACATCTCAACTTTGATGTCACGATTGTCGA
Organism: Pseudomonadales bacterium; assembly: GCA_041395785.1. GTDB lineage: Bacteria > Pseudomonadota > Gammaproteobacteria > Pseudomonadales > UBA7239 > UBA7239. Next base: position 67,622 of record JAWKZZ010000010.1, read on the forward strand.
TGTGCGCGCTGCCACGCAAGAAGAATTGGATCACGGCCATGTGCACGGCCCCGGCGGTCATCACCACTAATTTTTTGTTACCGGTAGGTGCCGCTCATAAACGGATTGCTGCGTTTTTCTTCGCCAAATGTTGAGAGCGGCCCATGACCGGGCACAAAAGTTACTTCATCACCCAAAGGAAATAATTTGTTGTTGATGGAATTAATCAAAGTTTCAAAATCGCCGCGCGGAAAATCTGTGCGCCCGATGGAACCTTGAAAAATGACATCACCGACAAACGCCAGCTTTTGTCCTTCGTGATAAAACACCACATGCCCCGGCGTATGACCGGGTGTATGCAATACACGCAAAGAAATATTGCCAAACGACACGGTATCGCCATCGTCTAACCAACGATCCGGCACAAACGCTTCTGCTGCTGGAAAGCCAACGCGCGCGCAGGTTTCCGGCAGCATATCCAACCAAAACTTATCTTCTTTGTGCGGACCAATCACTTGCACGCCGTGCCGATCAGCAAATACTCGCGCCTGCGAACAATGATCCATATGCCCGTGCGTCAGCAAAACCACATCCAATGTGCCACCCATGGCGGCAATTTGTGCTTCTAACTGCGCCAAATCGCCACCTGGATCCACCGCCGCCACTTTGTGTGTTTCTTCACACATAATCAGCGAGCAGTTTTGTTGGTAGGCAGTAACGGGAACCACGGCGACTTTCATAGAAAACTCGGAAAAATAAGCAAAGGCATCGGCTGTCAGTTTAACAAACCCAAAGCCAGCCCTCAAAAATTCGGACTATACTGCCAACAATAGTGATTGCTCTGTGAGTGCCATGTCGACACCCTCTTTACTTAAGATGCTAAGCGCCAATCAACTGATTGCTCATCGCGGTTTTCAGCAATACTTTCCTGAAAATTCGCCACTGGCCATCCAAAAAGCCATTGAATACGGCGCGCACTATATCGAAATTGATGTGCAGTTTTCTAACGATGGCATTCCTCTGCTCTACCACGACGATGACTTACAACGCACTTCAGGCATTGCCGGAAAATTATCGCAATACACTTTCGCCGAGCTCTCTGCCTTTAGCGCCAATGAGCCCAGCAGACTATGCAATCAATTTCATGAAGTAAAAATTTCTCCTCTGCAAACGCTGGTAGAAATTATGCAGCAACACCGGCACATTGAAGTGTTGGTAGAACTGAAAGAAGAAGCCACACGCGACTACGGCGCAGCATTTTGCTTACAACGCATACACGATGTTCTACAACCGGTGTTATCGCGCTGCATTTTGATCAGCTTTGATATTGACGCTTTGCGCGTAGCAAAAAAATTCGGCTTTACGCGATTAGGTGCCGTACTGCGCGACTGGTCATCTCGCCACAACATCGCCAATGAACTCGAAGCAGAAATGATTATTTGCAATCACCGGCGCATTCCAGACAGAGACTCCCTGCACATGGAAAACTGTCGCGTTGCTCTGTATGAAGTGGATGACCTTGCACTCGCTCACGCCCTGTTAGCGCGCGGTGCCGATCTCATCGAAACCTTCTCTATTGGAAAACTGTTAGGCACACATGACTGACACAGAGGCACTCGCTGCGAATTTTGATGTCGTCATCATCGGCGGTGGCATTCACGGCGCGGGTATCGCACAAGCTTGCTCAGCCGCTGGTTACAGCTGCTTGCTGCTGGAAAAAAACACTTGGGCCTCGGCCACATCCAGCAAATCGAGCAAATTACTGCACGGCGGGCTGCGTTATTTACAAACCGGACAACTAAAACTGGTGCACGAATGTCTGCAAGAGAGAGAACGCTTACTAAAAAATGCACCCTCACTGGCACGCATCAATCAGTTCTATCTTCCTATTTACAAACATTCCAAACTGCCCGCGTGGAAAGTATTTATCGGCCTTTCCCTCTATCGTCTACTGACCGGCATAGCCAATCAACACAGTCAATTTCGTATCGTTCCGCGCACACAGTGGCATACACTGCACGGATTAAATACAGAAAATCTCTCAACCGTCTTTTGTTACCAAGACGCACAAACCGATGACAAACTGTTGACGATAGCTGTTAAAAACAGCGCCGAGTCATTGGGCTGCGTTGCATTAGAACAAGCCGAGCTGCTGAGTGCCAGCAAGAATAAAACCGGCTGGAAAATAGATATCCATCACCAAACCACCGTCAAATCCATCTACAGCGCACTGCTGATTAATACCAGCGGCCCTTGGGTAAACGAGGTAGTTCACCGCTGCGGACGCAAACAACAATTAGCCATCGAACTGGTACAAGGCACGCATATTATTTTGGACAATAAAATTAGCGATGCCTGTTTTTATTTAGAAGCCAGCGACCAGCGCGCAGTATTTGTACTGCCTTGGCATAAAAAAACGCTCGTCGGCACCACCGAAACACTGCATCAAACAGCACCAGAAAACACTGCACCCACAGAGAAAGAGATTCAGTACTTACTCAATACTGTAAAACAATATTTTCCCGATGCAGATCTGTCGATTGCAGAAACATTTAGCGGTTTGCGCGTACTGCCAACCTCTGACAAAAAAGCATTTTTTCGCCAGCGCGATACGCGCCTTCTCGATGACGAAGGCTTAATCAGCGTGTACGGCGGCAAACTGACTGCTTACCGAGCCACCGCAGAAAAACTAGTACCTTTGGTGCAACAATACTTAGGCAAAAGACAGCAAAAAGCTGATACGCGCAACTTACCGCTCTCTCACCCTTCCGCCGCTGACAATTGATTCATGTGTTCCGTCCACTGCTGATAGCGTTTACGCAAACCATCATCTTCCACAGCGGCGAATTGCTCAAAGGTTTGCTCGCCCACTGCACTGGACAGCAACCGCGCCGCCGCGCCGCGCGCGCAGGCTTCAGCATCACTACTGCGAGCGACTGACTTACCCGATAGATTTGCAATGCACTGACAAAAAATATCCAGTTTTGACAAGCCGCCGCTTATAACAATCGTGCTGCAAGGTTTTACTGTTGCCAAGCAATCGATATTTCTTTGCAAAGCAAAAACAATGGCCTCCAGCACGGCCATCGTTTTTAAGGGCAAGATTGCCTCTGCACTAAAAAACGACTCGCCAGCAGGCAGCCAATCGGGGGAGCCGCTGGCGGTAATGCGGTTAATAAAAATCGGCACTTCATTGGGGTAACGGTAACAAGCAAGCTGTGCTTCTTGCCACGCCGCATCAGTCAACTCGATGCCTCTCTGCTGCTGCCACCAATCCAATGCCGTTGCTGCAGCATTAACCGCGCCTTCCGCCACCACGACGGTTTTCATCTGATCTTCAGAGATCATCAATGGAGAAACCAGTAACGATGGCGGCACATCTGCTGCCGGCATCAATTGCTGCACAAACGCTCCAGTCCCTGCATTGATAAAGACTGCGCTGTCATCGAATTTTTTATCGTAAGACAGAACAAAAAAGCTTTGATCCCCACCCAGTAAGCGCAGCGGCACCGGCACATCGCCCACGGATATTTCACCGTAATCAGCAAGACTCGCGCGAATTTCCGGTAAAACAGTTTGAGGAATAGCAAAAAAATCCAACAAAGTTGACGACCAATGCAGCGCAGATATCTCCGTCAGTAAAGTGCGCGACGCAATCACCGCATCTACAGTCGTGTGCTTTGTTTTTGTTAAACCGCGACACAGATAACCAGCCAAAGGTGCAATACATAAACGGTCTTGTTGCGCCGCTTCTTGCACAGCCGCTGCGTGATCCAGCAACCAACGCATCTTACTAGCGCCATAGTGTGCATTGGCGCGCAAGCCGGTCAGCCGTCGCAAAAATGGCAACTGGTTTTTACATTTTTCCGTCAACCAATGCGCATGCCGGTGTCTTGCCAACTTAAGATTGGCGACAGCGCCACACCTGATAACTCATCGAGCGCGACGAGACTGGATCGCTGCACAATCAACGCAGCTGCTTCAATAGCTTTACAACGATCACCCAACTGTGCAGCAACCGTCGCAATCACATCACGCAAAGATTGCAGAATTTCTGTTGGACTTTGTTCGACACAACCAACAGCAGGAAAATGTGTTGAAACAGTTACACTCGCACTTGCGACTACGCAGCCAACCGCATCAAACACTAGCGCACGGCTGCCGTGGCCACCTTGATCCAGCACCAACACATACGGCGGCGCCATGCAAAAAAACTTACTGCGCGGCAGTCGCAGCGGGCGGCGTTACCGCTGTGGCCGAAGGCGTTACCGCTGGCGTAACGGGTGACGCAATTGCAGACGCAGAAGGTTTGACCTTATAGCGCTCGATGATAATCGGCGTTCTTTCTGCCAACACCTTGCGTGAAAACAGCGCATGCGTATTTGCTGGCGGGAAACCGAGCGATAGATATTCGCCATCTATTTTATTTACCTGTTCGCGCAATTGTTTCAAATTAGACACAGGTACATTGTTTACTTTATCGACAAGGCTAAATAGCAAATAGTCGTAACCTAGATTCACTTCGTCTGGCAGAATGTTTATCACCATTAGCAGACGATCTTCGACCGCTATTCCCGTCTTGCGGTATTCATGGCGATGAACATCAATAGCTGGTGGAATATATTTCCAATCACTCATCATGTCTTTATTGACTTCGATAATCACCAAGCCACCGATTACTTCATAGTCCGGCACAAAATTGGATTGATGCCCAGGTAAAATTTGCGCATCTTTCAAGGTGTAATTCAGCGGGTAATTAATATCGACGCGCTTGCCTTCGCGAATTACTGTAACTGGAATACTCTCACCCAGCTGTCGTCTGGCAATCAAAATATTCATATCAATGCGATCTGCTGTGGCGAAGCGCACCGTGCTGTCATTGCCGATAGATTGACCGTCTATCGACACCACCACATCGCCTTCTCTAAATAAACCTTTTTCTTTTTCCAAACCGGAAAGACTGGTGATCAATACGCCGCCGTCTTGTTCTGCCAAAGCGTAGCGCTGCCGCAGCTGCGGGTTCTCTGTGTTTTCTGTCACAACCGCTATTTCAGGCACACCGTCCACTTTGCCATCAGCGATATCTTTTAAGAAAGATTCAATAACAGGCGGCGGAATGATGTAGCCCACATTTGCCGCCTTCGCGCTGGGCAAACCTTGAAAATTTAAGCCGGCCAAGTGTCCATTGACTATCGCCGGACCACCGCTGGCGCCGGGATTAATGGCCGCATCCACTTGGCAAATCAGATTGGGATAACCGGAGTGCGCGTAAATTTCATAATCAATGCGCGACACCACACCGCGCGTGATTGCCAATTGTGTGCCGCCTACCGGAAAACCGTAGGTTGTCACTTCATCGCCCAAGAGTGGCAATGCGC
>JAWKZZ010000011.1:0-43853 GCA_041395785.1 Pseudomonadales bacterium
AAGGGTGAATCTCTAGGAACACGACGATGCACAGGGCGATGATCAGCAGCGGATGCAGCCTGGCCGTTTCGCGCTCTTGGTTCACCCAGGCGACCAGCTCCGTCATCAGGCGGGGCGTGTCGAAGGGTGAAGTGGTCTGGAACACGATGCCGATCTGCGCGCCGGTCTCGTCGAAGGCCGCGACGCTGTTTGAGTTGGTCTTGTAGTTGCCGCGATGCCAGGTGTCCTTCTCGCTGTAGCGCAGCAGGATCTGGTGCAACTGCTTGATGTGGTTCTCGGTGAACGGGATGCCCTGCCAGGACGAGAACACCAAGTCCATCAGCTCGGCATAGCCGGCCACCTCCTGCTCGTCGCGGGTGGCGAAGGACTTGATCTCTAGGTTCGACAGCAGCCGCTCCACCTCCCGGTCGGACAGCTTGCTGCCCTCGATGCGGGTGGATGAGCCGATGCTCTCGATGGTGGCTACGCGGCGCAGGGCCGACAGGCGATCAGGTGCGAGCGTGCCCAGGGCGCGCCACGCGCCCTTGAACTCGTCGATCCTAGCGATGAGACTCAGGATCTCCGGGGTGATCTGGATGGTGTCGGATTTCAGCATGAACCGCACTTTAAATCAAAAACACACCCATTTACACCCATTTACACCCATTTTTGAGCCGCATCCATTAAGACGCCCATTTACACCCAATTTCTCATGTCAGCATAGAACGGTCTGAGCGTATAGTCATGAACCGAGTTGCCAAACCCTGAGGAATGCGTATGCCACTACAAATCCGAGAGGAAGTGCCAGCGGATGCCCCGTCCATTGAAGCCGTTACAGTTGCGGCCTTCTTGCACGCGCCGCACCCGATCTGGTTCTCCCGGGCGCGCCACCCGAGTATTTCCAAGCACTGCATCTCGACACCACGACCCCGCGCGGCAGCGTCACCTACCACCTAGCGTTCGGGGCCACGAGCTGAACTGGGGGAGGCGAACGAAAAAACCCCAACCGATAAGGGTTGGGGTTTTTGAATATGAATTGGTGGCGGGTGGTTGACCCTGTGCCGACTGGCCTCCCGAGCTTATGAGCTCTGGTGCGGGGTTTTGCGGGTTATTGCGTGGATTCCGAGCCATCGCCTGGAGCTTCGACCTGTTTGAGCACTCGGTCAAAGTCGCTTTCAAACAAACGATCCTGCACGATGCGATATTTTTCGAACTCGCTTTCGGCGTGGGCTTTGGCGATTTCCGCTGTGACTTTGCCCGCATCTTGCAATACTTCTCGGTCGGTAGCTTCGATGAAGCGATTTAGACGAACTTCCCAATCCTGCATGGTCATCGGGATCTTGCGTTGTGCCATATCCTCGGCCACATCCAGATAAGCGTTGACCAAGCGAGATAGTTGCGCCATTTCGCTCTCGGTCAGGTAGTACTTGGCGACCACTACATCAAATTTCTGAATCTTGCCTGTTGGCGCATCTTTCCATGAAGTCAGCCCCATATTGGGCTGGTCGGCATCGGCTCGAGTGACGATCACTTCCGCTGCCGTTTGCCCATGAATAGCCCAGTGCAGTTTGTTTTGCACCGTGGCAAAAAATCGCTGAGTGGCCTGCGCCGTCACATCGTAGTCCATCGCTGTGGCGTAAATATCAGTGATTTTCTGATAGAACTTGCGCTCGGAAAGTCGGATTTCTCGGATCTTCTCCAACTGCCGCTCGAAGAAATCTTCTGTCAGCACGCTGCCGCCGTTCTTGAGACGGTCTACATCCATCACCCAGCCCTGAATCGTGTAGTCCTTGACGATCTGGTTGGCCCATTTGCGGAACTGCACTGCCCGCTCGTTCTCAATCTTAAAGCCAACGGCAATGATGGCCTGCAGGCTGTAGTGATCCACCTTGCGCTGAACCTCTCGCTCCCCCTCGGTTTGAACCATTAAGTACTGCTTAACAGTTGCCTCACGCGCCAGCTCGTTGTCGGCATAGATGCGTTTCAAATGCTGGCTGATGGCGGGCACAGACACATCGTAGAGCGTGGCCATCATCTTCTGCGTGAGCCAGAGGTTTTCATCCTCGTAACGCATCTCCACGCTGGCGCTGCCACCGCCGGTTGCCGCGACAAAGGTCAGGTACTCGGCTGCCGAGGAGCGGACGAGGGATACGTCGGTTTTTGGTGGCGACTTCGGAGGCTTTCTCTGGGCCATCACAATTTCTCCTCAACCCAATTCCACCGCTTGTCCTTGACCATCACGAACCGGCAACTGCCCTCCGACAGGTTGGCCCACAGGCCCCCGATCAAACGATCATCCTCAGCCCCGTTCCAGCGATCAGCACCCTTGTACTCCACCGCCAGAATCACTCCGGGCTTGTCTGCACTGCCGTGCAACTGACATAGAAAATCTGGATAGAACCGACCATCGGCCTTCTGCAAGAAGAATGAACTGCCTTCGCGCCGCACGAGGTTACGCACCCAGAACTGGATGCGGCCCTGCTGCGCCCACATATCCAACTGGCAGGCGCACTCGAATTCTTCCTTGCTGTCGAAGTCACCCATGCGCCCATAGAAGTGCTTGCGGAAATCGAAGTGCCCGAAGCGCCCGTCGTAGTCGCGGCTCGGTGCATAGGCTTGGGCATGAAACTCAAAGGCGTATTGATCCGTCACCGCCACCCGGGTGGATGCATCGTTACCAAAGAGCGCCTGCTGGAACGCCTTGCCAACGGCCTGCTTGCGCAGTTCACGAATGCGCGCCTCGACCAGATTGCGGATCAGAAACTTCTGAAGATTGGCGCGTGCCAGCGTGAAACCTTCACGGCGCAGCAGATCGGTGACCCACGCAGCAACAAATGCCTGCTTGCTCGCGTGGGTCAGTGACGGCTCGGGGAGGTTGCGGCACAGCCAAGTGGCGATGCGAACTTCATCCCAGTTTTCGGGTTGATAGACGAGGCCCAGATCGCGCTGCAAGTCGGGCAGGAAGCGCGACACCACGCGACCACCCGCATCGATGTCGATCTCTCCGCCTTCCGATACCTTCAGCGCGGCACCCAAGACCGTCAGGTCATCGGCCGTCGGTGCGGCATCGCAGGGTGAAAGATCCCACGGATACTCCAGCACTTCCGGGTCATCAAACAGTGCCAGTTCGCCCTGTACGCGCAAAGCCAACTGTGGCACCCGGAAGCGCTCGCCCAATTCGGCAGGCGTCTGGAAGAATTCAATTGCCGTGGTGCGGCTGACTTCGGCGGCCTCCACAATCGCCGCTGCGGCGGTTTCCGAGGTCACCGATGCCTTGAGCGCTTCAGCTTCATCTTCCGTGAGCGGCGTGCTGATCGTCAGCGTGTTGAGCTTGCCATCCCAACTGACCTTGTCACGCACCGGCTTCGGCACGCTCTTCAGGTCAGGTTTTTCGGACAAGGTAATCGCCACGGGCCGCACGACCACGCGCCCAGCGTGGCCCTCCAAGTCCAGCCGTGCCTGCTCAGCCTTGGCGGCAGTAACGAACTCGGTAACTTCGCGCCGCTCGAACCCGGCACCGGCCACCAGACGGTCGCGCAGTGCACCTGCCGTTTCGGCAAAGTTGCGCGACACCACGAAGGCATAGGACTGATTCAATGCCTTGGCCTGCCGATGGCTGGCACCGGGCTGCCGCAGCACACGCCCGAGCAATTGCTCCACCGCCGTGGCCGACGATAACGAAGCCATGCTCACCAGAATGTAGGCAAACGGGCAATCCCAGCCCTCAGCCAGCGCCTTCTGGGTGATGACGAACTTCACCGGGCAGGCCGGATCGGCAATGCCCAGCTTGTAATCGGCATCGATCTGCTCCAGCCCTTTTTCCTCGCCGGTGGCCACCACGATTTCGCTGGCGGGGATGCCGTGGTTGGTGATCAGCTCGTTCTTCACCTTTTCGAAATCCAGCGTCTCGATGCCGGCGCGGCGCGGTTCCGACTGAATCAGCACCAGCGGGCGCAGATAGGCCGCACCTGCCCGGCGCTCTTCATCGGCCAGCTTGTGCAGGGCATCGCGGCGGCCAATGGCATCGGCCAGACACTGCTGCCAGTTGGGTTCGGTTTCCAGCACCACCGGCAACTTGATCATTTCTTCCGCCTTCAACTCGGCGGCGGACACGCTGTGCAGCACATTGCTGGGCGTGCGCTCCAAGTCGGGCGTGGCCGTCAGCTCCATCACGCCGCTGGGGCGGAAGCGGGCCAGCATGTCGAAGGCCAGTTCGGTGCGGCTGTTGTGCGCCTCGTCCACCACCACGAAAGGGCGGCGCAGGCGCAGTACGTTGGCCAGCGAATACGGCGTGGTGCGTTCGCTGCCCTCGCCATCGGTCAGCAGTTCGTCGCGCTGCGTCGGCGACAGGTTGTCGAAGTGATGCATCAGCGCACCGCTGGACTGGTACACCTTGCGACACTCTTCTTCTTCCACCTGAAACGCCTGCCGCGTGGCGACGATCACCGTGGTCGAGGTGTCCAGCGTGGCACGGGTCACGCTCTTGGCTTCTTCCAGATCCAGCACCGTGATCGGCCCCGCCTCGCGCAGTGCGGCGTGATATGGGTGATTGCGATCTTTCAGCGCCTTGATCGTCTGCTCACGGATCGGCTTGCTGGGCACCAGCCACAGAATCACGCTGTGCTCGCAACGCAGCAAGTGAGTGTTGACGAGCTGGACGCTTTTCGCTGCCAGCCAGGTCTTGCCGCCGCCGGTGGGCACGCGCAGGCAGAAGTACGGCATGTCGGCCGGGAAGCCCGACAGCGGGTGGTACGGGTTGCCGCGTCCCCACAGGCGTTCGGTGGTGGCGGTGAAGGCAATCGAGGGCGACGGCAGTTCGTGGCATGCCTTGAAATAGGCTTCCACGCTGTCGAGCACTTGCTGTTGATAGATTTTCGGTGCGAATCCGCGATTTTGAAAACTCATGGGGCTTACACCTCCAACGCGTAAGGGGTTTGCTTGAAGGTAATGCCCTCGCGTGCGGCGCGGGCCCCCATGCGGTTGGCGGCGGCGTAGATCACTTTCGGGCCAGTAAACTTCGGCAGCACATCGAATACCGGGCCGGTGAGCACATTGCCACCACCCACGGACTTGTCCTTGAGGATGCCGTTGTAGAGCAGGTAGATGGCGCGGCCTTCGTGGATGCCCAGCAAGGGGGAGTCGGCTGTGCCGGTGAAACCCGTGCCGGTTTCGGCAAACCAGACGAATTCGGCGAGTTGCGCGAACTTCACATCGGCGCGGATTTGGCCGTCGGCGTCGAATAATGGTTCTGCGGATAGGCGGCAGAACTGGAAGCCGCCGCCGAGGCCTTCTACGGCTTGGCCTTTGGCGTTGGTGTAGCCTTGGGCCACGCGTTTAACGCGTTCGGCGGTAACATTTTGGGCAATACCTTGATCCATCTCGACGAGAATGAATTTACGATTGCCGCCGTCTTCGGCGTTTTGTTTCAGTACGGCGTGGCCGGTGGTGCCGGAACCGGCGAAGCTGTCGAGGATGAGGGAATCCTTATCGGTGGCAATCTTCAGCAGGTGTTGGATCAACCGTGTCGGCTTTGGCGTGAACTTTATCCAAGGCACTAGTTCGCGTAGTTCTTTGGCTGCTTCGTCTGTATGCCCAGCAACATCGTGCTTTAGCAACGACACAGGCATCATGCCTTGCTGAATTTCCGAGAGAAAATTCTTTAGGGCCGGCACACTATTCGTACCCTTTGCTCCCCACCAAATGCGGTTCTCCGCCTCATTGCGCTCATGGACCTCGCGTGACATGGCCCAGACCCGCGTCCTCTTAGGCCAGATTTCCTCGCCTGTGTTTGGTTGCCGGATTGGATAGAACAGATTTGGTCGCTCGTCTGCCGTATAGCGGCAGGTGTAATCCATAGCCTTCCAGGGCCCACGGGGATCGTTGTCTGGGTTCTTGTAACGACCCGTTTGATCGTTGGTCAGTTGAAGCAAATTTCGCTTGAATGCAGGTGTACGACGGTATGCCAGCAAGGTTTCGTGTAGGTAGCCAATATCCTTTGTATCGGTGGAGGGCTGTAGCGCTTTTCCCAGGCAAACGCACAAAGGAAATTTCCCGCCCGAAAATCTCATCCATCAGTAAGCGCAGCGTCGCCACCTCGTTGTCGTCGATAGACACGAAAATCGCGCCGTCCTCGCGCAGAAACTGCTTTAGCAACACCAGGCGCGGGTACATCATCGACAGCAGCGGTCGTGCCGATCCAGCGTCTCGCCTTCCTTGCCCACCACCTCGCCCAGCCAGCGGCGAATCTCCGGGCTGTTGGCGTTGTCGTTGTACACCCAGCCTTCGTTGCCGGTGTTGTACGGCGGGTCGATGTAGATGCATTTCACCTGTCCGGCGTAGCGGGGCAACAGGGCTTTGAGGGCGTGCAGGTTGTCGCCCTGCACGATGAGGTTGCCAGATTCAGCGGGGCCGCATGAGAGTTCCGGTACCGGCTCCAGCAGGCGAAACGGCACTTCCTTGTGGTGTTTGACGACGGCTTCTTTGCCGATCCAGTTCAATGTTGGCATTGGTGCTCATCCCCTCAAGCATTGCGTGATGGCGTCTGGCCATCGCTGCGTTGTTCTTCATCCGCGCCCCCGGCGCGCACCCAATCGTCCACCTCGGACACTTTGAACTTCCATAAGCGCCCCACGCGGTGGGCAGGCAGGCTCTTGCGGTCGATCCAGCGGTAGATGGAATCGCGCGTGACGCCCAGATGCTCGGAGATCTGGTCCACGGATACCCATGGTTCAGCGGTCATGGCAATGCTCCGGTGACAGCGGTTCGGGCGGCATAAAGTCGGCTTCAATCGCAAAGGGTATAATTTATCAGTTTGGCGGGTGAATGGGGCGTCATCCATCCACTCGGAGCATCGATGGCAGGAACCTCACGCAGCTCGGAAAATTTAGGCAATAAAAAAGGGCCCGGAGAGTATCCGAGCCCTTGTGTTGGTGGAGCCGAGGGAGTTGAACCCCTGTCCGTCAGTCCGCTGCGAGATCTACATGCTTAGTTCCGTCGATTGATTTAACTGTTGGCAGCCCGGCGGGCAGGACGCAAACAGCGAGCCTGTAAGTTTTGGGGATTGGCGCCAGGCGAGCCGCTCCACGATCCTGTTCTATATGACAGTCAATAGCGCGGCACAGGCACCTTGTTATTGACCGCTAGCGGGCTTAAGCCGCTAGAGCGTAGTTGTCGTCGTTGGCAACTAATAGTTTGCAACTTTGATTTACGAGATTGGTTGCCATCTCGGCATGCCCCCGAAGCTTTGTAACCGGCGTCGAATCCAAATCGGCCCCAATTCTTCTGCTTGAAGAGTGTTGTCAGTATATGGGGATGATTCACGAAATCACAATATCAAAACAGCTATCGTGACGATAAGAAAAAAAACTTTTACAAGTGATTGATTTGGGGGCACGCTGGCGTGGCAGTTATTTATCACAGCACAGGAAGGAAAAAGCCATGAAAAATGACGACAGTAAAAAATGCCCTGTTACCCATCTCACCACCGATTTTGGCGCGCCCGTGCCGAACAACCGCGATAGCCTCACAGCAGGCGCGCGCGGCCCATTGTTGGCGCAGGATGTGTGGCTGAATGAAAAACTCGCCAATTTTGTGCGCGAGGTGATTCCTGAGCGCCGCATGCACGCCAAAGGTTCTGGCGCTTTCGGTACTTTTACCGTGACCCAAGACATCACGAAATACACGCGCGCTAAATTTCTGGAGAAAGTGGGCAAAAAAACAGACATGTTTGCACGCTTTACCACGGTAGCCGGTGAGCGCGGCGCGGCCGATGCCGAGCGCGATATTCGCGGTTTTGCACTCAAGTTTTACACCGAGGAAGGCAACTGGGACATGGTCGGCAACAACACGCCGGTGTTTTTTATTCGCGATCCGCGCCAGTTTCCCGATTTGAACAAAGCGGTGAAACGCGATCCAAAAACCAATTTGCGCAGCGCGACGCATAACTGGGATTACTGGACACTGCTGCCGGAGGCACTGCATCAAATCACGATTGTGATGAGTGATCGCGGTATTCCTGCCAGCTATCGCCACATGCACGGTTTTGGTTCGCACACTTACAGTTTTTGGAATGCAAACAACGAAAGGTTTTGGGTGAAGTTTCATTTCAAAACGCAGCAGGGCATTAAGAATCTGAGCGATGCGGAATCTGAGGCTGTTATCGGCAAAGATCGCGAAAGCCATCAGCGCGATTTGTACGAAGCTATTGCGCGCGGTGAATTTCCGAAGTGGACGATGTTCGTGCAGGTGATGCCAGAGCAGGACGCAGAAAAAGTGCCTTATCACCCGTTTGATTTAACCAAAGTGTGGCCGCACAAAGATTACCCTTTGATCGAAGTCGGTGAATTTGAGCTGAACAAAAATCCAGAAAACTTTTTTGCCGATGTCGAGCAGAGTGCGTTTGCGCCCAGCAATTTGGTGCCAGGTATTGGCGTGAGCCCCGATCGTATGCTGCAAGCGCGGTTGTTTAATTATGCGGATGCGCAGCGTTACCGCTTGGGTGTAAATCATCAGCAAATTCCGGTGAATGCCGCGCGCTGCCCCGTACACAGCAATCACCGCGACGGTATGGGGCGTGCCGATGCTAACTACGGCGGCACGCTGCACTATGAGCCAAACAGTTTTGGTCAGTGGCAGGCGCAACCTGAATTTGCAGAGCCACCGTTAAAAATTAACGGCGATGCCCAGCATTGGAGTTTTCACAAAGATGACAGCAATTACTTTGAGCAGCCGCGCAAACTGTTTCAGTTGATGAGTGCGGCGCAAAAAGAAACGCTGTTTGGCAACACGGCGCGCGGCATGGGTGATGCGGCGGAGTTTGTGAAGTTTCGCCATATTCGCAACTGCCATGCGGCTGATCCCGCTTACGGGGCGGGTGTCGCGCAAGCCTTGGGTGTGGATTTGCAAACAGCGCTGGCTTCGCAAAAAGACGATCCTATGTTCGGCAATCCCTTGGTGGCGCTGCCAGTCTGAATAAGATTGGCGCGCAACTGCCGTACAATGGCCGCTCATTTTTTTGCGAGCAGCAGCCATGAGCGGTCAACGCGATAAATATCAGCAACTGATTCGTCTGTGTCAGCGTTTGGAGCCACTGGCCACGGCGGTGGCGCATCCCTGTGATGAGGTTTCACTGCACAGCGTAGTCGAGGCAGCAAAATTGGGATTGATCGCGCCTGTGTTGGTGGGGCCGCGCGCAAAAATTGAAACGGCGGCGCGCGAGGCGGCGTTAGATATTCGTGCGTTTGCGTTGATCGATGCGCCGCACAGCCATGCGGCAGCGGAGTGTGCGGTGAGTTTGGTGCGCGCAGGCAAAGCGCAGATGTTGATGAAAGGCAGTTTGCACACCGATGAGTTGATGAGCGCCGTGGTGGATAAAGAAAAAGGGCTGCGCACGGATCGCCGCGTGAGTCATGCGTTTGTGATGGATGTGCCGAGTTTGGATCACCCGATTATTGTCACTGACGGTGCGATCAATATTTTCCCCACGCTGAAAGACAAAATGCATATTTTGCAAAACGCGATTGATCTCGCGCATTCACTTGGCATCAAAGAGCCCAAAGCAGCGATATTGTCGGCGATGGAAACAGTGAACCCTGATGTGCCTTCCACAATAGAAGCAGCGGCGCTGTGCAAAATGGCAGAGCGCGGGCAAATTACTGGCGCGTTATTGGACGGCCCGCTGGCGTTGGATAACGCGATTGATTTACAGGCGGCACAGATTAAAAAAATTCATTCACCTGTAGCGGGCAAAGCCGATATTTTGTTGGTGCCAGATTTAGAGGCGGGCAATATGTTGGCGAAAAGTTTGACCTTTATGGCGGATGCCGAAGCGGCGGGTATTGTGCTCGGCGCGCGGGTGCCGATCGTGCTGACCAGTCGCGCCGATTCGCTCACATCGCGCCTCGCTTCTTGTGCTGTGGCGGCATTGATGGTGGCTGAGAAAAAGAAAACGCTGCAGGTGGAGCATACAGCGTGAGTGATGCCATTCTGGTGTTGAATGCCGGTTCGTCCAGCATAAAGTTTTCGCTATTTGTCATTTCTGGTAAAAAAAATGCCTTGGATTTTGTATTGGGCGGTCAGTTGCAAGGTTTGCAATCCACGCCGTCTTTCAAAGCCAAAGATGCAACAGGAAAAACGCTGGCTGAAAAAATATGGCCGGAAGGTGACCCACTGGGGCATGACGGCGCGATTGCATATCTGAATGATTTTTTGCGCGAACACGCCGCGCAGTACAAGCTGAAAGCGGTGGGGCATCGCGTGGTGCACGGCGGCGCAGCGTTTTTTGTGCCAGTAAAAATTACACGCGAAGTATTGCAAACCTTGGAAAGCGCAATTCCGCTGGCGCCTTTGCATCAGCCGCACAATGTAAAATTGATTGCGTTGTTGTTGGAGAGTCATCCATATCTGCCGCAGGTGGCGTGTTTTGATACCGCGTTTCATCACACACAATCGCCGTTGGCGAGTGCTTTTGCCCTGCCGCCATCAATCACAGAAAAAGGTGTGCGCCGCTACGGTTTTCACGGCCTGTCTTATGAGTACATTGCATCAGTCTTGCCGTGTGTTGCGCCAGCCATTGCTGGGAAAAAAGTGATCGTGCTGCACATGGGCAACGGCGTGAGTTTGTGTGCGCTGCAAGCTGGAAAAAGTATCGCCACTACTATGGGTTTTTCCGCATTGGATGGCGTGCCGATGAGTTCGCGCTGCGGCAGTTTGGACCCGGGTGTGCTGCTGTATTTGTTGGATGAATTGCAGATGTCGCCGCAAGCGGTGTCAGATTTGTTGTACAAACAATCGGGTTTGCTCGGTGTGTCGGGTGTGTCCAGTGATATGCGTGAATTGCTGGAATCGCCATTGCCGAGTGCGGCGTTTGCTGTGGATTTGTTTGTGTATCGCATCGCGCGTGAAATTGGTTCGCTGGCAGCGGCCTTGGGTGGTGTGGATGCGTTGGTGTTTACCGCAGGTATTGGTGAGCATGCGCCTATCATCCGTGAAAAGATTATCGATGCCTGTGCTTGGCTAGGTGTCAGTGTGGACGCTGCGGCGAATGCGTGTCATCAAACCTGTATCAGTGACGCGAATAGTCGCGTGTCGGCATGGGTCATTCCCACCAATGAAGAATTGATGATTGCACAGCACACGGTGCAATGTTGTGAAACCGAAATCTAAGGAAAAGTTGTGGATTTATTGTTGTTGCTAAAAGCTGTGGTGATGGGTTTGGTGGAAGGCTTGACCGAATTTTTGCCTGTCTCCAGCACCGGTCATTTAATTCTCGCAGGCGAAGCGCTGCACTTTCTCGATCACGATCGGCGTGCAGTATTTGAAATTGTGATTCAGCTCGGTGCGATTCTTGCGGTGTGTTGGGTGTATCGCGAGCGTTTGATGGCGGTTATACGCGAGTGGCGTTCGGCATCATCGCAAAAGTTTGCGCTCAATCTCGTGTTGGCATTTTTGCCGGCGGCGGTGTTGGGTGTGTTGTTTATCGAAATCATCAAACAGTATTTGTTTAACGCGCAAGCCGTGGCCTGTGCGCTGTTAGTGGGTGGTATATTGATTTTGTGGGTGGAGAAGCGCCAACATATTGTGCGCGTGCGAGCGGTGGAGGATATGTCGTGGCGTGATGCGTTGAAGATTGGTGTGGCGCAGGCGTTATCGCTGATGCCGGGTATCTCGCGCTCTGGCGCTACGATTATCGGCGGCCTGTTTTTTGGTTTGTCGCGCCAAACTGCGACGGAGTTTTCTTTTTTTCTCGCCATCCCCGTGATGTTTTTAGCAACGCTATATGAAGTGTTTAAGAATCGCGCGCTGTTGACGGTAGACGATACGGCAATTTTCTCGGTTGGCTTTGTGAGCTCATTTGTTTTTGCGCTGCTGGCGGTGCGCGGTTTGCTGCGTTTTATTCAGCAGCATGACTTCACAGTGTTTGCTTGGTACCGTATTGTGTTTGGCGTGTTTATTTTGGTGGGCAGCCATTTCGGTTGGTTGCACTGGAGAGGCTGAGGGTTATGTCGCTGCCGTTTATTGTTGAAGCAGAAGAACTGCATACGCACTTGGCGGATAAAGCGCTGCTGATTGTGGATTTATGCAGTGCAGAAAAATACCGCGCAGGGCATATCGCCGGTGCGATTCATCTGGACGCGAGTTTGCTGTTGCGCGGCGAAAAACCAGCGATGGGTTTGTTGCCTGATGTTGCGCAATTATCGACCTTGTTTGCCAGCATGGGTTTGTCGCCAGATAAACATGTCGTGTGCTATGACGATGAAGGCGGCGTGAGCGCAGGGCGTTTGATCTGGACGCTGGATGTGGTTGGCCACACGCACGCTTCGTTTCTCAACGGAGGAAAAGCGGCGTGGTTGGCGGCAGATTTTGCACTGGAGCTGCAAGAAAACTTGCCAACGGCGACAGCGCCGCGCGCGCTGAGCGTGAATACGCGTTATTTAATGACGGCGTCAGAGATTCTGGCGCAGCAACAAATGCGTGATTTTTTAGTGTGGGACGCGCGTTCACGCGATGAATATACCGGTGCAAAAGTCATTTCCGTGCGCGGTGGCCATATCCCTGGTGCGGTGCATTGTGAATGGACAGATTTGTTAGACGCGCAAAACAGCCAGCGTTTTCGCCAAGACCTTGCGCCGTATTTGCAGAGCAAAGGCATCACGCCCGATAAAAATATTGTGATGCACTGCCAAACCCATCGCCGTTCAGCATTGACCTATGTCGCCGCTAAAAGTTTGGGCTATCCGAATATTGCCGCCTACCCTGGCTCGTGGTCGGAGTGGGGCAATAGTGAAAGCCTGCCGATTCATACAGGAGAAAATCCCTAATGTCATTATTGAACTTTTCAGAAGATGCCAGTGTTGCCAACAAAGCCTTTGTCATTTTGCAATATGTGTTGCCGCAGCATTTGTTGTCGCGTGTCGTGGGTTGGCTGGCAGAAAATGAAACACCTTGGCTGAAGAATTTTTTGATTGAAAAATTCATTCGTCAATTTGGCGTGAACATGAATGAAGCGGCCGAGCCGGATTACAAACGCTATCGACACTTCAATAATTTTTTTACGCGCGCACTGGCGGAAGGTGTGCGCCCCATCTGCGATGACGATGTTTGCTGCCCGGCGGATGGTCAGGTCAGTCAGGCGGGCGTCATCGAACACGGTCGCATTTTTCAGGCGAAAGGGCACAGTTTCACTGCGCAGGAGTTGTTGGGTGGCGATGAGCACTTGGCCGCGCTGTTTGATGGTGGTTTATTTGCCACCGTTTATCTGTCGCCGCGTGACTATCACCGTGTGCACATGCCCGTTGCTGGGCGTTTGCTGCGCAGCATCTATATCCCCGGCGATTTGTTTTCCGTCAACACCACCACGGCTGAAAATGTGCCGAATCTGTTTGCGCGCAATGAAAGATTGGTGGCTATTTTTGATACGCAATACGGCGAAATGGCGGTAATTTTGGTTGGCGCAATGATCGTAGCTGGCATCGAAACAGTGTGGGCTGGGCAAGTGGCGCCGCGTTTGCGTCAAATTGAAACGCAAGATTTTGTGAATGCGCCCACACCGGTACATCTTGAAAAAGGTGCAGAGATGGGGCGTTTCAAATTGGGTTCGACAGCGATTGTGTTGTTTCGTAAATCCAGTGATTTGGAATGGGAAGTGGAAGCGGGTGATGCAGTAAAAATGGGGCAGGAGTTTGCAGATTAGTTTATAACGAGGCAGCAGGAATTTTGGGCGTGATCCAGTGTTCTTGCACCCATTGATCCGGGTCGAATCTGCCAGGCCTCATGCGCTTTAAGTAGCCGGAATTGTCTGCGTGTGTTGCCAGTGTGATGGGGTGTCGCCACTCCATCGCAAAATCTTTCCAGTATTTTTTCCCAACCGTGTTGCACTCGTGGATGTAAGCGCGATTAATTTCATTCTGCGTCCATTGCTTTCCCATAAACAATGCTGCGCTGAACTGTGTGCGTTGTTGGTCGAGCACTTCTTCAAAGTCGTCGCCCAATTCAATCGGCTGAAAAAAACATTGATGCCTTTAGGAAATAGCGACAGCAGACGATCTGTGTCGCTAATTTCTGGTATCCACGGTGCCAGTAATACACAAGCGTTGAGCCCTACGTCGTGTAGCGTGTGCAAGGCTTTAAGACGATCCTCTGGCGGTGGTGCTTGTGGTTCTGCTAGACGGGCAAGCTCAGAAGTCGACGCAGTAAATGAAATAATCAGTTTGCAGCGTTCAGGCGATACACGCTTGAAGAGATCAATATCGCGTGTAATTAATGGGCTTTTGGTTGTGATGTAAATGCGGCGGTTGCGGCGAGTGAGCTCGTCTATAACCCAGCGGGTGTAACCCCATTTTTCTTCGATATCGTTATAAGAATCCGTAGCTAGGCTAATGCCAAATAAAAAGCGATCGTCTGAGAAATTTTCTAATTCCGCTAAAAAGCGCTGCTGAAATTGCTTCTAAGCTGGGTTCGATAGGCTGGGTTTTACCTTGGCTATCTGTAATGCAATAAAAACAGCGAAATCCGCATTTTAGGTAAGGCTCTACGCCAACAATCGTCAGGTTATCGGCGTAATGGCGCTCATGCTTGATAATTTTGTATTGCTCGCCGGTTCGATCAAGCACTTTCATATAGAGGTCTTTTTACAGAATTCTTTTGGCAATATGCCTGATCGACGGAGCTTTGCCTAGCTTTTGCGTGGACACCCATCCCCCTTTCCCGTAGAATGCGCCCTCAGGTAGCAACCTGAAGACGAGAGACCACAGTGGCACAGTGAAAGATTTCAAAAAACGGGATGAGCGCGAGTTCAGCCCGTTTTTTTAAGCCACTCTTCGGAAGTTTTCAATGATTTCAATGGCTTACCTAGCAATAGGTGTCTGTTGCTGCGCCTGCAGAAAGCATAAAAGTACCATCGGCAAACTAAAGGGGAATACGCGTGATAGCTCTAACCAGAAAACCCGCCCTGCTCGCCCTAGCTGATGGCAGTATTTTTCGCGGCACGAGCATCGGTGCTGAAGGTGTTTCCACGGGTGAGGTGGTGTTCAACACGGCGCTCACCGGCTACCAAGAAATTCTGACAGACTCTTCCTACGCCGAGCAGATCGTCACGCTGACTTATCCGCATATCGGCAATGTCGGTTGTAATCCTGAAGATGAAGAATCGAGTCGCGTTTGGTGTCGCGGTTTGATCATTCGTGATCTACCGCTGCTCGCCAGCAACTTTCGCGGTGAAGAAGATCTTTCTACTTATCTCAAACGCCACAATGTGATCGGTTTGGCCGATATCGACACGCGCCGCTTGACGCGGTTGCTGCGTGAGAAAGGTGCGCAAAACGGCTGTTTGATGGCGGGTGATGCAATTGATGAAACGAAAGCCTTAGAACTAGCCCGCGCTTGGCCGGGCATTAAAGGCATGGACTTGGCGAAGGTGGTGAGCACCAAGACCCGCTACCCGTTTAATGAAGGGGCTTGGCAGCTCGGTGCGGGCTTCAACCAAGCGACCGAACGCAAATACAAGGTGGTGGCTTACGACTTCGGCGTAAAGCGCAACATTCTGCGCCTGTTGGCGGAGCGCGGCTGTGATGTCACGGTGGTGCCGGCGCAGACCCCAGCGAGCGAGGTGTTGGCGATGCAACCGGATGGCGTGTTCCTGTCCAACGGCCCCGGCGATCCAGAACCCTGTGATTACGCCATTGCCGCCATCCAAGCATTTTTACAAGCCAAACTGCCGCTGTTTGGCATCTGCCTCGGCCACCAGTTGCTTGCCCTCGCGTCCGGCGCTAAGACTTTGAAGATGAAATTCGGCCACCACGGCGCCAACCATCCGGTGCAAGACCTCGATTCTGGGCAGGTGTTGATCACCAGTCAGAACCACGGTTTTGCTGCCGATGAGGCCTCGCTGCCCGCCACCGTGCGCGTCACACACAAATCATTGTTTGATGGCAGCTTGCAGGGCATTGCGCGCACCGACACCCCCGCGTTCAGCTTTCAAGGTCATCCAGAGGCCAGTCCGGGCCCGCACGAGGCGGCCGATTTGTTTGATCGTTTTATCGCGATGATGGCGGAGAGCCGTAGCGCAGGAGAAAAAAATGCCTAAGCGTACCGACATCAAATCCATTCTGATTCTCGGCTCTGGCCCCATCATCATCGGCCAAGCCTGTGAGTTCGATTACTCCGGCGCGCAGGCGTGCAAAGCGCTGCGTGAAGAAGGTTATCGCGTCATTCTCGTCAACTCTAATCCGGCGACGATCATGACCGACCCTGCGATGGCCGACGCCACTTACATCGAGCCGGTGGAGTGGCGCACGGTAGCAAAAATTATTGAGCAGGAAAGACCCGATGCGCTGTTGCCCACCATGGGCGGTCAAACGGCGTTGAATTGCGCATTGGATTTGGCGCGTGAAGGCGTGTTGAAACAATTTAATGTCGAGATGATAGGCGCGACCGCTGACGCGATCGATAAAGCGGAAGACCGCGATCGTTTTGATAAGGCGATGAAGGCGATTGGTCTCGACACTGCGCGCTCCGGCATTGCGCATTCTTTGGAAGAAGCGCTGCAAATTCTCGACCGTTTTGGTTTTCCGGTGGTGATTCGTCCGTCGTTTACCATGGGCGGTTCCGGCGGCGGCATCGCGTACAACCGCGAAGAGTTTGTCGAAATTTGTGAACGCGGTTTGGATCTTTCGCCCACCAATGAATTGTTGATCGACGAGTCATTGTTAGGTTGGAAAGAATATGAAATGGAAGTGGTGCGCGATAAAAAAGATAACTGCATTATCGTGTGCTCCATCGAAAACTTTGACGCGATGGGGGTGCACACTGGCGACTCCATTACCGTTGCGCCCGCGCAAACGCTGACTGACCGCGAATACCAAATCATGCGCAACGCGTCGTTGGCAGTGCTGCGTGAAATCGGCGTGGAAACCGGTGGCTCCAATGTGCAGTTTGCAGTAAACCCAGATACCGGTCGCATGATCGTGATCGAAATGAATCCGCGCGTGTCTCGTTCTTCGGCGCTGGCGTCAAAAGCAACGGGTTTTCCTATCGCCAAAGTTGCTGCGAAATTGGCTGTTGGTTTTACGCTGGATGAATTGAAAAACGAAATTACCGGCGGCAGAACACCGGCATCGTTTGAACCGTCGATTGATTATGTGGTCACAAAAGTGCCGCGTTTTACTTTCGAAAAATTTCCGGCCGCCGATGCGCGCTTGACCACGCAAATGAAATCTGTCGGTGAAGTGATGGCGATCGGCTGCAATTTCCAAGAGTCCTTGCAAAAAGCGATGCGCGGTTTGGAAGTGGGCTCGGCAGGATTTGAGTCGCGCCTGCCGCAGTTGGCAGAAGGCGAAGAAGAAGCCGTGGATGTGGTGCGCCGTGAACTGACAGTCGCCGGTGCGGAGCGTCTGTGGTATATCGCTGATGCGTTTCGTCTCGGCATGAGCGTGGATGATGTGTTCGATGCCACCAGTATCGACCGATGGTTTTTGGTGCAAATCGAAGAATTGGTGCGTTACGAAAAAGCGTTGCAAGAAGCATCGATAGAAGACATGAACGCCGAGTATTTGCGCCTGCTGAAACGCAAGGGCTTTTCTGATGCGCGTTTGGCGGCTTTGTTAAATGAAAAAGAAGCAACGGTTCGCGAATTGCGTCATTCACTGAATGTGCGGCCTGTGTATAAACGCGTCGATACTTGTGCGGCGGAGTTTGCCACCGACACGGCGTACATGTATTCCACCTATCAAGAAGAGTGTGAAGCCAATCCCAGTGCACGCGATAAAATTATGGTGCTCGGCGGCGGCCCAAACCGCATTGGCCAAGGCATTGAATTCGATTACTGCTGTGTGCATGCAGCGTTGGCAATGCGCGAAGACGGCTACGAAACCATCATGGTCAACTGCAACCCGGAAACCGTTTCTACTGATTACGACACCTCCGACCGTTTGTATTTTGAGCCGGTGACTTTGGAAGATGTGTTGGAGATCGTGGCGAAAGAAAAAACCGAAAGGCGTCATCGTGCAATTCGGCGGGCAGACGCCGTTGAAATTGGCGCGTGCATTGGCGGCGGCGGGTGTGCCGATTGTCGGCACCACGCCAGAGGCGATTGATCGCGCCGAAGATCGCGAATTGTTTCAACAGATGATTGAGAAATTGCAACTGACGCAGCCGCGCAATGCAACGGTGCGTTCCGCCGAAGAAGCGGTACAAAAAGCCACAGAAATTGGCTACCCGCTGGTGGTGCGTCCGTCGTATGTGTTGGGTGGGCGTGCAATGGAAATTGTGTACAAAGAGTCAGAATTAAAAACCTATATGCGCGATGCGGTGCAAGTATCGAACGATGCGCCTGTATTGCTGGATCGCTTTTTGAATGCGGCGATTGAAGTGGATATCGATGCGGTATCCGATGGCAAAGAAGTGGTGATTGGCGCCATCATGCAACACATCGAACAAGCCGGTGTGCATTCCGGTGATTCCGCCTGTTCGCTGCCGCCGTATTCGCTGCCTGCCAAAGTGCAAGACGAGATGCGCGAGATGGTGAAGCAAATGGCGCGTGAGCTGAATGTAGTCGGTTTGATGAATGTGCAGTTGGCGTATCAAGATGACACGATTTATGTGATCGAAGTGAATCCGCGCGCTTCACGCACGGTGCCGTTTGTGTCGAAGTGCATCGGTGTGTCGCTGGCGAAAGTGGCGGCGCGCTGCATGGTGGGTAAATCACTGGCAGAACAAAAGTTTACTAAGGAAATTGTGCCGACTTATTTCAGTGTGAAAGAGGCGGTGTTCCCGTTCAATAAATTCCCAGCAGTAGATCCGATTCTCGGTCCGGAAATGAAATCCACGGGCGAGGTAATGGGCACGGGTGAAACTTTTGCCGAAGCTTACGGCAAAGCGCAGTTGGGTGCCGGCGAAAAATTGCCGCGCAACGGTGGCAATGCGTTTATCAGTGTGCGCGATGTCGATAAACACGGCATTGTGTCTGTCGCCAAGCGTTTGAGCGAAAACGGTTTTCGTTTGATCGCCACGCGCGGCACTGCCAAAGAATTGCAGGCGGCGGGTTTGGAGGTTGAAACGATCAACAAAGTGACCGAGGGGCGACCGCATATTGTCGATATGATCAAGAACGGAAAAATCCAATTGATCATCAATACCACGGAAGGCCGGCAAGCGATTGCGGATTCGTCCACCATTCGCCGCTCCGCGCTGCAGCATAAGGTGTACTACAACACGACGCTGGCGGGCGGTGAGGCGTCTTCCATGGCCTTGGCCATGCAAGCTGATACTGTGGTGCGGCGCTTGCAAACGCTGCACGCCAAAGCGTAATCATATTGATCGTCGAACTGGGCGAGGTGTGAAATGACAAAATTTCCGATGACCGTGGAAGGCGCAGAAGCATTGCGCGCCGAACTGGATAGATTGAAAAAAGAAAAACCGTTGGTGTCGCAAGCTATTGCCGAAGCGCGCGAACACGGCGATTTGAAAGAAAATGCGGAGTACCACGCCGCGCGCGAGCAGATGGGTTTTCTCGAAGGTCGCATTCAGGATCTCGAAGGCCGTTTAGCGAATGCGCAAATTATCGATATTCGTAGTATTCCATTAAGTGTGCGAGTAATTTTTGGCGTAACGGTTACGATCATCCATTGTGAAACTGAAACAAGTGTCACCTATAAGATTGTGGGTGAGTACGAGGCAGATGTGAGTATTGGTTTGATCTCACTGACATCACCAATCGCGCGCGCCTTGATAGGTAAAGAGGTGGGTGATGTGGTGCTGGTAAAAACACCGGCTGGTGAAGTGGAGTACGAAATTGACAATGTGCAGCATCTCTAACAGCTAGAACGCATTGCGATGAAACCTTCGGTATGGGATCGCAGAAGGATTTTCACAGCCGTTTTTTTTGCGCTGCTGTCTTTGTTTGCACTGACGCGTCTCGAGCCGTTTTATCGCCAAGCATTTAGTGGTTTTGCTTGGGATTTTGCCATCAACCGCACGGCGGCGCATGGGTTGCTGGCGGAGGTTTCGCCGTATGATCGCGCTGCATTGCATCAGCTGGCCATCGCGCAAATCCCTGATCAAAATAGTGAAAAACTGTTTAACGGGCGTTTTACCTCGTTTGTCGGCTTGCCGAGTACCGCAATGTTCCATCTGCCGTTTACGGCAATGTCTTTTGACAGCAGTGTGCTCTGGTATCGCGTCAGCGCATTGCTGGCCATGCTGCTGAGTGTTTTTTTGGTGGGATGTGCAGTGCACAAAACACAGCGCGCCGCCGCGTGGCTAACTGGCTTGTTGTGTTTGTTGTTGTGGCATGCGGTTTCTTTTTCGCTGCGCCTTGGGCAGGTGGACGCTTGGGTGCTATTGAGTTTGGCAACAACAATTTTTGCACTCAGCCGCAAACAGTGGGCGTGGGCTGGCGTGGCACTCAGTTTCGCGGTGATACTGAAAATTAGTCCCGTGTGGTTGTTGTTGTATTGCGTCCTAAAAAAACAGTGGCGGGTGCTGGGAGGATTTAGTATCGCCGCTGCACTGTTCTTGGCGCTAATTCTGCCGACTCACCGCAGCGATTTTTATCAGTTTTTTGCTACCGTGCTGCCATCCTTGGGCGATAGCCCTATCCATCCCCAAAATCAATCACTCGCCGCCGCTTTGGCGCGCTTGTCGTCTGCGGATAGCAATCTGTTGTCATTTGCTGTTGGCGTGGGCTGGTGGAAATTTGTAGGTGTAGTCTTTGCGGCTGTATTGTTGTTGCTGCGCTGTGTGTGTGAGCGCGGTAATCAGTCAATAACATTAGCGGGCAGCGGCGTGACCGTGCTCTGCGCGCTGATTGCAGGGCCACTAACATGGGATCACTATCTTGTTTGGTCAATAATTCCGGTGATGTTATTGGCCGCGCGCATACAGAGTTGGCAATATGTATTCTTGCTGCTGATATTGCTGCCACTGTATTTTGCAGTGCCGTATCCCAAGCCGGATGAAGTGGCAGCACACGCAGTTTGGCGCGTGTTGACGATGGCTCAGGTGATATCGATAACAGTGGTGGCTGTGTGGTTGGCAGTGTTGTCGAGAGCCGATACTGTAATAACAGAAATAACTGAATAAATTTCAAATAAGGATATTGCATGCAAGACAGCAAAACCTCAGCAGCTAATTGGCATACCTATTGGCTAATAGTGATTCTCGCGTTGGCAGCCAGTGTGCGGTTTTATGCGTTGGGAGATAACAATCTCAGCGCAGAAGGGCTGTTTAATGCCTCCTTCTGTAACATAGAGGGCTGGTTTGCGATGACGGAACAATACACCGGAGAAACGGGCCTGCCATTTTTGTATCCCACACTCTTGTGTCAGTTTTCTGAATTAACAGCCGCGGTGGATTTTTTTATTCGCGCTTTTTCTGTGGTGATGGGCGTTGGTGTGGTGTTCGTCGTGTATTTGTTCGGCGCGCGCTTTTTTTCGTCACTCACGGGTTTGTTGGCAGCCTTGGTCATGGCGGTTGATTATCAAAGCATCCTGATCGATCGCTCTGTAACCTCATACAGTTTATTTGCCTTGTTGTGTTTGGTGCATTTGTATGTGTACTGCAGTTTGTTATGGGATGCCGCGCGCAAACCGGCGCCATTGGCAATAGGTGCAGATCATCAAGTATTTCAGTGGCAGATACGATGGGCACCGAATAGTCCATGTCACACAGGTGTGCTGCTGATTTTTTGGCTGAGTGGTTTGTTGGCGTGGTACACCAACCCAACGGCGTTGATTGTTTTTGCTGTGGAGGCTATTGGCATTGGGTTATTTGTCGATAAAGAAAATCGAAAAGCAATGTTGGGGTGGCTGTTGTTGCCGATTTTGGTTTGTACGGTGCCTTATTTACTGACACTGATAGACAGAACAGGGTGGGTATTAAAAAATAATTTATTAGGTTTTTCGCCTTTATCGACCGCTTATTTTTCAAAACTGCCATTGCTGGTGTCGTCTAGTATTGTAGGTTTGTTTGTTTCTTTATCGGTTGTTTCTGCTTTGTTGTTCTTGAGGCGGTACAGCGCAACCAGCGTACGGGTAGTGGTGTTGATAGCTATGTTGGTTATAGCTTCCATTTTTTCGTTGTTGTTTATCAAGCTAATGGATCCGCGCTCCTTTTTGTTTTGTGCGGCATTGTTTTCATTGGTGATCGTCGAGGGCTTTGCTAGGATTTTCACCGTCATCAAGCCGAAAGCGCTAAAAAAATCTATATTCACGGCGAGTGTTTTGTTGTTTGCCATTTTCCAGGTGCAAGCTAATGCTGCAGACGGTGTTTATCGGCGCAGTATTGATATGGGTTTTGAATGGGCGGCGCGCATTATTGCCAACGATGGCGTAGCAGAGACGGATAGCAACAAAAGAACAGTGTTGATGAATAGTAGGTTGTTTCAGTTTTATTTTGATCGCTACGGCATTACGCAAAAAAACACAGTTCGACTAAAAGAAAAAGATTATGTTTCTGGCATGTCGCCGGCAGGTACGGATTTTTATTATGTAGAGTATGCGCCGAATGACACAGGGTTCACGGCCGGATACCCTGTATATGAGGATTTTTCTAGAAGGTACAAGAAACTGTGTCAGGCCAATAAAAAGCGTTTCCGTATTACGCGCTTTTCAGTGACATCAGGGCCTACAACGGAGCCGATGGCAAACTGTAGTGATTATTTGAAAGAAGAAGGCGGTGTGCTGTGAGTACCTCTATGGCGAATAAATATCGTGGGCCGTGGTGGATTTGGGTCGCCGCAGTATTGTTTATCGTGGCTGTGGTTGAACGGGTGTACGGCATTGACCGTCAGAGTTTGTGGAGTGATGAGCTGTACGCTGTCATTGCCAGTTACAAGCCTTTTGCTGGTGCATGGAAGATGATGGTGGATGATTCACATCCGCCAGGCTATCTCAGTTTTATGTATGCCACGCTGCCGATAACGGGTTACTCCGACTTCGGAGTGCGTCTGCATGCTCTGATATTTGGTGTGTTATGGATGCCGCTAGTGTTTGTACTAACGCGTCGCTGGTTTTCAGTGCAAGCGGCACTGATCGCATCGGCTGTTATTGCCAGTGCGTATAACGCGGTTTATTACAGCCAAGAAGCGCGAGCTTACAGCATGCTGATGGTTTTCAATATTCTAAATATTCTGTGTTTCTTGGAGATCTTGTTTGCTGAGAAATACTGCAAATGGCATCGCTTGGGTTTTGTGATCTCTGCCACAGCGATGCTGTATCTGCATTATTCCGGTTTTGTGTTTCTCTCGGCAGAAATGCTGTTGTGCGGTTTGATGTGGCTCGCACGCTTCCGCTTGAATGTAAAAGAATGGTTTGTAATGTTTTCTGTTCCGCTGTTGTTGTATTCGCCGTGGTTGGGTGTGATGTACACCAATTTGGTAGATGCGCCGCGCAATTGGGCAACATCTGCCGTGCCGACGGCGCAAGAGTCCTACAATGTGTTGCAGCGGTTGTTAGCGCCTGATGATGGGCATATGAAGTTTCATTGCGGGGCGTTGGCGGCGATTGCGCTGTGTGCGGTGTGGCAGCATTGGCGGCAAGGTTTGTCGCAGCAGTTGCGTATTGTTTATTGCTTGATTTTTTTGATGATTGTGCCTGTTTTGGCGTTTTATGTGGAGTCGTTAGTCGCTACTCCGCTGTTTGAGAAACGCTATTTCTTAGTGTCAATAATGATTGAGGCTGTGCTAGTCGGTTGGGTTGGCACGCGCTTATTCGTGATGTGCAGCGAAACGCTGGCAAACTTTCTGACCATGGCGGCTGTTTTTATCTACACCGTATGGACAATCAACACCAATGTGGCCTTTGGTTTATACAGAAATCTAGATAAAGACCCTGTGCGTGAAGCGGTGGCTATTATTAAAAATGATTTGCGAGCTAATACTGAGCAGCAACCATACTCCGTGATTATGACGCACGATTGGTTTGAGCATTACCTCAGGCAGGATAGCGTTGAATTTGATAAAGATTGGCCTGCTCGGCGTTATTATGTGGCGCAAAGTTTTTTTGGTGTGTCGCAGTATTTTGAACAACATAAAGACAAAGAAATTTTGTATTACCTTGCCTTGCGTGAGCCAAATGCAGAAGCAGCACTCGTGCCACTAAAAATGAAGTATCGGTTGTTGTCGCAAGCTTCTGCGAGTATCGAAGCAGGATTTCTGGATGTTTATAAGTTTGCGCTGCATGAGAAGCCGGATGCTGAACAGCTGAAATCCGTGGGCAGCAATCGCACCAACGATCTTGTGCGCAGCGTGGCAGAAGACATCGGGCAAAAAGATCCAGCCACTTACCACATCCTGACTACGCACAATATGATTCGTCCGTATCTGGCGTACAACAATATCGTTGTGCCACCGGATTGGGACGGCAGTTATGTCATCAATGCACAGGCGGATAGTGTCTATCGCTATGTGCAACAGCATCCCAGTGTAGACACACTGTATTACTTTGCGCTGCAAGAACCCAACGCAGAGGGCGCGGAATTGATGTTGCAAATGCGCTACCGCTTGGTGAGTGAAACGAGCGTAGAGACAGCGGTAGGAAAATTGTCTGCGCTGAAGTACAGCGTGAAAGAGGCGCCCGTTGTTGATGAAACCATGCGACAACGCGCGCGCGCAGGGCAGACCTATCAGGCGGTTACTTGGTTGCAACAGGACATCGCGCAAGCGCCTGCTGAAACCGTTGCTATTGCTGTGGCCGATGATTGGGTCGAAACCTACCTCAAGCTGGGCGGAATCCCGATAGACGAGGCGTGGACGGGGCGGCGTTACACGGCTGAGAGCGAGAAATCGCGGGTGTTGGATTATTTGCAGCAGCATCCGATGGTAGAGGCGTTCTACTATGTGGCTATGCGCCAGTCGGCGACCGAGCAGGCCGCCGCGGCGTTACAAAAAGCTTACGCTTTGAAGGCGCAGACGGCTATCACCGTGCCGGTGGGCGAGATTGTGATCTACAAATTCAGCACCAAAGAGAAACCGGTGGTTGAGTCAGCGGCGAGCGGAACCTGATGTCGTTATACTCGCAAGATAATGATGAATAGTGCACTGGGAGTGCTGATGTCCGCTTACAAACCCTATTTGTTGACTGTTCTTGCGTGCCCACGCTGTGGAGATGGTTGCATCAAAGCTGTCTCCAATGAGGAGCTGCAATGTCAGTCGTGTCAGGAGAAATATGCCGTTGTCGATGGCATTCCGCAACTATTGAAAGATCCTGCGGCGTTCACTTTTTTGGAGGCAATCGATTACGACGACCATCACAATATTGATGAAGTGCGTCGTGAAAAAGTCGCACGCGATTGGAAACAAGTCTTTGATCAAACGAAGCCGGTGTATGGCGATGTATTGGAGATTGGTTCTGGCACAGGGCAGTTAACTTGGGGCTTGGCGCATCGATTTCCTTTTATGTCGGTGAGTGCTTGCGATATTTCCACCAAGTTTTTGCAAAAAGCAGCTGGAGTGGTGGGCGAGAGCAAAGTGCCGGTGCGCTATCACGCTTGCGATGCCAATTTTTTACCCTTCCGTGATGGCAGTTTTGATCTGGTAGTGGGTCACAGCGTACTGCATCACTTCATCGACTATAAAAAAATTATTCATCATTTGAGCAAATTGCTGCGCCCTGGTGGGCAGGCCATTTTTTATGAGCCAGTCTTACAGGGAAAAATGATCATTGCCTTTATGGGAGATTTGATGCGCCGCATTGAGCGCAGAACAGAATGGGGTGTTCTGAGTGAAGCGGATGATAAGCGCATCAATCACATGACGCGTCACATCATGAAGGCAAAATGGATTGGCGATAATCGTGAACGCTTAGAAAAAATTGAAGATAAATATATTTTTGATATCCATGAAATGCGAGAGTTAGCAAAGGAAGCTGGTTTTTCTGGTATGGAACACTGCAATGTTGAAATGACGGAAAAGGGGTATCGCCATTATGTCAATCAACATTTGTTGATGGAGGGTTTGTCGCCGGAAACGATTCAACAGTTTGCATTTATTGCTAATTCGTATATGAGCACGATAGGCGACATGACGCCGGAAGATATGATTACCCCAATGGGCTATTTTATTTTTAAAAAATAACAAACAAAAATATTGAGAGCGTGAAACATGAGTATCGATAAAATTAACGACCTTTCCCTGCACAACAGTGCTATTGCAGAAAATTTGCATAAGGCTGCCGCCCGCGTCATTGACAGCGGCTGGTACGCGATGGGGCCGGAGGTGGCTGCTTTTGAAAAGGCGTTTGCGGCGTACTGCGGCGTGGCTGATGCAATTGGCGTGGCTAACGGCACAGAAGCCATTGAGTTGGCCTTGCGCGCGCTGGGTGTGAGCGTAGGCGATGAAGTGATCACGGTTGCCAATGCAGGTTTTTATTCCAGCACGGCGATTCGCGCCATCGGCGCTGTGCCGGTGTATGTCGATATTCAAGAAAGCAATTTGTTAATGGATGTTGTGTGCGCAGAAAAAGCCATCACGCCCAAAACCAAAGCGATCATCATTACGCATTTGTTTGGCCAATTGGCAGCGATGGAGCCGCTGTGTGCGGTGGCTAAAAAACACGGTGTCGCTTTGTTGGAAGATTGCGCGCAGTCGCACGGTGCAGCTGCCAACGGCAAACGCGCAGGAAGTTTTGGTGATATTGCAGCGTTTAGTTTTTTTCCGACTAAAAATCTCGGCGCGCTCGGCGATGGTGGTGCGGTGGCGACATCGAATGCGGCGTTGGCGGCGCGCATGCGCAGTTTGCGTCAGTATGGCTGGACTACGAAATACACGGTGGCAGATAGCGGCGCGCGCAATAGTCGTTTGGATGAAATGCAGGCGGCGCTGTTGTCCATCAAGCTGCCGCTGCTGGATACTTGGAATGAAAAACGCCGCCAAATTGCTAAACGCTACGCAGAAAAAATTGCGCATCCTGCCGTGCGTGTACCGAATGCCGCTGGCATTGACTATGTGGCGCATTTGTATGTGATTCGTTGTGCGCAGCGCGATGCGTTGAAAAAACATTTGCACGATCACGGCATCGCCAGCGACATTCACTATCCCATACTCGACACGCAGCAGCCTGTTACGCAAGGAAATTTCTCCAAAATTGCTCTGCCGGTGAGTGAAAAACTGTGTACGGAAATTCTGACGCTGCCGTGTTACCCGGAATTTACATTTGACGAAGTAGATGTTGTGGCTAACTGCATCAACAACTGGGTGGCGTGATGTACTCACTGATTATTCCAGTTTATAAAAATGAAGAATCTCTGCCAGATTTGCTGACAGTGTTGACGGAGATGAATGAAAAACTGGCCGGCAAACTGGAAGTGGTGATTGTTGTGGATGGTAGCCCCGACAACTCCTACGCCATTTTGCGCCAACAGTTACCAGAAATGCCCTTTGTGTCGCAGTTGCTTTTGCATTCACGCAATTACGGTTCCTTTGCCGCCATTCGTGCGGGTATGGAGGTGGCCAGCGGCAATTATTTTGCGGTGATGGCAGCCGATTTGCAGGAGCCACCTGAGTTGGCGCTGGAGTTTTTTCAGTTGTTGGAAGCAGACGAGGCAGATGTCGTTGTCGGTACGCGTGATGCGCGCAATGATCCGTGGCGCAGTCGTTGGTCGTCAGAAGTTTTTTGGTGGGTATACCGAAAATTTATTGTCAAAGACATGCCGCCGGGTGGCGTGGATATGTTTGGCTGCAATCGCCAGTTCCGCAATGAATTGCTGGCGTTGGACGAATCGAATAGCTCGTTGATTGGCTTGTTGTTTTGGCTGGGTTTTCGTCGCAAGACCGTGGCTTATCAGCGGCGTGAACGCCAACACGGTGTCAGTGCGTGGACATTCAAGAAAAAAATCAATTATTTGATGGATAGTATTTTTTCGTTTTCCGATCTGCCATTAAAGCTGCTGATTTCTTTTGGCGGGATCGGTGTTTTATTTTCTGTGTTATTTGGTCTGTTGGTGTTGTTGCTTAAAGCCACGGGTTGGGTGGAAGTGCCTGGGTACACGGCTACCGTGTTGATTGTATTGTTTTTTGGCGCATTGAATACTGCGGGCATTGGTCTATTGGGTGCGTATGTGTGGCGAGCCTATGCCAATACGCAAGGCCGACCTATTTCTGTGGTAATGCGCGCAGAGTCATTTCTTGGAAAAACTGAAAATAAAATCACTCAAGAGTAAAGTCAGATGGATTACTTCGTTCACGCGCAAGGCATTTGTGATAGTCAACACATAGGCAAAAATTCGCGCATTTGGGCTTTTGCGCATGTGTTGCCTGGCGCTGTGCTCGGCAGTGAATGCAATATTTGCGATCATGTTTTTGTTGAGAATGATGTGGTGCTGGGGGATCGCGTCACGGTGAAGTGCGGCGTGCAGTTATGGGATGGCATCACTGTAGAAGATGATGTGTTCATCGGTCCGAATGCCACATTCACTAATGACCCTTTCCCGCGCAGCAAACAGCATCCAGAAAAATTTTCGCGCACCGTGATTGGACGCGGCGCATCCATTGGTGCCAACGCTACGATTTTGCCCGGGCTGACGATTGGACAGCACGCAATGATCGGTGCGGGTTCGGTGGTGACGCGTTCCGTGCCGGCCAACGCCATCGTGGTCGGCAATCCCGCGCGGATTGTCGGTTATGCCGATGAAGCCAATAAGCAAAATAAAGTTAGCGTCGGCTCTGCCTTTGCAGACACCGATAAGCCCGGTGTGCGCAATACCAATGTCAAAGGCGTGACGCTGCACACAATGCCCTTGGTCAGCGATTTGCGTGGCAATTTAACGGTGGGTGAGTTTGAGCAGCATATTCCGTTTCCCGTGCAGCGTTACTTCATGGTGTTTGATGTGCCGAGTGCAGAGACGCGCGGTGAGCATGCGCATAAGGTATGCCATCAATTTTTGATTTGCGCAAAAGGCAGTGTCAGCGTGGTGGCAGATGATGGCAAAACGCGACAAGAGTTTTTGTTGCAGCAGCCTAATCAAGGCGTGTTCTTGCCAGCAGGCACTTGGGGAATCCAATATAAATATTCAGCAGATGCCGTGTTGTTGGTTTTTGCCTCGGAACATTACAGCGCTGACGATTACATTAGAAACTACAACGATTTTTTATCGTATATCCAGAAAAGTGCATAAGCATTGAAATAGTTGCTGTGTATAAAGGGAGTGGCAATGTCTGAACTATCAAAAACAATCAGCCGTTTAGATGGCGATTGGTTTCGTTTGCTGGGCTTTAAAAAAGCATGGCAGGCTGTGCTCAATAATAAAAGCTTATTGATTTATTTGTTCGTGATAGGCGTGATTGCCTATGGCGCCGATATATTTAATTTCTCTTTGAATATTGATTCAGAAAATCACGCCTATGAGTTTGGTGCAAAAGGCGGTTGGGTGGCGCAAGGGCGCTGGGGCATGTATTTACTGAACTCACTGTTGCTGCCAGACTCGGTAATGCCGTTTTTGCCGATTTTGCTGGCGGTGACGGGTTCGGTGATCGGCGCAGTATTTTTTATGCGCGCGTTGGCGCCGGAGCGCGGTATTGCGGATTACATTGCTGCACCGATTGCCATTGCTTGCCCGGTTACCTACTTTGCTTTTTACTTCACCACGCTAGGTTACGGTGTTGGTGTCGCTTTTGCGGTAACTGGTTTGGGTATTTATCAGTTGTCGCGCGCGCGGTGGTCATCTGCGGTGATCGCTGCCCTGTGTTTCTGTTTTGGCATAGGGATTTATCAGGCTGTTTTGCCATTGATAGCCGCCATGTTCGGGTTGTGTTTAATTTCCTTAATCGTTAATCAGCCGAGTACAGCAACGCTAAAAAAACTCTTACAGCAGGCGGGATGGTTTTTATTTTCTATTCTGCTGGGTTACCTGTTATACGCCTTGATTAATAAGCTGACACTGCATTATGAGGAGATTGCCTATGATGCGGGCTATATGTCGGGCTTTATCAATTATCAGCTGACATGGGATTATTTTTCTCAGGCATTGGATAAAACATGGCCGCTGGCAGTCAATTATTACACGGGGGGTAAAGACTACTATTTGTATGATCTGCTCAGCCTAAAGCTGCTGTTCTTTTTTACTGCGACCGTTATTTTTCTGCGCATCGTATTTGCACAGGTTGGTTGGTTGCTTCGTGTCGCGGCGCTATTGTTGTTGCTGTTGGTTATAACCGCACCCATGGCAATGCATTTGCTGAACAATGGCTATATGCCGCCGCGCACCGTGATGGGGGTGCCGCAGGTGTTAGCAGGTTTGGTGTTTTTTGCGATGAGCAGCCGCAGCAAAATTGTGCAATCAATTACGGCGCTGTTGGCGTTTGCCTGTCTCTACAATTTTTCGGTGGCGAATAATCGCTTTGCTTTTTCAAACTATATGGTGTGGCAGGCTGATAGGGAATTATCTGGCAAGCTGCAAGACAAAATAAACGAGGTGTTGCCTAAAGTTGCGCCGGTGAATGATCCTTTTGCTGTGTATCCGATGGAAATCGTAGGTTGGATTGAATATCCAGACACACCTATTTTTACGCAGCGTGAAGTTATCGGGGCGTCATTTTATAAATGGGCGGCCGGTGATGTAGAGCGCACAGAGCGCCTGTTTAGAACCATGGGTGTGATGCGTTACCGCGCTGCCACGCGCGCAGAAAGGGTGACTGTTATTGAGCAGGCTAAAACAATGCCGTCATGGCCCTATGCCGGATCGGTGGATGTAATTAACGGCATCATTGTGATCAAGTTTCGTGAATACAATCCCAATCAGTTGATGGTGATTTGCCAGCCGCCAAATGATGTAACGGATATTTGTAAAGCACATGCTCCCCACTAACTTTCCGTACGCTATTTCCTGGAAGCTTTTATGAGTGTGTTATTTGAGGTTTCACATCAATGCTGCGATGCTGGAAGTTATATGCAGTTTGGTGCGGAGTGTGCCGCAGATATAAAGCAATGTTATGGTGACCTGAGGCCGGTTGGGGATTATTTGTGGTTTAGCATTCCGGAACGATTAGGTCTGCCTCCAGAAAGTATCGTCGCCATTCATTTTCTGATTGCTTTGGCCAGTGTGTTTTTTTGTACATGGGTTTTAAGGGTGTTTCTTGCGGCCCACAGCAGAGTGCAGGTAACGAAAACACTGAGTTTCTTTTTGTTTTTAGTGTGCCTTGGCGTGCATGTGATTTTTTTACGCCCAACAATTTTTAATACGCTATCGGATCCCCCGTCGGTTGTTGCTTTGTTGCTTGGTATTGGGTGCCTAGTATTGTCTAGTGTTTACGCAGGTTTTAGCGTGAAGAAGGCATTTCTAATAGCGCTGTCGGGGGTATTTCTTGGAGTGGCTGCGTGGTTGCGCGCTTTTTATCTCTATCCTGTATTGGCGTGTGTTGGTGTCTATTGTTTTTTGTGGCTATTTTAAAGAAAAAAAGAGTGGAAAGAATTGTTGTTATTGATAGCAATTATTCCTATCGCCACGCAATTTTTTGTGATGTATCGGGCTTATGGCACCATCGGGTATTTGCAGCAAGATATTCAAAGTGATTGGACGCAAGTGCATCTGAATGCTCCGTATATTGGATTTGATACGATTATGCCAAGGAACGGATATTTCTGGGGGCCCCAACACTGCGAGTCACAAGTCGGTATCGTGAACGGCTTGAAGTTGAAAGATTTCAAAGGTGTGGCTTGCATTATTAGCGAGCGCCTGCGTTTTTATTTTGGTACTTATGAACGGGAAACCTATATTTATACCGATGCAAAAAGTTATTTGGTGAGACAGTACTCGGAAGATGTCGGTAGTTTGGAGACGGACTGGTTTCCTCAGAATCTTACCTACGAAGAAAATGTTGAAATGGCGCCAAGCGGACGAAAGACCGCTGATAAATTGACGGTTGTTTCTCCAGTAGTGAGCGGCATTGGTGATGTGGTGCAATGGATAGAGTTGCCGGCAAACACGCCGTTTACTTTTAGTGTGTGGTTGTGGTCACCAAAACTTAAAACCATTAATTTGGCGATTAAATACCATGCAGATGATACGCCTGTAGCCAAGC
The DNA here is from genome assembly GCA_041395785.1 of Pseudomonadales bacterium. Lineage (GTDB taxonomy): Bacteria > Pseudomonadota > Gammaproteobacteria > Pseudomonadales > UBA7239 > UBA7239. Next base: position 31,985 of record JAWKZZ010000011.1, read on the forward strand.
GCCAATTTACGCTGACACCAGAACCGACGCGGTTTTGGGTGACTGGTACTACTGCAAGGCGCGGGCTGTACGATGTAGATATTGGCCGCACGCCTTACGCTGAGGATGCGATTACTTTTGGCACAGAAACAGGTGACTTTTTTTATGCGTGGGGAGCGCAGTTGGAGAAAGGTAACGAGGCAACTGCCTATGATGCGTTAGGAAAAATATCGCCAAGCAGTGTTCGCAATTGGAAGCCTTGGTTGCTTGGGCTCAACATTGCTGCATTTCTTTTGGTGGCCGGCATGATTGTACGGTTGAGAGTGTTTTGGTTGCAGACCAAGCCAGGCATTGCCGTACTATCATTTTTTGCTGTGGTGTTGGCGGAATGCGTGGCAATTATCCCAGAGCAGCGTTTTGTTATAGGTTTAATGATTGTACTCTGGGGTTTAGCGCTAACGACTTTGTTGTCGCTGTTAAAAATCGCATTGAATAAAATCATACGCCTGTAACTGATTTATAACTTTTGGGGAAGAACGCAGCCAACAGCAGCGCTACTACAAAGGCAATGGATACGGCTGTGTAAATGTGTAGACTTTTCGCCGCGCCTACTGTCCCGCCCTGTAAAATAGTGCCGATAATAATAGACGCCTGTATAACGACCAGTAGCAATAGAAAAGTGTGTGGCTCTTTGAAAGTGTTATTTTGTAATCGGCCCGCAACAAGCAGCACCATCGCTGCCAGCGCCATCATCAATGGCAAAAGGGTGATGGCGTTACTAGGAAGTTGTTGTAAGAGGTTGTTGATGGTGCGCTGGTGGTAACTCGCCGACTCATTGCGCCCGCGCTCCACTTGCCCATACATATCAAACACCCAGTTTTTTTGTTGCTCCAATACTTGCGCGATCATGCGCACTGAGAGTGCGGGGTGGCTGATCAGTGCATACAGTTTGGTCGAAGTTTTGAGTGTGTCGACTTCGGGGCAGGCGTGCGTTTTTTGCAGCGTGGCGTCGTAACCATTGCGCCCCGCTAAGACATTGCAGGCTGCAGGCAAGCCCAAATCTGTCAGAACTTTATCTGGCGTATTGGCAATGCCCAACATCGAACCGACGAGGTTGATATTGTCGGTGCGGATCATGGATTCATTGCGCGGCGTGTACCAGCCGCCCATTTGCAGCAGCAAGGGCAGCGCAGCGCACAGCAGCATAGCCGGTGCGTTCAGCCATTGTCTTTTGGTACAGGCGTAAATGGATAACAGCACGGCGATACTCAGCGCCAGCGGCAGGTGTTGTGGTTTAGAAAAACCTAATCCAATTAAGCCGAGCAACAGCACCCAAGAAGCAATAAATCGATATTGAAATGTAGCCCATGTCACCACGCTAATCAGGGTGATATACAAAAAATACACCGCTGAAAACTCAGTATAAAAAGTATTTAGATACAGCGTGACGCCAGGGTCAGATAACACCAACACAGTGACCAGTGCGTTGGCCAGCAGTGCGGAATACATTGCATGGCGGTAGAAAAAAAGGCTCGCCAATAAAATAGTTAGCGCAAGAAAGAGTGCTTTTACTACGCCAATTGTTTTTATGGAAATCAATTCTTCTTTGGTGACTTTATTTTTTAGTTTAGCTAGTTCAATACCAATGCTTGTAAACAGCAATTCAGAGCTGGGGAAGCAGGGGGTATCGACATGTTTTTCCAAGGTGTAGCGTCGTATTGGTGCCGTAGGTGTGCCTGCAGTGATATTGATGAACTTATCCGCCGGCCAAATTTGGTGACAGGCTTGCAGGCGAATCATGTCGTAGTTATTCGCATAGCCGAGCACGGGGCTGTGAGTGACTAAACTGAATATGCGGCCGATGCCCATAAATAAAAACAAACAGGCAGCCAGCGTAATACAGCGCTGCATGGTGGTGAGGTCTCGAGGCGTGTTCATTCGCTATCCTTGCCGTGATAAATGTAGCCGTCAAAGTCTGCGCCCTTACCACTGGCCCACGGGTCGCCGGTTTGTTGCATTTCTTGTAGTAAGCGCTGCTTTAACAAGGATTTGACTTCGTTAAATTCAGGATTGTGTGCAAGGTTTTTTAATTGATAGGGATCGCGGTCGATAGCGTACAGTTCTTCCTCGGGGCGTTTGTCAGCAGCTAAGCGCCAAAATTTGTCGTGTTGTGTGCGATCGGCAATCACCGCTTTACTCGGTGAGCCATCATCAATATCCGCTAAGTTCGGTGGGCGACCGACGGGCCAGCGATCGGAAGCAAGATTTGCAATATACAGAAACTTGTCTGTGTGAATAGCGCGTGAAGGATAGCCGCGCCCTTCGAGTCTTGCACCGCCGATATGGCGTTCAAAGCCAGAAAACGCACGGTCGCGATTTTTGTCGATGCGCCCTGATTGCTCGGCAAATAATTGCTGGCGCAAGCTGCGTCCAGTCATCGCTGCAGGAGGGGAAATGCCGGCGAGCTCAAGAAAAGTGGGCGCAATATCGGTCAAGCTGATGAAGTCGGTAATATCGCGATGTTCTGTAATCGCATTGCCCCAGCGTACGGCAAACGGTAGATGGGTTCCGTATTCGTAGTTATTACTTTTAGCGCGAGGAAATGCCATGCCATTGTCCGAGGTGTAAACAATCACGGTGTTATCCAATTCGCCGCGCGCTTCCAATAACTGCAAAATATCGCCAAGTTTCTTATCAAAATATTGAATCTCATATAAATAGTCGGCGATGTCTTTGCGCACCGTTGGAACATCTGGCAAAAATGCGGGGACGACTACTTTATTGATGTCTATCGTGCCACTGTTTACGCCGATGTCAGTTTGAAATGCACGGTGTGGCTCGGTGGGTGAAACCCAGAATGAAAAAGGCTGGTTAGGTTTTTTTTCATCTAAGAATTGTTTGAAGTTTTCTACCACATCAAATTGTGTGTACTCCGGCGGTGCATTGCTTTTAATTTGGTTGTAAGCGGGACCGGCGGGATTGCCTAACAGTGCTTTGCCAGGCCCCCAGCCTTTGCCGGTGTAGCCAATTTTGTAACCATTTTTTTCCAAGATTTGTTGATAGGTGGTAAGAGAATTTGGGAATTCTCCCCACAATTGACCGGCAGAACCTAAACGCCAGAAATGTTGTCCAGTCAAAATGGCGGAGCGTGAAGCGGTACAGGTTGGCGCGCTGGTGTAAGCGTTGCGAAAGTAAACACCTTCGCTGGCGAGGCGATCAAAGTTGGGTGTTTTAACGGCGGGATAGCCGGCGAAGGATGTGTGCTTCCAAGACTGATCGTCGGTGATTACCAATAAAAAATTGGGACGCTCAAGCGGCTTGGGTGGTGGTGTTTTGCTAAAGAGGAAATAGCCTGATAACAAACCTATGACGGCTGTAGCGAATAACAGATAACGGAACTTTTTTTGCGTGGACAAAGTGTCTCTCCTGTATGCAAGCCGTCATGGTGCAAGTGTGCGATAGTAGAACAGTGTAACCACAAGTGCCGGTATCGTCAGCGTTTCCATGCACGCGTGAAGCAAGCTGCTAGAATCGCTCCGTCATCCCATGGAACTTTGAGTAATGCATCTTCATTTTCTTGGCATCTGCGGCACCTTTATGGGTAGCCTCGCGATGCTGGCGCGCGAGTTAGGGCACACCGTCACCGGCTCTGACGCCAATGTGTATCCGCCCATGAGCACACAGCTGCAGCAGCAGAGTATTGCGCTCACCGAGGGCTATGACCCTGCGCAATTACAACCCGCGCCTGATTTGGTGATCGTCGGCAATGCTATGAGCCGCGGTAACTCGGCCGTGGAATACATGCTGGACGCGGGGCTGCCCTATACCTCTGGTCCGCAGTGGCTGTGTGAGCATGTGCTGCAAGGGCGCTGGGTGTTGGCGGTGGCGGGCACGCACGGCAAAACCACGACTTCGAGCATGCTGGCTTGGGTGTTGGATTACGCAGGCATGGCACCTGGTTTTTTGATCGGTGGTGTGCCGCAGTGTTTTCCGGTGTCGGCGCGATTGGGCGGCAGCGATTTTTTTGTGATCGAGGCGGACGAATACGACAGTGCTTTTTTTGATAAACGCAGCAAGTTTGTGCACTACCGCCCGCGCACCGCTATTTTGAACAATCTTGAATTTGATCACGCGGATATTTTTGACGACCTCGCAGCGATACAAAAACAATTTCACCATTTGGTGCGCACCGTTCCACAAAATGGCTTGCTGATTTCACCGGCAGATTGCACAGCGTTAGATGCTGTGCTGGAGATGGGTTGTTGGACACCTTCACAAAAAATTGGCGCTGGCGGTGCGTGGTCTTCACAAAAAATTAAGGAGGATGGTTCGCAGTTTTCCGTAGTATTCGAGCAGAAAATAGTTGGCGAAGTGCAGTGGGCGCACAGCGGCGATCACAATGTCAATAATGCGCTAGCCGCAATTGCAGCGGCGCGCCATGTGGGTGTGGCGCCGGATATCGCTTGCGCAGCATTAAGCGCATTTGCAGGCGTGAAAAGACGCTTGGAATTGTTGTGTGATGTCAATGGCGTGCGTGTTTACGATGATTTTGCGCACCATCCCACGGCGATCGCGACCACGGTGAGCGGTTTGCGCAAACGCGTCGGCGGCGAAAAAATTATCGCTGTGCTGGAGCCGCGTTCCAATACGATGCGGATGGGCGTATTTCGCGAACAAATTGCACCGGCCTTGGCGGAAGCTGACGAAGTTGTTTTTTATCAGCCTGCCACTGTGGATTGGGCCTTGGCGGATGTGGCGGCACAGTGTCACGCACCGGCGCGTGTCGTGAATGATATTGATCAACTGGTGAACGAATTATCGGCCAGCAAGGGTGATACGCATATCTTGATTATGAGCAACGGCGGTTTTGGCGGCTTGCATCAGAAATTGGTGACAACACTGAATGCGGGGTGAAGTAGCTTCTCGCACGAGACGCATTTTGCCTCAATTGTTTTTTGCGGCTGTCGTGCTGTGGTTGGTGTTGGCTGGGATATACAGGGCTTGCTTTGTGTGGCTGACACCTATGCGAGAAGAAGTAAGCCTGCTGCATTACATCGCGTGGTTAGTTGACCAGAAAAATTACATTCCGTATCAAGATGTATTTGAAACGGCGTTCCCAGGTACTTTCATTTTTCATCAGTTTATCGGTCGTTTGCTAGGGTATGGTGATACTGCATTTCATGTGTTTGATTGGTTGTGGTTATCAGGGCTGCTGTTTGTTACTTGGCACATACTGAAGGTTTTTTCTAATCGCGTTGCATGGGTTGGATCGGCGGCTTTCTTTGCGTTGTATTTTGCGCAAGGTACAGCAATGACATTGCAGCGTGATTATGTCGGCATACTACCCGTCGCGGCCTCGCTATTGCTAGTAATGCAAAGAGAAATTTCTTGGTATTGGCGCAGTGCGGCTGTTGGTTTTTTTATGGCGGCAGCCGCTTGGATGAAACCGCATGTGTTGGTTGCTACACCGGTGATGGCTTGGATGTTGCTGCGGTCAGAGGGATTCGCGCATGCGCAGACTGACCGCAACAATGTTGCGGTCGTTTTTGTCGCTATTGTTGGGGCATGTGTCTGTTGTGCGTTCGTGTTTCTGTGGTTGTATAGCACAGGAGGACTGGAACCTTTTTGGCGAATGTTGTCGCAATACTTGCCCGTTTATATGGGTGATGAAGGTATACGCAGTGTTACTTGGGTGTACATGCGACTCATAGAGCCGATGACTGCTTGGGTTGATCAATATATCCCCGCTGATTTGGGTGGCAAACGCCAAATCAGTGGCGGGATATATTGGCAGCTGATAAATGCAGCAGGGCATTTGCTAGAAAACTTTTTTGCGTGGATTGCGTTGATTTTGGCTGGTGTGTGGCGTGGATTTTCTCAAACGACGCCGCGCACACCGCAGCGCCAATTGTTGGTGGCTTTATTGGCCTTGTGCGTCTTGTTTTTTCTTTATCCGGTTTTTGCTAACAAATATTGGAACTACCACTGGATGCCGTATCGTTATTTCGCGCTGATGTGTGGTAGTTTGTTATTGCTGCCGACAAAAATAATAGCGCTGCATCGACGGTATTCACGGTAATTTCTTGTGTGTGGTTTGTGTGGGTTTTTTCAGGGAAACTACCACCACCTAACGGCGAGACTATTCAAAAAACGCTAACGATATGGCGAGAGCAGGGGTTCAAGCAGCAACGCCACCCTGAGGAGGATTTGGCTGCGTATTTGACGGCGCATCTGCGTGTTGGGGATAAAGTGCAGATTATCGATGAAGGTGGGATTGCGCCGCGCGCACTGTTGTTAGCACAAGCGCTGCCGGCAACACGGTATCTCACCTATAGGCAGTTGTTGGTGAATGCAGGTCAGCCGGTAGTGCTGCAAATGCGAGCAGATTTTATTCGCCATTTACAGTCTGCTCCTCCTCGGCTTATTGTAGATACGCATTCAGCGCCGTCGGCAACATTTTCTGGAACTCCATATGAATTTTCTGAGATGGATGGTTTACTAAAACAGCACTATCACAAGGTGATAGACCAATGTAATGAAAATCGTTGTTTTCTGACAGTATGGGAGCGAACCGCGCTTTGAGCGCGTGGTGATGTGTGGACACGCAGTGAAAGTAGGGTTTGAAAAGTGAGTGATGTATGAAATCTATTGCATTAACTGAGCGTATCCGCAATAACAGCAAGCAAATGCGCAAATCTGAGCGCAAAGTAGCGGATTATGTGTTGTCGCATTTGAATGATGTCATCAATATGCGCATTGTGGATTTAGCGGCGCAGGCGGATGTCAGTGAGCCGACCGTGGTGCGCTTTTGTCGCGCGGTGAGTTGCGATGGTTTTCAGGAATTTAAATTGGCTTTAGCGCAGGAGTTGGCACTCAGTCAGGGGTTTGGTCGTGTGGCGGTGACAGATTCTGATTCGGTTGCTGATTTTAGCCGCAAGATTTTTGATGCGACGATTGATACTTTATTAAAAGTGCGCGATGGCTTGAATGCCACGCACTTGCACAAAGCGATTGCCGCATTAACACAGGCTAACCGTGTGGAGTTTTACGGCCACGGTGCATCGGCGGCGGTGGCAGCCGATGCACAGCACCGCTTCTTTCGTTTGCAATTGGCATCGGCGGCGTATGCGGATACACACATTCAAACTATGTCGGCGTTGTCATTGCAAAAGGGTGATGTGGTGGTGGCGATCTCGCAAAGTGGTCGCACGCGTTCGCTGTTGGATGTCATCGAGTTGGTGAAAGATGTGGGTGGCATCGTCATCGGTATGGCGCCTTCTGGCACGCCAGTGGCTGAGGCGGCGACGATTCCTTTGTGTATCGATGTCGATGAAGAATTTGAAATTTATACGCCGCTGTCATCGCGGATTGCGCATTTAGCGGTGATTGATGTTTTGGCGGTGGGTGTGGCGCAGCGCAAAGGTTCGCGTTTGCAAGGCCATTTGTATCGCCTGCGCTCGGGTATGCAGTCGCTGCGCGTGCCAGATGTCGAGTAGTTAGTGCGATGAAAACGGTGGATGTCATTATTCCTGTGTATAACGAACGCGATAATCTGCCCTTGTTATTGCAGCGCTTGCAGGCATTACCTGTTTTTCAAACACTCAATTTAATTTTTGTCGATAACGCATCCACGGATGGGAGCGTTGCGTATTTGGCTGCGCTGCCAGAGATCACGCTGATTACACATCGTAGCAACCTTGGGTATGGTGCCTCCCTGCGCAGCGGTTTGCAGGCGGCACAGAACAAGAGCGTGGTTATCATGGATGCTGACTGCGAATATCCGCCGGAATGCATTCCACACTTGCTGCACGCTTTGCAAACGCAAGCCGTGGTTTATGCCAGTCGATTGGCGGGGAAAACGGCGGCGACAGCGGGCATGCCCTTTCTGAAGTGGTTTGGCAATGTCGTCATTTCCTCAGCCTACAATTTATTGTATCAACAGCAAATTTCTGATTTGTACACTGGTTGTAAGGCGCTGCGTCGAGAGTGTTTGCGCGATATAGAGTTGCAGCGCGATGGTTTTGAGCAGGTGTTGGAGTTGGCAGTAAAGCTGGCGCAGCAAGGCATCAAGATTGCAGAGATTCCTGTGGATTTTTCCCCGCGTCTGCATGGGGCATCTAAAATGTCACATGTTGTAGAAACGGTAAAATATTTTTTCTGGCTGCTGCGCTATCGATTGCTGTCGCAAAAAAGCAGCGCGCACAAGGATGGAAGTCATGGGTGAAGTACAACAGCCTTTGTGGGGTTTGATTCCCGCTGCGGGCAAAGGTACGCGTGCGGTGCCGTATACCGATAATCAACACAAAGCACTGCTGAATATCAACGGCGTGCCCAATATCGAGCGCATCATTGCCATCATGCGCGATGACTTGGCAATCACGGATATTGTGATTGTAATCGGGCATCTCGGCGAACAAATTCGACAGCAGTTAGGCGGCGGCGAAAAGCTGCGCGTGCGCCTGCACTATGTTGAAAATCATGCGTTAGAAAAAGGTTGGGCGTGGTCGGTGCTGCTGGCGCGACAATACATACACAGCTATTTCTGCATCATGCTGTGTGACGAGAGCTATATCAGTTCCAATCATGCTGCGTTGTTGCAGGCACCATGGCAGGATGCGCTGTTCACTTGTGCTGGGCTAAAAGTGGATGATGAAAGCTTAATCAAAAAAAATTATGCCATCACAGAGAAAGATGGCTATTTGCAGTCGTTGGCAGAAAAGCCATCGACAGTGGTTAACGATATTATGGGCAGTGGCACCTTTATTTGCTCGCCGAAAATTTTTGCTTTTATTGAGCGAGCATTCGAACAGCAGAAGACGGCGATTGATTTTGTCAGCTTGCTCAATGCGTTGTTGCAAGCGGGTGAACGGGGTCGCTTTTTTCAACTCACAGGCACTTATGTCAATATCAATGACCGCGACTCTTTGGCATTAGCGCGCTACCACGACCGCGACCTACACTTCGCTAACCGCAGTAAAGCCTTGCTAATTTACGCAGAAGGTGATGAAGACAGCATCGCGTTCACTATTGAGCGTTACCGTGAAACGGCGCTGTTTGATGCGGTGTTTGTTGTACTGCCGAATGGCAGCGCTATACAGCAATGCGTTGGTGATGCGGGCGCGCAGGTAATTATTTGTCCGGTTGGCTGTGTGCTGTATGGAGAAAAGCTGCAATACGCATTGCAAAAAATTAAAACGGACATCGTGGTGCTGACGGAGGCTGACTATTCTTTTTCTGCGCGCGATGTGACCAAGTTATTTGCCTATTTACGCGATGCGGATATGGTGATCGGCACGCGCACCACGCGGCAGTTGATTGAACAGGGTTCCACCATGCGCGGCGCGGTGCGTTTGGCGCACACGGCGCTGGGAAAATTAGTGGAGCTGCTGTGGTGGGATCGCGAAGCACGGTTCACCGATACAGGCTGTACCTTGCGCGCGTTTTGGCGCAGCACTTGGGATGCGATTGCCCATGACCTCAATGCGACAGGCCCTGCATTTTCTGCCGAAATGATGATTGCCTGTTTAGACGCGCGACTGCGCGTGATAGAAGTTCCCGTCAATTATTTCAATCGCAGTGCATCGCAAATTCGCGCCTATCGCAATCCCAAAGCTTTTCTAGAGTTTTTGTTGCTGATTTTGCGGAAACGCTTTAAGGTACTTCAACGATGATGCGTTGGTCATTACCGTCGGCTGTATTGTTGCTGCTGATTTTGGGTGGATTTTTTCTTGGATTCTCTGGCAGTGTAGATGACGCGCACATCACTTACTGGGCAGCCGAATCTTTGGCCCGCTATGGAGAAATACTCAACTACAACTTGGATCGCGTGGAACAGAGCTCCGCGTTGTTGCAAGTGATTGTGTTGGGTGTGTTGCGCGCAGTGACAGGTTTGTCTGTGGTGATGCTCGGTCATGTCACTACAATCGCGATTGCAATGGCAGCGTTATTTCTTTACTGCCGTTTAATACGACAGCTGGCCATAAGCAGCATGTCTATTTTTCTGCTCGCCTCGGCGCCATTTTTTGTCTATTGGACATTTGGCGGCATGGAAGGGCCTTGGTTGAGTGCGCTGCTGCTGTTGTTGTTATGGGTATTGCCGACTTGTTTGCAGTCTCGCGGCATTTCGTTGTCTGTGTTTTTTTTATCGCTTGCTATTCAAACCACTAGACCGGAGATGCCATGGCTGATGATCGGCTTTGCATTTTCTCTCTTTTTTGTGCGAAATATGTTGCTGCCCGCAATTTGGCCATGGCGTGCGCTGCTGTCTTTTTTGGTCTTGCAATGTGTTGCTGCTGCTTCGCTAGCTGCGTGGCGATATGGCTATTTCGGCGATTATTTTCCGCAGCCGGTGCGCGCCAAAACTTCCGGCATTTCTACGGAAAGTTTTTTGCAAGGTGTGAGCTACCTGCAACAAGCGTGGGGCAATATCTGGCTGTTACCGATGGCGACTCTCACTATTCTCGGCGCGGTGTGGCTTGTTCGGGTCGATAGAAGACCGCTATTGATTCTTGCGGTGCTATTAGCCGGTATTTATTCAGGTTTCGTCATGGCGAGCGGTGGCGACTGGATGGCGGCAGGGCGGTTCTGGACGCCGATCATGCCAATACTTTGCCTGCTAGTGGCATGGTTATTGGATCGGTGGATAAAAAACACTTTCTTGCATGGAATAATTATTGCGCTGTTGGTGATGATGAATGTCTCTTATCTAGTTCGCGGAACCGCGCTTGATTTCAACGGCATTCCGCTGTGGAAAGAAACGGTGTTAACGGCCAGCGAGCAATCGGAATCGTTTTCTTTTTTTGAAAGACATGCGCGCGAAAACTTACATGACATTCCTGCCACACTGCAGGCGCAGGCTTTGTTGGAAAAATCTATTGGGATGCGGGCAATACAGAAAAATGATACACCTATTGTTTTGATGGCCGGACAGATGGGCATGGTGCCTTTTTATTTATCAAAACAGTTTGCCGGAGAAATTCGTTTTATAGACCGCAATGGCATCACGGAGCGCACGCTGACCACTTGCTCGACTGCAGCTGGGCTGCCGCGCACACGCAATGGTCTTGGTGTGGGTTATGAGTGGATTTTGGTAAATCGTGCAGCGTTAGAAACAGCGTGTGGTTTTGTGATGCCGGACATCGTGTTTGATATCGAAACCGGTTGGAATCGACGCAATATCCAAGCCTTAGAACAGGCGGGCTATGTGTTCGTGTATCGCCAACGCGGCCATATTTTTAATGAGCCGGATGATGCGCTGCTGCCGCTGCGAAAAATTGGAGCGGGTGAGTTTTTAGCGGTGAGTCAAAAGCTGTGGCAACAGCTCGGATCACCTGCGCCGATCAAACGCGTCTTTTAGCTTCAGTGTGTGGGCGGCTGTATTTGCGCCAAGATGTCTTTAATAAATTCACCCAGAATTGGCACAAACTGAATTTGCGACAACAGATAAATCACCAGTGACAAAATAACCCCTGCGCCTGCGATGCTGCCAAGACCAAACGCGGCACCTTTGGCGAATTGCAGCAGTAATTCGCGTGTCTTGGTGGGCGGTTTGACGATCAGGGGGTGCAGGCTGATTTTTTGCAGCTGCAGCTCTATGGAGCGAACGCTCTGCACAATCTCGCGTTCAGATTCGGTCGGTATGTTGTTGGGGGTGCTCATCTGGCGAACTCCTTGCTCTGCTGCGCTGTCGTTGAAGGTTACGAGAGTCTGACCTTGCGGTAAACTGTGCCGCCTTTCAGCCACGGTATTAGGCGATGAGCGCAACAACTGCACCTTTGGTCGGGGTCATTATGGGTTCCAGCAGCGATTGGGACACCCTTTGCCACACGGCCGACACGCTACAAGCATTGGGCATCCCGCACGAAGTGGAAGTGGTGTCCGCTCACCGCAC
>JAWKZZ010000012.1:0-41796 GCA_041395785.1 Pseudomonadales bacterium
AAAAAATGTGTGTGATTTTGGATGTAAATAGATACCAGCTCATCGCGTGTGTGCGCCCAGTTTATTTGTGTCTGGCAAAACTACTTTTTTCCATATTGCGCGCCAAAATACCGGCGCTCTGCTCATCCAAGCGCTGTATTAAGGACTTCGCCAACACCGTCACAATGTTGTGACCGAACAACAGCGGCACCGCCACCAACAGACCGAGCACGGTACACACCAAGGCTTCAGAAATACCTGCCGCCATCAGTTTCGGGTCGCCGCCGCCAAACAAACTGATCGCTTCAAATGTTTTGATCATGCCCGTCACCGTACCCAACAAACCGAGCATCGGCGCAATCGCCGCAAACAATTTGATGATGTTATGGCCGTATTCCATCGGTGGCACTTCTTTCAAAATCGCCTCGTCCAATTTGTATTGCATGGTTTCTTCGTCATCGGCGTGGATATTTTTCACGCTCAACATGATGCGACCCAAGGGGTTTTTTGGCGATGGATTCTCGCTGTCGACAATTTGGTTCAACACGCTGCGACGCATCAACAACAAATACAGCGTGCGATACAGGGTGACAATCAAACCGATAATGCCGACCACGATCGTCAAATAACCTACCATGCCACCTTGATCCACACGCTCACGCAGATCTGGCGTGCGCGCCAACATACCGAGCAAACTGCCGCGCGTTGGATCCAAAGGCACAGCACCGAGCTCGCCGCCGCTGACAGAAAATTTTTCCGCCATGCGCAAAAAGCGTTTTTCTGGTTGCTTATCTGGCACTACAAACTCGCTGGTTTCCGGCACATAGCGCAAAAAATCGCCGCCCGTAAACGCTGAAAAAGTCCCTGCACGCACGATCTCCGCATCGCGCGCTGCGCCACTCGCCTCCACAATTTTTCCTTTATAAACGGATACTTTGCCTGCTTCTGTCATCTCTTGCTGCACGAGATACCACAGGCGCTCCATGTTATCGATGGTTGGCAGTGCATCTTGATTGTTCAGTGTTTTTAATTCCGCTGAACGCTCTGGAAATTGTGCACTCACCTGCGAATCATCCAATGTTGCCGCAAAATCGCCGGCAAATTGGCGATACACACTGAACACATCGCCCATGTCCGTCACGCTCTGCTGCAACTCTTTGCGCAACTTGGCAATCTCGGCATCGTTAGCATCAATTTGCATTTTGGCTGGATTATTTTTTGCCTGCGCCAAGTAATACGCGGTGCGTGCCTTTTCCAACAAAGCCTGCTGCGCATTGCGCTCTTGCAAAAACTCCGCTTCGCGCTGGCGATTCAGCGCGCGTTCTTTTTCATGCTCCGAACGCACTTTGGCCAACAACTGGTCGAGATCGGTAATTTGCTGACCCGCTGTTTGCGCCGATGCAACAGTTACCAAACACAGAGACATCAACACGCTGATAAATAATTTCAACATAGCAGCAGCTCCTCAGCGTTTCATCGGCAGCGCCAGCAACTGCGGCGCGAGCTGGTTGCGTGCGATGCGCAAGCCGTGCTTGATGTCTTCGTTGTATTCACGCGGCACTTCCACCCACTGTTTGTAGGCGCGATCCCAGTAGCCGCTGCGCTGACCGTCCATGGATTGAAAATAAAACGCAGTGCGACCCAAGCGCAAAAACTCAACCGTTAAGGTTTCTTCGCCGAGCTTCAAATCACCGCGCCACGCTTCAATACCGCGGCCGAATTCCAACTCTTGCTGAAACGCTTCCAGCAGCACGCGGTATTTGTCCTGCAAAGACAGCGAAGAACTCGCCAACTGCTGTTTCACTTTCACTGTGCGCGCCAAGCGTTCTTCTTGGTGAAAGGGCAAATCCAAAGCGACAAACTGTTCCAAGGCATCGCTCATGCTGCGCATCAAAGGCACAATGCGCTGCTGCGTGGTTTGGCGACTAGCCACTTGCTCGCGCAAGCTCGCCAATTCTTTTTCTTGTGAGGCTAAACGATCCTGAATTTCTTGCGTGTATTGATCCTGATAATCCACTGTAGCCGTCAGGCGTTTGTACTCCTCCACCATCGCCTGGGTTTGCGATTGCAAGTTGGCAATGTTTTTTTGCACAGCCCCCGCTTCCGCATTGGTGTCCTGCATCGCTTTGACATTGTCATCCAAAGTCGCGGCATGGCTTAGCGAAGTCGCAATCGGTATCAACAAGGCGATAGCACACCGACCCAACAGTCGGGGGAAACATACACGCATGATCGTAGCCCTAATTATTTTTAGTAAAACTTTATTGGTGTAACTGGTGTTCTAGCGCGGCTACTCTAACCAAATCCCATGGCGATGCACACTAGCGGTTTTTCCGTAAACCGCCGGCAAAAGTGTGACGCAGTTAACGCTCTGTCACTTCGATGCGATCGACACTCTGGAAACCTCGCGGCAGCTTATTGCCACGGCGACCGCGCTCACCACGGTACTCGTCAAAATCACTGCCCTTCAACACCGTGTGGCGTTTGCCGGCATACACCGTCAACTGCTGCCCTTTACTCACCACCGCGACAAACTGCAAAAATTCTTCGCGCGTTTCCAAACGCGATGAAGGGATGTTCATGATTTTATTGCCCTTGCCTTTCACCAGCTCCGGCAATTCGCTCAACGGAAACACCAACAAGCGCCCTTCATTGCTGATGGCAATCAACAAATCATTAGCGGCATCGCGCACCACACAGGGCTGCAGCACATTAGCTTTATCCGGCACCGACAACAGTGTTTTTCCGGTGCGATTTTTACTCTGCAAATCCGACAATTTAGCGACAAAACCATAGCCGGCATCGGTCGCCAGCAACACGCGCTCTTCGTCATTACCCATCAACATCGAAATAAATGTTGCACCTGGCGGCGGAGTTAATTTTCCAGTTAAAGGCTCACCCTGCCCGCGCGCCGATGGCAGCGTGTGTGCCGCCATCGAATAACTGCGCCCAGTCGAATCCAACAACAACACCGGCTGATTGCTGCGCCCGCGCGCCGCCTGCATAAAACTGTCGCCCGATTTGTAACTCAATGCAGCTGGATCAATCTCATGCCCTTTCGCCGCACGAATCCAACCTTTTTCTGACAGCACAACGGTGATCGGATCCACGCTCAGCAAATCCGCCTCAGAAAACGCCTGCGCTTCCATGCGCTCCACCAGCGGTGAGCGGCGCGCGTCGCCGTGTTGTAACGCGACTTCCTGCAATTCTTTGCGCAGCAAGTTTTTCAACTTGCGTGGCGATTCCAGCAGTGCTTGCAACTCGGCGCGCTCTTTTGCCAAGGCATCCTGTTCACCGCGTATCTTCATTTCTTCCAAACGCGCCAACTGACGCAATTTGGTATCGAGAATGTAATCGGTTTGCGCTTCCGTCAAACCAAAGCGCGCCATCAACACCGCTTTCGGATCTTCTTCCGTGCGGATGATGTGAATCACTTCATCCAAATTCAGGAAGGCAATCAATAAACCTTCCAACAAATGCAAGCGCTGCTCGACTTTATCCAAACGGAATTGCAAACGGCGACGCAAAGTTTCTTGGCGGAACACCAGCCACTCGCTCAATACTTGCTGCAAGTTTTTCACGGAAGGACGACCATCCAAACCGATAACATTCATATTGACACGATAGTTCTTCTCTAAATCGGTCGTCGCAAACAAGTGGTTCATCAGCGCTTCGATATCAATGCGATTCGAACGCGGAATGATGACGATGCGCGTGGGATTTTCGTGATCGGATTCGTCGCGCAAATCGTCAACCATCGGCAACTTCTTGGCCTGCATCTGCGCCGCTATCTGCTCCATCACTTTGTTGCCAGACACTTGATGCGGCAGAGCGGTGATGACAATATCGCCGTCTTCTTTTTTCCACACTGCGCGCATTTTCAGCGTGCCGCGCCCCGTGGCGTACATCGACAACAAATCGTTGCGCGAGGTGATAATCTCCGCTTCCGTTGGAAAATCCGGTGCCGGCAGATATTCACACAACTCGGCGATGCTGGCCGTTGGGTTATCCAACAAATGCACCGTCGCCGCGATCACTTCGCGCAAATTGTGTGGCGGAATATCGGTTGCCATACCCACAGCAATACCGGTGGTGCCATTTAACAACAGCGCCGGCACGCGCGCGGGCAACACGGTCGGCTCTTCTAAAGTGCCGTCAAAATTGGGCGTCCAATCGACCGTGCCCTGCTCCAACTCTGACAACAATAAATCCGAAAATGCCGTGAGTTTGGATTCGGTGT
This sequence comes from Pseudomonadales bacterium, assembly GCA_041395785.1. Lineage (GTDB taxonomy): Bacteria > Pseudomonadota > Gammaproteobacteria > Pseudomonadales > UBA7239 > UBA7239. The sequence continues at coordinate 4,220 of JAWKZZ010000012.1, forward strand.
AGCGCATCGCCGCGAACGATTTCGGATCATCCGGCGAACCCCAGTTGCCTTGACCATCCACCAACGGATAGCGAAAGGAAAATGGCTGCGCCATCAACACCATCGCTTCATACGCCGCGCTATCGCCGTGCGGATGAAATTTGCCGATCACATCACCGACCGTTCGCGCCGATTTTTTGTATTTCGCGCCCGCTTTTAATCCCAGCTCACTCATCGCATACACGATGCGGCGCTGCACGGGCTTCAAGCCATCCCCGATATGTGGCAGCGCACGGTCGAGAATGACATACATGGAATAATTCAGATACGCCTGCTCCGTGAAGTGCGCGAGCGGTCGTTGTTCAATATCGCCAAAAAAATTGAGTTCTTGAGTCATCACTTATCTTCTTTAATATTTTTTACTGCTACAACTATTAGCCCACTTCCGCCAAATTGCCTTTGCTCTCTAACCACTCTTTGCGGTCACTGGCGCGTTTTTTGGCAAGCAACATATCCATCATTTCATCGGCATTATCTGCCGCTTCAATGGTGAGCTGCACCAAACGGCGCGTGTCGGGATTCATTACCGTTTCACGCAACTGCATGGGGTTCATTTCACCCAGCCCTTTGAATCGCTGCACATTGGGTTTGCCGCGTTTATTTTCTGCCGCAATGCGATCCAACACGCCCTGCTTTTCTCCTTCATCCAAGGCATAAAAAACTTCTTTACCGATGTCGATGCGATACAGCGGCGGCATGGCGACGAACACATGGCCGGCTTTTACCAGCGGGCGGAAATGGCGCAGGAATAACGCACACAGCAGCGTGGCGATGTGCGCGCCGTCGGAGTCGGCATCCGCCAAAATGCAAATTTTGTGATAACGCAAACCGCTGACATCTTCCGAGCCAGGATCAACACCGACTGCCACAGAAATGTCGTGAATCTCTGCGCTGCCGAGCACTTCGTTAACATCCACTTCCCACGCGTTCAGAATTTTTCCACGCAGCGGCATGATGGCTTGATACTCGCGATCGCGCGCTTGTTTTGCCGAGCCGCCGGCAGAATCCCCTTCCACCAAAAACAATTCACCGCGCGTGACATCACTGCCAGAACAATCCGCCAACTTGCCGGGCAGCGCGGGGCCGGAAGTGATTTTCTTGCGCTCGATTTTTTTGCCAGCGCGCAAACGCTTACCGGCATTGCTGATACAGAACTGCGCGAGTTTTTCTGCGTCTTCAATGTGCTGATTCAACCACAAACTGAACGAATCTTTTGCTACACCGGATACAAAAGCAGCCGCTTCACGCGACGACAAACGCTCTTTGGTTTGACCAGAAAACTGCGGGTCCGCCAATTTGGAGGACAACACATACGCGCAGCGATCCCACAAATCTTCCGGCGCCAGCTTGATGCCGCGCGGCAATAAATTGCGAAACTCACAAAACTCTCGCAGTGCTTCTAATAAGCCCGTACGCAAGCCATTTACATGTGTGCCGCCCTGCGGTGTGGGAATCAAATTCACATACGATTCCGCCAACAATTCGCCGCCTTCCGGCAACCACAGCACCGCCCAATCCACCGCTTCGGTGGTGCCGGTAAAACTGCCGACAAACGGCTCCGCTGGCAGCAACTCCCAGCCCGCGCAAGCCGAAGCTAAATAATCTTTTAAGCCGTCTTCGTAATACCACTCATCTCGCTCGCCCGTTTTTTCTTCGAGAAAAGTGACGCGCAAACCTGGGCACAACACCGCTTTGGCGCGCAACACATGACGCAAACGCGGCACAGAAAAATTCACCGAATCAAAATATTGTGCGTCAGGATAAAAGCGCACCGCCGTGCCAGTTTGTTTTTTTGGCACGGTGTCGAGCACTTCCAAATCGCTGGCACGATTGCCGTCTTTGAACGCCATGCGATATTTCTGACCGTCGCGTTTGATGAGCACTTCCAAATCGGTCGACAGCGCGTTCACCACCGACACACCCACGCCGTGCAAACCGCCAGAAAATTGGTAGTTTTTATTGGAGAACTTACCACCCGCGTGCAGCGTGGTGAGGATGACTTCCACCCCAGGCTTCTTCTGCTCGGGGTGCAAATCCACTGGCATGCCGCGACCGTCATCCGCACAAGAGAGCGAGCCATCTTTGTGCAAAATCACATCGATCTGTTTGGCGTGACCTGCAAGCGCCTCATCGACCGAGTTGTCGATAATTTCTTGCGCTAAGTGGTTGGGGCGTGTGGTGTCAGTGTACATACCCGGACGCTTGCGCACCGGATCAAGACCCGTCAGAACCTCAATGGCATCGGCGTTGTAACTGTTATTTGCTGGTGCAGAACTCATGCAATCCCCCGTAGAAGGTGGCTATTCTAAGGGGAATCTTCAGGCATTCCAGCTTGACCTGTGTTTTTTTACAGTGCTAGCGAGGCCTACTGCTCTTCAACGGCGCCGCCGCGAGAACTCGACTGACGCTGTCTGCTGCTGCCGTCGCGTGCACGCTCACTTCCACCACCATCATGGCTTCTAACACCACCGCTGGAACGCGACGGCACTGTCTGCTCGTAGCCACCACTGCTTGAACGCGATGGCTCGCTGCGCGGCATCTGACCACTGTTGCGACTGGGCGTTTCACTGGCTCTGCCACCCGCTGAACCACCCCAGCCGCTGTTCTCATTGCGCGGCGTAAACACCGGACGCTGCTGCTGACGAATAACCGGCTGCTGCGATTCGTTTCGCGAACGATCGACATCGGTATCACCTCGCGCACCGCGTTCGGTACTGCGGTAAACCGGCGCTGGCGCGTATCGCTCTACTGGCTGACGCTCTACCGACTGACGCTCACCGGACGAAGTGTCACGGCTGTGACCACCGCGATCACGACTGCCATCACTATCGCGATCATAGCGATCTCCACGCGATGAACGATCACTATTGTTGGTGTTATACACGGGATATGCCGTGCGTGGCGTTGCTTGCGGTGTTGCCCGCTGCATGCCATCTCGTTCTACATGCACCGGCTTGATGGGGCGCCCCTTGCCATCACGCACAATGTCATCGTGGTAGCAGTTATTGCGGCGACACCAGTCTTGGCGTTTGCTGTACCAATGATCGTTGTAGCCGTGCTGGCGATCCCAAATGATCACGCGATCGTAATCGTCGCGGTAGCGATAGCAATAGCCGCGATAACTGTAGTAATCGCAGCCGCCATAGGTGTAAATAAGCCAGATACGATTGCGTGGATAGTAAACATTCCCGAACGGATAGTAGTAGTTGTAATTGTTGGTGGCATAAACCGTGGTGCCGCCACCATCGTAGTAACTCCCACCATTGGAATAACCACTATTGCCGCCATAGCTTCCGCCAACGGCATAACCGCTATTGCTGGAATAACCTCGACTATGTCGATAGTCGGTTTCGTAAAACGAACAACCCGCCAAAAAAAATACTGCCAGAGCCAAACCCATCAGTGTGCGCATAATGCCCTCCTGGAGCATGCAATGAATACGCGCCTTTACACTAGCAGCGCCGATGGCAGCGCTACAAGATGGTTGGAAAAATATTTTTTAGCGCGCGTTTTTTTGCTCCATGGCCTTGCGCAACAAGTCGCCCATGGAACCGGTAGCCGCCGCCTTTTGCTGCCCGCCACCCATGTAGCGCTCGCTGGTTTTGCGATCGACTTTCGGCGCTTTATCGCCGCCTGTCTTAGGCACTACCTCGTCGTCCAAACGCATGGTCAGGGCGATGCGTTTTCTGGCCGCATCCACTTCCAATACTTTCACTTTTACGATGTCGCCCGTCTTGACCACTTCGCGCGGATCTTTAATAAATTTATTGGTGAGCGCGGAGATATGCACCAAACCATCTTGATGTACGCCGACATCAACAAACGCACCGAAGTTGGCGACATTGGTCACCACGCCTTCCAATACCATGCCGGCCTGCAGATCTGAAATTTTTTCGATGCCGTCGCGAAAGCTGGCTGTTTTGAATTCAGGGCGCGGATCGCGACCCGGTTTATCCAACTCGCGAATAATGTCTTGCACAGTCAACAAACCAAACTGATCACAGTAGTAATCTTTTGCCTGTAACCCGCGCAGAAAACTACTGTCGCCAATTAAACTTTCCACCGTGCGTTGATTTTTTTCTGCGATGCGTTGCACCACAGCATACGACTCAGGATGCACTGCGGATTTATCCAACGGATTTTCACCGTCGTTAATACGCAAAAATCCCGCCGCCTGTTCAAAGGTTTTATCGCCCATGCGCGGCACCGCTTTCAAACTTTCTCGACTGCGAAATACACCGTTCTTATCGCGAAACTCAACAATATTGGTCGCCAAGGTTTGATTGAGACCAGACACGCGCTTCAACAGCGCCACCGATGCCGTGTTCACATCCACACCCACACCATTCACGCAATCTTCCACCACAGCGTCCAGCGTGCGCGCCAACTGCATTTGGTTGACATCGTGTTGATACTGGCCAACACCGATCGACTTTGGATCAATTTTCACCAACTCCGCCAACGGGTCTTGCAAACGCCGCGCAATCGACACCGCGCCGCGAATGGTCACATCCAAATCGGGAAACTCTTTAGCCGCCAACTCAGAAGCGGAATACACGGAAGCGCCCGCTTCACTCACTACCACTTTTTGAGCGTGCAAGTCGGCGTGTTTTTTCAATACATCGCCAACAAACCGCTCGGTCTCACGCGAAGCAGTGCCGTTACCAATACTGATTAAGTCAACTTGATATTGTTTACACAACGCAAAAAGAATTTTTTCTGCTTCTGCCAATTTATTTTGCGGAGGATGGGGGAACATCGTGCCGTGCTGCATCACTTTCCCCGTGTTATCAATCAGGGCAACCTTCACGCCTGTGCGCAAACCGGGATCCAAACCCAGCGTTACCTTCTGCCCTGCAGGCGCAGCCAATAACAAATCCTTCAGATTGCTGGCAAATACGCGAATGGCTTCCTCTTCTGCACGCTCACGCAACTGACCGAGCAAATCGGTTTCCAAATGTGTGAGCAATTTGATACGCCATGTCCAACGCACCACTTCCGCCAACCAAGTATCTGCCGCACGCCCTTCATTGCGGATGCCCGCGTGCGCGGCAATGCGTCGTTCACACACATGATCAGGTGTGGTGAGCTCTTCTGGCAAAGTAAGCGCAACCGTCAACACGCCTTCTTTGCGGCCGCGAAAAACGGCCAGTGCGCGGTGCGATGGCATCACACTCACTTTTTCGCTGAAATCAAAATAATCGCGAAACTTTTCGCCTTCCACTTGCTTGCCATCCACCACCAAAGATTTCACCAAACCGTGTTCGGTGAGGTAGTCGCGCAAATCGCCCACCAATTTCGCATCTTCGCTGAAGCGCTCCATCAAAATTTGCTTCGCACCATCTAAAGCCGCTTGTGCGTCATTGATGGCGTGTTCTGCATTGAAATATTTTTGTGCTTCTTCGGTTGGATTAAGCGATGGATTGTCCAGCAACGCCAATGCCAACGGTTCCAAGCCAGCCTCGCGTGCGATTTGCGCCTTGGTGCGCCGCTTCGGTTTGTACGGCAGATACAAATCTTCCAATCGATTTTTGGTATCCGCCGCCAGAATGTCTTTTTCCAACTCTGGTGATAATTTATTTTGTTCGGCAATGCTCGCGAGAACCGTCTTGCGTCTATCTTCCAATTCGCGCAAATACACTAGGCGCTCTTCCAGTGTGCGCAGCTGTGTATCATCTAAAGCACCTGTCACTTCTTTGCGATAACGCGCAATAAAAGGCACGGTCGCGCCTTCATTGAGCAAACCAACGGCGGCCGACACTTGTTCAGCGCGCACTGATAATTCTTTCGCGATTTTTTGTGCAATTTGTTGTTCGATTGAGTTCATCTAACACCCCTAAAAACGACCTGCATTATCAACAAGCAGCAATAAAAAAGGCAGCCTTGTATCCAAAGCTGCCTTGTGTTTGTTGTGTGGCGATTGAATCAGGCGAGTATCGACGGCAACTCTTTCGCCAATTCTGTTTTTTGTTCGGTGCACTTGCCCGTCAGTGCAAAACCTAACAAATCGCCTTCTGGGCTGCGGAACAGTGAACGCACATTGTCGCCATCCACTTCTTCATGCCATTCACCCGCCGCGCCGTGCAAGGGTGGAGACAACTGAATCGGACAAACGGTCACTTTCACACCCACCGGCATCGGTCCGTACACCACGGCGGTGCGCTCGCCCGCCAAGGTTTTTGCCAGCGTGCGCGCGCAGGCCATCAGCGGCAGCACATAAAAACGCACATGGCCTTCCACTTCTGCACAATCGCCCATCGCGTACACATCCGGCACCGAAGTTTCCAAATAACGGTTTACGGTAATGCCACGATTGACGGCAATACCTGACTGGCGCGCCAACCCTATGCGCGGACGCATACCGACAGCCGACAACGCCACATCCGCTTCTACTTTGTTGCCGTTTGCCAGCGTAGCAACAATGCCACCATCTTTCTTATTGATGGTTTCGACCACGGTGCCAAAGTGGTAATTCACTTTGCACTCGCGTTCTAGCGCGTGTTGCACTGCCGCAGAGGCTTTCGGCGGCATCAAAGCGCCGAGTGGGCCAGACAGCGGATCCACCGCCTCCACTTCAAAACCGCCGACCGCCAAATCATTGGCATATTCACTGCCGATCAAACCTGCGCCGATGATCAATACTTTTTTCTTACCCGCCACCGCTTTTTGAAACGCGGCGTAATCCAATAAATCATTCACCGAATACACCAAATCCATGCCGTCACCTTGCAAGGGCGCGTTAATGCATTCCGCACCCCACGCGATCACCAACTTGCTGTAACGCAGTTTTTCATCGCCCAAACTAATTTCGTGATTCGCCGGATCAATCGCCGTCACTTTGGCAAAAGTGCGAATCGATGCCTGCAATTGTTCCGCCATTGCACCGGCATCCGACACCGCCAACTCATCCGCTGTTTTTTTCTTGGCAAAACCCGTGGAGAGCATGGGCTTGGAATAGTTGCGGCCATCATCGGCGGTAATAAACATCAAGGGCGTTTCTTTGTCGTGGCGACGAAACTCTTTGCCCAAGGTATAACCCGATAAACCTGTGCCGATAATGATGATTGGATCTGACATTTTCTTACCTCAAGTTAATGATTTTTTAGCAAGCAATTCGCTCGCTAACCACTGCAAATAATTTTCAGCGCCCTGTTCGATGGGCAACTGAATAATTTCTGGTACGCTGTAACTGTGCATCTCCGCAATCAAGCGCTCCATGCTGGCAAAATGCGCACGCGATGTTTTGATTAACATCAACACTTCATCCGCCTGTTGCACTTCGCCTTCCCAGCGATAAATACTGTTGACGGGCGACAGCTGCACACACGCAGCCAACCGACTTTCAACCAAGGCTCGCGCCAAACGCGCAGCCTCTTCGTGGCTGCTGGCTGTCACCAACACCACGCAAAAAGCTTCATCCAATAACGCGCGCGCTGTCATCGCAGATCAATCGTCACATTCGCCCGCGTACGGTTGCCACTGCGGGTTTCTGCGCTCCATAAACGCTTTGCCGCCCTCAGCAATATCCGGATGGGTATTTTGATCCATGATGTAGCCCCACGCGTTTTCTAACGCCGCATGCAAGCCCATTTCTTTTGCTTCCCACAACGCTTTTTTCGTGCGCGCCAATGCCACCGGCGAATTGGTTTTGATGAGATCAGCCAGTGCGTGTGCCCGCTGCATCAATTCAGCTGCGGGCACCACTTCGCTGATCATGCCCAACTCGTATGCGCGCTGCGCCGTCATGCGTTCGTTGCCACCGGTCAATGCCATGCGCATCACAGCATCGAACGGCATTTTGCGCACCAAACTGACCGGCTCTAAACCTGCCACTAAACCCACTTTCACATGCGTATCAAAAAATGTCGCGCTATCTGCAGCCAACACAATGTCGGAATCCGCCACAAAATGTAAACCGCCGCCCACTACCATGCCGTTGACGGCGCAAATTACCGGTTTCCAAATACGGTTTTGCAACGATGTCCATTTGATTGAAGCCAGTGTGCCAAATTTGCGTCCTTGTTCATCCACTTCGCCATCTGTTTCTGGCAGGTCTGCCAAATCCGCGCCGGTGCACAAAGCCTTATCGCCCGCGCCGGTCAAAATAGCGACCACTGCAGATTTGTCTTGATTAAAGTGTTGCCACACTTGCGGCAATTCGCGACTCATCACCGAGTTCACTGCATTGCGCTGCTGCGGGCGATTCAGCGTGATGAGCGCCACGCCATCGGTGACTTGATACGACACTGTTTCAAATGATCGAGTTTCAAAATTCATTACCAAAACCTTTTGCTTTTTCTACAGTATTTTTTAACGCATAGGGCGACAAATGCCGGCACTGCGCAACACACCAGCCAAACGCCCCATCGCCTGTTGCAGCGCAGCATTGACCACCACGGCATCACTCTCTGAGGATGACGAGGCTTCACCAACAACAACATCTAAATACGACTGCCCTGTCGGCTTAAAAACTTGAAACTGCAAACTGATACGCACATACAAAGTGTTATCGCGATATGCGCCAGTTCCACCATCAAATCCCAGCGTCACCACGGGCGGCACCGAGCCTGCAACCGCAGGGCGTGTTTCTTTCCAAAATACTTTTTGTACGGCTTGATCCAACAGAGCGCCCAGCGCCACGCTGCGATCATTACCACCCAAAGGCAAACTAAAACTTTTGGTGAGATCACTCAAATAAATGGGCGAGACGCACATATGCTGTATTTCTTGCGCATTCAGCGTCAACGCTATGTTTTCCGGCGCTGTACGCTCTTGCTGCTTCTCTTTTGCCACACAACCCGCCAGCAATATCAACGATATTGCCAGCAGTTTTTTACACATCCTTGCGTTCATCGTGCTGCACCTCACTGCGCTTATTTATCGATACCGATAATACTCACGGCACAACCGGTAGGAAAACCGCCGATATTGTGCGTCAGCGCCATTGTCGGTTGTTTGCCATTGTGCAGTGACAACTGGCGTTTATCGGCACGCCCCTGCAACTGCAATACATTTTCCACAATCATGCGCACGCCAGTAGCGCCGGTGGGATGACCGAAGGTTTTCAAACCGCCGTCTGTGTTCACTGGCAATTCGCCTTTCAGAGTAAATGTGCCATTGGCGATATGCTCTTTCGCAGAACCTTTGGGAATAAAACCCAAATCTTCATACGCCAACAACTCTGTCAAAGTGAAGCAGTCGTGTACTTGTGCGATATGAATTTCTTTGAAGGGATTGCTGATGCCGGCGATTTTGTACGCTTCGGCTGCCGCGTTTTCTGTCGGCTTCCAGCGCAAGAAATCGTGATCGGGATCGGTGTGTGGATTGGCCGCTGAACCACTGGCAACCGCTTTCACATATACCGGATCATCGCGAAAGTTTTTTGCCAATGATGCTTTGGTAATCACCGCCACCGCCGCACCATCGGATTGCGCCGCACAATCGTACAAACCAAATGGCCAAGAAATCATACGGCCATTCAGCGCTTCTTCTTCGGTGATAATTTTTTTCAAAAATGATTTCGGCGACAGCGTGCCGTTGTGGTGATTTTTCACCGCAATCTTGGCCAAGTCTTCACGACCTGCGCCAAATTTTTTGAAATACGGCGCGGCACACATCGCAAACCAACCGGCAGGCGTTGCCGGCAAATCGCGTACACCTTTGATGTTCACGCTAGGGCCAGATACGCCGCGATCTTTGGGTTTGTCGTAACCCACTACCAATACCGTGTCATACACGCCGGCGGCAATAGCCATCACGCCCGCGCGAAAAGCTTCCGTTCCTGTGGCGCAATAATTGGAAACAGCGGTAAGTGGTTTGTACAACTTGAGCGCTTCGCTCACTTCTACGGGACCATTTTTGGTGTACAGCGAGCCGCAGTAAATCGCATCGATTTGTTTTGCGGGTTCCGTGATACCAGCATCGGCATAAGCTTCGTACGCCGCTTCGACAATCATGTCTTCTTCGGATTTATCCCAGTTTTCACCAAACTTGCAGCAGCCGACACCGACAATCGCTACTTTATCTTTGATACTCATGCAGCAACTCCTTCAACAGCGCCAGCGACCGGTGTGCATTTCCAGAAATAATTGGGACGCAAACCTACGCGATGAATACAGCGGAAAGTAAATTCCACCGGCAAATCCACCGCAATGTCTTTGGCTGACACTTCCACAATTTGCATGTGAATGCGCGGCCCAGCCGAACCATCGGCGTTTTTCACTTCAATGATGCCGACCGCAGTTGGCGGTTCAGGCGAAGGGAAAAAAGCATCCAGCGTGTAAGTAATCACGCTGCCGCTTAAATCGCTGTAGCAAGCAGGCGCCCATTGATCTTTGCTGTGACAGCGCACGCAGATGCGACCTTTCGGAAATTGATGCGTGCCGCAATGCGCGCACTGCTGACCTTCCAAGGACAAATCTTCATCGCGCTCACGAAAATGTACGGTGGCAGAAATGCCTTGATCATCGACTTCTGGATACTCGGTAATCGTCAAACCGCGCGCCTTCATGTATTTGCCGTAAGCGTCCACCACTTTGCGGCGCGCCAACAAAGCATTCACGCTGCGATACGCGTCGGCTTTGACGCGCGTGCCATTCACGGTGAACAACAGAGCATCTGCGCCGTCGCCGTAATTGGCCAACAGAATTTTTTCGCCCGCTTTAGCTTGTTCCAGTGCCGCAATCAACAACAGCGGCGCAAACGCAGCACCGGCATTGCCGACTTTGCCAAACAATGGATCTTGAATTTGTTCTTTGGCAACACCCGCCGCTTTGCTCATCTCACCAAGTGAGCGCGCTTCTGGCGCATACAGCACAGCTTTATTAACCGCATTCAACGCCACGCCACTTTTTGCCACCAGACCTTTAATGGCAGCGGTCGTGTTTTCGATATAACCGTGCACGTTGACGAAACGATCTTCCCAGCCGTGTACGAAGCGATCACCCTGTTTGCGCCAGATGTCGATAATTTCTGTGGTGTGTGCGCAAGCCGCATCCAACACGGCAATTGCACCTTCTGCGCCCACCAAAAATGCCGCTGCAGCATCGCCGGTATTGTTTTCAAAACCAGAACCCGGTGCGCCCATACGACAATCGGCAGCAATTACCAATACGCGCTGCGCGCTGCCCGCTTTCACCGCATCAATGGCTGACTGCAGCGCGATGGTGCCAGCGCGTGTGCTGTGCGAAATATCCGCTGTGCGCACATCGCCTTTTAGATTTAATGCTTTGGCAATAATCGCTGCACCCTGCTTTTCTGCAAAGGCGTAAGTGGTGGTGGCAAACAACACCGCGTCCACGCGCAGACGATCAAAACCTTGCAAACAATTTTGCGCAGCCGCGACAGCCATGGTCACACTGTCTTCATCCATCCACGCCACGGCTTTTTCCGGTCCGCCTTCTTTCGGCGCTTTGCCCGCAATCACAGACAGCGGTAAACGCATGCGCGGAATGTACGCGCCGTAGGAAACAATACCAGCCATACAATTACTCCTGCACCGGCGGTTTTACGCCCGCATGAAATGGATACGGTTTGCCCAACATACCTAACGCCCCGAATTCAGGCGGCATATGTTGTTTGAAATGTTGGCGAATATCGTCGATTTCCCAACCGCCCGGTTTGATCAATGTTTTGCCGTAATGCGGCTGCACCATGTGTGAAATGCGATCACCACCAGTGCCAAAAATTTGTCCAGAAACATAACTCGCTTCGTCGCTGCACAACCAGCACACAATCGGACCGTTATTTTCTGGCGGGAAAAATGGCATTTTGTCCGCATCAGAAAAAGTCGCTGACATATGCGTCGTCGCCAAAGGACCGATCGCATTGACGCGAATGCCGTGTTTTGCCAATTCCATCGACCAAGTGTAAGTCATGGACGCAATCGCACCTTTGGCGGCGGAATAATTGGTTTGACCGAAGCTGCCAAAATGCGCGCCAGAAGTGGTGTTGATGATGGAGCCGCCGCGACCCTGCTCAATCATTTTTTTGGCTGCCGCTTGCGCAATCCAAAATGTACCCATGACATGAATGCGCCACACGATATCGAAATCAGCGTCTTCCAATTTCAGCATGGTTTTATCGCGCACAATGCCTGCGTTGTTGATCGCAATATCGATACTGCCAAATGCATCGACGCACTGTTGAATGAGCGATTCACAGCCCGCGCGCGAACCGATATCCGCATTGCTGGCAATGGCTTCGCCACCAGCCGCTTTGATTTCATCAGCAACTTTTTGCGCTTCTTCCAACAAAATATCGTTGACGACAACTTTCGCACCGTTTTTTGCCAAGTGCAGACAGTGACCGCGACCTACACCGCGACCACTACCGGTAACAACTGCTGCTTTGCCTTCCAATAATTTCATCGTATTTTCCTCATCACGCCGCGTCGAGAATTAACGCTGCGATGCGTTTTTCTAAATAAGCACTGTCCCAGTTGGTCAACTGCCAGTGTTTGGCGCGACGGAAATACAACTGCGGATCACCTTCAGAAGTAAAACCAAAACCACCGTGAACTTGCACGCCGGTCGCGGAAGCATCGCGCAATACATTGCAGGCTTGCAGCTTGGCTTGCAGCGCTAATTTTTCGAACGGTTTTCCGTTATCAATCGCCCACGCCGCTTGGTACACCAACACTTTGGCGCCTTCAATTTTGACGATCAAATCAGCCAAATAATGTGCGATGGCTTGGAAAGAACCGATAGGCTTGCCAAACTGCACGCGCTGTTTGGCGTAATCCACCGTCATCGCATGAATCGCTTCCGCTGCACCGATCGAACGCGCCGCCAATGCAACGATAGCGTGCGTCATTGCACTTTCCCACGCCGCCCAAAAGCCCGTTGTGTTCAACACATCTGCCGCCGCAACCGCGACATTGTTGAAATCCACTTGAAACAAAGTGTCATCCGCATGATTGCGTTCGCGCGTCAACAAAACGCCAGCAGCTTTCGGCTCCACCAACAAACCGATCACATCCTGCACACCTTCACCGGTGCGCGCCAACACCAACAAGCGCGTAGCAGAAGCCGCAAACGGCACCAGTAATTTTGTGCCATTCAACACATAGCTGTCGCCTTGTTTAACGGCGCGCAGTTGCACACCTTCGGCACCAAAGCCATTTTTTGGCTCCAAATGTGCAGGCACGATGATGGTGTCACCGCTGGCAATGCCAGATAAAAAGTTTTCTTGTTGCTGTGCCGTGCCAGCCAGTTCCAGCAATTTCGCTGACAACACACAGCTCGCCCAATGCGGGCTAGGCGCGAGTGAGCGACCGAACTCTTCGTACACAATCGCCATTTCCAACGCACCCCAGGCCATGCCGCCGTGCGCTTCAGGAATACCCAAACTAGTGATGCCCAGCTCGGCCAACTGCTGCCAAAACGGCGCGGAATAACCCGCCTCGTCTTGCTCCATCGCACGCACTACGGCAGACGGCGACAATTCTTCACAAATACCGCGCGCGGTATCGCGCAGCATGACCTGTTCTTCGCTGAAATCGAGATCCACAGCGGACTCCTCTGAAGGCTATAACGAAACGGAAAAGGGCGAGCATTCTACCATTCCGGCAGCATTACCGTACCCAGATACCTACCTAGGAAGGGTAAAGCTAGGCCCTGTAGCACAGAGCTTCACTCAGACGACAAGTAGTGTCGCGCCTGTTCTCAGCAAGCTGGGCTGGCTAAGTTAAAATCAAGCGAGCAAGTCTTGTCAGGCTATTGTCCTGACAAATACAATAACCGCATCGACTACAGAGAGGACACGCAATGAGCAGCACCCTGAGCCCATCCAAGAGTGAACGCATTGATGTGCGTGCCAGCAGCCCAGTGAAGCAACTACTGCAAGATGCGGCGCGCGCCTGCCACAAGAATGTCAGTGAATTTCTACTTGATGCGGGCGTGACGGCGGCAACACAAACACTGGCAGCCCGCCGGCAATTCACGCTGGATGAAGCACAATGGCAAGCATTTCAGGAAGCACTGGATCGCCCCGTACAGACCAAACCACGCCTGAAAACACTGCTGAGTGAACAGGGTGTGCTGGGTTAAACAGTGGCCAGCCGCAACTTTTACTTGCCGGTTCGCAAACTTGCCGCCGCCGATCAGGTCGATGCCTTTGATTGCGGGCAGCTTGCACTGAACCAATTTTTGCAACGCTACGCATTGCCCAACCAAAAGGCGAATGGCGCACAAACCTATGTTTGCTGCAAGGCTGATGCGGTAGTTGGTTTTTACAGCCTCGCTGTTGGCAGCGTCGATCCAGCAGTGGCTCCATCGCGGGTGGCGAAAGGCCTAGCGCGTCATCCGGTGCCGGTGATGATTTTGGCAAGACTGGCAGTAGATTCAGCGCACCAACACAAAGGATTGGGACGGGCACTGCTCAAGGATGCCCTGCTCCGCACTGCACAAGCTGCAGAGATTGCTGGCATTCGCTGCCTACTGGTACACGCAAAGGATGATGCCGCTCGGCAATGGTATGAAGGCTGGGAGTTTGAACCCAGCCCGACCGACCCCTACCATTTGTTCCTAATGTTGAAGGACTTAAAGGCCTTGATCAGTGGCTGATACAAAGCCACTACCTACGCATTTTTATTTCCATTTTGATGTTTTTCTAAACCCATATACCAGTGCGACAATCTGTGTCGTCAGCGTTAGAGATTGATCAACATGAAGAGGCCATCAAGCAGATTGATCAGGAATTGGAGGCTAAGGATCAACTGGATTCAAAGCAAGACGAAGCCATTAATCAACCGGGGCGGCAAATAAAATCCAAAGAAAAACTGGACTCGCAGCAAGATATAAAAATACAGTATTTGTTAAACCAATCAAAATCTAACCAGTTAAAAATTACGGTACAAAATAATGAAATCAAAAAACTTACCGTCCAATTTTCCCTATTAAGTGAGAAGTTTTCTGGGCTAGATACTGACTTTAAGCAACACCAAAACGACGGCACGAGTCAGATCTTTAGACTAAGGAAATCTCCCCGTAACCAGCGTTTCTTTATCTTATCTTTGATATTAATATCCGCCTATTTGATAGGAAAAATATCAGCCATATTTTAATTAGCCGAAGTATTTAATTTTTTTCGTAAGAACAATGTCTAATCATTACTCGGGATTCATGCCAAGGAAACGCCAGTGAAAAACTTATCCATTACAGCCATAAGTACACTGCTTGCAGTGTTTTCTTTTTCGGCTTTTGCAGAATCCACCTGCACATCAAAAATAATTTTTTCCTGTACCACCACAAAAGGCAAAACTGTGGAGGTATGTGATGCGGGTCCCACCATTAAGTACAGCTTCGGGAAAAAAGGTGCGCCACCAGAAATGGCGCTGGCCATTCCTCGCGCTGCCGCATCCACTCGTCAGTGGGACGGCATGGGCAGATACATGAGTTACAGCGTGCAAATTCCCAACGGAAACACGGTGTACGAAGTGTTCAGCTCCGTGGACAAAATAGAACAGGAAATAACATCTGGCATCAATGTTGAAATTGCTGGGAAACATGCCGCGACATTGACATGCAAACCTGAAACGGTCATCGACAATATTGAAGGCGTGGAATTACCGCTCGCTGAGTGAAAAATAGCTGGTTCTTGGCAAGCTCTCTTCGACAGGCTCAGGGAGCTTTTGGTTAGTTCAGTGTACGCCCAACCAAAAAGAGAAAAGCCAGATAGCTTCAAGCTGCTACAATGCCGCCGCGTGACAACCGATGGATTTTTTCATGCTTTCCCCGTCTCCGTTTCTTGTTTTGGCTGCACTCAGTGGCTTTCTCGGTGTTGCTTTGGGCGCTTTCGGCGCACACGGTTTGAAAGACCGTCTGCCCGCCGATTTGCTGACCGTTTGGCACACCGCGGTGCAATACCAGTTTTGGCACACGCTGGCTCTGTTTGGTGTGGGTATTTTGTTGACGCAAGGCTTCAATACGCGCGCACTCACGGTGAGCGGCTGGCTGTTTACTGCGGGCATTGTGCTGTTTAGCGGCAGCCTGTATGTGCTGTGTCTGAGCGGCCAACGCTGGCTCGGCGCCATCACCCCCATCGGCGGCACGCTGTGGCTGATAGCCTGGGGCTGTTTGGCCTATGCCAGCTTCAAAGGGCAGTAAGCGTGGACATCATCCTCAACGGCGAGACCACGGCCATTCCCGATCACCTCACGGTCACCCAGTTGATCGAACAGCTGGGGCTGGCAGGCAAACGCATCGCCATCGAAATCAACCAAACCATCGTGCCGCGCAGCGCGCACGCCGACACCGTTTTACACAGCGGTGATCGCGTCGAAATCGTGCATGCCATCGGCGGAGGCTAACCATGAACACAGCAGACAAACCTCTCGTTATCGCAGGCAAAACCTATCAGTCTCGTTTGATTATCGGCAGCGGCAAATACAAAGACCTCGCCGAAACTGCCGCTGCAACCGAGGCCTCTGGCGCCGAAATGATCACAGTCGCCGTGCGCCGCACCAACATCGGCCAGAATCCCAATGAACCCAATTTGTTGGATGTGGTGCCGCCCTCGCGCTACACCATCCTGCCCAACACCGCCGGTTGCTATACCGCCGAGGAAGCGGTGCGCACCTGCAAACTCGCGCGCGAATTATTGGACGGGCACAAGCTCGTCAAATTAGAAGTGTTGGGCGACCAGAAAACTCTGTTCCCGAATGTCACCGAAACCCTGATCGCCGCCGAAGAATTGGTGAAAGACGGCTTCGATGTGATGGTCTATACCAGCGACGACCCGTTAGTTGCCAAACGCCTGGAAGAAATCGGCTGCTGCGCGGTGATGCCACTGGGCGCGCCCATCGGCTCTGGCCTCGGCATCCGCAACCCCTACAACCTGATGATGATTTTAGAAAACGCGCGCGTGCCGATCATCGTGGATGCCGGTGTCGGCACCGCGTCCGATGCCGCAATTGCGATGGAGCTTGGCTGCGATGGCGTGCTGATGAACAGCGCCATCGCTCACGCGCAAAACCCCGTGTTGATGGCCAGCGCGATGAAAAAAGCCGTGGAAGCGGGGCGCGAGGCCTATCTCGCCGGACGCATGCCGCGCAAGCTCTACGCCAGCGCGTCGTCGCCTCTCGACGGGCTGATCCACCGCTGAATTTTTATGCGCACGCTGCAACCTCAGTTCAAGAAAAAAACGATTCGCTCCTATGTCATCCGCAGCGGGCGAATTACGCCCGCGCAAGAAAAAGCATTGGCGGAAGATTGGGCAGTATTTGGCTTGGATTTACATCAAGGCGGCGCCGCACTAAACAACGCATTTTCCCACTCGGCACAAGATTTGATTCTGGAAATTGGCTTCGGCATGGGCGATTCCCTGCTTGCCATGGCCGAGCAACACCCCGAACAAAATTTTGTCGGCATTGAAGTGCATGTAGCTGGCGTAGGACGCTTGATGAGCGAAGCGCGCAAACGCAACTTACACAATCTGCGCGTGTTCTGCGCGGATGCTATTGATGTGCTCAACGATTGCATTGCCGATCAAAGCCTCGCGCGCCTGCAACTCTATTTTCCCGACCCGTGGCACAAAAGCCGACACCACAAACGCCGCATCGTGCAGCCGGAATTTATCCAACTGGTTGTGCAAAAGTTGCGTGCAGATGGCGTGTTGCACATGGCCACCGACTGGGAACCCTATGCCGAAGTGATGCTCGACGTGGCATCGGCACATCCACAATTAAAAAACCTCGCTGGAGATATGCAGTACAGCGCGCGCCCTACCTACCGCCCCGAAACCAAATTTGAACGGCGCGGCGAAAACTTAGGACATGTTGTACACGACCTACTCTTTCAAAAACTGCCTAGCACAGACCCCAAGTAGGCGTGCTAGACTCGCCACAACAGCAATACCACAGGCTGCCCATATGACTGATGAAATCCCCGTATTAAAACCTCTGACGCACGCCGACAGCCTCGCTGTGCTCGATGGCTGTGAAGCGCTAAAAAAACTGCCACACATCTACGAAAAAGTTAAAAAGCTGTGGGGGTTCCCCGCCTTTTTCAGCTACATGGATACGCTGATGCTGGTGGAACAAGGGCGCGAAAATCGCCAAGGTTTTCCTGAAGATGTCTACCGCGACCTCATGACACTGGAAAAGTTTTTCGTCGAACATCCGGAAGCCGCTTCACATCCTTCACTAGTGGCAATGGATCGTGAAGAGGTTCGACAAATTATTAAAGATCGCGCATTTAAAGTGAACTACACGGCTGGCGATCGGCGTTAACTCAACCGCGTGTGACGCTTTACTCCACCGTCACACTCTTCGCCAAATTGCGCGGCTGATCGACATCCGTGCCGCGCATTACCGCCACATGATAGGCCAATAATTGCAGCGGGATGCTGTACAAAATTGGCACCAAATTAGCCGGCATCTCCGGCAAGCGAATACAGCAAATACCCGTCTCGTCCAGCACATGGTTTTGCTCGCGCAGCACAATCACTTGCCCGCCGCGCGCGCGTACCTCCTCGATATTCGACATCATTTTATCGGTAAGCGCATTGTCCGGCAGCAGCGCCACGATAGGCATGTGTTTATCCACCAAAGCCAAAGGCCCGTGTTTCAACTCACCCGCTGGATACGCTTCTGCATGAATGTAAGAAATTTCTTTCAGCTTTAAGGCGCCTTCCAACGCCACAGGAAATTGCTCACCGCGCCCCAAAAACAAAGCACTGCTGCGCTCATCAAATACCTTGGCGACTTTTTTAACTTCTGTATCTAGCTTTAATACTTCGCGACACAGCGCCGGCAACTGATGCAGTGCATCCACCCATGCTTTTTCTTGCTCGACATTGGGCTGGTTGCGGCGCGCCAGTGCCAGTGTCAACAACTGCAAGGCCACCAGCTGACTGGTAAAGGCCTTGGTGGATGCCACCCCAATTTCTGCGCCCGCTAAGGTCATCAAAGAAAAATCACTTTCGCGCACCAACGCACTATTGGCCACATTGCACACCGCCAAACTGCCGACATAACTGCTGCGATCCAAATTTTTCAACGCAGCCAAAGTGTCAGCTGTTTCACCCGATTGCGAAACCGCTACGAACAAAGTGTTCGGCAGCGGCTTGCGCTGGCGATAGCGAAACTCACTCGCCACTTCCACCTGACACGGCAAACCGGCAAATTGTTCTATCCAATAACGCGCCACCATGCCGGCGTGGTAACTGGTGCCACAGGCAACAATCTGCACCGCTTGGGTTGCGTCCAACTTTTCACGCGCTTCTGCACCAAAACATTCTTCCACCAAATGATCTTTTGCAATGCGCCCCTGTAATGTTTGCTCAAACACCGCAGGCTGCTCAAAAATTTCTTTCAACATGAAGTGGCGATATGTGCCTTTATCCGCCACATCGTGCGTTTCATCTACCTTTTCAACCACACGCTGCTGTGTGTTGCCCGCACGATCTTGAATGTTGACGGAATCCATTGTGACAACAGCCACATCACCTTCAGCGAGATAAATAAATTGATCCGTAATCATGCGCAGCGCCAAAGGATCTGACGCGACAAAATTTTCGCCGTAGCCGATACCGATGACCAATGGACTGCCTTCACGCGCCACAATCATTTTGTTAGGTTCGCGTACCGCAATCACAGCCAAGGCATAGGCACCTTCTAATTGTGTAATCGCACACTGCACAGCAGACAACAAATCGCCGCCTGCTTTCCAGCAATCATCGATCAAATGCACAATGGTTTCTGTGTCAGTTTGACTGAAAAACTGATAGCCCTTGGCCGACAAACGCTCGCGCAACTGTTGATGGTTTTCAATAATGCCGTTATGCACTACCGCAATGCCGTGATCGCCAGAAAAGTGCGGATGCGCATTTGCTTCGCTGGGCTTGCCGTGTGTTGCCCAACGCGTGTGTGCAATACCCAACCCGCCTGCAATCGGATCTTCTTTTAAACCTTGTTTGACATTGACGACTTTACCCACGCGTTTGCAGGATCGAATGGCGCCACTTTTTTCCAACACCGCCACACCTGCTGAATCGTAGCCGCGATACTCCAAACGCGTCAGCCCCTCCACCAAAATATCCGTGATGTTTCGTTCAGCTATCGCACCGACTATTCCGCACATATTGTCTATTCCAAATGCTGTTTATTTTTTCTTGCTCGGACGCTGCCAGCCGGCAATGTTGCGCTGTTGTCCACGCGCAACTGCCAATGCATCTTCGGGCACAGTTTTGGTCACGGTAGAACCCGCACCAACAAAGCCACCACTTTCGATCAGCAATGGCGCAACCAGCGTGCTATTGGAGCCAACAAATACATTATCGCCGAGCACTGTTTTGTGCTTATTCACGCCGTCGTAATTGCAAGTGATGGTTCCTGCACCAATATTGCAATCCACACCCACTTCTGTATCGCCGATATAGGCGAGGTGATTCGCTTTGCTGCCTGCGCCAAATTTTGCATTTTTGGTTTCAACAAAATTGCCAATTCTTGCACCATCGCTCAACACTGTTCCGGGGCGCAGCCGTGCAAACGGACCAACATCCACATTCTCGCCCACTACTGCATTTTCAATCACAGTATTGGCTTTGATTCGCGAACCACTGCCAATTTTGGCATTGGTGATCACACAATTTGGCTCGATCACAACGCCGCTGCCCAATTCCACTTCGCCGTGAAAAACCACATTGACATCAATCACCACATCGCGCCCGACTTGCAGCTGCCCGCGACAATCAAAGCGCTGCGGATCCAAAAGTGTTACGCCTTGCGCCATTAAAGCGCGCGCTTGTTTATCTTGATAAATTCGCTCTAGGCGCGCTTGCTGATGACGATCATTCACACCCAAGACTTCCGCTTCACTCTGTGCTGCGTGTGTATTGATTGCCACGCCATCGCGATTCGCCATCGCGATAATGTCAGTCAAATAAAATTCCGCTTGTGCATTTTTATTATCCAAAGTCGGCAACCAGCGAGCGAGGTCATCAGCCGCTATCGCCATGATGCCGGTATTCACTTCACGAATGCGCAACTGCTCTTCATCCGCATCCTTTTGCTCGACAATACTCAGCACCATTCCCTGCGCATTACGCACGATGCGCCCATAGCCTGAAGGATTTTCCAATTCAACGGTCAACAGCGTCATGCTGCGTTCGGATGTCGCCAACACCATTTGCTTCAAAGTGGCGGGGTTGACCAACGGCACATCGCCATACAACACCAAAACAGTGGCATCTTTTCGCAACCTAGGCAGCGCCTGTAGCACAGCGTGCCCCGTACCCAATTGTTGTGCTTGCTCTACCCAGTGAATATCACAGGTGATTGCATCGCGCACTTGCGCTGCACCGTGGCCGATCACAACATGAATCTGTGCATCATCAAACGCACGCGCCGCATCAATGACATGCTGCAACATCGGCTTGCCGGCGATGGGGTGCAAAACTTTGGGCAGCGAGGAATTCATCCGCGTGCCCTGACCTGCTGCGAGAATGACAATATCTAGAGGCATTGCGCAAAATCCTATGAAGCGCTTTGAAGAGAATCGTGCCGCATTAAACCACAAAAAAAGGCGACTGCTGTCGCCTTTCTTCCCTGCATTTTTCTATACTTTTTGTATAGAAAATTAGCCTTTGCCGAGTTTTTTACGCAATTGCTGCACCGCGCGAATTTGTGCAACTGCTTCTGCCAATTGCGCTGCGGCACGCGAATAATCCAATTCACTGGATTGATTGGTAAACACCTGTGCCGCCTGCTGGCGTGCTGACTCTGCCGCTGCTTCGTCGACATCATCCGCGCGTACAGCCACATCAGCAAGGATCGTTACCACATTGGGCTGCACTTCAAGATAGCCACCGGAGACATAAAAGATCTCCTCGTCACCGCCTTGTTTACGCACACGCACTGGACCTGGGCTCAGCGCCGTCAGCAGCGGAGCGTGCCCGTACTGAACGCCGAGATCCCCCAATGTGCCATGGGCTACCAGCTGTTCCACCAACCCGGAAAAAACGGCTTTTTCCGCGCTGACAATATCGCAATGTACTGTCATAACCATGAGAGTATCCGGCGCTAATTACTTGAGTGTTTTAGCCTTTTCAACGGCTTCGTCGATAGAGCCAACCATGTAGAACGCCTGTTCTGGCAAATGGTCATACTCACCAGACAGAATGCCTTTGAAGCCAGCAATGGTGTCTTTCAACGATACATACTTACCAGGCGAACCAGTAAATACCTCTGCCACGAAGAATGGCTGCGACATGAAGCGCTCGATTTTACGCGCACGGCTCACCGCTTGTTTATCTTCCTCAGACAACTCGTCCATACCGAGGATGGCGATAATGTCTTTCAATTCTTTGTAGCGTTGCAGAATAGTTTGTACGCCGCGCGCCACATCGTAGTGCTCTTGACCAATAACCAGTGGGTCGAGCTGACGGCTAGTGGAATCCAATGGATCGATCGCAGGGTAAATACCTTTTGCGGCGATATCACGGCTCAGTACAACAGTGGCATCCAAGTGCGAGAAGGTCGTCGCTGGCGATGGGTCGGTCAAGTCATCCGCCGGTACATAAACCGCCTGGATAGATGTAATGGAGCCCGTTTTAGTAGAAGTGATGCGCTCTTGCAGCACACCCATCTCTTCCGCCAGTGTTGGCTGATAGCCTACCGCAGAAGGCATACGACCCAACAGCGCGGACACTTCAGTACCTGCCAGCGTGTAACGGTAGATGTTGTCTACGAAGAACAACACATCGCGACCTTCGTCACGGAATTTTTCCGCCATGGTCAAGCCGGTCAAGGCTACGCGCAGACGGTTGCCTGGCGGCTCGTTCATCTGACCGTAAACCAGCGACACTTTGTCGATTACATTGGAATCGGTCATTTCGTGATAGAAGTCGTTACCTTCACGGGTACGCTCACCAACACCCGCGAATACTGAATAACCGCTGTGCTCAATCGCGATGTTACGGATCAGCTCCATCATGTTGACGGTTTTACCTACACCGGCACCGCCGAACAAACCAACTTTGCCGCCTTTCGCAAACGGCGCGACCAAGTCGATAACTTTGATACCTGTTTCCAGCAATTCGTTGCTTGCTGCCTGCTCGTCATAGCTAGGCGCTTTGCGGTGGATAGCCCAACGCTCTTGCTCGCCGATAGGACCTTTTTCATCGATAGGCTCGCCCAACACATCCATGATGCGACCCAGCGTCTCTTTGCCCACGGGCACAGACACAGCAGCGCCGGTATTGGACACCGCCAAACCGCGACTAATGCCTTCTGAAGAGCCCATCGCGATCGCGCGCACTACACCGTCGCCCAACTGTTGCTGAACTTCCAGCGTCAGGCCTTTGCCGTCCACTTTCAATGCGTCATATACACGAGGCACTGCATCGCGTGGAAACTCAACATCGATAACCGCACCGATAATCTGAACTATGCGACCGCTACTCATTTCTAGATCCTCTTCAAATTCGCAATATGGAGATGATTAAACTGCTGCTGCACCACTAACAATTTCCGACAATTCCTGCGTAATCGCCGCTTGTCGTGCTTTGTTATACAACAACTGCAAATCATTGATCATTTGACCTGCATTTTCCGTCGCATTTTTCATGGCAACCATACGCGCCGCCATTTCACATGCTTTATTTTCTACAAAACCTTGATACACCTGTGATTCGATGTAACGCGCCAACAAGCCATCCAACAAAACTTGTGAATCCGGCTCGTACAAGTAATCCCAATTGTGCGCGCGCTTTGTTGTATCGTCTTCCGGCAGTGGCAACAACTGCTCCACCACAGGCTGCTGTGTCATTGTGTTAACAAACTGGTTATACACAATAAACAGGCGATCAACTTTTTCTTCATCAAAGGCGTCGAGCATGACTTTTACGCCGCCCAACAAATCTGTCACTGAAGCTTCATCTCCCAGATCGCGCACCGAGGCAACCACATTGCCGCCAAAGCTGCGAAAAAAGGCCTGTGCTTTGCTGCCAACCGTACACACATCTACCGCTACGCCTTGATCTGTCCACTCTTTCATGGATTTGATCAGCATCTTAAATTCGTTGGCGTTCAGACCGCCACACAAACCGCGATCGGTAGACACCACGATATAACCCACCCGCTTAGCTGGGCGTTCGCTCATATAACGGTGCTTGTATTCCGGTGTTGCGTTAGCAATGTGGCCAATTACGCCGCGTATGCGTGTGGCATACGGCTTACCGTGAGCCATACGCTCCTGCGCTTTACGCATTTTACTAAACGCGACCTTTTCCATTGCCTTCGTAATTTTTTGCGTGCTTTTCACGCTGGCAATTTTGGTGCGTACCTCTTTGGCGCCTGACATATCTTCTCTACCTTAGCGATATCGTGTTGGGCTTACCAAGTTTGTGTGGCTTTAAATTTTTCCAGCGCCGCACGAATACCGGATTCGATACCCGCATTGTAATCACCAGATTCATTAATTTTCGCCAACAACGCACTGTGTTCTGCATGCAGATACGACAACAACGAAGCTTCAAAGCTGCCGATTTTGTTGACTGCAACATCGTCCAAGAATTTATTGTCTACGGCGTAGAGCAACACACCCATTTCAGCAACAGACAGTGGCGCGTATTGTTTTTGCTTCATCAATTCTGTTACGCGCTGACCGTGCTGCAACTGCTCGCGTGTCGCTTCATCCAAATCAGAAGCGAACTGAGCGAAAGCTTGCAACTCACGATACTGGGCCAGTGCCAAACGCACGCCGCCACCCAACTTCTTGACGATTTTAGTCTGAGCAGCACCACCTACACGCGATACGGAGATACCAGCGTTCATTGCTGGACGAATGCCGGCGTTAAACAGCGAGCTTTCCAAGAAAATCTGACCATCAGTGATCGAGATTACGTTGGTGGGAACGAATGCAGATACATCACCCGCTTGAGTTTCGATAACTGGCAATGCAGTCAAAGAACCCGTTTTACCTTTTACGGCTCCGTTAGTGAATTTTTCGACATACTCTTCGTTAACGCGAGCAGCGCGCTCCAACAACCGCGAGTGCAAATAGAACACGTCACCAGGATAGGCTTCGCGACCTGGTGGGCGACGCAGCAGCAAAGAAATTTGACGATACGCCCACGCTTGTTTGGTCAAATCATCATAAATAATCAGAGCATCTTGGCCGCGGTCGCGATAATACTCGCCCATTGAACAGCCCGCAAACGGCGCCAAGAACAACATCGCCGCTGGGTCAGACGCGCCCGCCACCACTACCGTGGTGTGCGCCATCGCACCGTGCTCTTCCAATTTTCTTACCACATTGGATACGGTCGACTGTTTCTGACCGATAGCCACATAGATACATTTAATGCCCGTGCCTTTCTGGTTGATGATGGCATCAACGGCAAATGCTGTTTTACCCACCTGACGGTCACCGATGATCAACTCACGCTGACCGCGACCGATTGGCACCATGGCATCAACAGCTTTATAGCCAGTCTGCACAGGTTGATCGACCGACTTACGCGCGATTACGCCAGGCGCAACTTTTTCGATAGGATCCAATTGCTTGGCATTGATCGGACCTTTGCCATCGATAGGATTGCCCAACGCATCAACCACGCGACCTTCCAGCTCAGGGCCTACTGGCACTTCCAAAATACGACCGGTGGTGTGGCAAGTTTGACCTTCGGCCAATTTTTGGTAATCACCGAGAACCACCGCACCTACGGAATCGCGCTCAAGGTTTAGCGCCATACCGAACACGCCGCCAGTGAACTCGATCATCTCACCGTACATAACATCGGCGAGACCGTGAATGCGCACGATACCGTCAGATACGGAAACGATCGTGCCTTCATTGCGCGCTTGCGTAGAAACATCGAGCTTTTCAATTCGGCTCTTGATGACTTCACTGATTTCTGAAGGATTCAGTTGCTGCATGTTTGCCAGTCCTCGTGTAAGAAGTCGCCGTTGGCTGCACTTCTTTTCAATGTCACAATTAAAATCTTTGCTTTTCCAATTCTTTTATAAAGCTTACGCCATCAATGCATCAGCTAACTTCAGCATGCGACCGCGCACCGAAGCATCAATCACCACATCTTCAGCTTTAATCACCACGCCGCCCAACAGCGATGCATCAACCGCTGTTTGCAATGCCACATTGCATTCCCACTTCTTGGATAATGCCGCAGACAAAGCATCGGCTGTTTTGGCTTCCAATGGAAATGCTGACGCAATTTCAACGCCGATTACACGCTCTCTGCGCGCCTTCAACTCGCCGAATTGACTGGCAATTTCTGGCAACAAACCCAAACGCTTATTGGCAGCCAACACTTGGATCATGTTGTGCGCCTTTGCATTCAGCTCATCGCCACAAACATCTTTAATCAGTGCCGTTTGCTGTGCAGCCGTTGTAGTGGGTGTCGCAAGGAAGGTTTGCACCTTGCCTGCGCTCACTACTGCCGCAGCGGTATCTAACATGCGCTGCCATTCTGCCAGCGCATTGCCGCCATCCAACGCCACTTCAAACACCGCTTTTGCATACGGTCTTGCCAGTGTTGCGAGTTCAGCCATTGCTTACAGCTCCGCAGCCAATTTATCGAGCATATTGGCATGCTGATTGGCATCGATAGAGGTTTCCAGCACGCGCTCGGCACCCGTCAACACCAACGCCGCCACCTGCTTGCGCAATTCTTCACGCGCGCGGTTTTTCTCTCTATCTATTTCAGCCTGCGCCGCTTGTTTCATGCGCTCGCCTTCTTCGCGTGCCTGCTCTTTAGCTTCTTCAATCATCTGCGTAGCGCGTTTGTTCGCCTGCTCGATAATTGCCGCCGCATCATCTTTGGCTTGACGCAGTTTGCTCGTCGCTTCCTGCTTCGCCAGCTCAAGATCACGGCTTGCTCTGTCGGCATTCTCTAAACCGTCAGCAATGCGTTTTTCCCGCTCAGCCATCACGCCAATAATGGCAGGCCACACAAATTTCGCGCAGAAAGCCACGAAAAGCAGGAAGAAGATCATCTGACCTATCATGGTAGCGTTGATATTCACGCCAACACCTCTCGGATAGTTGATATCACTGAATCACAATTGAGCCGACAAGCCGTCAGCTCAACGCAATCAGACAATGCCTTTGTCTTGCAGCGCAGGGAACACCACGAACAGGATGTACATCGCAATACCAACACCAATCATTGGCACCGCATCCAACAGACCTGCGATCAAGAACATCTTGCCTTGCAGCATTGGCGCAATTTCTGGTTGACGCGCAGAACCTTCCAACAATTTGCCGCCCAAAATAGCGAAGCCAATTGCTGTACCCAAAGCGCCAAAACCGATCAACAGTGCAGCGGCAATAAGAGCCATACCCATGGTGTATCTCCTCAGTGTGTTGCGGTAAAAACCGACTTGTTGGTTAAAAATTCTAATTAAAATTACTATCTACATTCTCATCAAGGATGCTGCTCATCCGGCACTTCATGCGCCATTGCCATATAGACAATAGTCAGCACCATGAACACGAACGCCTGCAGCGTGATGATGAGAATATGAAATACCGCCCAAGCCCATTGCAGCACACCTGCAAACAGACCAAAAAACAATCCCGCACCGAACAGTGTAGCGATCAAAATAAAGATCATCTCGCCGGCGTACATGTTTCCGAACAGTCGCAAGCCGAGTGAAATAGGTTTGGAAATTAGAGACACCGTTTCCAATGCGAAGTTAATCAGAATCAGCAGCGGCGCGAACAACAAGCCAATGCCGTGAAACGACGGATGAAAGGGGTGAAAAGTTAACTCTTTGATGAACCCAATCAATCCTTTTTTCTGAATACTGAAAAAAATCATCAGAAAGAATACAGAAAAACTCATGCCCAGCGTAATATTGGGATCCGTACTCGGCACCACCTTAAAGAAGAAGTGATCATTGCCAGCCGCCAACGCCGCCGCTTTTGGCAACATATCAATAGGCAGCAAATCCATGAAGTTCATTAAGAAAATCCACATGAACACCGTGAGCGCCAACGGCGCGATTACCGGATTATGGAAATGAAAGGTGCTTTTGACATTGCTGTCGATAAACTCAACCACCAACTCAACAAAGCTCTGCCAACCGCGCGGCACACCGCGCTGCACATTGCGCGTCACCACAAAAAACGACAAGCAAAAAATCAGACCCAGACCCAACGACCAGCCCAGCGAATCCAAGTGGAATGCCCAAAAGCCCATTTCCTTGGCTTCTTGGCTAGTGTGAGCAAGACCCCATGTGCCGTCAGGAAAGCGACCAAAACATAGGTTCTGCAGATGGTGCTGAATATAGCCAACGACAGTCAGACCTTCTTCGGCCGCTTGTCCTGCTGCTACTCCTGCTTGTTCAGACATAAAACACCATCTACCCGTTAATCGTTATTTGAGCCAGCGTGCGCTCAATACCATTCCCAACAGCCACGAGGCGAAATAGCCCAAAAAAACTGCTGCCGGTGCAATCGACTTGTTCAGAATAAACAAGCCAGAAAACATCACTACCACCAAAACAAACTTACCCATTTCGCCGCGCCGGAGCGAGGCCACTACCTGTCGCATTTGGCGCGCACCCGTAAAACGGAAGGCATATACACCAAAATACAATCTCGGCAATGCTTCGATCATTCCACCCCAGAACAGCGCGGCCGCCCAAGTGGGCCAAGCTAGCCACAACAATGCGGCTACGACTGCCAATACCACTACCTGAACCAGAGCGATGCGAAAAACGGGCGGCTTGGAAATACTGGTGTGCTGCGCTGTATTCACCACACCTCCTTTGAACCCGCTTCCCCATGTTGTCGTTGCCGACGACCATAAAAGCGGCGCGCAGTATAAAGGGCAAGCCCATTCTTGAGCAAGACGAAACAACGCTAAAACGCATCCTTTTTGTGCAATAAAAATACAGCTGCTACATTTTGATACAGCGCCGCAACAAGGCTGAAATTGCTCGAAAAATAACCAATCGCTATACTGCGCACCCTCCTGACAACACGCATCGACACACTCATGGACTACCCAGAACATTTTGATGTGATTGTCATTGGCGGCGGTCACGCCGGCACAGAAGCCTGCCTCGCGGCTGCACGCATGGGCTGTCGCACGCTATTGGTGACACACAACATCGAGACGCTGGGACAAATGTCCTGCAACCCTGCCATTGGCGGCATCGGCAAAAGCCATTTGGTGAAAGAAGTCGATGCACTGGGCGGCGCCATGGCACGCGCCACCGACCGCGCGGGCATCCAATTCCGCATTCTCAATTCACGCAAAGGACCCGCCGTGCGCGCCACGCGTGCACAGGCTGATCGCGTGCTGTACAAGGCCGCGATTCGCTCGACCCTAGAAAACCAGCCCAATTTGCAGATTTTTCAGCAGGCAGTAGACGATTTGATCGTGCAGGGCGACGCCGTTACTGGTGTTGTGACACAAACCGGCATCCGCTTTTTTGCGCCCTGCGTGGTGTTGACCGCCGGCACTTTCCTCGGCGGCAAGATCCATATCGGCTTGGACAACCACGCCGGTGGACGCGCGGGCGATCCACCCTCGATGGCATTAGCTGCGCGCTTGCGCGAACTGCCACTGCGCGTGGATAGACTAAAAACCGGTACGCCGCCGCGCATTGATGCGCGCTCGGTGGATTTCTCTGCCATGCAAGCGCAGCCGGGCGACACGCCGCTGCCGGTGATGTCGTTCATGGGCTCGCTCGCCGAACACCCACAGCAAGTCGCCTGCTACATCACACACACCAACGAACACACGCACGACATCATCCGCGGCGCGCTCGACCGTTCACCGATGTACACCGGCGTGATTGAAGGCATCGGCCCGCGCTACTGCCCGTCGATTGAAGACAAGATTCACCGCTTCGCCGATAAATTGTCACACCAAGTGTTTATCGAACCAGAGGGCTTGACCACGCACGAGCTGTATCCGAACGGCATCTCCACTTCCCTGCCTTTCGATGTGCAGTTAGCGCTGGTGCGCTCGATGCGCGGCATGGAAAACGCGCACATCACGCGCCCCGGCTACGCCATCGAGTACGATTTTTTTGACCCGCGCGACCTGCAGCACACGCTGGAAACTAAGCACATCCGAGGCTTGTTTTTCGCCGGTCAAATCAACGGCACCACCGGCTACGAAGAAGCCGCTGCGCAGGGTCTGTTGGCGGGCATCAATGCTGGCTTGAAGGCGCAGGGCAAACCGAGCTGGTATCCGCGTCGCGACGAAGCCTATATCGGCGTGATGATCGACGACCTGATCACCCTCGGCACGCGCGAGCCCTACCGCATGTTCACCAGTCGCGCGGAGTACCGCCTGCTGCTGCGTGAAGACAATGCCGACCTGCGCCTCACCGCCAAAGGCCGCGAGCTGGGCCTGGTCGACGATGCGCGCTGGGCGCGCTTCTGTGCCAAGCAGGACGGCATCGCCAGCGAGAGCGAACGCTTACGCACGACCTACATCCACCCCAATACAGCCGCCGCCGACAGCTTGGCTGATCGCATCAGCAGCCCGCTGTTGCGCGAGGCCAGCCTGCTCGACTTGCTCAAGCGCCCTGAGTTTGGTTACGCCGATATCGCCGCCCTGAAAGGCGAAGCCGTGCAGGACGAGCAAGTCGCCGAGCAGGTGGAAATCAGCGCCAAATACGCCGGCTATATCGACCGCCAACAGGAAGATATCGAACGCCTGCAGCGCTCGGAAGCCATCAGCATCCCGACAGGATTTGATTACACAGCCGTCAAAGGGCTGTCGCACGAAGTCACGCACAAGCTCACACAGGCACAGCCATCCACCATCGGCCAAGCCTCGCGCGTGCCGGGCGTAACGCCTGCTGCCATTTCCCTGCTGCTGATCAACCTGAAGAAAAAATCCGCCACTTCTGCGCCGAGCAGCGATGCAAGCCTTGCTGGATAAAGGGCTGGCTGCGCTGGAGATTTCCGCCAGCCCAGCACAGCGCGCGCAGTGGCTGGCGTATGTGCAACTGCTCGCCAAGTGGAATCACGCCTACAACCTGACCGCCGTGCGCGATCCGCATGAGATGGTCAGTCGTCACCTGCTGGACAGCCTCGCCGTGGCCAAGCACATCAGCGGTCAGCGCCTACTGGATGTCGGTGCCGGCGCCGGTATTCCGTCCATTCCGCTGGCGATTTTGTGGCCAGAACGCCAACTCACCGCATTGGACAGCAACGGCAAAAAAACGCGCTTTATGGATCAGGCGCGCATCGAACTCGGCTTGAGCAATTTTCGCGTGGTGCAGTCGCGGGTGGAGGCATTCCAGAGCGACACGCCCTTCAACGGCATACTGTCGCGCGCCTACGCCTCGCTCGCGGACTTTGTGCGCTCCAGCCAACACTTGCTGGCTGCTAACGGCTGTTTCTGGGCGATGAAAGCGCAACTCGATCCGGCTGAGTTGAGCGCCCTGCCAAAACCCTTTAAGGTGAGCGCCTGCCTGCGACTACAGGTGCCGGATTGCGAGGCCGAAAGGCATCTGATCGTCATCCCCCAGGTCGGCACCGACGCTGCAAACTCCCCCTGACGGAATAGCCATAAGTGAGCAAAATCATTGCCATTGCCAATCAGAAAGGCGGGGTCGGCAAGACCACCACTTCGGTCAATCTCGCCGCCTCACTGGCTGCCACCAAACGCCGCGTGCTGCTGGTGGATCTCGACCCACAGGGCAATGCCACCATGGGCTTGGGCATCGATAAACACGAGTTGGAGCACAGCGCTTACGATGTGCTGACCGACGACAGTTTTGATATCCAGTTGGCCATTCAAAAAAGCGAAACTTCCGGTTGCGATTTGCTGCCATCCAACAGCGATTTAACCGCCGCCAAAGTAGAAATGCTCAGCTTGATGATGAAAGAGCAGCGGCTCAAACATCAGCTAAAAAAAGTGCGCAGCAATTACGATTACATTTTGATCGACTGCCCGCCCGCGTTGAACATTTTGACTGTCAACGCCCTCGCCACTGCCGACAGCGTGTTGATCACCATGCAGTGCGAGTATTACGCACTGGAAGGCTTATCCGATTTATTGTCATCGATTGAACAAATCAAATCCGTCGTCAATCCGCAACTGGAAGTCGAAGGTATTTTGCGCACGATGTACGACCCGCGCATCAGTTTGACAGCGGAAGTATCCAACCAACTGGCTGAACATTTTGGCGACAAACTGTATCGCAGCGTGATTCCGCGCAACATCAAATTGGCCGAAGCGCCAAGTTATGGCTTACCGGTGCTGCACTACGATCGTCAGTCCAAAGGTGCGCTGGCGTATCTCGCCTTAACCGGCGAAATTTTGCGTCGCCACGGCGCAACCACCAATGTGCCAGAAGTTGCCGCTGCCGGCTAAAAAAATCGAACGACATTACCTCCACGAACAAGCAACAAAGAAAACTTATGAATGTAAAAAAGAAAAAATTGGGCAAGGGATTGGATGCACTGCTGGGCAGCGCACTGAAAAAAACCCAGATAGAAGAACAGCCTTCCACGGAATCTATGGCGGCTGCCATCGCCGCCGCGCCAACGATTGTTGTGGCGGATAAAACACCCAAAGATGGGCAATTGGTGAAGCTGCCCGTGGAGTGGATGCAGCGCGGCAAATACCAACCGCGCCGCGACATCGACCCCGAAGCCTTAGAAGAACTGGCCAATTCGATAAAAGCACAAGGTGTGATGCAGCCCATCGTGGTCCGCCCTTGCACCAACGCCGAAAAACCTGCAGTACGCTACGAAATTATTGCCGGTGAACGCCGCTGGCGCGCCACGCAACTCGCCGGTTTAGACACCATCCCCGCCGTCGTGCGCGAAGTCGGCGATGATGCCGCCATCGCCATGGCACTGATCGAAAACATCCAGCGCGAAAATTTAAATCCCATTGAAGAAGCGGTTGCCTTGCAACGCCTGAAAGATCAATTTGAATTGACGCATCAAGAAGTGGCAGATGCCGTAGGTAAATCGCGCGTCACTGTCACCAATTTGTTGCGTTTAATGTCACTCACCGACGAAGTGCGCCGCATGTTAGAACGCGGCGATTTGGAAATGGGACACGCGCGCGCCCTGCTCGGCTTATCAGAAAACGCGCAGCGCGAGGCGGCAAAAAATGTAGCGGATAAAGGTTTGTCTGTGCGCCAAACCGAAGCCTTGGTGCGCAACATTCAGCAACAACCGGAAGCCAATCAAGCGGGCAAAAACGCCGAGCCAGAACTTAGCCCGGATATTCGCCGCCTGCAAACCGATTTATCCGAAAAAATTGGCGTACCGGTGCAAGTGCTGCACAGCAACAAAGGCAGCGGCAAGCTGGTGTTGCGCTACAACAGTTTGGATGAATTGGACGGCATACTCGCGCACATACGCTAATGCCCATGAATGCAACTCACCCACTGTGGTTTTTTGTCGGGTTAGTGCTGAGCAATGTTTTTATGACATTTGCTTGGTATGCACACCTAAAAAATATGAGTGACAAACCGTGGTTGATCGCCGCCTTAGCCAGTTGGCTCATCGCGCTATTTGAATATTTATTGCAAGTGCCAGCCAATCGCGTGGGCTACCAACATTTTTCTGTGAGCCAACTTAAAATTTATCAAGAGGCCATCGCACTCACCGTATTCGTTCCTTTCGCGCTGTTTTACATGAAAGAAAAAATGAGCTGGCACTATGCTGCAGCGGCACTGTGCGTCATGGCAGCCGTTTTTTTTATTACACGCGCACCCAGTCGTTAGCATTACCCACACATCACCCCTACAATAGCCGCCTTTCCGCCCGTAGCTCAGCTGGATAGAGCGCTGCCCTCCGGAGGCAGAGGTCTGGGGTTCGAATCCCTTCGGGCGGGCCATCTTCGATGTCCCTTCCTCGCGATTTCCAGCCACATAGCTGCGCTGTTGCGGCGTTTCACTCGCGCAAAGCATGCTTTGCTAGCGCTCGTTTCACCCCTTCGGGCGGGCCATTAACTTTTGGTGTATTTTTTAATCGTCGCCAGTTGTTTACCCAACGCTTTATCCACCAAGCGCGGCAATACAGCATTGATGCGCGCGAACAACGATTCGGGCCAACCTACAACATATTGGTACGGCGCACCTTTGATAAAAACAGACACCGCTTGCTGGGCAACAGCGTCTGGAGCATCCATAACATTGCCCAATTCTTGATTCAGCGCCACCACATGTTCAGGGTTGAGCGTCGTATTCGTGGCGCGCGGTGCAAAATACAAAACACGCGTATCCGTCTGTGCCAACTCACGCCGCAACGCTTCACTAAAACCGCGCAAACCAAATTTACTTGCACAATAAGCCGTATACCCAGGGTAACCAATATTGCCGAAGGTAGACCCAATATTAAAAATACGCGCGCACTTTTCTTTTCTCAGCGCCGGCAACAACGCACGCACCAATAAAATGGGCACGACTAAATTCAGGTGCAGTTGTGATTGCAACAGCGCTTCTGTTTGATCTTCCAACCACGCGAAGTGATTAACTCCCGCATTGTTGACCAAGCCGTACAAACCGCCAGGCAGCGCCAAACAAACTTCCACCACGCGCCGTCTATCATCCGGCACCAACAAATCCGCCACCAGCACTTGCGCAGAACCGCCATGCTCTGAGATACGCGCCTGCACTTTTTCCAGCATTGACGCATCGCGCCCAACCAGCAAAACATGCGCACCCTGTCGCGCCATCTCTTCAGCAACAGCACTGCCAATACCGCCGCTAGCACCGGTAACTAAAATTGTTTTTCCTTGCAAGGCTTTCACACAAAACACTCTCTTTATTTAATGACGCGAAACATGTCGGCGTACAATCGAAAAATAATTTTTGCCACATGAATAATGTCATCTTGATCTCTCTTGTCATCAATTTTATTCACGACACTTTCGAAAAAATCAATATGCTCAATATCCAATGAACCGTGAGAATACAAATAGCCAAATGCTTTTTTTGGTAGTTGCAATGCCAATCGAATTTTATCTGCCGCCTGAGTACACATTCACGCTGGTTCCTTCCACACAAAAACCATCCCCAAAACCGACAGGATTGCGCCGCGACACAAAATCCCAAATAAAACTTATCATCAACTCTACGGGCAAAGATACCGGCATGGCGCACAATTTCAGCATCACTGCCGCATTGTGCAATGTCGCTCAATATCCATTCCTGATGCCCCACTTCTTCTTCGATGTAATGTGCCATTTTTTCGCGCAACCACTTCCCTGTTCTCCGGGCAGCCTAGCGCCCACCGCCATCAACAAGGGCAGCGTGTGCTTCTACATGGTGATCGTCCAGAAACGCGACATATTCATCACGCGTAATTTCGTTCCTGCAGTGCCGCAATGAGCGGCGAACTGAGCAAATACTCTCTTCCTGCACTGCTTCCGCCAAACCAGATAAAAATTAGCGCGTTCATATGCCATATCCTCCGTGGATAATAAAAACTGTCGATGTCTGATTTGAAATGCAGCGCAATGTCATCGCGCTTATTGCGCCCATTAGCGGTTGCCAAACCATTGTTGCGGTAAGGCTTTTCTCCGCCGCACGCAGCCAGTGTCGGCACCTGCGCATAATCTGGCAATGCGGCATTTGCAAAGGCTCACCGCTTGCTGTAACGCAGTATCCGCCAAACCGGGCGCAAACAGCACGGCCACCAAGAATGGTTTTGCCTCGCCAAAAACAGCAGTCACAAACACCCTGCCTGTCCCAGTAATTCACTCTTCCACCCATTCAGGGTTGATATTTTCGGGTTAAACTGCTGACGATCAGGTTTTTGCGACGACCGATAATCGCAACAAAACTCCTTCATCGTCGATACGGGCGAGATCCCCCGTCGGCAACCACGAATCGTGCGGCTTATCTTCTTGATCGAGATAGCCTAAAAAATGACTGCCCGCCACTTCGAGCTCACTCGCGGCATTGAGTCGCACTGCCACATGCGGCAAAGGCTTGCCCACGGTTCCCACTTTGTCCGCGCCGCTATGGTTAACGCACACCACGGAACCGCACTCCGACAAACCGTAGCCTTCGTACACGGGCAGCCCTTGTTGACGCGCCGCGCGCAGTAATTCGGGCGCAACGCGCGCACCACCCACCGCCACCAACTTCAATGCACTCACATCAAACGCACTTAAAATTGGCAACACGGCTTTGAGCATCTGCGGCAGGAGAATAACGCTCTCCGCCCGCTGCTCCATCACACAGCGCAAAAATACGGACGCATCCCATGTGCTTGATCCACCCCAACCCACGGCTGCCAGCGGCGGTGTGACACAAGTGACGCCCGCCAATACAGCGGCATACACACCAGCCACATTCTCCAGCAGCACGGGTAGCGGCAGCGCGCACAAATGCCGTTTTACGCCTGCGGCTGACAGTAATTCGGCAATCGACGTTGCCACCGCCTCCTGAGCAGTCTGCGACAGACACACACCTTTGGGATGGCCTGTTGATCCAGAAGTAAAAGTAATTTTTGCCGTGGTCGGCGGCAGACGCACAGCAGGCGCGCGGCGCTCAAGTCGACACAAACCCTCTGCCGACTCGGTGGCACGAACGGTAAACCCACATTGCTGCCACAGCGGTGCATTGGGCTGATCTGTCAGCAGTGTGCCAACCCCCGCACTCTCAAGCGCCCACTGCATTTGTGACGCAGTAAAAAAATGTGGCAGCGGCACACAAACGCGCCCACTTTCTTGACAGGAAAAATCCGCGCTCAACCACGCCGCGCTATTTTCAGCGCACAAAGCCACAGCGCCGCTGCCTTCCTGCAAGGCATTTACCAGTGAAGCCTGCGCGCCTCGCTGCTCAAGCCACTGCCGGTAAATTGTCATACACACCTGCCAATGCCTGTACGCAAGCAGCAGCCAATGTTGGTCGGCACAACAGCGCCGCGTGTGCAGCGGGCAGAGAAATAGCAATCACAACCGTCTCTTGCGTGTAATAGCTGCCCCACGCAAAACGCGCCGCACCCAAACGCTCTGGTGTTGCGCGCGCAATAACCTGAAAGGGAATTCCCACGCGCCGCAAAGCATTGCGCACGGCCGGCGTGGTGTTGCACACACTCCACGCATAACCGTGTCGATAAATCAGCTCTGTCAGCAGCGGAAACAGTGTTCGCGTTACACCAGGGATCTGTCCGGCAAGATTGCCGATCTCCAGCACCGTTGCGCGCACCACCGGCACGCCGGCATGCTGCGCAATTTCTGTTTCAATCGCGCGATCCAAATATTGTTCGATAAACAATTTCTCATCACCCGCTGGGCGCAATCCCGCCACACCGACAAGCTCAGTGTGATGATACAAACCCAACAGCCACGGCATAAACGTTTTTACACACGCACCGTAGCGTTGTAAAAACTCGCTGGCGACGAAACGCTCCATCACCACTCGCTCAGCATCGCCCTCGCCGGTCATTGCCACCATAGGAATGTCTCCAGCGGCCAATACATCACTTCCCAAACGCAGCGCACTTTCCACGAGATCACCTTCAACACCGACCACGACAACAGTTTCAGTATCTGCCTCGCACAGTGAAAAAAATGTGAAATCTGCATCAAAGTACAATCTTGATGTCTTTCACAGTTTCTGGCGCTGGCGA
>JAWKZZ010000013.1:0-39060 GCA_041395785.1 Pseudomonadales bacterium
GTTAGCGATTGCAGGCGCGTGTTAAAACTGCGTCGGTTGGATAGGTCGGTGATGAAGTCGAGAAATGATTGCGCGCGCAGGTTTTCAACATGTGCCAGTTGCTCATCAAATATCGTTTTTAGACGGCGACTCATACGATTGATGGCATCGACCACTTGGCGCAGTTCTTTGGTTTTTGGCAGCGGCTGCTGTTCAATAAATTTGCGTTCACAAATGGCGGCGGCTTGCTGTTGCACGCGACGCAGCGGGCGCAGGAAGAACTGCAATGATAAATAGCACAGCACCCCTAACACCAAACTGACTACGCCAAACAACACCAGTTGTCTGCAGAAAACATGCCACAGTTCAAAATACGAAGCATCTAAATCAGCTGTTATTTGGATGCTGCCCTGGGGTGTGTCGTTGGATAGCACCGTGGCATAAGCGACAGGTGCAGTGAGCGACAGGGTGCTTACAAACCAAGTGGGAACGGGCAACTGGCGCACGGGTTTGTACTGCTCAAAGAGTGTGTCGCCTTGCACACTGCGATACACAATTGCATCGTAGGAGCCTTGCGTAAAAGCGGTACTGATTAAGGCGCTGGCGCTTAGTTTGCTGGCAGGATCTGACAAGGTGTAGGCCAGCAGAGCGGCTGTTTCCTCGGCGTGTTTGCCGACATGGGACAGCAAATGTTTGCGTGTGTTGTGCAGGTCGATGGCAACACTGACCGTTAACAATACGGTCATGGTGAGTATCAGGCTGATACAAATTTGTCGATGCAAACTCATATTGCGCACCTTATGCGTTTAATTCTGCTCTTCTGCTGGCAGAGACAGCATATTCTCCAGCAGCGCTTTGTCTTTTAGCAGGGGGTTATCCTTCAGTTCGGCTTTTTTGGCTTTAATTTTTTTCTTCAGTTCTTTATCTAATTCGCGGGAGTTTTTCCCCGCTGGTTTTTCGCGCAGTTCAGCGCGCAAGCGGATGTTTTTCGGGTCGCTGGCGCCGGTAATCATTTCGGCTTGTTGCAAGTAGGTGCGCGTTTGTTTGCCGTTGCCATTGTCGTGCGCCGTTCTGGCGAGACTGCGGAAGCGATCGGCGACTTTGCGCAATCTGCGCAGCGCATCGTTGTTGCCTGGATCGACTTTGAGTGCGGTGTAGTAGT
Organism: Pseudomonadales bacterium; assembly: GCA_041395785.1. Taxonomy (GTDB): domain Bacteria; phylum Pseudomonadota; class Gammaproteobacteria; order Pseudomonadales; family UBA7239; genus UBA7239. The sequence goes on from JAWKZZ010000013.1 coordinate 1,142, forward strand.
ACAACAGGGCGTTGTCATGTTGTGGCGCATTCAGGCGGTCTTTGCTGAAGGCGAGGTCGCCGCGCTCCAGCAACACAACCAATTTGTGCTGTTTGCGCATTTCCTTGATGTTTTCTGTGCGTTCGCTCGAGCCCCAAGGCCAAAAAGACGAAGCAGTGCTTTGCTCGTCATTTGGCTGTGGAGTGTCTTCATTTTGTGACTGCATCTGACAGGCAGCCACTAGCAAAACCAGGGTTATACAGCCTAGGCGGCGCAGTGCTTTTGCGTAGAAAAAATGAGTGGGCATCGGTGGCGTAGCAGTGAAAAAGTGTGCGTTAGCCTAGCAGAAATACACGAGCATGGCTGATTGGGGATAGCACTGATACCATGACGCGCATCTATATTGACGGAACCCCGTTGCAACGGTGCTGTCGTAGACGGCGTTGCTTGGAGTGTTGTATGCAAAGTTTTACCGTGTTGTTGAAGTCTCTCGCTGTTGGCATGCTGCTATTGCTAACGGCGCCTTCGCATGCGCAACTGAACGGCGAACAGAATCTCGCTGGCGTCGGCGTGTCGTCCAGTGCAGAGTTTTTACCCGTAGAGCAGGCTTATCAGCTGGTGGCGAGCATCGCAGGCCATCAAATCCAGCTCAATTGGTCTGTTGCGCCAGAATATTATTTGTACCGCGAACGCATGCAGATTGCGGCTGTGGGCGCGGCTGCCATTCCTTTGCAAACCACATGGAGCAAAGGGGAAAACAAATACGATGAGTTGTACGAACGCGAGACAGAAGTCTTTCGTGATACAGCACAGGCCACCATCGTGGTGCCGGCTACACAGACCGACCATTTTGTGCTGAGCGCAGAATCACAGGGTTGTGCAGATGCCGGCTTGTGCTATCCACCACAAACCCAGTATTTCAGCGTGGATTTACAGGCGGGCACCATTACGCCAACTGAAGCGCCTGTGGCTGTGCCCGTGCAGCAAGCGTCTGCGTCCGTATCATCGACCAGTGCAGCGCCACCTGCTTCGCCACTGCTGTCTTGGGGTGTGGCAGGCGTGTTGTTGATGGCTATGCTGGGTGGAATCATCCTCAACCTGATGCCCTGTGTATTTCCGGTGCTGTCGTTAAAGGTGTTTGCCATGGCGGCGCAGCGCGAGCGCGATGATGAGGCGCACTGGCACAGCTGGGTGTACACCGCAGGGGTAATCACGACTTTTGTGCTGATGGCTGGAGTGATGCTGCTGTTGCGCGCTGGTGGCGCGGCAGTGGGCTGGGGCTTTCAGCTGCAGGAGCCGTTGTTTGTCATCTTGCTGATCTACCTGTTTTTTGTGGTGGCACTGTCATTTTCCGGTGTCATCCACATCGGTGGCAGCCTGATGGGCATAGGGCAGCGCTTGGTGGCGGGCAATCCCGTTCGCGCCGCTTTCTTCACTGGTGTGCTGGCCGTGGTGGTGGCTAGCCCCTGCTCGGCACCGTTTATGGGCGTGGCCTTGGGCTATGCAGTGACGCAATCTGCGCCAATCGCCCTGTTGGTGTTCGCGGCTCTGGGTCTAGGGATGGCGCTGCCCTTCATTGTGTTGGCGTACTGTCCGCAATTGTTGCACCGCTTGCCGGCACCGGGGCCGTGGATGAACAGGTTGCGGCAATTTTTGGCATTCCCGCTGTATGCCACTGCTGTGTGGCTGTTGTGGGTGTTGGGGCAGCAGGGCGGCGAATTGGCGATGGTGACCGTATTGTGCGGTTTGATTTTGCTGGTGATGGCGGGCTGGCTGTGGCGCGATGCGTCTGTGCGTATTTGGGAAAAAGTGTTGGCAGTGCTGGTGTTGGTGATTGCCTTGGTTGCCCCCCATTTTTTGGTGGCGGAACTGTGTCAGTTGCCACAGCAAGCCAAATTCCAAACTGGGGATACTGAGCCTTACAGCCCCGCGCGTTTAGAAACGCTGCGTGCAGAAGGTAAGCCGGTGTTGATCAACATGACCGCCTCTTGGTGCCTCACCTGTTTAGTGAACGAAAAAATGGTGCTGAGTCGACAAAGTGTCAATCAGCGTTTGCATGAAAAGAATATTGCGTACTTGGTGGGTGATTGGACTAATCGTGATCCAGACATCACGCAATTTTTGCAGCAGTACGATCGCAACGGCGTGCCGCTGTATGTGTACTTTCCCGCCGGTGTAGACAGTCAGCCTGTCGTGCTGCCGCAAGTGCTGACAGAAAACATTGTGTTGGAAGCGCTGCGCTGAATGAGTCGCTATGGCTTGTGGCTGGTTTGTGCGCTGTTTCCACTGTGCGCATGGGCAGCGAACACACCGCCGAATATCGTTATTTTTTTATTGGATGATGTCGGTCAGAGCGATGTCGGTGCGTTTGGTAATGCCGTGGTGCGCACGCCCAATATCGACCAGCTGGCGCGCGAAGGCACGCGGTTTGATAACGCTTTTCTCACCACCAGTTCTTGTTCGCCCAGCCGCGCCAGTTTGTTAACCGGTTTGTATCCCACGGCAACCGGCGCGCCGAAATTGGATGACCCGTTGTCCGCATCGGTAACCAGTTTACCGCAGCAATTGCGCAACGCCGGTTACTACACCGCGAGTGTGGGCAAGTGGCATTTGGGTGAACCATTCAAAACACATTTGATCGCGTGGTAGAGCCGCGCGACGAAAGCGGTGCAGCCGATTGGTTGCCGGAATTAGCGCGCCGCCCCCACAACAAACCATTTTTCTTTTGGTTGGCGAGTAAAGATGCGCATGCGCCTTACGAAGCGTGGCATCCACCTTTGTTACATCACAATCCGCAAACTATTCCGTTATCTAAACGCGATGATGACAATGCCTTTGTGCGCGAGGGTATGGCAGGCTATTACGATGAAATTGCACGCGCCGATCGCAATATAGGTTTGGTGATCGAATCGTTGCGGCAAGAAGGCGTGCTGGATAACACGCTGGTGATGGTGTTGTCGGATAACGGTTCGCAGTTTGGCGGCGCAAAAACAACGCTGTATAGCGAGGGAATTAAAACACCCTTGGTGCTGCGCTTGCCGACAAAAGTTTCGCCAGGCATTGCCAATCAGCAATTGGTTAGTGCGGTGGATATTATGCCCACGGTGTTGGCGCTTGCAGGCCTGCCCTTGGTGCCTAACACACCGGGTGTTTCGCTGTGGCCAACTTTGCAAGATCCAACTGTTCCAGTGCGCGATTATATTTATGCCGAGAGCAATCAGCACGGTCAGCCAAATTTTTCGCGCGTGGTGCGCACAGCAGCATTTTCATATCACCGCAATTTTCTTAAACGAAAACTGTGTGATCCATACGGCGATACTGTTTGGGAGTCTGGTCTGCCGCGCGATGCGCGTCACGCTGAGTTTTATGATTTGCAGCGCGATCCCGCAGAGAGTGTGAACTTATTGGATGAAGCCGATTATAAAAATCAACAAGCGGCGCTGCAGTCTATTCTGAAAAATATTATGGATAAAACGCCGCAAGCATTGCCGCCCTTGATTATGGAACACTGTTCGCCAAGGCCGTGGTCTGAGCGCATTAACTGGCCATTTTCTCCAGCGGATGATGAATAACAGTCGGTTAACGCCGAACTAAAAGGCGAGCTGCGCGAGCATCTTTGATTGGTCTGTTAGGTGTCAAATTGACCGGCATAACAAATGCGCATAATCTGTGCGCATGCACTTCCTTTGGAATAACTGCCATGCTCGCTATTTATGACCTCGATGCCCCGAAAAAACCAACAAACCTCAGCGTAAACAGTGACTTACTGAAAAAAGCCAAGGAGCTGGACATCAACCTTTCGGCTGCTTTAGAGCAAACACTTGCCGAACAGGTGCGCACAAAACAACGCGCCGGATGGCTAAAAGAAAACCAAGCGGCCATTACCGCTTATAACGCCATGGTAGAAGCGCATGGTTCTTTTAGCGATAACACGCGGAGTTTCTGATGCCGCAATTCGCTGCCTACCAAAACAAGAACACGCAAACAAAAAAACTATTCCCTTTTTTATTGGATGTGCAAAGCGATCTACTCAATGAACTGCAAACACGAGTTGTTATTCCTCTGACTTCTGTTGAGAAAAACACCGCTAAACAAATATCTAGACTAACTCCACTGCTTAAAATTGATGGCGAAAATTATTTAATGCTTACGCCTCAGCTTGCAGGTATAAATAAAAAAGAGCTTGGAAAATTTGCCGCTGACTTATCTAATTCACGAACAGAAATTGTAGAGGCGCTAGACTTTCTGGTTACAGGGTTTTAGGTGTCTAACGCTGGAGCTAAAGGGCGAGCCGTGCGAGCAACTAGTTAGCGTTGCCTTGCGCCCACACTGACGGTAGCATAATGGTTCCATTATGGTTACCACAAGGGGCCGCCATGAGCGCAACCATTACCCTGAAAAACATACCTGATGCCATATACGACAGCCTGAAACAGGCGGCTGATGCCCATCACCGCAGCATTAACAGTGAAGCTATTTCCTGCCTAGAGCGCGTATTGCTTCCTAACAAAACCGGGCAAGAAGAACGCTTGGCGCGTGCCCGACAAATTAGAACCTCTCTAAACCCCAAGCAATTCAAGGCAGCAGACATAGCCAAGGCTATTGAGCAGGGACGCCCATGATTGTTGTTGATACCAACATACTGGCTTACCTGTATTTGCCAACAGGGTTTAGTGAGCAGGCCGAACGCCTTCTCCTGAAACAGCCCACATGGATAGCGCCTGTACTCTGGCGCAGTGAATTTCGTAATGTACTTGCGTTGTATTTACGAAAAGAAATTCTGACACTGGAACAAGCCTACGACATACAAACTGAAGCTGAAATATTGCTGGCTGGTAATGAATACGATGTGCCATCTCTTGATGTGCTGCGTCTTATTGAAACCAGTGAATGTTCAGCGTATGACTGTGAGTTTGTAGCTCTGGCAAAAAGAAATAACACGATGCTTGTTACAGAAGATAAAAAAATACTCAAACAATTCCCCAAAATCGCGATGTCACTCGCCGAAGCCATTTCTTAACCCTAACGCCGGAGCTAAAGGGCGAGCCGGTTGCGGCGAGTCCAGTGAGCAACGCGAGCGACTAGTTAAGTGCATTAGTACCCCACGATAAGTATTCCCTTCAGCGGGAGATTAATTCTATTACTTGCATACAGGGTTTCAAAGAATGTGATTACGCGCTCGAAGTCTGGATTCTTAATTCCAGCCGCAATGTATATGTTGCGAACAGCAATACATAGATAGTCGATGTTGTCCATCATGCAGGCTTGGAATAAGTCTTTGAGGAATTGATTGTTTACAACGGCCCTGCCAGCTTCTACCTCTAAAACAAAGCGGCCTTCTATGTGGTGAGCATCTGCTTCGAATGCTTTTGCAACACGACCGTTGTTGCCATACAAAACAGGCACGGTAACTTTCTCAGTTTTCTTTTTCCCAGTTTCTACCGTAAAACCAATGGCCGATAAATGAGGCTCTATGTGGGCAAGAACTTCGTTGCTGTTTAATGTGTTGTTTTCAGACGAAATCAACGCATCAACAGCCGAAAAGCAATTAACAACCGACAAAGATAATTCTGTTGGTTTCGACGATCTTGGAAAATAGGCCCAATTGATCATTTTATATATTCCTATTGCGTGCAGGATTTGCGTCAAACTATTTGCTTGGTTGTTGATAAGGATGCTTCCACACCACTTTCGGTGCCGGCAATGCATCGCGTTCGGCAGAAAAATTCGCGCCGTGTTTTTGCCAAGCGGCGATAAACGCATCTTCATACACATAATCAAACGGGTCGCCCAAATTTTGTGCGGCTTCGCTGTCGTCGGAGAGTGGATTGTCCCAGTAGTATTTCACCACGCGCGTTAGTGCTTCTTCGGTAGAAACAAGATCGCGATAGCCCAACTGCGATTTTATTTTGCTGATATCTAACACGCAGTGGTGGCGATACAGTAACTGCGGCGGAGTGGCGCGAAAGCCGGTGGGCAATGCAGAAAACGGGATGTCGATGCAATCAAAACGGTGTTGCAGGATGTCGCTGAGCTGCGTCACCCACTGCTGATTAAACAGCGGGGTTTCATCGCAGATATTGTAGATTTGTCCGGCAGATGCAGCAGGGTTTTCCAACGCCAACATAATCGCGTGCGCAATATTTTCTGCAAAACCGCGTGAGATCATCGTCAAGCCATCGGCCGGTAAAATCAGCGTGTGGCGTTTGTCGCGTGCGCGGCGAATTAGCCCCCATTCCGCAGGGCAGATGTTATTCGTGCCGTACACCAGCGGGTAGCGAAAATGGGTGATGTTGAAATGCCCATCGCGCTGAAACTGCAAAATATCCTGCTCGGTTTTGCGCACAGCGAGTGAAAAAGGATCGGCAGTTTCGGCACTGGCGAGCGGGTGATCTTCGGCTAAAAATAACGGCGTGGGCTGCGTGGTTTCCCAAGGGTTGGGTGCCATCATTTCGCCCCAGCCTTTGTACACGGGTGCGGCACCGCCCACGGAAATCAGGCGCTCCGTAACGCCGATCAGTTGTTGTGCGACGAAGCGCAGCCGGCCATAGGTGGCGATTGCGGCATCAAAGCGTTTTCCGGCGAGCGCCGCACTCAGGCCGTCTTTCGCGTAGGGATCAGCTTGTATGCGAGCTACGCTGTCGGGTGCAGTGGCACGGTGTACACCGCGATGCAGCAGCGTGACATCACAGCCGCGCGCCAACAGTTGCCGCACGATCGGTGTGCCGGTGACGCCTGCGCCACCAATCACTAATACTTTCATTGTTCTCTCCCGTTAGTCTTTTGTTGTGGTGCTGGTACCATGAGGCCATTCCACTCTGTAGTTGATGCCGTGTCGAAGGACAACTCTCCACAGCCAGCCACGAAGCCGCGTGCACGCCGCCATTTTTTTCGTCAGTTTATGGCGCTGTGTGGCCCGTATTGGCGCTGTCAGCATTATGTGCGCGTGCGCAGCTTCACGCTATTGTTTGGGTTGTTGACGCTGGCGCAAGTGGGCTTGGCGATTTGGACCACCTACTGGAATCGTGAATTATTTGATTCGTTAGAGCAGCGCTCACTGTCGCAATTTGTGTTGCAGATTGGAGAGTTCATCGTCATTTTTGTGTTGACGATGGCGGTGACGGGTGCGCATTTGTATGTAAAACGCTGGCTGCAATTGGATTGGCGCGCGTGGATGTCGGCGCGTCTATTAGATCGCTGGATGAACAAAGGTCGGCACTACCAGTTGCTGTACACCGAAGGCGAACACGATAACCCTGATGGTCGTATCGCAGAAGATATTCGCGTGGTCACTGAGATGACGATTTCGCTGGTGCACACGCTGTTTTATTCCATTTTGGTTTTATTCAGTTTCATTGATATTTTGTTGGATGTGTCTGGCTCGTTCACCGTGCCTGGTACGAATATTGGTGTATCCGGCTACATGGTGTGGATGGCATTTTTGTATGCCGGTGTAGGCGCTGCTGTGGGTTCGCTGTTGGGCAATCCGTTGGTTAAAGCAACCGACAGCTTACAGACATCCGAAGCCGATTTTCGTTTTGGTTTGTCGCGTGCGCGCGAGCATACCGAAGCGATTGTGTTGATGCAGGGCGAACGCGCCGAGCGAAAATTATTTTCGCAATTGTTTGCCAGCCTCACACAGAGTTGGAATAAGCAGACCATGGCTTACGCGTGGATAGTGTCTTATTCCACGGGTTATGGCGCTTTGCTGCCCGTGTTTCCCTTGTTGATTGCAGCGCCGCAATACATAGCAGGTGCCATGACACTGGGTGTGTTGATGCAGGCGGTACTAGCGTTTCAAAAATTGACCTCAGCGCTGTCGTGGCCTGTCGATAATCTGGGCGATATTGCGCGTTGTCGCGCCTCGGCTGATCGTGTGCTGTCACTGAATGAAGATTTGTTGTGGTTGGAAGAAAAAGAAGGGCAGCCGGATGCTTGTCGCATTGAAAGGGAAATGGGTGACACCAATGCGCTGGCTTTCAAATTTCTCACCGTGGCTGATCAGAGTGGTTTGGTGTTGTTGGAAAGTTTCAATGCTGTGATGGCGGCGGGTGAGCGCGTGTTGATTACAGGCGACCAAGTGGTCACTGACGGTTTGTTCAAGGCAACAGCCGGTTTGTGGCATTGGGGGCAGGGCTTTGTGCATTTGCCACGCCGCCATTCCATGGCGTTTATGCCGCGGCGACCGTATCTGCCAACGGGGACGCTGCGCGATGTGTTGGCCTATCCAGCGCCAGCCGATATTTACGATAACGCTGCGATGCGTTCTGCGCTCACCGAAGCGGGTGTTGCTTGGTTGATCCCGCGACTGCAGCAGAGTGACATGTGGGATCGCGTGTTGACAGTGCGCGCGCAGCAGCGCTTGAGTTTTGCGCGCATATTTTTGCAACAACCCGATTGGGTAATTATTCAGGCGGCTACAGATGATTTTGATGAAGAGGATGAAAACGCATTGATGGAGGCGCTGTATAAAAATTTACCAGCAGCCAGTGTTGTAACGCTAAGTAAACACGATAGTCTTGAAAAGCATCACCAGCGAAAAATCGTACTGAATCGTTTTCCAGAGGCTAAGTATTTGTTTAGTGAAGACAATCAATGTCTGTTGCCAGCTGTGCGTGAGCCAGTGCAAGATGACGAAGTGTTGTTAGTGCCTGAGATGCGAAGAAAAACCGATCCTGAGCATCTCAAGCCATCGGAGAAAAAGCCGCACACTTAATCGCGCGTCACGCGTTCGCCGTTAAATTGGCTGGGCAGCCAGCCACGCTCCACGCAATCGCGAAAACTCCACGCCGCGGTGGTTTCGGTTTTGTAATTCCAAAAAAACCAGCCGCGATATTTTTCAAACGCCATCAATTGCGCAGCGCCGTAAGCGCGAAAGGCGGTGTGCTCTTGAAAGCCATCCATGTGTTGCAGTGCATGGTTGTACGGCCCTTCCGCCCACAATGACACCACTTTCAAATCTAAGCCCAAACTCCACTCGCCGCAGATGGTGGGCAATTTAAGTTCGCTGTTGATGGCGTCAGCTTCGTCTTTCCATTCAATCGCAGCTTTTTGTATGTGGCCGTAAATATCCATGTCGATATCTTCGCGTGCAAAACACTGGTAGCGGTGAATATCAAAAATAACATTTTGATATTCAGGCGTTTGCATAAAACCTAAGTATTCGCGGAAGTCGCGAAAGCCATCGTGAAACACCACGGCGACTTTTTCTGGATCACAATTTTTTCGTATCGCGTGATAGGCGGCATCGTTGTAGCGCTTGAGGTAATCGGTGGGGACATCCCAGCGCGGTTCGTTCAACACTTCAATTGCGATTAAGGCTTTGCGGTTGTGATAGCGCGCACCTAAACGCTCCAGCACGCTGATGGAGTGGTCAAAATATTCGGGTTTGGTATGCCACTCGCATACGCCGTGCATGCCACCGTTGTCGAAACCGTTTTGGCAGCCGGCGGCGGCGTGTAAATCGAGCATGATGTCGATATTGTGCGCTTCTGCCCAATCAAAAGCGCGGTCGAGCACGCTGATGCCGCCCGTCACAAACGGGTGCAGGTAGGGTTCGTATTTGGGGTGATAAGGATAGTCGGCACCGAAAATCCAGTGACCGAGCGGGATGCGCACGGTATTGATGCCGTGCTCGGCCAACCAAGCAAAATCGCTTTCGGTGATCCAGCTATCCCAGTGTGCGCGCAATTTTTCTGCGGCGCGCTCGCCGAGTTCTGCGCACCAAGTGGTTTCATCGGTGGCAGCGGTGCCTTCAAATAAACTCGGCACCATCCATTTTTCCAACACCAACCAACTGCCGAGATTGACGCCGCGCATTTTTTTAACCGGTCTCATGCTCTGCTCCTTGATAAAGAAGTGGTGGCTTTGAGCATACACCCGTTGGCAAATGGTTACACGGGGTCTAGCACCACCACAGGAATCGTGCGTGCGGTTTTTTGTTGGTACTCCAAATACGCTGGAAAAATTTGGGTCATCATCTGCCACAGTTGCGCGCGTTCTTCGCCTTCAGCAACGCGCATTTTCACGGCTATTTTTTCCGCTTTCACTTGAATCTGTCCTGTGCCACTCGCCGCTAAATTCACAAACCAAGCGGGCGGGGTGTCGCTGCCACCTTTGGAGGCGACGACGACATGGCTTGTGCCGTGTTTGCCGTAAATCACGGCTGCCTGTCTTGGTTCGCCGGATTTTTTTCCTACGGTGGTGAGCACCAAACAGGGAAAGCCGTTCATTAAATGCCCGTCTTCACCATCGGTGGCGAGATAGCGACGAATGTGATCTTGCATAAAACCGAGAATGTTTTCGGGGTCGTTAGTGCTGGTGTCACTCATGGGATGCTCCTTTTGAGGATGGGGTTCAACACGCAAACAGTATGCGGCCGGATGACAGTGGTTGTGTGTCCAGTGTGTAACTAAATTGCACTTGTCCTTGCCCAATGTGTTGCAGGGTGAGGGTGACAGTGTCGTTCGGCACGACCGGTTCGGAAAACTTTAATTTTTCGATGCCGCGAAATTGCGCCAGCGGATACCAGTGGTCGCATTCGCGCACCGCGATATCAAATTGCACCACGCCGGGCAGGATGGGCAGCTCGGGAAAATGGCCAGAGAAGTGTGCAGATTCTGGTGGAAAGTGAATCTGCAGTACGCGTTCTCCATCACTCGCACGCATGACACGAATGCTTTCCTGTTGTTCGGCAAATAATGCAGCCAGCGCGGCGTGTGAAACTTTTCCTTGCGCGTCGACGGGCAGCGCAATCACAAAGCGCCATTTGCGCGGCAGCAACACGCGCTCAAAATGGGCGCTTAACTGCTCGCGCAACTGTTGCACTAAAGCTTGTTTCGTTGATGCATTGAGAACAGCTTGCCCTGCGCCGCGTAAACGGATGACAGCGCCTAAACGGTTCGGTGATTGCGGTAGCGCCAATACCCGTGCTTCTTCAACCAGCGCCGATGCTTGTAGGCATTGTTCCATCTCAGTTAATGACAGGCGTTTTTCTTCCAGTTTGATGATGCGATCAGCACGACCGAGTAAATGAAAATGCTGCGTGTCGATCAGTGTGGCGCGATCACCCATCGCGATGGCATTTTTTACGCCGGTAAATGGAGATTGCACAAATAAATGCTGTTCGGCATCTGTGTGGATACTTACTGGCGGCAGTACTTGCCACGCTGTGTTGTCAGCTGCTTGTTGTCGCCACGCCACGCCGCCGGTTTCGGTGCTGCCCAACACTTCAAGCGGATATTGTCCCCAACGCTGTTGCCAATCTTGCGCGGCAGCAAATGGCAGCGGGCCGCCGGAAGAAAAAACGGCACAAAGCGATTGCTTGAGCGCGGAAAAATCCATCGCGGGCGGAAAGCGTTTCAGTTGTGAAGGGCTGGAGATCAATACCGTGCGTGTCTGTTGTTGCAGTTCCGCGACTAACTGCTCGGGGTAACTGTGCGCGGTGGCGGCGAAAGCGCGTGCGGCACACAGCGGCCACAGGACGCGGAACAGCAGGCCGTAAATATGTTGGTGTGACACCGTGGCAAATACCGCTGCCTGTTGGAGCGTTTCACCCCACAGTGCTTCTAGCGTTTGAATTTCCGCATCCAAACAGCGCAATGATTTTGTAATCGCTTTGGCGGCACCCGTGCTGCCAGAGGTGAGCAAGGTGACTGTTAACGCATCGAGATCCAGCGCAGTGTTGTGGATGACGTTGTCGTCATTGCGTGAACGAGTTTGCGGCGTGAGGCTGGCATAGTCGGCATCAAAAAAATCAGCCAGAGATGTCAATGTTCCCGCTTGTGCGTTGGGCGGCAACACAATGTGTTTGCCAGTGGCGAGCAGTGCAAAAAAACCAATAGCGAAGTGGTAGCTATTGTTATGCACTAGCAGCCAGCGGTTTTCTGTGCGTGCGGATAGCGCATGTTGTTTTTCAGCGACAGCGCGCAAAAAATCTTCGCGTGTGTATCGAGTGCTCCCATCCCACGCAACGAGGGCGTGGTTAGCGGGTTGCGTCAGTAGTGTGGCGAGGCTGCAAACAGACATACAAAATCAGTGTTGTTGCTCGCGCGCTTTTACGCGCAGGCGCACAAGGTATTCGCCAGCGAACAATGCGCCCATCAGAAAATAGGCGATCAAGCCGTTGTACAGCGCCCAGATTTTCATATCGGCATACAACGCGGTGTACAACGCTATGCTGCCGTTGATAATAAAAAATACACACCACACAACAGTTACTTGTCGCGTGTAACGAATAGCGAGATCGCTCAAGTGTGGTTCTTGCAAGCGGGCAAAATGTTCAATCATGGAAGGTGGTCGCCACAGCGTGATAGCAAAGCCCAATAAACAGCAAAGATTGATTACAACAGGAATAAATTTGAGCGCGCCCTGCTGGTTGAGGAGTGCAGCAGCCAGTGCGCATAGGGTGGCCAGTAGAAGTGCGGGTAACAGTGCATTTTTCAAATGGGATGGCGTGTTGTGCCGCAACAGAGCTAGGCGAACCATCATCATCACGGCCAGTGCGATGCCCACCGATTGTGTAGAGAAATGCAGCAGCCCGAAATAAACCAGAGCGGGGTAGAGCAGCGCTAGTGCAGCCAGCAGTGCAGTTGGCATAGGCGTTGTATTTACTGTGCAGCCTGCAGTTTTTCTACTACATCCAACACATCATTGACGGTGCGCGCGGTTTTAAATTCATCAGCGCCAATTTTTTTGCCAATCAATTCCTGCACATGGATCACCAAATCCACCGCATCAATGCTGTCCAGTTCCAAATCGCTGTAGATGTTGGAGTCCAGCGTAATTTTTTCTGGGTCGATCTCGAAATTATCGGACAGGATTTGCTGTAATTTTTGAAAGGCTTCGTCGCGTGTCATGGCGAATATCTCGTGCGGTATCTTGATTAGGCTTGTTGGCTTTCGATCAGCGCTTTGAGTGCGCTGACGGAGGCAAAGTGTTTGCGGGTGTCTTCGGCGTTGGCGTCCAGTTTGATCTGGTATTTTTTCTGTATGTGTAAGCCCAGTTCGAGTGCGTCGATAGAATCTAAGCCCAAGCCGTCCACAAACAGTGGGGCATCGCTGTCGATGTCGGCAGGTGTAATATCTTCCAAGTCCAAGCAGTCGATGATGAGTTGTTTGATTTCAAGGCTTAAATCAGACATGCGAATACTGTTCCGTTAGAGTGGTTATTTCTGCTGAAAAAAATCGAGTAAAACGCGATTGAATTGTCGTGTTGCCAAAGCGGGTGGCGCTGTTTTTTCTACGCAGTCTCGTGTGGTGATTGCAGGAAAAATAGTGACGCTGAACACAGGGCGACGCGCGGGTATTTTATACCAAGCCTCACCTTTGAGCAGAGTGGGGGGCGTGCAGCTAATGTGCACCGGCAGCGTATCCACACCGCAGCGCACGGCGATATTGGCCGCACCGCGCTGAAAAACGAGTGCTTGCCCCGGCGTGCTGCGCGTGCCTTCAGGGAAAACAATCAGCGGAAAGCCTGCCGCTAAGCTGCGCGTGCAGCGCGCGAGCATGGTGTCGCCGTTGCTATTGTCGGTGTAGCCGGTGGCTCGAATCACACCGCTGACCAAGCTGCGCCGCAAACTGCCTTTGACGATGCAGTCACAATCGGGCAGCAGTGAAATAAGAATCACCACATCCAATAGCGAGGGGTGGTTGGCAACCACCAATTTGCCGCGCGCCTGCGCTAGGTTTTCGCGTCCGTGTATCTCCAGCGTCATCAAGCCCAAGGCTTGCATCTGCCAGAGATAAAAACGAAATGTGTGATGAATCAGCCGCCGCGCGCGTGCATCTTTTTCCTCTGGCGTGCGACCGAGCAGGCGCGTGATGGGCAGTGCGCTGATCGCCAACAGAAAGCCGCCACCAAATAACAGGGCAAAGCAGTGGCCGGTGGCGAGTACGCGCCAGAGCCAGTCGAGTCGATCGGCGATGCTCTGTGTCAGGGTTTTTGCCATGTCCACTGCCATGCAAAGCGTTCGCCGGTTGTCTGCAATTCACCGTTACCTGCCGTGAACCAGTGCAGCCATGGCAGCGTGCCGTTGGCCGCCGATGCATCTGTCGCTGCGTGGTCCGCGCGCAGATGTAGCTGGGGATGCGTGGTGTCCGGTCTGCCCAATAACAATGCCAGACCGAGCGGCACGCAGTGGGTGGCAAAGGCGCGGTAATCTTCGGGCAGCGGCTCCTCGGCGTACACTAGCATCACATGCTCGTGGGATTGCAGCTGGCCGATGGCTTCGATGATGGCCATGGGCAGGGTGTCGGCGCCGGCCGCAATGGCGGTGGATGGCGCGGTATTGCCGGTGGCGATGGAGTACAAACCCGAGGCGGTGTTGTGCACCGACAAACTGAACGCCATGGGCGACAGCGGTTCTTGTTTCGCCAGTTCTTTGAGCAAGCCGACGGTGCGGTGAATTTCGCCGTGGCGCGAGGCAAACACGGTGGGCAGCAACTGTTCGCCCGCGCAGGCGTGAGCGGCGGCCAAGGCGAAACGCGACAGGCGCGACAGCCGACGGCGCTGCATGGCGGGGATGAAATCGACAGCAGGGGTTTCTGCGGCACCGGCGATGGGCAGCTCGCCCGCCGCCCAGGCCTGCCAATCCGCTGCGGATGCGATGCCCGGCATCCATCCCGCCCAGTGCAGCAGCGAGCAGGAGACGGCGTTGCTCACGCGGCGGCTTCCACGGCTTGCAGGGCGATGATCATCTCGCCGGACAGCAGTTCTTGTTGTTCAGCGTACAGGGCAAAGCGGTACTGCAAACCCTGCGGCAGTTCAGCTATGCGCTCTGCGCTGACCGTGAGATCGGCGCGCAGGGTATCCAAGCGCTCGACCTGCCAACGCACATCAGTCAGCACGGCAATCATGCCGCCGCGCGGCGCAGCGTGTGTGTCGACTTGGCGGGTGAGTAGACCGCCGTGTACCGCCACCGCTTGCGCGGCGTATTCAATGCCCGCTTGCGTCGACAATTGATCGGCGTGACGCAGTGGATTGTGGCTGTCGCGATGACTGCTGGCGCGACAGACGATGCGCTGCGCATCAAAAAAATCAATGCCGCTCAGCAAACACATGCTGCCCGCGTGTGGAATCAGCGTGGCAATGTTCTCGTCGTGCAATGACACAAAGCGTCCTATGGAATGCGCGGTAAGTGGATGAGTGCGAGCCTGTATTATAATTCAGCCCTGACTTTTCTGATTGTTTCTGATGCTGTTTCGTATTGCTGCTGATCATCCATCGCTGGCGGGACATTTTCCTGGCAACCCGATTGTGCCGGGTGTGGTGTTGTTGGATCACATTCTTGCCAGTGCGAAAACAGCGCTGCCTGATTATCGCGTGTGCGGTATTCGTAAATTCAAATGCTTGCAGCCCGTGTTACCAGAGCAGGTGTGCGAAATGCAATGGGCGACTGTAAAAGCATCGCAAGTGCGTTTTGTGTGTTTGTGTGATGGTGCGCGCATTGCGGAAGGTAATCTGTGCTTGGATGCGATATGAAAAAGCGCATCTTGGTGGTGGCTTACTCGCAGACTGGGCAACTCGCGGCTGTGGTGCGCGCTGTCACTGCGCCCTTGCAAGCGGCAGAAAATATTGAAGTGGTGTTTGAGTGGTTGCAGCCGCAAACGCCGTATCCTTTTCCTTGGCCTTTTCTGCAGTTTTTTAATACTTTTCCGGAAACCGTGCATGAGCAGCCAGCGCCGTTACTGCCCATGCAAGTGAATGCCGATGAACACTTTGATTTAGTGATCTTGGCGTATTCGGTTTGGTTTTTATCACCCGCACAACCGGTGATGGCGTTTTTGCAAAGCGAACATGCCGCGCACTTGTTGCGCGACAAACCAGTAATCACGCTGATTGCCTGTCGCAATATGTGGCTGATGGCGCAAGAAGTAATGAAAGAAAAATTGGCCAACTTGGGTGCGCGTTTAATTGACAATGTGGCCTTGGTGGATCGCGCACATCCCGCAGCGACTTTTATTTCTACCCCGCTGTGGATGTTGACGGGTAAGCGCGGCCCGTTTCTCGGCGGTCGTGTGCCGGCAGCGGGTATTCCGGCAGCTGACATTGCCGCGGCAGCGCGTTTCGGTGCAGCGGTTGCCGCAAAACTGCCAGCGCGTGCAGCGGATGATTACACGCCCATGTTGAGCGGTTTAGGCGCAGTCAGTATCAATGAACGCTTGATTGCTTCAGAAAAAATTGCGCGGCGCAGTTTTTTTATCTGGGGCAAGTTGTTGCGCGCGCTGGGCGAGCCGGCAGCGCCAATTCGTCGTATCGCGTTGTGTTTTTATATTGTTTTTTTGGTGATGATGATTGTGACGGTAGTGCCCATCTCCGCTGTGATAAAACGCTTGTTGTCGCCTTTTACGCGCGATCGCATTGCGCGGCAGCGCCAGTATTTTGCGCAGCCTTCCGGTGAGGAGTGGGCGCAATGACGCACGCCGCCTACATCACCGCCACCGCAGCTTTTTTGCCACACGCAGCGGTCAATAACGATGCAATGGAGCGCTTGCTCGGGCAGGTGGGTGCAAAACCTTCGCGTGCACGGCGCACGATTTTGCGCAGCAATGGCATTGTGAGTCGGCATTACGCGATTGATCCCGTTTCGCTGCAAAGCACACACAGCAACGCACAATTGGCGGCGGAAGCGGTGCGCGCGCTGCCGCTGCAACAAAAAATAATTGATTGTTTGGCTTGCGGCACTTCGATTGCCGATCAGTTGATGCCGGGCCACGCGAGCATGGTACAGGGCGAATTGCAGTTGCCGGCGTGTGATGTAGCGAGCACCAGCGGCGTTTGTGTCGCGGGCATGACAGCACTGCGCTACGCATTGAATGCGGTGCGCAGTGGCGACAGCGTGTGTGCGGTGGCAACCGGCTCGGAGTTGTCATCGGCCAGTATGCGGGCAGAAAATTTTGCCGCCGAAATTGATAGTCAAGTAGAGGCTTTAGAGAAACAGCCGGAATTGGCGTTTGAAAAAGATTTTTTGCGCTGGATGTTGTCTGACGGCGCGGGTGCCGTATTGCTAGAAAATCAACCGGCGGCACAAGGTATTTCTCTGCGTGTGGATTGGTTGGAAGTGTTGTCGTATGCCGGCGACATGGAAACTTGTATGTATGCTGGCGCAGTAAAAACGGCACAAGGCGAGATGCAGGGTTGGCAGCAATTTTCTGTACAGCAGCGCGATCAGCAATCGGTGATGGCGGTGAAGCAGGATGTGAAGCTGTTGAACGAGCAAGTGATTCTCTACACGGTAGAAAAACCGCTGCAAACCTTGATCAAAAAACAGGGTTTAGTTGCCGAGCAGATTGATTATTTTTTGCCGCACTACTCCTCACAATTTTTTCGCGACAAAGTGCAGGCGGGGTTGCAGCGTGTGGGGCTGGATATTCCGCAGTCGCGCTGGTTTACCAATCTCAGCACTTGCGGCAATACCGGTTCGGCCTCTATTTACATCATGCTCGATGCCTTATTTCGCAGTGGTCGCTTACAAAAAGGTGAGCGCTTGTTGTGTTATGTGCCAGAAAGCGGGCGTTTTTCTAGCGCTTTTATGCATTTGACGGTGGTGTGAGCGTGGACCACTCGCAAGTGCCGCAAGACAATAGCCACACTTACGGCGGTCATCGCAAATTGTTGTATGCCACGGATGAGCGCGGTGATTATGTGGCTGTGACTTCCTCCGGTTGGGAAGCGGAAACACTGGCCACCGATTCCGCCTTGGATTTATTAGCGCAGCAACAAGAAGCAGCGTGGCAGCGCGCACAGCGCGGAGAAACTTCACCGTTGGAGTATTACATGGTGTACCGCCGCATGGATATCGCCCTACTGGCGCAAACCAGTGGCTTGTTTCGCTGGCGTATTCGCCGTCATTTTCGCCCCGCTATTTACGCGCGCTTGTCAGAAAAAATCTTGCTACGCTATGCGGAAGCACTCGGCATAGAAACGCGCGTGTTGAAAACGCTGGTGCGCCAACCGTGACTGATTTTACGCATCAACAATCGGCGCATTGTGAAAGTGGCGTGATGTCGTCGTTGCTCACCCATCACGGTTTGGCGATGAGCGAACCGATGGCATTTGGTTTGGCGGCAGCCGCCAGTTTTGCGCTGATTCCGTTGGTAAAAATCTCCGGCTTGCCCTTGGTGGCGTATCGTATGCCGCCGCGCGCAATTATTCGCGGCGTGCAAAAAAGTACCGGTGTGCGCATGGCGTTCGCCACATTTCGCGATGCTGAGCGCGGTATGGATGCGTTGGATGCCGCATTGGCAGCGGGAAAAATTGTCGGTTTGCAAACCTCGGTGTTTTGGCTGCCGTATTTTCCCGAAGGCATGCGCTTTCATTTCAATGCGCACAATATTGTGGTGTACGGTCGTGAAAGAGATGAGTATTTGATCAGCGATCCGGTGTTTGAAACGCCGGTGCGCTGTGATCGCCAATCGCTGATGAAGGCGCGGTTTGCCAAAGGCGCACTCGCGGCAAAAGGCTTGCAGTATTTTCCTACACACTTGCCGCCATCTGTGGATTATGAAAAAGCGATTCCCGCCGCGATCAAACGCAATGTGCGTGTGATGACGGGTGCGCCGCTGCCATTTGTCGGTGTACGCGGCATTCGTTACATGGGCAAGCAGTTGTTGAAGTTGGAGCGCGATGCTGCAAAACGCGAACGCTATTTGCCGCTGTATCTCGGCCATATCGTGCGCATGCAAGAAGAAATCGGCACCGGCGGTGCAGGCTTTCGTTTTATTTACGCCGCGTTTTTGCGCGAAGCGTCGCGGTTACTGAATGACGCGCATTTAAAAGAAGCAGCCGTAGCGATGACCGAAGCGGGCGATCACTGGCGTTTGTTTGCTCTGCGCGCCAGCAAAATGTGCAAAGGGCGTGAGGCGATGGATGTGGCGCTGCTGGATAATTTGCTCAACGGCTGTGCGGATCGTGAAGCGCAAGCGTGGAAAATGTTGGCACAATATAGTCGTTGATTTATCGCTGAAATTGTCGGTGTTGCGCCAGCGGTGAAAACAACAGCGAGCAAACCAAACCGATGCTGATTACGATGCCGAACGAGCTGATCGCGGCGGTTTGGCTGAGCGCAAGCAAACCAAACGACAATAAAGTGGTGGCGGTAGATAACAAAACGGCGAGCATGGTGGTGTCGCGCTGCGTGTCACTTTCTGCAAAGAAAATGCTGTAGTCGATGCCGACTCCCAACACCAATAACAGCGCGAGCACATGAAATAAATTCAGCGCCACGCCGGCGTAACCGAGCAAACCCAGTGTGAACCAAGCCGCTAAAGCGGGCGCCAACATCACGCGCCACGCTTGTGCAAAACGGTAGCGCCAACACAGCAGCGCAGCAATCACGGCGTAGGCGATCAACATCATCCAGCCCGTTTGCTCGCGGTAGTGATGAAACAGTTGCGAGATATCGCTCACAGGATCCATCCAATGCACGCCATCGTTGGCAGCGGCGTACTGTTTGAGCGCGGCGAGATCCGTGCTATTGCGCACAAAAGCAGCGGCAATCCAACCGCGTTCCGTTTGCGCGAGTTGAAAGCGCGTTAGCGTATCCACCAGCGGTGATTGGCTTACTGCGTCAACACTGAGCCAATGTGCGGGCGTTTGCTGAAATAGCGTGGCTGCCTCCGTGATGGTGTTGTCGGATAAGCCCAGTGTTTCGCGCCAGCGTGTAACGAAGTCTTGGTAAAGTATTTGTTGCGCAGAAAAATTTTCCTGTTGCGTTTTTTGTGAGGGCAGGTAATTCGACAAACTATCCAGCGCGGCATTCGGTTGCGCCTGCTTTAACCATGCGCGCAGTTGTTCGCTGTGTTGGAGCAGTTTCTCAGGTGTGCTGCCTTCGAGCAGAAAGAATTGTGTGCTGGGCTGCAAGCCAGTGAGTGCTTGCACGCGCTTTTCCATGGCTGTGATGCCGGCGTCTGGGGTTTGCAAGAGATGCAAATCGTCATTGGCGTGTATTTGCAGCACGCTGGGCAGCATGGCTAACGCCGCAATAATCAAAAGAGCGCGGCGCAAGCGACCAGAAAATAAATGACACAAAAAGTGATCGGTTTTTTCGCTCCACTGCAAATAGCGCGGATGACTGAATTGCGCGGGTGCTAACAGGCTGGGATAAAAACTGACGACTGTCAGCCAGGCCATAAACAAACCTGCGCAAGAAAAAACAGCAATTTGACGCAACACGGGAAACGGTGCAAAACCGATGGCGGCGTAAGCGATAGCACTGGTGATCATCGCCATCGTGATGCCGGGAAACACGCGATGTAAACATTGTCTGCCGCTGAGCTGATGGCTGTCTTTGTAGTGTTCGGTGAGGTAGTGCAGGCTGTAATCCATGGCGACGCCGATCACGCTGCTGCCAAACACTAAAGTGATGATATGCACTTCACGAAAACACAACAGCGTGGCCACTAGTCCTGCAAAAACTCCAGCGCCCAACGGCAACAAAGATGCAAACAGCGCACGCGGGCCGCGAAACACAATTACCATCAACAAAATAACGCCGAGCAGGGAGCCGTTGCCGACGATGGCTACTTCGCGCTTGGCGCTAGTCGCGCCCCACACCGCGTGTTGCACCGCGCCCATTAATAGTAATTCACTGTTGGGAAATTGTTTGTGCAACGATTCTTGCAATGCACTGCGCCATGCGCTGTAGCTCGGGTGCAGAGACATATCAAACACATCGGGTTTGATGTCCACAATAATGACGCGAAATAGTTTGTTTTCGCTGCGCACTTGCAGATGTCCGTCTGCGCTTTGGATATTGCCCTGCGGCGCGGGCAGGGCGCGCATAAAGTGATAAAAACTCAACAGTGGATCATGGTTGAGCATGGCGCTGTTGATGCCGCTGACGGGGCTGTAAATGGTTTCAGTGAGTTGTTTTTCTAGGGCAGAAAAATTATTGGCAGCGATCCATTGCTGTTGTTGTGTGCTGAGCAAGCCGGCGCGCCATGGATAATAGAATTGTCCAATCTGTTTTGCCTGTTCTAGCGCGATGCCCGTCATCGGTACAGCAAAAAAATCGTGCTGTTTGATACTGGTGAGCACTTGTTCGGCGGCGGCGTTGCTTGTTTTTTCATCGCTATCGCCGACTAAAATCAATAGTTTTTGGCTGAAGGCGCGATTGCTGCGTTGCAGTGCGTCGCGCAAGACCGCGTCATCGCGCAGCGAGGGCAGTAACTCCATGATGTTGCTGCGCACGGGTATGCCGGGCCAGATATCGCTCACCATGCCAAAAAAAGCGGCGCTGCCTAAGACGGTGAGTGCGAGCAGCCACAGGCGCAGCCACCAAGATTTTGCGCTGTGAGTGGCGCTGCTCATTGCGTCAGTGTGCGCAAGCGAATTACGGCGCGATCGCCGTTGCTTTCTACAATCGTGACGGTGTTGATGGTTTGTTGCGTGCCGTCCACGGTCATGGTTTGAATCAGGGTTTGCAATTCTGTCGAGCGCGGTGTGATGTGCAGCTGCCACTGTTGTGCGTTGCCGGTAGCGCTAATCGCCGCGAGTGTGTTGTCCGGTTTCCACTGCCCGCTAAAAGTGGCCGTCATGGCTTGTGTGAGTGCAGCGGCGAGAGGGTTTTGTCCGGTCTGCAGGGTGCGTTCGCCCTGTGCGTCTATTTCGCGAATGCTGGTGGGGGTGAGCACATAGCGCAGCGCAAACGGTTTTTGTATATCCCAAGTCACGGTTTGTTGCTCATCCAGCAATAGCTCGCCTTCGGTGATTAACGGTTTGTCGAGCAGCGCCAATTTTTTTTCTTGCACAAAATGGAAATGGCGATTTTTTTGTTGGGCTAATGTATGCAGGATGCTATCGCGCAGTGCACTGTCGTCGGCATTAGCAACATGGACTGACAGTATGGTTATCAACAAACAACTCAGTTGAGCGAGTGTGCGGATGCAGTGCTTCATGTCAACTTTCCTGTGTGCGTTTGTTGCAGCGCGCGCTTGCTTTGCTGATAGGTCGCCAGTTTTTCGCGCAATATTGGTGGTGAGACAAAACACATTGCCTGCGTTTTCATATCGACGGCTACTTGTATGCTGTAGGCCTTACACAGTTTTTCACCGCTGGTGGCATCGGTGATTAAAAAGTCTATCTTTAAGCGATTTTCATATTCTTTGATTTCGCTGTGCACACGAATGCGTTGTTTGAAGCGCATGGGTTTGATGTATTTGATGCGCATGTCGATCACGGGCCAAACATAGCCGGAATCGCGCATACTGGGGTAATCGTAGTCGATGCAATCCAGCAGGGCGCAGCGCGCCATTTCCAAATAGCGCGGATAATTGCCATGCCAGACAATCTCCATTGCATCCACATCTTGAAAAGGAATATCGATGTCGGTGATGGCGCTAACGGGCAGCAGCGGATCAGTCACGGTGCGGCGCTCCTCAAGGTAAGTTTTCAATCAGCAAACAATAGTGGCGTTCACGGTGGCAGTACTGCGTTTGCGCGTCGCGGTATTCAATATGGATGACAACTGCCCCGTTGCTGCGGCGCAATTCGCGTGTGCGTATGCTGTTTTGCGTGCTATCGGTAATTTGTGCATCGCGCGATAACGCTGACTGCAGCTGTGCTTGCGGAAAAATTGTTAGTTCAAAATCAGCTAGCGCGTAGCGCGCATCAAAAGACTGGGTGGCGATTTGTTGCAGCGAGAATAAGGGTGACTGCCAAGTGTCGAAGTTGTTGCCGTCGAATGTCAGGCTGAATAAACGCGTGCCGCTGGGTGCTAAACCCGCCATCACAATTTTGTGTGGCGAGGCTTGTACTTGCATCAGCAGTGTGTGTTGCGATTCTTGTGCTGCTTTTTGTGCAGCTTCTGGTTTGCGATAGCGCGCGGTAATTTTTTGCGTGGCAGTGAAGCTCTGTGCTGGCAACGCTAAGCGCAGCGTGATGTCATCGGCGATGGCAACCGTATTAGCTGGCAGTGGCTCCGGTGCATGCTGACAAGCCAGTAAGTTCAAACACAGTGCCAACAACAAAAGAATTTTGTTCATACAGATACCTGCAACACATTGAAGCGACCGTCGGGATCGCAATCGACATGCAACAACGATTGTGTTGGTTTCTGTTCCAAAAATACGCCCAGTGTGTGACCGCTATGGCTGTCGTACCACGCGCTATTGTCGCCTGTGAAAAGATGCTGATGTGCAATCTGGTTTTGCAGCCAGTGTGCTGTGTTGTCATCGACATGTTGCCCGCAAGCTAGCGCACGAGTTGCTGTTGTGGTGCTGTGTTGTTGTAACCAGTGCGTGAGTGCGTTGCGATCGATGAACGAGGCGATGTGATCGATCTGCGCCAGCGCAGTGCCGGTTGCATGGTTTTGCGCCAACAAAAACCAGTGGCTGCCTTCACCCACGCGCGTGTCGGCGGCGACCCCGAGACGCTGTCGGTGATCGCTCAGCGGCGCGGTGCAAATATCCACCGAACCGACCAAGGCTGTGCGCACGGCGTCCGTTTGCAAATCCAGTGCGGCGAGTTGCAGTGCACTTTCCAAGGGGGCGTAGCGGCGCGTGACAAATTGGCTGCGCCCGTGCAGGGCAAATTGTTTGGCGACATAAAAACAAGCGGAATTGCTCACGGTATTGATAAAAGTGAGCGGCTTGGGTGGCAGACCGTGTTCTACCATCTGCGTGAGCACTGCCAGCGTGGTTTCTAAATCACCGCGACCGGAAGTGAGATACACCGCAGTCTCTGCGGGTGTTGTTTGCTGTTGCAAGCAGCGCCCCGCGCCAATCAGGGCGAGCTGAATAAAACGCCCCACACGGCGCACGGCATCGCCCGTGGTGGCTTTCACCAAATCTTTCAGTGGCGGCAGCGCGTCGTCGTGAACGGCAGCGCTGTAATGACCGTGGGCGAGAATTTTCATGCAGCGCCACTCTGCGGTTTGCCGCGCCCGATGACTAGCGCTGTGTTGTTGCCGCCAAAGCCGAAGTAGTTGAGCAAGCAAGCGCCTGCGGCTGGCGTGATAGCCGTTTGTGTGAGGCGCAAGCCCAACTCGCCAACATCGCTGGCTATGCCAGGGGTGGCGGGCAGGAAGGGTGTGCTGGCGCTCAAGCTCTGCCACAACAGGATCAATTCCGCCAGCCCGCACGCGCCGAGCGTGTGGCCGAGAAAGGGTTTCAGCGCGCAAACGGGCGGCAGCTTGGGGAAAACTTGCAGCAGACCGGCGGCCTCGGCTTCATCGTTCAGTAAGCTGGCCGTGCCGTGGACTTTGATGCTGCTGATATCGGCGGGCGCAATGCGGGCCTCATGCAGCGCTTGGCGTATCACGGTTGCCACGGTGGAGCCATCGGCATTGGCGGCCGACATGCTGTGGGTGTCGCACAAATTCGCGCCGCCCCATAAGCGGTAGTCTGTTTCAGCGCCCGCACCCAACACCAGCGCGCTGACCGCTTCGCCGAGCACCAATCCGTTGCGCGCCGCGTCGAAGGGGCGCATCACTGACGGAGTGAGCAATCCCAAACCGTGAAAGCCCAGCGCGGTGATGTCGTTGATCAGCTCAACGCCGATGACCAATGCGTGGCGAATGGCGCCGCTGGCGAGTAGGCGCGAGGCGTACCACAAGGCGTTGGCGCTGCTGGTGCAGGCGGTGTTGAAGCTGAATTCCGGGCCGAACAGTCCGTAGCGTTGGCGCAGCGTGTCGGCGAGCTTGCCAAACGAAGGCGAACCGTCGAGCGGGATTGCTGCGCTGTGCGCTTGCTGTGCCTGCTGGTAGCGGTATTCGGAGACAGAAATATCAAACGATGACGAGCCGATAAACAATGCCATTTCACGCTGTTCGCGCGCATTGAGATTTGTGCCGCCCAGTGCTTGTTGCAGTGCGAGATCCAGGCTGCGCGTGAGGCGCGTGTCGATGTTGGTCAGCGGCACATCCGCTAGCAATTGGTAGGGCACGGATTCTTGCGTGTTGCCCAAAGTGCGTGACAGCAATTGCGGCGGCATAGGCGCGCGTTGCAAAGCGGTGAGGTTGGCCGCTACACCCGTGCCGAGCGCGCTGACAATGCCAGCGGCGAGAAAACAGGCGGAGTTGGCGGCGGTTTTCGACATAAAAAAAGCGCGCTAGTCCGGCTGGTAATTCAAAATAGTATCAGCCAGCGTGTTGATCGATTGCATCGCGCGCCGCGCTGAGGGGCCATCTTCTATGCGCACGCCGTAGCGCGTTTTAATCGCCATCGCAATTTGCAGTGCGTCGAGGGAATCCAATTCCAAATCACCGCCGATTAACACGCTATCGTCAGCGATGGTTTCCGGCGCGATGTCTTTGTCGCACTCGGTCACAATCAACTGTTTTAATGCTTTTTTTAATGTATCGCGATCAATCATAGCGTTTGCTTTTTCTGTAAATACATAGCGAGTGCCATAGTGACACAGCCAAAGAGCAGGAGCGAACCGGCTTCAGGCAGCACATCACCGACAGCGCCGTTGCGTAAAAAAATATCGAGAAAACCTTCCAAGCCCCACGCCATTGGCGACCAATCAGCAATGCGTTGCATAGTATCTGGCATCACAAAACGCGGCACCATAATGCCGCCGAGTGCTGCGAGCAAAATATTGCCCACGCCGCCGAGTGTGGTGGCTTGATCGGTGGTGCGCGCCAGTGCGGCAATCAAAATACCGTAACCCAAGGCAGCCGTGCTGAGCACCAGCGACATCAACACCAGCCCCAAGTAGGAGTTGCCGAGCGTTAACGATTCAGCGCCGAATAACGGCATCGCATACACGCCGACCAGCAACATCAACACCACTTGTATTTGGTTGATAAAAAAATACGGAATCAGTTTGCCCACCACGGGCAACATGGGCGAAATGGGCAGGGTGCGCAAGCGGCGCAGCGTGCCCTGCTGTCGTTCACTAATTAGCGTATTCGCCAGCGGCACCACGGAAAAAAACATCGCAAACACCAGCCACGCCGGAACATTTTGTTGTACGGCGGAAGGTCGAGCCGCGTTTTCTGCGTGCGCCTGGTTGTAGCGCACGGTGAGCGCAGGATTGGGCGGCGTGTTGTTATTCGTCACCGTTTCGCCGCGCAGTACTTGTTGCATGTTGATGGTGATCAGCAGTGCTTCCATACGCTGTCGCGACAACGCCTCGTTGACGGCGGCGGTAAACAGAGCTTCTGTTTGTGCGCTGGTGTCGGGTGCCACGAAAATATCGGCGTGCACGCCATCGTCGCGCTGGCTGAGTGTCAACACGAAGGCAGTGTGTTTGTCGGCGGTGGGCTGCCAAGCAAAAACCGTTTTTTCTTGCAGCAGTGCTGCGACGCGATCGATGGCTGCGCTCTGCGCGCGCAAGTCGAGTTGCACCGGAATTTTTTTGACGCCGGCATTGGAAAATTGCTCTTGCAGTGCCAGTGACATGATCAGAATAAACGCCATCGGCATCACAAACAGCAACAGCAAGCCGTGGATGTCGCGAATCAGCAACAGCAATTCTTTCTTGATGGTGGCGAGTAGGGCGGTCATCTCAATCACGCAGCGCCGTGTGGGTGAGCGACAAATAAAAATCCTCCAGGCGCTGCGCGTTTTTTTGCTGTTGTGTGACAGGTAGAGTGTCAGCGCGTTGCAAGATGTTGGTTAGCGTATCCTGCAGCAATAATGTTCCGTGATCGATAATGGCCAACACATCACAGATGGTTTGAATTTCTTCCATGTAATGCGAGGTGTAAATAATCGTCATGCCGTCTTGTTGCAGCTGGCGGATGGTGTTGAGGATGAAGTGGCGCGATTGCGCATCGATGCCCACGGTCGGTTCGTCGAGAAACAAAATTTTTGGCCGATTCAACAAACTGATAGCAAGATTCAAGCGGCGCCGCACACCGCCAGAACACTGCGCGGCGCGTTTATTGAGATGTTCTGCCAAACCGCAGGCGTGCACAGCAAAGTCGATGTGCGCGTGTTTTTGCGCGCCGGTTAAGCCGTACAAACCGGCAAAACAGGCTAGGTTTTCGCGCAGGCTTAAGCTGGGATAAAAAGCATAGTCTTGCGGCGTGAGTGCAATGTTTTTTCGTGTAGCTTCATCAAACAGTATTTCGCCGCGTTGCAAAGGCAGGATGCCAGCCAGCAGCCCTAGCAGCGTGCTTTTGCCTGCACCATTCGGGCCGAGCAAACCAAAGCAACTGCCCGTTGGGACGGTGATCGAGACATCGTTTAGCGCCGCCGGTGTGGCACCGGGGTAAGTAAAACCAATGTGCTGGGCGACGATAGCATTCACGCAATTTTTCGCGCCAAGACATGACGCATCGGCACGCCGATTTCGTGGCTGATGACTTCAAAGCCATGCTGTTTGAGCAACGCGGGAATATCTTGTTTGTGCCACGCCAGCAAAAAAGGCTCGTGCAATTTTTTAGCCAATACATAAAAGTACAGCCCGCGCCAGCCGTGTGCGCGCAGCAGTGCTAGCGGTTTTTGCTGAATTTGTATGGGCGATGGCTCGCAGAACGCCAGCCAACCTTGCGGTTTCAAAATGCGCGCCCACTCTTGCAAACATTGTGCGATGTGGCGCGGTGGAATTTCATGCAATAAAAAACAGGCGCTGATAGCGTTGAAGCGTGCATCAGGAAAACCGGTTTTTTCGGCGATGCCGTGCACAAAGTTAACGCTGGGCCAATCCGTTGCCGCGTGTTTGAGTAAATAAGGTGAAGGGTCTAAGCCCCACACTTCGTTTACGCCGGCCGTATGCAAAGCACCAGCTAAACCGCCGCCGCCGCAGCCCACATCGAGCGCGCTGCCTGCACGCACGGCAGGGTCTTGTGTGAGTTGTGCGGCTATTTTGGCGTGGCTTTTCCCAATTTCACCGAGCATTACTTTGTTGAAGCCGGTGATGTAGCCGCGCGTAAAACGGCGCGAGTAATTGCCGTTAGGTAAGTTGTGAAACTCTTGCAAAATATATTTGGGAATATTGTCTGCAAACGGCAGATTGGGCGGCAGTTGGATGGGCTGAATATTCCAGCCCAGCAAGTTTTGTACAAAACGCCATAGATCGCGCGGGTGGCGAAAATTGAGACTGTCCGGCCATGTGTCCGGCAGTTCCAAATTGCGCCAATCGGGGACAGTGGGATCAGTAGCCGTCATGTTGTGCAGTCGTTCCGTTTTTAATCAAGGGTAACCCGGTTCACTGGTATCAATTTGCACTTCGTACACTTGCCAGCTGCGATCGTAGTACGAGCGATTGGTGAAAATTATGCGGCCTCTGCCTTTGTAGAGTGAATACTGGCGCGCTGTATCTGAGCCTTTGAAATTGAATGGAATCCATGCTTTGCCGGTGACATGGCCGGTGCTGGATGTAGGTTCACCCGCCAAAGCATAAGCCTCTGCCATGCTCATGCCGATTTTGACGGCGCTCAATCCTGCATCGGAGGTCTTGCTGCTGCGGTTCGATGTGGCTGCGGATGACGATGCGCGGTTGCCAGATTTTGATACTGCGGCAACGCTGCCGCGTTTGTATTGCGGTACGGTGCTGCTGCTCAAATTTTCCAGCGCTTGACTGGCGTATTTGCGCAATTTTTTATTGGAACTACTGCTGTTAGCAACCGTACTGAGTGTGTCGCGATAGCGTGGATTGCGTGATTTTCCCAGCGCCTTTGCGGCCCACGATAAAGCGTCGATATGACCATTCGGCGCGTTGGCAAAGTTTTGCAGCAGCACTTCCGCCAAGTGGTCGAGTACCACTTGGTTATCTTCGCTGGTGTTGAAAATATCTTGCGCCGCCGCTTTGACGCTGCTCATGCCGCCGCTGCTGAGCATCTCGACATAACGCTGTTCGGCGGCATCGAGCGCAAAAGCAGTGCTGGACAGTGCAAGCAGAAAAGTGACGCATACGGTTTGCAAAAGTTTTTTCATGGAGTAGCTCCTTGTTGTCACGAGTTTTTTGTTAATGGGGAATGAAATTGCCTGCGCGCAGTATGCCGACCACGCCCACGGCGATCCAAAATGTATTTAGCAACGAATAGGCGGCATCTTTGCGCAATACGGAACACCACGACAGAATGGCGGCGTCGATTGTGTTGACGATCCACACAAACATAAACGGGCTGGCCGGTCCCATCCAGCTCACTAAACTGAAGCTGAAAATACGCATCAATACGCCGAGCATTTCAAAAAATCGGATATAGCGCAAAACAAAATTATTCAAAAATTGCATGACAAAAATCAGATCCAGCGTTTGAAAATAAGAGAAGTGTTGATGCCGCCAAAAGCAAAATTGTTGCTCATGATGTATTCGTTATCCAGCGTGCGGCCACCGCCTGTGATGTAATCCAATTCGCCGCAGCGTGGATCCAAGTTGTCTAAGTGCGCGGTGGGTGCATACCAGTTGCTGTTCAGCATCTCGATACTGTGCCACGCCTCTAACGCGCCGCAAGCGCCCAGCGTGTGGCCGAAATTGCCTTTCAAAGAACTGATCGGCAGGCGTGAGCCAAACACCGCGTGCGTGGCCGTGGTTTCGGCAATGTCGCCGTGTTCGGTGGCGGTGCCGTGGGCGTTGACATAGCCAATGGCAGAAGGCGGCAGACCGGCATCGGCCAACGCCTGTTCCATCACCACCTGCATGGTAGCGGCGGTGGGCTGGGTGATGTGCGCGCCATCGGAGTTGGTGGCGTAACCGACAATTTCCGCGAGGATGGTGGCACCGCGCGCTTGCGCGTGTTCCAAGTCTTCCAAGATCAGCGTGCCGGCACCTTCGCCGATCACCAAACCGTCGCGCTCGCGATCGAACGGGCGCGGCGTTTGGTCGGGGGTGCCGTTTTTCAGGCTGGCGGCAAATAGGGTGTCGAACACGGCCGAGTGCGCCGCGCACAGTTCTTCCGCGCCACCCGCCACCATCAGCGTTTGCAAGCCGTAACGGATAGCTTCATAGGCGTAGCCGATACCTTGGCTGCCGGAGGTGCAGGCGCTGGCCGTGGGAATCACGCGCCCTTTCAGGCCAAAGAACAGGCCGATATTGACGGCACAGGTGTGGCTCATCATTTCGATATAGGTGGTGGCCGTCATCGCGCGCGTGGATTGCTCGGCATACAGGCGACCAAAGTTGATGGTGGCATCGGTGCTGCCATTGCAGGAGCCGTAGGCCACACCCATGCGCCCGTCGCGGATGCTGGTTTCGTCCAACAAGCCGGCTTGTTCCAGTGCTATTTCAGTACAGCGAGTAGCCATCAGTGCCACGCGCCCCATGCCGCGCGTTTGTTTGCGCGAGTAGTGGGCAGGGCGCACGAAATCGGTCACGGGGCCGGCCAGCTGCGTCATCAAGCCGTCGATCTTGGCGTAGTCGTCCATACGGCGGATGCCGGTTTGGCCCGCGCGCAATGCAGCGGCAATCGTCACCCAATCCTGCCCCAAGGCGGTAATGCCGCTCATGCCGGTGACAACCACGCGGCGCGGGAGAGTAGGCTTGGTGAACGAGGTGCTCATGCAGGTGTCCGGTGGTGCGTGGGTAGCTGGTAAAGGGCGCTCATTGTAACCAGTGAAACCGTGTTAGGCAGTTCTACCACAGCCCTGGCAGAAAGCGTTTGCTGCGTGTCATGTAAATGCGATAGGCATCGCCAAAGTAGGCGAGGTTTTCTTGTTCTTCGCGCAGTGCGGTCAGCACCAATAACATGGCTGCAGACACAGCCAATACAAAATTCAAACTGGAAAACGGTTGTTTGAAATACAGCCCGCCATTCAATAAGAGCAACGCCCCGTACATGGGGTGACGGATGTAGCGATACAGCCCCTGCGTCACCAATTGCGTGGTTTTTTCAAAGCCGAGCAGGGCGGGATCGCTGCGCGCTGAATCTTTGCTGTTGCCGTGCTGCTTGAGTAACAGCGCGCCGCCAATCACCAGTGGGATGGCAGAAAACAACAACAGCCATGAGATGCACTGGTACCACGAGAAGCGATCGACCAACCAGTACGGATACTGGCGCAATAACAACAGCAACATGCACTCCCACGCGAGGAAACGGAAAAAACCGTGTGACTGCATCGCCAAAATGTTTTTGCGCGAAATACATATCAGCAGCGCGCTGCCGAGGATAAATAATATCAGTTGCATCGTATTAACCTGTCATGCCGCCGTTTACGGAAATCACTTGGCGCGTGATGTAAGCCGCCGCATCGGAAAATAAATAATTGACGAGACTGGCGACTTCATCGGCGCTGCCCATGCGACCGGCGGGAATAATTTTTAGCGCGTGTTCCAATACTTGCGCATCGGTCGCCATTTCGGTTTCGATCAAACCTGGCGCCACACAATTCACTGTAATTTTTCGTGAGGCTAATTCCACGGCAAGCGCTTTGCAGGCGCCGATCAAACCCGCTTTGGATGCGCTGTAGTTCACTTGCCCGCGATTGCCCATCACGCCAGACACGGACGACATCGCCACAATGCGACCGCCTTTTTTCGCGCGTATCATCGGCATCACCAAGGGGTTGACGACATTGTAAAAACCGTCGAGGTTGGTGTGGATCACTGCATCCCAATCTTCGCCACTGATAGCGGGAAACGCGTTGTCGCGCGTGATGCCTGCGTTGCACACCACGCCGTAGTAAGCGCCGTGTTGTTCGATATCGGCCAACAATGTTTGTTGGGTTTGCGCGCGGTCGGCGATATCAAACTGCAAGCATCGCGCCGTGCGACCCATGGCAACAATTGCATCGCGCACTATGTGCAATTCCTCTACGCGTGTGCGGCAGTGCAGCACGATATCGAAACCGCTGTGTGCAAGTGCCAGTGCTACCGCGCGACCGATGCCGCGACTGGAGCCGGTGACGAGTACGCTACGAGTCATGTGAATGCTCCTGTGATATTGATGTAGAAAAAGGGCGCGCAAATTGGCGGGGATTTTCTGGGCGGAAGGCTTTGATCTGCGCGGTGGCTAAAATGTTTTCGCTGCGGATTTCACAGTCAAACGCGCCGAGGCCGCTGTCGTCGGTGTAAAGCGGCTTAATGGAAAGTTGTAGCGCGCAGCCAGCAGGAAAAGCGGCAACATTGCAGCGATAGCTGCGACAGCCGAGCAGGAAGCCCGCTTGCACTGGTTTGTTGTTGGATAGCTGTTGATGTCCCGCCCAAACGCCGATGGTTTGCGCCATGTATTCCACGCCCACCCATGCAGGTACGCCGCCGAGAGCCGCATCAAAAAAAGCAGACTGTTCGTTGATGTTAACAATGGCTTGTGCGAAATCGTCGCTGTAATCCACTACACGGCTGAGCAAGATCATTGGTGCGCGATGCGGCAGTAAAGTTTCTAAATCAAAAGTTTTTTCCATCACGCCAGCCTCGACAAAATGACTGACGCGTTGCTGCCGCCAAAGGCAAACGAGTTGCTGAGCAGGGCGATATTTTTTTTCACTGGCAGTGTTTTTGTCTCGCGCAAAATGGCAATCGGTGCGAGTGAATGATCGGGTAGTTTTTGATTGCATTGCGCGGGCAGCGTGCGAGCGGTATTTAGTGACGATAACAGCAGCCAACACAGCGCCGCTTCGGTAGCGCCCGCTGCGCCCAGCGTGTGACCGGTCAGTGGCTTGGTGGAGCTGCAGGGTACGGTGTTGCCAAACACACGAAAGACAGCGGCACTTTCCATTGCATCGTTGAGCGGTGTAGCTGTGCCGTGCAAATTGATATAAGCAATGTCACTCGCTTGCAGTGCTGCATCAGCCAGTGCGGCGCGCATGGCCGCTTCCGCGCCTATACCTTCGGGGTGGGGTGCAGAAATATGGTGCGCATCAGCCGATTCGCCAATGCCCGCGAAAAAAATATCATCCACACGATTGCTATTTTTTTTCATCAAAAATAAAGCAGCGCCTTCACCGATGGTGATGCCATCTCTGCCTGCGGCAAATGGCTCGCAGCGCGCAGACGATACCGATTCCAGTGCGGAAAATCCCTGTAGCGTTAATTGGCATAGTGAATCGCTGCCGCCACAAATTACGGCATCACACAAATCCATTTCTAATAAACGGCGCGCGCTGCCCAAGGCTTTGGCGCTGGATGAGCAAGCGGTAGAAACTGTCATCGCTACGCCGGTGAGGTTGAGAAAGCGCGCAACAAATTCGGCGGCAGTGCCAATTTCTTGTTGGCGATAGTCAAAATCCAACGACCAAGTTCCGTTACACAATTTTTCTGCCAGCGCGGTTTCGCCTTCGGCAATACCGGAAGTGCTGGAACCAATCACCACCGCAATGCGATGCTTGCCAAATTGTGCAATCGCCGCATCAATTTCTGGCTGAATTTGCGCTAGGGCTGCCAATAACAAACGGTTGTTGCGACAAGCAAACGCCGTCAAGTGTTCTGGGATGGTGGGCAGTTCAGCGTTCACTCTCCCTGTCCATAGGGATTCCTGTGCGTGCATCCCTGGCGCAAAGCCCGCCAGAAAGTTTTTCAACACCGCATCGCGGTTATTGCCCAACGCATTGATGATGCCGAGTGCAGACAAAACCGGTTTCATGTGCTGCGACAAATTTCCGCCAACACATTCATGCGGCGCTCGCTGTCTTTGACATAGGGATTGTTTTCATCCCAAGCATAGCCGGCAAGAACGGAACTGATCATCGCCTTGATGTCGTCGTTGTGTTTGTCGTGATACACAACATCTTGGAAGCGGCAGTCGTACCACGCGCTAACAAAAGTGTGAAAAGTTTTAACCCCTTTTTTTAGCGGCACAGCAAAATCCGCCTCCCAATCAACGGTTTCACCGCGCAGTTGTCTATCTAACAGTGCTGCTGCCAAGCTGGCAGACTTCATGGCGATGGTGACGCCAGAAGAGAAAACAGGATCTAAAAACTCCCCTGCGTTGCCGAGCAATGCAAAGCCTTTTCCGTGCAGCGATTTTACATTGCAGGAGTAGCCCGTGATTTGCATGGCAGATCGTACAATTTCTGAATTTTTCAATAATTCTTTTAGATAAGCGTCTTCATTGAAGATTTGCATCACGCGCTCATCCAAATTTTCTGAGTAGCCAGAGAAAAATGCTTGGCGTGCGATAACGCCCATGGAACATTGGCCGTTAGAAAAAGGAATTGTCCAGTACCACACATCGCGATGTGTCGGATGTGTAGTGATCAGGATTTTATTGCGATCAAATTTTTCATCGGTAATGTTGTCGCGCACGGTGGTAAAGCAGGCTTGGCGCACAGGGAAGTCGGATGGGTATTCCAGATCGAGCAAACGCGGCAGTACGCGACCAAAGCCACTGGCATCCAGCAGAAACTTTGCGGTGGTCTCGCGTGTTTCACCCTCGGGTGTGCGAAATGTCACGCGCGGCTGTTCGCCTGTTATATCAACGGCAGTGATTTCGTGGCGGTAGCGCAAGTCGACGCCAAAACGCGCGGCTTCATCTGCCAGAATTTTGTCAAAATGTGCGCGCTGCACTTGAAAAGTAGTGCCGTGACCCGGCGTAAACTTTTTGGTGAAATCAAAATGCGTGCGTTTGCCGTTGTGATAAAAAGCCGCGCCATTTTTGAATTGGAAACCTCCGGCTTGCACGGCGGGCAACATGCCGGCTTCTTCGATAAATTCCATGCACTGCGGCAGCAAACTCTCGCCGATGGAAAAACGCGGGAATTGCTCGCGCTCCAGCATTAAAACGGAGTGACCTTTTTGTACGAGTAGGGCAGAGGTAATTGCGCCGGATGGGCCCGCGCCAATCACAATCACATCAGGGTTTTCGGTGGCTGTCATTCGGTGTTCCTTTCTGAAATGCATACAGTAGACAAGAAAAGTTTAGGCAAACAGCGACCACTCTCGCTGTTGTATTCGGTCAATGGTGTGACGCAGATCAGCTTCCAATGGGCGATCTTCTTCCACAAATACAAATGCAGAGCATACGCTGTCGTGCATGGTGCGGATTGCCAGCGTGAGCTGTTCGTTGTGCAGTTCGCCTTGCTGTTGGCGCAAGGTTAGCGCTTGTGTTGCTGCTAAGAGGCTGGCGGCGGCAACTTGTTCGGTGAGTTGCAATACGCGCAAACAATCGCGTGCAGCAATCGTGCCCATGCTTACTTTGTCTTGGTTGTGGCATTCCGTAGAGCGCGAAAAAACCGAAGCCGGCATCGTCAATTTCAAGGCCTCTGCCGTCCACGCGGAGCAGCCAATTTGCACCGCTTTAAAACCGTGATTGATCATTGCGCGTTCAGCACTTGCGCCAGACACATTGGCAGGCAATCCATGATTGAATTTTGGATCCATCAACAGCGCCATTTGGCGATCCAATAAATCGGCAATATTGGCGACGGCGTTTTTCAAACCGTCCATCGCGAATGCGATATGACCGCCGTAGAAATGCCCGCCGTGCAACACATGCTCGCCGATGCCGTCAATGATGGGGTTGTCATTCGCGCTATTGAGTTCGGTTTCAATAAATTGCCGCAACCACGGCAAACTATCCACCAACACACCGATGATGTGCGGCGCACAGCGCAATGAGTAGCGATCTTGCAGACGATTGGAATTGCGCGCCATCACATCGCTCGGCAAATCACCGCGTATCCACGCGGCCACTTGGTTTTGTCCAGGGTGCGGTTTTACGGAAAATAATTTTTCATCGAAATGATGTGCGTTGCCTTGTAGGGCGAGTGACATCATCGAAGTAATACGCGCTGTGAGTTGCGCCAAATATTCTGCGCGCGAAAAAGCAAGACAGGCGAGTGCGGTCATCACGGCCGTGCCATTCATCAGCGCCAAACCTTCTTTCGGGCGCAGCGTGAGTGGCGCGAGTGCCAATTCGTTCAGCACATGCAAGGCGGGTCGGCGTTCACCGCCGTACCACACATCGCGTTCGCCCATCAGCGTGGCAGCAATGTAAGACAGTGGTGTGAGATCACCGCTGGCGCCGACCGAACCTTCTTGTGGAATGACTGGCACGATGTCGTCGTTGATAAATAACACGATGCGTTCAAGCAACGCGGGTGTAACGCCGGAATAACCTTGTGTGAGCGATGCGAGGCGCGCAGCGAGAATGGCGCGCCCCTGTTCGGCGCTGAAAACATCACCGAGACCACAGCCGTGAAAGCGCGCTAAATGCAGCGGCAATTCCTCTACGCGCTGCGCTGGCACTTGCACGGTACAGGAGTCGCCGTAGCCGGTGGTTACGCCGTAAATCACGCCGTCATCGCGCAGTAGGGTTTCTAAAAATGCCACGCCTTTATCGATGCGTTCGCGAAACATAGCATCGGTAGACAGCGCGACGGCCTGCCGCCCTTCGGCGATCGCCACAATATTTTCGATGGTGATATGGGTCTCACCAAATAGCAGGGGAGAGTTAGTCATGACGCTGCCAGAAATTGAAAAAATTGAACCATTGTAAAGGAGCGGAGCGGCAATAGTGCTCCAAACGCTCGGCGTAACGCGTGATGGCTACTTTTAGCAGCGCAGCGCGTTGTCGGCGCGGGAAAGTCAGTTGACCGGCGAAAGGCTCTAAGAAGATTTCGTAGTGTTTGGCTGTGCGCAATGCAAATAACAAATACACAGGGCATTCCATCAGCGCTGCCAGAATAAACGGACCTTGTGGAAACGCCGCTTCTGCGCCGAGAAAAGGCACGCGCGTACTGCGATGCAGGCTAGTGGGCGATGTGCGATCGGCGGCGATGACGATCAATTCACCGCGGTGTACTTTGTCGCGCAACAAGATGGCGGTTTCAGGGCCGATGTCGCCGATTTGTATGATTTCAAAACCAGATGATGGATTGGCTCGTTGTAGCATTTTGTTGATGCTTGCCGCATTTTTGGTAAACAACAACACATTCAAACGAATATCCGGTGCGCTGTGTACCAGTGCGCGACACATATCGGCATTGCCCAGATGCGAAGTCAAAATCACTGCGCCGCGTTGACTGGCTGTTTGTTGTATGAGTAATTCCCGATTGGGAAACACGACATCGCTGCGCTGAATATCGCCGCTCCACGCAGAAAATTTATCCACCACTGCCCGCCCAAACGCCAGGAAATGTTGAAACACATCGCTGTGCGTTGGTGGGTGTGGCAGTGCGCGCTGCAGGTAGCGCCGCGATTCGCGCCGCGCCGTTGTCGCAAATAAAAAAAACCAACCGATGATTGGATATAACAAAACATGGAGCGTTTTTTTGCCGAGCGTGCGATAACACCACAAGCAAAAGCGTATGCCCCATGCGCTGCCGCGTTCGCGCTGTTGTGACCAGTGTGCCTCGCTTTGTGTCGATGCAAATTTTTTCCACAGCAGTGTCGGCAAGCTGCACAACATGCTGCAGGTCAAACGCGTGTGCATCCAACTGATGGCAAGATTGTCGCGCAGCGGTCTGAAATGCGAGATGCCGTTTTCTGGATAGATAACGCGCGTCGGCAGAAACTGCACAGGTGTGCCGGCGCGATACAAACGCACCATGATGTCGGTATCAAATGCCATGCGCGCTTCGATAGCCGTGTTTTGCGCCAGCGCATGCGTACTGGCTACGGGGTAGACGCGAAATCCGCACATGGAATCGACAAGATTAAATGACAGTGTTTCCACCCACACCCAAAAGTGTGTGATGTAGCGGCCGTACAAACGCGCTTTGGGAATGTCATCGCCGTATTGCGGCGCGCCGCTGATTAAAGCGGCTGGATTTTTTTCTGCCAGTGCAAGCATGGCGGGAATGTCGTCGGTGTTGTGCTGGCCGTCGGCATCCATTTGCAGGGCGTGCGTGTAGCCAAGTGCGTGCGCTTCGGCAATGCCGCGCAGCACGGCAGCACCTTTGCCGCAGTTGCGCGCTAGGCGCAATAGCGTGATGGTGGGTTCGCAATCGGTGAGCGCATCCAATACTTGTGCTGTTGCGGTATCGCTGCCGTCATCAATCAAAATACAGGGCAGATTAAACGCGCACAGCCGCTGCCAAGTCGCGCCGATTAACGCGCCGTGGTTGTAAACGGGAATTAATAAACAGGGGCGAAAATCGGGCATCAGCGTTGTTCGTGGTTACTTGTGTGCATGATACAAAAAAGGCACCCGAAGGTGCCTTGTTGCTACAGCG
>JAWKZZ010000014.1:0-9696 GCA_041395785.1 Pseudomonadales bacterium
CGGCGGTAACTATCAATGGTGTGAGCAGCGCGATTTTTACGATTTTGGCAAAACCATGGAGTTTATTGATCAGTGTGCAGACAAAGGTGCATTGAGCCCGCTGGCGATGGAGCGCAGACAAGAACGCAACAAAATGATGATCAAAATGTTGGAAGCGCGTTTAGCCTATTTGAAAAAAAGTGTGGGTGAAGCTTAATTTTTTGGAGATAACCATGAGCAAGCCGATACCTAAACTCAGCGGTGAAAAACCGGAGACCGGTCACTACGACGAGTATCAAGTCAATCAACCCAAATTTTTGATGCGCGTGCGGCAAGAATGCGGTGATGTCGGCGAATACAATTTGATGGGGCAGCCGCATGTGTTGATGTCGGGACCGGATGCACAAGAGGCGTGGTGTCGCGCGCCCGACGAAGTGTTGGGGCAATCGGCAGCGTACAAAGGCATGGTTCCGGTTTTTGGCAAAGATGTGTTGTTTGATACGCCGCTGGAGCGCTTGAAGCAGCAATTAAAAATTCAAGTGGATGCACTGCGCTATCAAAACATGAAAGCGTATGCGAATGTCATCGCCGATGAAGTGCGCGACTTCACAAATAAATGGGGAGAAAGCGGCGAGCTGGATATGGTGGATGAGTTTGTGCGCTTGACACTGTATACCTCCACCAGTTGTTTGCTGGGTGTGGATTTCCGCCGCGACATGACGGATGAATTCAGCGCGCTGTATCGCGATTTAGAGCATTCGGTGATTGCGATTGCATTTATCGACCCGTATTTGCCGTTGCCGGAATTTGCTGCGCGCGATAAAGCGCGTGCGCGTTTGGGTGAAATGGTGGAGGAGATTGTTGCGAAACGCCGTGCATCCAACAAAGAATACACCGATGCGCTGCATACCTTTATGACGGCAACTTACAGCGATGGTTCTGTTTTGTCGCCGCATGAAATTACCGGATTGCTCATTGCCACAATGTTTGCCGGTCACCACACCAGTTCTGGCACGGCGACATGGACGCTGGTGGAATTTTTGCGCAATCCGCAATTTATGGCGGAAGTAAAACAGGAGTTGGCCGAAGTCTTTGCCGATGGCGGCGAAGTGTCGCATCACGCCATGCGCGGCATGCCGAAAATGGAAGCATTTATTCGCGAAGTGCTGCGCGTGCATCCGCCGCTTTCTACCTTGATTCGCGTGGTAGAGCAGGATTTTGCCTACAAAGATTTTGTGATACCGAAAGGCTATCGCGTGGTGATGTCGCCGGGTGTGGCGCACAAAATTGCTGATGTATTTCCCGAGCCGGAAAAATTTGATATGCACCGGCCAGAACCTGAGCATTTGTTTGCGTGGATGGCGTTTGGCGGTGGCAGACACAAATGTGCTGGCAATGCCTTTGCGATTTTGCAGTTGAAAGCGATTTTTGCCACGCTGTTGCTGGATTTCGATTTTGAACTATCGCAACCCAAAGAGTCGTATGTTGATGATCACAGCGGCATGACAGTGAAGCCCTTGGCGCCGATGACCGTGCGTTATCAGCGCAAGAAAAAATAGAGGTGGCACTATGCGTATCACAGTCGATCTCGATTTATGCCAAGGTCACAGCGTGTGTATGGAAGAATGTCCGGAAGTATTTGCGGTGCGCGACACAGAAGGCGGCTACCCGCAAGTGGTGGTGCTGCAAGAAGAACCGCCGGAAGATCTGCGCGCGCAAGTGATGAACGCCGTGCGCGGCTGCCCCAATCGTGTCATTCGCATTGAGGAGTAAATGATGCGTGTGCTGGTAACGGGAAGTACCGGTTTTGTTGGCTTTCATGTATTGCGCGCATTACAGAGCAAAGGCCATACAGTTTCGGTGTTGGTGCGCAGTGCAGAAAAAGCACAGCAGTTGTTTGAAAAATACGGAATAGCTGTAGATAAAATTATTGTTGGTTCTATTGCTGATGCAGCCGTGGTGCGCGATGCGCTGCAGGGCTGCGATGCCGTGGTGCATGCGGCTGCTGTCACGCCACTGCAAGTGGCGAGCGAAAAAGAATTATTGGCAACGAATATCGATGGCGTAAAAAATGTTATCGGCGCAGCCTGCGCGCTCGGCATCAACAATAATATTTTTGTTTCCAGTATTACGGCAATTTTTAATACTAACCCCACACGCATGAGTGCCGATGCGCCGATTGCAAAATCCAAACACCTTTACGGGCAGAGCAAAGCACAAGCGGAAAGCTATGTGCGCGATTTGCAGGCGCAGGGCAAGGGCGTAAAAACGGTTTACCCTGGCGGCATCATTGGGCCTGATGATCCCGGTCGATCGGCGACCTTGATGTCCTTGTTGTATCGCATGACGCAAGGTTTTCGTATCACCAGCGGTGGCACGCAGCAAATTGATGTGCGCGATCTCGCCGCGTTTATTGTGGCGCTGCTGGAGAAAAATGATGGCAAACCGGCGCGCTATCTCACGGCTGGTCATTACATGTCATGGGAAGATTTTGCCGATTTATTGGATGAAGTGAGTGGACGAAAATTGCCGCGCAGTGCGGTAGCCGGTTGGAAGTTGCGCTTGTTTGGTCGCATCACCGATATCAAACGCTTATTCAAGCCAGATCCATCGCCTATTTCTGCAGAAACCATGCGCTATGCCACGCAGTGGCCTTGTGTAAAAAATGCTGACGAAATACAGCGTCTTGGTATTGTGTTTCGTGAGCCGCGTGAAACTTTTACTGATACCTTGCGTTGGCTAGGTGAAACGGGATTGCTGGATAAACAGTTGTTGCCAAAATTATTTGAGGAGAGCGCCGCATGAAATTTTGGCAATCGCTAGCATTCTGCGAATTGGATCAAGTGGTTGAGCTGGCGAAGTTTTCCGAAGAGCTCGGTTTTTACGGCGTGTCATTTGGCGACCATCTCATCACCACAAGAACACAAGTGGATGAATATTTGTACACGCAAAATGGGCAAGTCTTTTGGCATCCAGAAACGCATTGGCCTGATCCGTGGGTCATTGCGGCGGCCATCGCGCAGCAAACAAAAAATCTACAATTTTTAACGACGATTTATGTGTTGCCGATGCGCGACAGTTTTAATGCTGCCAAAGCCATTTCTACAGCAGCGTATTTATCTAACAATCGCATCATCATGGGCGTGGGTATTGGTTGGCAGAAAACAGAATTTGTATTAACAGGACAGGATTTCCACACGCGCGGCAAACGCACGGATGAGCAATTGGCGGTGATGGCAAAATTGATGTCGGGCGAGATGGTTGAGCATCACGGCGAGTTTCACGATTTTGCACCGCTACAAATGTCGCCAGGCACGACTAAACCGGTGCCCGTTTTTATTGGTGGTGACAGCGATGCCGCATTTCGTCGCGCCGCGCAGCACGATGGCTGGCTGGGGCTGCGTTACACCGAAGAGCAGCTACCTGCGGTGTTGCAGAAAATTCACGATGCACGCGCAGCAGCGGGAACCTTGAATAAGCCATTTGATATTTGGACGGCAGTCTTACAGCCGCAGGACGGCACTTTTGCGCGCGTAGAAGCCATGGGGGTGACCATGACTAACGGCGCCAACTTTATGGTGGATGGAAAAATTGTCCCATCTGATATCGACTTCAAGAAAAAACGCATCGAGGCATTCGCAAAACAATTTATTCATGTATTCTAAAGCCAGATATGGACAGGTACCCGATTAAAACAATAAGCATCAAATAATAAAAATCTGGAGACAGGAACATGCGTAAAACCAAAGTTTGTTGGCTGGCTGGTTGTGGTTTGTTATTGATGGCTGCGCAGGGATGGAGTGCGGTATCGCAAGCGGAAGCGGATAAGCTGGGCACCACACTCACGCCGATGGGCGCCAATCCTGCCGGCAACGCCGAAGGTACGATTCCTAAATGGACGGGCAGCATTCTCGGCGTGCCGCCTGGAGTAAATTACAAAGGGACGGGTACGCACTACCCAAGCCCTTACCCTGATGAAAAACCACAGTTCATCATTACGGCAAAAAATTACACACAATATTCGAAAAATTTGACCGACGGTCAAATTGCGATGTTCAAAAAATACCCCAATACTTTTCAGATGCCGATTTATGTCACGCACCGCGATGTGCGTTATAGCGATCGCGTGCACGAAAATACGAAATTGAATGCGTTGCATACCGGTCTAGGTGCAGATGGCAACAGCGCCACGGATGTGTATTTTGGTGTGCCATTTCCCATTCCAAAAAATGCGGCGGAGGTGCTGTGGAATCACATGGCTTCACCAATGTTGGGTGCTACCGAAGGCACAGTGGATGCGGCTGCTGTGTACAGTAACGGTGAAGTGAATATGCGGCAGTCGGTGGAGAATCGCCATGTGCAGTATTACTCCAAAAATACAACGCGCGAGGCGTTTAATAAATCCAATATTGCCGCGATGGTGATGGTGCAATTGATTTCGCCGCCGCGTGAAAAAGGTACGATCGTACTGGTGCATGAATACAAAAATGTGAGTGATACATCGCGCGATGCTTGGGTGTATTTGCCCAGCGTGCGTCGCGTGCGTCGTTCGCCGAGTATTGCCTATGATTTTCCCGATAGCGCGGGTGGTTTGCGCACCGTGGATGACGCAATGTTGTTCAACGGCGCCAACTCGCGTTATACATGGAAACTAGAGGGTGTGCGTGAAATCTTTATTCCGTATAACAATAACGAACTCGATAATCCAGAAGTTACTTACAAAGAACTGCTGACGCCTAACCATCTCAATCCCAAATACATGCGTTATGAATTGCACCGCGTGAATGTGGTGGTGGCCGAGTTGCGGGAAGGTAAACGCCATATTTATGCCAAACGCAGACTCTACACCGATGAAGATACTTGGGCGGCTGTGTTGGCTGACAATTACGACAGCCAAGGCAATTTGTGGCGCACCAATTTTCGCAGCATGGTCGATCAATACGATCTGCCAGGCATGGGCGCGCGCATGGAGGTGTACCACGATTTAGAAAAAGGCGCGTACTTGGCTAACTATTTGGTGAACGAGCAGAAAGGTCCGCCACGCTATGTGGATCCGCCGCTGCCGGATAGTTATTTCACGCCGACCATGGTGCGGCAGATGGGTAAGTAAGGCCTGTGCGTTTAGCTCGCTGGATCCACATCCAGCGACCAGCGCATGCCGCGTAATAATTTCTGCTGTTCCGCCCACGCGCAAAATTGGGTGAGTGTTTTTTGCAGCGCGCTGCGGCGGTCGCTTTTAATTTGCACATCAAAACGATAAAAGTTAGCGCGCTTTTCCATAGCGGCTGGCCAGGGCCCTGCTAATTGCACGCCAGCTTCACAGATTGTTTGCAGATGCTGCATCCATGCGCGCAACAGTTGTAACGCCGTGTTTGGATCCGTGTGCTCAACGCGCAGTAGTGCTAGATAGGTGTAAGGCGGCAGCGCGGCGGCTTGCCGTTCCGCCAACAATAAACGCGCCAAATGTTGATAGCCA
Organism: Pseudomonadales bacterium; assembly: GCA_041395785.1. GTDB lineage: Bacteria > Pseudomonadota > Gammaproteobacteria > Pseudomonadales > UBA7239 > UBA7239. Next base: position 5,456 of record JAWKZZ010000014.1, read on the forward strand.
TCTTTCAGTAGCGCTTGCAACAATGGATGCTGTGCATAGCGACTTTGTATCAACACATGTCCGGATTTTTCTGCGCGCCCAGCGCGCCCCGCCACTTGTTCGAGCAGCTGCCCCATTTTTTCCGGCGCACGAAAATCGGCGGAAAATAATCCGCTGTCGATATCGAGTATCGCCACTAGCGTGACATGTGGAAAATGATGGCCTTTGGCCAACATCTGTGTGCCGACCAGCAAACAGGGTTGACCGTGATGAATTTTTTCTAGCGTGTCATGCAGGGAGTTTTTGCGTGCCATGCTGTCGCGGTCGATGCGCAGTACAGGATATTCTGCAAACTGTTCGCTCAGATATTGTTCGGTGCGCTGTGTGCCAACGCCGATGGCATCCAAACGCGTACTGGCGCAGTGTGGGCAACGCTGCGGTAAACGCTCGCTGTAATCGCAATGGTGGCAACGCAATTGTTGCGTTTTTTTATGCACTGTGAGTTTGGCTGAACAGTGTGGACAAACGCTCTGCCAGTTGCAGTCAGCACACAGCAATGCGGGGGCATAGCCGCGCCGATTGAGAAACACCAACACTTGATTGCCTTGTGTCAATGTTTCGCGCATGGCTTGCAACAGCGGCAAGCTAATGCCTTCTGTTGTGTTCATGCGCTGCGTGTCGATAATTTCTACCGTCGGCGCTTTGGCATTGCCTGCGCGCTGCGTTAAACGCCAGTGTTGATAATGGTTTTGCATGGCGTTGTATAAAGTTTCTAGCGATGGCGTGGCGCTGCCGAGTAGCACGGGAATATTTTCGCGCTGTGCACGCAACACCGCGAGATCGCGCGCTGAGTAGCGAAATCCTTCTTGCTGTTTGAAAGAACTGTCGTGTTCTTCATCCACAATGATGATGCCAATACGCAGCAGCGGCGTGAAAAGCGCAGAGCGTGTGCCGATCACAATGCCCGCTTCACCGCGCTGTGCGCGCCGCCATGCGTTATAGCGCTCGCCATCGGCTAAACCGGAATGTAAAGCCAATACTGGACAGCGAAAACGGCGACGAAAGCGCGAAATAGTTTGTGGGGTCAAACCAATTTCTGGCACTAAAACGAGTGCCTGCTCACCGCGCGCCAAACTTTTTTCAATCAGCTGCAAATACACTTCCGTTTTGCCGCTGCCGGTAACACCTTCTAGCAGCGTGGCAGAAAATTTCCCAAAGCTGATGCCGGCCACCGCCACGCGCTGTTCTTCATTCAGTGGCAGATGCGGTTCAGCGAGCAAATTGTCCGTATCAAAAACAGCGGGTTCTGCGGTAAAGGTTTCCAACAGTCCGCGCGCGTGTAGAGTTTTGAGTTGTGCGCTGGAATAACCCGCTGCGAGGATTTGTTCACGCGTGGCGCTGTCTTGCAATAACCACTGATAGAGCGCCAATATTTTGCTAGCAGCGCGTAGTGAATTGTCTGCCGTGGGGATGGCGCGCCAGTATTGTTCGTGCGCCAGCTTGCCGGTTTTTCCTTCGCGCAGCGTGTGTGGCAATAAGCTGTAAAACACTTCACCGAGAGGATATTGATAGTAGCGTGCCGCCCACTGTGCCATGTCGAATAACACCGGCGTAAGTGGTGGCGATTCATCCAAAATGGTTTGTGCGGGTTTTAATTTTTGCGTTGGAATGTCGCTGTGATCGACAACTGCAACCAATACGCCGATCAGTTGCTGATGACCAAATGTGACGCGCACGCGCACGCCGAGTTGCAGATGTTCGGCGGCGATATTTTCTGGCGGCAAATAATCAAACAACCGCCGCAGAGGAACCGGCAGTGCGATGCGTAATATCGTCAATTTATTCGCAGGCAATATGTTCGACCACTTCGAGGTCGTATCCGGAAAGGGCGCGATAGCGCAGCGGCTGCCCGAGTACGCGCATTTTCCCCACGCCCAACTCGCGCAAAATTTGCCCGCCTACACCCACGGTTTTATGAATGTTCGGACTGGCGGCAGTATTTTGCAGTGGCTTTTTGCCGAGCATGGTCAACGCGCTGTCGTGCAATGCTTCTACGCTTTCGCACTGGTGGATCAATACCAACACGCCTTTGCCTTCGGCCGCAATTTTTTCCATGCAACGACGAATATTCCAAATTTTGGTATCCGGTGGTTGCGCGCAAAATAAATCGCGCATCGCGGTGGCCAAATGCACGCGCACCAATGTCGGTTCCGCCGCGCGAATATCGCCTTTGACCAAGGCGTAGTGATATTCCTTGTCCACTTTGTTGATAAACGAGACCAACTCAAATTCGCCGTAATCGGTTTGTATCGGCGCACGCTGCGAGATTTCTACCGTGCGCTCATGCACCAAGCGGTGATGAATTAAATCGGCGATGGTGCCGATTTTTAAGCCGTGTTCTTTGGCAAAAATTTCTAAATCAGGGCGGCGCGACATCGTGCCGTCGTCGTTCATAATTTCGCAAATAACTCCCGCGGATTCCAAACCCGCGAGGCGCGCCAAATCACAAGCCGCTTCGGTGTGACCGGTGCGCGCCAACACGCCGCCGGGCTCCGCCATCAATGGAAAAATATGACCGGGCTGCACGATGTCACTCGCCTGCGCATTTTTTGCCGCAGCGACTTGCACAGTGCGCGCGCGATCGGCAGCAGAAATGCCCGTGGTCACGCCGGTGGCCGCTTCAATCGACAGCGTGAACTTGGTGCCAAAGCCAGAGGCGTTTTTTTGTACCATCAACGGCAGACCCAAGCGTTCACAGCGCTCGCGCGACATCGGCATGCAAATCAAACCGCGCGCGTATTTCGCCATGAAATTGATGTGCTCGGCGCCGCAGTGTTCTGCGGCCATGATGATGTCACCTTCGTTTTCACGGTCTTCGTCATCCATCAGGATGACCATTTTTCCGGCGCGAATATCGGCGATCAATTCTTCGGTGGTGTTCATTTGCATGGCGAGCTACCTCAAGATAGCGCAGATATATTTTTGTGATCAGAACACTTCGAACAGGCCAGCAGCGCCCTGGCCGCCGCCGATGCACATGGTCACTACCACGAACTTCGCGCCGCGGCGTTTGCCTTCCAACAGGGCGTGACCGACCATGCGCGCGCCGCTCATGCCGAAGGGGTGGCCAATAGAAATGGCGCCGCCGTTCACATTCAAGATGTCGTTCGGGATGCCCAAGGTATCGCGGCAATAAATCACCTGTGACGCGAACGCTTCGTTTAATTCCCACAGGCCGATGTCGCTCATTTTCAAGCCGTGACGCGCTAACAATTTAGGCACAGCGTACACAGGGCCGATGCCCATTTCGTCAGAGTTGCAACCCGCCACCGCCAAACCGCGGTACGCACCGAGCGCCTGCAAACCTTGTTTCTCTGCCAGCTTGCTGTCCATCAACAAACAGGCAGAAGCACCGTCGGACAACTGCGAAGAGTTGCCGGCGGTGACGAATTTGCCTTCCTTCACCCATTGACCGTCTTTCCATACCGGCTCCAGTTTCGCCAAGCCTTCCAGTGTGGTGTCGGCGCGGTTGCAGTCGTCGCGATCCACGATGGTTTCTTTGAAAGTGGTTTCTTTGGTTTCTTTATTGAACACCGACATCGTGGTTTTCATTGGCACGATTTCGTTATCAAAAATGCCATTTTTTTGCGCCGCTGCGGTGCGCATTTGGCTGTGATAAGAATATTCGTCCTGCGCTGCGCGCGAAATGTTGTAACGCTCGGCAACCACTTCACCGGTTTCCAGCATCGGAATGTAAGCGGCGGGATCGAGCGCTTTCACCGCTTCGGATTGCGAACGGAAAGTATTTTTGTGTTTGTTTTGCGTTAATGAAATGGACTCTACGCCGCCTGCAACCGCAATATCCAATTCATTGCACATAATGGATTTTGCAGCGGTGGCAATCGTCAACAAACCGGAAGCGCACTGGCGTTCCATGGCCATGCCGGCCACAGTCGGCGGCAAACCGCCGGCAATCGCCGCGAGACGACCCAAGCAATACGCTTGCGTGCCTTGTTGTGCCGCTGCGCCGAACAACACATCGTCAACCGATGCAGGATCAATACCTGCGCGCTTCACAACTTCGCGCACAACATGTCCTGCCATCGCAGGCGCTTCAGTTTCGTTAAATCCGCCGCGAAATGATTTGGCTAAACCGGTGCGGGCGGTGGCAACAATGACAGCTTCTCTCATGGCGATTACCTTTTATGCGATGTTAAAAATTATTTGGGGGAAAGTTATTCGGGAAAGTAGCGCGAAATGGT
>JAWKZZ010000015.1:0-8407 GCA_041395785.1 Pseudomonadales bacterium
ATCTGCAATAACTCGCAGGTGGCGGTGCGAAATATTGAGCGTGACTTTACTTTTTCTGTAAGCGACAAGCGTTTCTATTGGTCTGGTGTCGGTGCGCAAAGTGCGGCGGTTGCGCTGGATGCAAGCATGCCGTCGCTGCCGCTGCCGAGTGTTGCTTGTGCGTTGCAGGTTTTGGCGTGGTTGGGTTTGTGGGATGGCGCTGTGTTTGCCAAGGCGCTGCCTGAACTCGGTTTGGCAGGGCGTATGGAAAAAATCTCCTACAGTGGCAGAGAATGGATTTTGGATGTGGCGCACAATGCAGCCGGTGCGCAATATTTGTCACAGCGTTTGGCGCAAGAAAATATCACCGAACTGGTGTTGGTGTTTTCAGCGATGGCTGATAAAGACATGGTGAGCATTTTGGTGGCATTGCGGCCCCTCGTGTCGCATTGCCTTGTATTTCCTCTGGCGGAAAATCCGCGCGCAGCGACATTGGAACAACTGGTGGCGGCGACAGAAATGGCTGGCTTTGATCAGAACAACATCGTTAGCTGTAAGGATATCTCGCAGGTTATGGCAGAGGTTTGTGTAATTGCGCCGCATTTACCGGTGTTGGTTTGTGGTTCTTTTTTTACCGTGGCGGCAGTGGCGGGAGAATTGCTTGATGTGGCGTAACTATATGACAGTTAGGCGCGGATGCTATGCGTTGTTATTGCTGGCAAGTTTTATATCAGTAGCATTGTATTTACAGGTGGCTTTAGGGCGGATTGCGTACCCTTATCAAATTGAGTGGATTGAAGGAGGGATATTTCAACAGGTTATAAGAATCATACAGGGGCAGTCGTTGTATGGCCTCCCATCAATGGAGTTTGCTCCTGCGCTATATACCCCATTATTTCATTATTTATCGGCACTAGTTGCTTCAATTGTTGGTCATTCGCTGTTCGCTTTGCGGCTGGTTTCTTTTGTAGCGTCATTGATGACAGGCATGGCGTTGGTATATGCCGTTAAAAGATATTCCGGCTCATGGAGCTGCGGCTTAATAGCCGTAGGATTTTATTTTTCAACATACCGATATACAGGTTTTTGGTTTGATGTTGGTCGGGTAGATGGTTTGTGGGTTATGTGGTTGGCATGGTCGGTTGCGGTTTTGATACCTTTTTCAGAGAGATATTCTGCCAATAAATTAATGCTTTCAGCTATTTTTTTTAGTTTGGCTTTGTTTACAAAGCAGGCATCATTGTTTGTATTGCCTTTTTTTTGTTGGCTATTTATTGCTGGTATTCATTGAGGGGTGCGTTGGTTTTTTTCTGTGCGCTGACATTTATTGTCCTGCCAATTTTTATTTATTTGCAGATATTTACTGGAGAGGATTTTTTTTCTATACCATGCAAATGGCTGGATCGCATGGTTTTAATTGGCGAAGAATAGATGTTTTTTTGTTGGACAATTCGCTATACAGCATACCAATACTGATCTTGTTGGCAGTTGTTTTTATATCACATGGTGGTGGTTGGGCTTGGTCATGGCTTTTTTTGGGTTTTGCAAGCATGTCTGCTATTTCTCGAATGTATTCTGGTGGTGCTTACAATGTGCTAATGCCGTATTACATGTTGGCATCGTTGGTTGCGGCGTTAGGTTTTTGGTGTCTTGCTGTCCGGGCTGAAGCAAGAAGATGCGCTGCATTTCTTGTCTGTGTGTCTATTTTGGCAGCCATGAATTTCGCTTATGGATGGTATAAACCGTCAGCGCAAATTCCAAGTGATAAAGCTAGGGCTTTCGGTGATCAACTGGTCATGAAGATTGCTGCAGTATCTGGGAGAGTGTGTCTAACTAAAGATGGCTATCTTTCGTATTTGGCGGGTAAGGATTTTTGTGCGCACAATGCGTTTATGGCGGATGTAATGAATGGGGGAGTGATAATCTACAGGCGTTATTAGCCAATGATGTACGGCGTAAAGTTGAAACGGGTTACTATGAAGTGATAGTAATAAATAATCCTATTGAGTTGACTGGTTTTGGTCTTCAATTGCAGGAAATTCCGTATACAGCGTATTTTTTGCCGTATGACAGGGATAAATTTAATAGGGATGACTTTTTTCCGGTTGCTGGGGGCCGGCTCCGGGTTCGTGGTTAGTTTTTAATGGGGAGCATTGGAAGGATACTCGTTAATAATAATTTTATGGCTGCCAATAAGTTTTAGGATTGCAGCTTCAATTTCCTTCGGCGAACATTTGGCTAAGATGAAACTATTGTTTTCTGCTATGTGATGCGAGCAGTTTATTTGTGGTTTGTTTGTGTTTTTTTCATTTGTTTTTGCAAGTAGTGCGAATACTCTATCTTTTGATTTCCAGTTAAAGTGTCCAGTTTTATCGTGATTTCCTAAGTTGGTAAAAAAGAAGTGCTCTGTCGACATCTGGCTGGCTTTGAGTGTATTTCTCTCGGTTTCGTTTAGTTGTAAAAGATACTGCGATTGATCAAAGGTGCTGTATTCAGCGAGTACGCGAGAAAGATGAAGCCAGCGTACGCTTGATTTTAGATAGTAGCTTAGAAAAGGCCATGGATGGTTTCCCTGTGGTATCCATACGATCTCCTTCAGGTTTTCCTGCTGATTGATGGTGCGTGCCATATTTTTCATATCTGAAACATAGGTGTTTCCTTTATCGGTCCATGCCCACGGGGATCCTAGAGAGGCTGTAATTGCTACAAGCGCTAGCATTCCAATTTTATGCGGCCATTGTTTTTTTATGCGGCTTATAGTCATTGCGAGCGCAATGAAAGATAGGCTTCCCCCGATATAGAAATAGCGTGCTTGTTGGTGTAATCCAAGAAAATAAAACCATACGATGTATATGATGGCCATAAAGCTAATAAGCCCAATAAGACACTCAATTTTTGACTGTCTGTCTGTGGGCTTTGATGCAATTGCTACGGGCAGAGTGGAAAGCAAAAATAAGGATATTCCAGATATTGTTGCCGAGAATGCAGATTTTAGATTCAAAAAGTTCCAGTAGGGCAATTCGTATACAGATCGATTGAGCCATTTTTCTGGGTTATAAGGAATGTTGCCGTGTTTCGTAAAATACAAATCAAGGTAGTCAGTGATTTTTTCCCACAATGTATCGATGGGATGAAAGTAGAGCAGCATCAATACTGTGAATAGTGGGATACATAACGCACCACTTATCCAACTGGTTGTGAGAGCTGTTTTTTTTATCCAAGACTGTTCTTTCCATGTGCTTGAAAACATTAGGTACACGGGAACTGTAATAACGGCAAAGATGCCAAGTAGCTTCGCTGACATGGCTGCTCCTGCAGCAACCCCCGCCAGCGCTAACGACTTTAGTGAATAAGCATCAATTGCTAAATAAGAAATGGAGATTAGTAACAATAGTACACAGGCGGTTTCTCCTAAGCAGAGGTACCATTGTTGACGCTGAAAACAAAGAAAAAATAGTAGAGCCAATACCACAATGGGTAAAAGACGATCTATTGGAATTAGCTTTGCCCACTGTCGGAGTAAAAGTAGTAACAGTGCGCCATTAATGGCTAATGCTGCGTACGGAATAGATGTTTCAGGAGAAACGCCTAGTAATAGAAAGGCTGCTAGTGGAAGGAAAACTATAGGTCCGGTGCTGATATGCAAATCTAGCGGAAGCCAGCTACTGCCGTCCCAAGTGCGCCAGCCGTTGCCTGTGGCGATATTTTTGGCAAATGAGGCAATGTAGTAGCTGTCAGAAACTGAGCCATCGGCATGGGTAAATGCAAATGAAGAATCAGAATCAATAAGTAGAATAGTTAAGAATGTGATGACGCAGAGGGTTATTAGGCTGTAATAGATATACCCTAGATGTTTCATGTCGCTTGATATAGTTAATTAGCCGTCAACGCCAAAAACTCTGACCGCGTCGCTGGGTTGGTTTGAAACACACCGAGCATCGCCGATGTTTTCATCACGGAATTTTGTTTTTCCACGCCGCGCATCATCATGCACATATGGCGCGCTTCCATGATCACGCCAACACCAGCAGCATTGGTGACTTCTTGAATAGTTTTGGCGATTTGTTTGGTCAAACCCTCTTGAATTTGTAAGCGGCGCGCATACATGTCAACAATGCGCGCGACTTTTGACAAGCCCAATACTTTGCCGGTTGGGATATAGGCCACATGGCATTTGCCGATGAAAGGCAGTAAGTGGTGTTCGCACATGGAATACAGTTCGATATCTTTTACTAGCACCATTTCGTTACAGTCAGATTCAAACAGGGCGCCGTTGATGACTTCATCCAGATTTTGGTGATAACCGCGCGTTAGAAACTGAAAGGCTTTGGCGGCGCGTTCGGGAGTGTCACGCAGGCCGTCGCGCTGTAGGTTTTCGCCGATGTCGGTGATGATTTTTGCAAAAGCGTCTTGCATGGTATTTCTCGTTGCTGAGGCAGGCTGCCACAGTAAGCGAAGCCCGTGCTGGGGTAAAGTCTGGACAAGGCACAAATTGTTGTCGTTATGCTGTAAAACTTGGATATTTGTAGGGTTTTCCGAGGGTAGAATACGGAATAATCCCTTTAGGAAAACAGTAATGACCTTGCAAGATTGGCTGCAAGCCACCGCTCAGCAAATTGAACGCGCCGGTGTTTTTCTGGGGCATGGTACAGACAACAGCTGGGATGAAGCGCTGCATTTAACGCTGCCCTTGTTGGGGCTTTCCTTTGATGCAAAGCCCGAAGTATTGCAGCGAGAATTAACGGCGATTGAGCGGCAAAAATTGCAACAGGCGCGCGAGCAGCGCATTGTGCAGCGCATACCCGTGCCGTATATCACGCAGCAGGCGTGGTTTTGTGGTTTGCCTTTTTATGTCGATCGTCGCGTGTTAATTCCGCGTTCCCCTTTAGGTGAATTGATCGAAGACGGATTTTATCCGTGGTTGCAAAAAGAGCCCGCGCGCATTCTGGATTTGTGTTGCGGCAGCGCTTGTATTGGTATTGCTTGCGCTTTGGCTTTTGCGGAGGCCAGTGTCGATGTGGCCGATATTTCCGCTGACGCATTGGCGGTGGCGGCTATAAATATTGCACAGCACAGCGTGCAACAACGGGTGCATCGGGTGGAGTCAGATTTGTTTGCCGGTCTGCAGGGTCAGCGTTATGACCTCATCGTCTGCAACCCGCCCTATGTGGACGCAGAAGATATGAGCAGCCTGCCAGATGAATACCGCCACGAGCCAGCGTTGGCACTGGCATCCGGCGTTGATGGCTTGGATTTCACCCGTCGTTTGTTGCGCGAGGCGCGCGAGTTTTTAACAGAGGATGGTGTGTTGATTGTGGAAGTGGGCAATAGTGCAGCTGCGCTGGATTTAGCTTTTCCTGCCGTGCCGTTCACATGGTTGGCGTTTGATCGCGGCGGCGATGGAGTTTTTACACTGACAGCGGCGGAGTTGCAGCAGCACGCTGAAAGCTTTCATAGTCTTCCTGTAAACAGCCTTCCCGTATAATGCAGCGCTCAGCGAGGAGCGAATAATGTCTGGCAATAGTTTTGGAAAATTGTTCACCGTGACAACATTTGGCGAAAGCCACGGCCTCGCGCTGGGTTGTATTGTTGACGGTTGTCCACCGGGGTTGTCACTCACGGAGGATGATTTGCAGATTGATTTAGATCGCCGCAAGCCGGGTACTTCGCGTTACACCACGCAGCGCAAAGAAGAAGATCGTGTCAAAATTTTATCCGGCGTATTTGAAGGAAAAACCACCGGCACGCCGATTGGGCTGTTGATTGAAAATACCGATCAGCGCTCAAAAGATTACGGCAATATCAAAGATTTATTTCGCCCAGGGCACGCCGATTACACCTACACACAAAAATATGGCTTTCGCGATTATCGCGGTGGCGGTCGTTCGTCGGCACGAGAAACAGCAATGCGCGTTGCGGCCGGTGCAATTGCCAAAAAATATTTGCAACAGCGTTTTGGTGTGACGGTGCGCGGCTATCTCAGTCAGCTCGGTGACATCGCCGTTGATTTTAAAACTTGGGATTGCGTAGAGCAGAATGCATTTTTTTGTCCTGATACAGAAAAAGTGCCTGCGTTGGAAGCCTATATGCAACGCTTGATTAAAGACGGCGACTCCATTGGTGCAAAAATTTCTGTGATAGCAGAAGGGTTGCCGCCGGGTTGGGGTGAGCCCATTTTTGATCGGCTGGACGCTGACATTGCGCACGCCATGATGAGCATCAACGCGGTCAAAGGTGTTGAAATCGGTGCCGGTTTTGCATCCATTGCACAGCGCGGCAGCGAACACCGCGACGCGATGACACCGCAGGGTTTTCTATCCAATCATGCGGGTGGTATTTTGGGTGGTATTTCTACGGGGCAAGATATTCGTGTGCATATCGCTTTGAAGCCAACTTCCAGCTTGCATTTGCCAGGGCAGACCGTGGATGCACAGGGTAATGCAGCGGAAGTGATCACTAAAGGTCGCCATGACCCTTGCGTGGGTATTCGCGCCACACCCATTGCCGAAGCCATGCTCGCTCTGGTGTTGATGGATCACGCGCTGCGTCATCGCGCACAAAATGCCGATGTGGTGATGTCAACGCCGATCATTCCCGCGCGCGCACCGGAATAAACGCGTGCAGGGCAGTGTTTACTGGCGGCTGTCCGGCTTTTATTTTTTTTATTTTTCGGTGTTGGGCACGATGGTGCCTTACTTTCCGCTGTATTTAAAAAATTTGGGGCTGAGTGCTTGGCATATTGGTTTTTTAATTGCCGTGATGGCTGGCACCAAAATTATCGCGCCCAATATTTGGGGGTGGCTGGCTGATCACAGCGGCAAGCGCATGGCGGTGATTAGGCTAGGTTGTTTGATGGCGGTATTGCCATTCTTATGGCTGGTGCAGCCGCAAAACAATCTTTGGGTGTTGGCGGCCATTATTTTTGCGTACAGCTTTTTTTGGAATGCGGTATTGGCGCAGTTCGAAGCGGTGACTTTGCTGTATCTGCAAAAAACGCCAGAGCGTTACAGCCGCGTGCGTTTGTGGGGTTCGGCAGGTTTTATTGTGGCGGTGGCCGGTTTTGGTTGGCTGTTTGATCGGGTATCCATTGCTTATTTTCCGGCGTTTGTGGCGCTGACCTTGCTTGCCATTTTTGTGAGCAGCTGCTTGGTGCGAGATCCTGTTGTGATTGATGCGCAGACTGCGCCAAGGTTGCCAGTTACTTCTTTCTGGAAACGATTAAGCAATCCTTTGATTGCGATATTTTTTAGTGTGTGCTTTTTGATGGTGTTGTCGCACGGTGCGTACTACGCCTTTTTTAGTTTGCTGATGGAGCAGTATCAGCGCAGCCACACCACCATTGGCTTGCTGTGGAGCTTGGGTGTGTTGGCCGAGATGCTATTGTTTTGGTACATGCACAGGTTGTTGCCGGTGTTAGGTGTGCGCAGCCTGCTGTTAATTTGCTTGGCGGCTACCGCAATACGCTGGTTGTTATTGGCCTTATTTCCGCAGTCATTGCCGGTGATGTTATTTGCGCAGTGTTTGCACGCGCTGAGTTTTGCCGGCTTTCATGCAGGGGCGATTGAAACGGTGCGGCGCTTATTTTCCATTCAGCAGTCAGGCAAAGCACAGGCCTTTTACAGCGCGGTAGGTTACGGCGCAGGAAATTCTTTGGGTGCGTTATTGAGTGGTGCTATTTGGCACTGGGGATATTTCTGGTCATTCTTTGCGTCGATGTGTATTTGTTTGCTCGCACTTTTTCTGGTTTGGCGCTGCCTGCCAGATTGTTTTTTTGCCAGAGAGTCTTCAGTCAGCTGAAGTGTTTTTGCTTGGCGCTTGATCGACAGAAAATAATTTGCTGCGCACACTGCGGCGATAATCTCTTGGCGTAACGCCAAGGGTATCGCGAAATAAACGCGCGAAATGCTTGCTGTCTTGATAGCCGACTTTTTCTGCTACTTCCGCAATACTCAGGTTGCTGTTGTTGAGTAAATCTCTGCCTTCTTCAATGCGCAAACCTTGTAAATACTGCAGAGGTGTTTTGCCCGTGGCGGCAAGAAAGCGCCGATTAAAATTGCGCAAACTCATGCCAAATTGTTTGGCGACATCAGCCAAAACAACTGCTTGTGTGTGTTGTTGGTGCAGCCAGAGTTGGATTTGAATAATATCTTCGTCGTTGTGGCGTTCAGTGTCGTCTTCGCGATAAGTGACTTGTTCGTAGGATTTGCGCGCTTCGTGAGAAAAGTGGCGCTCAACATGCACGGCAATATGGCTGCCGTAAAAATAGCGAATGAAATGCACCGTGAGATCGGCCAGCGCATTGATGGAAGCCGCGCAATACAAATTGCCCGCGCGCGTAATCAAATACTGCGGTTTGAGATCGACAGCCGGATAGTGTTGGCTAAACGCATCAAGATAAAACCAGTGTGTGGTGGCGGGGCGGTGGTCG
>JAWKZZ010000016.1:0-3594 GCA_041395785.1 Pseudomonadales bacterium
AGCGTTATTACTTGAGTTCAACAGCGGCGCCAGCTTCCTCCAGTTTTTTCTTGGCATCTTCGGCTTCTGCCTTAGAAGCGCCTTCTTTAACAGTAGATGGCGCGCCGTCTACCAAGTCTTTCGCTTCTTTCAAGCCCAAACCAGTCAGTTCACGAACTACTTTGATAACATTAACTTTCTTCTCACCAGCGCTTGTCAATACGATGTTGAATTCAGTTTGCTCTTCCGCAGCCGCCGCAGGGCCAGCAGCAACAGCAACCGCAGCAGCCGCAGCAGTAACGCCAAACTTTTCTTCCATTGCAGAAATCAATTCAACAACATCTTTTACAGACATTTCTGAAATTGCATTGATGATATCTTCTTTAGTCAGTGCCATTTTCATTTCCTCAGTAATTTTGAATCAAGCTCAATTAGGTAAAACAACAGCTAGCTATTACGCTGCTTGTTGTTCTTTTTGATCGCGAACAGCAGCAATCGTGCGAACCAATTTGCCAGCTGACGCTTCTTTCAGAACGCTCATCAACTTAGAAATTGCTTCGTCGTAAGTTGGCAAGGTTGCCAACATGCCGATATCCACCAAAGTGCCCTCAAAGCACGCTGCTTTGAGTTCAAACTTATCGTTCTCTTTAGCAAAATCGCGCAGAATGCGCGCGCCAGCACCGGGGTGCTCATTAGAGAAAGCGATAATACTTGGGCCTACCAAACTGTCAGCCAAACACTCGTAATCGGTGCCTTGAAAAGCGCGCTTGGCCAAAGTGTTGCGAACAACTCTCAGCCACACACCGTTTTCACGAGCCTGCTTACGCAGCGCATCCATCTTATCTACCGTAACGCCTCTTGAATCGGCAATTACTGCAGACAGCGCGCCTTTAGCTGCATTCTGGACTTCGGCAACAATCGCCTTTTTGTCTTCGAGTGCTAATGCCACAGCATTTCTCCTGGATTTGATCGATATATCGATCGTTTATTTACCGCGTTTCTACTACACACATGAAACGCGAACCTTTCGGCGCACAAATCCAGACTGCTTTCGCAAAAAACCTGAATTGGGCTAACCGTCTACGCGGGCTTCACATCAAGACACTAAACAACCACATCTCTTGCTTTTTTAAGTCGACACATCAGAAGACAATGCCAACACCTGCGATTTTTGACAATTCAGGTAAGAGGACAACAAGCACTCTCACCCAAACCCCAAATTAAAAACTTTTAAATGTTCAAAGATGCCTGATCAATAACAAGACCCGGACCCATCGTTGTCGATAGCGTAATCTTCTTCAGGTAAATACCTTTTGCCGTGCTTGGCTTGGCTTTTTTCAAGTCATTGATTACGGCTTCCAAATTTTCTTTGAGCGCGTTGACATCAAAACCAATTTTGCCAATGCCGCCGTGGATGATGCCGTTTTTATCTGCACGGAAGCGAACTTGGCCGGCTTTCGCATTTTTTACAGCTGTCACGACATCTGGCGTCACGGTGCCTGTCTTGGGGTTTGGCATCAAACCGCGAGGACCCAACACTTGGCCGAGGGCACCCACAACACGCATAGCGTCCGGCGAGGCGATAACCACATCAAAATCCATCAGGCCGCCTTTAATTTGTTCGGCCAACTCATCCATACCAACGAACTCTGCACCAGCAGCTTTAGCAGCTTCTGCTGCTGCACCCTGCGTGAACACAGCCACACGCACCGCCTTACCAGAGCCGTGCGGCAGAGTAGTTGCACCGCGCACAGATTGATCAGATTTGCGCGCATCAATACCCAGATTGACAGACACATCAACTGTTTCATTGAATTTTACTGTTGACAGTTCTTTTAACAGCGCCACAGCATCTGCAATAGCGTATTGCTTGCCAGATTGAATTTTTGCGCTAATGGCTTGAGCGCGTTTGCTTATCTTGGCCATTAGATGCCCTCCACTTCAATACCAGCACTGCGAGCACTACCCGCAATCGTACGCACCGCTGCTTCCATATTGGCTGCAGTCAAATCTGGCATTTTTTGCTTTGCAATTTCTTCTACTTGCGCGCGCGTTACTTTCCCAACTTTATTTTTATTGGGAACGCCGCTGCCACCTTTCAAACCAGCAGCTTTCATCAACAACACAGAAGCTGGCGGCGTCTTGGTGATAAAAGTGAAGCTGCGATCCGAGTAAACCGTGATCACAACCGGGGTAGGCAGACCTGGCTCTAAGCCCTGAGTTGCCGCGTTAAACGCCTTACAAAATTCCATGATGTTGACGCCGTGCTGACCCAAGGCTGGACCAACCGGAGGACTTGGATTTGCCTGACCAGCTTTAACTTGAAGCTTGATATAGGCCTGTACTTTCTTAGCCATGAATAAACCCTCTATTGGGTGTTAGCGCCTCCAGTTTTTCGAATTGCTTCGACAAACCTTCTCAGGCTCCCCGCAGCCACAACACCATGTTGCAACTACACCTAATGCGACTTAGGCCGCATATTCTGCAATATCAAGCCTTTTCGACTTGACTAAAATCCAACTCAACCGGCGTTGAGCGGCCAAAAATCAATACCGCAACACGCAAACGGTTTTTGTCGTAATTCACTTCTTCTACCACGCCGTTGAAATCATTAAATGGCCCGTCAACCACACGCACCATTTCACCTGGCTCAAACATGGTTTTAGGGCGAGGCTTCTCACTGCCCGCTTCAACGCGACGCAGGATCAACGCAGCTTCAGCATCAGTTATTGGCGCAGGATTGTCCGCCTTGCCGCCAATAAAACCCATCACTCTCGGCGTTTCTTTCACCAAGTGCCATGAATCGTCATTCAATTCCATGTGCACTAGAACATAACCAGGAAAGAATTTTCTTTCACTTTTACGCTTTTGGCCCGCACGCATCTCTACCACTTCCTCGGTCGGCACAAGAATGTCACCAAACATTTCCTGCATGCCCGCACGCTCTACGCGCTCCTTCAAGGAAGCTGCAACTTTTTTCTCAAATCCTGAATAGGCATGAACAACGTACCAGCGCTTGGTCATAATCCATTCCCTCTGCTAACCGATCACTACAGAAACAAGTTTTGCAAATCCAGCATCTAGCCCCCAGAGAACTAATGCCATCAACACCACAAAACCCATAACTACCAAAGTTGTCTGCACCGCTTCTTGGCGCGTCGGCCACACAACACGACGCACTTCTACCGCTGCTTCACGCAGCAAAGTAAAAAATGCCCGCCCTTGCGTAGTTAGCACAGCGATATACACAGCAACCGCCGCAACCGGCACTAAAGCCAACGCGCGATAGGCAACCGCATAACTACCGGCAAAGTGGTAGTAACCATAAACGCCGCCCGCGACTATCAAGCCGACGACAACCCACTTCACTGCATCCAAGTGATTCGTCTGCTCTTTTGCGCTGCGCTCTTCAGTTTTGCTACTCATTTCACGCCTTTATTCAACAAAAAACAGACCATCAACTACTTTGGCAGGCCAGGAGGGACTCGAACCCCCAACACCCGGTTTTGGAGACCGGTGCTCTACCAATTGAACTACTGGCCTATAACCCGATCCAAAAAAAACAAAAAATAGAGCGCCAGCAAAGACGCTCTATTTCTTTAACCCGCATTACTT
>JAWKZZ010000017.1:0-2358 GCA_041395785.1 Pseudomonadales bacterium
AGTGTTTCATTCCAGGTCTTAGTCATGGCTTTGCTTCTCTCCGCAGTGTGGTGGGTAAAAGAATGACCGCCAGCCTATCGAGCAAGCCGGCATACAGGTTTATGGTACAAGGAAGCGCGCGATTATGGAGTGGTTTACGAGATTTGCAAGCCATTATCTGTTGTACCCCAATGAATGATCTCCTATTCTGCGCCCACAAAAATAAAACCCTACTGGAACCAATCTGGATGAGAACGCTTGGCAATATCAGCAGCAAAGCCCGCGACAACAATTTCAACCTATTACGTTTTATCGCAGCCACAATGGTGCTGTTTGGTCACAGTTATTCCAGTAATGACCCCTTAGCTGCCTACTATCAAGTACCCTCGCACCACATGGCAGTGGACATTTTCTTTGCCATTAGTGGTTTTTTGGTGACGGGTAGCCTATTTGCCCGTCATAGCCTTATAGCCTTTGCCTTAGCTAGACTTCTGCGCCTAGTGCCCGGTATTTTTGTCTCCTGTGCCATCACCGCCCTAACTGTTGGCCTCTATCTCACTACTCTGCCCATCAGCGACTATCTAAAAGACACCGCCACTTGGAGTTATGTCTGGGTCAACAGCATGCTGCTTGAAACACAAGTTAACCTTCCCGGCATTGATGTAGGCATGAACGGATCCCTGTGGACAATCCCCTTTGAGGTTCGCATGTATGCCATTCTTGCAGTTGTGGGCGTAGCAATTTATTGGTGGCCTCGCTTGCTCAACATTAAAGCTGCACAAATTGTTATTGTCCTCATTGCCATATCAGCCAATATTGGCTTAATGATGATTGCTTACGCGCCTGTTGCCATTTCAACAAAAATGCTAGCTAGTGTGGAATTGAGTTATTGGCGTTTCCTTGCAATGTTTTTTCTCGGTGCCGCTTTTTATATTCTTCGGCATAGGATTCCACTCAGCATTGTCATCGTTGCAGTGCTATGTGGTTTGATCTATTGGTCAAAAACTGTCTACTTCCAGGATACTGGCAATAACAGCCTCTTTTTTGGCATGTACAGCCTAACGTTACCCTATTTGGTGCTGTATTTCGCCTATTTACCAAGCCGCTTCTTGCAAGGTTTTAATAAAATCGGCGATTACTCTTATGGCATTTATCTCTATGCCTTCCCGATACAGCGCCTTACAGAGCATTTAGGTCTAGCCACATCCCCTATCACTTGGTTTCTATGGTCTTTTCCACTTACTGTCGCTCTAGCTGCTTTCTCTTGGCACATTGTTGAGAAACCCGCATTGCAATTAAAAAACTTGTACAAAGCTCCAGCAGTTGCACCACGCGAATAATCCTCCGATAATCGCGCCCCGCTTTCATGGTGGCCCTGTCGGTTCCTCGCAATGAACAGCTGTAAACCCCGCCAGGCCCGGAAGGGAGCAACGGTAGCAGCCCGTTTGTGTGCCGAGGCTCGGCTGGCAGGGACACCACCCTCTTCGTCTATACTAGCGCCTCGTTTTTCACAGACTTTTCGGCCATGAGCTACCAAGTTCTCGCCCGCAAATGGCGTCCACAACATTTCCGTGACATGGCAGGCCAAACACATGTGATGCAAGCGCTCATCAATGCGCTGGATCACAATCGCCTGCACCACGCCTACCTATTCACCGGCACGCGTGGGGTGGGCAAAACCACTATTGCGCACATCTTGGCGAAATGCCTCAATTGCGAAACTGGCATCAGCTCGCAACCCTGCGGCCAATGCGCGGCGTGCTGTGAAATTACTGAAGGGCGTTTTGTTGATTTAATCGAAATTGATGCCGCAAGCCATACCGGCGTGGATGATGTGCGCGACATGATCGACAACGCGCAATACATGCCGTCATCAGGTCGATTCAAGGTATACCTGATCGACGAAGTACACATGCTTTCAAAACCGGCATTCAACGCGCTGTTGAAAACCTTGGAAGAGCCGCCTGCGCATGTGAAGTTTTTACTCGCCACGACGGATCCACACAAACTGCCGGTAACGGTGCTGTCGCGCTGCCTGCAATTTAATTTGAAGAATTTAGCGCCAGAAAAAATTGTCGAGTATTTGAAAGTTATCCTCGATAAAGAAATGATTCCTTACGAAGACGCCGCATTGTGGTTGCTCGCCCGCGCTGCTGACGGCTCGATGCGCGATGCGCTGTCACTCACCGATCAAGCGATTGCTTTCGGCAGTGAAAAAATTGGCGAAACCGGCGTGCGCGAAATGTTAGGCACGATGGATCGCCGTTTAATTCATCCGATACTGGATGCAGTGATTACCAGTGATGCGCCCGCTCTGTTGACGGCTATTGCGCAACTTTCAGAACAGAATCCTGATTACAGCGGCGCACTGGATGAATT
>JAWKZZ010000018.1:0-1881 GCA_041395785.1 Pseudomonadales bacterium
CAGCAGTTATTGCATGAAGCGCCGTTTACAGAAAAAGAATTGGCATTGGCGCTGGATGGCATGGACGAAACATTTGATATCAGCGACGAGCAAATACAACTGTTGTATGAAGCCTTGTCGAATATCGAATCCAGCTTGCCGAAGTTGACGGCAGACGCACTGGAGGCCGGCGCTTTTTACAGCAACGGTTTGCGCGGCGAGCAATGGGGCGTTAGACAGATAGTGGACGCCAATGCTGCCGATGCGCGCAAGCCACAAGTGATTGTCAAAACCGTGGCGGGCAAAGGCAAAGGAAAAACGCAATTGATGACGCGCCAGGATTTTGCGGATTGGGCTCGATATCCCGTGTATCCCGATGCCAGCCATTGGACGCGTGATAAGCCAGAGAATTGATGCAGGTTCGTTAGTTGGGAAAGCAATAAAAAACCAGCGCAAGGCTGGTTTTAGAAGATGGCGGAGGAGGTGGGATTTGAACCCACGGAAGGCTTTCACCTTCGCCGGTTTTCAAGACCGGTGCATTCAACCACTCTGCCACCCCTCCGGTGTTTTTTTGCTGTGGTAAAAGCAGCGCGCATTGTAGCGATGGCGCTCTGTTTTTCCAAACATTTTGTGGTGTTTTAACGATTGCCGAAATTGTCGTCGCGGCGGTTTGGACGGCTGCCATTGTTGTTGCCGCGATAACCACCGCTGTTATTGCTGCGCGAGCTATTGCCTCCGCCATTGTTGTTGCGATTGCTGCTGCCGTTGCTTTGGTTCTGCCAATAACTGCCGCCGCCGTTACCTTGCCCTTGTTGCTGTGGGCGTTTGTGGCGATAGGGGCGCGCGGCCTTTACGCCTTCAAACGGGTTGCGGTTTTCGTTGGTCAGCGGCTGTTCGTCGCCTGTGCGGCGGCGCTGTTGTGGCTGTGCTTGTTGCTGGCCGTAAGGACGCTGTTGGCGATTTTGCCCTTGTGGCGCACCGTCGCGCGGTTGTGCTGGGCGGCGGTTTTGCTGCTGACCATTGTTTGACCGTTCACTGTGCTGTTGTCGCTCGCCATTGTTTGGCGAGCGTTCGCGATGCGGACGCTGCGGATTGGGGTTGTTCTGGTGCTGGCGATACGGGCGCATGTTCTGCTGGCGACCGTTGGGGATGGGCTCGGCGCGAATAGACGGGTCTGGCTCAAAACCGGGCAGCGTTTTTCTTTCTAATTCGCGTTTCAGCAGGCGCTCGATGCCAGCCAAAAGTTTGTGCTCGTCGACGCAGACCAGCGACAGCGCTTCACCTTCTACGCCGGCGCGACCGGTGCGGCCAATGCGGTGCACATAGTCTTCCGGCACATGCGGCAGTTCAAAGTTAATGACATGGGGCAACTCGCTGATGTCGATACCGCGCGCGGCAATATCGGTAGCGACCAACACTTGCAACTTGCCGAGGCGGAAGTCGCCCAGTGCCTTGGTGCGCGCGCCTTGGCTTTTGTTGCCGTGGATGGCCATCGCGCTGATGCCGGCTTTGTCCAGTTGTTCGGCGAGGCGGTTCGCACCGTGTTTGGTGCGTGTGAACACCAGCACTTGATACCAGTTGTTGTCTTGGATCAGCTTCATCAACAGCTCGCGTTTGCGCTCGCGATCGACCAAGTACACGCTCTGCGCCACGGTGTCGGCAGCGGCGTTGCGGCGCGCCACTTCAATCAACACCGGTTCGTCGAGTAGGCCTTCGGCCAAGGCTTTGATTTCGTCGGAAAAAGTCGCTGAAAACAACAGGTTCTGACGCTTTGTTGGAAGTAACTTTAAGATGCGGCGGATATCGTGGATGAAGCCCATGTCCAGCATGCGGTCGGCTTCGTCCAGCACCAAGATTTCCAGTTGCGACAAATCCAGCGTGCCTTGGCCGACATGGTCGAGC
>JAWKZZ010000019.1:0-1678 GCA_041395785.1 Pseudomonadales bacterium
GTTGCGTTTTGCATTGCCGGTTGGCACCTATGCAACTGCTGTGTTGCGCGAGTGTTTGCAGCTGGAGAATGCGCAAGCGTTTGATAGCCAAAGCCCTGTGCTATAGTTCAAAGCGTTACAGTACGGTGATTTTGAGTGAACGATCTAAATCTTGATGGCAGAGGCATGACATCGCGCCGCACGCGCGATCGTTTGATTGAGCGTTTGATGGATCAAGGCATCGGCAATTTTGAAGTGATCAATGCGATTCGAGAAACGCCGCGCCATATTTTTGTCGATCCCGCATTAGAGCATCGCGCGTATGAAGACGATGCGCTGCCTATCGGTTACAACCAAACGCTGTCGCAACCCTATACCGTTGCGCGCATGTCCGAGCTGTTGTTGTCGCGTGGGCCACTCACGCGCGTGTTAGAAATTGGCACGGGTTCTGGTTATCAAACCGCAGTTTTGGCGCAGTTGGCCAAAAAAGTTTACAGCATGGAGCGCATTGAGCCGTTGTTGGAAAAAGCCAAACAGCGCATGCGCTTGTTGAAGCACGATAATGTTTTTTTGCGTCATGCGGATGGTGCAATCGGCTGGGAAGAGGCAGGCCCTTTTGACGGAATTCTGTCGGCGGCAGCACCGTTAGAAATTCCTGTGCGTTTATTGCAACAGTTGGCGCCTGGCGGTGTGTTGGTCTCTCCGGTCGGTGGCGATGAGCAGCATCTAGTGATGGTGTATCGCGATGCAGAAACCGGCGAGTACGAACACATTCCTGTAGAGCCTGCGCGTTTTGTCCCGTTCGTGCGCGGCATTGTGCGTAAACATATTGAATAAATAAATGGAGTGAATAGCGGTGAAGTTTAACGCAATCACAGTATCGTTGATGTTGACCTTGGCGGCGGTGTTAGTGGCGGGCTGCAAAAGTACAGCGCGCCTACCACCTATTGAGCAAATGGCACAGCCGCCAAGCATTCGTTTGAACTATCACATCGCCTCGCGTGATGATTCGCTGTATACGATTGCGTGGCGCTACGGTGTCGACTTCCGTGAGTTGGCGCAGCGCAATCGCATCGCGGCCCCCTATCGCCTGCATGCGGGGCAAAAAATTATGTTGGCGGATAGCGATGCGGCTACGCGTTTGGCGGCATCCCGCACCGTTGCCACACCGCGCGGTGTGCAAGTAACGGCGATTGCCGATGATCAACCAGTGGTGGAGGTGGCTTCCTCCTCGTCATCGGCTGCAGCCAGTAGTGGTGTAAAAACAGTGCCGGCGGTGGCGGCTAAGCCGCAGCCTGTTGTGCAAACCGAACAGCCCGCTGTCGCTGCTCCTGCTGCCGCGAGTGGTACTAGTCACTGGCTGTGGCCGACGAATGGTCGATTGATCACGCTGTACTCTGCGACTGATCCCCTGCGTAAAGGGATCGATTTGGAAGGGAAGCAGGGCGATCCAGTCAAAGCAGCGAAGGCTGGTTCGGTGGTGTATGCGGGCAGCGGTCTTGCGGGTTACGGACAGTTGCTCATCGTTAAACACGATGAACAATTTCTCAGTGCTTATGCGCACAACAATAAATTATTGGTCGCCGAAGGCGATGTGGTGAAAAAAGGGCAAGTGATTGCAGAGGTCGGCTCCAGTGGTACCGACAAAAACAAACTGCACTTTGAAATTCGCAAATCGGGTAAACCGGTGGATCCGTTA
>JAWKZZ010000020.1:0-1289 GCA_041395785.1 Pseudomonadales bacterium
CGCCATTGAAGATCATTTTGATCTTAATTTTGAATTGGAACATCAAATTGCGGGTACCGGCAAAGAAAAATATTTGGAAAGCATTCAGCGCGTGATGGATAACGCCTCATTTTCTTTCACGCGTCAGCGCGAAATGAAAGGTTTGGGTCACGCGATTCTCACCGGTCGCCGCTTGGTGGGTGATCAAGCGTTTGGTGTAATTTTGTCGGACGATTTGTGCATGCCGCCAGAAGCCGGTGTGGGTGTCATGGCGCAGATGGTCAAGCTGTACAAACAATTCCGTTGCAGTATCGTGGCGATTCAAGAAGTGGATGGCGCGGACATTGAGAAATTTGGTGTGGTGGAAGGCGAAAAATTAAAAGAAGGAATTTTCCGCGTTTCCAACATGGTGGAAAAACCTAAATTAGCCGATGCGCCTAGCAATATGGCGGTGATCGGACGCTATATTCTGACGCCAGATATTTTTGATATTTTGGAAAAAACGCCACCGGGTAAAGGCGGTGAAATTCAGTTGACCGATGCCCTGATGCAGCAGGCACAAGAAGGCGCTGTGCTGGCTTATCGTTTCAAAGGTACGCGTTACGATTGCGGCAGCGTGGAAGGTTTTATCGAAGCCACGAACTATGTTTACGAAAACATTTATCGTCAATCGAAATAAGGATTGAGAAGTTTCCATGAGTGCGATTCAAATCAATTGTTTCAAAGCCTACGATGTGCGCGGTCGTGTACCCGATCAGCTCAATGAAGATATCGCCTACCGTATCGGTCGCGCCTTTGTGCAATTTCTCGGCGCGAAAAGTGTAGTGGTTGGTCACGATATTCGTCTGTCCAGCCCAGCGTTGTCAGCGGCGTTAGTGCGTGGTTTGCGCGAGCAAGGCGCCGATGTTATTGATATCGGTTTGTGCGGCACGGAAGAAGTGTATTTCGCCACTTTTCATTTGGGCGTTGATGGCGGCATTGCCGTGACAGCCAGCCACAACCCGATGGATTACAACGGCATGAAATTTGTGCGCGAAGGCTCGCGTCCGATCAGTGGTGATACCGGTTTGAAAGAGATTCAAGCCTTGGCCGAGAGCGGCAATTTTGCTGCACCGCCGCGCGCGGGCAATTATCAAGAGCAGTCCACCCGCGATGCCTATGTGCAGCATTTGTTGGCTTATGTTGATCGCGCCACACTGAAGCCGTTGAAGTTGGTGATCAATGCCGGCAACGGTGGTGCGGGTTTGGTCATGGATGCACTGGAAAAGCATTTGCCGTTCCAATTAGTCAAAGTGCATCACCAGCCGGAC